>JAEINT010000058.1 GCA_016342745.1 Labilibaculum sp.
GAGTTATTCTGTTAAAAGTCAAGTAGAAAATAAACTTTTTTTTGTTTGGGGTTTTCTCGGGTTATTTTCCTTGATTCTTAACAGGTGATAAATTTCAGATGGGTTTTTTTAAGGCATAGCCCAAAATGATGAGTTGGGACACGATAATAAAATCATGTCCCATTTGTTCCAACTCATTTTGGTTACGGTTATCCCTGGTAGGTTGCTCCCCAGCAGAGCCTACTTCCGTTTAGCCGTTTGTAGCAATTTAATTTTTCATAAACTCTTATGTCAAGATTAAAGAGATTTAAGCGGAAAAAGGCGTATTTATGCTTGTGAAAGCATGAAGAGGGTATTATGAGGTAAATAAAGATAATCTTTAATAAAAAGGCCTATTTTGAGGCAATAAGATACAATCTAATATTTTTTTCAAATTTTCATTTGACAAAAAATAATAGGAAAATATATTTAATTAAATTTTAAGTTTTAAAAGAGATGACCCCGTTCAAATTGGTACTTGATACCGTGTGCTTTGACACTTTTGGGGCTCTCTTTTTTTATCTTTGTTTTCTTGAATTTTTTCATTAAGCTCTTTTTTCTTTTTTGCTGATATTGGGGCAACAACAGCATTGTTTGCAAGAGTTAGAAGCTCTGTGAATTCATTAATAACATGTTCATCTTTTGCCCCAATTCTTGTGTGCTGACGTTTAAATTTTTCAATATTAAATTCTTGCTGATTAGTTAAAATGGCCCAAATTACTCTGGAGAGTAAATGCATACATTTACCTATTGCTTTCATTTTATTTCCCATTTGATCAGCAAATCTGGAGAAGATATAATTCAAGGGTGACTCCTCTTTACACATTTGAAATGCAATATTATACAGAATTTTCCGGCTATAAGGATTAGCTGATTTTTTCATCACACCTTTGTTAACATTACCGCTGTTTCGTAATATTGGATGTACTCCAAAATATGAAGCTAACTTTTTAGCAGAATCAAATCTTTTGATATCTCCAATGATTGCCAACATTTGAACAGCTAAATTTGTGCCAACTCCGGGAATACTTTTTAAGAGTTCAATATCCCTATAATTCAAGTTTTCTACCAGTTCACTAAATAATTTTTGTTTCTTTTTCCTAAGTTCTAAAATAGATTTAGCAAGATCTCTGATAAGTTTTCCATCTCTATCATTTTCTTCTTTACTACCTAAAGATCTGATAGCTTTGTTAACTTCAAGTTTAATTGACTTTAATGCACTATTAGACGAATATCTTATTTTTCTCATTGCTTTAATCTTACCATGTTTAGCATGGTAAGATGTAGGATATTTCTTAAGATAATCTAACTTCCATTTGCTAAAATTACTTTCAACTACAGAAATAAACTCCGGGAAATAAGCATAAACTTCGGCTAATAACTGATTAGTTGCAACAACAATACTTTTATCAATTAAATCTATTGCTTTAACGATACGTCTGTTAGGGTTAAAGTCTGCAGGGTTATTGGCTGTAAGCTTACAATAATTTGTTGATAAGTAATGGGCAATTACGTAACTGCTGATAGAATCAGTTTTGTTCTTTTCGTGCAAAGATTTGTGATAATGTTTTATTGAAAAACCGCTTATGACAAATACTTTATCGACAATGTCATTAAACTTGTTCAAAACATTGTTCCAGTGTTTTTCATATCGTCCTGTTGATTCCATTGCACAATAAATAGCTACTTCAGGGTATTGCTTTTTAAATGCTCTGAGAGTATTAATTAATGCGATGTGGCCATCTGCATTATCAAACAATTTTGAATTCTTGATTACTTTATGTTGGTTTTCATCAAGAAATGCAAAGTCTGCGTGTCCTTTAGATACGTCGATTCCAATAAAAAGTCTTTTCATGTTGACTCCTTAGAAATTTTGAATTATAAAATCAATTGCCTTTGCCTATTCACTCTTATGATGCGGTATCAAGTACCATGTTATTCCAAGAATTTAATCAGCTCAGACATTGACTCGGTGCCAGGCTCGTAGCCTATTCCACTGTGAACATGTTCAGAAAGCTGATTTTTTGGCAATTTCTTTTATGAAATTTCATTCAAAATCAACATATAA
>JAEINT010000059.1 GCA_016342745.1 Labilibaculum sp.
AAAAAAATAGCGTGTTTTACTCTGGAGTTATACCAAGTTTACTTTTTGTGCACTAGAAGCTTACAGCTTTAAGCACAATCGTGTCAATTTAAAAAGGATTTCTTGACTAAATGTTTATTGACAGTTTTCTTCAAGCCACGAAAATACATAGGTTTGATATTCTTGGTCATCACTGACTATTTGATAAAAATATTGATAGATTAACGCCATATAATATATCACATTATGGGAAACGTAAGTTCCCATTTTAGAATAGCCCTTTAGAAATAACCGCACTTCTTCCTTTGTATTTAAAAACTTTTGACCTGGCCTCCTTATAATGGCCCATGCTATATCAAATTCTTTGTTCCCAATTCCTGATAGTTCGAAATCTAGTATTCCTGATACATGATGATTCTTCCATAATATATTTGCATAATGAAAATCTCCGTGGCAGAAACATGTATTCACTTTTTCTGGTAAGTTGTTAGTTAAGTAATCATATAGAGAAGAAATATTCAGTTTTTCAAAATACTCTTTGGGTTGGATATGGAAGAATCTTCTATCAACTACAGGCTTGAAATCACCTTTTAAGAAATGAAACGTTGCTAGTAATTCACCATATTCTTCCATATACTCAAGTGATTCGTTCTTTAAATTTTCGCCTACTATTGTTGATAGTCTTTCTCCATCAAGGGCAATAGATACCATGAATGTCATGTGTTCATCGTAATCTATGATTGTAGGGGTATTGGGAAAATTTAACTGATGAAGAGTTTCAATTTCATTTCTTATATTAGCATTATCCTGTCTTTCGACTTTAATGAAAACAAATACTTCTTTCTTTTCATAAATCCCTTTGGCATAAAACACATCATTGCCTGCGTGTGGATATCCCAAAACTTCCAATAGTATAAAATTTTTGTATGGTAAGGAGATTGGATCAATTGTTTCTCTCCATTTATCTGGTTGTTTCATTTTTTTGCCTCATGATAATTGTATTCATACTGATTGACATCATAATTTTTAATCTTATTGTATTTAGATGAACTTGGTTCTAAAAGCTTACCTTCAACGGCATCTAATAAAATATTTTGTAGATAATGATATTCAGCGTATTCATTAAGGGATGCCATAACAAGTGCATTTCTAAAATACTTTGCATTTTTCGCAATAATATCGACATCAAATTTATATCCATTTTGTTTTAAAAACAATAATCCAAACGCCGATATAACTCTTGTGTTTCCTTCCCTAAATGGATGTATTTGCCAAATCTTTGCAATCATTCTTGTAAATAGATGCATAAATTCTTCTTTAGAAAGGTTTTTCCATTTCTGCTTGAAATATGTGGTTGTTACTATTTCTAGTTCCTTATTAATTTGATTATAACTCGTGTACTCGACACTCAAGTTATTCAAAATGGGTTCGTTTTTGAATATATTAATAGTTCTTTTCTGTCCCGCCCATTCATAAACATTTGAAAATAATGTTTTATGGATTTGAAAAATATCTTTAACATCTATAATCTTGATATCCGTTTTTAGAATTGTAATTAAACCAAGCGTCGTCATACGATTTTCAAATTCATCCAGTAGAATTCTATCTTTGATGTTCGCTTTATTAATTAGAACATCAGAATCTTCATATAAATAAGGGTCTTTCATGATAAGTTTCTTCCTAAAGCGAAAACTGTAGTTTCATAATCAATCAAATCTTGAGCATACAACCCAAGTATCTTAGTGGCATATGCGTTGACTTCTTTTCCACCGGTTAGATTAATTGCATGAGCCAAAATCTCAATTTCCTTTTGTTTTTCCTGATTTGGCAATACGATTTGAAATGGAATTCCACGATTCAACTCGATTTGTTTTAAATACATATTAATTGCATATGACAAAGTAACACCTAAGCCATTTAAAATAATCTCAACTGATTCCTTAAGATCATCGGATACTCTAACGTGTATAACTTCATTTCTCATGTTTATCACCTCACAATAATTGTATCACATTTGATACACATTTACAAGTTTTTTAATAAAAAAACTCCCATTAGGAGTCTTCAAATTATCTATGTGTTG
>JAEINT010000015.1 GCA_016342745.1 Labilibaculum sp.
GTATTCACAGCCCAACAGATGATAACAGGCGGATATATTTCAAAACAAGTAACGAAACATATCGCCATACCGTTGTAATGCATTAAAAAAAAATACATGAGAATATTTTTAACACTATTAATTTGTTTCTGCTCTATTTCTGGCTTCAGCCAAGATCAACTTGAACAGTGTACAACACCTATCTATGATGAATACTTCCATCTTCCTCATGGGTTAAATGGGTATTTTGATTTCGAACAAGGATTAGCTTGTTCGAAAGAATCTAATAAACCTAATTTGGTTTGTTTTGTGGGACACCTTTCTGTTAATTCAAGGAAAATGGAAGCTTATGTATGGTCAGATCCAGAAATCTTAAAATTATTGCGTGAAAAGTTTATAATAACAGCTCTATACACTGATGATAAATCCCAGTTACTTCAGGAAAAACAAATTAAGTCTAAGATTAATGGGAAATTGCTAAAAAGAATTGGAGACAAGGCTCTCTACTACCAAGAGTTAAAGTTTAAGGGGAATTCACAACCAGCTTACTTTATTATGAACTCAAAAGAAGAATTATTGGCTGAACCTTATTTTTATGATTTATCTATTGATTCATACAAGAAATTTCTAGAAAAAGGGTTGAAAAATTTTAAGTAAAAACGCATTACAACAAAAGTAACCGTTGCACAATCAACTAATATTTCTAAGAAATAAGATAAAAGCCTTAAATGTTTGTGGATTCACAAGCTTTTAAGGCTTTACTTTTTCAGTTAATAAGTTGTAGATTTTGAATTATTAAGTGCTTAAAACGGGTTTGAGTAAGCCAAATATGCTTTTTAAAATAGCGAAATGACTAATCGCCTGATTGGTCATTGTTTCAGCTGTTTTACTCATAAATTTCAACATCTTTTTAAGATTATAAGCAGTAGCTGACATGTGCATCACCTTGTTTGCCTGTGCAATCCCAATGGTGTTGATTTTCCGAAGTCCCATAAACTGGGTTAAAGTTCCAAAAATAGGTTCGACTGTTGATTGTCGCTTCCCTTTCATTCTCCTTCCAAATTTACTACGTACTCTTTTGTTGTTTCGCTCATAATGCTCTTTGTAAACGGTAATACCGATCTTTTTCTCAAAACCTTTACCAATGTAATGAGTTGATATATTTTAATTCCGACAAACTGATCAATTGGAATAATAAACGAATTGACTTGTATTGATTAAGTTATCATACGATTTCTAACTTGTCCTTGACATTGAATCTTTAGGCGAAACTTAAGTTTGCTTACATGCTTTATAATTATTGCTTTTTTAAAACGGTCTATTAGGATTAACTATATTTGCAGCAGGGTATTGAAAAACCAGCGCACATGGAAGTTATAATAATAGAGGATGAAATTTTATTGGCCGAGGAGTTAAAAAACGAACTAGAAGCCATTGATCTATCTATACGGGTTATTAAGCAATTAAGTAACGTAGCCGATAGTATTGAATGGCTTAGCCATAATAAGTGTGATTTAATTTTTTCGGATATTGAATTAACTGACGGAAATTCATTTACCATTTTTAAAACTCTTGATATAAATATTCCTGTTGTTTTTACTACAGCCTATAATCAATACGCCATTAAAGCTTTCGAAACAAATAGTATAGGTTATATACTTAAACCAATAGAAGGTAAAGATCTGCAAAAGGTTTTGAATAAATTCAATCAAAATCAGTTAAGCAATCCCATGTTAAACCAATTAATGGATCAGCTAACTGCAAATAAACCCCAAAAGCAAACCTCACCCTATTTAAACCGTTTAATTTTATCATTGGGTAATGTTCAAAAACCGGTATCTATAGATAAAATCATCTACTTTATGGCTGATGACAGATACTTATTTGCCATAACAGAAGAAGGCAAAAAGTATTACTATGATGCTACGCTAACACAATTAGAGAATGAATTAAATCCCGATCTATTTTTCAGAGCCAACCGACGCTATTTTATTAACAAACATTTTATTAGTGAAATTAAAACCATTAGTCGTAGCCGATTGCTTATTAAAATGACTGAAGGTGTTAGTGACGAAATTGTGGTGAGTTATTCTAGAAGTAAAGAATTTAAAAAGTGGATTGTTAGCTGATGTATAAAATACTATTTAATAAATGGAATACCATTGCACTACTCCTTTTGGTAATTACATTTTCCTTCGGAACATATTGGATCAGGCAAAAGGTACAACTACAGTCAAATGATGTAAGTCAATCTATCATTCAAGGCAGCACCAGAGGTTATCAAAAATTTTTGAATCATTATTTTGATAATTACAGTCATATTTTGCAGCAATTGGATTATGTATGGCAAACCCAAAAAAAAGGAGAAACTGATATACAGGATAGACTAAATGTGCTATTAAATGGAGATAGTACCATTGTTGCCTTTGCAGTGATAGAAAATAAAAAATGGTGGAAAATTCAAAAGGACAGTTCTTTGCTTCCTTTTGATGAAATGGAGAAATTATTACGCTCTTCCAAACCAAATGGTCAAACTACTTGTATTCTTCAGGAGCGTTTTTTATTTATTAAAGGGAAGTCCGAAAATCCTATCTATAATAGTGGTGTATTAATTGATTTGCATCGCATGCACCAAATGTTTATTTGGGACAACATATACACATCAGTATACCAGGTCATTATCAATCAAAACCAGCAGTGTATTTATCATCCTGAAATAGAATTGGTGGGTAAGCATTATACCTTACCCGCTTTTTTATTCACGGGAGAGAGCGATCAACATACCCCATTCGATACTCTACACATAACCCAATCTACCTATCTGCAATTGCCCGTTTACAAAAAATATAGCCCGATGTTATATATGGGTGACCAGTGGCTTGTGTTAAGTGTATCTCCAGGATTCGAAGTCCAGGATATAATTACCAAACAGGAACTTAATATGTTACTATTGTTCCTACTGTTTATTATCACCTTACTAGGCATATTAATTTTTGGTATTGTGCATTGGAAGAGAGAATTTTTACTTCGATCCTCTGCAGAACAAGAAACATTAAATTTGATGCTGAAACATGAAAAGCAAAAAAGCGATACCATATCTATTAAACTAGAGTTGTTACGATCAGGCTTAAACTCTCATTTTATGTTTAACTCTTTAGGTACAGTTAAAGCATTACTAAGTAAGGATGATAAAATAGCGCGAGGAATGTTATCAAATCTTTCGCACCTATATCGTTATCAATTGCGCATTGAAGGTGAGCCAATGGTTACCTTACAAGAAGAGCTTACATTTACACAAATCTACGTTGATGTTATTAACTTACGAATGAGTTCATCCATTCAAATGAACATCACTAACTTGCCCAATTATTTGGAGAATAAAGTACTACCTATTTCTTTGCAATTATTAATAGAAAACTGTATAAAGCACAACATTGCTTCTGTGAAACATCCATTATTAATTACCATTGAAGTGAAAGAAGAACGAATTTTTGTAATTAATGATTTACGTCCGAAAGTGGCTATTGTTGAAACCAACGGAAAAGGCTTAATGAATTTAAATACACGTTATTCAATAATAACACAACAAGAATGTACATTCAAACAAGAAAATAATCAATTCATAGCATCTATCCCCCTAATAAACTAACAACTAACTAATACAACCTTACACCATCGCTTTTAACAAGTTAGCCTAATAACCTATCTGCTTTTTTGCTAAAATATTCTATTGATTCTCTTTCATATAAATTGTGTATATTGCGCCTCCTAAAAAAAATAGCAGTTTACATCTTAAATCAATACTTACATCCATAACCACACTTACATCATAGCCCAGAAAAGCTTACTTATACTAACAATACAACAGGATAAATCTTAAAAAAAGTCCGTAACAGTCGAATAGCTTATCTATTACAATTCACTTACTGAATGAATCTACATTTTCACTACACATATTTATCACTTCACTACAAAGCCTTTGTATAAGCTATTAAAAGCTAGTACACTTGTCGACAATAAAAAATATGTAATTGATGAAGATTGTTTTCCAAATTATTATAAGTTGTTTGTTCTTATTACACACCATTTGTGCCAATGCACAATCCAACAAACAAACACCTATCCCACTTAATCCCAAGGTAACCAAAAAACAGTTAGCCAATGGGTTGACTTATTACCTACAACAGAATTCCATTCCTGAAAATCAAATTCAGATGCGTATGGTCATCAAGGCCGGATCAATTCTGGAAACAGAAGAACAACGCGGCTTTGCTCATTTCCTTGAGCATATGGTATTTAATGGTAGTACACATTTTCCTGATAATACTTTAATTGATTATTTACAATCTATAGGTGTAGAGTTTGGTGCAGATTTAAATGCGTATACCGGCTATGACGAAACCGTCTATATGCTTCCGCTTCCTAACGGAGAAAAGCAAACACTAGATAAGGCTTTTTTATTTTTTAGCGACTTACTTTCCGGCTTAACATTAAGTACTGAAGCTATAGATAATGAGCGCAATATAATTTTAGAAGAATGGCGCACCACAATTGGATTGAACCAGCGATTGAAGGACGCTATGTATCCATTACTTTACAACAACTCACGCTATCTTAATCGTCGTCCTATAGGATTAATGGAAGTAGTTACACAACAAGGAAATGATGAAGAATTGCGAAAATTTTATCGCTCTTGGTATCGTCCCGACTTAACCAGTTTTATTGTTACAGGCGACTTTAATGAGGAAGAAATGGAGCAGCGAATTGAATCGATATTGGGTTCAATTGAAGTGAGTAAAGATGCACCTAAACGCAAGGACTACTCGGTACCTTCGCACGATAAAACATTAGTGAAAATAATAAAAGACAAAGAGATTACCAGCACATCGGTAAAAATCATTCATAAGTTTCCTCATCGCGAAGAAAAAAACCTTGCCGATTTAAAACGCAGTGTGGTTAATATTATCTACACCTACATGGTTAATCAGCGACTTACTGAAATTGCTCAGCAAAAAGATGCTACGTATATGTATGCACAATCATATGCTACAAGTGCTTCGGGTAATACAGATAGGTACATGTCTTTAGCCACAACAAAAGGCGATAAAATTATTGAAGGATCAAAAGGGTTAATGCGTGAGCTATTTCGCATTAAAAAATTTGGTTTTAGTCAGGGAGAACTGGATAGAAAAAAGGAAATTCTATATAATGACTTTGTACAGACAGCTAAAGAGGAAGAAAAGCTAAGTTCAAAACAAATTATGGAAGCAATTTCTAACCATGTTATTTATGGCGAGGAAAACACCAGTATTTCCTTTAAAAAAGAGTTTGTACAGCAGGTTTTAAAAGAAATAACATTAGATGACATACAAACTCTGGTACATGAATATATTAACGTGTCAGAGAGTAATAGAGTAATCATTGTAACAGCTCCTGAAAACGCCAATACTCCAAGCGAAGAAGAGATACTTACAGCATTAAAAAGTGTGGTAAATGATACCCTAACTCCGTATATCGATATGGATGTGAATGAACCTTTGATGCATAAGGCTCCTGAAGCAGGTATAATCAAAAAAGAAACTTACTCCGATAAAATGGGCATTACTACACTTGAATTTGCCAATGGGGTAAGTGTTGCTCTGAAACCCACTGAATTTAAAAGTGATGAAATTCGCCTATCTGCTATGCGCGAAGGAGGTTACTCATTAGCACCTATCGAAAATTTCGACAATGCATCCATGGCTTCAACATTGGTTAGCCAGGGAGGATTATCAAAATTCAATGCTTTACAAATAGAGCGACTTACTTCAGGTAAGCAAGTATATGCGGCACCATACATAAATAGATACAACGAAGGAGTAACTGGTTTTTCATCACAAAATGATTTTGAGACCTTATTACAGTTAACTTATTTAACTTATACATCCCCTCGTAAGGATGTTGATAAATTTGAGCAGTTCATTGAAAATAAAAAGGAGTACAATAAGAATTCGTTAAATAACCCCGATTCTTATTTTACTGATGGGATCAATAAAGTAATGATGCAAAATAGTCCTCGAACAGCTACATTACTAACTCCACTTGCACTTGATAAAATAAACCTTGATAAGGCCTTTGAATTTTATCAATCGCGATTTAAATCAGCTTATGGTACTCGCTTTTTTATAATCGGTAGTTTTAATGTTGATTCGATAAAGCCACTATTAGCAAAATACCTGGGTAGCTTACCTGGTGACAAAATATCAACAAAATATATCGACCATGGCATTCGTCCTCCAAAAGGTGAACACAAATACGATTTCCCAAGGAATATGGATGAAAAAACAAAGATGCTCATGCGATTTACCGGTAAGTATAAAGGAACGCAAAAGAGCCGCATTGAAATGGGCCTATTAAGTGATATTCTTACCATCAGGTTAAACAAAAAATTACGTGAAGAAATTGGTGGCGTTTACTCTCCATATGCTGCATCAACTCTTTTACAAAGACCTTATGACAGTTATCGTATGGATGTTTATTTTACTTGTTCTCCTATAAATTTAGATTCTTTAATTCAAGCTACATTTGGTGAAATTGACATCATGAAAAACAATATCTCAGAGGAAAATCTGAATAAAGTAAAAAAAGCTTGGCTTAAGAATCGCAAAGGCTCACTAAGGACCAATGGCTATTGGCGAAAGGTGCTCGAAAATCAATGGACACGAGGTGAAGACGCAAAGGATTTTGAGAAATTTGAGAAACAGATACAAAATGTTACTGCCAAGCAATTAAGTAGTTTAGCGAAAAAATATTTAAACAAAAAAAATCATCTGGAATTTATATTGAGTCCTCAAAATTAATCCAGTAACAGAAAATAAATAGAATATAGCAATGAAGTATAAACAAAAATATTTATCTCTATTTTTAATTACCTTGAGTTTGCTCTGCTTTTGTAATGGCACTGCAGAGGCGCAAGAGGTACAAACCGTAGAAGGTATTGTTACTGATGCAAAATCAGGCGAAAGCTTGATTGGAGTAACAGTGATCCTAAAAAACACTACTTCGGGAGTTATCACTAACTACGAGGGGCATTATACTTTTAGTGGTTTAGTATCCGAAAGTATTTTACAATTTTCATACATAGGATACCAGACAAAAGAAATGCTGGTTGGTTCTAAAGCAATTATGGATATCCAATTAGAACCCGTTTCGCACGATTTGGAAGCTGTAGTTGTTTTTGGAGAGAACCAAAAAGATGTTCGCATGCTCACTGGTTCGGTAGGAAAAATAGATACTAAAGTATTTTCGTCAGGTACACCAGCCGGCTCTTTCGATCAACTACTTCAAGGTCAGGTGGCTGGCTTAGCAATTCAATCAAGTGGAGAGCCTGGAGAAAAAGCAACCATCCGTATTCGTGGAAATAATTCACTAGGAATTAGAGCTAAAGATGATGCTGAGTTGGTTTCTGCCAATAGAGCAAATGAACCTTTATATATTTTAAATGGATCACATATTTCTTCCGATGTATTCAGTACTATCAACCCTGATGACATTGTAGACATTCGGGTACTTAAGGATGGTCTATCGACTGTAGAATATGGAACTCGCGGGGCAAATGGAGTTATTGAAATTAAAACCAAACGTGGTATTGTTGGAAAAACAGTATATAACATAAGATACCAGCATACTGTTAAGCCTATAGCCAATTTAGGTGGAATAGATTTGATGAAGTCGAAAGAAAAATTGGCGCTTGAAAGAGAATTAGAAATCGTTTCGGGTTTGGGTTATATATACTCTCCAACACCAGGTGATTCAGAAGAAGAGATATTTATAAAAAACAGAAGATACAAGGCTTTAGAGTCGGTCAATACCAATTGGCAAAAAGAGTTATCACGAATTGCTCAAGTAAAAGATTTACAACTGAGCATGTCTGGTGGAGCCGATGATACCCGTTATTATTTATCTGCTAGTTATTATAATGAACAAGGTGGATATAAAAATTCTTGGGCCAATCGTTTTACCACACGTTTTAATTTAGATCACAACCTAAATAAAGATGTTTCAATAGGATTCGATTCTTCCGTTGGCCGTAGTAAACGATCAAAATCGAATACTACTCCAGCAAGTCTTATTTATACCTTACAACCCTACGAAACAACTAATACTACTGATTTTATTGCTAGGAATCCTATCAACATCGGAGGGCAATATTTCGAAGATCCTTTTGAAGAGTTAGCAGGCCGCTACTCAGAATTAACTTCGTGGAGAGTAGATTTAAACACTAGATTAAATTGGATTGTTAATAAGGAATTAAACCTGAATGTAAAGCTTGGAATGACTTATAATGATGGTGAAAACAACACTGTAAGCCTAGCGAATCGTGTAGTGGAACAAGCAGGAAAGATTAAAGGAAAAGGATCATTTGGTAAAAATGAATCTAAATCATTAATATCTCGTGTAAATTTTAGCCTCGATTATAGTAAACACATCGGAGATCACTCCATAGCATTAAGTGCAGGATCTGAATATATACATACAAACAGTTGGGGGTTTGGATTTAATAGCACAGGAATATCGGATAAAGTAGACCCGGAAATTGGAGCAAATCCGAACGCTACAGTCTCAACTTCTAAATTTTACGATGCCTTATTGGGATTTTATGCGCGTGGAAACTATAATTTTAATTCCAAATACAATGTAACCGGTTCATTTCGATATGATGGATCGTCAATACTACCTAAAGATAAACGCTTTGTTCCTGCATGGGGATTAGGTGCTGCGTGGAATGTTCAGAAAGAATCTTGGTTTGATGCATTTAGTATTTTCGATCAATTTAAACTTCGCGCATCCTATGGTGTAAATTATAATTCAGGAGGTATCCGACAAACATTGGGCCTACCCTTTTATGATTTTACCAATAGTAACACTTATAGAGGGAATCGTGTAATTAATTTGGTAGAATTCTGGAATTCGGATCTAAAGTTTGAACGCGCTAAGCAATGGAGTGTAGCACTCGACTTTGGTTTAAATAACCACCGTATCTATGGAACTATTGAAGGATATCTTAAAAACACAGATGACCTACTTGCCACAGTAGATATTCCAGCTTCCAATGGTTACTCTTCGTTATTGCGCAATATTGGCAAATTAAGAAATAAGGGAATTGAGATACAATTGAGTGCAGTAGCAATTCGTACAAATAGTTTTCGTTGGACTACCAGAGTAAACTTTGCTTACAACGACAATGAAATTACTGATCTATACTTACAAGATGAAATTAAAGTAGGTAGTGAAGGATATTTCAAAGTTGGCGAACCGATAAATTCAGCTTATGTGAAACATTGGGCCGGAGTAAATCCAGTAAACGGGATGCCATTATACTATGATGAAAATAAAAATCTAGTAACAGGTGGTGTTGCTCCTCAGGTTATTGGATTTGGGACTTATACTCATCCTGCAACAGGAGGATTTACAAATATTTTTAACTATCACGACCTGGAAATATCAACATTATTTACCTACGCTTGGGGTGGTGTAAATTACAACAACCTGAAAGCGCGTATGATAAGTAATGTCAAAAATGGAGAAATTCCATATGATGGGTTTATGAATGATATTTGGTTGAATCCAGGAGACGAAAAACCACTGCCTTATCCTAAGTTCTTTTCTGACACCTCTGTAAACTCACTCTTTGTAGAGAATGCTTCATACGTAAGATGGAAGAATATTATCATCCGTTACAACCTAAGTGATCATATAAAGATGAGAGGTATTTCAGCTTTTAAAATTACAGCTCAGGCTAATAACTTATTAACTTTTACCGGTTATGAAGGAATTGATCCAGAGATTACTGGAATTGGGCAACCATTACCTCGATCGTTTACATTAGGATTAGATATTACTTTTTAAGATTTATAAAATTATGATTCGAAATATCGCAATAATACTTTGTTGTATAATAACATTCACCAGCTGTGATTTATTAGATATCACACCTGATCATGTGGTTTCTGAGAAGAAAGCTTTTAATGATGTTGAGTCTTACGAAACGGCTTTAAACAACGTTCTTCGTAACCTTACATCTTCCGTAATGAATATGCAGACTACCGATTATGCATCCGATGATTTTGGAAATGTTATTTCAGGCTATTCATCAACCAACTACTACATCCATAATTGGAATTATCAATCTCAACCTCAGCCATACATCTGGGTTTATCAGTACCAGCTAATAGCTAACGAAAATGTATTAATTGATAATTACTCCAATGTTCCGGCCCTTGATGAAGCCGAACAAGATAAAATTGATCAGGTTTATGCTCAGGCTTTAGGCTTGCGCGCATGGTCCTTTTTTAATATAGTTCAACTTTATGCACCTCGATACGATGGCAATAACAGAACGCAAGAAGGTATTCCACTAAAATTGCAGTTAAGCCTAGAGTATTTATCTAAGTCTGATTTAGGAACAGTGTATGATCAGATATTTGCCGATTTAGATAAAGCAGAGACCTTGTTAATCGAAAGTGAATATGCTCCATCTTTTACAAATAAGGCTTATGAGTTTGGTTTAGATGCAGTGCGAGCATTGCGTGCCAGAGTTGCCCTATTTGTTAACGATTTGGAAATAGCAAAAAATGCTTCGTCTTATTTCATCAACACCGATTTATTAAACAAAGAAGATTACTGGATGCTTTGGGAAGATCATTTCGGCACAGCAAATAATGAAATATTATTTATGACACATGACTTGAGTGATACTGACGATGCTGATTTAATAGATTATCATGAGATTTATGAAAATAACAGTGTGATTTTAAGCGATGAATTGGTTAATAGCTTTACAGAAGAAGATATACGAAAGAATAACTCGTTTATAAGTGCTAACCAAGTACCGTACAAATATATTACACCTGTAAATGAGCGCAACAATCAAATTGATCGCAACCTGCATTACAAACATTTTCGTTTAGCAGAACAATACCTGATATATGCCGAAGCCGTTTTACAAAGCGATCCTAACGAAGCTATGCGCGTGTTAAATATATTAAGAGAAAAGCGTGGAGCTCCACTATTAACGGCAGCACCTGATAAAGCTGAGATATTAAAAGAGCGTAGAAGAGAATTATTTACAGAAGGACTTCGTTTTTATGACCTGAAGCGTTTATCAGCTGAATTAAATATAGTGGTTCAGCGTAAAGATGGAAAAGTACTCGCGCCAAATTCTCCTTTATATATTTGGGATATTCCCAAAGAAGAGACCAATTCTAATCCTTACATTAATTAATTGGCAAGACCAAATTAAATCACAATTGAGTGCATTGGAATGATATGAATTTATAGATATGAAGAATATAGTTACAATAATATTATTAGTTATGATTTTTGTTTCATGCGAAAATCCATACGATGAAGTTTCAGAATCAAAGAAATATACTGGAAACCCTTTTGTTAGTTTAAGCTCAGAACAGGCTGTTGTGAACATTGGAATTAATGCCAACAATAACCATACTATAGAAGACGGTGTTTTTAAAGACAGCCTGGTATTAAGTCATACTCTAGATTATGATATAAATATTGTATTAGAAGTTGTTGGCGAAGAAACACAGGGTGACGTTGAAACTAATTTTAGTTTTCAAGATATGGTCACTATTCCAGCAGGTAATAACTATGGAGAGTTTTATGTTAGTGCACTAACTATTCCTAATGATGAAATAAGCAAGTATAAATTAGCCATTCGAATAAAAGAAGTTGACACAGAGCTAGTGGTTGCTGGTTTATATGGAGCTAAAAAAGAAAATGAAGAACGTCAGAAGCGTTTTAAAACCTATTCTTTTCAAAATTAAAAACCATTAAATACAAACTATAACCTGGGAAGATAATCCCCTTTTTAAAACAATTATTATGAACAAATTTAATTATTTATTTGCCCTTTTATTGGGAGCCTTAGTAAGTTTTACTTCATGCGATAAAGATGATGATTTAAGCCCTGAAGAGTTAGAAGCAAAACAAACCGAAGAGTTAATTGAAACGATTACTGCAAACTTTGATGCAGTAACAACTAAAAAATGGTCTTTTAAAGAATTTCAGCCATCTGCAGATATGTTAGCTGCTTCAACTACACAAGATGGAGTGGTTGCATTAACAACTATAGTTAAAGCGGAACAAGCTCCAAGTTTTAATATGGTAGTATCATTTATTACTGAAGGAGATTTCAAAATGACAGATGTAGCAGTAAATGTTCCTGAAGCTGATCTAGAAGCAAAATTAATTGCATATCAAGATGCAATAGCTGGTTTTCCTGCTGGTTTTCTTTATGACACAAAAGAGTATTACTTATCAAGTGTTCGTCGTATAGTTGCTGCCCCTTTTGCTGCTGATGAAGATGCTATTGAAGATATCGTAAACGAAGATACAGGTGAGTGTATTTTAAAAATCAAAAAATCTGATTTTTCTACACTAACTTATGAAGACGTAGTATTGGCTCAAAAGAAGATGTTCGCTGGAAATGGAGATAAAATTTACATTAACGAAGATGGTTCTCTTACTGTTGAAGTTACAAGTGAAGATTATGGAGTTTCAAAATACATCTATAACGAAGTGACTGAATAAGTCATTAAATAACGATTAAATGAAAGGCTGTCTTTTTAAGACAGCCTTTTTTTATACAACTCAATCTTAAATTATTGAAGCCTTATTCTCTATAGGTTTACAATCTTCATGGGTAGTGATGAACAGTTTTCTACCGCTAACAGCTCAAGCACCCTTTTTTGTATTTACGATGATCACCAATTGTAAAATTCGACCTTTAAAATAAAAACATTTTTATATATTTAAGTACGTATCAATCTAAAAAGAATCTCAAACCTACTGCCTGTCGATTTACTAAGCCTTTAGCTCCTATTAATAATAGAATTTAAAAGATATACAAATGAAAGTTACAGCCGAAAAAAATGAAAAAGTTGGCAATATGATATTTGCAATCATTTATCCACTTTACCTAAATAGATTGGAAAAAAATGGTAGAACAAAAGAAGAACTCAACCAAGTAATAGAATGGTTTACAGGTTTTGATAAAGATGATTTACAAGCACTTATTGATGAAAAAGTAACCTTTAGAACATTTTTTCAAAAAGCTAAAATACATTCTAACGCACACTTGATAAAAGGAGTTGTTTGTGGTTATCGAATTGAAGAAATAGAGGATGAATTTGAATTGTATAAACAATGCAGACGTATGGAAAAGCTGATTGATGAATTGGCAAAAGGCCGTAAAATGGAGAAAATTTTACGTGAAGAAAAGAAATAAAAACATTGGTTTTGGCATAGATCAGTTCGAAATCTAGTTTCTTTCCACTGCCCAGCCTACCCTATACAAAACATTAAACCCACACACCCAAGCAACCAGTTTGGGCTTTTCACTGTCTAAATAAAAAAGCACCCGCCTATTTGCCATACAAGTATAGTTTGGTAGATTTGAAAGACGAAAACAAAATAAGAGAAAAACCTTTAGCAAGTATAAAAATGGCAGGAGAAAGCAATATATCAGAATTAATAAAAGGAATGACACCTAAATTAAATGCTGGAGAATATGTATTTGCAAGGGTCGAAAATTTTAACGGAATAGACCGAGACTCTACCATTTGTGAATTTAAGGAAGCAGAAGGAATTACAATTGTGATTGAAAAAAGCAAAGCCGATAAGCTGCAATTAAACTACGACTACATTGCTTCCTGGATCACTTTACAGATTCATTCCTCTTTAGATGCGGTGGGCTTAACTGCCCTATTTTCTGCCGAACTGGCCAAAAACAACATCTCTTGCAATGTGATTGCTGCTTATTATCACGATCATATTTTTGTAGACAAAAAAGATGCTGGCAAAGCAATTCGGGTATTAAAAAACCTATCAGATACTTATAAATAGAATCCCGAAATAGGTCGTATTCTGCAAAACAAGAATAAAATAATACGTACTTAGAATGGTTCTCTCCCCAATAAAAACAACACATTAACTATGAAAAAGAAAAAAATAATATTCGACTTGCTGTTTGTTTTAATATCAGCAATATTTTTAACGGTTTTAAATCATTATGGCTTGTTGGAAAAATATGTGGGCTATGCTTTAATACCATTGTTGGCGGCATATTTTATTGGACAACAGGTTGAGAAAAAGTTTATAAACTGAAAACCATAAATTTAATTCAATAACTTACTAAACGGCATACAATACAGATATCCATTTCCGAATTAAATAGGCATTTTACACCCCATCAATAAAACTAACCAAGTTATCTTCTCTTTCTAGTTTTAACTTTTTACGAATGCGATAGCGCGATGTATTTACACCATTCAACGAAATATTGAGCAATTGCGCCATTTCTTTCGATGAAAAGTTCAATTTAATCAAAGCACAATGCTTTAGCTCGGTAGGAGTCAATTCCGGGAAACGAGACTTTAGCGTTTCATAAAAACCTTTGTTTACATCTATAAATCGTTTATCAAACTCCTCCCACAACTTTAACCTACCAGTCGTTTTCAGCTTTACCGATTTTAGCAAAGCCTCGTTCGCTGGCGCATATTCAGTAATTGATTCAGCCAAATCACTTATCATGGTATCTTTATCAATTAAGCGTAGAGTAAAGGAGGTCAATTCTTTATTTTTCATTTCCACCAAAACCTTACTTTTCTCTTCTTGAAGTTGGGCTTTATTCTTTTGCCTTTCTTTCTCAATTTTATGCTTTTTACGCTGAAACTGTATGCGGAAAACGAGTAAAGCAATTACGAACAGTGCAAAAGAACCCATTAAAAACATGCGAATGCGCAAATTACTCGCCTTTTGTTCTATCAACTCTTTGTCGCGCTCTAGAATAATTCGGTCGCGTTCATCAAGTTTTTCTTTATAGGTATTTCTAATATCAAGTACTCCTGAATTCTGAAAGCCTTTTGTACTAAACAATTCATCATTCAATTCCTTTGCTTGGCTTAAAACCTGGTAAGCCTCTTGGTATTTACCTTGTTGTTCTAAACTTTTTGCCATGCGATTTAAACACTCGGCTTTTACATCGTAATGTCTTGGTCGCACATCAACATTTTCAATTGCCTTTTCAAATGCCAGTTCAGCATTTTTATAATCTTTCAATGCATAATAGGTATTTCCCAAATAGAAATAGATAATGGTAAGGTAACCTTGATCTATGTTTTGGAATTCTTTTTCCACCTTAATTAAGAGCTCAAGTGCTTCGCTAAGTCTCCCCTGCTTGCGAAAAATATTCCCTTTTTCGGAAGTTAAATACGCCTTTTGGCTACTTGTATACTTGTATTTATCGGCGATATAATAACATGAATCTAAATACTGAAGCGCCATTGTATAATTTTCTTTCCTGCGGTATGAATGTACAAAATCAAAATACGCAGATATTAGTGCACCTTCAGTAAGTAATCCACTTTGTAAGCCGTCTTTAGACAAGTCCAAAGCTTTTTGCTCATGCATAAAGGCTTCTTTGCTTTTGCCAAAAACATTATAAATCCAACCCAAGTTAGCATGAACTTGGTGTTGCATAATGATGTTTCCGCGCAATTCTGCTAAATCCAAAGCCTCCCACAAATCGGAAATTGCAGCACCATAATTTCCTTCATTACTTTCATCTTCCGCTCGCTCAATTAGGGTTTTAGTGAGCCAAAGCGTATCTTTTTGTTGTTGGAAATACCGATAACATGCATTCAATTCATTTGTATACGAACTATCCTGCTTGGCAACAGAATTGTATAAGTCAATATACCAATCGGTACTATCCTTTTGAGCTGAAAAAAGGGGGGTAAATGCAAATAACAATCCCAAAAGAATACTACACCTACCTACTATTTTGCTTACATTCATACATTTACAGAATAATAATCTTTCTTTAAGATATTGTAAAAACAGTATACAAGTATAAGCATTTGTATGCTAATAAAAATCGCATTGTATGATTTTTGAAGCAGTGATTTATTTTTAAATACCTGTAATAAGCTACAATTTTACGAGAGTAATTTAATTTTCGCTAATGGGAAAGATACTGATTGGGAATCTAACTCCTATCCATTACAGATCAAGACTAAAAAATAAGCTTTACAGATATGAGGACGACTAATAAAATGATAAAACTAAGCCTAGTTTTTATTTTACTACTATCAATTGCAGCTTGCAGCTCAAAAAAGCCTTCTGGCGAAGCCATAAAATTTGAGGAAAATTGGGAAAGCCTAAGCAAGTATGAAATTCCGCAATGGATGAAAGACGCCAAGTTTGGCATTTTTATTCATTGGGGGCCGAATTCTGTTGCCGAACTACATACCGATTGGTATCCGCGCTGGATGTATTCCGATAAAGGGCATATCAATATTCAAACAGGTGTAATCACAGAAGGTAAATCGCATCCAGCCTATGAATACCACAAAGAAAAATTTGGTGACCAAAAGATTTTTGGGTACAAAGACCTTATTCCATTGTGGACCATGGAGAATTTTAACCCTACCGAATGGGTAAGATTATTTAAAGATGCTGGTGCACAATATGTAATTCCTGTGGCTGAACATCACGATGGTTTTGCTTTGTACGAATCGAGTATTACGCCTTGGAATGCTGCTAAAATGGGACCAAAACAGGATGTTTTTAAAGCTTTAGCAGATGAAATAAAAAAGCAAGGCTTACTATTTGGAGCGAGTTCTCACCTTGCTTTTAACTATAACTTTTACAACCAGCAAGACTACTTCGACACTGGCAATCCTAAATATGCAGATTTATATGCGCCTCCGCATCAGCTTGGCGACTCGGTAAGTAAAGAGTGGTTAGCAGACGTATGGTGGCCGCGTACCAAAGAGATCATTGACAAATACCAACCCGATATTTTATGGTTCGATTTTTACATCGATCGACCTGAGTTTATTCCCTATCATAAGAAACTGGCTTCCTATTATTATAATTCAGGTATCGAACGTGATAAAACGGTGGTTTTACAAACCAAAAATTTCAATTTCGAATCCTATCCAGAAGGGACACACATGTTCGATTTAGAGAGAAGTAAATCAGATAAAATCCGCAAAGGATATTGGCAAACGGATACCTCAATAGGAAAAAACTCTTGGTACTATGCTAAAAACTGGATGCCTAAATCAGCTCAGGAACTCATTGCTGACCTAGTGGATATCGTAAGTAAGAACGGTTGTCTGTTGCTGAATATTGGTCCTAAAAAAGATGGAACTATCCCCGAAGATCAAAAAAAGACCTTGTTGGACATGGGCAAATGGTTAAAAGTAAATGGAGAAGCAATTTACAGTGCTACACATTGGGAAGTATTTGGCGAAGGACCAACCAAAACAAGTACTGGACACTTGGCAGAAAGTAAAAACAAAGACTTTACACAAGAAGATATTCGTTTTACAAAAAATGGTGATACACTATATGCCTTTGTACTTGTTCCTCCAACTAGCGATGTTGAAATTAAGTACCTCAACTCTACCAAGATCGATATCAAATCGATAGAATTATTGGGCTATGACGATGAAATAAGATTTAAGCAAACAGATGACAAACTGGTAATTAAAAAGCCAGCTGATGCTTCATTAAATTATGCTTGGGTTTTTAAGATAAATAAAGACAACTAAATGAAGACTTTACGGATAAAAACAACTTTTGCATTGATGATTTGCTTGTTATTTATTTCAAGCACATACGCTCAATCAGCTCCCGAAACATTTAAAAATCCAATTCTTTCTGGATTTTACCCCGACCCGTCCATTTGTCGTGTGGGAGACACATACTACATGGTAAATTCAAGTTTCGAATGGTATCCTGGGCTTCCGATTCATCGCAGTAAAGATTTGGTGAATTGGGAGAAAATTGGTCACGGCCTTCATCGTCCCGATCAAATTGTGTATCAAGATGGCCTTAAGAATTCCAATGGCATATTTGCACCAAGCATTCGGTATTACAAAGGCACCTTTTATATCATTACCACTATGGTGGGACAAAAAGGGAATTTCATAATTACTGCTAAAAATCCATCAGGCCCTTGGAGCGATCCAATGTGGATAAAAGATGCTCCGGGAATTGATCCTTCGCTTTTTTGGGATGATGATGGTCGTTGTTATTATACCGGAGCAGGTGTAATTGATGGAACTCAAAAAGATTGGCAAGGTAAAAATGGTGTTTGGATGCAGGAAATTGATCCTGACAAAGGAATTTTGATAGGAGATAAAAAACAATTGACATATGGACATGCTTCCAACGCTCGATGGGCTGAAGGTCCACACTTGTTTAAGATAGAAGGTGAGTATATCCTATTAATTGGAGAAGGTGGTACCAGTGAATTTCATGCAGTAACTATTTTCAATAGTAAAAACCTATGGGGACCTTATGTTCCAAATCATGCAAATCCGATAATGACGCATCGCCATTTAGGATACACCTACCCGATCATACAAACTGGTCATGCCGATTTAGTGCAAACACAAAATGGAGAATGGTGGAGCGTTATGCTGGCGAAGCGTCCTATTGATGGCTATTCCATTCTTGCCCGTGAAACCTTTCTGGCTAAAATTGAAGTAACTCGTCAAGAAAGTGGCGTAACGCTTATTTACAATCCAGGTAAAGGCTTACTCCAAACAGAACAAAAAAGACCAAATTTACCATGGACTCCAGTACACGAGCTCATTTCAAAGGATAATTTTGATTCGGAGACTATCGATTTAGAATGGAATTGCCTCCGAACACCTCAAATACATTGGTATCGTCAGGCAAAAGGAAAAATGGAAATTGATCTGCGTCCGCAAACGATCAGTGAGTGGAAAAACCCATCTTTCTTAGCTAAGCGAGTGAAACATCACGATTATGAAGTTTCTACCAAAATGCATTTTTCATCGAAAAAAGAAAATGAACAAGCTGGGCTGGTTCTCTATCGAAAATCATCTACACATTATCAATTGCTCCGCATAAAAAATGAAATGGTGCTTTTAAAAACCACGGCAAAAGAAGTAAATGCCGAAAAAGGAATGCTTGAAGAAATTGCAAGGATGCCCTTTAAAGGAAAAGAAGTGCATCTTAAGCTCGTAAGTAAAGGCCTTAAAGCAAGCTTTTACTTTGGTTCTTCAGAGGCCGATCTATTACAAATTGGCGAAACACAAGACTTATCTCATTTTGGCGATGAAATCGCATGGGGATTTAATGGCACCTACATTGGAATGTATGCCACATCTTTAGGTGAAAAAAGCAAAAACAAAGCATATTTCGATTGGTTTAAGTATAAAAACCATCACTAATAAATTGCAATACCCTTATCATTACTACAAAGAAATTAAAATAAGATCATGAAAAACTCAATTTACATTCTCCTGCTATCCATTTTCGTTTTTGCTTCATGTGCGAAAGAAAACGCCCGCACAACAGAAGATTTTAACTTCAACTGGAAATTCGCCTTAGGTGAACAAACACAAGCAGATCAGGTTTCATTCGATGATTCGGAATGGGATGCTATTCGATTACCTCATGACTGGAGTAATCTAACTGGCTATCAAAAAGAAAATACCGCAGCCAGTACTGGTTTTGTAGAAGGAGGAATGGGCTGGTATCGTAAATCATTTCATGTTCCATCATCAGATAAAGGCAAAGCGATATGGATAGAATTTGATGGTGTTTTTTGCAATTCAGAAGTTTATTTGAATGGTAAGAAGTTAGGATTCAGGCCCAATGGTTATGCCAGTTTTTCGTATGACTTATCCGAACACCTAAATTTTGGTGCAGACAATCTAATTGCCGTAAAAGTAGACCATTCCAACTATGCAGACACACGATGGTATACGGGTTCGGGCATTTACCGCGATGTAAAACTGGTGAAAACTTCTAAGGTTCACATTCCTCAATGGGGCGTTCGCATTTCAACTCCCGAAGTTAATGCCGAAAAAGCTACTGTAAATATTCAAACAGAAATAGCGGGAGCAGAAAGTGATGTGGAAATTGAACTTGAAATTCTTGATGCCAATAATAAATTAGTTGCTTCAAATACAGAAAGCACAATAGAAAACGGCAAATTAAACCAACAGTTAAGTGTGACTAATCCTCAGCTTTGGGATATTGAGACTGCTCATTTGTATTCGGCAAAGCTTGTGGTGAAGCACAAAGGAGTTGTTGTGGATGAAGTAGAACAAAAATTTGGGATTCGCACTTTTCGTTTCGATTCTAACAAAGGATTTTACCTCAATGGTAAGAATTTGAAAATTAAAGGTGTTAATATTCATCACGATGCGGGTGCTGTAGGTGCTGCTGCCGTTAAAGGCATTTGGGAATATCGTGTTGGAAAATTAAAATCCATTGGTGTTAATGCCATTCGTATGGCTCACAATCCACATGCTGCTATTTTAATGGATGTATGCGACGAACAAGGCATGTTGGTAATGAATGAATTTTTCGATGAGTGGCATATCCCCAAAGGAAAAAGTGTAAACTATTTGGGCGATGAAGCGGCTTCTGATGAAATTTCAACAGGATACAGTGAAGTATTTCATGAATGGTCTGAGCGTGATCTAAAAACATTAATAGCACGCGATTTTAATCGTCCATCAGTAATAATGTGGAGCATTGGGAACGAAATAGAATGGACCTTCCCTTATTATTCTCAAACATACAGCGAGGTTGAAGGTAAAATTCGCGAATATAAGGATACGCCAACTTACGATACAACTAAAATTAAACCTGTTTTTGATAGAATAACTGGTGGGATTGATTCTTTATCCATTGTAGCTCACCAACTTTCGAAATGGGTAAAAGAAGAAGATACTAGCAGACCAATTATTTGTGGTAGTGTACGCCCTACTGTTGCTTTTGCTAGTGGATATGCCGATGCCGTTGATGTTTTAGGTTTAAACTACAGAGCCATAGATTACGATGCAGCACATGCCGCATTTCCAGAAAAATGCTTTTTAGGTTCGGAAAACTGGGTAGCTTATTCAGAATGGAAAGCCTGCATTGAGCGTGACTTTATTCCAGGAATATTTGTGTGGACAGGTTTTGCCTATCGAGGTGAAGCAGGTCCTTGGCCTAGAAAAGGATTAGACATTTCATTATTCGATTTCGCTGGTTTTAAGACGCCAAGAGGTCATTTCTTTGAATGTTTGTGGAAGCCAGAACCTAAAGTCTATATGGTAACAACCCCAGCCTCAGAATCTGAATTTTCTTATTCTGAAAAGAATGGATGGAAATTTGATATTCAATTAACAGCCGCACCGGTCTGGGACAAACTTCGTTTATGGGAATGGTACAAAGTTAAGGAGCATTGGAATTACAAGGAACAAGAACAAATTGTTGTACAAACTTATACCAACTGCGAAGAAGCAGAACTTTTCTTGAATGGGAAAAGTCTGGGAAAACAGGCTTTAGCAGATGTTGAAAATGAGGATAACATTATTAAATGGCTCGTCCCTTTCCAAAAAGGAGAATTAAAGGTAGTTGGTTATAATAATGGTAAAATTGCTAACGAATACATCCTTGCATCTACAGGAAAATTAGCACGTATTGAAATAGAAAGCGATAAAAATGAACTTAAGGCCAATAATTATGACGTAGCCCATGTTTCAGTTAAACTATTTGATGATGCAGATAAAGAAATAAAAGATTTGGATACCAAGATTAAGTTTGTTGTGAACGGAGAAGCTGAATTACTAGCTGTTGATAATGGTTGGGAAATGAATGTGGATTCGCATATACTGAACAATGTAAAAACACATAAAGGAAAAGCATTGGCCATCATAAGGTCATTAGATAAGCAAGGCGTAATTACGGTCTCAGCATCTATTGGTGATATTAAGAGTAATGAATATCAAATAGAATTAAAATAACAATCCAACAAGAACACTACGACAAAGACAGCATTAGATTACAAGAAATGATCTTAAAATTAGATAGCTAAACAAGCTAATGGTGGGAAATTTAAGTTTTTGTACATTTACTAAAAACAGTAAAAGTTAATCACTATAAATATTTAGGCGATGACCTAATTTAAACATTCTAACTTCTTTTTCTATTTTTAACACAGAGAGATTAGAACTAATTCAAAGAGATCATGAAAAATATATTGATTTTATTATTTGGAATTTTGATTATATCCTGCAATCCAAGTAAAAAGGAAAGTTCAAATATTAAATTAACTGATAAATCGGATAATTTCGACTGGTTATTAGGAGAATGGGAAAGGTTAAATGAAGAAGAGGGAAAGAATACTTATGAAAATTGGGAGAAAATAAGTGATGTTGAATATTCAGGGATTGGATTTACGATGCAAGGTGCTGACACCATAAAACAAGAAAAGATAGCATTAATTAAAGCTAGTGAAAAATGGATTTTGACTGTAAAAGTTCCTGAAGAAAAGGAATCTGTCTCTTTTAAAATGATAAATCATACAGAAAATGATTTTACTTGTGAAAACAAAGAACTTGATTTTCCGAATACAATAAGATATTGGAAAAGTGGTAATCGAATGAAAGCTTCAGTATCCAATGCCGAGATGGAAATTCCGTTTGAATTTGAAAAACTGAGTAAATAATAATTAAAATATAAAAGGCTGTTTCGATTTTAAAACAGCCTTTTACTTTTAGTTTAAAGGAGGAATTACAAGAACCTGTCCAGGATAAATCAAATTCGCATCCTTTAACATTGGTTTGTTTGCCTCAAAAATGATATCATATTTATTCGCCTTTCCATAAACCTCTTTAGCTATTTTGGATAAATAATCACCCTTTTTAACTGTATAGAATTGTTTTTCTGGTTCAGGAGGCTCAATTGAGGGAGGATTTGTAAGTACAATTTGGTCATTAACAGATGATATACCATCTACATTTCCAGCAGTAACAATAATTTTGTTCTTATTTTCGAAGGTATCAACACT
This sequence comes from Labilibaculum sp., assembly GCA_016342745.1. Taxonomy (GTDB): domain Bacteria; phylum Bacteroidota; class Bacteroidia; order Bacteroidales; family Marinifilaceae; genus Paralabilibaculum; species Paralabilibaculum antarcticum. The sequence continues at coordinate 22,868 of JAEINT010000015.1, forward strand.
TCCTTTGAGTGTAACTTCTTCCTCATCAATCAATACCTGTATGGTACTGGTATCAAAACCAAATTTCTTAATGTGACTCGAAATTAGCTCTGCTTTCTCTTTTTCCAAAGTTTCTTCCGATTTTCCAAAAATCTTTTCGCCCGCCCCTTTTATAAATGAAATTAGTCCCATTTGTGGTTGTTTTAATTTAAAAATTTCTCTTTGTATTTAGGACTAATCCAACAATTGAAAGGTTATTTTAACATTTACTCTAAATTCAGTAATGTTATTTTTGTCGACAACGGCACTCATATCCTGAATATATACAGAACGAATTTCTTTCACCGTTTTAGCAGCTGTTTTCACTGCATTTTTTGTGGCATCTTCCCAACTGGTCGTTGATGAAGCCATTACTTCAAGAACTTTTAAAATACTCATAATGCTTGTTTTAAGTGAATGTATAAAATTAATTTGCTAACCAATTTGCAGATTGAATTAGCTTTTTTAGAAAGTATCCTCAATTTACTGATTTATTCACGAACTAGTAAATTTATTTTTACAACTCACTCATGACAAGTGCCACGAATTAAACTATTTAAGGCAGGAATTTCATTTGGTAGGTTTATTGATAAAAGAATTATCCTAGAGTTTTTCAGAATAATTTTGGAGGACTCATTGCTAAAAAACTGAATCACCCAAGAAGGTAATTAATTATATATTATACGAGAAGTAAAAACATCAAATTACAAGCCTATTTCTTTTTTAACAGCAAAGCAAAAGGAATGGCTCCCAACGCCAAAATAGAAGAAATCAGGTATGTTTTTTCGAGACCAAGCCAATCGCCCATTACTCCAGCAAAAAAGACGGCTAAAGCAGCTGAAATAAAATTTACAGTCATGTAAATGCTGTTCATGAATACGGGAAGTTGTTTCGCTCTATCTTGCACTAAAGCGATTAGTACAGGTCCAGGAGCAAAAACAAAAAAGCCCATAAGCACTAGAAAAATCAGTGAAAGCCAACCGTCTGTATTAATAAACAAGAACATCATAACAGGAGATATCAAGCTTATGGTTACCAATGTTGTTCTTCGTCCAATTTTATCTGAAATACTACCTGCTAAAACCGTTCCTACGGCACCTGCTAGCTGAAAAACTGCTAAAGCAGAATTTGCAAACCACAAACTTTCTCCTTTTTCAGAATAAAAGAAGGTGGGTAAAAATGCTGTTAATCCCGATTTCATAATTGCCCTAAACAAGGTAAAGCCAATTAAAACTGCGAAAAAAGGCAAGTACAATTTTAATGTTGGCAATATATCACCATTGCTGGCCTTCTTCTTTTTAAAATCATCCGATATTTTTATATTTCGGAGCTTAAGGAATAAAATAAAGGAGGCCACCAAGCCAAAAGGAATCAATTTCCATGTTCCTTCGAGTCCCCAATATGACACTGAAGCTGTGATAATTAAAGGGCCAGCAGTTCTTGCCAATTCTCCTCCAAACATAAAATAACTCATCCCTCGTCCAGTGTGGTTTCCCGATAATCTTTTTACCATTGTTGGCGCTGGCACATGAAATACGGCACTGCTTATTCCCATTGTAAAAAGCAATATGCAGATAATTGTAAAGGAAGGAGCTACACCCAAAAGACTCATGGCAACAGCTGTTATTGCCGGTGTAAGAATAATAAAATATCTTGGTGCTGTTCGTTCAGCAATTATTCCAATTAATGGATTTAAAAACCACGGCACACGCATTATTAAATCCCATATTGATGCTAAGGCCAGCGTTATTCCAAATTTTTCGATCAGTAAAGGACGAAGCGATGCCAAAAAAGAAGAGTAAATATCATGTAACATGTGCGAGGCAGCGATTAAAATCACGTTCCCCGATTGAAATTCCTTAGATGATGGTTTGCTCTTTAAAGTGTGTTCGTCATTACTTAAATTAGTCATTGTATGGTGTTAGGGTATTATATAAGGCAGAACAAATTTACAATCAGTTCTATCTAAAAACAAAAAAAGCACGAGAAGTTATCCCGTGCTATCCTATTTTAAAAAAAACTATTTATTTAACCCATTCAACAACTTCTTCCATTGAGAAGCGAGATTGTGGAAATGGAGAATCTTCTTTTCTATAACCGAAAGCTACCATTGCAGCTACACCAAGTTTCCTCGTATCAACAACCCCTTCGGCAGCCAATATCTCTTCCACTTTTGTTCTGTCGAAACCTTCAATCGGACAAGAATCTACTCCAATTTGCGCTGCTGCAGTCATCATGTTTGCGAATGGCAAATAAACCTGCTTACAAGCCCAGTCAAAAATCTTTCGATCGTCAGTCAAATCAAACTCATTCTCCATAAATCCTTTAAAGAACTTCAGTTTCATCTCTTCGATATCAGCTGGTAGCTTATCTACTTCTTGCGATTTGTTTTTCAAATAGTCAGAACCAACACGCATTTCGTCGCCTTTTCTGGCTAATAGAATAACAAAATGACTTGCCGATGGCAATTGCTTTTGCGCGCCCCAACTTGGCTCCATTAACTTCTCACGCAATTCCATGTTTTGCACAACAACAAACTTCCAAGGTTCCCAACCAAACGAGCTTGGAGAACGTCTTCCAACTTCAAGAATAAACTCAAAATCCTCATCCGAAATTTTCTGATCAACTTCGAACTCTTTAATTGCTCGTCTATATGAATGTGCTTTTAGTATTTCTTCTTTTACTGCTTTCATCTTTTATATTTTTAACTTTTTATATCTTTTTTTTGCCTCTGCAAGTATAGATAAATAGGCTTTTCAATTCTGTAACAAAATGTTAAGGATATTTAATTAAGTTTATTCATCATTTTAATAGATACTATCATTTGTATAGTGACAAAAATATGTATAGTTTTAATATCTCACAATAACGGTCAAAATGGATAGTATAAATAAAATTTTATAATGCCCTATCCTATTGATATTTAAATCAAAAATAAAACTATAAAAAGTATAGTTTAGTATCAATAAACTGTAGAATCAGAATAAATGATATTTTGCAATGGATAAAAAAGAGATATGTAAGAAAAAACCAATGATAAAGCTCCACGAAAAATTATTTCCGTGCCCAACAAGTGCCGCCATGGAATTAATTGGAGGAAAATGGAAAAGCGTTATTTTAATGCACTTGATGGATGGTACAAAACGGTACAACGAATTAAGAAAAGAAATACCAACAATTACAGAACGCACACTTAGCCTACAATTAAAACAATTGGAGAAGGATGATCTAATATCACGAAAGGTATACACTAAAAAGCCACCCTTAAAGGTTGAATATTCACTTACTGATTTTAGCAAGAGTTTGCTTCCTGTTCTGGAAGCAATTTCAGAGTGGGGAATTTATGCTGCAGAAGAAAAAGGAGAATTTATTTTCGAAGAAAGAGAATAACAAAGTTTGATCGTAAACTTGCCATTACTTGAGAAGGTTTTATAAGAGAAAAAATTACGCATAACAGCACATCCCATTTCTGTTTTTAATCAATTTGCGAAGAGACAAACAAAATTGGGAAGAGCTATTTTTGTGTTGTATTATTTTTAAATATCATCTAATACGTACACCATCGTGCGTGTCATAGTATAGTTTCGATTTTTAGAACCAGATAGACTTGCTATACCTCTCCCTATATTACTCGCAGTTTTGCCAGTAATCAGTTCAAAGTCATCCATCGAATGAAGTATTTTACTTGCCGGCACAACAACATGAAGAGTTTCCGCTAAAAAAACAGTCAATAAAACATCAGGATCTTCTGTATCAACAACTAATAAACCGGAATCAGCTATAGCGTAATCCGCTTCTAAAAGTGCATTTTTTGCATTGCTAATATCTAAAGAAATTCGATCGAGCTTGCATGTTTTCATTCGAATAAATTCAAACTGAATATTCCTCTTGTTTGCAGCTTCGGTAAATAGTTGGTGATCTACTTTTAAAGATTCATTGCCCAAGTTATTGGAACTCGATAAAAATGAATCCAAAAGTTCGCTTCTATTTTCTAGTAGAAGTAATTTTTTTTCTTGCGTATCAATTCTAACCTCCATACCCCATTGATTTTAATAAAACATTGCATCATTAAAAACAAAACAAGTGCCAAAATACATAGGGGAAAAACTATTTTTCAAACAAAACGCTACTGCCTGATTTACAGCCTATTGAGAAACAAAGACTCACATCACAAAATCATCAGTAATGTTCAATATTGAACAGTTTTTAATCAGACTTTCGCAAAAATGAACAAGTGTCCCATTTCAACCACTTTTACAAGCAATTTGACATGGGAAAACATTACCCAAGTGTAGAAAAATACCACACCTCAAATCTGAAAATATTCACGATAAGACGAAAGTTAAACGAGTTGTTTTTCCATCTTACAATTTATTCATTCTGCTTCTTAAGGCACTTCTCGTAATCCCCAAATATTCAGCAGTTTTTGATTTATTATTATCAAATTTCTTTAAGGCCTTGCGAACAATCTCCAATTCTAATTGTTCGATTCTCAACTCATCATCAGGCAGTACAATTCGACCAGGCACAATGGGCATTTCTTTACGTTCAAAATCACTTTCATCTGATTGTAAAAATCGCAAATGTTCTGTCTTTAATTCCAAATCGTTAAAGAGTAAAGTTGCTCTTTCAATTGAATTTTTAAGCTCTCTAATGTTACCAGGCCAGTTGTATTCTTGAAGCATGGCTTTAGCTTCTTTACTGATAAACCGAAATTTGCGATCACGCTTGGTAGAATACTGGTCCAGAAAAATTTGAGAAAAAGATAAAATGGCCTCTCTTCGTTCTCGTAAAGGTGGAATGTATAATCTTCCGGTATTTAATCGATAATACAAGTCACTCCTAAATGTTTTTTCGGCAACCATCTGCTTCAAATTCCTATTCGTTGCAAATATTACCCTTACATCTAATTCAATTGGTTTGCTGCCGCCAACACGATACATTTCTCGCTGTTGCAGTACGCGCAATAATTTTGGTTGCATATCCAATGGCATTTCCCCGATTTCATCTAAAAAAAGTGTGCCGCCCTGCGCCAATTCTAATTTCCCAGGTTTACCCTCTTTTCGCGCACCAGTAAAAGCACCATCATCGTATCCAAACAGTTCACTTTCAAACAGCGTAGGTGATATTGCCGAGCAGTTAATTGAAATAAATGGTTGTGTAATATCACTATCCTTACCAAAATGCACCAAACGAGCGACTACTTCCTTTCCAGTACCTGTTTCTCCTTCTATTAAAACGGGCACAGAACGATCCTCGTGAAATTGTTCAGCCATTCGAACTACACCTCTCATTACATCCGAAAAGACTCCTATTTTGCCTACACTGGTAATTTCACGTATAGTCGTTTCATAATATTGAATTCGCGATGCTTTTTCAATCTTAGCATTGGATACCGTTTGTTCAAAATTTTCTTTTAAATCCTGATTTTCTTCTTTTAATTGGATTTTTTCGGCCACACGCTCAATTAATATTGCTAATTCCTCAATATTAACTGGTTTAAGTAAATAATCGTAAGCTCCGCCACGTAATGCCTCAATTGAAGTTTCCATATCCCCAAAACCCGTCATGATCACAACCTCAATTTTATCACCATTGGGCAGAAGTTTAATTTTTTTCAATAAATCTAAACCTGAAATTCCAGGCATTCTCATATCAGAAATTACCATATTAAACTCTTCGCTCTTAAGCTTATTATAAGCTTCTTCAGCATTATGGCAAAGATGAATTTGATAAGCTAATTGTTCTTCAATAAATTCTGCTACAGCAGAGCCACTGGAAACATCATCATCAACAATAAGAATTTTCATATAATTTTCCTGATTTAAATCCTGTTAATTTTTAGATTAAGCTATTGGCACAATTACATCATTTAGATGTTTTTATTTTTCACACAATTTGAAACGCAATACAAAACTAGCACCGCCATCATCATTGTTATAATCCGATATTTCTCCCTGAAATCTATCTATAAAGGATTTTACGATTGCCATGCCCAGTCCGCTGCCATTATCCTCCCCTTTGGTTGTAAATAAAGGGTCGTATATTTTCTCTCTAATACTCGATTCAATACCAGTACCATTATCATGAAGCTCCAACACTCCATATTTTGAATCCTGATAAACCTTAAGCTTAATCTGTTTTTTATCTTTCTGAACTTTATCTAAGGAGTGTATTGAATTCACAATCAAATTCACCACAATTTGCTCAAACTGAATGTAATTGGCCAAAACGCAAATAGATTCGCCCGGTAATTCATCAAGTAATTCAATACTATGATCATACACTTGCCTTTGCACCAAGTTCAAAGAACGCTTTACTCCTTCAACCATATCAATTGTCTCATCATGAGTTAATTGAGGTTTCTCCCAAAAAGTTCTCATGTGCTTTATGATGGAATCAATTCGAGAAGTACCCTCCGAAATGGTTTTTATCTTACGCGTAAACATTTCTGGTAATGCATCTGGATTTCGTTTTTGCCAAAACAAAACACTGTCTGCAGTAATTTTTATGGCGTTTAATGGTTGATTTATCTCATGTGTAATTCCTGCCGCCATGACTCCAATTGATGCTAATCGAGACGATTCCTCAAGCATTCTAAAGGCTTCTACATTTTTCTGTTCAGCCTCAATTCTATCGTTCATTAATGAATTACGTTCCCAGGCATTTGCAATCATGTTTACAGTAGAAAAGAAAATACTTACCTCTTCACGAGACCAACGGTGCTTTTTATTTTGCGAAAAGCCCATCAGTCCAACCACTTTCGATTCGACTACAACAGGCAGCAAAACAACTGCACCAATATTCCTTTTTTTATAATATTCTTGTTCTTTAGGATTCAGGTTCGACAAATCAGGAGAAACAATTGTTTTGTTCATCTTAACGCGACTGATAATCTCATCAATCTCCGAAAAATAAAACTGATCAACATCTTTAATATTTTTCCCTTTCATGGAAACTCGACTCTTGATCTTCACAGCTGCGTCGTTCGAATCCTTTAAAGAGTACAAACTAATTCGTGCAACATTCAATTCCTCTGTCATTAACTTTAAAACATCATCCAATACATTCTTAAAATCTTCTGATGCATTTAACAATCGTCCAATCAATCCAATTAATCGTTCATGTTTTACCGAAGTTTTCAATCGATTCTGTTCTATTATCAAAGCTCTTTCTGCTTTTATTCTGCGAATTATGGCTTTCGAGAGTACGATAATAATTATACTAGCTAATAAAATTATTCCCCCTAAAATATGCAGCCATTCTCTATTCTCACTATAAAATGATTTTGGAGAATTCAATAACAAGGTTCCTTTAGGAAGTACATTCTGATCAATATGAAATCTTTGAATTTCATTGTAATCTACTACAAACTGATCCAATGGTTTTCGATAAATTGGAATTGAATCTATTGGTGTTCCATTGAGTATTTTTGCAACCATACGAGCAGCCATTTGCCCATGAAAACTTCCGCTTACAACCTTACCTCCAATCACTCCACTGTTAATATAAAATGCCCATGCAATATATATTGGCACCTTACTTTCAGGAATAAGTAGATCTAAATTATCTTGATAACTAATGAATTTACCGTACTTGTCCTTATTAAAAGTAAGCAACAAAATTGAAGTATCACCCTCAATATTTCTAACATTATCTATCAATTCATCAATTCCTAACTCTTCGTAATAAATAAACTCTAGTATATCCTGATACTTCTTTTCAACATCAAGCATCAACAATTTATTCAGCTTTGCCGTAGTTGTTTTATTATCATTTATAACTACCAAATTCTTAGTTTCCGGTCTTGTTTTAAGAATTAAATCAATAACTCCATCCCAATCTACCTCTTCAGCAACACCAGTAATATTATCTAATCCCTCAATCATTTCATCCTTAAAATGATTGATACCACAAAAAACAATAGGCGTATTTTGGAAATATTTCCTTCGATGATCTTTAACGAAGGATAAAGCATTATTATCTGAGACAATGATTACATCATACTTTTCTTCTTGCAATTTTAAATCGTATAGTTCAATTAATTTATTCAAATAGGCTTCTGAAGGATTTCTTTTGGTATCAAGATATTCATAATCCAATTCAACTTTACCTCCAATTGAATCCATAACCTCCTGAATACCATGATTCACATTCTCAGTCCATCGTAAACCTTGATGATAAGAATGCAGGACAAGTATTTTTTTTCGATCTACTGCAGATGCGTGAACCGAACAAAACATAAATATTATAAAAATGATGAATTGCAAAAACCTCATACACTAAGCTTTTTAAATTGGAAGAATTAAAACCCTAAAATAGCTTATTAAGGCTCAATACTAATATACAAAAAGATGTTACGTGAAAGGTTTTAAGAGGTTATTTTTTAGAGGTAGAAAAAGGGATGGTAAATTTAAAGGCACTACCAACATTTACTTCACTTTTAACACTTAATTTTCCTTTGTGTTGTTCTACAAATTCCTTGCACAAAATAAGTCCCAATCCTGTTCCTGTTTCATTTTCAGTTCCAATCCCTACAACATTCTCTCCAATTTGGAACAATTGATCTAATTTATCAGGCTTAATCCCAACACCATTATCTGTTACCGATATTTCAATAAATTTATCCGAAATTTTCGATTCTACGACAATTTTGCCTCCACGAGGTGTAAATTTAATGGCATTGGAAACCAAATTTCGAACGACAGTATTTATCATGTTTGGATCAACAAAAGCGGTCAAATCCTCATCTATTTTTACTTCTAATTCAATTTGTTTGTTTTCCGCACTTCCAGTAAGAAGAATCACAACTTCATGAACCAAATCCCATAAGTCTACTTGTTTTGGCTTCCATGCAATAGATCCTGTTTGCGTACGCGACCAATCTAAAAGATTTTCCAACAAACGAAAGGCTTGTCGAGCAGATTGATTAATTATTCCAGAGAAGGTCTTTACTTGTTCTTGACTTAATTCATTGGCACCATCAACAAGCAAATCGGAAGCTCCAATTAATGAAGCAAATGGATTCTTTAAATCGTGAGCAATAATTGAAAAGAATTTGTCTTTGGTAGCATTCAACAACTCAAGTTCTTTCCTTTGTTTTTCAATTGTTACCTTTTGCTTGGTCAATTCCTCCTCCAAAAGATCTTTAACAATCATTCTCTTTTTAACATTCTGTAATGGAATTAAAATGGAGTCAATAATTTTAATTCCAAATTCCTTTTCTAACTGTTTAATATGCTCTTCGGTACATTTAAGCAAAACAGAATCGGTTTTAGCACTTGCAGAAGCCGATCTTTCCTCTGATTTTACAAATGCAAATTCACCAAAACTTTTCCCTTCATCAAGCTCAATAAAGACATGTTCTGCATCGTGAATTTGAACAGAACCTTTCTCTATAATATAAGCGGCACCACCTAAATCTCCTTTTGAAAATATAGTTTCACCTTTTTTTACTTTTAACTCATCAACAATATTGCTTAAAAAGCGATACCCTTCCATATCCTGCTCTACAAGAAAATCCAAACTCTTTAGTAATTCTATTTTTTTATCAAGGTTTAAAGACATTTCGATGAATTTGATGGTTATAGCTTTAGGTGGTAAATATACCAAATTCGAAAAAAGACTTGCAAACAATCTTATACAAGAATTTGACAAAAAAAAACTGCTGACCAAAATCAGCAGTTTTAAATATTATTGAAATGATCTTAGAACAATTTAAATCCTAAAGTCACATTTACCATTTTATTCTTTTTAAGAAATTCAGACGATACATCAGTTAATCCGAATTCATAATCTACATCTAATGTCAATTTCCAAACATCAACTCCAGCTCCAACTTTAGCATTCCATACAGCACCTTCAAAGCTAGGTTCTTTATAGGTATCTTTAAATGTACTACTAAAACTATCATCAATTTTAAAAGAAGCAACAGGACCAGTAAAAGCTCTTAATTTAAAAGCTGGTAACTTAACTAATTTATAACCTAAAAGCATTGGAATATCCATACTCTTTGTTTTAAAATCATATCCTGTTCCATCCACTACAACTTCACCTTTTCGTGATACGTAATTCAATTCTGGTTGCAAATACCATTTATTAAGGTTTATTCTTAAAAATGCTCCCAGCATCATACCATTTTCTGCGTTTTCTTTTATTGTTGTCGCATTAGGAATTTTTGAGTCCATTTTAGTACTTACCAAACCAGCATGCAAACCAAAGTTCACAGGAGATGACAATTGTGCAAATAGGGCGCTTGAAAACATGCAGATTACTGCAACTAAAAAAATCTTTTTCATAGTTAATTTCTTTACATTCATGTTATTATAAATCCTCTAAAAAAGTGGATTTTCTTTCATTTATCGTTAAAAAACAAATACTAAGATATAGAATATTAGTATTCATATAAAATAAATATTCAAGAAATAATTGAAAAGCAAAAACCCGGCCAAACTGGCCGGGTTTCATATATTTTAGTTAGTAGATATTTACAAACCCAATTTCTTTTTCATTTCTTTCGACAAAGCATCCTTGTGAATCATGAATGACATGGTTTTGTAGGATACAAACGGATAAGAAGCATAAAAATATCCCTTGTAATCATTGTTACCTAATCCCCATGAATTCTTCACGATAAAATACTTATTGTCTTTCTGATCTTTTGCAATACCAACAATGTGCATTCCATGATCATCGGTTGTTGTATAGTTATCAAATGCTTCCTGACGCAATTCCTGAGTAATTGTTTTCTCAGAACTAGGACCATCTCCATTTAATTTATCGCTTTTTTCCTTTTTTGAAAGTTTTTCCCACTTCGAAATTTCAGAATCAGACATGTTCTTTACATCAACACCAGGAACAACAGCAATACCTTTGCTAAATTTGAATCCTCTTTCACTAACATCTGATGCCCAACCAATAGAATAACCATTCATGATTGCACCTTCCATAATTTCCATCATCTCGTTTAAAGGAACATTGTATACTTCATCCCACAACCAGTTATCAGGTACTTCAATTATGAATTTCTCGTAAAAAGGATGATGAGTATATGATGAAATCTCGATATAATCATCAGGATTAACACCAACAAAATCCTTAGCAAACGACTTAGGTGTATATTCTTTTCCTTCGTAATCGAATTTCTCTGGAAGTTCACCTAAGTAAGCATCCAATACACCATCAAAACCTTTGTGCCATACTGGTGTAATTTTTTTGTTCTTATTTTTAATAACTGCTCCTACATAGTCATTCAAAACTGCATCAAGCTCACCATGCGTATGTCCTTCTTCACCGTAGTTTAAACCTTGGTAAACACTTTCTGGAACAATACCATAATTCTTCATTACGTAAGTAACATCGTGAAATGCACCTCCTCCTCCGAAGTTAAATTTACCATTCATACGAACATGCTTAATCGCTTTGTCTGAATAGCAGTTGTAAACCACAAACATCTCCGATAAATCTGTTTTTGGCTTTCCCATTCTAATCATTTCCGATTCGATAAAAGACAAACCTGAAAATGACCAACAAGTACCTGATCTATGCTGACTTTTCACAGAAGTAGCAGGTAGTCTTTTAATATCCGTAAAAATATAACCTTCTTCCTTCTTCTCTTCTTTCTTTTTTGCTTCAACCGACGATGATAGTAACATACCAGTCGCCAAAAGCATTACGCTTAGTAATTTAATTTTCATCTTATTTTGTTTTAATATAATCTAATTTCAAACGGTTGCAAAAGTAACAAAATCGCATATACAAGCAACCCAAATCCCCATTTTAACACATTTTTTCGACGAAATATAAGCTATAGTCGTTGTACTACTTCTAGAGCATTACATTTTAAGCATAAAAAAAGAGAAATCAACAATTTGTCAATTTCTCTTCTCAATATTATTAGACCCTATTTATCCCATTACAATTTGCTTACCAAGAACACCTTTCAACTCCATTAAGTTAATACTAGTATCTACAATGTGTTCATCCATTAATTTTTTAGAATTATAAATAACGTCGAAAACAGTATTCGGCAATGGTTCCTTATTAAAATAATTACGCAGAATGGCCCTTTTCTTGTCAATCTCATTAGCGTATTTTATCATCTCATCGGTACTCAAATTATAAATCTTCTGCAATTGATTAGCTCTCCAGTCTAAGGGAGCTTGCAATTTTATATGAAAAGATCTTTCAATATCTTGCGTTAAAACAACACCTCCTCTACCAATAATGATACAGTTGCCTTTTGCTGCAAATCCCTGAACAACATCGGCAATGGTTTTCTTTATTTTTCGATCGCTTTGATAATATTTACTTGAAAGAGCCCCAAGGATCTCATCCCAAGTCGATTTTTCCTTCGAATTAAAAACATATTCAATTTTTACAGGATCCAAATTCAATTCTTTAGCTGATCTTTCTAAAATCTCTTTGGTTAAGCACGTCCATTTATTTCCCGTCTTTGCAGTCAATTTCTCAGCCATCATATTTGCGATGTTTAATGCCGTACAACCACATTCTCGGGAAATAGTTACAACCGGCCCCTCACAAAAAACATTTTGCTTAGGATCTAATATTTTAGACTGAAACCGATTCTCCATGTATTTTAACAGAATGTTATTCATTTTCACCTCCTTATTAGATTAAGCTCTCTTCTTAATTTAAGCTTTTTTAAGAAAAAATGGAAATGAAATGGCTTGTTTCTTTGTTATATAGAGTCATTATTTAAAAGAAGGAAATATAATTTCTTAAATTTGTATTCCGAACTAAAATTAGTCCTAAAAAAACAGCTAATGCCCAAAATTAAAATACTCATAATAAGCCTATTTTCACTTATCACTTTAAATGTAAGTGGACAATTAAATACTGAGAACATATTTGACAATGGTCGAAATGCAATCTACTTTGATGATTACACCGAAGCGATTAATAAATTTAATGATATCATAAGGGTTAAACCTTACTTACCCGAACCATTCTTTTTTAGAGGATTAGCCAAATCACATTTAGAAGATTTCACGGGAGCTTGTGTTGACTATACAAAAGCACTAGAACTAAATCCAAACTATACTTTTGCCTATCTGTATCGTGGTATTTCAAAATATCAGCTAAAAGAATACGAAAGTGCTCTAATGGATTTTGAAAAGGCTCTGGAATTCAAGCCAAACAATGCTGACATCTATTTTAGTAAAGCAAACAGTTTGGCTGCACTTTCTCGATTTAAGGAATCTGAAGAAAACTATTCTAAAGCAATTCATATTAACCCAAAACTTATGGGTGCTTATTTAAATCGATCGATTGTTCGTGATAATATGAATGATATTGAAGGTGCCATTAAAGATTGCAATAAGGCTATTCAGCTCAATGATTTTTCAGCTGATGCATTTGGTAATCGAGGCTATCTAAAATTCAAACTAAAAAAATATGCCGAAGCAATTGAAGATTACGATAGAGCATTAAAAATTGATCCTGAGAATACACGCGTAATCATGAGTCGTGGAATGGCTAATTACGAAAATAAAGATCCAAAAAAAGCACTTGAAGATTACAATAAGGTTTTGGAATTAGATCCTAACAATGCTCACTGTTACTACAACAGAGCTTTACTTAAGTCAGAGATTGGAGATTACAATTCAGCCATTGAAGATTTCAATAATGTTTTGGAAATGAATCCTGACAATATGCTGATTTACTTCAACCGTGGTTTTGTAAAAATGGATATTGGAGATCTAAATGGAGCTATTGCTGATTATAGTACTGCAATTAAAATTTATCCTGATTTTGCAAAAGCCTACTTGGCCAGATCATCGGCAAAACAACAATTGAATAACATTACAGGAGCAATTCAAGATAGAAATCAAGCTCATTTAATAATTGAACGCTATAAAACAATGAAAGAAAAAGGTGCTATGTCTGCTTTTGTAGATACCACTGAAAATTTTCAAAAATTAATTGACTTAAATTCAAAAGAGTCTTTTACTGAAGAAATTGTAAAAGGTCGTGTTCAAGATAAATATGTGACAATACAGTTGGAAAACAATTTCCATATTACACATTTAAGTATTGATACTTTAAGAGCTGGGAAAGTTCAATACTACGATCAATCGATAATGAAATACAATCAAAAGCAGAACTATAATCCTGCTTTTACCATTGACAACAGGTTTATTAAACATCCTAAAGAGCTAATAGAAGTTCAGATTAAAAGTGCTAATTACTTAATCAAAGATGGCAACCCCAAAGGCTATTTCCATAGAGGAAATTATCATTTGTTAGATAAAAAATATAACAAAGCCATTGAAGATTTTAGTCAAGCCATAGCTATGGATAACTCATTTGGTTTTGCATATTTCAATAGAGCAAATGCTTCTGCAGCAATGACAGATTACATTCAATCAATTGAAGAAAGCGGTGAATCTCTTCTTAGTTTGCAACCTGGAAAATCAAATAATCAGAATGAAATGGTTGTAGATTACAGCAATGCCATTGCAGATTATTCCAAAGCGATACAACTTGATCCTTCCTTTCTGTTTTCAATATACAACAGAGGAAATGTTTACGCAAAATCGAAGCAATTTAAGAAAGCAATTGCCGATTATGATTGGGTTTTGCAGTTAGATCCGAACTTTACCGAAGCCTATTACAATAGAGGTTTAATTTACTTGTTCCTAGATCAGAAAGATTTGGCCTACGAAGATTTAAGTAAAGCTGGTGAATTAGGTTTGCTTGATGCATATAATGTAATTAAAAGATACTGCAACAAAAATTAGTACTACACAAATAGAATATAACAATAGATGACCGCCAATCAGCCTTTAGCAGAACGATTACGACCAAACAATCTCGAAAATTATTTGGGCCAAAAACACTTGGTAGGAAAAAATGCAGTTCTACGCAAAATGATCGAATCGGGAAATATTTCCTCTTTCATTTTATGGGGACCTCCTGGTGTAGGGAAAACAACACTGGCAAAAATCATTGCCAATCAATTAAATAGACCGTTCTATACGCTATCAGCAATTAATTCAGGCGTAAAAGATGTTCGAGAAGTAATTGCTAAAGCTGAAAAGCAAAAGTTTTTTTCCACTCCTAACCCTATTCTTTTTATTGATGAGATTCACCGATTTAGTAAATCTCAACAAGATTCATTGCTTGGAGCTGTGGAGAATGGTACGGTAACACTGATTGGTGCAACTACCGAAAATCCATCTTTTGAGGTCATCTCACCACTACTTTCCAGATGTCAGGTTTACGTGTTAAAAGCACAAGAAAAAGAAGACTTGGAAGCTCTAGTCGAGTTTGCGATTAAAAATGACAGCTATTTAAAAGAAAAGGAGATTGTAACTCAGGAAAAGGATGCTCTACTAAAATTCTCTGGCGGTGATGCTCGAAAATTATTAAACATTCTGGAGCTTGTCGTAAATTCTCAAACGACCGATTCAATTACAATAACAAATGAGCTGGTAACAAAGGAGCTTCAGGAGAATCCCTCAATGTATGATAAGGATGGTGAGCAACATTACGATATTGCTTCAGCTCTTATAAAGTCAATTCGTGGAAGCGATCCCGATGCTGCTGTTTATTGGTTGGCAAGAATGATAGAAGGTGGAGAGCAAGCTAAATTTATTGCTCGAAGATTGGTAATTTCAGCAAGTGAGGATATTGGCTTGGCGAATCCAAATGCTCTACTATTAGCAAATGCCTGTTTTCAATCGGTAAACGTGGTTGGAATGCCAGAGTCTAGAATAATTTTGTCTGAAACGACAATTTATTTAGCCACTTCGCCCAAAAGTAATGCCTCTTATTTAGCAATCGGAAAAGCGCAAGCACTAGTAAGAGAAACAGGAAATTTACCTGTCCCATTGCATTTGCGAAATGCTCCGACCAAGTTGATGAAAGAATTAGGCTATAAAAAAGATTACTTGTACTCACATGATTACCCAGGTAATTTTGTTGATCAACAATATCTTCCTGATCAAATTAAAAATCAAAGACTATACATTCCTCAACAAAATGCTCAAGAAGTAAAAAATTGGGAACGATTAAAAGCTTGGTGGAAGAACCGTTTTTAATTCGATTAATAAACACAAAAATTACTTACTTTTGCACAAAACAAACAAGATATCATGATTAAGAACATTCCAAATATTAAACACACCGATAGCGGTAACTTTTTCTTATTAGCAGGACCTTGTGCCATTGAAGGTGAAGAAATTGCAATGAAAATTGCGGAACGAATTGTTGAAATTACCAACAAGCTTGAGATTCCATTCATTTTTAAAGGTTCTTACCGCAAAGCAAACCGATCAAGATTGGATTCTTTCGCAGGAATTGGAGATGAAAAAGCATTAAAAATATTAAAGAAAGTTAGCGATACATTTGGCGTACCAACGGTAACAGACATTCACTCTGCAGAGGAAGCTGCCATGGCTGCTGAATATGTAGATGTATTGCAAATACCTGCTTTTTTATGTCGCCAAACAGATTTATTGGTAGCTGCTGCTGAAACCGGAAAAGTAGTCAATATCAAAAAAGGACAATTTCTTGCTGCTGAATCAATGCAATTTGCAGTGAATAAAGTTCGTGAATCGGGTAACGAGCAAATTATTTTAACCGATCGTGGAAACATGTTTGGCTACCAGGATATGATTGTTGATTTTAGAGGAATTCCTGTAATGCAAGAAAACAACTGTCCTGTTGTTTTAGACATTACGCATTCTTTACAACAACCAAATCAAACTTCTGGTGTAACTGGTGGTCGTCCAGAATTGATTGAAACTGTTGCCAAAGCTGGTATTGCAGTTGGTGTAGATGGAATTTTCATTGAAACTCATCCTGATCCTGCTAATGCAAAATCTGATGGTGCAAACATGTTGCAATTGGATTACTTGGAAGATCTGCTAACAAAATTAGTTGCCATCCGAAAAGTGGTTAAAAACTTTTAAATACAAAATAAAAGATCCGGCTAACAACCGGATCTTTTTTCACTCACTAATTACCACTCTATTAGTCTTTACCTAAACACTAATATTGTTCCCTCTTCACATAAGAAGTATGAAGAAGCTTATGTGATTTATGACTTAAAGGCTCTTCCAAGAACTCTTTGTAAATCTGTACAATCTCAGGATTTTCATGAGATTTTCTAATCGGAAGATTTCTATCCTCTTCATAAATGGCCTCCATTCTCTTCATTCTAATTTCATTATCAACAGGGAATGGTTGACCACCACCTCCAAGACATCCTCCCGGACAAGCCATAATTTCTATAAAATGATAGAATCGATCTCCATTTTTAATGGCTTCCATTAGGCGATGAGCATTTTCTAACCCGTTGGTAATGGCACACTTTAATTCAGCACCTTCTAAAAATTTCCAATCCTCAACGGCATCTTCAATTTTAATAGTGGCTTCTTTAACTCCCTCTAAACCACGAACTGCTGTAATTTCAAGATTGTCGAAAGGCACTTCGCGTCCGGTAACTATTTCGTAAGCAGTACGAAGAGCAGCCTCCATTACACCACCTGTAGCACCAAATATTACTCCAGCACCAGAACCCATTCCCATTATCGAATCAAAATTCTCATCATTTAATTTTTCAAACTCAATACCTGCTTGTCTAATCATTACTGCAAGCTCACGAGTCGTCAAAACAAAATCGACATCCTTGTATCCACTATCTTTCATTTCAGGACGGTTTGCTTCATATTTTTTCGCCGTACATGGCATAATAGAAACAGAAATGACATTTTGCGGATCAACCTTAATATTTTTAGCGTAATATGTTTTGGCTAAAGCTCCAAACATTTGCTGTGGAGACTTACAAGTTGACAGATTTGGTAAATATTCTGGATACTTGTGTTCAATATATTTTACCCAGCCAGGAGAACACGAAGTTGCCATTGGAAGTGCAACATCAGGATCATCATCAACCAAAGCACGCTTTAATCTGGTAAGTAACTCAGTACCTTCCTCCATAATTGTTAAATCGGCCGTAAAATCAGTATCTAAAACCGAGTCGAAACCTAATCGTCTAAGAGCCGAAACCATTTTACCAGTTACGCGAGTACCAGAGCCTAAACCTAGCTCCTCACCTAAGCCAACACGAACTGCTGGAGCCGTCTGAACAACTACATGAGTATCTGGATCAGCAATCGCATCCCAAACTTTCTCTACATATGATTTTTCGGTTAATGCTCCTGTTGGGCAATGCACAATACACTGACCACAATTGGTACAAACGACTTCATCTAATGATCTTTCGAAAAAAGTTGAAATTTTCATATCAGCTCCTTTATGAGCTACGGCAATTGCACCAACACTTTGAATTTCGGCACATGTGCGCACACAACGCTGACAACGAATACATTTACTATCATCCTTTTCAATAGCTGGAGATAGCCTATCAATTGTATAGTTTTTATCAGGCACTAAATCAATAAAATCCTGATTTGTAATCTGATATTCTGCCGATAAAGCTTGTAATTCACAATGACCATTACGATAACACTTGGTACATTCTTCTCTATGTTCCGTAAGTAAAAGTTCGATTATATGCTTTCTGCAATTCCGTACTTTAAGTGTATTTGTGTTAATTTCCATTCCCTCTGCAACTGGCATAGCACAAGAGGCAACCAATTTATTGTTTCCAACTTGTTCAACCACACAAACTCGGCAGTTTCCTGCCACGCAAAGATCTTTATGGTAACAAAGGGTTGGAATTTTTATATGAAGTTTTTCTGCTGCCTCGAGTATGGTTTTGTTTTCCTCAACACTAACAGCTATTCCATTAATAGTTAAATTCACCATGTTTGACATATCAATTTTAGTTTAAATTGTTCAAAATTTTAGATTGGTTATTTTCTTCATTAGTAAATCATCTCCTCACGGAAATTTTCAACAATAGAAGAAAACGAATTTGCAACTGATTGCCCCAATCCACATTTAGCTGTTAACTTCATGGTTTCAGTTAATTTAAGAAGTTGGTTTAGATAAGACGTTGGCTTTTCACCTCGCTTTACTGCTCGAATCCCTTTCAGTAATTGCTGACATCCTACACGACAAGGCGTGCACTGACCACATGATTCCTCCTCGAAGAAATCGAGATAATTATTTAATACATTATACATGGATCTTGAACTGTTGAAGATCATCATGGATCCACCTGTCGGCAACGAAATTCCAGTTAATTTCCCTTGATAACCAATGGTTGTTTTTCCAAATCGCTTTCGCGGAACAAGAAAACCAGATGCTCCTCCAACCTGAACAGCTTTACAATCTCCATCTCCAAAATCATCCACAAAATCCTGAACTGTCATTCCTAATTCCAATTCATAAATCCCAGGAATTGGCGTATCACCCGAAACGGAAAACACTTTCGATCCTCGTGAGTCTTTCACTCCTAGATCCCTAAATTTTTTCGCGCCAAATTTTAAAATGGTATAAGAATGTGCTAGCGTTTCCACATTATTAACCACTGTAGGCTTTCCTTTAAATCCGTTAACACTTGGAAATGGAGGTTTGTTACGAGGCTCTCCCCTTTTGCCTTCCATGGATTCAATTAGAGCACTTTCTTCACCACAAATGTATGCTCCACTTCCCATGAATATTTCTACACGAAAATTCAATCCTAATTCATCAAGTATATCATGAAATTTTCTCAACTCCTTTTTCAAATCAGGAACTAAGAATTTATATTCTCCTCTTAAATAAATATATCCTTTTTGCGCTCCTATTATTTTAGCACAAACTGCCATTCCCGAAAGAACTTTATGAGGAACCCTTGTTAAGATTTCTCTATCCTTAAAGGTTCCGGGCTCTCCTTCATCTGCATTACAGATTACATATTTTTCTTTTTCTTTGGACTCTGATGTTAATTTCCATTTTAAGCCTGTTGGAAATCCTGCTCCACCTCTTCCTTTCAGACCAGAGTTCACCATATCATTTACAATCTCCTGATCAGATCTTGCCAATGCATTTCGAAGAATCTCTTTACAATCGTCTTCATTCTTAAAGATCAAATCGATTCTATGAAGTTGTTTTTTAGTTGTTGTCATACCTAAGGGCATTTAGATGTTAGTTTTGCTTTTTGACTTTACATTTAGTTTTCTTCTTTGTACTCACGAAGAATATCAACAACTGAGTCTGGGGTCAGTTCTGTATATACTTCATCGTTAATTAGCATGGCAGGCGCTTTATGACACCAACCAAGGCAATTTGTTTGAAGAATTGTAAATTTTTTGTCGATGGTAGTTTCACCAACTTTTATTTTCAAAAAACTCTCAATAGACTGAATAATTTGATTTTTCCCTTTCATTGCGCAGGTTATCGTTTTACAAACACGAATAACATACTTCCCCCTTGGCTCAATATCCAAAAAAGAATAAAAACTTGCTGTTCCGAAAACATCTGCTGCAGGTATGCTCATTTCTTTCGAAATCTTAAGAATTGCTTCTTCCGAAAGATATCTCTCCTCATCAATCACCCCCTGTAAAATTGGAAGTAGATTCTCTCTATCTCTCCCATGTTTCGAAACCAATTCTTGCACTAATTTTTCTTGAAAATCCATAAAGTAATGGTTTTAGAGTTAATATTAATAGAGTTACACTCTTAAGATAAAAAAATTAAAGAAATTTTTCTCTATTAAATCAACAACACTCTATTCCAACATCTTATAAGAATATGCCAAAATACTACAATACATAACATAAGCTAATTCCTAAAAAGCCTATAAAATATAATGTTTGAAGAGATAAGAATCTATAATAAAAAATTCTTATCTTCAATAGAACATGCTCAAAAACATACTTAATTTCAATTTAGACTTCTTTTAAACTACAAAACTTAAAAATATGAGCACAAAAAAAGCCTTCGGTACATTACCAAAGGCTCTCTATAGCAAAAAGTTATATTCTTAGCAGTATTTTCTAGGCTCTATTTCGTTTCGTAGAACCATATATCCATTCATTGCTAATGCTTTCATTTCATCCTCACCTGGATAAACCACCACTGGAGCTATAAAAGAAACCATTTCTTTGATGTAATTTACTAAATCTGGATTGTGAGCAATTCCTCCGGTTAATAAAATTCCATCTACTTGGCCTTTTAATACAGTAGCCATTGCACCAATCGATTTCCCTACCTGATAAGACATTGCATCTTGAATTAATTGCGCTTTAGCATCTCCCGCTTTAGCCTTTAATTCAACATCATAGGCATCATTTGTACCCAAATGAGCAACCAATCCACCTTCGCCTTTAATCATCTTCTTCACATCTTCATGTGTGTAATCACCACTAAAGCATAATTTAGCTAGTGCGCCTGCTGGA
Organism: Labilibaculum sp.; assembly: GCA_016342745.1. Lineage (GTDB taxonomy): Bacteria > Bacteroidota > Bacteroidia > Bacteroidales > Marinifilaceae > Paralabilibaculum > Paralabilibaculum antarcticum. Next base: position 44,203 of record JAEINT010000015.1, read on the forward strand.
AGGGTTCCTGAACGCTCTGGTGAAAAAGGTCCTTCGCCATCCAATGCGTTATTTACATCAACAACTTTTCCTTTTAAGTGTCCACCAACAGATATTCCTCCACCCAAGTGAGCAACAATCACATTAATTTCCTCATATTTTTTGTCAATTGATTGTGCAAAAGCACGTCCAATTGCTTTTTGATTTAAAGCATGAAAAATAGAAACTCTTTGAAATTCTGGATGCCCTGAAACTCTAGCGACATCAATCATTTCATCAACCACAACAGGATCGGCAATATAAGCTTTAGCATTCGGTAGGCCTTGAGCTATATTATCCGCTATAAGACCTCCTAAATTACTTGCATGCTCACCAAGTACACCAATTCTTAAATCTTCCTTTAATCGCTCGTTTACGGTATAAATTCCAGATTCAATTGGCTTTACTAGACCTCCACGACCAACTACAGCTTCAATTAAATCAATTTGTATTTCCGCATCAACCATTTCTTTCATAATGATATTCTTGCGAAATTCGAACTGATCCGAAATCTTGTCAAACTGTGCTAATTCTTCGTTTGAGTGCTTAATATTCTTCAAGAAAACTGACTTGTCTCCCTGATAAACAGCTATCTTAGTAGATGTTGAGCCTGGGTTAATAGCTAATATTCTACGAGTTTCCATTTGTTATGTATGTTTGTTTGAGTTTGTTCAATTTGTTTGCAAAAATACCAAACTTGATTAGAATTCAATACCATTTTAAGATATTTTACTTCAATTTCTCAATTTAGTTTGATTTTTAGTAATAAATTGACACCAACGAACGACATATCCCTTTCAAAATATAGATATCCGTTGCCTTTGCTCTAGGAAGGAAATAAAACTTGGACACAACAATTTACTCATTGCAAAAAAAATCAGCAATGAGAACACATAGTAAATGATTAAATAAATAGGAAATGAATGAATAAAGCTTTTAGCTCCAGTCTTCTAGGATTGGTAAATTCTCCAAGGCAATTACCTCTCTGCGGGCTTCAAAATGATTAAACAGATCTTCTGCCGGCCATTCTTTAACAGAACGTAAGAATCGACTCATCAATACACTTAAATCTTGTGTAAAGTCAGATCCACGCCAAGTAGAACTATTCGTAACAATTACATAGCTTAATCCATTTTCCTGATGCTTCATCAAGGCTGAACTACCTGCTAATGTTCCTGTTCTCCACCAAGTTCCTTTCCCTCGAGTACCTTTCCACCCAATTGGACTATGACCATTCTTGTTTGGCGTAGTCATATATTTAATGCTCTTTTTAGACAATACATCAGGCAAACTATCGTCCCCATCAATTGCCATCATGAATTTAATTAATTCAGCTCCAGATGCAATCCAACCACCTGCACCACCAAGTGCTTCAATATTATTCCCTCCATTGCTTCGATAAACTGATTTACCAGAACCATTAAAAGCTGATATCTTTATCGCATTGGATTGTTCGTAATAGTTAACCTCATTAGAAAACTGATCTTTTCGTAAACTTTTTCCCATGTGCATGTCAAAAATCCCAGCAGGCTTTAAAACGTGCGTTTGTACGTATGATTCGTAATCTTCTTTGGCTGCCTTTTCGATAACTTTCTCAAGAATTACATATCCCAAATTTGAATAACCTCCACGAGTACCGGGAGTAAAATGCAATCGTCTTGAAATCGCAAACTGAATTGTAGTTTGAGCATCAATAGGAGGTTTTACTTTCATTTTCTTAGCAATTGCTAATGGTAAAAACATTGGATCACCATATCTGCTTGTAAAACCAGCTGAATGCCTAAGAAGATGTTCAACTGTCATCCTCTTGGTTCGTTTATCACGAATGTTAGAATATACGGAATCATTTAAAATTCCATGTTCTCCGAACACATAATCATCTAAATGCAATTTTCCTTCTTCTTGAAGTTTCATAATTGCAGTCGCAGTAATTAACTTTGAAACACTAGCAATTCGAAATAAATGAGAAGGCTGTACTTTTTCTTCATTTTCCACATCAGAATATCCGTATCCTTTTGCAAATACTAATTTACCATCCTTAACAACGGCAACTGTAGCTCCAGATACTTCCCACTTCTTTAAAAAGCGATTCATTATATAATCAGCTCTTTTAACTTGTGGTCCTTCAGAAAGGTTATTGTAAATTCTATGAGACACAGCTTCTATGCTAGTGTCAAATGGAACAGCGGGAGATTCTTGCTTAGAGAAACTAAAAGTTTGGCCTAGAAACACTAGGGCCAAAAAAATAAAAATTGATACTAATCTTCTTACAATCATTCAATAGTAAATTGATTTAACTTGCTTTATCCAACATCACAACTCATCCTAATAACAAGTCAGTACATTCATTCTACTGTAACGGGTACAAAAATGTTTATATTTTTTTGAAATACCAGTCTAAATTAAGCCCAATTTAAAAACAGTAAAAATAATACCCTTTATCAAACATTAAAAGTATTTCATCTTAAAAATACACACATTAAGCATAAATAACAATAGAATATATTCTTATTTAGAAAGATTATTCCAAATTAATTATACTAAGCAGAAATGCTTTTATGTCGAAAAAGCTAACGAAAATAAAATAACGCTAGCTTCTGAAATTTATTTTGGGATATTAAAAAAAATTAAAATTTAGTTATTTATGACAGTAACAAAGCTCTTCTGTTACCTGAAAAACATTCACTTCCTCTTCAATACCTTTCACCTTAACTGATCCCAAATCAATCAGTTCCTTTTTACAATCTAATAAATTTGCAAGTTGCTTACTAAGTAAAAATTGAGTTTTGAAATTCTTATTTAACTGTTCTATGCGAGATGCTATAATTACATTTTTACCAGCTATGGAAAACTGCTTTCTAATTTCATTGCCAATATTACCAGTAATAACTTCGCCACAATGCAAGCCAATTCCAACGATGGTTGAATCTTCATTTTCGAATGGTCTCAAATGATTTATCGCTTCAATAATTTCCAATCCTGCATGATAAGCATCTTCTGCGTGCTTGTCGTTTTTCACAGCAATACCAAATGACGCCATAAAACCATCTCCTAATATCTGATGAATAATCCCATTATTCTTCTCAATAATCCGAATTAATGGATCGAAAATGGCATTTTGAAATTCGATTGTTTCTTCTGGGCTTTGATGATCGGCCATTACCGTAAAGTTTCTGATATCCAAAAACATGATCGAACCAAAAACTTTTTGTCCTACCGTATCATTTCTATGCAGGATTAATTCTTGAGCAACACCTTTGGATAACTGCTGTCCTAAAAGAGATTCTATTTCATTTTGAGTATCCTTTGCTTTTAATAGATTATTCACTCTTTTCCGAATTTCAGCAGCAACTACACCAGCAATTACACCTGCCGATAACAAACCCAAACTTCTCATCGAATAGATTTCAATCATTTGATCAATATCACCTTCTGGTTTCAAGAATTGGATTCCCCAATAAGAAACTCCGAAATACCCAATACAAGCTAATACTCCGGCACCAACAGATATTTTCAAATCGAGATGCATTGCCGATAGCATTAAAAGCAAGAAGTAAAAAGTAAGACCATCGTACTCTAAAACCAATAACGAATTATCATACTTTACAATATTGTACAATATTATAGCAGGCAAGCCAAACTCAACCAATAAATTGAGAATCAATATTCGTTTTGGAACAGAACGAATGTTTTTTATCATCGATCTCATCCTAAGATAAACTATGAGTTCGAATAAGAAAAAAACAAGCCACCAAAAAGATACAACTATTACGAATTCTTTATTATTCAATTGATCACGCAATAAATTGGGAATCATCTGATGTAAAATCGGAATTACCAAAGTACTCACGAGAAATATTAACAAAATGATACCAACCCGTTTCCTTTCTATTTTAAGAAACTCAGGATGTAAAGGTTCATTAAATTTATGATGTCCGAATAGCATACTCTTTTTTTCTACTTGTTAAATATATCGTTCTTCTCGTGATATTGATTTTGCCTTGATTTTCTCAGCTATTTGAGGGTAGCGTTTAAGCACTTTATGGAATTCCTTCTTTTGTAATTCGTAAACATCCGAATAACTTATGGATTGAACTGTAGCTGTTCTAGTCTCTTTTTTAAACAAAGCTATTTCGCCCATAAAATCTCCTTTTTGCAAAATGGTTAACTGTTTGGTTTCATCAGCCGAAAGAACTTTGATTTTCCCTTTTTGCACAAAAAACATGGAATTCGCAACATCACCAGTTCGAAATAGATAATCGTCAGGTGTTAATGTCATAGGTGTTAAATATTGCGCTACATCTCTAATAAAATGTTCATCTACACAATCAAATAAAGGAATGTCTTTAATTACATTTTTCTTAAACTCCAACTGTAATTCCATCCTTAATCCATATGGCAAAGCTTCCATAAGCTCACTCTCATCGTAGCCCAGTTTTTGTTTCCATTCGTAAGTAAAATAATCGTTTATTCTATTCTCTAGATTCTTTGAAATTTGCTGATAGTGAATTAAAGCTTTTAACTTCTCCATATTCTCAACAAAACGTTGTTCTGCTGGATTCTTTTTAGTAAAGATTCCAACAACACTACCAACAAATAAAGCCAGCACAGCAACTCCAAGAATCTGCAAAAATATCGTAAAGATCATTTCCAAATTACCATGAGGAACAATATCCCCATATCCTACAGAAGTTAATGTTGTGATCACCCAATACAAAGATTGAACATAATTATCGCCATTTGTGATTCCACTTTCCAAGCCATGAATATTTAGCCAAATGCATGTTAACCAATGGGAAAAAACAAAAAAACCTAATAGCATAAACCATAAGGATATTTTTGCTGACATGCGAATATTTCGAATTTGAAAAAAGCGAGCAGTTCTATAAACTCTTACCCATTTAAAAAGACGAAGCAATTGAAAAGCAGGATGAGAAAAAATTACTGCATAAGGTAACAACGAGAGAATGTCAGCTACAAAAAACTTCTGGGATGAATAAGAATCCCAATAGACATCTTTAGAATTGAATGATTTTTAACTTCACGGTATCTTAAAATATTTGCAATTAGATCAAGACAGAAAATCAACGAAATACTTAAATCAAGCGTACGATACCAATTCAGACTTCTTAAATTAAATAAAAAGTCTAAAGGGATTATACTTGCTTGCAACAATACTGTGAGGATAATGACTATTCTCCAGCCAGAATTGTAAATTGATTTGAGGTATTTATCAGACATTAAGATTAGGTTTCGTCCAAAGTAAAACGATTTGAATAAATTCTCCCAAATAAAATAGACAAAAGCAAGTTTTCGATCGGTAAACTGCAATTAAGCCTATATTATTCCTTACGAAACTTTCCGATACATTCTTACTGCAAAAAATATAGTTGAAACAGTAAACATTCCCAATATTGCGAATTCTCGTAGGATATCAGAAAAACCCGATCCTTTTAGCAATATCATTCTAATGATCTTGATAAAATAAGCAATTGGGTTAATAACATTCAGCTTTTGTCCCCATTCTGGCATACTTTCAATCGGTGTAAAAAGTCCACTCATCAACAAAAAAATCACCATAAAAAACCAAGCAATAAACATTGCCTGTTGTTGTGTATCTGTTTGTGTAGATATAAATAAACCAAAACCTAATATGGTTCCTAAATACATAAAGGCTACCAAATAAATCAGCCAAACAGAACCTAAAAAAGGAATTTTAAAAACAAATGCTGCGATCAATAAGCCTAATCCCAATTCAAAAAAACCGATCACTAAAAAGGGAATTAGTTTAGCCAATAAAAATTGAGACTTTCGCACTGGCGTCACATTAATTTGCTCAATGGTTCCAATCTCTTTTTCTCGCACTACATTCATTGCAGATAGAAACAAAGCAACTACCGTAACCAACAATACTAAAATTCCTGGCAACATATATGGGATGTACTTCATCTCGGGATTAAACTGATGAGAATAGGTTGACTGTACAATATTTTGCGAATTGTCTTTACTTACTTCTCCCATGCTTGACATTACATGCATATTATAATCTCTTATAACAGAAGTTATATAAGCATTGTACAAGCCTGCAGAACTAGCATTTATAGCATTCACTAGAATCTGAACAGATGCTTTTGTTTTTAAATCGACTGCCTTTCCAAAATCTTCATTAAAAACAAGAATTGCATCTATATGGTCTCGAAACAACTCTTTTTCTGCTTCTTCCACCGAAAAGCCAATTTCTTTAACGGTAAAGAATGGAGAACCATTAAATTTAGCTATTAACTCTCTGGAATGACTCGAAAGATCTTTATCTACGACATACAGATTTGTATTTTTCATATCGTAAGTAGCCGCAAACGACAGCACACAAAGCTGTATAATTGGCATTATAAATATGATTGGCAACATACCTTTGTTGCGAAAAATCTGTAAAAACTCTTTTTGTAATAAATATTTTAATACTCGCATAACTGTTTCTTTCGAGATTACTCCAACCTTGTTTTAAACTTCTTTAAGCTAAGACCTATAAAACCAATTGTCATGGCAACTAATATCAATGTTTCTTTCCATACATACTCAAAACCAACACCTTTCAGCATAATATTTTTCAAAATTACGATGAACCATTTTGGTGGAATAATATTACTGACCAATTGCAATGGAAGTGGCATGTTCCGAATTGGGAAAATAAATCCTGAAAGGATAATGGTAGGCAGCATTAATACAAACATTGAAATCATCATTGCTACTTGTTGACTTTTGGCAACCGTTGATATAAAAATACCTATTGATAAGGCTAGAAAAATGAAGAGAATACTTTCGGCCATTAACAATGCGAAACTACCAAGAACTGGCACTCCAAACACAAAATAGCCCATTCCGATAATTACCAATGCATTGATAAATGATAATACAAGGTAAGGCGTTACTTTACCCAATATAATTTGCAATGGGTTTAAAGGTGATACCAACAATATCTCCATGGTTCCTAATTCCTTTTCTCTGGCGATAGAGATGGAAGTCATCATCGCTGAAACCAACATTAAAATTGTTGCCATAATTCCCGGTATAAACATGAATACACTCTCTAAATTTGAGTTAAAATACATCCTCGATTTCGCTTGAATTAAAAACGGCATTTTCTTACCACTATTAATTTCAACATTGTAATTCTGCAATATTCCTTGCAAATAATTCACCTCTAAATTTGCAGTATTAGGATCAGATGCATCGGTTAATATTTGAATATAACTCGTTTTATTTTTGACTAAGTTCTTTGCGAAATCGGGTTCAAAAACTAAAATTAGCTTCACATCCCCTTTCCTAAAAACAGCATCCGCTTCCTCTATGGAAGCAAGATTATTTGTTAATTCAAAATAGCCTGATGACGTTATTTTATTAATGATTTCTGCAGAATATTCATCCTTAGAATGATCTAAAACAGCCATTTTAACATCTTTCAGATCAGTACTAATAACATATCCAAAAAGCAAAATTTGAACAATGGGCATTCCAAACAAAATCAGCATTGACCTTTTGTCTCGAAAAATATGATAGAACTCTTTTCTTAAAAATCCGATAAATCGATTCATCTGTATATTATATTTCTTTAAACTTTACTCGATATTCGTCGCGTGTCTGGCCAAGCTCAAAAAGACCTGATCCATATCGGATACATTAAACTGTTTCTTCAACATTTCAGGTGTATCAAGCGCCTCTATTTTCCCATCGACCATTATCGAAACCCGATCGCAATACTCTGCCTCGTCCATATAATGAGTTGTTACAAACACGGTAATTCCTGCTCGTGAAGCATCGTAAATTAAATCCCAAAACTGTCTACGGGTTACAGGATCAACTCCACCAGTTGGTTCATCGAGAAATACAATTTCCGGATTGTGAAAAATAGCAACCGAGAAAGCTAATTTTTGTTTCCATCCCAAAGGCAAACCACTTATCCTCTTATCTCTTGCATGTTGCAGATTCAACTTATCAAGCAACTCATCTGCTTTTGAAAGAATGTCAGCTTTCGACAAACCATAAATTCCACCATAAAAACGAATGTTCTCAAACACGGTTAAATCCTCATAAAGAGAGAATTTCTGACTCATGTAGCCAATGTTTCGTTTAACCAAATCGCGCTGTGTATAAACATCAAAGCCAGCCACTTTTATTTCTCCTGCTGTTGGCAAAGACAAACCGCAAAGAATTTTCATGGCCGTTGTCTTCCCCGCTCCATTAGCACCCAAAAACCCAAATATTTCACCTTTGGATACTTCGAAGGACAAATCGTCATTCGCAGTAAAATCTCCAAATTTTTTGTACATGTTTTTAACACTGATCACTTTCTCCTTCTCATTCATCATCTTCAGGTTTTGTGCTTAATGCCATAAAACAATCTTCTATGCTGGGTTTTATCTTTTCGATAAGAATGCCAGAGCGTCCTTTCTTTTCCAAATACTGCTTTAGATCTTCTTCCGGAACTTCATTACGTAAATCGGTGTAGTGCAAGCTCTGCCCAAAAAGAAAAACGGAATTGGTAAATTCAAACTCCCGTAAATCAAGTAGTGCTTGGTAATTGTCCTTGCTTTTTATGGAATACAATTCTTTCTCGAATTGCTCAACAATTCCTGATGGTTTCTCAACCTGTAATATTTCACCATCTTGAATCAAAGCAACCCGTTCACACAAATTAGCCTCATCCATATATGGAGTTGCCACTACAATTGTAATTCCTCTCTCTTTTAACCCCTTTAACATCTGCCAAAACTCCGATCTAGAGACAGAATCAACACCTGTTGTAGGTTCATCAAGTAAAAGAACTTTAGGTTGATGAATTAGTGCACAACAAAGAGCCAACTTTTGTTTCATTCCACCAGACAATTTTCCTGCTAATCGATCTTTAAAAGGTTCAATTTGCACCCATATGTCCCGAATCATATCTAAATTATCCTCAATTCGAGTATTAAAAACGGTTGCAAAAAACTGCAAGTTTTCCATCACACTCAAATCCTGATAAAGTGAAAATTTACCCGGCATGTATCCAAGCAAACCTCTGATTTTCTTGTACTCTAAAACGCTATCTATTTCGCATAGTTCAGCAGAACCTTCGTCGGGTAGCAATAAAGTCGCCAACAATCGAAAAAGTGTGGTTTTACCAGCACCATCTGGGCCAATCAGCCCAAACAATTCTCCCGATTTAATATCTAAATTGATATTTTTAAGAGCCTGAACATTCCCATAACTTTTAGATAAATTATCTACCAATATACTTGCATTCATAGCTTCTTAAAATCTAATTTCACCTGGCATCCCAATTTTCAGACGGCCATCGTTGGCAACTTTTACCTTTATCGCATAAACCAATTTCACTCTTTCTTTCTTGGTTTGGATTATTTTAGGCGTAAACTCCGATTGAGATGAAATCCAAATCACCTTCCCTTTAAGCGTATGATTCTCTTCCGTATTTTTATCAACCAAGACATTTACTTCCTGACCAATTTTGACTTTTGAAAGTTGATCTCCACTGATGTACACACGTAAATCCAATGAACTTAAATCCGCCAATTTAAATAATGGTGTTCCTCCATTTACCATTTCAAAAGCTTCGTGGTATTTTTCTAGAACTGTTGCAGCCTCGGGCACGTATATCTTACTTTTCTCAATTAAATCATTTAATGCATCTACTTTTCGAGTCACATTTTCCAAGCTACCAAGCACTTTTGCATTCTCTGTTTTCACGGCTTGAATTTGTTTCTGAACAACCAATATATTTCCATTAATATCATCTACTTGCTTGCTGGTTGCAGCTCCATCTGTAAACATCTTATCAATGCGTGATTTATCCTTTTTAAGAATTGTAAGTTGCTCTTGATAAACGGCAATTCGCGAAAGAATATTTTGAACTCCAGAGGCAATTGATCTTTTTTCAGCTTTTAATTGCTCTTTTTGAAGAAATAATTGAGTTGTATCAATCAATCCAACCTGTTCTGCCTTTACAAACACATCTCCCTCATCAATATCAAGAGATAATATTTTTCCTGCATTTTCTGCTGATATCATATAATCATTTGCTTCAAAATTACCATAAGCATCCGATTCGTTTTCGTTTTGCATACATGCCGAAGTCAAGAATACAAGGGCGATTGCTATTATTGTCGTAAATTTCATTTTCTTATTCTTTAAATTCCTTTAATTCTGTTGTATTCCGCTATAGATTGCTGTAATTGAATGGTATGATATTCCTTATTCAATTTTGCTTGAATTTCTTTATTTAAATCTTCTAGATAATCACTAGAGGTAATCACGCCATTATCTAATTGAGAAGCGGAACTTTTGCTAACAGCTGCCTGCAATTCAATTATCGCATCATCCTTTTCAAGCAAAACAGTAAACTTTCTAATTTTACTCGTTTCATTTCCCATTTCAATTAACTGATTCTGGGTAAAGCTGAGCTCTTTCGTTTCTATTAAATCTTTGCTAAACACAATCTGCTTTTGCTTTCGGCGATTTGCCTTCCAATCGAAAATATTCCATGATATCTTTGCTCCTACCATATAATAAGTGTCAAATTCATCTTTTAATTGATTGTAAGTCGGATTTCCATAACCTGCTTGTCCAAATCCAGTTATAACAGGAGATCTATCCTTTTTCAAAAGCTTTTTTTGTGCTTCGAGTAAAGATTTCTGACTTGAATAAAGAAGATATTCTGGTCTTTGCTTTACATCCATACTTGCACGATTAACAACTTCCTCTTCAAACTTGGTTTCTTCAAGTTTCACTTCAGTATCAATTTTCCGTCCCATCAATTCAGAAAGTGTTGAAAAGAACGATTCTTCCATTGCCTTAAGCTCTAGAACTTGCTGATCTATTACTAATATTTCCGATTGCAGTACTTTCAAATTCGCAGGTAAAATAACACCATTTTCAACTGCCGATTTAATCTGCTCTAAACGATTCGAGATTGTTTTTTGCTTATCAGCAAGTACCAATTTACTTTTTCGAACCAATTGAATACCATAAAATGCTGCATTCACTCTTGCACGCAATTGATACATCTGAATTTCAAGATCATTAATATCAACCTCAGAGCTTTTCTTTTCAAGCTCAATTCGGCTCTTGGTCTTCCCTCCATCGTAAATTAACTGCTCAATATCAAGATTTAAAGCGTAACGATCTTTAGGTGCCTCAGGCGCATCAACTCCTGGTAAATTTATCCCAGTAACATCGGACTGGTAACTAACTTGTCCATTTGCATAAAGCCTTGGCAAGTAAGAAACCTTAAGATTTTCAATATTCAGTTCAGAAGATTTATTCAACAATGACTTTCCTTTCATTAATGGAAAGTTCGCCTGAACTTCTTTCTGGCATTGATCCAAATTAAGAACTTCTTCTTGGCTCCAGCCTATTTGAATCTTAAAAAAGATGATCAGTAAAAAAACGTATTTACTATATTTTAAAACTCTCATATCTAAAATTTTATATTCTTATCGATTGTATCACAAAATTGGCAACTTGATCCGCTCTTTTTTTAAGCATTTCATCCATATTAACTTCTTTAAATAACAGTTCCTTTGCTAAAGGACGAGCAACAACGGGAAAGATTGATAGACTTATAATATTTAGAATCAATTCCCGTGGATCTATTTCTCTTATAACTCCATCTTTACTTGCTTTTTTAATTTGAACTAAAGTCTTCTCCATACCATCCATAACTCCTTCAATGTTGATTAATCTAATAATTCTTGAAGGATCCGTATTCACCTCGTTTAAAACAAAATTTGGTATAAATGGATATTCACTTAACACCGTCTGATACAGATGACATATATTTCTTATTTTCTGGAACAATTCAGATTCATCAGCTAAGAAACTTGCCATTGGTCTAGCCAGATTAATAAATGCCTCAGTAAAAACTTGTTCAAACAACTTTTCTTTGCTTCGATAGTAATAATGCAAAAGTGCCTTATTGATTCCAGCTGCATCCGCAATTTCCTGCATTCTTGCTCCAGCATATCCTTTTTTAGCAAAAATTTGCTTTGCTGTTTTTAATATTAGTTCCTGTGTTTCTTCTGATTTCTTATTCTCTTTCATGCTTTAACCATTTGGTTAATTGATTTTCAAAAAATAAACCATCCGGTTTAACCGTTTGGTTAATGCAAATATATAGCATTTTATTTAAACACAAAACAATTTATACCTTTTTTAACCAAGTGGTTAAAAAAGGCATAAAAAAACTCCCATCCAAACCGAATGAGAGTCTTCAAATAGTTATAATAAACTACTATTCATACTTTAAAGATTCTATCGGGTTTGTTCTAGCTACTTTTAAAGAATGACCACTAACTGTTAATACTGCTAACACTATTGACATCAGCAAGGCTAATAGTAAATAGAACCAAGGGAAATCTATGCGATAAATAAAATTCGATAACCAAGATTGCATTGCAAAATAGGTAAGCGGCCAAGCAAATACATTTGCAATAACAACATGCAGACAAAGCCTTTTACTCAAAATAACCATTAGGCTCAACTCTGAACTACCTAATACTTTGCGAACACCTATCTCTTTTACTCTTTGCTGCATCTCGAATGATACCAAACCTAATAATCCTAGTAAGGCAATGAAAAAAGCCAAAATGGTAAAAGCACTAAGTATGTTAGCAACCCTTTCTTCACCTTTAAACAAATTATTAAAATCACTATCTAAAAAGAAATACTCAAATGGCTGACCGGTGGTCATTTTCGACCAGTTCTTTTTTACCACTTTTACACCTTCCATAATATTGTCTGGCTCTAACTTCACCAACATGTATCGCTTAAAATACTTTGGGTTATACGTCAATAGCATCGGCAATATTTTATCACGCATCGATTCGAAGTGAAAATCTTCTACAACCCCAATAATCTCCTGAGGAACTCGATCTTTCTGATTAAAGCTTGGCTTATAGATATACCTACCTACGGGGTTGTCTTTATATCCCAATGCTACAATAGCCGCTTCGTTGGCTATAAAAGCTGTGGTATCAGACAACCTATTCTTATCAAATTTTCTTCCATCAAGTATATTTAAATCCAATAAATCAACAAAACTCTCATCGACATGCATCAATCGAAAATTTATCAAATCTTCATTACTTGCTCCCTCTTTATACATCGACCAACCATTGGTACCTCTCCCTGGAACCATTCCTGAAAAAGAGACATCTTCAATGCCCGAATATTGCTTTAATTTCTCCTTAATTGTCTGCTTTTGCTCATCTTCCAAAGCATATGCTCTATCCACAACCAAAACACGTTCCTTATTAAAACCAAGCTTTTTTTCTTGCATAAAATCAACCTGCTCTTTAATAACAAATGCCGATATCAATATCCCAATAGCTACCGTAAACTGAAATACAACCAAAATTGCTCGTATTTGTTTACCAATTTTACCCTTTTGAACTTCGCCTTTCAATACACTCATTACTCTAAATCGAGACAAGGAAATAGCTGTATAACTACCTGCAAACAATACTACGAATATCATTACACCAGCCATAAATAGAAAATACTCTCCTTGCCACAATAGTTCGGATGTTAAATTTTTTCTGGCGATAGCATTAAAATATGGCAAAATCAATTCAACCAAAAAGAAGGAAACAACTACAGCCAGCAAAGACATCAAAAAAGTCTCAGCATAAAATTGAATCATTAACATGTTTCTACCACTGCCAAACACTTTACGTACTCCAACTTCTTTGGCTCTTGTATATGATCTTGCTGTTGTAAGATTTAAGAAGTTTACACAGGCTAATAATAGAATAAAAAAAGCGATCGCAAAAAATATATAAATGTATTTTATATCGCTAACAGGCTCAATCTGTTTTTCTGTTGTAGTTTCTAAATATATTGATTCAAGAGGTTCCAAATAATAGCGAAACTCATTTCCGTCTTTTTCCCATGCTTCGATATCAATCCCTAAAACCTCTATCAATTTTGGCCCCATATATTTCACTACAAAATCAGGAAATTTCGCCTCTAAATCCTTATAATCAATTCCAGGTTCTAGCAAAAAATAAGCTTGCATGTAATCACTAAACCAAGCATCTTCTTCTTCAGCACTCAAATTTAGCAAACCAACTAAATCATAATGAAAATGAGAATTCTCCGGAACATCTTCAACCACACCACTAACAATAAAAAGCTTATCCTTAGGCATTTTTAAAATTTCACCAACGGGATTTTCATTACCAAAGAACCTCTGAGAAGTTGTTCTTGTCAAGACAATATTATTTTTCTCTGCGAATGCTGTTTTTGCGTCACCAAAAATAAATGGCCTTGGAAACACCTCGAAAAATGTAGAATCGGTGCGCAAATATTTATCTTCTACGAATTGTTTTTCTCCATAAGTAAATAGCACATTGTTCCAAAAATTTATTCTTGTGGCTACTTTTACTTCTGGAAAATCATTTACTGCATTAGGCGAAAAAGGAGCACAAATTGTATTGCCATCCATTTTTCGCTCACCCATTTTTATTTTGGTGGCTACACGATAAACATTTTCAGAAGTTGGATAAAATTTATCATAGCTCAACTCATCTCGCACAAATAGATAGATCAAAAACACACATGCCAAGCCCACAGCTAAGCCAGCAATATTAATGAACGAATAGCCTTTGTACTTTCTCATATTTCGAAAGGCAACTTTGAAGAAACTTTGAATCATAGCAAGAGGTTAGATTTACATGGAGGATATATCAATCCACATGCCAGTACTCTCAAGCTATTAAATATCTTACACTTAACAAAACTAAAATTTAAAAAAAATGTTCGATAAAGCACGATCATGTACGGTTTCGAACAAAAAAAGGGATGCCAACTGGCATCCCTTTCAACTAATATATTTTTAGACCTAGTCTAACTTGTGAATCAATAAACCTGAACGAAGTTTAGGCTCAAACCAAGTTGTTTTAGGAGGCATAATGTTTCCTGTATCAGCGATATCAATTAATTGTTGCATAGATACTGCATACAATGCAAATGCAACTTTCATGCTACCATTGTCAACACGCTTTTTCAACTCTCCTAATCCACGGATACCTCCAACAAACTCTACGCGAGTTGTAGTACGAAGATCTTTAACATCTAAAAGGTTATCCAATACATGGCTAGAAAGAATTGTTACATCAAGAACTCCAATAGGATCTTTATCATCGTAAGTTCCTTCTTTCGCATTTAGCTTGTACCATTTGCTATCTAAATACATTGAGAATTCGTGCAATTTAGCAGGCTTGTAAATTTCCTCACCCATGCACTCAACTTCAAACGTATCTTCTAACTTAGCCAAAAACTCAGCTTCAGTCATTCCGTTTAAATCTTTAGCCACACGATTGTAATCGATAATAGCTAATTGATCATCTGGAAAGTGAACTGCCATAAAGTAGTTGTACTCTTCATCACCTGTATGATTTGGATTTTTTGCAGCAAACTCATCACCAATACGAGCAGCTGCAGCTGTTCTATGATGACCATCAGCTACGTAAGTTGAAGGTACTTTAGTTGCGAACAACTCTTCTAACTCTTTATTTGTAGCTGCATCGTTTACAGGCCAAAAATGGTGACCAAATCCGTCTTCAGCAACAAAATCGTACTCTGCTTCTTCGTTCTTCACGATGTTCGCTACGATAGCGTCAATCTCTGGAACAGCTTTGTAAGAAAAGAATACTGGCTCCAAGTTAGCCTCAGTGTAACGCGTCAAGATCATACGATCTTCCTCTTTATCTGGACGAGTTAATTCGTGCTTTTTAATAACTCCTGTCTTGTAATCTTCACAAGCAGCGTTAGCAACGATTCCGTACTGAGTACGTCCGTCCATTGTTTGAGCATAGATATAGAATTTAGCTTCTGAATCTTGCTTCAACCAACCTTTTTCTTGCCATAGCTTAAGGTTAGATACTGATTTTTCATACACTTCTTCTGAGTGAACATCTGTTCCAGCTGGACAGTCGATCTCTGCACGTGTAATGTGTAGTAAAGAACAATCTTTACCTTCAGCCATTTGAGCAGCCTCTTCCGAGTTCATTACATCATATGGTAAACATGCTAAATCTTTAGCAATTTCTTTTGTAGGGCGTAAGCCTCTGAATGGTTTTAAAATAGCCATCGCGTTCTATGTTTTTGTTGTGTTTGTTTGTTGTTGTACTCTATTTAAATACAAATTGCATTCAAATATATAAGGTAGAAAACAAGAAGAACATGATATTCCTCTTGTTTCCCAAATATTACTTATTTACTCTGTAAGTTTCATCTCCTTTTTCGATGCAGTTCACAATTTGATTTGCTCCGGCAATACCAGCATTGATATTTGCCTCAGCAGTTTGTGCACCCATTTTCTTAGGTGTAAAGAAAAATCTACCTTCAAATTTAGCAGCAATTTCATCTTTACAATCAGGAGCGATATCAGAAATGTATGCAAAATCTTTACGAGCATCCATTAACTTAATCAAACCTTCTTCATCAATCACTTCTTTACGCGCTGTATTCACAAGCACACCACCTTTAGGCATCTTGTTCAACAAATCGAAGTTGATTGATTTTTTAGTTTTATCATTTGCAGGAATATGAAGAGAAACATAGTTACAAGTACTGTACAATTCCTCAACAGAATCAACAACTTTTACGCCATCAGCTTCAATTGCCTCTTTAGCTACAAACGGATCGAAAGCATAAACTTCCATTCCAAAACCTTTAGCTATTTGTCCTACATAACGACCAACATTGCCATAAGCATGAATACCAATTTTCTTACCACGCACCTCAACACCAGCTTTGCCGTTGAAACCGTTTCTTGCAAGAAATACCATCATTCCAAAAACCAACTCAGCAACAGCATTTGAATTCTGTCCTGGAGTGTTCATAGCAACAACACCATTTTCTGTACAAGCTTCCAAATCGATATTATCGTATCCTGCACCTGCACGAACGATTACTTTTAGATTTTTAGCAGCCTCAATTACTTCGCGTGTTGCTTTATCACTACGAATAATCATGGCATCAACATCGGCAACTGCGGCTAACAAATCTGCTTTATCAGTATAAGATTCCAACAAAACCAGTTCGTAACCAGCACCTTCAACAACAGTTCTGATACTATCAACAGCTGCAGGAGCAAAAGGCTTATCGGTTGCAATTAATACTTTTGTCATTTTATTTGATATTTGAATTATGAAAAAATAAAATGTCATTGCCAGCCAAATCGAAGCAATCCTAAGATTACTTTAGTCGTTCCTCGTGCACTGAATGACAAATAAACAGGAAATGGTTTTTCACCATTCCTGCCCATTTATTACTATATTATTTTACGTGAATGCTTTTGAATTCTTGCATGCAATCAACTAATGCCTGTACACTTGCTTTTGGTAAAGCATTGTATGTAGAAGCACGGAATCCACCAACTGAACGGTGTCCTTTAATTCCAGACATTCCTTTAGCAGTAGCAAATTCGTAGAAATCTTTTTCTAATTCCTTGTATTCGTCAGACATAACAAAACAGATATTCATTAATGAACGATCTTCTTCATTAATAACTGTTCCTTTAAACATTGGATTGCTATCAATCTCATTGTAAAGAACAGCAGCTTTGTCTTCATTCATTTTCTGCATAGCAGAAACACCACCTTGTTCTTTGATCCACTTCAAAGTTTGAAGAGCAGCAAATACAGGAACTACTGGAGGAGTATTGAACATTGACTCACCTTTGATATGAGTTTCGTAATTCAACATTGTAGGAATCTGACGATCCATTTTACCTAACATATCATCTTTAACGATAACGAAAGTAACACCTGCAGGAGC
Source organism: Labilibaculum sp. (assembly GCA_016342745.1). Taxonomy (GTDB): domain Bacteria; phylum Bacteroidota; class Bacteroidia; order Bacteroidales; family Marinifilaceae; genus Paralabilibaculum; species Paralabilibaculum antarcticum. The sequence goes on from JAEINT010000015.1 coordinate 62,056, forward strand.
AAGGTTCTTTTGAGCACCACCATAAATCAATGCATACTTAGAAACATCAACTGGACGAGAAAAGATATCTGATGACATATCAGCTACCAATGGAATATCACAATCCATATCTTCCTTAATTTCTGTTCCGTAAATGGTATTATTAGTAGTAATGTGGAAATAATCCGCATCAGCAGGAACTTCGTACCCTTTAGGAATGTAGTTGTAAATAGTTTCTTTCGAAGAAGCTACCTCTACTACCTCACCAAAAAGCTTAGCTTCTTTTTGAGCTTTATTTGCCCATGCACCAGTATTTAAATATGCCGATTTCTTAGCCATCAAATTGTAAGGAATCATGCAAAACTGAGTTGACGCACCACCACCAACAAATAAAACTGAGTATCCTTCAGGAATACTTAATAATTCTTTAAACAAAGCAATAGCCTCATCCATTACAGCAACAAATTCTTTGCTACGGTGAGATACTTCCATAACAGAAAGACCTGTACCAGCAAAATTTTTGATAGCTTCAGCTGTTTTTTCAACTGTAAAATCAGGAAGAATTGAAGGGCCTGCAGAAAAGTTGTGTACTTTCATTTTTTCAAACGTTTTAAATTTTTGTATTATTCCATATCCTGAGGCAAATTTGCAAATAAAAATTTATTTTAAGACGCTTTTATCTGTTAAAATGTATGTTTTAAAACAAATAAATTCTCATCTCATCCCCCTTCGTATAGATTAATAATTACGTTCTGAAAAACAGAATTTTAACCCTCGGAAATTATCTTTAATAATTCTCTCACAAGACTCGGTGTTTTCCTTTCCAACCAAATATTTGAATTGAAATGAACAATCTTTGTGAATTTAAATGGCAAAAGTTAAAAAGAAACTTAAAAAACAATCACTTTTCAACTCAAAAACCAAAGCAAATATAAGAATTTATGTTCTTTTAATTACCACAAGTTTTAAAATAGACAAAAAAAAGCAGATACATGTAAATGCATCTGCTCTAATCAATATCATAAAAAAAACACCCTTACGCTTTGTAAAAAGGAATTTTTGTAATTTTTGCTTTAATTGCCTTATTTCTTACTCGAATGTAAATTTCTGTATCGGCCTTGTAAAATCCTTCTTTTACATATCCCAATCCAATTGATTTTCCGACCATAGGAGCCATAGTACCAGAAGTTACTTCTCCAATTTCGTTTCCTTCAGCATCTTCAATCTTATATCCCTGACGGGCAATACCTCTATCAACCAATTCAAAACCTTTTAAGCGACGCTTTGGCTTCTCTTCTTTTTGCTTTTCGAAAAACTCACGATCGATAAAATCATTTCCATCTACAAATTTGGTAATCCAACCTAAACCTGCTTCAATTGGAGTATGATCATCATCAATGTCATTTCCATACAAACAGAAACCTACTTCTAAACGAAGTGTATCACGTGCTGCCAAACCAATTGGCTGCAAACCAAACTCTTTTCCTGCTTCCATTACAGCATTCCAAAGTTTCTCACCATCTTCGTTTGATACATATATTTCACATCCTCCAGAACCAGTATAACCGGTTGTTGAGAAGATTGCATTCTCGATACCCGCAATGTTTACTTTTTGAAAAGTGTAGTATTCCATATCTTCGATAGGCACATCAACAATTTTCTGCATTGCTTTTAACGCCAATGGTCCTTGTACAGCTAACTGACAGATTTCATCAGATGCATTGTAAAGTTCTGTTCCAACTTCCAATCCCATCTCCTCAGCATTTTTACAACACCAGTTCCAATCTTTCTCAATATTTGCTGCGTTAACAACTAAAAGATAAGTTTCTGAATCAATTTGGTAAACCAACAAATCGTCAACAATTCCACCTTTTCCATTTGGAAAACAAGAATATTGAACTTTTCCATCTGCAAGAGCTGCAACATCATTGGTTGTTAGTCTTTGAACAAAAGAGAATGCTTTAGGACCTTTAACCCAAAATTCTCCCATATGAGACACATCAAAAACACCTAATTTTTCACGAACACATACGTGCTCATCTTTAATTCCTGTGTACTCAATAGGCATATTATACCCAGCGAATGATGCCATTTTTGCACCTAATTCTTCATGAAAGCTAGTAAATGCTGTTGTTTTCATCTAAATACGTGTTTGGGGCAAAGCTCTACATTTTCAAAAATCGTGAAAGAAGATAACTTAGACCTAAGAAAAACTAATTAAGTTGTGTTTGTTTTAACAATTGCAAATGTAAAACTTTTTCTCAGATATTATAAAAACAAAACAATTAGTTTCCGCCAACCGGACGCCTTGCTATCCCCAAACGATAACCTCCTTTAAAAAGCACAACAAATGCATCTTTTACGCCACAATCGTCTCTATAATTGGCAGCTTCTTTAAACGTTAAAAAACCTCCTATTGTATATTTATGCCAATTTTCAACAAATAAATGTTCAATAACATCCCCACCTTTATATCTTCGAAACAGTTCTGCTGGATCCATTTCTTTTCTGCTAGCGGCAATTTGCACTCGGTAAACAAAATCTTCTTCAACCAATTCTTGTTTCATTGGTTTTTCCGCTAGTTCAACAAGTTCATTTTCAACAGCAATAATTGGCACTGCTATAGGTACAACCAATTTAGCTTGCTCTAAGTCTGGAATTTCAACTTCAAGAGTATCTTCCACAAGCTCTGCAATTGGTTCTTCAATTACAGTTTCCTCTATAACTGGTATAGATACTTTTTGTTGGTAAATATCGTAACCTCCATTTCCTCCACTCCGATCTGATGCAAAATAAAACACTCCTTCTGCATCTTCACTATAAGTAATATCGTTTTCAGCACTGTTAATCGGCATTCCTAAATTTACTGGACTTGTCCATCCTCCCATTTCTTCTCGCTCACATTTAAAAATATCATACCCACCCATTGAATTATGTCCTTTTGAACTAAAATACAATGTCTTTCCATTTCTTGTAATGTAAACATCTCCTTCGTCGTACTCTGTGTTAATGTCACCTCCAATATTTATTGGTTTAGACCACCTTCCATTATCTTCTAAAAGGCAATAATAAATATCACATTTTCCAAATCCATCATTTCGATTACTCACAAAATATATTTCATTACCTGCCTCGCTAATACTTGCCGAGCTCTCTCTAGAATCTTTTTTATTGATGAACTTTAAAGATTTTCCTGTTTTCCATTTCCCATTTACTTTTTCAGCTAAAACCAAATCTCCTGCTCCTTCTTTACTATTGTAAAATACAAATTGATTTTCGTTAAAATTGCACAGTAAAGTTGCATTGACATTCGCTCCTAAATTATTTTTTTCTCTTGATATATTTCTCCAAGTATTTTCATCTTTTTCCGCTTTAAATAACTTTTCAAAATACTTCTGATCATCCAAAGATCTGGCATCTTCCTTTTCAAATACTCTTCTCGAACTAAAGTACAAATCACTACGAAAAACCTGCGGATTAAACTCATCAAAACTTGAATTCACATCATTTTCTAACAATTCAATAGCAAAAGATGTAGAGTCCTCCATAAACATTTTTCCATACCTTGATTCTTGAATGTGCTTTTCACCAATTGGTATCAACTCTTTTTGTTCCTTATAATTGTTTTGTGCTATTAATTCATTATTCATTTTGAAGTGAATAATTGCCTTTGAAAAGTTGTTTTGATACTTATAAGCCAAACCAATATAAAAATGTATTTCATTACTGATATCAGGATTTGCTGATTCTGCAGCTAAAAGGAATGGAAGAGCTTTATTTTTAGGTCCAGCAACTAAATAACAAATACCAACATTATAATTAAGTTCAGCATTGCTTTTGTTAGCTGAATAGGCCTCTAATAATAAATTTAAACTTTCTCCAACATAGCCCAATCCTTTATCATAAAGCTTTAAGGCTTCTTTTATTTTTGAATACTCTGCTTTTCTTGTTTGCACAGTATCCACAAAATGAGTTTTTTTAACCGACAACAATTCCTGTCCATGTATTTGAAAAGAAATTGCTATAACAATAAATAAAACAAGGGTAGTAAACTTCAAATTCATAGACGATAAGTTATATTTTGAGAATAGACAAAATTCCTAAAAGAAAGATGATACGAAAAAAAACCTCTTAAGTTTAGTTTAACAATCACTTTTTAGTGTTTTATAATTATTGAATCTTATTTAGTAATCATCAATAAAGATTCAATAAAACCGTTGATTTAAGCACCTGTTGAATAACTTAGCTTATAGGTAAATTAAAAATATTTTAGTATTATTGCATATGTCTTAGGCATGATTAATATTGTTTATTAAATCTGAATGAAATATTTAGATAATAGCATTATTAAAAGCATCAATTTGACTAAATTAAACGTAAACAAACCTTATCTCAACTAAATGACTCTAGGGGAAAAGCTTACCGACTTAAGCTATTTAAAGGAAATGTCTGGAAATGACTACGATATCATCAAAGAAATGATTGATATTTTTATAGAACAAGTTCCCGAGTTCTTAGATGAGGTTTCGAATAGTTTCGAATCCCAAGATTGGCAAGCTTTAGGTGCTGTTGCTCACAAAGCAAAATCATCAGTAAGAACAATGGGAATGGAAAAGACTGGAAGCTACTTGGAACAGCTAGAACATTTTTCAAAAGGGAATCTTAAATTTGATTTACAGATAAAAAAAGAAAAAGGCATTGAATTTAGTCCTTCTGATGAAAAGAATTGGATTAATGTGAAGTATGAAACTAAAAATGACATTGAATTAAAGCACATTCCTGAATTAGTAGAAGGCTTTTTAACTCAATGTCCATTAGCTATTAGAGAACTAAAAGAAACGCTAGAACAACATTAAAAATTTACACCAGATTTTACCACTATGAATATTGAAACCAAACAAGTTAACTCTGTAACCATAATGAAATTGGGTGCTACCAATAGGTTATACGCATTAAATGCGAATCTTGCGAAGGAAAAAATGAATGAATTCTTAACTCAACCAAAATCACAATTGGTTATTGATTTTGAAGGCATAAGTTTTATTGATAGCTCAGGATTTGGAGCTTTGTTATCTGCACTTAAAACGTCAAAAGAGCACAAGAGTTTTATTAAGCTTTGTAATATCAACAACGATGTTATGGAATTGATTGAACTAATGCAGCTTGATTCTATTTTTGACATTTTGCAGGATACAACCGCTTGTGTTAACAGTTTTTCATCGGCAGAATAAATTGCTTGGATGGCCAAAGTCTCGCCAAATATACTTGTTGTTGATGACGATGTAGTTATCTTAAAGTTTATTGAGTTTACTCTTAAAGGCTTAGGTTATCAAACCACATTGGCAAAAAATGGCAAAGAAGCTATTGACGAGGCTAAAAATCAACATTTTGACCTCATCATTTCTGACCTTTACATGCCTCTTATAGATGGTAATGAATTGGTTAAAAGACTACGAAAAACACCCGAATACCAACACACACCTTTTATTTTCCTTTCTGGAAATACAGAAGAAGAAACTTGGATTAAAAACCTTAATGACGGGGCTGATGATTTCATCACCAAACCCATCAAGCAGAAGATTTTCATCTCTAAAATTCAGTCGCACTTAAAAAAAGCTTACCTCAGAAAAGATATTCTTGACAGTGCTAGAAAGGATGATATTAGTTTTGAAAAAGGAAATTTAATCTATTGCGCCAATAGAATTAAGCCTTTTGCTCTCCCACGAAAACATCTAAAAACAAACATTAAAGCGGTTTATTCCGACACCGATTTCTTTATGGCTCTTCAAGACACAAATACTTGGGGAATTATCATAGACGATAAAGCAAAGTGGGCGATTACCATTTTAGATAAAATTACAGAGATTGTATCTCACCATATTCCAATAAGTATCTTAATTTCTGATGCTGACGATATGGATCAAATTGATCAATTGTTAAGTTCAAAAATCAGTAATTTTCTATTTAAAAAATTAAATTCAAAATTGATCATTCATCAGATCAATTCTAATGTTCAAAGAGAACACGATTTAAAAAACAAATATTTAAATGCACTAAATACTGCTGCTAAAAGATCTCCAATTCGTTTCGAAAGTGAATTTGAGGATGATCTGCGCGATTTTAATATTCAGATTTTAAATCAACCCTACGACAAGCTTCCTGGCGGAGATTATTACGAAGTTGTTGATATCGATGAAAATAGAAAGATTTTAATCTTAGGAGATGTTATGGGTAAAAAATGGGACGCATGGTTCTTTGTTCCTGCCTACATCGCCTATATTCGAAGTACGATTAACTTTTTCGTAAACAGACAAGAGCTTGACTTTGTTGAATCACCAGGTAAATTTCTTGAAATAATTAACGAATATCTATTTAAAGACATTCAGCTGACAGAAGTCTTTACAACTTTAAGTATTATTTCAATTTGCTCCTCATCTAATAAAATTAGTATTGCTTCGGCAGGTGCACTTCGACCATTCTTTTATAATGGCACGGACAAATCTATTTCTCAATTAAATATTGTTGGCACACTATTAGGTGTAGTAAAAGAAGGCAAATACCAAAGCTTGGTTCGTGATTTTAACCAGGGAGATAAACTCATTTTTTATACCGATGGCTATAGCGAAGCTGTTAATGATAAAACGGGGGAAATGATTGGTGATGATGCGATGCATTATGCTTTAGACAATAAAAAAGACAAAGAGATTATTGCAGCAAAAGAGCTAGAAACAGAATTAGCACAGCTTTTTAACATCTCAAAATATGACGACGATAGAACCCTATTGTTAATCCAAAGAAATTAGTTCAAATACTCCTTTTTCTCCTTTGTTTTCCTCATTTTTGCATAAAATTTGATAATATGGAAGCAAACGAGGTTATTGGATGGATGGGTAGTATTCTTTTTGCTATTTGCGCCCTTCCGCAAGTTATCCACACATATAAAACAAAAAAAACAGACGATCTCAACGAATTGTTTATTTGGCTATGGTTTTGGGGTGAAGTATTTACACTATGCTATATTTTCATAGATGATATCGCCAATAAAAACTACCATATTCCTCTGTATTTTAATTACATTTTCAACTTACTATTACTTTTCTATTTGGTATTTGCCAAATACAGGTACAATTCAAAACCAACAAGTTTATCTATTCTTAGAAAAAAACTAAGATTTAAATAGACAATGTATACCATAAAAAAAGCCGGATGAAAATCCGGCTTTGCTATTTAATGTCTTGAAACTGTATTTCGTATTTTCTCCCGAATCTCTAAAGACTCATCTGATAAAAGATAATTCTTTGTTGAATCAGGTAAAAAATCAAGGATGTCATTTAAGCGATCTTCTCGAATTGCCTTTCTTACCTTCGATGCTGAAATATAATTATCAGCACCTCCTTGGGTTATTCTAGGGATTTCTAAGATTTCAACTCCATTAGAAGGAAGGTATTTTAACATTGCCTCGTTATAAGCAGCCGTAACCGGTGAATACATCTCTGTTCCTATGTACCTTCTGTTGATATTTAATATCGGCACAATGTAGTTCATAAAGGTGACCACATCTAATTCTGCTTGTTTTGCTGCAATATCACATTCCTTTTCCTCTTTAAGGAAATAACAAGGGAAAATAGTTCCGGAAACAACGTAGTTACCTCCTTTTACCATTACAAGGTTGTCCAAGTGCCCAAGTTCCTCTTTAATTAATCGCCACCTAATGTCAAAGGTAAAAGAAGAGCGATCTTCTTCGACAATAAAGAGATAAACCAATCTATTTTCTTTACACGCCTTCTCTATTAGGTACTTGTGACCTTTTGTAAAGGGATTGCAGTTGACCACCACAGAAGCAATATCTCCAACACTAAGATCCTTTTTAATTGACCTTAAATAGTCCTGGTAAGTCTTGATGTTTTCATAGCCGAATTCAAGCACCGAAAACAAAGGCTCTGCTGTGGCAATTTCGGTAAATCCTAAACCCTTAAACACCTCTAAATTTCGAGGCTTGGTATAAACAAAAATATGCTTATGCTTAAGAATTACAAGATCAATTAAATGGGTAACAATTTGAGCAAAAGCAGCGCCTTCTCTAAATTTTGGAGAAACTGCAACATACTTTAATACTCTCCCCTTATATGACCCCGTTCCGATTACTTCCCCATTCAAGTTATATAGGATCATGGCGTAATCCACATCGCTAGGATCAAATTCGAAGCCCAATGGCTCCATAAATTCTGAAACTAATTTTATATCAAAGGGATTCTTTAAATCTAAAGACTCTTCCCTATAATCTGTATTCTCAACGCCCATACTTAGTAGTTCGTTTTAGTATTTGTTGTGTTTTTGTTTATTGTATTTAACTATTCAATGATATGAATTCCACAGAAAATCCACCTTTAATTTTATATGTTATGAAAGGAGTTTTTTAAGTGTCAAATCATGATAAATGTTATTTTTTTATTCCGTATCAATTTGTATTCAGCAAAAGCTTATGCGTATTTTTGATTTACCATATATATAAAATAACTCACTGCTAATAAATCTGCTGACCCGCCTGGCGAGATCCTATTTTGCTCACAAAAACTCATCAATTCTTGGTACTTCTCCTTAAAACAATTCGATCCATAAACTTCAAAAGCCTGTTGCGACAAATCCTTTAATTCATCAAGAATTCGCTCTCCTTTGCGATATAAGATATTGCTATCGTTATTGTGCGCAATTAAAGATAAAAGTGCTTTTGTAAGTCCAAACTGAATTGACGAATCGTTTTCCAATTCCAAATCATTAAAACAAGAATTCAATACTGGAATTGCATGCTTAAATACACATGGCAAACCGGCTTGTATCTCTCCTCTTATTCCTTTTCCCTTCTCTCCAAATTTTTCAAAACACTCTTCACCGTGAGTTTTACCCTTCGAATATAATTTCTGCCCCAATTCCTTTTCAACCAAACTCCCATTTAATTCTTTTATCTGATCAACAAATGAATCGTAGGAAAAGTTCCGTTTTTTAATTTTAAGAGCCGATACAAAAAGAGAAAAACCCAATAAAAAAATTGCGCCTTTGTGTGTATTCACCCCTTTGGTTTCTGCAAACATATCCTCTTCCATTTGCAATCCAATTTGTCGCAATTTGGGAAGGGCATCTTTACCATTACTGGATGAAAAAGAAAATCCGAACTCTGCAATTTCTTTAAAATAGACCGCCAAAACAGCACTTGAATTTAAAAAAGTAGCATAATCCATATCGGTATGCGAACCACTCGAAAAGCGATCGACGAGGCCAGGTTTCGGAGATAGAGAAACTTCGTGTAGCAATGCTTTTAATGCAAAAGCAGACAAATCCTTGCAGACTCGATCCTTTCTCCTAGACTCAAGAAACTGGATCATATCTGTCTCGATACGCTTTCTCATTTCAGCGTACTCATGCGTTTGCATTCTCATGCAATAAACGGCAGGATGCTCATTACAGAAATAACATACTTTTGCCTTTCCTGATGAAACAGGATAACCGCTTTCATCTGTTATATCAACATCTAACAATCGACCAAGAGGATGATCTTCTTCAAAACCTTCCGTTATCTCTTTAATTGCTTTTGCTCTTATACCTGTATCACAAATTGGAACGAGGTAAAAGTCTCCAGCTGCATCTTTATTTATAATTTCCTCATCCTCGCTAATCACTATTCGATACGAAAGCAGAAATCTTTTTAAATCAGCAAGACTAGAAGAAAAGAAACTATTTATTAAGTCATTAGACTTTGGAACACCTGGAATATTAAGGGTCAAACTTAACGATACAAGCCTTTTGGAAGCAAGTTCTTTTCTTGCTTCGGCTCTCTCTTCTTTGGCATTTAATATTTCGCTAATTAGCTTCTCCATCTGCACTATTAATAATACGCCCTAAATGTAATAAACAGTTAGGGCGTAATGTATTTGATTAGGATAAAATTCGCTTCTAATTAAGAGAGATTTTCCACATTATAGATCACATCAATAATAGTTCCATCTCTATACTCAACCAAGCCGACAATTTTATCTCCCAATTGCTTTTCTGCAGGTATTCCTGTCATTTCTTCAACCTCTACTTTCAGATCATTAATATCAACAATTTTCAAACCTGCTTTTTTAAGAGCTGCTGCTAAATTTGGCTTCGAAGGATTTACACAAACGCCTCTTTCTGTTACAATAACATCTACACTCTCACCAGGAGTTACAACTGTATGTACACGATCTTTTACGATTGGCAGTCTTCCTCTAAAAGCAGGACAAACCACAACTGTTAAATTTGCTCCGGAAGCAGTATCTGAGTGTCCTCCAGATGCTCCTCTAATTTCTCCAGAAGAACCTGTAATTACATTCACGTTGAAATCAACATCAACCTCTAGTGCACCTAAAACAACCACATCCAATTTATTGGTCATGGATCCACAGTTATTTGGATTTGCATATTGATCACAAGAAATTTCAATGTGATTTGGATTGTTCAATACTGAAGTACTAACAGCAGCATCAAAAGATTGCACATCAAAGATAGAATGAAACAATCCTTCATTTAGCATATCAACACCATAAGATGTAACTCCACCAATCATGAAGCTTCCAATAATCTCTTTTCGCTTCATGTCTTCACGAAGAAATTTGGCAACCGCTAATGAAGCACCACCTGCTCCTACCTGAAAGGACATTCCGTTTTTAAACAAACCAGAATGCTCAATCACATTAGCTGCAATACGTGCAATACGTAAATCCATTGGTGAATTGGTAATACGAGTAGTACCCGATGCAATTTTTGTTGCATCTCCAATGCTATCAACTTTTACCACATAATCGATAAAATGTTGACGAACAGTAGATGGTATACAAGGATAGTCTACCATATTATCTGTAACAATTATAACATTACGAGAGTATCTGGCATCAATATCAGCATATCCCATCGACCCAAAAGCCGAAGGGCCATGAGCTCCAGTAGCATTCCCTTCCTCATCGGCAGCCGAAGCAGCTAAAACCGATAAATCTGGTTTAATTCTCCCTGTTAAAAAGTCACGAACACGACCACCATGTGAGTGAATTATTGCAGGATATTTTAATTTTCCAGTAGAAATAGCATCACCTAAAGCCCCTCTAATTCCAGATGAAAAAATTCTTGTAATCATTCCTTTCTCAACATATGGTACCAAACCATCATGAGCAGAAGTTAAAGATGAAGAAGCCAAAGTAATGTCCTTGATTCCCATCTCGTCTAATATTTTGATTGTCTGCATCAAAACACCATCTCCACCTCTTAAATGGTGATGACAAGTAACTGTCATTCCATCAAAAGGCTCACATTTTCGAATTGCTTCTTCTAAACTCTTGCAAATTTTAGAAACGTGAGGTTTTTTTGCTTTTAATGTTCTGGAAATATTTGTAGATGGAACTTCATCTTCAATAATGCTTTTCCAAACTCCCTGGAAAGGTTCTAATTTACCAAGGCCTTCTATATATTCAGGAATTTCAACTCCTATTGCATTTTTCATTTGTCTACTTCTTTAAGAATCAAAGCTTAAACTAATCTGCATTTTTTTCGATTTCTGTTAAATCGATTTTTGCATATTCCAATACCGTAATTGCTCTCTGAACAACTGGAGCATCAATCATTTTTCCATCAATTGCGAAAACACCAATACCAGCTTTCTTATTCTTTATAAATTCAGAATAAACGCGATATGCTTTACGCACTTCATTTTCGGTTGGATTAAATACTTCGTGTACTGCATCTACCTGACGAGGATTAATCAAAGCTTTTCCTGCGAAACCAATTTTCTTAATGTATTCCGTTTCTTCGCGTAAGCCCACCTCATCATTAACGTCAGCAAATACCGTATCTAAAACGTCTAAGCCGTTAGCTTTACCAGCCATTACAATTCTTTTTCGAGCATAATCGATACCTACACCATCTGGAGTTTTAATAATTCCCATATCTGCAGTTAAATCTTGTCCTCCAATTGTAATTGCGTCAATTCTTGGATCAGCTGATGCGATTTCGTAAACATTCGCAACCCCCTTAGCTGTCTCAATCATCACGTGAATTGTCATGGTAGGCTTCTTAATGCCATGTTCCTTTTCAATTCGACGAACCTCTTTCATAAACTCTTTAACATCTGCAAGAGTTTCTGTTTTTGGAAAACGAATATTATCAGGTTGCAAAGGCACGATCTCTTCCAAATCGGCTAGTCCGAATGGAGTGTGAAAGTTATTTACACGCACACAAACTTCTGTATCGTAAAAATTTACAGTTTTTAGCATGTTACGAACCAAAATTCTCGCTGCATCCTTTTGGTTTAATGCTACAGCATCTTCCAAATCTAGAAGTACCGCATCACATCCATAAACACCAGCTTGCTGAATCATTGCCGGATTGTTTCCAGGAATGTATAACATTGATCTTCTTTTTTTCTTTGCCATTACATTGTCCCCTCCTGAATACCTAAAGATCGCTTAATTGCTGTTTCTACTCTAGCTTTAATTGTTTGCGTTAGTGCTCCTTTATCTTTTGCGATAAGATGAAGATCTTTAATTTGAAGTTCATCAAGCACATCTGAAATAGTCTTTTTAATATCTTCTTCGAACTGAAGCATTACAGTTGAAGAAATATCAACTTTGCGCCCAGAATCCTTTTCAACTGGCTCAATCAATATCATGATATCGCTTGATTCAAAAGTCCCTGCTTGCGCTTTTAACTTGGGTGTCATTGTTAGTGGATATTTGTTAATTTATTACGTGTGATTCGAAATATTTGTACATGCAAATTTTAAGGTCTTTCGATACAAATCAAAGTACTTTCGCGTGTTTTTTTCCTCTTTGGATAATGTTTAAAAACACTTTTTGGAAACGATTGCAGATCAGAGCGTTATTAAACACTTAAACTTTGTAAGTAATTAAACCTCTTAACTTTCTCTTTCCAAAGCATATTTTTTATATGAGTTTTATCATAGATCCTAACACTTGATGATTTTATAGTTGCACAATTAAATTTCAGCCTAATATTTCAACTCCTTAACTAAAGAGAATATCAATAAAGATAAATCGAAAAATAGGCATAAAAAAAGATCCTGCTTATTTAGAATAAGCAGGATCTCATTGTTAGTGATTAGTTAGTGGTTAGTAAGATCTCACCACAGTTAATGATGAGAATCAAAAGGTGTGATTTAATTCGATTACAAATGGTTTTTCGTTTTTCTTTTTAAATCGATGACAATATAAGTGTAAAAAATTAATTTACGCAAACGTTTTCATGTTTTTTTTTGAGCCAAGCTTATCTTGATTTACTTAAAATAAATCATCAATTACATTGTCATCAAGTTAATTTCAGTCACCATAAACACCTACCTATTAATATTCAAATAATTAGAAAGCTTTATTCCCAATTGCAAAGACAGATTAATTCGGATTAATAAGCATGATTAACACATTATTTGCATGGGTTAATCGACAATTAAATTAAAATTAATTGCTCAAAGCTATTTTTGGCAGCATAATTTTATCAGAAAATTCAAATGAAGAGACTATCACTGCTATTTTTGCCCCTACTTATCTCATTTACTCTTTTTGCTCAAGAAAGTGTTGTTGATTACGTGAATCCAAATATTGGCGGAATTGGACATATGCTACAACCAACTCGTCCTTTGGTACACTTACCAAATAGCATGATGCGGATTTCGAAAGAACCAAAAGGATATCAGAACCAAAAAATAGAGCATTTCCCTTTTTCAATTGTATCACACAGAAAAGGCACAATTGGAAAATTCATGATCTCTCAAAAAGCAATTTCTAACAATCCTAAAGATTGGGAATCAGATTACGATCATGATCTGGAAGAAGCTAAACCTTATTGTTATTCTGTTTTGCTAGAAGATTCTGACATCGAAATGCAAGTAACAGCAAGTGAGCATGTGTCCTTTTCGAAGTTTAGCTTTACCGATAAAGCTCCTGCGACTCTTTATCTGCAAACAAGAAATATTGGAGAATTTAATATATCCGTAAAAGATAATGTAATAAAAGGCTTTGATATGATTACAGCTGTTGATGGTTTAGATCTCATACACCCTGTAAAGGTCTATTTTGCAGGCAAATTTGATCAAAAGCTATCTGCTTACGGAACATTTGATTCAAAGCAAATAAATGCCAAGAACAAATCCATTTCGGGAGAAGAAGTTGGTACTTATTTAAGTTTTGATAATACTGCTAAAGACCTGCATTTAAAAATAGCCGTTTCGTACCTATCAACTGATGAAGCTGAGAATCATTTAAACTCAGAAATACCAAACTGGAATTTTAATGAGATTAGCGAAAAACACAAACAAATTTGGAACAAAGCACTTTCCAAAATCAAAATAAAAGGTGGAAGTCAAGATCAGAAGATCGTCTTTTATACTGCACTTTACAGGTGTTACGAAAGAATGGTGAACATCTCAGAAAATGGGAAGTATTTTAGCAATTACGATCAAAAAATTCATCATGACGAAGGTGTTGATTTCTTTGTTGACGACTGGGTTTGGGATACCTACAGAGCAACTCACCCTTTAATGTTAATCATCGATCCTGAAAACCAATCCAAAAAAATTAATTCGTACGTTAAAATGTACGAACAAGGAGGTTGGATGCCATCTTTCCCTCTTTTTACTGGTGATCATACTTGTATGAATGGTAACCATGCTGCATCAATAATTACCGATGCTTATTTTAAAGGGCTGCACGGATTTGATATTGAAAAAGCATTTGAGGGACTTAAAAAGAATGAATTAGAAGCAACCATGCTACCATGGAAAAATGGGCCAGCAACCGAATTGGATTCCTTTTATCATGACAATGGCTTTTTCCCTGCTTTAAAAATTGGAGAAAAAGAATGGGTTAAAGAGGTTCATCATTGGGAGAAACGCCAAGCAGTGGCACTAACCTTGGGACATTCATACGACGATTGGTGTATTGCTCAATTGGCAAAAGACTTAGATAAAAAAGACGATTACAAACTATTTTCAGAGAAGTCTAACAATTATAAAAATCATTTTGATTCGGAAATTGGCTTTATGGCACCAAAATCGGCAGACGGAGAATGGATTAGACCATTTGATCCAAAGTTATCTGGCGGTTTAGGAGGTCGAGCTTACTTTGCTGAAAACAATTCATGGACCTACACTTGGGACATTCAACATGATGTTGCTGGATTGATTACACTAATGGAAGGAAATGAAAATTTCAATACCAAATTGGACCAATTGTTTGTAGAACCATTCGGAATTCCAAAATGGGATTATTGGGATATTTTTCCAGATGCAACTGGCTTAACAGGTCAATTTGTTATGGGAAATGAACCAAGTTTGCACATTCCTTATTTGTATAATTACTCTGGAGCTCCTTGGAAAACTCAAAAAAGAATTCGTTACCTAATGGATGTTTGGTTCACAAATTCACCTTTTGGAATTTGTGGCGATGAAGATGGTGGTGGTTTATCTGCTTTCTATGTTTTTTCTGCAATGGGATTTTACCCTGTAACGCCAGGTATACCGGAATACAATATTGGAAGTCCAATATTTGAGGAAATAACAATTGATTTAGGGAATAACAAGAAATTAGAAATTACAGCCAAGAACTGCTCCGATAAAAACAAATACATTCAATCGGCAAGCTTAAATGGAAAAGAATTAAAAGGTCCTTATTTCAAGCACGCTGATATTATAAACGGTGCTAAACTGGTATTAGAAATGAGCGACAGACCAAATAAAACATGGGGAACAAATCCAAAGTTCGTTCCTTATTCGATGAGTAAAGATTAGTAAGTTAGTAATAGATCAGTTAGATTAGAACTATTCCACACAAATGGTTCAAATTAAAGCCCCGACTTAACCATCGGGGCTATTCTTTTGTTCTGATCTTACTACCTAGCTCCTACCAAAGAAATCGAAGAAATCGTATCTCCCATTCCAACCAAAGTAACAGGCTTATCAATTAATATTGTTGGTACCGCAATTACTTCTAATTTTTCATCTGTAAAAATACCAGTGCTCGTTAGGTCATTTTCGCCCAATAGCTCTGTTACTTTTTCAGATAGCGCTTCCAGTTCGCCTAATCCAACATCTGACACTTTATGATCTTTTGCCCACATCAACACATCTTTTGTATTGATAGCTCCTGTGCCAGCCTTAGCTGCTGCAACAGTTGCTGCTAATTGCATACCATCACGGTTTTGTAGAGGAGAAACTTTAAATCCCTTTTCCTGCAAAGTAACATACAGTCCAAACATGTGCAATTGCATTCGCGGACACTTTGTGTATTCATATATTTTCAACATGCCTTCGAACAAGTTAGATGAATTTGTGTTTGCCTCACATTTTACTGCAAGTTCATCTTCCCCGATTACTTCTAAAATATCAATAAGCTCACGTTCGTTAAAACCTAAACTATCAACACTTTCTACCAAGCTACCGATCAAGTGTTTTCTCACCACTTTGTCTTGCGTTGAAGCAACCTCGAGGTGTAATAAATTATCTGGACATGATTTACGCCAGTTGGCAATCATTTCCTTTGACTCATCAATACGATCAGCTCCTTTTGTTCCGTCGGCCAATTCTTCATGTAGCATTTGATATCCGGAAAGGATAATGTATTCTGGATTAACATCCTCATTCGACATGCACTTATCGAAGTTTTCGTCGACATGCAATTTAAAATTTAAAGGATCGTAAGTAGCAATAAATCGATTTGCTTTCGGACATGTAAATGATTCACCATTAATGCTAAGCTGATCTCCTTTATCGAATTCAATAATCCAATGAATAAGGGCATTTTCGCCAGTACGATTAACAGTAAAAGCTTGCTCTAACTCACCCTTTCCATTTGTAGTTACCAAATTTGGAAGATCTAAAAATAATTGACCTTGTTCTTTAGGCGCAGAAGCACAGTGAACATAGACTTGCTTTACTCCACAAACAGCCATTACATTGGCAACAATACCACCTTGACCACCCATTTGCATTTTGTCGTAGCCAACATTTTTATTCAGCCACTCAAAAACGTCAACATCTTCTATCAACCATTCTTCGGCGATACCATTCTTAAAACAATTCAGAAAACCACGTATTGCATCTTCGTTGGAACGAATACTGCTCTTTCCTTCTGCAAGAATCACATCTGTATCCAAATTATTTTCAACAATTAGCTTTTGAATTCCTTCACCACTTACCTTAATTACTGCATCAACATTTGCATTAAACGCACTAATTAAACCATTTATCTTACCCATTTTTTCCAATTGGGCTGGTGCTGTTTTATAGTTTTCAAGCCATTGTGCTTTTAAATCAGTAGAAGACATTTGAATCTATTTTAGAATTATTAATCTATTTTCTCTCT
Source organism: Labilibaculum sp. (assembly GCA_016342745.1). GTDB lineage: Bacteria > Bacteroidota > Bacteroidia > Bacteroidales > Marinifilaceae > Paralabilibaculum > Paralabilibaculum antarcticum. Next base: position 79,416 of record JAEINT010000015.1, read on the forward strand.
TAAATTACCAACAAAGAAATGGAAATAATGCACAATGGCTTAAAATAATTCATGAATTGTGCCTGAAAATCACTGCAATGGTTTGCAATATTCCAAATTAAGATCATAGCTTGAATTCAATAGTCAATTCACATCAAAATAGTACAAGGCATCTTAATACTGAATAGGAGATTAAATCCTGCTCACATGGTAAGCAGGATTACTATTTAAATGTAACTCTTATTACAAATTTCGAAAAACCAAATCACCATCTTCTACATCAATTAAAATCTTCTGATTAGAAGCAATGCTTTCCGACAAAATTTGCTTTGAAAGTTTGTTAAGCACTTCTCTTTGCAATACTCTTTTTATTGGTCTTGCTCCAAACTGTGGATCAAAGCCCGCATTTCCAAGGTAATTAACTGCTGTTTCGCTCAGCTCTATACTTATTTCATTTTTTAGGAGCATCGATTTTACCATCTCGAACTGCAAGCGAACAATTTGCTTGACTTCCTCACGATCCAATGGTGTAAATACAATTGTTTCATCGATACGATTCAAAAACTCCGGACGAATACTCTTTTTAAGCAAATCGAGAACTTCATTTCTGGCTTCCCAGATTAATTCTCCTTTATTGTCCGAATTCATTTTCGCAATCTTTTCCTGAATCAAGTGAGAACCAACATTGGATGTCATGATAATAATCGTATTTTTAAAATCAACAACCCTTCCTTTGTTATCCGTTAATCTTCCATCATCCAATACCTGCAAAAGAATATTGAAAACATCAGGATGCGCTTTTTCAATTTCATCTAACAATACCACAGAATATGGCTTTCTACGAACCGATTCTGTTAACTGTCCACCCTCATCGTAACCAACATATCCTGGAGGCGCTCCAATCAACCTTGAAACCGAATGACGTTCCTGATACTCTGACATATCTATGCGCGTCATTTGATTTTCATCATCGAACAAAAATTCCGCTAAGGCTTTTGCCAATTCTGTTTTTCCAACTCCTGTTGTTCCCAAAAATATGAATGAGCCAATTGGCCTTTTGGTATCCTGTAATCCAGCTCTACTCCTTCGAACGGCATCTGCTACAGCCGAAATTGCTTCCTCCTGTCCTACCACTCTTTTATGAAGTTCAGTTTCCAAACCAAGCAATTTTTGTCTTTCACTCTTCAGCATTCTGTTTACAGGAATTCCCGTCCAGCGCGATACCACATAAGCAATATCTTCACTTCCAACCTCTTCTTTGATCATAGCATCGGAATTCTGGTTAATTTTCAGTTGTTCATTCAAACGCTCGATATTTTCCTCAATCTCCTTAACTTTTCCATAGCGAATCTCCGCAACTCTGGCATAATCTCCTTCTCGTTCTGCTTTTTCGGCCTCGAACTTCAGGTTTTCCAATTCCTCTTTATTGTTTTGAATGCCATCAATTACTTCTCGTTCTGCTTCCCATTTCGCTCTCTGTCGGTTACGTTCATCATTAAGCTCCGCAATCTCACGTGACAAATCTTCTAATTTCTTTTTATCATCTTCACGTTGAATCGCCATTCGTTCTATTTCCAGCTGCTTGATGCGTCTTTCAATTTCATCCAACTCCTCTGGCAAAGAATTCATTTCCAAACGCAATTTAGCTGCCGATTCATCAATCAAATCAATCGCCTTATCTGGCAAAAATCGATCTGAAATGTATCGTTGTGAAAGCTCAACAGCAGCAATAATCGCCTCATCTTTTATCTGAACTTTATGATGATTTTCATATTTCTCCTTCAATCCACGAAGAATAGAAATCGCACTTAAAGTATCTGGTTCATTAACCATTACCTTCTGAAAACGTCTCTCGAGGGCCTTATCCTTTTCAAAGTATTTCTGATATTCATCTAAGGTTGTAGCACCAATTGCTCGTAAATCTCCCCTTGCTAATGCAGGCTTTAAAATATTGGCAGCATCCATGGCACCTTCCCCTTTTCCTGCGCCAATAAGCGTATGAATTTCGTCGATAAACAACACAATATTCCCATCCGATTCAACTACTTCTTTAACCACTGACTTTAATCGCTCCTCGAATTCACCTTTGTATTTTGCTCCTGCAATTAATGCGCCCATATCTAGAGAAAAAACTTGCTTGCTCTTTAAATTATCCGGAACATCGCCTTTTACAATCCGATGAGCTAAACCTTCCGCAATTGCTGTTTTACCAACGCCCGGTTCACCAATAAGAATTGGATTGTTTTTCGTCCTTCTCGATAATATTTGCAGGATCCTTCGGATTTCTTCATCGCGACCAATTACAGGATCGAGCTTCCCATTTCGAGCTCTTTCGTTCAAATCAACAGCAAATCTGCGTAAAGAATTAAATGTATCTTCGGTAGTTTGAGAATCAACTTTAGCTCCTTTTCGTAATTCATTTATAGCCGCAACCAAGTCTTTTTCATTTATCTGATTGTCCTTTAACAAGCTAGATATTTGCCCCTTTTCTTTTAATAAGCCCAATAAAATATGCTCAAGAGAAACAAACTGATCACCCATTTTATTTGAAATATCAGTAGCTGCTTGCAAAGCACCCGAAGCTTCACGTGAAAGATAAGGTTCTCCTCCACTTACTTTTGGATAGCTTTCAATGATCTGATCGACCACCAATGTAAAGTTTTGTAAATTAACCCCTAATTTCTTCAATAGAAAATTGGTGATATTTTCCCCTTCAAGTAAAACACCTTTTAATAGATGTCCTGTATCAACAGCTTGTTGCTGTTTTCCAGAAGCAACTTGAAATGCTTTTTCTATTGCTTGCTGTGATTTAATTGTAAAATTATTGTAATTCATATTCTTAATTTTTCGATAACATCCACGTAAGGATTAACCTATCGTCTGAAATTATGCTGTCAAATAATCTGCCAATCACTGAGTTTATCATTAAACCTGAAATTATGTCTTACACAACCACTTAAAGCAAGTCAATTTGACATATTACCTGTGATTTATCTGAAATAATTTCAGACATGTTGATAAACAAACAAAATAATAGCGACACATGTCGATAATTGTATATATTTGCAAGCTGAAAATTAAACAAATAAAAATTATCATATGAAAGCAACAACAACTTGGACCAAAGGGACGTCCTCAATCATTACAGATAACAGAGGCCATGAAGTAATAATTGACTTGCCAGAAGGAAAAGGTGGAGAAGATTTAGGAGCTACTGCATTTGAATTGTGTTTGATGAGTTACTCTGGATGCGTGAATACAATTTTCAATATCGTTTCTAAAAAAATGCGTTTTGAATTTGATGCTTTGGTTGTAGATACAATCGGATCACAAAAAGATGGCGCTCCAACATTCACTGACGTGGAGGTTGAATTAAGAATTGAATCTGAAGCAAGTGATGAAAAAATTGAGAAATGCTTACAACAAACTTTGAAAATGTGTCCTGTAGGTGTTCTATTTCACCAAGCTGGTGTTAATACAACCTACAAAATTGAAAAATTACAGAAAGCATAAGTAAAGCTTTATAATATTTCAACCCCTTGCCTCTTTTGGTAAGGGATTTTTTGTTTTAGCTCTGTTTTAACATCTTTTTAACGACTGCAATTGGCTTATTGTTTTAAGAACTTAAAATAAAAGATTAACTTGTCTTTTATTCTATTCAAATACAAAACAGCTTAAAAATGAAACAAATATTAGTAGTTGCATTACTATTTTTTAGTATTAGTAGTATTGCTCAAAAAAAAGAAAGTAGTGTTCTTGTTGGTGATAAAGCTCCTATGTTTAAAGCAATGGACCAAAATGGAAATACTGTAACGAGCAATGACATACTAGAGAAAGAGCAATTAATTGTTGTATTCTATCGCGGACAATGGTGCCCACTTTGCAACAAACACCTTTCTCATCTTCAGGAAAACGTGGCTAAATTTAAAGAGGCAGGTGCACGATTAGTAGCTATCTCACCAGAAATTCCTGTTAGCGTTGAAAAAACTGTAAAAAAGACAAAAGCTGAATATTCTGTATTACACGATGTTGATAGCAAAATAATGAAGCAATATGGTGTTGATTTTGTTTTAGCATCAAAAATGGTGGAGAAATACAAAGAGTACGGTATCGACCTTACTGTCTCTAATGGAAATAGTGATCAAATACTTCCTGTGCCAGCGACCTATGTAATTGGAAAAGACGGCATCGTAAAATACGTGCAGTACGATCCAGATTATAAAAATAGATCGAATGCTGAAGAAATTTTAAAACATTTATAATACAAAAAGAGCCGAATTAATCTTCGGCTCTTTTTTTTATATTATTCGCTTATTGTATGTTCGATAGTCTTTAGGCGACATTTTATAATGCGTTTTAAACACGCGATAGAAATAACCAATATTCCCATACCCACAATCCGAAGCAATATTCTTTACAGAAGCATCCGTCATAATTAATAAGCGAGCTGCGTACTTAATTTTAGCTTCGTTTATAGTATCCGTTAAGGTCTTTCCGGTATACTTTTTCAAAATTCGATTGCAATGATCAAGCGATTTATTCGCTATGGATAAAAAACCATCAACTCCTTCTTTGAACACTACTGGTGAGTTGTAATTTTCCAGTGCAGACTGCAACCAGTAAGGCATTTCGGGATCATAACTCTCGTAGGATGGTTCTATAATTTCAAAAATAAACAAGAGCAATCGATCCAAATGAATGTTGTTCTTGGTTTGATTGATGATATGATCAGCTTTCCCACTCAACAAACACAGCTCCTCTTTAGGAACTCGAAAACTAAATGGCAAATGACTTTTACTCCAGAAATAAAGATTGGTAGCTGGAAAATATCGTTCTCTGTAATAATCTAGAGTGCTACTTTTAAAAGCAAGATTCGTAATGGTTAAGCCTTTGGTTGCTGATTTTGCAATAAAGGTATGCTCATCACCAGGACGAAGCGTGCATAAATAGCCTGGAAATATTTTCACTTTCTCTCCATTAACTAAATGAAATCCTTCTCCCTCTTCTATCCAAAAAATCTCTGCATAATCATGTGTATGCATCTCAATATCGTCTTTCGAACGCAAGGTGACTCGCGCAAGATGAAAGACCTCTTTTGAATCTGTAAGAAAAGAATCGAGATTAAATTTCATGATTGAATTGGATGATTTAGCCACAGCAAAATAGAATTTTTATTCAACAAATAAAAAAGGGGCTGTATTTCTAAAACAGCCCCCTAACTAAAATTATTTCTAACAAATTCTAATATCTATATTCCCCAATTTTTATTTGGCTCTGCTCCCATTTCAAACACCAATTCTCCGCCAGCAACTAAATCTTTATGATCTAATGTGCACTTTGAATATGCTTTGCCATTTAGTGTAGCAGACTGGATATACATGTTTTCTCTTGAGTTATTATTGGCGATAACTGTGAACGTTTTTCCTTCACCAACGTTCATTGAAACCTTGTTGAATACAGGACTACAAATTTGATAAATAGGATCGCCTGGACAAGCTGGATAAAATCCCATCGCACCAAATACATACCAAGAAGATACCTGACCACAATCATCATTTCCAGGAAGTCCTCCAACATCATTAAAGAAATATTTGAAAAGCATATCTCTAACAACTTTTTGCGTTTTCCAAGGCGTACCAATGAAATTGTATAGGTAAGGTGCATGCATTGAAAACTCATCACCAACATAATACATATCATTATCAAAAAATTCATCAAGGTAAGCTTCTAGTTTCTCATTTCCACCCATGAATTCAGCCAATCCTGGAACATCATGTGGCACTAATAAGGTATGATTCTTATAATATACTTCGGTATCATGATCTGTTCCCTGTGCCCAAACACTGATACTTTTATCGTAAGGAGCTAACCATTCACCATTCAATTTCTTACCACGAACTAAACCCGTTTCCTTATCCAAAACATTTACGTATCGCTTAGAGCGTTTCATAAATTCATCATGCTGATCATCTTTACCCAAAGCTTTTGCCATTTGAGCAATGCAATAATCATCGTAAGAAAACTCTAAGGTTCTTGCTACAGGTTCACCGTAAAATCCAAAGATGTCGGTAGGTACGTATCCTATATCATTAAAATAATCTATGCCTACTCGACCAGAGAATCCACGATTTCCTTTCACGTTCGCATTTTTCAACATGGCCTCGAATGCTAAGTCTGTATCAAAACCTCTAATTCCTTTCACATATGCATCGGCAATTACCGCATCCGAATGAGTTCCCATCATAATACTACGATACCATGGGTTTGGCCACTTAGGAATCCAACCACCTTCTTTATAAGCATTCAACATTCCGTTGATGATATCTGTAGTTTCCTGAGGTTTTAAAATCACCCAAAGAGGATGCAGAGATCTAAACGTATCCCAAATGGATAAATCGGTATACATTTCCCCTTCGTGAACCTTATAATCGAAAGGACTAAAATACCTTCCTCCTTCATTTAGATTACGAGGGTTTACAAAACACTTGGTTAAGGCAGTGTAGAAAATAGCTTTATCATCTTCAGTACCTTCAACCTGAATCATGTTTAACTCCTTCTCCCATACGGCAGCACTTTTCGTTACAGCTTTGTTAAAATCAAATTCAGGAAATTCTTCTTCCATATTTGCTCTTGCCTGCTCAATATCAATTAAGGAAGTAGCAACTTTCATCTTCACTTTCTCCTGATCTTTGGTAGCAAAAGTTACATATACTGCATTTCCATCAGCGCCTTTAAGTGCCATTTTAGGCCCATGACTAGGATCTAATTTCACTGGCTCTGCACATCGTAATTGCATCTCTGTTGTACTTGATCCATCGTAATATTCAATGCGAATTTCGTATTTCTGCCCCTTTATTAGGTGAACCTTATGAGTATTAGTACCTGTTGCTCTATACATCCACTGATCAATAACCATTTCATTGTTGATGTACATTCGAGTACCATCTTTGGTCGTTAATTCAAATCTATGTTCTCCTGAATGTCTTGCAACAAGAATTCCAGTATATTCAACCGAAAAGAAGTCAGCTTTAACACCTTTAGCCGGTTCTTTCAGCCAATTGTAGTTCAATTCCGAATAGTTAACAAGTACATCCGGTTTTCCTTCCAACTTATCGTTGTTATAGTATTTAGCTTCGAATCCTTCTGGAACCAGATTAACATCAACTATATTTGGCAAAACATCTACATTATAAACCTCGAATTTCTTATCAAACTTAGCAACAAAATGATTTTTGAAATGCCCTGCAATAACCGAATACCCCTCAATCTCATTTCTCTCTGGAATTACTTTATAATTTCCAGGGACAAATACACCATCAATTAATACCGATGAGGATTCTGACTCAGGAAAAGTAAACTGAAAAAATGCTGTTTTAGCAGCCGCTGTAAATTCAGCTTTAATATTATAATCATCTAATTGAACAGCGTAGTAATGTGGTTTAGCCACTTCAGTATCATGACTAAATTTAGATGCGCGATCCTCAGCTCCAATTTTTACGTCACCAGTCATTGGCATAACACACATTGCTCCCCAATCTCCTACAACTGCTCCATTTGGATAGCGAGTTCCACGAAAGCCTTGAATTGCTTCCTGATCGTACCAATATGGTACCGGCACAGTAATTACTCTCTTCGTAAAAACTGCAGTTTGTGGTGTCCAATGTGTTAAAGCAGATGGATTACCAACAATAGGTGAAACATAGCCCATCGGTTCTTCTACCTCTGTTACGGTAATATCAGCAATACTAGCTGCTGTTCCAACTCTTGTATCCACATAGTTTAATACTGATTCTTTCTTTCCTGACTGCGTATTGCACCCCAAAAAGCTTATACTCACAATACCTATCGCAAGGCATTTTCTAAAAAAACATTTCATTTATAATGGTTTACAGGTTATCTTATTTACAAATCGTTTTACCATTTCTAAAGGCTCAACTTACTGATTTAAAATATCTTTTTCTTAGTGGTTTTTTTTATTCCTTTGCTTTCACCCAAGCACTTTCAATATCTTCCAGAGACAATCCTTTTGTTTCGGGTACCGATTTTAATATAAATGGTACAGGTAAACAACATACTGCAAAAATGAAAAATGTTCCAGCAGGAGTTAAAGTTTCTAACATCCAAGGTACAACCTGACCAATCACGGCAGTTCCTACCCAAACCGAGAGCGTTGCAACAGACATTGCTCTACCTCTAACTTTAGTTGGGTAAATTTCAGATAACAATACCCAAAGAACCGGTCCGTATCCAACAGCAAATGACATAATGAATGTTAAGATGAAAACGATCAATAAATACCCTTGAGTCATTTCCAAAATGAACAAAGTTCCAACCGCAATTAGAGAAATGAACATTCCAATAATTCCACCTTTCATTAGATTCTTACGTCCAAATTGATCAATTTTCATGATTGCATAAACCGTTGCAAGCACATTTACAGCACCAATCACAACCTGACCACCTAGCGCATCGCTCAATTGCAGACCTGCTTCTTCCATAATTCTAGGTCCGTAATAAATGATTGCGTTAATTCCTGTAAACTGTGACAAAAGAGCCAAAGCAACACCTACAAATACAGCAATTCTAATTCCTGGTTGCAAAAGCATAGACCATGAGCTTTCGCCCTCTTTCTCTATTGCGTTTTTAATCGACTTCAATTCTTTTTTTGCTACCTCGGCGCCATTAATTTTCGCTAATACAGAACCAGCTTCTTCATTTCTGTTCTTAGATGCGTACCATCTTGGACTCTCAGGTACTACAAACATAGCTGCAAAGAAAAGAAGTGCAGGAATAACCTCACTACCAAACATTGAACGCCAAACTTCACTCACAAAAACGGTATGTAGTAAGCTTCCCTCTGCAAAAGAAACACTTGATTCTCCTCCACCTAATAATAAAGCATTCGCAAAATAAGCACAAAGGATACCAAGGGTAATTGCGAATTGATATAATGCAACCATTCGTCCTCTAACATTTGCAGGAGATACTTCTGAAATGTATAGAGGTGATAACATTGAAGCGATTCCAACCCCCAAACCACCTACCAAACGGTAAATAATCAATTCGGTATGACTCCCACATACGGCACATCCAATTGCTGATATTGAAAAAAGTAAACCAGATGCGATCAAGGATTTTTTTCTTCCAAAGCGATCGGATAGTTCACCTGCAAAAGCAACACCAACGATACAGCCAACCAAAGCAGAGCTAACGAACCAGCCTTCCATTACCGTATCCAGTGCAAATTTATCTTTAACGAATCCTATGGTACCGGAAATCACTGCGGTATCATAACCAAATAGAAAACCACCAAAAGCGGCAGCTAATGCTATAAATAGCAAGTAAGTTTTGTTTGTTTTTTGAGTTCGAGATGTCATAGTTTTGTTATTGTTGGGTCTTATTTAGTTATTCCGACTTGGGTATTATCGGATAAAGTTTTTTTAAGTTTTTGGGTCAATTTAATGTGTTCATCCATGCTAAGATTTACAATTTCATATTCTCCCAAATGGCTGTTCTTATCTTCAAAAATCAATACTTCGGCATCTTCGTGCAAAGCAATATTGTGCCAAACCATTTTAGGTATATTATACACAATTCCTTCTTTCATAAAAGTCATTTCATAAGAAACAAAATTGTTATCTTTTCTTTCCGCGGCAATCAATATGGCACTTCCTTTTAAAAGTACAAATAGTTCATCGGTCTTAAAATGTATATCAAGGCTTTTTATATTACCAATTTCTTGATTTTGGATGTAATTAATTTGAGCGACCTGCCATTCACCACTAATATACAGGGGAGAAAAACCTTCTCCCTTATGTCTGTATTCTTGCATTAATTTTATGTCTTTCATCTTAATTCTCTAAAATACGATCGACAACCAACTGTCTAAATTCAGGTGTTAGCATTGCAAAATATGCTGTAAATCCAGTTATTCTAACAACCAAATCGGGATACTTCGAAGGATCTTTATGAGCTGCTAATATTTTCTTCTGATCTACAATATTTACATTAATCAATGTTCCCCCTAGCTTGAAGTGTGTCTTAATTAAAGCAATAAAATTATCTACCTGATCACCTTTTGCCATGGACAAGTCTAACTCTAATTGCATTGGCGCAGTATTTCCATAACCTGGTTGAATTTGAGCAATCGACTTAGCCATACTTGTTGCTGCTCCATCATTTGAAAATCCGGGGTGTGGATTTGCACCGTGAGAAATTGGCGCTTTGGCAAATCTACCATTAGGTGTTGCCTCAAGAGCTTGACCTAAACCAACTGTATTTGCCCATGAAAACCAACCCGGAATAAAACAATGTCCTTTTTCCATATCATATTCATTTTTTACCAAAGTGGTAAACTCTTTAGAAATCTTTTTCGCCCAAATATCTCCACGTGAATCAACCTGACCGTAACGATCACTTCGATTCATTAACTGACGAATTCTCTCTCCATCAGTTCCGTCCCAATTGCCTTTCAAATGATAATCCAATTCTTCCCAAGTAATTTTTCCTTCATCCTCAATTCTTTGCTCTAATGCTGCAAACGAATCTGCAATTGTTGCCAATCCAGCTCCATCAATTGCAAGATTATAATATTCCGCTCCACCTGCACTTGCATCCAATCCTTTTTCTAAAGGACCGTAACTTAGTAAGTTCAATAATAACTCAGGCTCATTATATCTTTGATGTTCCAATTGAAATCGAATACAATCAGCAGTAACTTTTACTCCACGAATTAAATGTTTATTAAAAATAGAATACAATTTCTCCGTTGAAGCATTTTCAAATCCACCCTCCAACATTTCATTATATGCCACTTGAAAAACTCTACCAACATTGATTTTCACCAAATCATTCATAGTATATTCCAATCCGGGAAGAGACATCCAATTGCAACCTACAGCAATTCTCTTTCTAGCTGATTCCTCTTCGTAACCATTCTTCATATAACCTTCTACAAGCGCTTTATCTCCTGAATAACGAGGCCATGCATTCTTATTTTTAATCAGAAGTTCAACTGATTTTCTCAAAAAATTCTGATCTAACTTATCATGAACACGAATGGTTAAATTCAGCGAAGTATTCACCTTATCTCCAGCTTCTAGAATCAAATAAGAAAGATGATTTGTCATATCACCACCTTTACCATCTGGTCCTCCCATTTGCCAATAAATAGGGTCATTTATTAAGAAACATGCAAGCTGATAAATTGCAGCTTCATCATCGAGAATTCCTTCCTCTTTATCTTTCAAATAAAATGGATACAAAAGCGTATCTAACTGTCCGCCTGCACCATCACGATTGTAGGTTCTTGAAGAAAGGTGATACCAAATCATCCATTGGCAAGCTTCTCTGAATGTTTGTGGAGCATCATTTAATACATTTTGATTTACTACAAGCATTTCTTCAAGATTTGCCTTTAATGCCTCATCTTTCTCAAGCTGAAGCTTTCTTTTTATTTCTTCAATTGTATTTTTGATCCAAACCTGAATGCTTAGTACAGCTCGTTCATGAGAATCATAAAACAATCTAGTTTCTTCATCTTTGGCATTTAAATCTCTATATTTCCTAATTTTATTAAGAATACCACCCCATCCTAATTGTAATCCTAACTCGTAATCAGGTGCAAAATGAGCATCAAAACCAATACCATCTATAATATTGTACTTTTCAATTTCTGGCTTTAAGTGATCGTAAGAATAATCAGGATTAAATAGATTTGGTCTCATTTTAGACATGAAGTACATCCATCTTCCTGCAAATGCATCATTAGGATCAACGTAGGTTGGATGCTTTTGCATCAAATCACAGAAGTTATCAGTCCAAGCTTTTACGCCATAAAATGAACCATCTTCATGGTTAGGTATAATTTCCCAAGCGCCCTCTTTAGGTGGTACAATTCTTCCATAATCATCCTCATCCAACAAACCTTCAACTTGAATCTTATTATCAGTTTGATTCAGTTTTCTTCCTCTCAAGGCCGCAATTCTATAGTCGTACTTTGTCTTCATGATACTTATTCTTAATTCTTTTTAAATTTCTTACACAGTTTAGCCACTTCTTTCTGTAATTGTTCAAAGTGATCTTCACTTAGCTGATCAAAATTTGGCATTTGATCTTCTATGCCTAAAGCTTTGTATTTTCCATTTCCTAGACTATGGTATGGCAAAAGTTCATAGTTTATCAAACAATCCAATTCGCTAACAAAATCAGCAATTGCGCTCAATTCTTTAACATTATCATTCACTCCAGGAATAACCGGTGTACGAATGATTAAGGATTTACCTAAGTCATTTAATGCTTTGATATTTTTAAGAACCAATTCATTTCCCAAGCCTGTCCATTTCTTGTGCAATTCGGAATTCCACAATTTAATATCTACCATAAACAGGTCGGTATATTCGGCTACACGTTCAACTAATTCGGTGTTTGAATGCAAGTTGGTTTCAATAGCAGTGTGAATTCCCCTCTCCTTGCATTTTTTGAATATTTCGATCACAAATTCAGCTTGTAACAATGGTTCTCCTCCCGAAATGGTAATTCCACCACCCGATTCTTCAAAAAATTCACAATCCTTCTCAACAGCTTTCATTACATCATCTAAAGACACATCTTTACCTATAAGCTCTAAAGCTCCTGTATAACATGATTCTGAAATTGTAATCAATTCTGAAATTGAAAATTGATTAGGCTTCACCAATAAATTTGGAGTGAATTCTGATTGAAGTGATGCTTGATGACAAGCTTTGCAATCAATGCATTTATCTTCAAGAAACTGAATTTGTTTGCTATGCCTCCATGTTTCTGGGTTATGACACCAAGTACAACGCATGTTACAACCTTTCATAAAAACAGTTGTCCTTATTCCTGGTCCATCGTGAAGAGACATGCTTTGTATTTGTGTAATTCTACCCATAATGCTTTACTACAAAAATAAGGCACAAGAATGACCAAACACGTACAAAACATCACATGTAAACGTTTTTTTATTACACTATAGCGATATTAAGAATGATTCTTAGTTGAGAAATTTAAATGCAAAAAAAGAGGCTGATTTAAATCAACCTCTGTATATTATTTCTGACGTTTTCGTGTTATTAGAATGTGGCCATCAGGTAATATCTTAACCCACAGAATTTCGAAGAATAGTAATGCTCTTCTTAGCACATCAAAATAAAGTGTAAAATAAAAAAACAAACTTGTAAGCCAAACAATTAAAACATTAAACCAAAAGGTATCAACTAAATAATCTCCAATACGTTTTCTAGAGGCATATAATTGGGCACGTCCCGTTTTATTCTCTGGTATTTGAAAAATAGGATCTTTCAATTGAATTAATTCACCTTTGTAATCAATAATTTTATTTAACTCCCTTCGATTCAGCACAATTTGCTCAATCGCCTCATTGTGATGTTTCTGTTTGTATGTAAATAAATGCTCTTTACCTCCATAATTTTTTAGAAGGTTTGCATATACTTTATCTCTCTCATTTGATGCTTTGCTGTATTTAGACCAGCCATTTTGTTTTATCGTTTCCAACCATTTAAATAAGCCTTCAGACGAATTTTTCAAATAAGTAGTTGAATACTCAATTCCATTAGGGGCTTTATAATCCTGCACCAATTTTGAAAATTCATTCTTTAACAACTTGTATTGCTTCTTATCTCCTGTTCGTAGCCAATTTTGATAACGTTGCTTCACTTCAGGGATATAGAAAGAAGAGCGAAACGAATTTTCACTCATTTCTTGTTCCAAATCAAAAAACTGCCTTTCGAATTCATTATTCTTAAACTGTTCTACAACCAAAGCTTCGTATGCCCAACGAGAAGTCATTAAATCTCCAACGAGAGGAACATATTTTTGAGATGTTATGGTTGGGTGCAATTTTGTGAAATTTACAATTACACCTGAAAACAAAAGTTGAGGTACTAAAATGAAAGGTATAGATACATAAACGGCTACAACAGTATTTAGTGCTGAAGATAAATTTAAACCAATCATATTGGCACAGGCCGAAGCAGTGTATAAAACAAGCCAATACTCCCAAGTTAATCCCTTAATTTCCAAAATCGTGTTGGCAACTAAAACAAATAACATAGTTTGAAATGCAGATATCACCAGCATGATGATCACTTTCGAATTTAAGTAACTAAAGCGACTTAAATTCAAAAAAGATTCTCTCTTCATGATCCTTCGATCGTGTAAAATTTCTTCTGCAGAAATAATCAATCCTAGAAAAAGAGAAACAACCACAGCCATAAATATAAAAGATGGAATGTTCTCATTATTTGAAAAAACATAAGCACTTGAATCACCTTCTGTTCCACTAATATATTTGGTAAAATATCCTAATATCACAGCTAATATCGGCGCTTCAAATAGCGTAATCAACATGTATTGCTTATTGCTTACTTTTGCTTTTAAATCCCTCGACAAATAGATTTTCAGCTGCTCTGTTCTTTTGGGAATACTAAAATAATTAGCAGGAATCAGCCTTTTTCGTTTTGGTTTCTTTACTGGATGCTTCGATTCAATCTTCTCTTGATACAATTCATACCATTCATCAGAACTTCTCTTACGCTTCCTTATTTGTTTCCCGTATTCATTCATCATACGAGCTTCCACAATTCTTAATATCTGTTCAGAATTTACATTACCACACGATAAGCACTCACTCTCATCTGCCTTAACGTAATGGCTTTGTGTTTTGAAATAAACAACAGCATCGATAGGATTACCAAAATAAATCACTTTTCCACCCGTGTCCATAATAATAAGCTTATCCAAAAGCTTGAAAATATCAGATGAAGGTTGGTGAATGTTACACATTACCAGTTTACCTTTTAAAACCTGTCTTTTCAGCAATAGCATTACCTTCTCCGAATCCATACTAGACAAGCCTGAAGTTGGTTCATCAACAAATAGAATAGATGGTTCTCGCATTAATTCTAAGGCAATGTTCAGTCGCTTTCTTTGTCCACCACTTAAAACCTTATTAATTGGATCGCCAACCTTTAAATCACGTGCTTCAACCAAATCAAAACTTTCAACTGTATCGTCAATAATTTCCTCTATTTTTTCATCAGAAACATCATCAAAACACAATTTGGCATTATAATATAAATTTTGGTAAACCGTTAATTCTTCTACCAGTAGATCGTCCTGAGGCACATAACCAATTACACCTTCTAATTTTTCCTTATCGTGATGTAAGTTGTAACCATTAATAAAAATATCACCTTGATTTAAAGGCAAATTTCCATTTAAAACATTTAGCAAGGTAGATTTACCAGTACCACTACCTCCCATTACACCAATCAGTTGTCCTGATTTCACCTGGAAATTAACTGGAAATACACCATTATTCGACCCTGGAAATTTAAATTCAATATCCTTGGCAACAAAACGTATGTCGGAATGATTTTTTCGCTCTATAAAAACAGATACAATCTGAGAATAGTAAATTGGGTCAATTCTATGACTTCGTACCACAGAACCATAGGAAAGAACATATGGTCTATCGTATTTTATATTGTGTCCATTTAAATATAAATTGTATTCCCCAAAATACTTCATTAGGAAAGTATTTGTACTTTCTAAATGGAGAATAAATAAACGACCACGTAATTTTGAACTAAAAATGTGCTTTACTACTTCATGCTCAAAATTATCATTAGCATCAATAATTAATAAATACTGATTAAAAGGAATTGAATATTCATCGCCTAAAATAAATTGATGACTGTATTCAAACTCATCCTTAGAAATCTTAAATGTTTTGGAAACCGTCTTTACTAAACTAAGCTCCTCGGGACCAGCGAATTCTGCCTCATCAATAAATTCAAGTAACTGAAGCATGATCCATACTTTCTGTTCCTGATCAACCTCTTCAGCTATTTTAACACAAACATCTTGAACCTGAACGTGCTTATTTATCACACAAGTCTCATTTTCTACATCACAATGAGACTCTAGTAAATAGCGATCAAAATTATCCAAGTAAATTTCGAGCCATTCCTTACTAAATTGTTTTTCAAGATAATGTGCTACAACATCATGCGCAGCAACCTCAAAACCAACCTTTTGCTCATCAACAATAATGGCAAAAAGTTTCATTAAGGCATTCAGTACTGACTCATTCATGGGACTTCTATAGGGTATTAGATTTTGCTAAGGGCCTAATTTAGATAATTTATACGAGCTATAAAAAGTTCTGTATTATGAAGCATAAAATTAGATAATAATAATTGACATTTTTATTCACAAACTATCTTTTTAAATAATTTTAACATCAATAATATAACGTTTATCACTTTTTTTCGTACATTTAGAATATTGAGGCGAATAAAAATAAATTTTCATAGATTTTAGATTAGGTTAGTAAATAGTGGTTAGATGAAAACCTGAGTGGGGACTCAGGTTTTTTTTTATGTCCATTTTCTACAGATGTTTAATCTTCTTTAACATCTGTTAAATGCACTTAACTAAACATTGCCGTATGTTTGTAATGTAGACGGCTGGTAACCGTTTTTCATAGATTAAAGATTAGGTTAGTAAATAGTGGTTAGAAGAAAAGCTTGGGTGGGGATCCAAGCTTTTTCTGTTAATATACCTGCTAGCTTTTAGTTTCTATAAAAAAAACGCCTTTTAGACTTCTTTAACATCCGTTAAATGCACTTAACGATACATTGACGTATGTTTGTAATGTAGACGGCTGGTAACCGTTTTTTCATAGATTAAAGATTAGGTTAGTAAATAGTGGTTAGAAGAAAAGCTTGGGTGGGGATCCAAGCTTTTTTCTGTTTATATACCTACTAACTCTTAATTGCTATAAAAAATCACCTTTTAGATTTCTTTAACATCTGTTAAATGCACTTAACTAAACATTGCCGTATGTTTGTAATGTAGACGGCTGGTAACCGTTTTTCATAGATTAAAGATTAGGTTAGTAAATAGTGGTTAGAAGAAAAGCTTGGGTGGGGATCCAAGCTTTTTCTGTTAATATACCTGCTAGCTTTTAGTTTCTATAAAAAAAACGCTTTTTAGACTTCTTTAACATCTGTTAAATGCGCTTAACTAAACATTGTTGTATGTTTGTAATGTAAACAAAGAGTAAAAGTTTTTTCATAGATTAGATTAGATTAGATTAGGTTAGTAAATAGTGGTTAGAAGAAAAGCTTGGGTGGGGATCCAAGCTTTTTCTATTTTATATACTTAATATCATTCAACTGGAACATTAACATTTTTCCATCTAGCATTCTTAAAATCATATAAGGATCCACCAAAATCCTTATACTTCACTCTTAAAGGATCATACTCTGGATTTATTGCATTCTTGCCCCAAATTCCAAGCATTAACTTTAAAGCTTCTTCATTCTCGGGATACTGCCCTTGATCATCCGTCTCAACAATCCATTGATTCAGCACATTAGCATATTTAGATAATTCTGAAGAATAATTAGGATTTGATGCGAGATTGTTCAACTCAAATGGATCTTCTTTCAAATTATACAATTCCTCTTTAGGCCTCTCTAATGACATGAATCGATCTTGAATGGAGTCCAATTTATTTTCAGCATGCAATTGCTTCATAACTTTCACAAATTCTACTCCATCAGCATCCATATAACTTGCTTGCATATATGGCCTATCTGTGAGAAAATTACGAATGTATTTGAACTCTTTTGATCTTACTGATCGTATCCTGTCAATTGAAAAATCGCAACGATCTCTAGTTGAAATTACAAATCTTCTCTCTTTATAATCTTCAGCAAAGACATCTCTTCCCTCCATATATTGTGGGATTGATATACCTGCTAATGCAAGAGAACTCGGTCCCAAATCAATTCCACTTATTAAAATATCATTACTGGAATTTGCTTTAATCTTCTTATTTTCCCTAAAGTCAGCAACAATAAGTGGAACGTGTATCCCACCGTCATATAGAAATTGCTTATTTCGGGTTAAACGCATTCCATGATCAGAGAAAAAGAAGATAATTGTATTATTAAGCAAACCATACTCCCTTAGATTAGTAAGAATTTCTCCAAGTCGACCATCTGTAATTTGTATCGCATCAAGATGATTTGCATACTCTTCTATAATTGCAGGATGATTTGGTAAATACGGAGGAAGTTTAATTTTTTCTCTGTCTACAGGAGACTTTACTCTCTCCTTAAACTTAGATGAAAATATCTCCTTACCTCCATACAATTGTATTTGTCCAAAAAATGGCCCTTTATCCTTTAAAACAGATAGATCAATTCTCTTACCACTTTTACCATACAATGGATGATATGAATAATCTTGATCATATAAATCTCGTCTATCATATGTAAAATTATAATCATCTTTTCCATTATTAAAGGTGAAATATCCATTTTTCTTGAATATTTCTGGAATGGTTGAGATCGTATCTGGGAGATATATAGCTGATTCTACTGTTCGTGAACTGTGATGATTGTGCAGGCCTAATGTTGTTGACATCATACCTGTAATAACACTTGAACGACTCGCGGAGCAAACCGGCGCAGGCATAAAAGCATTGGTAAATATCTCCCCCTTACTTGCAAGTTTATCAATATTGGGTGTTTCAATTATGCTGGTACCGTAACAGCTCAATAGCGGCGCTGTATCTTCAAGACAGATCCATAAAATATTGGGTTTTTCATCTATTTTCGCTTCCTGTTTACAAGCAATAAAACTTTGTGCAACAATCAGTAAAATTATTAGACTACTATTTTTAAAATAACTCATCATCCAAAATTTTCAATTTATTTTTAAGATTAAAATATTCTTATTTCAATGGAACAATTCTTGCCACCCAACCACCTCCTGGTGCAAGGTGAATCTTCAATTTGCTGCTTTTACCCACTGTTTTAACCTCTTTTTTAAAATCAATAGCATTACGATCTGCATTAACACCATCTCGATATAAGGTCATTTTATATTCTCCATGATCCAAAAATGACAAATCAAATTCCAAATCACGAGCGTCCCAATCTGTCATTGAACCAACATACCATTCTGCACCTGTCCTTCTAGCCACAACGATGTAATCAGAGATTTTTGCATTCAATACTATTGTTTCATCCCAAACTGCAGGTACGGCTGAAAGAAATTCCATACATTCTTCTTCTCTTCTGTAGTTTGATGGATTATCACAAAGCATTTGTAGAGGACTTTCATAAACAACGTACATTCCCAATTGATGACATCTAGTTCCCATACTCATTGGTGTATCAAAAATCGGCTTATAGTCTTTCTTTTGCGCATTATTCATTGCCCCTGGAGTATAATCCATTGGACCAGCAACCATTCTGGAAAACGGTGTGATCAGGTTATGTTCTGGTGTTTGACGCATACTCCATTTGTACTGCTCTCCTCCATTTACTCCTTCTCTTGTCAATACATTTGGATACTTTCTTCTAATACCAGCTGGTTTATACGAACCATGGAAATCTACAAGCAATTCTCTTTCTGCTGATTCTCTTGCAATTTTATGGTAATAATTAACCATCCATTGGTCATCCTTATCCATAAAATCCACTTTAATTCCTTTTATTCCCCATGATTGGAATTTATCTAAGGCCACTTCAAACTGATCATCAAGTGTTTTCCATACCACCCACAGAATAATACCAACTCCTTTTTCTTTAGCATAGGATGTTAATTCCTCCATGTTAATCTCCGGAACAATTTTTAGAAGATCACCAAGTTCGTACCATCCTTCATCGATAATAATGTATTCCAAACCATAATCTGCAGCAAAATCTATATAATACTTATAGGTTTCTGTATTTACACCTGCTCGAAAATCAACACCATAAATATTATTTGCATTCCACCAATCCCAAGCAATTTTCCCTGGTTTAATCCAAGTAGGATCACTTATTTCGCATTCATCAGCTAAAAGCCAAGAAAGTTGATTTGTTATAAGATCCCCATCCTGTTCCGCAATAGCGATATAACGCCAAGGAAAAGTTCTTGTTCCTTCTGTTTTCGCGATATAATTTTTTCTCGTACGCACGAATACATCTCTATCTCCTTCCTGCTCTGTTTTATCGGGATAAGCAGGAAATGTTGACACCAAACTATTCCCTTCAGCTCCGGTAAACCACATTCCTGGATAATCTTCCAGATCAGTTTCTCCAATTAGAATGCTTGGTGCATTTTCTGATGTCATAAGCACTGGTAAAGAGCCTAGGTCATTAGATGAAAGCTCTCCCAATGATGTGAAATCGTAATACACTTGATTATTAGAATGAAAACTATTTTCCTTTGGCCAATAAACCAATTTATTATCTGGAAATTGATATTCTCCTATTTCCTTTTTAATCGTTATTTCATTCGGAAATCTAGTTTCAAAACGATATGCAATTCCATTGTTGTATGCTCTGAAAACCAAATCGAATTTTTGTTTAAAAGACAATCTTATTTCATTATAATTTTCAATTATAATTTCATTTTTCTCACGTACCTCAGGTCTGATTTCTCTACTAACACTATTGGTATATTTTTTAATCACAACAGGATTTACGCCCAAACTAAGACCTCTTTCCAGCTCCATTGCAATAACTGTAGGTGCTACTAATAGATTTTGTTCATGTCCAACTGAAAATTTAATTTCTCCATTTGTATGAACGGTGATATTAATTTTTTGATTAGGTGATTTTAGTTGATAGTCCTTAGCATTCACTGTGGTAATTAAAATGAACATACTAAGGAAGCATATTAGTTTTCTCATATTCTTTGATTATTTCTTTAATTCTAAAATTTGCTCTTTAAACGGTAGTGCCCCAGCCGATATCCAAACCTCTGGATTAAAATCGATATTTTCTTTATCGTATCCCATCACAAAAACCTCAATCTTCTTCCCTTTCATGCTATTATCCAGAGGAATATAATAGGTATAATTACAATCTCTTTTTGAATTTACATACTCCCATGTGTTTGATGGGAATGAAACACTTCGATCAAAACATCCCACATATTCACCATCAATTTTTGCCGCTGCATAAGCACCTTCAATACCATGTTTCCCATTAAGAGCAATTGACAGGTATGAACCTTCAAAAAATTCATCTAATTCGAATGTTGACTTCCATGTTTGCTCTGTTTTCATTTTATCAATATGAGCGAATAGATTGGATGCTCTCCAATTTGTACGAACCATTTGCCTACCATCTTTTAAAGCCTCAATTTCTACAATTCTTCCTGGTTGAGACTTCATTCTTAGATAACGAATGGCATCATTTACATTAATCACCATTTCTTCTCCTGCATAATATGTGATAGTTCTCCAATTTTTCAAATCTGAAGAGACTTCAGCATAATTTCCTTCATCTTTTAATAAAGGTTGAAGAGAAAAATCATCAGGAACTTTAATAATAATTTGATCTATATTGGTTATTTCGCCTAAGTCAAGCCTAAAACATCCGCCTTTTATTTTTTGGTCAATATTGTATTTTCGTGATGGCCAGAATCCTGTTTTCATATCACCATCGAATAAATTTTTATCCCAAATTCCTCTCTTCACAAATGCTGGTTGTTCAAAAAAGGCATCTCTGGCTTTTTGCACTGCAGGAATTGATGTAGCACCGGATCGTTCCAGTGATCTCACTTCAAGCGCATTATTATCAGCCGCAAAACAAGTAGCTTCATATAAAGCCTCATCATCAAAAGGTGTTTCGATCAATTCAAACTTTGATAATTTACGCTGAGATTCACTCTGCAATATATCTCCCTCAAAATCAACCCTCAGCAATCTACCATTCAATAACTTACTGACATTCTTACCATTAAGACTAGCACTTTTATATTCTCCTGCATTTTTCAGCTGAATTTTCGTAGTCGTGCCTTGTCTTCCAAGGATTTTAATTAGAACAGGTTGATTTGGGACATTGCGTACCACCTGATAATCTGTTCCTAACAAGCTAGGTTCGTCAGTTACTTTCGAACTAGCCATAAGTAAACATGAACGAAATGGTTCAACTAAAATTTCAACTTCTTCTCCCTTACTAAAATCACCAATAATTTTTTCCGTTGGATGAAACTGTCTAAGCTCAATATTCTTATTGGTAGTTAAGCCTATTTCTTCATCCAGTTTAATTCTGTAGATTTTGTTTTCCCAAGTTAGGTTCGTGAGGGTTACAAAGCGTGTATTTTCATCACCTCTAGATACCGCAGACTTCCCATATTTCTCTTCTGGTAGTACGATACCATAAACTAGTATTTTTCCATATTTACGATGCAAATTATATATTCCAGCTAATTTATGATATTCATTATCATTTAGTAACCAAGGATTACCATATATTTCAGGAGCAAGAATCATGGAACGATTAAATGCCTGCATAATCAAATCATCATCCCAATAATCCAGACATGAAGAAATACATACACCATGATCTTCTGTTAATCTTTTTAAACCTGGTACTAAACCTCTATCCAAAGCTCCTGCTCTGTGATGAGGTGCCGTTGTACTATTAGTAGTAAATACATCAATATAAGTTTCCTGTCCACCCCATAAAAAGGTTGTTGCATATGCTTTACTTTTCTTTAAGCCTAATCGATGATTAAGTAATATCAAATCAGGACTGTATCGCCGACATTCCTCCATCATCTCAATAAAAGCATCTTCTTTTTCAGGACGTAGTGGGCCACAAACAGCATCGAACTTGAACAAAGCAAACTCATATTCCTTACAGAGATTTACCATCTGAGTTATCCTAGCTTCCTTTTCCTGTTCAGTATTCCCAAATCCATCTGGACCACCCCAAACACCTAAGCGAGTATTTATCAATTTTGCCTTTTTATATAAAGGATCAAAACCATTTGGAAATTGTTTCTTAAATCGCTCAGATTGTACATCGCCATAAAATCGTTTTCCATCGATAGCTCCAGCATCAAAAGCATAAATATCAAGAATCATCCGATATTCTTGATTTAGCCATTGAAAAAAATCAAGATTTATAAGTGTTTGTTCTTCCGTAGTTCCTTCATTAGTATTGTTAATCCATGAAAAATACTGAGCTCTGGAAGGTGTTTGTTCATTGGCTCCGGGGTACACCTTTTCCTGTCCTATGACAGCTTGAAAGAGGTGCAAACAGATGATTAATAAAAATAGTCTATTCATTTTAGTTTCTTCTTTCCTAATTCAACTCATTTCGCTAACAACTAAAAGTTAGATATAATTTGAAATATTCTGTTGTAAATTTGTGATTTTATAAGATATTCCTGGAGTAAATTACTCCAGGAATATCTTCTATGTATTACCATCCAGGATTTTGCTCAATGTGAGTCAGATCAATCTCTGTTTGTGGAATTGGCCACAAATAATGTTTACCTGCATCAAAAGAACGTGTTCCCCATGAAAGAGTTACCTCTTCTAAACTAGTTGGGTCGGTATATGTAAGCCCTTTTGGAACACCAGGCATTACCGTTTCTGCAATTCTCCATCGGCGAATATCCATTAATCGAGATCCTTCAAAAGCTAACTCTACTCTACGTTCTCGTCGTACGATTGTACGCAGTTCTGCTTGACTTTTACCAGATGTTACAACTGGCATATTGACATCGGCGCGTTGACGCACTTCATTTATCGCATCATAAACTGACTGATCTATCTCATTAGCTTCTATCTTAGCTTCAGCATAAGTTAATAACACTTCGGCATAACGGATCAGGATATAATGAATAGAGCCATTCCAAAAATCACCATTGTCAACATCCTCTTCAGAAATGTATTTTAACCAATTGTAACCAGTACCCGTTTTATTCCATTGCCCACCTGTTCCATCAGTTAAATCATCTCCAGGAACTATTTCCTTACCTGAATAAGTTGCTCCTGGTATAGAATTAAAAACTCCATCTCTCCATTCGTGACCAGGATAAAGAATTGAATAAGTTAATCTAGGATCACGATTTACATATGGGTCATTGGGATCAAACAAACTAGATTCACTAATGATAGCACCATCGATACATTCATAAGCATCAACAAGAGACTGCATTGGACAACCACTACTCCATCCTCCTACGGAATTTGGGCCATAGTTCTTAACCGTAAAATTGTATTGCTTTTCTTTTAATTCCTGAAGGTCAAATATCACTTCTGAATTTCCAATTCCCTCGTACGTGAACATCTTTTCGTAACTCGGATAAATAGTATAAACTTCTAAATCCATTACTTCCTTTGCCGCATTAGCTGCCTCTGTCCATTTTTCCTGATAAAGAAGAATTCTGGCCTTTAATGAAATTGCAGCACCTTTCGTTACTCTTCCCTGATCGTCGCTTCCATATGAACTTGGTAGGATAATAGCAGATTCTGACAAGTCCTTCACAATAGCTTCCAAAATAACATTCTTATCCGTTCGCTTAGTGTTTTCAGAAGCTACTTTATTGCCTTCGGTATCTTCTTCTGGTTTTGTATCTTCAGGTGTCAGACTAGAAGTTACAAATGGTACATCTCCAAACAAATAAACTAAATCAAAATAGAAAAACGCTCTTAAAAACTTTGCTTCGGCTAATAAACGAGACTTGTAATCTGCATTTATATCCGTTACACCATCAGCTCCTTCCAAAATACGATTAACTTTTTGTATTCCTTTGTAGCGTTCCATCCAACGACTTTCAACATACCAATCATATGCAGAAGCTGTACCATCTGCAAGACGATAACCAGCATTCCAAGAGTGATGATCAAGAGCATTATCTGTAATTGCCTCTATTCTTAGTAAATCGGTTGAATAACCATAGTTTGTTCCCCAATTGTTAAATCCTATAGAGGCATAAGCTCCATTAACGGCATAAACTAAATCTTTTTCTTGAGTAAAGAATGTTGCTGAAGAAACTTGATCACTGGGAGTTCGTTCCAGAAAATCATCACTACAGCCTGCGAATGCCATCAAAAAAACTGTGGCTAAGCATATTATATTTGTTTTCATATGATTATAATTTATTTTTTAGTTGTCATATGGAACTTACCATTCAGGGATAATCATCTCCCTGTGTGTCAAAACACCTTTGTCATGGACGTTTCATATAATCATTTTTTAAATAATCCGATAACAATCGGGAATTTCACTTATTTCTCTCTTATATTCTATTAAAAACGAACTTGTACTCCAATCGTGTAAGTTGAAACAGGAGGATAGTAACTTGGTCTTCCGTTATAAGTCTCTGGATCAAGTCCTGATTCAACATCTGTTATAGTAAAGAGGTTGGTCGCTCCTGCATAAACTCTAAGTTTCTCGACTTTTAATTCTTCGAGAACTGATTTATGAAAAGAATAACCTATTTGTAAGTTTTTAAGTCTAATGTAGGAGGCATCTCTTATCCAAAAATCATTATACAAATAATTGTTTTTGTTCGAAGCTGCTTGTAATCTTGGGAAAGATGCATCCGTATTTTCAGGTGTCCAACGATCTAAAACTCTTTTGGTTGTGAATATTTCATATGATGGACCTTCATTTGGAGCTCCATAGAAGTAATTCTCAGCTTCTAAAACACCTTGCACAAAAGCACTAAAATCAAAGCCTTTGTATTCCATATATAAATTTAACCCAAAAGTATAGTGAGGAATAGGTGAACCAATCACTTTACGATCATCATCATTTATTTCACCATCTCCATTTTGATCAACCAACTTGATATCTCCAGGTCTTAAATCTGATTGATTTGGTTGAGTTGCATGTTGATCAATTTCAGTCTGAGTTTGAAACAAACCATCCGATTCATATCCATAAAAAGAATTAATCGACTCTCCCTCTTTTAAAATATTAAAACCACTTATCGAAGGTTCATTTCCAGCAAAATCAATCAATTCATTTTTTACATCGGAGATATTAAAACCAACTGAGTAAGTCAAATCCTTAATCTTATTTCGATGAATAATAGCTAGTTCCCATCCAGTATTTCGAACCTGTCCTGCATTGGTTTCAGATGCTTCTAAACCTGTCAAATAAGAAATCGGTAAATTTAATAGCACATCTTTTGTGTCTTTTTGATACCAATCAGCTACAATTTCAATTTTGTTGTTGAATAAACTTACATCAAAACCAAAATCAATCATCTCAGTAGTTTCCCAGGTTACATCTGTATTTGCATAATATCTCTGAGAATATCCATTTACCTCATTATCATTGAAATTATATGAATAATCAGCATATACGGTAGATGTGAATCTATAAAACCCAATATTTTGATTTCCCAATTGTCCCCAACTAGCTCTCAACTTAAGGTTGTCAATTTCACTGAAGCGATCCATAAATTTCTCCTCACTCATTCTCCAACCAGCTGAAAAAGATGGAAAAACGCCCCATTTATGTCCTTCTGCAAATCGTGACGATCCATCGTAACGAATATTACCTTCTAGAAGATATTTTCCTTTGTAGGAATAATTAGCCCTCCCCAAATAAGATAGTAACGACCAATCTTCCTGATATCCATTATTCGTTTGACCTTCAGCATCACCAGTATTTAGCTCATCATAGTTCTCAGCATATATATTTGTTCTCATACCTCTAAGAACGTAGGCTGTATTTTCAGTAATTTCAGAACCAGCTAATAAATCCAATTGATGATCTCCAAACGTTTTATTATAGTTTAGAAGAGCTTTAAAATTTAATTCCTCTTGCTGCCAGCGTCTGTCAACCAATCTACTTGGCGACCATTTCTGTATAACACTCTCCGTATCTTGAGGATCTACAAAGTCATATTCAGCTCGAAACTCCTTATAGCGATTATTAATGCTCTTGTATGAAAGATCTGTTTTTAAAGTTAATCCAGAAAGAATCTCTAAATCAGCTCCAATTTTCATATTAAGTGCCTCTTTTACAATCTTATTTGTTCCTCCTACCTCAAGTGAAGCAAGCGCATTTGTATTGTCCTTATTTAAGCCATAAGCGCCATTTGGATATTTTAATACCGTAACAGGCGAGGTGTTAATCATTTCGCTTAAAGCGGAATTATACCTATATGGTCTTTCATTATTCTTACGACTAAATGAAATATCTGCTCTAACTTTAAAATTATCCTTTACCTGAAAGTCCGTATTCAATCTAAATCCAAATCTTTTTGCCTCTACATTCTTAAGCATTCCCTGCTGATCCATATGATTCAAGGATAATGCAATTCTTGACTTTTCATTTCCTCCGCTAATACGAATTGATTGATTAAATATTGGAGCAGTTTCAAATAATTCATCAAGGATATTTACGTATGGATAGTTATTTGGATCATCTCCAGCTACTGTATTTTTTATATATTCATCAGTATACTTGGGATTTAAGTCAGCATTAACAAGTGCCTCATTAACAAGATTTAGGTAATCTTCAGCACCCACCAATTCAGGAAGTGTTGCAGGGGTCTGCCATCCATAATAACCGTTGTAATCAACTTTATACTCCCCAACTTTTCCTCTTTTCGTGGTAATCAAGATTACGCCATTTGCAGCTTTTGCTCCATATATAGATGACGATGCCGCATCTTTTAATATAGATATACTCTCGATATCATTTGGATTAACATCTCTCAATAGCATTTCAATTCCATCAACCAAAACTAAGGGTGCTGTTTTTGAAGCATTATTAGCATCTGGTATACTTGCAATTCCACGAATATTGATGTTAAGATTTTCATCTCCGGGAGCTCCTCCACGATCAACGATTGTTACACCTGTAGATACTCCTTGTAGAGCCTGTCGAGCATCGGTCATTGGTTTTTTAACCATCTCATCTCCTTTCACAGCAGATACAGATCCTGTTAAATTTGCCTTTTTTTGAGTACCGTAACCAACAACAATAACTTCGTCTAGGCCTAGGGCATCTTCCAACAAACTAATATTAATTGTTGCATTGTCCGTAACTACTATTTCTTGATTTAGATAACCAATAAAGCTAAAGACGAGAGTTGAATTTTCAGGGACAATTATTTCGTAATTCCCATCAAAATCAGTTATGGTACCCGTAGTAGTTCCTTTAACGATGATATTCACACCAATTAAAGATTCTCCATTTTTGTCTACCACATTTCCCAGTATTCTTTTTTCCTGAGATTGAAGCACAGTCGATTCCTTTTTTTCATTAACGGACGATGCATATGCTGGTGTAACCGAAATAAAAAAAACGGCGCAACACAAGCTTGCAATCCATGAAAAACTTTTCTTTAGAAGGCTGCTTTGCCTTGCTAAATCTCTTGAGTTTTGATTCATAAAATTTTAGGTTAGTTTATTAATTAATATTTGTTAGTAATCAGGAATGGTGGGAGCATTCCTAAGAATCTTGATCTAGCATTAACTCTTTCGAGATAATACTACAAGTCTCTTAAAGACCTTTCAAAACACGCGATTATAGGAGGGAAATGATGGTACTGATTGACCAAAATTGAGCACGATATGACCAATTTGCACTAAAATGAGTGAGTTGACACAAAAATCAATTCAAAACTCATACATATTCTAAAAAACTCTAAATGTTGTGTCGAATTACTCTACTGATTCAGTAATGGAACAAAAATTTTCGTAATATTCTTTGTATTCTGAAGGAGCAATTCCAAAATGTTGTTTAAAACAACGTGTAAAATAGGATGGTGAATTGAAGCCCATATCATAAGCAATCTCATTAACACTTAATTTTGCTTCAATCAATAACTGTGTTGATTTTTTAAGTCTGACAAAACGAATCAATTCATTTGGAGACAAGTCGGTATTGGTTTTTAGCTTACGGTAGAAGTTTGATTTACTCATTTGCATGTCAGCATAGAGTTCATTTACACCATAAGTATTATTAGACAGATTATTTTCAATCAAAAGAATTGCCTTTTGCATAAATTCATTCTTCATCCATTCTTTGAAAATTTTCTCTTCCGGCGTTTCAATTTCAGTCGGCTCTTCCTCTTCCACAGTTAAAGATCTAATTGCATTCTTTGATCTCCAATAGAGAAATGCAGTTGCTCCTATAATGGTTACAAAGATGAACCACAAAATCGTAGCATTATTGTAAGCTCTTTTCATTTGAAATTCGAAAGAAGCATAATCGTTACTTATTATACCATCGGAATTTATTGCTGTAATATCCACCTGATAAGATCCTTTTCCAAAATGAGAAAAATCAAGAATAGATTGATTTGCGGAAATGTATCTCCATGTAGAGTCAGGATCAGAAAATCGATAAGCTATTCCATTCTCTTCATGATGATTAAATGAATAATTATAGATTTTAAAAACAGACTCTGATCCATTAGTTCCTTGCTCAACTTTATATAAAGGCGTAGCTAAATAACTATTTTCCTTAGGATAAATAGAAACGACACCATCGTTGCTTCCCCAATAGAATTGCCCTGATTGACTATGCACCAATTTTCCGTGATTGAAACTATTAGCCTTTGAACCACCTGGAATTTGATAACCTGAAAATAATTTACTTTTAGAATCGAATCGATATATTCCCATTCGAGATCCAAGCCAAAATTGCCCTTCTTCATCTTTCGAAATTGAAGTAAATTCAATTACTTTATTAGGAGGATTAAAAAATGTAGGTTTTGAATTTCCATTACTAATTAAAGCAAGACCTTTTGAAGTTGCTACCCAAATTTCATTAGATTCAATATGAAAATTTGATACTTCTGAAGCTAATTCAATTTTTTCTTGATTATAGTACAATTCCATATCTAAAGAAAGTATCCACATATTATCTAAAGAATCAACTAGGATGTCAATAGATGGCAAACTATCCACTCTTCGTAAATTATCTGCTACTCCCTCACAAACAAAACTTCCCTTATTCGAACAGATGTACAATTTATCATTAAACTTTTTCAAACCATAGATGTAGTCGTTTTTAACCAAGCCTGCCTTATTCGAAAACAATTGCCCCGAAGCAATAACTTTTTTTGAATTTAACGAAGGATAATCAGCCGTTATAATTCCCATATGCCTTGTCCCGATATACAGTTTGTCTTTAAATCGCAAAATGGCTTCTATGAACAAATCATTCATATTCCCTTGTAGAATAGGAATAGGAATCAACTCTTCCTTTTCCTGATCAAGTAAATACAAGCCCTTACCCGAAGTTCCAATCCATATTCTGCCATCCTCAGTCTGAGTTATAGCATTTATATAGCCAGCTTCAGGCTCCTGAGCATGCAAACTGCTTTTGTATTTTTTGTAAGTGATTTTTTTACGATCAATTTTATTCAAACCTGCACGATTTGTTCCAACCCATACAGATCCTGAGTAATCTCGAAAAAGAATGTTTACTTGTGCATCGTAATAGTCATTAAATATTTCATTATCTCGATCAATAAAATCCTTCAAACTATATTTACCATCAATCTGCTGTAGTTGCTGAACAGACTCTCCATAGGTTCCCAAAATAATTCCATCAGAACTCGAAATATTCAATGATGTAAAAAAGTCAGGAGTTTCCGTCCTAATTTCTTCTATTCCCGAAATCCACAATCCTTTATCTGTTAAAAATACTGGAGTCCCATTCTCCATAAATTCAATCGACACCAACTTTTCATTTTTAAGCTCTGGATAAGACCTCTCGAGAGCAAACGTTTCAGCTTCGAGATTTACTTCCCATACGCCATTTTCATTTGTTCCCAACAAAAGTTTTTCATTCGGCGAAATACATTTGCAAGTAATATCCTGATCAAAGACTCGAATACCAATTTGCTTTTCTTCATCATACTCGAATAATCCTGATCGACTTCCAATATAAATTTTGTTTTTAGTGCGAAAGAATACAGTAATTGGGTCATGTTCATCTTGAGGTAGACGAAGTTTTATAAATTCTTTTTCTGAAATTGAGAACAGATAATTCCCTTCGTTGGTTCCCAATAAAAGTTGATTCTTATTGATTTGATCGATAAAAGAAATGGCATGCAAAAAAATTGAATCGGACATTGGATAACTTATAAATTCCAACCCATTGTAGCTACTTAATCCCTCTAAGGTCCCAATCCATAATAAACCCGTAGAATCCTGAAATACTGAAGAAATAGTATTGTTGGCAATACCATGCTCAGTTGTATACTTTGCTAGTTTTTGAAAATACTGAGTTCCCTGCAGCTTTGAGCTACATATTAAAAGAAAAACAAAACAGCAAACTAAAATTCTTCTTCGCATCCTATTCTTTTCTTGAATTATAAAGATAAGAAAAACAAGAGAGGCTCCCAATCTCCCACAATGTATGAGCAACTCCTGTTTCATATCTAACTTGAAAAACCATTTACAAATATTTTAATGCATTATTTACATTTACTAAATATTGCAAAAAAAATGCAAGTAATATAATATTCAATCTAATCTATCTTGTTAGTAAAGCAAAGAAAAATAAGAATTCACGACTAGCACAAAATGACCAAAATGGAGCATAATATGACCAAAAAAAGCAGTATCAATGATGGTTTCAGTATAATTTGGGTTTTACTGACAAAGAGGTAATTAAATCATATGCTTCTCAAAACAAACACTTGTATCAACTCCAGCATATTGTCCATAATTAGGTATTGATCGGTAGCCACTTTTATAATATAATCCAATTGCTTCGGGTTGTTTCACACCCGTTTCCAAAATGCACTTGCTAAAAGATAATTCACATGTCCATTTTTCCAATTCCATCAAAACTTTTGAGGCAACTCCCTTTCCTCTAGTCTCAGGCAACACAAACATGCGTTTAATTTCCATCACATTATGAGCATACTCTTTTATTGCGCCACAACCAACAGGTTTACCACACTCATATGCGATAACAACATATTTAATGTGATCAATTTTATTGAATTGAGAATAAAAAGAATGATCCTCTCCATCTCTTATTTTCAAATCTGCATCAAGAATTTCCACTAATTCTATAAAATACTTATTATCAGAATTAGTTCGCTTCAACTGAATCATATTTATTTAATTTGAATGTGAATGTGGTCATCGTGTCGAACTGCACCGCAACCATGGAATCGAACCCGCTTATCAGTAAGGTTTAGCCTATGTTTTAAATGTGGTTCAATAAATAATTTGGTAAGGTTTTTATGACTTAAGAAGACCTTAATCAATTCTTTTGTTCCTGTTTCCGAAAATCGCAAATCAGAATTAATACTTCCCAAAGTTAGATACTTGGGGTAATCGTATTGAAAATATCCCTTCTCTAAACAATCTTTACATTGATTGAATTCATCTTCACGAGCATCTTCAAAAACACCATAACCACTCAAGGACTTTCCCTTATTTACAATTGTACCTGTTTGATCCTCGTACACCAAACTAAAGTCTATTTTACGACCATCATTGTGGCTTAAATGTGGCAATAGCGGAAACCCTTTAATAAAGGGAAAGCAGGCATCTAAATATCGAATTTGAATTTCAGGTTTCTCACTCATTAACTGATTTGAGGTCTCCTGTAAAAATACATTTGTCTCACTTGTTACATAGTTCCGATTTAATAAAACCGTTAGATAATTTGCTGGCCTCAAATAAGAATTGTTATCAATTTTTTGTCTTCCAAACCAAGGTGAGGTCAGAGGTACAATCAGAAAAGTGCATATCAGATATAAAATTGTAAATACCAAAGCTAATTTACCACGCATTTGGTATCGTATCCAATTAGATAAAACGATACTGATCAAATATACAATTCCGCCAACCTGAGTTAATGCAGTTAAAATGATAACAAGTAGAATATTCCAAGAATACTTTATAAATTGACTCATTATTGATTCAAATAATCGTTTAACCTTTGATTAATAAAATACTGCCAACCTCCCGTGCAAGAATCTCTGGAAAATTCAGGAATATCCTTTGGAAAGGTTTCTAGTCCAAAATTTGTTAAACGAAGTAGAATTTGTTCTCCTTCCGTAAACAATTCAAAACTTACTATTCCTCTCCCACTTAATTTATCGTATCTCCAATCGTATACAATTTTTTGCAATGGAATAACTTCGGTAATTTTCCATAGATGCATAAACTGTTTTTCTCCGGCATCTACATTAAAACTAGTTTCAAATCCAATTACAGGTTCAAATTCTGGAATATTTTCGAAAAACCATTTTTGCATTTGAGGCAAATCTGTAATGGCATTCCAAACCTGTTCTCTGGTCTTGTTAAATTTTTGTTCTACAATTATTGGTTGGTGTAAAATACTCATGACATATACTTCTTCAAAGTTACCAATAACTTTTTCCTTCCTTTTTGAAAGAATCATTTATTGAGTGTTTTAAAGATAATAGGAAAAGATAAATACTAAAGCAGTTTTTTAGGAAGCGTTACAATAAATTCACTTCCTTTTCCAAAATTACTATTCACATCAATATGTCCGCCATTCTTTTCTGCAAATTCTTTACATAGAATTAAACCCAAGCCAGTTCCTTTTTCATTATTGGTTCCTTCACTTGTTACCGTTTCATCTATTCTAAAAAGTTTTTTTAAAACTTCTGGTGGCATCCCTAGACCTGTATCAACAATATGCAAGTTAATATAGTCTTCCTTATCGGATACATTTATAGATATCAAACCTCCATTCGGAGTAAATTTAATGGCATTATTTACAATATTTCCAATAACAATCATGGAAGTATTTTTATCAACTAAAAGTGTAATGTAATCTGGAACATTTATTTCAATATCAATGTTTTTTCTAGTCGCATTTAAACCATACAATGCGATGCTTTTAGTAACCAATTCTCTTAAGTTAAGAGCCTTTTTGTCCATCGCAATATCACCTGTTTGCGTTTGTGCCCAGGTAAGAAGATTACTCAATAATTCGTAGGCATATTGAGATGACTTATCAATATCTTCGATCATATCAATTCTAGCGATATCATCCAGAGAATCATAATCTTCCTTTAATAATTCTGTAAAACCAATAATACTATTAAATGGCCCCTTTAAATCGTGAGAAATTATTTTAAAAAACTTATCCTTCATCGCATTTAGCTTCTGAAGTTCTTCATTCTTATGAATAAGCTCTGCTTTTTGCTCTTCAATTAACTTATTCTTGAGAGAAAGCACCGAATTTGCCTCTTGCTTTAATTTATTTCGATTAACTAAAATAAGCACAACCAATGTCACCAAAATCAATAATACAATAACTGAATTTCTTAAATTGGTCTGTTTGGTAATTGCTAAAGTTTGAAGCTCACTATTTTTTCGAAGCAATTGATTTTCCTTTTCCTTTTTTACACTTTCATATTTCGTTTGCATTTCAGCAATTTGGCGAGAGCTTTTTTCATTGTAAATACTATCATTTAAAGACGAGGATTGAGCAAAATATTCTAAAGCTTTTTCATAATTACCAAGCGATTTGTATACATCGGAGTAATTCTTATAAATTTCCAATTTTTGCTCCCTTGAATTCAATGTTGTAGCTAAATCTAATGCTTTTGCATAGTAAAATAAGGCTACATTGT
The DNA here is from genome assembly GCA_016342745.1 of Labilibaculum sp. Lineage (GTDB taxonomy): Bacteria > Bacteroidota > Bacteroidia > Bacteroidales > Marinifilaceae > Paralabilibaculum > Paralabilibaculum antarcticum. The sequence goes on from JAEINT010000015.1 coordinate 113,799, forward strand.
ATTTTTCCTGAACAGCATAAAGAAGTCCAATACTCTTATTCGCAAACAATACGCCAATTTGATCATTTATTTTCTGACTCAAAGAAAGAGACTCTTGAAAATACTTCTTGGCCTCATCATACTCTTTCAGGTAATATTTTGCATTTCCAATATTATACAAACAAATTGTAGCTCCATATTGATTATTCTGTTTGATGTTATTTTTTAAAGCTTTCTGATAATAAACTTGAGCATTTATATAATCTTTCTTAGTCTCGTAAATTTGCCCTAAGGTATTTAGATGAGCTGAAAGAACTTCATCATCTTTTAATTCCTTACCTAATGATATTGCTTCCTGAATATAACTAGAAGCCTTCTCGTAATTATTAAGCGCAAGGTAAACTAAACTAGCATTGCCAAGCGTTTTCCTCTTCATTTTAGTGAAATTGTGTTTCTCACATATTTCCAATGATTTAATATAGTGTTTTAAAGAATTATCGAAATCAGATAAATTTTTATAAACCACTCCAAAGTTTACCAATACGGATGCTTGACCATGAAAATCATTAAGTTCCACATACAAAGGCAATGTTTTTTCAAAATATTCAAGAGCTTTATCTGATTCCCCTTCCGCCCAATAATTAATTCCTAAATTTTGCATTGCTTTTGCCATATCACTTTTACTACCCTTCTTTAGAGCAATTTCGTAAGCCGCATTTGCATATTCTAATCCCTTTTCAGGATTAGAATTCCAATAAGAATGAGATAAATTATTTAATATTCTAGCTTTCTCCAATCCTTGTTTTAAAGGAAGTATACTTTCTAAACTATCAACATTGATTTGGGAGAATGATACATTCGAAAGGAGAATGAAAAGAATTAAGATAAAATATTTCATTGTAAAGCATTTAAGGAATCATCGTTATTTATTTAAATAGATAACGAAAAACAAAGCTTAAGGGTTACTCTAATAACTCTTAAAAACTATTATATAGATTAGGTTCAAACTATAAACAAGGATTACCGAACTAAGCATTTTTACTTTTTCCTACAATATTGTAAATTCGCTTTTGATAAAAAATAGATTAACAACCTTAAAAAGACTATTTATCAAATGAGAAGAAGTAGTATTATTTGCGCTTTTTTAGCTGCTATTGTCAGTTTTAGTGCTTGTAGAAAAGTACCAAGATCAGGTAAGATGGATTTTAAATCGAGTATTGATAGTGTTAGCTATGCCTTGGGTTATATTGAAGCCAATAATTTTAAGAAGACTTTCGAACAGGTACCATTCCTAATGGATTCAATGACCTTTGTTAATTTTGCCAAAATTATGGCAAAAACACAACTAACAGAAAAATATTCTGATATTAGAATCAAACAGTTCAACGGGTTTAATGAAGATGCTTTTTACAAAGGATTTGTAAATGAGTTAGCTTATGGTAAGTCTTATTTTTCTGAAACAAATGCAGATATCTATTTGAGAAAAATCTTTAAGCAGCAAAAGGCGATAAAAGATTCCTCGCAAAAAGAAATTGGAAAAGCCAATCTACTAAAAGGTAAAAACTTCCTTACAGAAAATAAAAAACATAAAGGAATTAAGGAAACTGAAAGTGGACTGCAATATAAAATTATAAATGAAGGCAATGGTAAAATTGCTGCCAATACCGATTGGGTGAAATGTGTATATCATGGAACTTTATTGGACAAAACAGTTTTCGATAGCTCGAAAGAACGTGGAGACACAACTTCTTTTGCTGTAAATCGAGTAATAAAAGGTTGGACTGAAGCTCTCCAAATAATGCCTGAAGGTTCGGAATGGAGATTGTATATTCCGTCTGAATTGGCGTATGGTGAACGAGGTAGTGGTGACAAAATTGGACCAAACGAAACGCTAATATTCGATATCAATTTAGTAGAAGTCCTAGGTAAGAGTAAAAAGTAAAAAAAAATTTAACAATAAAAAAGGATACCATTTAGGTATCCTTTTTTTGATCAAAACTCGCTTATTATTGTAATAATTCATAAATAGATTACTTATTAAGATTACTTTAATGCTTAATTTAAAATAAAAACATACGCTTTTACTGGGCTTCTCAATACTCCTACTATATTTATAGTAATTATTACTACAAACATAGTAGGATTTTAAAATAAGTCTACTATATTTGTAGTATACAATTAAAATCAAAAACTCTATGGACTTAAAATCACTAACAAAAGCAGAAGAACAAATCATGCAAATTATCTGGAAATTGCGTGAAGCTATTGTTAAGGATGTACTTGAACAATTTGAAGGATCGAAACCTGCCTATACAACTATTGCTACCGTATTAAGCGTACTAGAAAAAAAAGGCTTTGTTTCGCATCGTAAAATTGGCAATACAAAATTATTTACGCCAACAATCAGTAAAGCTGAATATACTAAATTCCAGTTTACCTCTCTATTAGGAAACTACTTTAACGGTTCCTTTCCTAAAATGGCTAGTTTCTTTGCAAAAGAAAACGATATGGATATTTCTGATTTGGAAAAAATAATGAAGGAAGCCGAAAAGGAAATGAAGAAAGATAAAGAACAAATGGAATAATTATGGAAGCATTATTTGAATTATTATTTCGAGCATCGGTAAGCTTAATCGTGTTGTATGCACTGTATTGGTTTCTTTTACGTGAAAGCACTCACTTTAAGGCCAATCGCTTCTTCTTATTGCTTAGTTTGATGACATCACTTGTAATCGCTGCTATTCCTGTTCAATATCAAGTAAATGTGCAGGCAGCTGCGAACGAAACTGTCGCCGAATTCGCTGGTGTTTTTAATCACAATATTGAAAATACGAATTCTAATAGTATTAAAGAAAACATATCCTTAGCTAGTGTTTTGTTTCTAATTTACTTGACAGGAGCTTCTTTGGTATTGCTTCGCATCCTTATACAATGCAGAAAACCAATACTAATCATAAGCAATTCAAAGCCTAAAAAAATTAACGATTGCTTGATTCACGAGAACAAGGTTTTTAACTCACCTTTTTCGTTTTTCAATCGCATATTAATCAATCCTGAATATTTTAAACAGGACGAAATAGATGACATATTAACTCATGAAAAAGTGCACATTCACGAGCGTCATTGGATCGATCTGTTCATCATAGAACTGTTAACAGTGTTTTTCTGGTTCAATCCATTTATTTGGTTATTTGAACGAGCTATTAAACAAAACCATGAATACCTGGCCGACGAAGGTGTATTAACCCGGGGCCATTCACCTGTCAGGTATCAGGCGTTATTAATTAACCGGCTAATGGGGACACAAGTAATTGGTTTAGCCAATCACTTTAGTTCATCCCTCGGCCCAACCCGATTCAAAATGATGACAAAAGAGAAAACAGCGAAACGAAAATTGTTTCGAATGATATGGGGAATCCCTGTACTGGCAATTCTTCTGGTTGCTTTTGCTGAACCAGATTACAAACAAGAAACGAAAATTACTAAATCAGAAGCTCTTGTTAGCTCTATAAATAACGCTGACAACATATTAATTACTGGTAAGGTGATCAACGAAGATGGTATTAATATGCCAGGAACTTCAATTATACTAAAAGGTTCTACAACCGGTACTGTTGTTGATAAAGATGGTACTTTTGAATTGAATGTTCCAAAATCAGAAAAAATGGCTCTTGTAATTTCTTATGTAGGCTACAAAACCATTGTTGAGAAAATAAACCCTTCTGACAAAAAAGTACATTTCAATTTTAAATTGCAAAAAGGGGTTATTAGCATCGGCAGTAAATCGATGTTTTTAGATGGTGATGTTCCACCACCTCCTCCACCACCAGTACCTGAAATGTCTAATTCAGACAAGCCCGTGTTTTTTATTGTTGAAGAGATACCTCATTATCCGAATGGAAGATATGGTTTAGGACAGTATGTTAAAAAGAAAACAGCTGAATTAAAAAGTAAATTTGGTAAAAATTTAAAAGGTAAAGCAACTCTTGGTTTTACAGTTAATGCTAAAGGTGAGGTTACCAACATTCAGATATTAAATAAATCGAATGATATTGCCGCTAAGGCCGCTAAAACCATAGCACACGAGATGGAAAATTGGAAGCCAGGCTCGCAAAGAGGAAAGAATGTTCCGGTTGATTTTGCGATGGAATTAGAATTTTAAAAGAATACAAATTAGGATATTAAAAATAAGTGCTGTTATCGTTCCCAAAGGAATGTAACAGCACTTGTAATATATGCGAGTGTTAAAATAGGCACGATCCTAAGGCTTAAATTAATTTGTTTAATTTCTCTACCAAAACAGATTCAGCAACTACTCCAACTGTTTTATCTACAACTTCAGTTTTTTTCACAAATAGTAAAGTTGGTATGCTCCCAATTCCGTATTTTGTTCTCAATTCAGGTAATTTATGCACATCCACTTTTTGAAAGTCAACTTTTCCTTCATATTCGGCTGCTAACTTTTCCACAATTGGCATTAATGCTTGACAAGGAGGACAAGTATCAGCATAAAAATCTATCAATATTGCTTTATCTTCTTTAAATAAGTTCTCTAATTCTTTAGCACTTTCAATTGTTCTCATATTTTTAGTTTTAATCTTATTCGTTTTATCTAATGATACAAAGATGAGGACAATTTAAAGATTCTCCGAGGATGATAATTCCCGAAAAGTTGACAATTTTTCCTTTTATCAGTAAAACACACTATATTCTGCAATAAATAATAAAATTTCAGACTTGTATATTTTCATTCTGCACAAAAAAAAGGGATGCAACTAGCATCCCTATTCTATATAATTTACTCTCTCTACAAGGTGAAAACCGCTGTCAGATCTAACGGATCATCCATGTCTTTCTGAAGAGCGACCAATTTTCTAAACAATTCTTTAATTTTTCCTTTAAACTCAGGCTTACTTGCCAAATCGTTCATCTCATTTGGATCTTCTTTTAAATCGTATAACCTCATCACTTTTCCATGAGGATAAACAATTAACTTAAATCCATCCGTACGAATCATGCGTTGCATATCCTTTTTGTAACATCCATAAATCGCATCATAATTCGATTTTGTTTGTTCTCCACGAGCCAAGGACATAAAGCTATTGAACTCAATATAATCAGGTTTTGGCAATCCGGCCAATTCAATCGAAGAAGCCATGATATCTTGTAAGTACACCTCAGCATCAACCTTTTTTCCTTTCGGGATATCAGGGCCAACAACAAACAAAGGTGGGCGCATAGAATGATCGTACATATTTTGCTTACCAAGCAAACCATTTTCTCCAACAGCTAAACCATGATCGGCAGTATAAAAGATATAGGTGTTATCCATTTCACCTGATTCCTTAAGTGCTTTAATGATCTCCCCAATTTGATGATCCAAATGCGTAATTAAAGCATAATATTCCTGGCGATGCTTTTTCATCGCATAATTGGTTCTTGGAAATGGAGCCAAAGCTGCATCACGCAAGGAAGGACCACAACCAATGCTATCTTTATATGGATACATCGGAAGAAAAGATTCTGGGACAGAAATATTTTCCAAGGGATACATATCTAAAAATTCTTTTGGAGACTGACGAGGATCATGCGGTGCATTAAATGCTAGGTACATGAAGAATGGCTTCTCTTTTCCTTTTGCCGAGTCAATAAAGGTGATTGCATCATCTTTCAATACTTCGCTCCAGTGTTTTCCACCATTCCAAAAACCGCCATTATTTTTATCCCAAGCTTTCCAAGCTGTATCAGATACATTTTGAGGTCGATTGTATCCAAATGGCATTAAATCTTCACCTTTTCCTTTATTCGTTCTCTCTAGGTCGGCGAAAAGTTTTACCTGCGTTGCATGATCCCAATTATCTTTAGGCATACCAGGGCGAATATGAACGGTATGGTTAAATATTTTAGGTGGAGCTGTTTTCACGTGCCACTTTCCTGTCATGTAAGTATCATATCCTGCCGATTGCATAATTTGAGACCACATTTGCCCATTATCAACCAATTCTTTTTGCTTGTTTTCGTAATCATACGCTCTCCATACAAATCTTCCGGTATTCAACATCGCTCTACTACTAGCACAAACTGCACCAGTCCAGGCTCCCATGTTAAACGCTTGAGTAAATGTTGCTCCCTCCTCAACCATTTTATCAAGATTAGGTGTAATTATCTCCTCATTCCCTAAAGCATGTACTGTGTTGTAACACTGATCATCTGCAAAAAGAAAGATAATGTTGGGTTGTTTCTTTTCAATTTTTTTTCCAGAACATCCCATTAAAATGGATACAAAAGAAATGGAAAGCAATAATTTTAATTTCATCTTACTATTATAATTACATTTTCAATACATACTGTTTCATAATATGCCACACAAATTATTGATAATTGATTTTATCTTTACAACATCAATTCTACCAGTCATTTACAGCATTTAAATCCAAAATTAGTTAAAAAAACTTATTCAACCTCCATTTTAACCTAAAAACAAACACGACAAAAGGAGTCGCAACGTACTCATATTGTGACTATTATATCGATAATTTAAATATACCCCTTTAAATACAAGCAATACTACCATTACCTACCAGTAGTCAATAATTTATTTTCTTTCAGATTCAATCCATTTTCGCTTTCTTTGTAATCACATTATAAATCACATAATCCCTGTAATGACTAAGAAGAATACTGAAGATAAGACCCCATCATCATTAGAAAAGTTTTTTCTGCATTTACATCCAACAAAAATTGATTCACGAGCTGTCAAATTCAACCGAACTTTCGGCTTAGGAGGTGTTTGTGCATTACTATTCATAATTCTCTCCATTACAGGCTTACTTCTTCGATTTTCTTACATTCCAACAGTTGAGCACGCCTACGATTCAATTTTAGGTTTAAAGAACAATACAATGTTTGGTCAGTTCATTCGCAACCTGCATCATTTATCAGCAAAATTGATGGTCTTGGTTTCCTTTTTACATTTGATAAGAACTTACTACTCACAAAGTTTTCATCTAAAAAGAGCTGAAAATTGGATTTATGGTTTGTTTATGATGTTTTTGGTATTGGCATCTAGTTTTACAGGTTATCTTTTGCCCTGGGATCAGTTAGCTTATTGGGCAATTACTGTAATTACCCAAATTGCCGAATACATCCCATTAATAGGTGATTCTCTAGCTTACGCGATTCGTGGTAGTCATACTGTTGATGGAAATACGCTTATCAACTTCTATACATTACACACAGGAATCATTCCAATTTTGTTTATTATTTTAATGAGCATGCACTTTTGGCTGGTACGAAAAGCTGGTGGGATTGCACTTCCTCAACAAGAGGAAAAACAAAAGGTTGATGTCATTTCTAATTTAGTTCCTAAAGAAATTATGCTTGCAAGTATTGTAATTGCAGGACTTTTCTTAGTGTCAGTATTTTATGGCGCTCCACTGCTTGAAGAAGCAAATCCTTTAAAAAGTCCTAACCCAAGTAAGGCTCCATGGTATTTTTTAGGTGCTCAGGAATTACTATTACATTTACATCCGTTCTTTAGTGCTGTAATTATTCCATTCTCGGCTGCATTATTCTTTTTTGGGCTACCTTATTACAAGTACACCAATCTTAATATTGGTGTTTGGTTCAATTCTCCTTTAGGTAAAAAAATCACCATACAATCAAGCATAGGTGCTTTTCTTTATACTTTTGTATTGATCTATATTCTTGACCATTTTCTTCATTTTGATTTATGGCTTTCCAACTGGCCTAGCATCATATCAACTGGCTTAATTCCTTTCCTATTGTATATGATTCCTGTTGTTGCCTTCCTGCTATTTTGGAAGAAGAAACATCAAGCCAATCGCACTGAACTAATCATGGCAAGTACAAGTATTATATTGGCATCCTACATAAGCATGCTACTCATTTCCCTTTTACTAAGAGGAGAAGGAATGTTGTTGATTTTTTAAATATTGAATTACGATAGCATAATGAAACTAGATAGACGAAAATTTATAAAGCGAATACTGATTGCTGTTGCAGCAGTTGAAGCTTTATTCTTGATAAAAGGAAGTGTAAATAAGGTAGATACTAAGTCTGGAGCGAAAGACTTATTTAATGCCGGCAAAGCCTCTTCTTTCGACAACAACAAATTATATCCATTTTTAACTGGTCAATTCTTTTTGAAACGTTTCGAAGATGGTGGTTTTTTGGCGATGTCGATCAAATGTACTCACCTTGGTTGCGTTGTAAATACCAATTCGAAAACAGGTGGATTTAATTGTCCTTGTCATGCTTCACAGTTCGATAAATTTGGAGCCGTTATTTCTGCTCCTGCAACTCGTCCACTAGATATTTTCCCAATAAAAGTAGAAAGTGGAGAACTTCTTATTGATACGAGAAAGCCTGTAAAAAGAGCTTCTTTTAACAAATCTCAGCTAACCTACGCATAATGGATAATCGCAAAAAAACAGAACGAATTAGCTTTCTTGCTGCTTTGGTAACAGTACTTACGATTCCATTGTACCTACTTGTTAACATTTATAATTCTAGCAGCGAAACAATAGCTGAGGCTGAATATGTAGGCAAAGAAACTTGTATTGAGTGCCATTTAAATGAATACAACGATTGGGTCGGATCTGATCATGATAAAGCCATGGATCATGCAAATGATTCAACTGTTCTTGGTGATTTTAACAACCAATCACTGGAATACAATGGCATGACTCATAAATTATACAAACGAGACAATCGTTTTTATGCTTTTACTGATGGCGAAACTGGTAAATTGGAAGAATATGAAATCAAATATGTATTCGGCTACTATCCATTGCAACAATATTTAATTGAATTTGATCGTGGCAGATTACAGACACTTCCTCTTACCTGGAATTCGAAAGATAGCGTGTGGTATCACATGTCAACGGAAGTTTATAAAGATGAAATTATTGAGCATGACAACTGGTTACACTGGACCAACCAAGCTCAGAACTGGAACGGCATGTGTGCCGATTGTCATTCCACGAACCTGGTAAAAGGTTACGATGTTAAAACAGACACCTACCACACCACTTGGAGTGAAATAGATGTAAGTTGTGAAGCTTGTCATGGACCTGCCTCAAAACACCTAGAATGGGCTGCAAAAGCTGATTATGCCAGGGACGAGCACGTCAATTTTGGCTTGGTTGTTAAAACGAGCGGAATTGATAACAAAGAATACGTAGATTTATGCGTTCGTTGTCATACACGACGAGGCTCTTTATCTGATTTTAAGCACAGTGCAGACATTTACAATCATACCATTCCAAATTTACCAAACGGTGAAAATTACCATATCGATGGACAGATATTAGATGAAGATTACGTTTACGGATCGTTTACTCAAAGCAAAATGTTTATGCGCGATGTTAAATGCAACGACTGTCACAATGTTCATAGTACTAAGCGCTTATTTGAAGACAATAGATTGTGTACACAATGCCACAGAGCTGATGATTACGATACTTACAATCATCATTTTCACAAATTAGAAGGAGAAAAAGGTGAAGCTGTAATTGCTGACGATGGTGTTAAATTTGAAGTTGGTGCTGGTGCTCGTTGTATTAACTGCCACATGCCTGCACAGTTTTATATGGGACCAGATTACAGAAATGATCACAGCTTCCGTGTTCCACGTCCTGATTTAACACTAACCTTAGGAACACCAAATGCTTGTAACCAATGTCATGATGATAAATCGACACAATGGGCTGTTGACTATGTGAACAAATGGCACGGAATTGGTCGTCCTTCTCAATATGGTAATGCTTTTAAAGAGGCTACTACAGGAAGTCAAAAAGGATTCGATGACTTGGTACATATTTACCAAGACGAAGTATATCCAGAAATTGTTAGAGCAACGGCGATCCGACTCTTGGGAATGCACTATCAAAACAAAGCCAAAGAGGTATTATATGAAGCAATGAATAATTTCAATGGTCATATTCGTTACAATGCATTACAGAATTTACTGATGGACGATCAAACATCCTTTCAAAAAGTTTTAGGAATGTTGAATGATCAAACAAAAGCCATAAGAGTTGAATGTGCAACAAAACTGAATACGATAAGCAAGGATCAAATTCCGTTTAAATATCAAGAACAACTTAAAAAGGCCGAAAAAGAATACCTAGAAGCTTTGGAATACAGTGCCGATTTCCCTTCTGGTAAATTTAATCTTGCCAACTTCTACTACAACACAAAACAAAATGATAAAGCTGAAGAATTTTACAAAAAAGCTTTAAAACAAGACAAGCTACTTCATCCGATTAAGATTAACCTAGCAATACTTTACAACAATAAAGGAGAGCATGAAAAAGCAGAGATCCTATTGAAAGATTATTTGAAAAATGTGCCTAATGATGGTACAACAATGTTCACCTATGCATTATTTTTATCTGAACGTCAGCGTTACGATGAATCGATGACTTATTTGTTGAAAGCATCGAAACTGGCTACAACCAATCCAAGGATATTCTACAACATTGCAATGATGTATGATTTCAGAAACAATTCGAAAGATGCAGTTAAGTATTTAAAGCGTGCAATCAATATTAATCCTGAAGATCAGAATTACTATGTGGCTTTGCTAAACCTTCATGTGAAATACAAGCAGACGAAGGAATCAAAAGCTGTTGCCAAGCAAATACTTGAAAAATTCCCAAATATTAACGACAAAGCTAATATTGAGGCTATTTTAAACCAATAATTGAACTCTAATGGAAAACTCGAATATTTGTAGATGCAAATGGGCTGGAGAAGATCCCTTGTATTGCGATTATCACGATAATGAATGGGGATTTCCCTTGCACGATGATCAGATGCTATTTGAGTTTCTAATATTGGAAGGAGCACAAGCTGGCTTAAGTTGGATTACTATTTTGCGTAAGCGTGATAATTACCGCAATGCTTTCGATAATTTCGATCCAAATGTTATTGTAAATTACACTCAAGAGAAAGTTGACGAACTACTCCTTAACGAAGGTATTATTCGAAATAAGCTGAAAATTAATTCTGCTATAAAAAATGCAAAAGCATTTCTTGAGGTTCAAAAAGAATTTGGCAGTTTCGACCGATACATTTGGAGTTTTACCAAAGGGAAAACAATCCAAAATTCCTGGAAGGATCTATCTGAAGTACCCGCTTCTACTCCAGAATCAGAATTGATGAGCAAAGATTTAAAAAAGAGAGGATTCAAATTTGTAGGACCAACCATTTGTTATGCTTTTATGCAAGCAACAGGAATGGTAAACGATCATACTACGGATTGCTTTCGATATAAAAAACTTAAATGAAAAAATGCCTCTAAGTTAAATTAGAGGCATTCCTTTTTTTACTGATATATAAAAGATTACTCCTTTTTATCATCGGTAAAATCAAAATTTATTGGAATCGTATAAAGAACACTTACGGGCTTCCCTTTCTCTAAACCAGGTTGCCATTTAGGAAGTGAATTTATTACTCGAAGTGCTTCTGTATCTAAAGAAGATTCAACACCTCTAGCTATCTTTGCATTATCAACACCACCTTCTTTATTCACCTCAAAAGTCACATAAACTTTTCCTTTAACACCTTCTTTTAGCGCTTCTGCAGGATACTTTACATTTTCACCAATATATTTCTTTAAGGCTTTTGTTCCTCCAGGATATCTTGGCATTTGCTCTACAATGGTGAATACTTTTCCATCAACTTTTATCTCATCTATTTTTTTATCATCCTTAATATCAAAATTAATAGGTACCGTATAAGAAACATCAACAGCTTTTCCTTTTTCAATACCTGGTGTCCATTTTGGCATGGATTTAACAACACGCGCTGCTTCGGCATCTAAAGAAGACTCAACACCACGTATAACTCGTACTTTATCAACATCTCCCAATTTATTTACAACAAACGTTACGAACACTCTACCTTTAATACCATTTACAAAAGCAGTCGATGGGTAAACAACTGATTCTGCAATAAAGTTTTGCACAGCAAGAGATCCTCCTGGAAACTTTGGCATTTCATCAACATAAACATAAATAGTATCCTTTGTTTCTGGGTCCACAACAAATCTTTTATCTTGTTTTGATTGTGACAATTTACCTTCTTTTCCACCAAAATTAACTGGTACAGTATAAGAAACATGAACAGCTTTACCTCTTTGTTTGCCTGGCTTCCATTTAGGAGAACTCATAACAATCTCTAAAGCTTTTGTATCCACTTTTTTATTTCCGGAACTTCTTGCAATACGAGCCTCAGCAACTTCGCCTGTTTTGGTTACAAGAAAGGTAACATAACTCCTCTTACCAATTATGTATTTTTTATCCAATTTTGAAACTTCAGCCTCATAAAATTCTTTTAATTTCAATGCTCCACCAGGAAACTCTGGCATATCTTCTACAATAACAAAAATAGGCTCTCCTTTATAAGTTTTCTCTTCACTAACTTCTTTTACAGATGAAGAATTTAAGTGAATATTCATATCGTAGCCGTTATCTGTTTTCTTTCCATGCTTTATAAAACCTTCTACAGAAATTACCTCTTTGTTTAAATCAACTCCTAAAAATACCAGTTTGCCATCTTCAGGAACTTGGATTGAAAATCTACCTTCCATATCTGAAACTGTTCCAGTTTTAGAATCTTGAACCAAAACTGCAACACCTGCAATTGGTTCATTAACTATATTGAAAATTTGTCCCGAAACAGTAGTCACATTTACTACTTTTTCTATTATTTTTTTCTGAGCCTGAACTTCAACTATCTTCATGTTAAAAAGAAGTATCACAAGTACAGCAGGAATTACAATCAATAATTTATAGCGCCTGTTTTTTGGGCTTTTTACATTTGACATCATAATCATTCGTTTTTTAGTAATGGAGTAGTTAAAGTTGTTGGCCAAGCCTAACACTTCCGTTCCCATTATTTGATTAATTAAAGTTGCCTGATATTGCCCAATATTGAAGCCACGCGCTATAACTCCATCATCGGCCAATAATTCATGCGTTTGTTTTATTGCAATCTGATAAAGCCATACAATTGGGTTAAACCAAACCAAAATGGTTAGCAACTCAACCAAAAGCAGATCGATCCAATGCTTTTGTTCTGCATGAACTTTTTCGTGTGCTAATATATTTGTTCGAGATTCATCGGTAAATTCCTCTCTGTTCATTACTATGTATCCAAAAAATGTAAAAGCCGGAATTGCTCTATCCAACACAATAACCTTACAATCTTCAACTACCGTATAATCTTTGCCCAAAACCATTCTGTATATCTGACTAATTTTTATCAAACTACGAATTAGCAATACCGCAACTACAAATAAATAACCTGCCAATAGCAAATTAGGAATTGTAAAGTAGTTTTGCTTCATTGGTGCTGCTTCCATTGCTCCTGAGAACATTGGCATAAGCTCAGTTTGAACTGAAGATTTTACCGATTCGACAATTACCGTGTAAGGTATTTTCACAAATGGCAACAAGAGCGAAAGAATTATACTAACAACTAGGTAAATTCTTATTTCTACAAAAAATCTTTCGTTCCGAAGAATAAGAAAATAGATCGCATAAAACAGGGCTAAAATTACCGATGCTTGTAATAAATAGTCAAATAAAGCTGTCATATCTATTTCTCCTTTTCTATTTGTTTCTTTGCGATCTCAATCATTTCTTCCAATTCCTGAATGCTTAACTTATTATCTTTTGCAAAAAAAGACGCCATTCTTGAAAATGACCCATTAAAGTAATTGGTTACCAATGCTCCTGCTTTAAATCCTGAATAATCTTCTTTCGGTATTTTAACAGAAAACACATGAGATTTTCCTTGTGCGATTTTATTTACAAATCCTTTTTTATCCAAGGCGTTCATTACAGTTGCAACTGTAGTATAAGCTGGTTTTGGATCCGGAAAGCAAGCAATTGCATCTCTAACATTTGTTTTCTCCAATTCCCACACAATTTGCATTACCTGCTCCTCTGCTTTGGTCAACTCCTTCATATCAATTTCAACTTTTAGATTAATCTACTACAAACTTAGTACTAAATTTCTAGTAGACAAATTTTACAACTAAAAATTTAGTAGATAAACGAAATTAATTAAAAATAGAACTTGATAAATTGCCTTTATGCTTGATTTAGGCTAGCTAATTTGCTAACTATGCAAAAAATAAGCAATGGAAAAATTTCAACTAGACCCTGCGGAATATCCTCTTGGCAAAAGAATCATCAAAGAACTATCCTTATTGGGTCTTCTTCTTCTTATCCTTTTATTCTTTGGAGAATTAAAAGTAGTTTACTTGAGCGCCATATTTCTCATGTACATCCTTCTTCTTCTTTTAAAAAGAAACCGAATTATCTACGAAATTAAATTCGATGATGATGCAAAAGAAATTCATTTGTACTATTTCTATTTAATTGCATGTAAGGGTTTGGAAAAAATACCTTATTCTAAAATTGGCTTTAATATGGGCTTAAAAAGGTTTGGTTTTGGAAGTGCTATTGAAACACTTGAACTATTTAAAGGAAAGATATTAGCCGGTGAAATCCGTAAAGAAGGGAAATGGAAATGGTCAGAAGAAAATACAAAGCAACTTCACGAAAAGCTTAATCAAGTCGCGAATTTAAAATAACTTAACTATTTTGTAGTTAATATAGGTACGATTCTTGTTTCTTGCCAAGCATGATCTACTTGCAAATTGTATATCTTTAAAGAAGAATTTGCCTTTTGAAATTAAACTTTCGCCACATCAGTAAAATAGTTACATATTGTCTGATTTTGATATTTTCGATTGGAAACCTTTCCCTGACTTATGGACAAAGGTCTTCTCGAAAAGATACCCTTGTTTCCAAAAACAAACAACACAATTTAACCGATAGCACTTATATCATCTCCCGAGATACTTTTGTTTTTCTTTTAGATACAGTTAAGGAAAAATATCGTGGAAATGAATCTGGCAATGGCAATAAATTTTATCATGCGTTAAAGCGCAATGCAGATAAGCGTAAGTTTACAAAAGAGCTGTATCGCTTATTTTTCGTAGCTCCTGACAAGTTAAAACCTACCGATACCTTAAAAACAGAACGAAGCGAAACTGCCTTTGTACAATACCAAGGAAAAAAAATACGAAAAATAAGTGTCCGAGTTTTAGAACCCTTTGGCTCTACCCTTTACGATACAACCAAAGTAGCAACATCGTGGATTGAAAATACAGGTAACAAATTGCATCATACCAGTAGAAGAAAGCATTTAAAGAAACTTTTGCGATTAAAAGAAGGCGATGACCTTGACCCCTACAACATTGCTGATAATGAACGTTTAATACGACAGCTCTCCTACATTAAAGATGCTTACTTTAGAGTTATTCCAGTTTTAGGATCTCAAACATTAGTCGACCTGCAGTTGTGGGTAAAAGATCAATTTTCCTGGGGAGCAAACTTAGATGTTGGCTCACTAACTTCTACCGAAG
This sequence comes from Labilibaculum sp., assembly GCA_016342745.1. GTDB lineage: Bacteria > Bacteroidota > Bacteroidia > Bacteroidales > Marinifilaceae > Paralabilibaculum > Paralabilibaculum antarcticum. The sequence goes on from JAEINT010000015.1 coordinate 129,247, forward strand.
TTGAAATATACAGCAGAAATCTTTACGGATTAGGTCACGAATTTAGCAATGCCCTAGAATTCGATGCAGATAAAAATCAGCAATATGGCTACACCGGAAAATATAAGATCAAAAATATCCGAAGAAGTTATATCGATGCCTTGTTCACCTATCAAAATACTTACGAAAAAGCTGTTCTTCAGATGGATTTGGATCGACCTTTTGCAACTTACAACACCAAATATGCAGGCGGTTTTACCATTGCCCAAACCATGAGATCGGAAGAAATTCAAAACGATGATCCCATTTTAAACGAAATACCACTCGATTTTAATTATGGAAATATGTGGTTTGGACGCTCCTACAAAGTAAAATCGAGAAGACAATTTGCCAGAAGAAAACTATATATTGCTGGAAGAATATCAAGTAAAAATTTTTTTGAACGCCCCGAAGTTGGACCAACACTAAATCAGTTTTTTCACAATAACATCCTCTATTTAGCTAGTATTAGCTTAAGTCAAATTCAATATTACAAAAGTAATTTGATTTATAATTTTGGCCGTACAGAAGATATTCCATATGGTTTTTTAAGTCAGTTCACATTTGGATATGAAGACCGAGAGTACTCTCATCGCAATTACCTTGGATTTGATTTCCAAAAAGCCATATATCTTAAAAATAGCAGAAGCTATTTATTCAATAGAGTTGCTTTAGGAGGATATTTTAATTCTAAGCGATTTGAGCAAGGAGTATTAACAGCACAATCGAAGTTTTTCAGCAGAATACATCAAATCGGACCTCTTCGATTTCGTCACTTTGGCGACATGCAATACACGCTAGGAATTCGACGATTCCCCGAAGAATTCATAAGCTTAATTACGGAAAAAGGCATTAGAGGATTTAAGAAAGAATCGGTGAGTGGAACTCAAAAATTAGTAGGTAGTTTTGAGAGTGTTGCTTTTACGCCATATACTTTAGGAGGATTTAGATTTGCGTTCTACACTTTTGCCGATCTTGGTTTTATTGGCGCTAATAATAAGAACATCTTTAAAGAAGATTTTTATTATGGTGTTGGCTTTGGTATTCGACTACGAAATGAAAATCTAGTGTTTAAAACAATTCAGCTTCGACTGGCATTTTATCCTAGAGCACCTAAGGAAATTGATCATTTTGAGTACCGAATTTCGGGAGAAGAAAGACCCAAGTTTAATAACTTTAGAGTTACCCAACCCGAAACGGTTAAATTTGAGTAGTTGCTTACAAACTAAATCTTACTGTCTTTCCAATTGGCAAATCGTAAATAGAGCCAGGATCCTAATGCCAAAAAGCCAGCATAAAAATATTCTGAAATCCAAACCCCTGAAATGGACAACTTAAATACTTCGATTAAAGTATAAACACCTCCCAAATAAAAGGCCAGCACAATAATTTCTATTAACATCGCATGAAAGGTATTTCCCGTTCCAGAAACGCCTTGAAACAAGGTTATTCCAACAGGAAAAAGAAGTGCTGCACCAAATATCACATACAAAACGGGTTTAGTCTCCCTAATTAAACCAATTTCATCTGTGTAAATAGAAATTACCAATTCTGGACTAATTAGACTAACTCCAACCAAAGCCAAAACACATAAAAAAGAAAGCTTTACAGTCTTAAATATTACAGGCAATACTTCTTGATAATTTCCCTCTCCTATCACTTGGCTAACCAAAGTATTTGCCGCAGAAGCAAAAGCCCATACCGGAACCATTATCAAGACATAAATACTTCTAATGATATTGGAAATTGCTAATTCTCTCTCTCCCATTTTCTCAACCATTAAAAAGAAAACAAACCAACACGACAAAGCCAAAAAGTTTTGAATCATCATTGGAAATGACACCTTCAATAATCGTTTGTATAATTCTTTATCAACTTTAGGAAAATGAAATAGATTATATTTTTCGACAGGCGTTTTTCGTAGGGTATAAATAATAAAAAACACCAAAACGCAAGCCTCTGCAATTACGGAAGCCAAAGCCGCACCTTTAATACCCATTTCTGGAAAACCTAACTCTCCAAATATCAATACATAATCGAAAAAGATATTAATAATCGCCATAAAAGCCGTACTCCAGCTAATAATCTTAGTTTTGGCAATACCAATATAAAAAGCTCTAAACAGTAGGTTAATACAGGCAAATAAAATACCCCAAGCACGTACCGAAATGTAATCAGTACTGGCTTGAAAAATAGCATCAGATTGAACAATTCCCTTTAATATAGAAGGGGATTGAATTTCCATAAATCCGAAAAGTAAAACTGCCAAAACTACCAGAAAATACAAGGCATGATCGAAGGTTTTACCTACTAACTTGTAATTCCCTTCACCATATCGTCGAGCCATTACGATTTGTGCCCCTAAACCAAACCCCCATCCCAGCATAACTACTGCGAAATAGAAGATGGTTGCAATTGCTGCTGCACCTAAGGCTGTTTCACTTAGGTGACCTAAAAAAGCCGTATCTGTTAAAGCAATTATATTTTGAGCAACACTACCCAGTATGATTGGGTAGGCAACTTTCCAAATATTTGAATAAGAGGTTTGTATTTTCACGATACTACTGCAATAAGATAAAAAAGCCGGTTCCAAATATGAAACCGGCGAAAATTAATTCTTTTATTTTAAATAATCGTCAAAATAATTACTGACTTTTTGCTTTAAGTGAATACGATCACGTCCTCTAACATTGTGCTCAGCTCTCGGATACGGGAAGTAATCCACTTGAACATTATTCTTAATGCACTCGCGAATAAAACTCAAACTATGCTGCCACAATACGGTTGGGTCAACAGCTCCTTGACAAATTAATAGTTTTCCTTTCAAACCCTTCGCTTTAGCAATTAAAGATGTTTTAGCATAACCTTCCGGATTCTCTTCTGGAGTATCCATATATCTTTCGCCGTACATTACCTCATACCATTTCCAGTCAATTACCGGACCTCCAGCAACACCAACCTTAAACACATCAGGGTAATTTGTAATTAATGAAATGGTCATGAATCCACCATAGCTCCATCCATGAACTCCAATTCGATCAGCATCCACATATGGTAATGATTTTAAAAACTCAACACCTTTCATCTGATCTGCCATTTCGGGTTGTCCACACTGGCGATGTATAATAGCTTCGAATTCCTTACCTCTATTAGCAGATCCTCTATTATCCAGCACATAAATTAAATAACCATTTTGTGCCATATACTGCTCCCATAAAGGCGCGCCACCTAACCATCGGTTGTTTACCATTTGAGCGTGCGGACCACCATACACATATACTACAGTCGGATATTTTTTATTAGGATCAAAATCAGCAGGTTTCACCATACGGTAATGCAAATCAGTCTTTTCGTCAGCCGATTTAATTGTTCCCAATACAATTTCACCTAAATTATATTCTTTCAACTTATTTTCAGCGTTTACCAATTCTTCAATTACTTTTCCTTTGGTATCGGCAATAGCAACTACACGAGGTACATTTAAACTACTGTAATTGTCAATAAGGTATTTCCCATCGGCACTAAACTTCACTGAGTGATGTCCTTCCGCCATAGTTACACGAACTCTTTTTCCTGTTTTTAAATTTAACTTGTAAGCATGTCGTTCAATTGGACTCACTTCCGTTGATAGATAAAACAAATATTTTTCATCTTTATCGAAACCCAAAATCTTTGTAATTTCCCAATCTCCAGAAGTTAATTGTTTAATTAATTTGCCTTCAGAATTATATAAATAAGCATGATTAAAACCATCACGATTGTTTGTCTGATAAATGAATTGATTTAATTTCTTCTTTAAGAAAACTAATTTATGAGATGGTTCTACCCAACGATCATCTTTTTCTTCAAACAATGTTTTCACAAATTCACCTGTAGTAGCATCGTACTTATTTAATTTGGCATGATCAGTAGCTCGATTCAACACCTGAATGTAAATAAATTTCCCTTCTGCTCCCCACGAAATATTTGTTAAATATTGGTCAGATCCAAAATCATCTGCCTGCACCCAAACCGTTAATTTATTTGCCAAATTGTAAATACCCAAACTTACAACTTCACTATCCATACCACACATTGGATATTTAACCTCTCTTAAATCACCAACTCTTGTATTGATATCAACCAAAGGAAAAGAAGTGACTTTATTTTCATCTTTTCTGTAAAAAGCCAAGTGCTGCCCTTTAGGAGACCAAAAAATCCCACCATCAATACCATATTCGCTTCGACTAACAGCCTGACCATTAACAATATTCTTATCAGAATCACTCGTAACAGCTACTTCTCCATTCTCATTATTTGCTATAAATAAATTATTATCAATAGTATAGGCCATTGTTGAATTCGCCGTACAAAATTCTTGATTTGTTCCAATTGAATTAATGTTCAAATTCAAGATTACCTTTTTACTCGCGATATCAATATGAAGTAACCTGCTTCTAACTTTAAATTGAATTACATTGGTATTCTCCCAAGAATAACGCGGTAATCTTTTAAGCTCATCAAGTTTTTCTTTTCTTAAAATGTCATTTAGACCAGATAAAGTAAAAATAACCTTTACTTCTTCTCCTGGCTTAGCAGCTAAAATTTCCTCTCCCTTGGTATAAGAAATAAGGTTACTTTCACCTTTCCAAGCAAGTTGGGAAACGTTTTCCGGGTAAAATTTCCCCCATTTTCCCAAAATAGCATCTTCCATACTCAATTTTTTTGATCGAGTATCAGCATCAGCAAAAAAGGCACAAATGATTAATAAATAGGTTAAAAGGAATACTCTTTTCATAGTGTTATTCATTGTTGTTAAATTTCTTTTAAAAAAATCGGTCCCCAAATGTATCCTTTTTACCATTAATACAGTAATAATGATTGAAGAAATTGGACAAATCAAACACCAATCTATTTAGAATTCAATCCAAACATAAAACGATTAACAAATTCATAAGTAATTATTACGAATAGTCTCTAAGTAGACTTCAGCTAATCTTTGAGAATTAGCATATTCTTTCTAAATTGCTTAATAAATTTTAAGTTATACAAGATGCCGAAGAAAAAAATACCAAACAGTATTAAAATTCTATTATTGATTTCAGTAGCTGCTATTGTCACATTTTTTATTTTAAGACAAGAGGATAAGACTGAACTGAATCAAACAGGAGAAGCAACAGAAGCTTCCATTATGGAAGATGTAGAAGGAGCTGCGAATATTTTTAAATACAATAATATTCTTTTTAGCCTTCCATCACCATATCAAATTTCATTGCTCCTAGAGCAATCAGGGATTCCGTATAATAAGGATATATTGCATACAACAAGAAAGGCCAGTGATTACGTTGATAATTTTAGCAAAGCTGTTAATTTTGGTATTTACGGTGCTGATTTAGGTTATATCAATATCTATGGTCAGACACAAGATGCAGCAAGTTATTTTGCGGTTTTAAAAATAATCTCGCAAGACATCGGACTGTATAATGCAATGGATAAACCTACAATTCAGCGCATTGAAGCCAATATAGAAAATAGAGATTCGCTCTTGTTAATCGTAAGTAATACTTATCGTAAAATTGATAATTATTTAAAATCAAATGATCGAGAAAATACTGGCGCACTAATTCTTGCTGGTGGATGGGTTGAATCTATTTACATTCTTACACAACAAATACAGGTCAATACTAGCAATGATTTAATGGCTAGAATTTCGGAACAAAAAAGACCTTTGGAAAATCTTATTAAACTTTTGGTTCCCTACTCTAACGAATCTAAAGATTTTTACTTTTTGGTAGATCGCTTAATCGATTTGGCTTATACATTTGATGAAATAGAAAGTAAATATACCTACATACCACCGGTAACAAATTCGAAACAAAAATTAACGGTTGTAAAAAGTAAATCAGAGTTGGTAATGAATAAGAAACAGCTTGATGCCATTACTGAAAAGGTCAGTATTATTCGTCAACACATTATCAAATAATCACAAAAACTACGAAACATGAAGCGTTACTATATTATATTCTTGTTCCTATTCATTTCTGGCTTAAGCTTTACTGCCAGTGCTCAATCGGATGTAACACTAAAAAATTGCACAAAATATCTAGAACCTAATTTCATTTCAGATGGACAGCAATACAAAGCTTTACTTTCTGGTGCCGAGGTAGCTGAATTTCATACCACTTTCTATGCTAACAATTATTATCGTATTGTCGGAGCCACTGGAAAAGAAGAGAAAAATGTAATTTTTTCAATCTACGATGAAGAAAATCACTTGTTGTTCTCAAATAAAGATCATCAAAACTCACCATATTGGGATTTTCAATTTGATCATTCGATAAACTGTACAATTGAAGCCAAATTAAATCAAAAAGAAGTAAGCTCAGGCTTTATTCTTCTTCTAATAGGCTTCAGACAATAAATACAATAAAGCACACACCTACCACTAAGTCTCACATTTTATGAGTGAAAGAATTCTTAAAGCTTTAATGCAACTTTTTGCAATCATTGCTCACCCAAAAAGTTCAGCAATTGAGAGACGAAGAATGGTATCTAAATACCTAAAGCAACAGCTTGATAATGAAACAGCTGAAGAATACATTCGACTCTACGATCAGCATTACGAAGAAAATCAAAAAAGAACCAATCGAAAAGCAAAAATAAAAAAATATACTTCTGCCAGTTCTGTGCGGGTATTACGAATTTGCACGGAGATTAACGAAGAGCTAATTATCCGTCAAAAAGTAATTGTTTTAATCCAACTCCTCGAATTCCTTAAGTCAGAAGAAGAAATTAGCCAACAAGAATTTGCTTTCGTAGAAACTGTAGCAGATACTTTCAACTTACCTGAAGGAGGATATGAACGCTTAAAAGATTTTGTTCTCAATGATTTTGATGAAATTATCAGATCAGAACGACTTTTAACCGTTAGCAACAAATTAGATAATCATGAAATAGGTGAACATTATTGTTCAGATGGCCTAATAGGAGAAATTAAAATTCTACGTCTGAAAAGAGTAGATATGTTTGTAATGCGATTCAAAGGAATTGAAGAGCTATTCATGAACGGACAAACTCTTAGTCCAGAAAGAGTCCATCTCCTTACACAAGGATCTTCTATTCGAAACCCTAAAATTGCTCCTATCTATTTTAGTGATATTGCAACCACCTTTCATAGGGATGAAAAGCAGAAAAGAGTCGTTTTTGAAACCAAAAATATTGAATATCGATTTAAGGAGGACAATATCGGTGTCCATGATCTTTCTTTCAAGGAAGAATCAGGAAAAATGGTTGGAATTATTGGGTCGAGTGGTGCTGGAAAAACAACTTTGCTTAATGTATTAAATGGTTCAGCGGATCCAAGTGAAGGAAGTGTAGAAATTAACGGATATAATATTGTTACCGATAAATCTAAACTTGATGGGGTTGTTGGTCATGTGTCACAGGATGATCTTTTAATTGAATCGCTTACCGTTTTTGAAAACCTTTATTTCAACGCCAAACTTTGCTTTGACAAATACAGTAGTTTTCAATTAATTAGAATCGTATTAAACCTTCTTAAGGATTTAGGTTTGTATGATGCACGAAATCTTAAGGTTGGTAATCCTTTAGATAAAAAAATAAGTGGTGGTCAAAGAAAGCGCTTAAACATAGCTTTAGAATTAATTCGTGAACCTTCGGTACTATTCTTGGATGAACCTACCTCTGGTCTATCTTCTAGAGATTCTGCTAAGATCATGGATTTACTTAAAAACCTTGCCCTTAAAGGAAAACTTATATTTGTAGTCATTCATCAACCATCGTCGGATATATTTAAAATGTTCGATAGATTATTAATACTTGACACAGGTGGTTATCTAATTTTTAATGGTAACCCTCTTGATGCAATTACCTATTTTAAATCACAAACAATGCGTGCCAATCGCACAGAGAGCGAATGTTCCTCTTGCGGTACAGTAGATGCAGATCAAATTTTTAACATCGTTGAATCAGAAGTTCTTGATGAATACGGTAATCCAACTCAAGTAAGAAAAGTATCTCCTTTAGAATGGTACAATAAACACCAAGAATATTCTTGTATTGGCAAATCGATTGAGGATACAGATGAACTTCCACCTGTTACTTTTAAGATTCCAAATATTTTCACTCAGTTTCGTGTTTTTGTAAAGCGAGATGTTATTTCGAAACTGGCTAACCGTCAGTATTTGTTTATCAATTTGTTTGAAACACCTTTATTAGCATTTCTCTTAAGCTACATTATTAAATTTTACAATATTGATGCTGGAAATGACCTAGGATACACCTTTAGCAACAATAGTAACTTACCGGTTTATTTATTCATGTCGGTTATTGTTGCACTTTTTATAGGCTTAACACTCAGTGCTGAGGAAATCATTCAAGATCGAAAAATTCTAAAGAGAGAACGATTCCTAAACCTTAGTAAATTAAGTTACTTATTTTCAAAAATTGTAATTCTATTTTCCATCTCTGCTTTTCAAGCCTTTCTTTTCACCTTAATTGGGAATAGTATTCTTGAAATTAAAGGAATGTTTTTTGAATATTGGCTAGCTCTTTTTAGCGCATGGTGTTTTGCAAACATGCTAGGATTAATTATTTCGGATAGTTTTAAGACAGTTATTACTATTTATATTCTTATCCCATTTATTCTTATACCGCAAATTATTTTAAGCGGTGTAATTGTAAAATTCGACAAGTTAAACCCGGCCATTTCTGACCCAAATTCCATCCCATGGTTTGGAGAGATAATTACGGCACGTTGGGCTTACGAAGCATTAGCTGTGAAACAATTTAAGGACAATGATTTTGCTGCCAATTTTTACATTTACGAAAAGTTAATGAGCAAGGCCGATTATCGGAAAAATTATTGGTTGCCTGTTCTTAAAAACAAGCTAAATACAAGTGAGCGTTATTTATCTAAGCCAGAAAAACAAAAAGAATTAAGTGAAAATTTACTTGTTCTTCAAAACGAACTATCAATAGAAGATCTTGAAAACACTTCGATTCCTTACAATAAATTAAATGAGTTAACTCCGGACAAACTAAATTTAGATATCATAAAAGTCACTCGTGACTATTTTAAGAAACTTAATCGTTACTACATCAACTTGTATAATGTTGCAAATCGTAAAAAAGATGAAAAACTAACCGAAATGCAAAAGCAATTTCTTGATAAGCAATCATTTGTTGAGATAAAAAAATCTTACTCGAATGAAGGCTTAAAGGAATTTGTAAGGAATAGCAATGATATTGAACGAATTATAGAATACAAAGGTAAATTATTTCAAAAAATAGATCCGATCTATAGAAATCCAGATGGGAAGTTCATAAAAGCACATTTTTATGCGCCTCAAAAAAGATTCTTCGGAAATTATTACGATACTTATTGGGTAAATATTTGTGTAATTTGGTTTTCGACATTCACCCTGTATCTAGCTCTATATTTTAGTTTACTCAAGAAACTATTGAGCGGATTTGAACGAAAGCTTAATCGAAAAAAATATGAACGTTAATTTATAACAATAAAAAAACCACAAGCAATGCTTGTGGTTTTCTTTTATAATATAAGGATTTTACTCCTCCTCTTCAATCATTGTAAATGGAATTTTAATTATCGATTGATAATCTTCTCCTGCTTCTAACATATCTTCATCGTCTGCCTCGTAATACCAATTAATACCTACCTTTTGACCTCTTTTAAAAATAACTTCTAATTTTTTAAAAACATCAAGTAAACATTTAGAAGAACTGGTATTAAAATATTCCAATTTAATATTTACTGTAGTAGCTTCTTTTGGTTCTACAATATAGAAATCAAGCCATTCCATAACAGGCTTATAAAAATCTAATGAATTTTCGGGAATTGATCGCCCAGAAATTAAAAACGAACCTTCATTTCCATCAAAATTTATGTTTGGTGTTTTAGGGCTACCTTCTATAATAAGTGAATTCATGGAAGTTTGTATTTTTTGTTTTTTAAATAATTACGTCAATAGCAAGAAACAGATAATTCGGATTGTAGTCGTAAAACTGATATTCCATATTGTTACCACTTTTTCTAGCAATATCAACCATTCCTAATCCTCCTCCTCCTTTTTCAGAGAATTCTTCATTCCCCAAAATAATTCGGTATAAACTCTGCGTTTCTGTCGAAGATAATGTATTAATCTGATCAATTCGATCACGAATTAATCTTAAGCCATCGATTTTAATAAAATTACCAGCACAAATTCGATATTGTGTGCCTTCATCTCGAAGAATTAAGACTCCAAATTTTTTATAGGAAACATCAAAATCAGAAGGAACTTCACCATGATGATACAGGTTCTGAACCAATTCTACTAAAATGTTAAAAATCTTTCTAAAAACTTTTGGAGACTCATCTTTCGCTTTTAAAATCTGCTCAATGCACATTAAAATTTCAGTAACATTCTCGTCTTCAATTTTCCCCATATAGTCGAAAATAGAATCTTCATCTATCTTCTCTGAATACCACTGGTCTAAATTAAAGTTCATAAATAATATAATTATTGTTACTTGCTAGACAAATATAATAAAATATCCCTGAGCTTAAGCAGATATAGAATCAAAATTCAATAGATTATTCTGTTTTATACTTATCGCTTTTTTTCCCTTCAAACATTGAATATTTCTGAAATTTACATTCCAAAGGACCATTGAACAAAGTAATCTTACGAGATGGACGTAATGAGATACTATGGAAACACTCTTGAGAGTAACTTAAAATCCACGCGTCATATCCTGCAAAATGGTGCTTTAAACGTTCTCCAATCATCGAATACAAGCCTTCTAGATCTTTCGGTTTTAGTCTTTCTCCATATGGTGGATTCGTAATCATCAAGCCTTTTTCAGCAGGTGGTACAAATTGTTGGAAAGGTTTAATCTCAATATCAATTTTTCTACGTAAACCAGCGTTACGGATATTAGCTTCAGCAATTTCCATTGCTTTATCAGAAATATCAGCTCCAATAATTTTACCGTCGAAATCAATCTCTGTTTCATCATTATAAACATCTTCCCACATTTCATCATCGTAATCTCTCCACTTTTGGAAAGCAAATTCTTTACGATACAATCCTGGAGGAATGTTATAGGCAATTAAAGCAGCTTCAATCAATAGTGTACCCGAACCACACATTGGGTCAAGGAAATTTGATTTTTTATCCCATTCAGATAATAAAATCATACCAGCAGCCATTACTTCATTTAGCGGAGCTGCAGTTTCTCCCACTCTATAACCACGCTTGTGCAATGATTCTCCAGAGCTATCTAAAGAAACAGTACAAGTATTTCTATCAATATGTACGTTGATTCGTAAAGTAGGATTTACCATACGAACAGATGGACGATCTCCTTTATTGTAAAAGAATTGATCTACAATAGCATCTTTTACTCGGTAAGTTACAAACTTTGAATGTTTAAAGTCTTCAGAGCTAACCGTACTATCAATAGCAATCGTATCTTTATGCGTGATGTACTCACTCCAATCAATCTCCTGAATCCCTTTGTAAAGTTCATCAGTATCCTTTGCATTAAACTTATGAATTGGTTTGATTACTCGGGTTGCTGTTCTTAAATGGAGATTGGTTTTATATAGCAAGTTTTTATCTCCAACAAAGCTAACTGCGCGCTTTAAAACTCTTATTTCTTCCGCACCTAATTGTTCCAATTCTTGAAACAATACTTCCTCTAAACCATGAAAGGTTTTAGCAATTAATCTGAATTTACCCGAGTCTGTTTTCAAAACGATCTTTTTTTTAATGTCTTAATATTTCAAATAACCGGTCACAAGAAAAGTCCTGTGCATATCAAAAAGCAATATTTTTGATCCGTATTCTGGCTACAAAATTAATCTTTAGCACTTAAAAACATAGGCTTTTAAGAATATATTAATAAAAAAGCCGGAAGTTTAAGTTCCGGCTCCATTTATATGTTTATTCGTTTGCGAGTTCTTTTTGATAAACTTCCTTATTTTTCAGTACTTCCACAGCCTTTTTTATAAAATCATTATCCTTATTTACAATCTTATAATACTCTGAACTTTTCCATAAATCTCTAGCAAGAAGAGCCTTAACATGAAGTTTTAAATCATCAACAACAGCATTGTAATCTTCTTCAGTTTTCTCAATCCCTTCTTTTTCTCCCATTTCAACAATTGTAGTAAGCATCTCTTCACTTACTTCAAACTTTTCCGCAAAATCTTCAAATGCTGGGTACTTTTTTCTCAGTTTAGGCAAATTTTCATCCATATAATTAACCACAAACGGATAAACTACATTTTTTCGAACCAATAAATTAAAATATTTGAAATTTGCCGTTGTATCAATTGGCACAAAAATATCTGGCATAATACCACCTCCACCATACACAACTCTATTTTTCACCAAGGTATTGTATTTTAAAGAATCGGCAAATTGAATACTATCCGCACTAATCATCTCTCCCGATTGATACCTTTTCAAAATATCAAGGTGATAATTCTCCAATCCTTTTTCATATGGTTTTTGAATACATCTTCCCGTTGGGGTGTAATAATGTGCGGTAGTTAAACGAATCATTGAACCATCCGACAAAGGAAATTGACGTTGAACCAGTCCTTTTCCAAATGATCTTCTTCCAAGAATCACGCCTCGATCCCAATCTTGAATAGCTCCAGATACAATTTCCGAAGCAGAAGCAGAACCTTCATCTATAAGAACAACCACTTTCCCTTCTTTAAATATCCCTTTTGTTGTTGAAACACTTTCCCTTCTTGGAGTAGTTAATCCTTTGGTATAAACAATTAGTTGCTCTGATTCAAACAATTGATCTACAATCTCAATAGCCGCTTGCATGTATCCACCACCATTACCTCTTAAGTCAATGATCATATCTTGCATATTCTCGCCTTTAAGCTTAATTAAAGCCTCCAAAAACTCTTCAGACGTTGTAGCTGCAAATCGATTCAACTTGATGTAACCAATCTTATTGTCTATCATATAAGCCGCATCCAAACTATGAATTGGAATTTTATCTCGCGTAATCACAAAATCAATTAAATCTTTTTCTCTTTTACGCTTTACAATTAGCTCAACAATAGTTCCTTTATCACCACGTAACTTCTTACGAACATCGTTATTTTTCAATCCTATCGCCGCAACGTTCTCGTCATCGATCTTTAAAATACGATCACCAGCCCGAAGACCAACCTTTTCTGAAGGACCTCCTGGAATGGTAGCAACCACCATAAGAGTATCTCTTAAAATATTGAATTGAATACCTATTCCACTAAAGCTTCCTTGTAAAGGCTCATTCATTTCCTTTATTTCATCCTTACTGATATATATCGAATGAGGGTCTAATTCTGCCAACACTTTTACAACTGCATCTTCAGTTAAACGCTCTAGGCTAACCGTATCAACATAAAAAGCATCAATTAACGCCAAAAGATTTTGATACTTTATAGCTTGATTCTTTACAGATTGAGCTTGAAGACTCCCGACATGCGTAAACAATACAACTAAACAGACAGAAACTACGTTCCTCAAAAATATTTTTTTACTACTCATATAAATTATGCTTTTTAATAAATTTTACGCAAATTGACTTTACATTTCAGAAGTCCACGAAAGATACAATTTTTATAAGAATTACAGGCATTGAAAACTACAAACATGAAACATAACCCTCAGATCCTTTTAGTTGGTTTTCATAACTTGTTGAGCATTGAATCTTTGCCTCAAATTTCTTTTGTAAAATGTACTACAGGACAGGAAGCCATTGAACTTATCAGCTCCAATCAATTTGATTTAATAATTTCTAAATTTCAAATTAAGGATCAAAATGCGATCAAATTAAATCAAGTTGCTGAATCTCTAAGAACTTACTATACAAATAGCGATCCAAAAAAATTCAAATTACTAGTTGTAACTTCAAATTCAGATGAAGATAAAGCTTGTAAAGAGAACAATTTATTATATTTCCCAGAAACTCTTGACTTAAAATTATTAGTTCTTAAATTAATTGCACTTCCCAAAGAACCACGAAAAACAATCGAAAAAGAACCTACTATTATTGATTTTAAGGAACTATTTATTCGCGTAGACAATAATCGTGAATTTATTCAAACTGTAATTGAAAAATTCTTTGAAATAAAAGACTCTCGTATCGATGACATTAAAACACCTTTATTAGAAAAAGATTACAAACGAGCAAAAGACGCCGCGCATAAGTTAAAAGGAGTACTTGCAAATTTCTCGATGATGGAAGCAAGAATAACAATTGTAGAATTAGAAAATCTGATTTTAGAAAACAATCAGGATTTAGCAATTCAAAAATTGGAGCAATTAGTGCAGGATATAAAAACAGCCGAAGCGTTTTACCGAAATAATCTGGATCAATTTAAAAACTAAAAATAGTTATTCATTTATAACAAAGGCCATTTCCTCAACAGAAGAAATGGCCTTATTTGATTTCGTGTGTAAAAACAAACGAATTATTCCCACTCAATAGTTGCCGGTGGTTTAGAGCTAATGTCATAAACAACTCTATTAACACCTTTCACATTATTAATGATTTTATTCGAGATTTTTGCAAGAAACTCGTAAGGTAAATGTGACCAATCTGCAGTCATACCATCAGTGGATCCAACCGCACGCAAAGCAACAACACTTTCGTAAGTTCTCTCATCTCCCATTACACCTACTGATTGAACTGGCAATAACATCACTCCAGCTTGCCATACTTCATCGTATAAGCCATCCTCAACTAATCCAGAAATGAAAATATGATCCACTTCTTGAAGAATTTGAACTTTTTCTGCAGTAATATCACCTAAGATACGAATACCAAGTCCTGGTCCTGGAAAAGGATGACGACTGATAAATTTATCTTCCAATCCCATGCTACGCCCAACACGACGAACCTCATCCTTAAAGAGCAATTTTAAAGGCTCAACAACTTTCAATTTCATATAATCAGGTAAACCACCTACATTATGATGAGATTTAATCGTTTGAGAAGGTCCTCCAGTTACGGATACAGATTCAATTACATCTGGGTAAATTGTTCCCTGTCCTAACCACTTTGCATTCTCAATTTTATGTGATTCATCATCGAAAACCTCAACAAAAGAATTTCCAATAATTTTACGTTTCGCTTCCGGATCTGTAACTCCTGCTAATGCAGAAATAAATTTCTCACCTGCATCAACACCAGTAACATTTAAACCAAGTGTTTCGTATTTTTTAAGAACATCAGTAAACTCATCCTTTCGAAGTAGTCCATTGTCTACAAAAATACAGTGTAAGTTTTTACCAATGGCTTTGTGCAATAACATTGCAGCAACTGTTGAATCAACACCACCCGATAAACCAAGAATCACACTATCATCACCCAACTTTGCTTTCAATTCAGCAACTGTAGTATCAACAAAAGCATCTGGTGTCCAATTTTGAGAACAATGACAAACACCAACAATAAAGTTCTCTAACAATACACTGCCTTCTGTTGTATGATAAACCTCTGGATGAAATTGAATTCCATAAGTAGATTCTCCTTCAACTGCAAAAGCTGCATTCTCAACATCAGATGTACTTGCAGTTACCTTGTAATTAGCTGGCATTCTCTCGATGGTATCACCATGTGACATCCACACCTGTGAATTTAAGCTAATGCCTTTCAGTAGCTCATTGCTATTATCCACAACAGTAAGATTGGCACGACCATATTCACGCTTATTTGATGCCATTACTTCACCACCAAAACAGTGTGCTAAGTGTTGAGCACCATAGCAAACACCTAAAAGAGGTAATTTACCTTTTATCTCCGATAAATTTGGAATTGGAGCTTTTTCATCTCGAACAGAAAAAGGACTACCAGAAAGAATAACTCCCTTAATTGAATCATCAATTTTAGGTGGGTTATTAAAAGGGTGAATTTCACAATAAACATTTAATTCACGAACTCGTCTCGCAATCAGCTGCGTGTATTGTGAGCCAAAATCTAAAATCAGAATTTTTTCCTGCATATAATCTATAATTGAGGTTGTTCAGTAATTCGTTTTTACAATTCAATTTTCTCAAACATTGCTGATACCCTTCTGATAATCATCCAGAAACAAACTCCAAACAAATTATCGATGAAAGAATCGAGGCAATACTATTTGGCGTACAAAGATATACAAATTTATTTCTCGTAAACCACAAAATTCAAATAGGAAAACACTAATATTAAAAAACCCTCTGTTTTAAAAACAGAGGGTTAAATTTATTTGAATTTTTTCATGAGATCTTTCACGGCATCCTTATGGATCGTAAAGCCCATCATCTTTAATTTCACGTAATCTTCATGGAAGAAATAATAACCAAATTCAGGCGAATTTTCATCTATATTTCTAGACCCAGAACTTGAATCTTTAATCAAGTACCAGTCTTTCCCATCCTTATCCACATAGTAACCTACCAAGTGCATTCCATGATCATCTGTTGTTGATCCATTTGAAAAACGGAACTGACGAGCATCTTCATTAATATACTCCGATGGAATATCAAATGAAGGAACCATTGCACAATTGGTTGTTCTTAAAAACCCTGCTTCCGAAACATCACCACCAATACTCATGGTATAACCTTTGCGAACTGCCTTTTTCACAGCTTCCATATACTCATCTAAAGGAACATTATAATATTCTTTTGAATGCCACCAATTATCAGGCACCTTATATTCAACTTGTTCCCAATAAGGTTCTTGTTTATAAGAAAGAATCTCAACGTAATCATTTGGATCTAACTTCAAATAGTCAGATAAATAAGTCTGAGGTGTGTATTCTTTTCCTTCTACAATAAATTTTGTTGGAGGCGTTCCCAAATAATGATTCATGATAGCCTTAATGGTAACTAAAGCTTCGTCTTCATTCCATGCATTACTTTTCTTCAAACCATTTAAAAAAGCCATCATTTCCTTATACATTTTAGCATGTGTATGGAATTTACGATCATTCAATAAGCCTGTAAACTCACTTTGTGGACAAACACCATATTGATTCCACATTCTAGCTACCGAATTACCTTCTGCACCTTCTTCAAAATGAGAGTTCCCTCTTTCCTGAATAAAGCGACGAGCTTTTTCTACATATTCCCAGTATACTGTGTATAATTCTGATATTTTTACTTTTTTCTTATGCAGACGATAAACTTCCGATTCGTAAAACGAAGTTGTTGAAAAGCACCAACATGTCCCCGTATTACCTTGAGATATGGTGTTTTGTGCCCATTCTGTATTATCCTTATACATCGAAACCTTATTTGGCAATTCGTAGGAGCTTTGGTCCATAAAGAACTTCTTATCCATATCCTTGCTTTCCAATTTCTCATTTACCATTCGGATATCTTTCAAAATCGAATTTTGATAATAGCCTGGTTCGTATTCTTTAAATTTTGATTTGTCTTGTTTCTGCTGTGCGATAGCAGAAGAACAAACGGCAAATGCCATAGCGATAAATAATAATCGTTTCATTTGTGTTAGTAATTTAAGATTATGAATTGCTAAAGTAAAAAAAAACTTGATTCAAGCTTCTTAATCCCGATCAAGTTCTACTGAAAACTTTTTCCCATCTTCCGCTAACATTGTTTTTGGAAATATTTCACTTGCCTCATTTAAATGCCCTTTAAGATCCTTAAAGCGAGCAGAGAAATGACCAATTAGTAATTGTCCTACCTTTGCTTCTAAAGCGATCTTAGCAGCTTGCTCGGCTGTCGAGTGATAGGTTTTCTTAGCTCTTTTTTCTTCTGACTTTAAAAATGTTGCTTCGTGGTACAACAAGTCAACACCTTTTATAATAGGCACAATTCTAGGAAGATAAGCGGTATCAGTACAAAAGGCATAGCTTCTTGATTTTGGCGGATCCATGGTCAACTTTGCATTTGCGATCACTTCTCCATCTTCAAGAACAAAATCTTCACCCATTTTTATACCATTCCTATTTTTAATTGGAACATTATAAAATGCGAGCATATCTGCCTTTAAGGTACGTGGTCTATCCTTTTCTTTAAACAAAAAACCAGCACAAGGCATTGCACCATGTTTCAAAGGAAAAGACTGAATTTGAACAGCATCATCCTCAAACAAAGTTTGAACTTCTGTTCCAAAAATATTATGGAAGATAAGAGTATACTCCACTTTACTTTCTAATAGTTCCAGCTGGAAACGAATTAACTTTTCCAATTTGCTATGCCCGTATATGTGAAGTTCATTTTTTCGCCCTTGCAATGAGAAAGTAGAAAGCAGACCAATTAAACCAAAAATATGGTCGCCATGCATGTGCGAAATAAAGATGTGATTGATTCGGCTCATAGGAATCTTGAACCGTTTCATTTGAATTTGCGTTCCCTCGCCACAGTCTATTAAAAAGAACCGCTCAAGCACATTGAGCACTTGAGCGGTTGGAAATCTTTTGGTAGTTGGTAAAGCAGAGTTACTGCCTAAAATTGTCAATTCAAACTTCACAAACTATTTGTTTAATTCAATTTGATTTTTCATAGTAGATACAGCATCGTCCATATTGTAAGCAATATTTAGGACTGAATCTAACTGTGAAATAGAGACTAATCTTTCAACGGCAGGCTGCAAGCCATAAAGAACAAAAGTTCCGTTAGCATTTTTACACAACCTATTGGCTACAAGAATTGCACTAAGACCAGATGAATCACAATATGTACACGGAGTTAAATCTAAGAGGATATTTTTCTCACCATTACCTGATATTAAAACCAATTCCGATTTTAAAGCCGGAGCAATGTGAGTATCCAACTTGTCTTTCAATACCTGTACAAGGGTATAACCATCTTTCTTGTCAATCTTGAAATCCATATTTACCTAATTTTTAATTATTTCTCGCTAGCATCGCCTTTTTCCATTTGCGATTTCAAAGCAGCTAATTCTGATATATCACCTAAGGTAGTCTTTTCTAATGAATCTTTCATTTTTTTAACACCTTTTTTAGTGGTTTTTGCTACTTCTTTCTTCTTAGCAGTATCATCAGCTTTCTTCACATCTTCGAAAGTTCTTGAGTGAGAAAGGATGATTCTTTTAGCAGCTTTAGAGAATTCAATAACTTTAAATGTTAACTTCTCATCAACTTTAGCTTGAGCTCCATCTTCTTTCACAAGATGACGTGGAGTTGCAAATCCTTCAACACCGTAAGGAAGAGCAATAACAGCACCTTTTTCGAAAACTTCTACGATAGTTCCTTCGTGTGTTGAATCAGTAGTAAAGATCGTTTCGAATACATCCCATGGATTTTCTTCCAATTGTTTGTGTCCTAAACTTAATCTTCTGTTATCCTTGTCTATTTCAAGAACAACTACTTCAATTTCAGCACCGATAGTAGTGAATTCTGCAGGATGCTTCACTTTCTTAGTCCAAGATAGGTCTGAGATATGAATTAAACCATCAACACCTTCTTCGATTTCAACAAAAACACCAAAATTAGTGAAGTTGCGAACCTTAGCAGTGTGCTTAGAGCTTACAGCATACTTAGACTCAATACCTTCCCAAGGATCTGTTTTCAATTGCTTGATACCAAGAGACATTTTTCTCTCTTCGCGATCCAATGTTAAGATTTGAGCTTCTACTTCGTCTCCAACTTTCATGAAATCTTGAGCAGATCTCAAGTGCTGTGACCAAGACATTTCTGATACGTGAATTAATCCTTCAACACCAGTAGCGATCTCAACGAATGCACCATAATCAGCCATAACAACAACTCTACCTTTAACGTTGTCACCAACTTTCATTTCTGCATCTAGAGCATCCCATGGATGTGGAGTCAATTGCTTAAGACCAAGAGCGATACGTTTTTTATCATCATCAAAATCAAGGATAACAACGTTCAATTTCTGATCTAGCTCAACAATCTCGCTTGGGTGAGTTACTCTACCCCATGATAGGTCAGTAATATGGATCAAACCATCTACTCCACCTAAGTCAATAAACACACCGTAAGAAGTGATGTTCTTAACAGTTCCTTCAAGAACCTGACCTTTTTCAAGCTTAGCGATAATTTCTTTCTTCTGTTGTTCCAATTCAGCTTCGATAAGAGCTTTATGAGATACAACAACATTTTTAAATTCGTGGTTGATTTTCACAACTTTGAATTCCATAGTTTTTCCTACGAATACATCGTAGTCACGGATAGGCTTAACATCAATTTGAGATCCTGGCAAGAAAGCCTCGATTCCAAATACGTCAACGATCATACCACCTTTAGTACGACATTTGATGTAACCTTTAATAATTTCGTCGTTTTCAAGTGCAGAGTTAACACGATCCCATGAACGTAATGCACGAGCTTTTTTGTGTGAAAGAACTAACTGTCCTTTTTTGTCTTCCTGACTTTCAACATAAACTTCAACAGTATCGCCAACAGTTAATTCAGGGTTATATCTGAATTCGTTTAAGCTAATAATACCGTCAGACTTGTAACCAATATTGATTACAACTTCTCTTTTGTTCATAGAAATAACTGTACCATCAATTACTTCTTTTTCAGCTACTGTAGATAAAGTTTTATCATACATTGCTTCTAATTCTGTTCTGTTTTCACCTGCGAAACCTTCTTCGTTAGTGAACGCATCCCAATCAAATTCTGCATCTGGAGCAGAACTGTCTACTTTTTTGTTTTCTTCAATCATCTGTTAAATTACTGTATTACTAATAAATTAGACATTATATATAAAATTCGCTGCAAAAGTAGACAATTATTCTGAGGATTAATTAAGTTACGGCTATTTTTTAATCAAATCAGTAAAAAAAAGAATCCCACAAAGCTATTTAAACGATATTTTTGCGCAAAAACTTGCATCTATAACAACAAAAACAAATTCGCTACATGCTTTATATATTAAATAATCTACTATAACTTTACAGCCATTCAAATTAAAACATCTACCCGTTAGATCTGAAGAATATAAAACAATAACAAAATGACTATCGAAAAAGAATTACATAGTAGAAGCGGTTCAGTTTGCGAATTATGCGGAGCAAGTGAAAACTTAAAATCATTTGAAGTTAAGCCTTCGAACGGAACTGCAGATCAAAACATACTAATATGTAATAATTGTAATGATCAAATTGAAAATCCAGAGCAGGTTGACACAAACCACTGGCGCTGCTTAAATGATAGCATGTGGAGTACGGTTCCTGCTGTGCAAGTAATGGCATGGAGAATGCTAAACAGATTACGTTCTGAAGGTTGGCCTCAAGATTTACTGGACATGCTATACCTGGAAGAGGAAACTCTGGAATGGGCAAAAGCAACTGGAGAAGGTGATGACGAAGATGATGCAGTAAAACACATCGACAGCAACGGAGCTCAATTACAAGCTGGTGACACGGTTACCCTAATTAAAGATTTAAATGTAAAAGGCGGAGGATTTACTGCAAAACGCGGTACTGCTGTTCGAAATATCTCATTAGTATCTGACAATGCAGAACACATCGAAGGCAGAGTTGAAGGACAACACATTGTCATTCTAACTAAATACGTAAAGAAATCGAACTAGAATTTAATTATATAGATACACTAAGAACTCCAAATTTGGAGTTCTTTTTTTTTCATAAAACTTAAATCTATTCTAAAGAAGCGTTTTCTTTTGAATTTTTAAATTCATTCCCAAACAAAATAGATCCATTCACGTATCAAAATTAGCTTTTAAACTTAAATACCGTTAATTTAACTGCTACATTTACAAATTCAATTAATTTTACTTAATTGTTTCAATTTTATAATTACAACAATTAAAGAACATAAAAAACTACAACAATATGAACATTACAATTATTGGTACAGGTTACGTGGGCTTAGTATCCGGAACTTGTTTTGCTGAAACAGGAATCACTGTCACTTGTGTTGACGTAGATCAGAAAAAAATCGACAATCTTAATCAAGGTATTATCCCAATCTATGAACCAGGCTTAACTCCAATGGTTCAAAAGAACATGGAAAAAGGTCGTTTATTCTTCTCAACCAGTCTTAAAGATAGTATAGCTGAAGCGGATGCGGTATTTATAGCTGTTGGCACGCCTCCTGATGAAGACGGAAGTGCAGATCTTAAATATGTTCTTGGAGTAGCTAGAGAAATTGGAAAGCACACAGATCATTATATGGTAATTGTTACAAAAAGTACTGTACCAATTGGAACCGCTAAAAAAGTAAAAGCTGCTATACAAGAAGAGCTTGACGCAAGAAAAGAAGATATTCCTTTTGATGTAGCATCAAACCCAGAATTCTTAAAAGAAGGAGCTGCTATTGATGACTTCCTAAAACCTGATCGCGTTGTAATTGGAACAGAGTCTGAAAGAGCACAAAAGGTAATGAAGAAACTTTACAAGCCTTTCCTTATGAATAACCATCCGGTAATTTTCATGGATATTCCTTCAGCAGAGATGACAAAATACGCAGCAAACTCAATGCTTGCAACAAAAATTTCTTTTATGAATGACATTGCCAACCTTTGTGAAATAGTTGGTGCTGACGTTAACAATGTTCGTAGAGGAATAGGGTCTGACACAAGAATTGGACACAAATTTATTTATCCAGGAACTGGATATGGTGGATCTTGTTTCCCAAAAGATGTTCAAGCCTTAGTTAAAACTTCTGAGCAGAATGGTCACCCGCTAGAAATTCTGAAATCGGTAGAACTTGTAAATAATAGACAAAAGAGTGTATTATTCAAGAAAATGATGACACATTTCGATGGCAATCTAAAAGGAAAGAAAATTGCTATTTGGGGTCTATCTTTCAAACCAAATACGGATGATATGCGAGAAGCACCAGCTCTAGTAATTATCGAAAAACTACTAAAAGAAGGTGCGGAGGTAACAGCATATGACCCTGTAGCAATGGAAGAATGCCACCACAAAATAGGAGATTCTATTACCTATGCTAAAGATCAATATGAAGCTCTAATTGATGCTGATGCTTTGGTTGTTGTTACGGAGTGGAATGAATTCAAAGTTCCTAACTTCAGAGTTATGGAAAAGCTTCTTAAAAACAAGCTCATTTTTGATGGCAGAAACATTTACGACATGGAAGAATTGCTCGAAAATGAATACACCTACTACTCTATTGGCAGAAAAGTCTTATCTTCCGTAAAAGAAGTAGCAAACAAATAAAATCTCATCTTCTCCCTGAATTAAATTCAGGGAGAATTTTAATACACACAAATATGAAAAGAGTTTTAGTAACCGGTGGAGCCGGATTTATTGGTTCGCACCTATGTGAGAGATTATTAAACGAAGGCAATGACGTTATTTGCCTTGACAATTATTTTACAGGCTCTAAAAAAAATGTTGCTCATTTATTGGACAATCCCTACTTTGAACTTGTGCGTCATGATGTAACTAGTCCTTACTTTGCTGAGGTTGATGAAATTTACAACATGGCCTGCCCTGCTTCCCCAGTCCATTATCAATACAATCCAATCAAAACAATCAAAACTTCCGTTATGGGAGCAATTAATATGCTTGGATTAGCTAAACGTATCAATGCAAGAATTCTTCAAGCATCTACTAGTGAAGTGTATGGTGATCCTGAAATTCACCCTCAAACAGAAGATTATTGGGGAAATGTAAATCCAATTGGAGTTCGATCATGTTACGACGAAGGAAAACGTTGTGCGGAAACTTTATTCATGGATTATCACAACCAAAATAATGTTGACATTAAGATCATTCGAATCTTCAACACTTACGGTCCAAACATGAATCCTGATGACGGAAGAGTTGTGTCTAACTTCATTGTTCAAGCATTGAATAATGAGGATATTACTATTTTTGGCGATGGCTTGCAAACGAGGAGTTTTCAATATGTTGACGATCTCGTAGAGGGCATGTCTAGAATGATGACAACACGTAGAGATTTTTTAGGTCCTGTAAACATAGGAAACCCAAACGAATTTACAATTATAGAATTGGCTCAGAAAGTAATTGAATTAACCAATTCAAAATCGAAGATTATCAACTTAGCTCTTCCTCAGGATGATCCAACACAAAGACAACCAAACATTAGTCTGGCGAAAAAAGAGTTGAACAATTGGGAACCAAAAGTTCAATTAAATGAAGGATTGATAAAAACAATTTCGTATTTTGACAATCTCTTATCAAAATAACCTAAGCCCATGAAAGGTATCATACTTGCCGGAGGATCAGGCACAAGGCTGTATCCAATTACAAAAAGCATTTCAAAACAAATCATTCCGGTCTATGATAAGCCGATGATCTATTACCCATTATCGGTATTAATGCTTGCCGGCATACGCGATATCCTTATTATTTCAACACCAAAAGACCTACCTCTTTACAAGGATCTTTTTGGGAATGGAAATCAACTTGGCTTAAACATTTCTTATGAAGAACAAGCGTCTCCTGATGGCTTAGCTCAAGCATTTATTATCAGTGAAGAGTTTATAGGAAACAGCCCTGTATGCATGATTTTAGGTGATAATCTTTACTATGGATATGAATTCAGTAAACAATTGGAAGCATCAGCAAAATTAACTGAAGGAGCTCTTGTTTTTGGCTATCATGTAAAGGATCCGGAAAGGTATGGTGTGGCGGAATTTGATGAAAATGGATTGGTTAAAAGCCTAGAAGAAAAACCAGAAATTCCAAAATCAAACTATGCGGTTACTGGTCTTTATTTTTACGACAACACAGTTGTTCAAAAAGCAAAATCTTTAAAGCCATCTAAACGAGGAGAGTTGGAAATAACCGACTTAAATCTACTTTACCTAAAAGAGAATAAATTAAGCTTACAGGTATTGGGAAGAGGAATTGCTTGGCTTGATACTGGCACTCATGACAGCATGTTACAAGCATCTAATTACATTGCGACAATTGAACAAAGGCAGGGCTTAAAAGTGGCCTGTCTTGAAGAAATTGCCTATCGAAATGGTTTTATTTCAAGGGAACAACTGCTTGATTTAGCCAAACCTCTCTTAAAAAATCAATATGGAGAGTATTTAGTTTTAATCGCAAACGAAAACATAAAAAAACAATAGCCTAGTAATGGACATTATAAAAACCAAGATTCCTGATCTTTTAATCATAAAACCTAAGGTATTCGAAGATGAAAGAGGATATTTTTTTGAAAGTTATAACGAAAGGGTTTTTCATGAAAAAGGTATAGATCTTGAGTTTGTTCAAGACAATGAGTCTAAATCGGGATATGGTGTTATCAGAGGCTTGCATTACCAACTTGCTCCATATTCTCAAACTAAGCTAGTAAGAGTAATAGAAGGAAAGGTATTCGATGTTGCCGTAGACTTGCGACAAGACTCTCCGACATATGGTCAATGGAGTGGCATTGAATTATCTGCAGAAAATAAAATTCAATTCCTTGTCCCTAAGGGATTTGCACACGGCTTTTCAGTTTTAAGCAAATCAGCAACCTTTATTTACAAGTGTGATAATTTGTACAATCAAGAGGCCGAGAGAGGAATTGCTTATAATGATCCATCTTTAAATATCGATTGGAGAATACAACCTGGCAAAGAAATAATATCGCCTAAGGATAGAGTATTACCAAACTTCAGGGAAGCTGAAAAAAACTTTAAATACAGCAAATAAATATGCTCACTATTCTAATTACAGGATCAAAAGGTCAATTGGGAACTGAAATTCAAGAACTGTCGGCACATCATCAAGACATTCAATTTTTCTTTACGGATATTGAAGAGCTTGATATTTGCTCCGCAGATGCAATCAGAACCTATGTGCATGGCAAGCCTATCGATTATATTATAAACTGTGCAGCATACACCAACGTTGATCAAGCCGAGAAAAATGAAGAAAAGGCTAGAGAAATTAACGCTGAGGCAGCAAAAAACCTAGCTAGCATAGCTATCGAAAAAGACATAACACTAATTCACATTTCTACAGACTATGTTTTCTCTGGCGAAAACCACACCCCTTACACAGAACAAGAAAAAGCAAAACCATCTGGCATTTACGGAAAAACAAAATTTGAAGGAGAAGAATTTATTAGAAAGATATGCCCAAAGCATATCATCATACGCACTTCATGGCTCTACTCACCTTTTGGAAAAAATTTTCTTAAAACAATGCTTACTTTAGGTAAGGATAAAAAAGAGCTTGGCGTTGTAGTAGACCAAATTGGAACTCCAACTTACGCTTATGATTTAGCGGCATGTATTCTAGCAATCATCAATAAAACAACTAAGGATTTTTCTGAATACGGAACGTATCATTATTCTAACGAAGGAGTATGTAGCTGGTATGATTTCGCCACTGATATTCAAATCATAGCAAAAAATAAGTGCAATATTAAAAGCATTGAAAGTAAAGATTTTCAAACTCTTGCAAAAAGACCTTACTACAGCGTCTTGAATAAATCGAAAATTAAACATATTTTTGCAATTGAAATACCACACTGGAAAAGTAGAATTGAACATTGTATTAGAAGAATTATTGAATAGTTAACCGAAGAAATTGTGTCAAAATGAACAAAAGTGAGATTGTTGAAATCGTTAATGAAAAAGCTAAATCGTGGCTTGAGGGGAAGTATGATCAGGAAACCAAAAATGAAGTAAAATCTTTACTAGAAAAAGAAGATAATACTGATTTAATCGACTCATTCTACAAAGATCTTGAGTTTGGTACTGGAGGATTACGTGGCAAAATGGGACCTGGAACTAACAGAATGAATATCTATACTGTTGGAGCTGCTACTCAAGGCTTAGCAAACTATATCAATAAAGCTTTTGCTGGACAAGTAAACCTATCAGTTTGCATTGGTTACGATTGTCGTAACAACAGTAAATTATTTTCTGATACAGTTGCCAATATTTTTTCGGCAAATGGTATTAAAGCATATATTTTTGAAGACCTAAGACCAACTCCTGAAATGTCTTTTGCAATTCGTCATTTAGGTTGTAAATCTGGTGTTATTATTACTGCATCGCACAACCCAAAAGAATACAATGGATACAAAGCTTATTGGGACGATGGCTCACAGCTAGTTACTCCTCATGATAAAAATGTTATTGATGAAGTTAAAGCTGTTAAACTTGAAGAAATTAAGTTCGAAGGCAATCCTGAGCTAATTGAGGTTCTGGGTGCTGATATGGACAAATTGTACTTAGATACTGTAAAAACACTATCTCTTTCTCCTGAGGCTATTAAGAATCAGAAAGATTTGAAAATTGTTTTTACGCCTTTACATGGAACAACCGTTAAATTGGTTCCAGATTCTCTTAAAAACTATGGTTTCGAGAATGTAATTCACGTTCCTGAACAAGATGTTGTAGATGGTAATTTCCCTACCGTTTGGTCGGCAAACCCAGAAGAACCTGAAGCTTTAAAAATGGCCGTAGACAAGGCTATTGAAGTAGATGCTGATTTAGTGATGGCTTGCGATCCTGATGGTGACCGTTTAGGAATAGCAGTTCCTAATGACAAAGGAGAATGGGAAATCATTAACGGTAACCAAACTGCTCTAATCTTCAACTATTATCTAATTACAAGAAGAAAAGAACTAGGCTTGTTAACTGGAAATGACTATGTTGTTAAAACAATTGTAACAACAGAATTATTTAAAGATGTTGCAGAACAAAACAACGTTCAATGTTTTGATGCTTACACTGGTTTTAAATGGATTGCTGATGTGATCAGAAAAAATCCTGAAAAGAACTACATAGGTGGTGGTGAGGAATCCTTTGGTTATATGCCAGGAGATTTCACTCGCGATAAAGATGCCGTATCTTCTTGTAGTATTATGGCTGAAATTGCAGCTTGGGCTAAAGACCAAGGAAAAAATCTATTTGATATTTTAAAAGAAATATACATCGAGTATGGTTATTCCAAAGAAAAAATGATCTACATCGTTCGTGAAGGTCTTCAAGGCTCTCAAGAAATCGAAAAACTGATGTATGATTACAGAAATAATCGTCCGAAGGAAATTAACGGTTCAACACTTGTTTTGGTTAAAGATTATACAACTAGAATTGCTACAAACCCTGTAACTGGTGAAGAAACGGCACTTGACTTTGAAACCACAGCAGATGTTCTTCAATTCTACTTGGAAGATGGATCAAAAATTTCTGTTCGCCCATCGGGTACTGAACCAAAAATAAAATATTATTTTGAAGTGCGTGAAACTCTTGACTCTATCGAGGATTTTTACGCTACTGAAGAAAAAGCGAATAAAAAAGTTCAAGGAATTATCGACTCTTTGAAATTAAACTAATACTTTAGGGTAGCCATTGCTACCCTAAACCTTTTTTCTATCTTATGGATAACAAAAGAACCATTCTATCTGTTGACGATTCTCCAATTAATAACAAATTAATTGAAGCCTATTTCAGACGTGATTATATTGTAATCTCAAAAGAAGGAGGCCAGCAAGCTCTTGACTGGCTAAATGATAACATTCCTGATGTTATTCTTCTAGATATTATGATGCCCGTAATGGATGGAATCGAAGTTCTAGAGAAAATCCAAGCCAATGAGAGGTTAAAAGAAATTCCTGTTATTATGGTTTCGGCCAAAACAGAAATGGAGAGCATTAAAGCAACGTTAAGCTTAGGTGCACAAGATTACGTAAAAAAGCCTATTGATTTTACCGAATTGCAATCCAAAATATTAATTGCGTTCCAAATCAACGAGCAAAAACAAGAAATTTCGAAATACAAATCATATTTCGACATTCACCAAGGAATGATTCATGCAGGAAGAATTCAGAGATCTATTCTTCCTGATGCAGAGAATTTCCGCAGATTATTCTCAAAATCCTTTATCATTAACCTACCTAAACATGTTGTTAGTGGTGATTTTTACTGGATACAACAGAGTTTCCATAAGAAAAGCATTGGCTTATTTGATTGCACTGGACATGGTGTTCCTGCAGCTATGCTAACAATTATGGGCCAAATGGAACTTCATACGCTTTCTCAAAATGGAAATGAAGTCTCAGCAGAACATGTTTTTCCTTTGCTAAGCCAAAAATTTAGTAGAATTCTGAATACTTCAGGAGACACCTACACGCAATATGATGGAATGGATGGACTATTTTGCTCTATTTATCCTCAGGACAATATTCTTGAATTTGTTGGTGCTAAAAGATCACTTGTATTGATTCGAAAAAATGCTGGTAGCCTAAAAACAGACAGCGAAATAATTGAAGCTAAAGATAAAAACGAAGAATTTTCATTATTTGAAGTTCAAGGAGATCGTAATACAATTGGCAAAGAATCGGAATTTGCTGAATTCACCACAAAAAAGATCGAAACGCAGCCAGGAGACCGTGTTTTTATGTATACTGATGGAATAACGGATCAACTAGGCGGACAACAGCTAAAAACGCTTAAAAAGAAGCAGTTTTATGAAAAACTAATGTCTATTCAATCAAAATCTATCAATCTTCAGAAATCTGATATTTTTAACTGGTTTGAAAACTGGAAAGAAAACAACGAACAAACTGATGATATTTTAATTATTGGTATTGAACTTTAAAATTCTGGTTCATCGGGAAAAAATTCTTTTTTAAAATTCACTAAAAATAATTTTTCAGTGGCACGTGTAACGGCTGTATATAACCAGCGATAGTATTCTTGTGTCAATAACTCGTCGGTTAGATAACCTTGATCAACAAAAACAGCCTTCCATTGTCCACCTTGTGCTTTATGGCAGGTTACCGCATAGGAAAACTTGACTTGCAATGCATTAAAGAACTTATTGTCTCTAATCTTCTCGTAGCGCTTCTTTTTTGATCTTATGTCTGCATAATCCTCCGCAATTGTAAAGAACAACTTTTTATTCTCTTCATAAGCAAGAGAAGCTGTCTCAATATCAAGCGTGTCCAACATAATCATAGTATCCAATTCAACATCTTTGTAATCGGGAAAACGAATGGTGACCTCAGCATATCTGAAACCATACCTTTCAACATGTCTGTGTATTCGAACAATTTCTACAATATCACCATTGGCAATAAAATCCATTTCCTTTATGTCCTCAGCCCAGAAATAATTATTTTTCACAACCATCAAATAATCACCACTACAAATTTCATCTTCTCGATACAAAACGGTATTTCGAATTCCCTGATTAAATTTATTAGCTCGTTTATTCGATCGACTAACCACAATCGTATCTTCCAAACCAAATTCAGAGTGCGCATTCGAAATTTCATCAATCAATTCCGCGCCACCAATTCGAAATATATCTGGAAACTTTTCAGTTGACAAAGCTGGAAAACCACTTCTTTCATCAGCAAGCATACATCTAAGTTCTGTCGCATTCATCAATATTCCTGAATCCTGATTCTGACGTACAACTTGGGTTAATATGATTTCTTCAACTGACAAATTATACGACGATTCTACTTCTTGAGGATCAAGAGCTGGACTAATATCTAAACCAATAGGAGGCAACTGAGCTGTATCACCTATTAAAATTAACCTGCAATTTTTTCCAAAAAAAACATATTGCATTAAATCATCCAATAACCTTCCCGATCCAAAAACCGATGCTTCTCCCGAATAATTTGAGATCATTGAAGCCTCATCAACAATAAAAACAGTATTCGTATGCAGGTTACGATCTAAAGAAAACTCTCCAAAACCATCCGTAAGAGATTTTTGCCGGTAGATTTTTTTATGAATGGTATATGCGACCTTTTTTGAATAAAAAGTTAACACTTTAGCAGCCCTTCCTGTTGGCGCTAAAAGCACCGAATTGATTTTTAATTGGTCCAAAACGGCAACTAAAGCACTTACTAAAGTAGTTTTTCCCGTTCCTGCATAACCTTTTAATAAAAAAACTCCCTGCTTATCATTATTAGTTACATAATCTGCTAAACAGTCTATTGCCCTTTGCTGATCTTCGGTTGGATCGAATCGCAAACACTCTTTTATCATTAAGGCAATATGTTTTTTTAGCATTTCTGTTAATTTTAACGGCTAGAAAAAATAGCCAAATAGATTTTTTTTTTAAATTTGCAGACAAACTTACAAACTAATAAGAATAAAAATGAAAAAAGTCTTTCAAATCTTACTTGCCATAGCTATTGTTGTACTTGCTTTTTTAGCATACCAAAGCATTATGAAACCAATCGAATTTGGTAAAATCAAAAAGCAAAGATACGATAGAATTACTGAACAGTTGAAAGATATTCGTAAAGCAGAAGGTGCTTACAAAGATGTACACGGTAAATATACTGGAAGTTTTGACACCTTAATCAGCTTTATCAAATTGGATTCAATGCCTTTGATTAAATCAATTGGTTCTCTAACAGATGAGCAAGTTGAAGCAGGAATGACAGAAAAAGAAGCTGCTAAAAAAGGATTTATCACTCGTGATACAATTATGATTGCTGCTTTAGATACTATTTTTGGAAAAGAATATCCAATTGAGAACTTGCGTGTGGTACCTTTCACAAAAGGACAAAGTGAATTTAAATTGGGTGCTGGTGTATTTGTAACTGGATCTAACGTAAAAGTTCAAGTATTCGAAGCTAAAATTTCTAACATGGATATCTTTGCTGACATATTTGAAGAATATAGAGAAGAAATTCTTGAAGAAAATGGAAACCGTATTCGTTTAAATAAATATCCAGGACTAAAAGTTGGTTCTCTTGAAGAAGCTAACAACAATGCTGGTAACTGGGAATAAATATAGAATACTCTATGAACGACTTTGTATTTGTTGATACGTCATTTGATAAAAACAAAACAAAAGAATATGTACTATCCATCCAGGTAAGCCTGGATGGATTTTCTTTTACTGTACTGAACGGTAATAAGAAATGTATTGTGCTTAACCGCTTCTCTCCCTTCCTTAAAAATGGAGATAAGAACCCTATTGCCTCGTTTGTTGAACTGGTTCGAAATCACGAACTACTCAATTTGGATTTTAAACAGATAACTGTATTGTGGGTTAGCAATAAAATTCTAATTCTTCCTGAAGAATTTTTCTCTGAAGAATTTGCATTTGAAAGCTTCCAATTATCGCATGATTTAAAAACAGAGGATAGTTTACTTTGGAATAAAATTCCTGAGTTAAATGCTTGGGGTGTTTTTTCAATACCTACCTGCATTACTGATTTTATTCACTCCCACTTCGCAAACGTAAAACTATATCATCATAGTTTACCTTTTTTCTCGTTGTCGTTAAAAGAAAAGTTACCGGATGGTCATCCTCAAGTTTTTCTAAATGTTCAAAATGATTTCTTTCATGTGATTATTCCTGATCGAAAAGGAAAACATTTCATCAATACTTTTACCTACAATACCGATTCGGATTTAGCTTATTACATCCTTAATATTTTTAAGCAACAAAATCTGAACAACGAGCGAAGCAAGTTAATTATTGATGGAGCAGTTCAAGAAGAAAGTAAAGTAGTTCAACTACTAAAAAAATATTTAGGCCAGGTCGAAGTAAAGTTGCTTCCTTTGGAATTCAGAATTAACGGTAGTATTCCTCACAAAGAATACAATCAATTTATTAATTTACTAAATTTATCCAAGTGCGAATAGTAAGTGGGACACATAAAGGAAGAAGGATAACACCGGATAAAAGTTTTAAAGCAAGGCCAACAACTGATTTTGCTAAAGAAAATCTTTTTAACGTCATAAATAACCTAATTGAGTTAGAAGATTTATACGTTTTAGATCTTTTTGGAGGTACTGGAGGAATTAGCTACGAATTTGCCTCTAGAGGCGCTAAAAAGGTGATCTGTGTGGAAAAAGATTACCGCCACTTCACTTTCATTCAAAAGACAATTAAGGATTTGAAATTTGAGCAAATATTAGCAATCAAATCTGATGTATTTCGCTTTTTAAGAAATTACGCTCAGAAGTTTGATCTTATTTTTGCTGATCCTCCTTATGATCTTCGATCAATTGAAACCATTCCTGAATTGGTTTTTGAAAAAGAATTATTAGCTGAAGATGGAATATTAATCGTTGAACACGGTTCGAAAAATGATTTTTCGACTCACCCAAACTTTTTTGAATTGAGAACCTATGGAAGCGTAAATTTCAGCTTCTTTAAGTTAAAGTGAGTTCCCAAATAAGGCTTTGTAAAAAAAAAAGAATTTTTATCAAATCGTAACACTCTCAAAACCGCTATTTTACTATATCAAGAGAGGATCTAGCGTAAAAAAAAATCAATCAGATATTGCAAGTAAAAAAACTTGCATTATCTTTGCATCGCATTCAGGAAAAGGTATGGCTAACGAGTCAACTAAAATAAATATTTCTGTAGCATTTTGGTTTGGTAGTTCAGTTGGTTAGAATACATGCCTGTCACGCATGGGGTCGCGAGTTCGAGTCTCGTCCAGA
>JAEINT010000028.1 GCA_016342745.1 Labilibaculum sp.
ATCCTAATTATACAACAAAATTAAATCGGGAAAAATAATTGTCGTTGACCGGAAATAATAGTTGTCGTTGATCAGGCTATTGCTTACCAGCGATTCAGTTATGTTTTGAAAAGTTGAATGATTATTCTGGATTTTTAGAGTTCGCATTAAAATATTTTGAAAGCGATGATGGTTTTTATTACTATTTTGTTGATAGTGTGTATGGAATATTTATAAAACTTAATGGAGTAGAAAAAGCGGGTATTAAGTTAAAGGATTATATACTTAAATCTAATTTATCTAGAGAGAGAAAATATCATTTGATGATAAATTGTCCAAAAATACCATTTGAATCAGACGAAGCATTAACGTTTTATATGGAGGCTCTAGAGAGTAATCCTCAAAATACTGATGCAATGATAAATATTGCAAAGATATATTATAATTTAGAAGATTATAAAATTGCTCTAGATTGGTATTTGAAAGCACTTGATATAGTACCCAATAATATTGGATTGATTTTAGACATTGCGACTGTCCACACAAGGCTAAATGATAAAAAGAACAAACTAAAATTCTTACTAAAAGCATTAGAAATAGACCCCGAAAACGATAGAGCAAAGTTGTTAATAACATTGTACCACCAAAAAAATAGAGAGAAAACAGAAGTAGAAATAGAAAAACAAATATTATATTCCACGAAAGAGGGTTCATGGAGCCAATATTATCGTGGAATGGAATTAGCGAGTGAAGGTGATTATAATGGTGCAATTGTTGAACTAACAAAATCAATTGAGCAATGCGATGATGAATATAGTTTTTATCCAGGACTTAAAGCAAGAGGACTAATTAAAATTAAAAAGGGAGATAAAGAAGAGGGAATGCGGGATTTGTATTTAGCCCAAAAATATAATCCTTATTTGCACATAGAATTGCTGGATACTGGTATTGAATTATATCATAAGGAATATTATGATAAATCGTTAAAAGCTTTTTCTGTAGCAATCGAATTAGACCCAATGTTTGATGAAGCTTATTTTTTTAGAGCTAAAACTTATCTCAAAATTGGTAAAAAAGAAGAAGCACGTTTAGATTTGCTAAAAGCGTTTGAATTAGGGCGAATTGGTGCTTTGGATGTAATTAATGAAGAATGTGATAAATAATTAAATTAGGGGTTATGTTGTTATTGTCATTTTGGGCGAGGCAGGGTAAATGGAGCAAAGGTTAGTTTTCCCGCTGAAAAGAGCGGGACAGGGCGGAATTGAGCGGTAACCCGAAGCCCATCTACGCAATTAAGTGGCAAGTATTAACGGAACGAAAAAGGGAATTTTTGTCTGCCCTTTGTAGTGAAGTGTTAAGTTTGTGAGGAATAATAAGAGGATGTTTCGTGTTCGCCCCCGTATAATAAAAACAAAAAGCATTTACGGAGCATGTTTACTACCAATTTTTTTTGTGCCGAGTTTATGTAACGTCTATTATGCGTTGAACTGCATTCTACAATTAACTTGAAACGCATAATGGCACGTTACGTAAATCTGGCTGGTAATGTGTTTTGATTCGCTGTGTTTTGTGGTATTTATAAATAGTAGTATTTAATGATTAAAATAATTATTTTAGATTAATTGTTCTGAATTATGTTAAGTAGAATAATATTTAACGTTTTCGGAGTTTTGATACTAAAAAAATATATATAATAAGGAATTTAACGTATTATACAAATAATTTTACAACATATAGTCCCGCTATATACAATAGGTTTAGTGGGACGTTACCAACAAGCCTGAGAAAGAAACGACCGTTGTAATTTTGCAGTGAGAAAAAGGAAAAAAAGAAAAAATGAAACAGCCACCCCACAAAACAGCACATTCGCAAGCTCCTACACACGAGCCGATGCTTCAGCTTGCAAAAGAGCTGTTTTCTTGCCATCGCACGGTGCGACAGATGAGCTGTGCCGTTTTATAGATAAATTGGATTTTAAATGACAGAATTAGAATATAAATCATTTGTTTACGAAATAGAAAATTGGGGGAACATACCAATTTCATCGCAAAATTGTGGTATTGGATGTAGATTTTGTAAGGTTAACAAAGACCCTATTCTTAAACGTTTTGCGAAAATCCCCCAAATTACCATGGAAGAACTCCATGCTGGATTTAAATTCATAAACGATTCACACAACTATGTTAGATTGGGTGCTGGGGTTTTTGTTGCACCACATACCGACCCTTTTTTACATCCACAGATTTATGAGTTTATAAAGGCGGCTTCGGAATATTTTCCAAATAAGAGGATTCGTACTGTTACTACTGGTAGCTATATTGAGGAAAATAAGATTGATTTTCTAAACTCAATCCCAAATTTCGGAATTGACCTTTCCTTAATAACGATGCAAAGCCAAAGGGAATTTATAGTACCAAATGCAACTCGTGAAAAAATTGAGTTTTTATTAAGAAATGCGCCATTAAAAAAACTCTCCTTAATGTTTACAGGTAGCTTTGAGGATTTAAAGGCTGACATTGATATGTTACTTAATTTGAGCTGGCATAAAAAGGGGCAAGAAATACTAGTCAGAAGAATTGAGAGAACGGACTTATCTCATGGAGACCTATTCGATATTTCTGAAAAAAGCATACAATATTATCCTGAATGCATAGCATTTTTAAAAGCAAATTATCCAATGGTTAAATATACTGTTCCATTTCTTTCCGAGGATTATAGAGGTGGAGATAATGAGTACTTTATAGATGCAGATAATAGAATAAAAAAAATTACGCAAATTGGGCATGATAACATTGATAAAAGAATTGATGTAATTGTAGCCGAATCGGCATACAACTATTTCATTTCGAGATTGAATAACATTCCCAACATTTCTACTCATTTGATAAAAAACAGATTATATGGAGGTTCCGTAACCGTTGCTGGACTATTAAATCATAATGACATTAAATCACAATATGCTCCTATTGAAAAACCTGACATTGTAATACTCCCTCATGAAATGTATGACATAGATAATAACGAAATAACCGGTGAATCAATGGGTGAATTAGAAAATCATTATAAAGCAAGTGTATGCAAAATGTAGCTTATTGGAAAATAATAAGAGTGCTAACTACTGACACATGTAACTTTGATTGTGTTTTCTGTCACAATGAAGGTCAAGTTGTAAAATCAACTAGACAATTTCTTTCTTTGGATGAATTTGTAAAGATAATTTTAGCACTAAAAGAAAGACCTTTAAAAGAAATTCAATTTAGCGGTGGAGAGCCATTCTTAAATCCAGACACTATAAAAATGATTGAGTGGGCACATAAAAATACAGATTATGAAATTGGATGTGCAACAAACATGTCATTACTTAATGATTCATTGATTAAAAGACTGTCAAATACAAGATTAACATACAATATTCAGTTCCCATCTAATAATACTCAGGATTACAATAAGATTACAAATTCATTAAGTGGTGATAGCATAATTTCTAAGATTTTTCTATTAAAGGAGTTAGGAATAAAATTCAAACTCAATTTCGTTTGGCTTAAAGAAAATATTGAACCTTTATCAAATATTATTGAGTTTTGCTTAGAGCAGAATTTTGGTCTTAAAATACTTCCATTTATTTCGGAAAAAACACTTAAACAAAATCATTTTAAGAAATTAGCAATTAATTACATGACCCCAAAATTAGGGCAACCAAATATAAAAGTGGGGGGGGCATTAAGATGGGAAATATCAAATGGCGATGAGCATTTTGTAATCAAATTCGTGGATAGTCCTTGTTTTGATAAAGACTTTAATAAATGCAGGGATTATGCAGAAATACGTTTATTGCCAAATCTGCAATTACAATCTTGTTTATTAAAATCTGACAACATTTCAATTAGCAAAGAAGAATTAAATTCTTCAGAACTTATTATCAATAAAATGGACTTATTATGGAAGAATTTTACGAATTGCTAAAGGAATACAACAAACGCACTTGGGATTTAGAAAACAGAGCAAAGTGGCACGAAATATATTGTGTTAGTCCAATGCCAATCTATCTATATGCTTTGCTTCAAAGAGTGTCCAAACTTAATAAAAATTTGTCAATTGTGGAAGTTGGAAGTGGATATGGTGATGTTGTAGCAATGTTAATTTACTTGGGATTCAAGAATATTACTGGAATAGAACGAGATCAAGCAGCTTGTGCGTCAGCCAATAAAAAAATACAATCACTATTTAACACAAATAAGTCATATATAAAGTGTGAGGAATACCCTATCAAACTTAATACTATTCCAGATATTTATATTCAAATCAATAATGTATATGTTGATTCAATAACTTCACATGAAGAATATTTGAAGCGTAATAAGGAATGGGTTCAATATAATGGCACACCAAAATATGCATATATTGAGTTTATTGATGAATCATTTAAACAATATTCAAAACATTATCCATCCTTTATAAGGCTTTCAAATAATGACGTTGAACAACTATTTCAAGGGAATGAGGTAAATTCATTTAAAACATATGAGTTCCCGGCAAATACGTCCTCTAAATGTTTATATGAAATTAAGATAAAGTGTATTAAAAGCCACGTTTATGGTGATGTGACAAAGAAAAGGATATTTGAATGAAGGTTTATGCTGTACTAAGAGGATTTCCTGGATTAGGAAGAGTTATAGCAGGATTTGAGCTGCTAAAACATTTAGAAAATAAATTTAATGCTATTGTCAAAGTATCAACATACTTACAAGGTGATAGTTACATAAATACAAAAGGATATACATCTTCTATTGAAATTGATGAAAAAGATATTAGTAGTGTTGGTGTTATTTCAGTAAGTAAGAGTGGAGAGAAATTAATGGAAGATATAGTTTCCTTTAATCCAGACATTGTAATTATAGATGGTGAACCTATTTTTTTACAAAATCTAAAAATAAGTTATCCAAACTTATACATAGTGAGCTTGTTAAACCCTTTTGATGTTAATAATCCTTACAATCAGAAGAGTAGCCAGGATTTTTTTAGTTATATGTATTCTTTTGCTGATTTATCAATTGTTCATGGTTTATGGGAAGAACAAAAGCCTAATAACTTTAAGGATTATTTATCAGTAAACTCAATTATTAGAGATTCTATACCCACAATTTCGTTTTCTGAAAAATCAAATTCAATAGTATGCTTGCTTGGTGGCGGTTCTAAAACTGTAAATAGCGGTTTTACATATGGCACAATTGAGATTGCAAAACAAGTAATTGACATCGCTAGTTTTAATGAAAATTTCGATTTTACAATTTATACCAGTGATAAGGATATAAAAAACAAAATAATAAACTACCTAAAATACAAAGAGTTAAGTGTTGAGAATATTAGAATAATTGATAGCATATCCGATGAAAGGGAAATATATACTAATGCAAGACTTGTGATTGCTAGAGCAGGTAGGAACACAATAAGCGAATTGCTAACCATGAATATGCCTTCGATTATTATTCCAACAACAGCTAATTTCAGAGGTTCTGAGCAGTTATGTAATTGTAGAAAAATAGAATCATTTAATTTCCAAAATATAAAGACACATCATTTAGATTCAGGTGCAGAAGATTTAAATCATAAAATGCACAAACTATTTAATACTTCGGTAGATATTAAAAATGAAGTCTTTATTCCTGGAAACTTAAAGGCTATAGAGAAAATTCTTGCAATAATGAAAAAGAAGTCACCTGGTAATTCAATTGCACTAAGCACAAACATTAATTAGAGTTAAAACGAATACATGAATTGGCTTTCTCAACAAGTAGGCGGAACGATTGAAGTTGAAATCACATTTAGGTGTAACTTAAGATGTCGTCATTGTAATCGTTTTTGTAACAGCGAAAAGGACTACAATCTAAACCGCAAAGCGGTTGATATGGATATGAAACACATTAGTTATTTGTGTAATGAAATTATGCGTTTCCCTAAGGGAAGATTTCAAACATTAAGAATAATAGGTGGAGAACCATTAATGTCTGACATTCTTAAAGACGCTGTTAATGCTTTTAAAATATTAATTGATAATGAGTTTATTCAAGACATTGTAATTGTAACCAATGGTACTCTTAAAGCTGATGATGCAATTAAACCTTATATTAAGCTTTTACCTGAGCATTTAAACCCCATATTCAACTCAAAGGGATATTTAACCAGGGACGAAGTTTATGATGTTAAAAATATTAAACACCGTAACATTACTATTGTCCCTGATGATTATGGTATTGAAGGGGAATTATGTGACAGGGTTTTACTATGTGGGATAAACTATTCTATTTATGGCTTTTCATTATGTGCTCCATGCTTAACCTCAATGATTATATTTCCGGAAAATCATAACAAGTTTCGTTATGACATACCAGAAGTTTTTGGAGACTTTATTAGCGAAGAATTTGATAAAGAAGTATGCTCAAGATGTTCATTTTGTGATACTCTCCCAAAGGATTCTATCAAAAGAAATAATGACTCTTTTATTGGTCAAACATGGCAAGAACAGATTGATAGGAATTTATTTTATGATAATGAACCAGACACGAATTGGATAAATAGTATAAGTTCTCTATTATGAAAATAGTTAATTTATCCATAGATGCGGCAACGATTTGCCAATTAAAATGTCCTGAATGTTCAAATACAAAAGGAATTATTAAAAATGGAATTATTGGTTCAGGATACCTTAAGTTCTCTGATTTTAAAAAATTGATTCAGGAAAATCCTGAAATAAAAAGCATTGAACTTTCTAATTGGGGTGAGATATTTTTAAATCCAGACCTAAATAAAATACTAAAATATTCATTTCAGAAAGGAATAAAACTATCCGCAGGTAATGGTGTGAATTTTAATGATGTATCAGAATCTGTGATTGAATCACTAGTTAAATATCAATTTGGTTATATTAATTTTTCAATTGATGGTGCATCTCAAAATACATATGAAACATACAGAATCAAGGGGCAATATTCTAAGGTTATATCAAATATTAAGAAACTCAATTTTTATAAAGCAAAATATGGGGCTACCCTTCCAAGATTATCGTGGCAGTTTATTGTTTTTGGACATAATGAGCATGAAATACCAGTAGCTAAGAAATTTAGCGAAGAATTAAATATGACATTTATGCCAAAGTTAAATTTCTCATCTTTTTCTCCAGTAATTAATGCAGAACAAGTTAAAAGAGATACTGGATGGGTTGCTGTTTCAAGAACTGAATATAAAGAACTTACGAAACAAGACTATAAAAGACCATGCTGTCAATTATGGTATTCCCCTCAGATTTCATGGGATGGTAAAGTACTTGGATGTTGTGTTAATAAATGGAAGTCATACGGAAATGCTTTCAGTGACGGATTGAATTTCGTTTTGGAAAATGATTTATACCTCAAGACATTAAATGTATTGAGAGGACTAAAAACTATTGATGATTCAATACCGTGCTACAGTTGTCCAACATTTAAGAATATTGAAGAAAGCCCAGTAACGCTGAAAGAAATAAAAGCATATTCCAATTTTATTCATCCGGCAGAGCGAGATACAGGAAAGATATAAAAATGAAAATACTATTAATTACATCAGAATACGGTAGAGAATCAGGAGGTTTATCATATGGCTGCTTTAAATACTCAAATCTATTAATAGATTTAGGTCATAAAATTGTTGTTGCTTCTTCTGTTGACAGTGCATTCATAAACAATAGCACTAATGATTTTAATATATTTTCCTCTCACATTCGTATTTTAGAAGGTGGTTACAAAAAAGAGCTCAACAAACATCTTTTTTTTAAAGCTCACCTTGCTGAAACTTTTGAAGAGCTGAAGACGGAATCTTTCGACTTAGTTGTTTCTTTTGGTGCTGGGGAAAATGGATTTTTTGCCTCAGAATTATCAGCTAGATTTAATGCTCCATTATTATTATTACT
Source organism: Labilibaculum sp. (assembly GCA_016342745.1). Classification (GTDB taxonomy): domain Bacteria; phylum Bacteroidota; class Bacteroidia; order Bacteroidales; family Marinifilaceae; genus Paralabilibaculum; species Paralabilibaculum antarcticum. The sequence goes on from JAEINT010000028.1 coordinate 7,922, forward strand.
CCGAGGAAGCGAGATTAATTTATCAATTTCGGATATGGAATTAAGGCAAAAAAACTACATCGCTTTAAGTAGGGCAAGTGCAGTTATTGGATTGTCAAATGAATTAATACTGAATTCAAAGGAAATTTACTACGACCCAAGAATAAAATATATGGTTATACCTATCCCAATTCAATCTCCTCAAAAACTTGATATAAATTTAAGTTCTGATAAAGTTGTTTTAGGATGCGGTGCTCATCATATAAATGAAAAAAAAGGGATAGCTAATTTAATTACGGCTATTGCAGAGTTAAAGAATTCTACTTCTGCAACAATAAACTTGGAGGTTGTCGGTAAGATAGACAGCGACCTTCTTAAAAGATACAATAATCTCATTAACGATTTGGGTCTAAAACAACAGGTTAATTTATTAGGAGAGTTAACCCGGAATGAATTTTTAAAAAGAATGAGAACATGGGACTTATATATCCAGACTTCTTTTGGAGAAGGTTTCTCAAACTCCGTTGCGGAATATATTTCTTTAGGTAAAGCATTTCTTTTGAGTAAGACAGGTTTTATTGCTGAAGCTTTAAGTGAAAACTTTCAGAGTATAATCCTTGATAGTTTTAGTCCTAAAAACATATCAAAAAAAATTCACCAATTACTTAATAACAAAAATCCTGAACTATACTATCAAAATGCATTTGACGCTATTATTTCAAAGACAAATGAAGAAGATATTAGGGAAAAATGGGATGAAGTACTTGCAGGTATAAAAGGTATACATACAAAGAAGATTGAAAGTAGCAATATGTTAAGCATCGTCTTTCATGATATTTCTATTGAAGAGAATAGTAATATAGATGTGCCTTTAAAATCTTTTGAATCATTTGTGGAGTCAGTTTCACAAAAAGGGTACTTACTTTGTTCGTCTTCAAATTATTTTAAAAGCCATAATAAATCGAACCTCATTGTATGCACTTTTGATGATGGTTATGAGAATCTACATAAATATGCGCTACCTATATTAAATAAATACAGCTTTACAGCGACTGTTTTTATATGTGTTGAAAATATAGGATGTACAAATAAATGGAATTTCAAGGATACAAAAATCAGAAAACATTTGACTGAAATGCAATTACAGGATTTGAAAAATAGTGGCTGGGAAATTGGGTCTCATGGTTTGACTCATAATTCTTTATTAAAACTTACAGATAAGGAATTGCAAAATGAAATTTATGATTCTAAAAAGCAACTAGAAAGTATTTTCGGCCAAATCGAATCGTATGCATATCCATATGGAGATTTTAATGAGTATATTAAAATGAAGGTAGCTGAAAACTATAATACAGCTTATTCTCTAACAAAAGGGGGGACATTAATAGGTGTTGATAATCATCAAATTAGGCGATACTTCTTGTCGGAATTCAATCTATTATTGGAACAATGAAAATATCTATAATCATCCCATTCTATAACTCGGAAGTATATTTAGAACGTACTTTTAGAAGCATTTATAAACAAAGTGTTGATTATTCCAATTTTGAGGTTATTTGTATTGACGATTGTTCTAAAGATTCCAGCTTTCAAATCATTAAAGACTTTCAGAAGAAATATTCGAACCTTCATTTATTTTCTCATATAGAAAATAAGAAGCAAGGTGCTGCTCGAAATCTCGGATTAACTAAAGCAAAAGGTGAATTTATTTGGTTTGTTGATGCTGATGATTTTATTGAGGATAAAGCTTTAAACAAACTTTTGCTAAAATTAGATGAGTATTCTCCTGATATATTGCAGTTTAATGCATTCAAGGTATTTCAAGACCAAACAAAAGATGAAGGCCAATTTTGGGATGAAGAAATAGTTGGAATAACCGGAATTGAGTATTTAGAATTTGAAATGCGTGAGAAATATGCTAACCGGATTGTTGCTGTCTGGTCTAAAGTATTCAAGAAAGATTTCTTAATAGACAACAACCTTTTTTTTAAGGAGGGAGTCTTTTGGGAAGATGTATCATATACATTGAATGCTTTTATTAAAGCAAATAGCATTGCTTACATACCATTAAACGCCTATAATTATGTACTAACACAGGGGTCAGATATGAGGAGTAGGTACGATGGTCGAAAAATAGCAGATTCAATTAGATTCTGTATTGATGTAACTATAGCTGTACATGAAAATATTACTAATGAAACTTTAAGACATTTCATTATCGAGAAATACATAGCAACTATTATAAAATATAAAGCTAAAATTAAAGAGATGTCACTGGATGATTTTAATGAATTTGAAATGATTCTCGATGGTATTGATGATAAGGATGTTTTATATAATTACATGTCAGAAGAAGTGTATGGATGGTTGATTGATAAGCAAGTCCTCATTGAATTATATAAAGCTTAATAAGGTTACTTTTAAATGAACACTAAACTTTTATACGTATTAACCACTTCCGAAGAAGATACATATTTTGAAAGTGCTTTAATATCTATTTATTCGGCAAAGCATAATATGCCAAATTCCAGAATAAGCTTGTTGGTTGATGATAAAACAGATTTAGCTCTGGAAAAGATGGGTAAGCAAGTCATGCAATTCGTGTCGGAGAAAATTGTTGTGAAATTTGAGAAGAGTATTTCACAAGAGATTAGGTCACGATTGTTAAAAACAAACATGCGTAATCACGTAAGGGGAAATTTTTTATATGTTGATTGTGATACTTTAATAGCCGATTCGCTTGAGGGTATAGATAATATTAACACACCTATTGCAGCTGTTATTGATGGACATACTTCTTTACAATATCATCCAGTAAGTGATATATTTAAAAAGCAAAGCCAGAGCTTTAAATATCCATTTAATGAAGTTGAGAAATATTTTAATTCAGGAGTTATCTTTTCAAAGGATTGTGTTGAAGCAATAAATTTCTTTTCTGCATGGCATGAAAATTACAAAGCAGGTTTAAAAGAAGGAGTAATTCAAGACCAACCATCACTTTCAAAAACTAATTATGACTCTAATAATGTAATCAAAGAATTAGGTGGAGAATGGAATTGCCAAATAAGATTAGGAGCCAAGTATCTTATAAACCTTAAGATACTGCATTTAGTTTCAAAACATAACATGCCAATTTCTATTCTCGGAGATAAAAATTTTCTACATAAACTAAAGCATGAAGGCCTTACAGAGGAAAATAGGCGATTAATTATTAATTACGAGGATACTTTCTATGAACCGATAGGTATTGTGGTTAATGATGACCTATATTTTAATTTTTCTCCATTATATGAAGATGTTAGACGTTTCTATATTTCGACCAATAAATCATATTTGGAGAATACCTACAGAATTCACAATAGTATATTCCATGCATGTCCGGAAAACAAAGTGACTAAAATAATTTACAAAATAAATAAGGCAATCCTGAAGATTGAGCTTAGTCTCATCAGAATATTTAAGAAACAAAAGAATTAGGGAATAAGGTCATGGGCATTGTTAATAAGATTACACGGCTTCAAACAACTTTATTAGGTAGATATTACCCGAAGAAACTTGCTGAAATCCTATACAGAAAAAAGTTCAATAAAAGTATTAATTGGAGCACACCATTAGATATTAATGAAAAAATAAACTGGATTGCTTTTAATACCAACACTAGTATTTGGACTGAACATGCTGATAAATATGTCGTAAGAGAGTATGTTAAGAAAAAAGGATACAGTAATATTTTAACAAAACTAATTGGCATCTGGAGTTCACATGATTACATTGACTTTAAGAGCCTTCCTGATAGTTTTGTATTAAAGTGTAATCATGATGCAGGTTCAGTTATTGTCATCGAGAATAAAAGCAATATAAATGAATATGAAATTAAAAATAAACTAAAAACATCTCTTAGTTCTGCCTTCGGTATAGAAACAGCCGAGCCTCACTATCTTAAAATTGTCAGGAAGATTATTGCGGAAGAGTTTATTATCAATGACAACCAGATTTCAGATTCTTTAATTGATTATAAATTCTGGTGTTTTCATGGCAAAGCAGCATATTGCCATGTTGTTTATGATAAAACTGTATATAAGAACAAAAAAACAGGTATTTATAGCTTGCCTGATTGGAAGCTCCAAGAGAATAAGTTGAAAAACGAAACTTCCGAATCTATTCCTAAACCAAAGATGTTAAAAGAAATGATTGAAATAGCAGAATCCTTATCAACATCTTTCTTGCAATGTAGAGTTGACCTGTATAATAGCAATAAGCGAATATATTTTGGAGAACTTACCTTTACTGCTGGCTGTGGTAGGATTAACAACTATACAGATAATTTTCTTGTTGAATTAGGTGATAAAATTAATATACCATGAAGAAACGCCAACTGTGCCTATTCATTTGCTCATCCGGATATAAAACTAACGAATTAAACTTATTATTACAATGAGATTTCATAATTTCACACTATCATGAAACAACCTATTGCACAAAAATGATCAAATCGCTTATCACCTTTCTTCTCAACCTATTCAAATCAAGAACTCAAATACAATTGGATAACCTTTTTCTAAGAAAACAACTTGAGATATATAATAGATCTAAGAAACGAGTTAAAATCAAAAAAAACAGAATTTTCTTTAAAGTAGACCCATAGAATCAATCGGCAAAATAGCCAGCATCCCAGTTCTATATGGTCTTCATAATATTTATTTCAGAGAAGCTATTTAAGGCTTTACGAAGGACAAATCAACTTCACAATGAGAAAGTCTTTTAAGGTCAGAGCATTTCCATATCTGTTTTAAAGAATAATCGTAATAAATAATCCATTTCCTTTCAAGCAAATCATCATTAGATTGGAAATTCTAAGTTAAATAGAATCTCTATTGTAATTATATGGAGAATATTGCTAGAATTTTATGCGGATGTGGTTTTGGATAGCCACAGTTATAATGCATAAAATTTTAATGTTATCATTTATTTGTTTAAAATATATCCCAACTAAATGTTTAAAAAACTTTTGGTTGAGTTCAAAATACAAAGTCGACGAGAAAAAGACCCGTTTTCTATAGAATCTTTGTTGTGAAGTTATTCTAAATCTCCCAAAGAAAACCCCTTAATTGTTACAATTGTATTTTTTACTTTTACCCCATCACCTTATCTCTCAACTCCTGATAAGTCGAAATCACATCATATTTTATATCAGTATGTCCGAGAGCTTCAAAGTGTTTTTTTGCGTAATTTATTTTTCTTTGCTCAATATCCTTTAGCTGAAGGCTTTCCATGCTTCCCTTTGTTTCAGCAATGAAATAGACGTATTTGAATTTATCTGTATCAAATACTATTGCCCAATCTGGATTATAATCACCAACTGGAGTTGGTATTTTAAAGCCGTTTGGAAGTTTTGCATATACTAAAACTTCTCCACTCTCTAAATCGGTTGCAAAAGTTCTCTCTGTTTGTGAATCTGTTTTCACATAATCATAAACGTGTTTTTTTACTTCCAAAATATTTTCAGTTAAAGAGCCTTTGAAGTTGTTAATTGTAAAAATTGAATCATCGTAAGATTGATCTGTTTTTGAGTAGATAATATTATTTATCAATGTCGCCGCTTTTTCACTATTTATAATTTGCGTAACGCCTTTAATGAAGTTTTCTGGATTTACTCTAAAATTATAAAAAGTGTCTTTTCGTAAACCTTTTAATATTTTCACAACCGTTTTGCGTGTTAGTCTCGTTCCTTTGGCAATTTCTGCAACAAGGTCATATTTTAACGAACCAAGAAACGATTCCGCCTTTTCTACTATATCTTGTTTCTTCTCCATGCTAACGCCCTTTTTAAGGCTTTCTTCATCTATCTTGTCTTTTTGCTCTCCAGACGTAATGTTTACAGTTACTTTTTTCACCATTAAATTGTTGTCTATTGCTGTAATGCTTTTTGTTATCAGTTCTGGACTGTCAAAATCCACTTCATATACTGTTTTTACTTTTATCTTTTTCCAAAGGTCTTGAAATTCCTTTTTAGCAAAGTTCTCGTTTGGTTTAAGTACTGGGTAAGTTACATTGATTTTCCTACCATCTTCACTTGCATTAAAATTAGCTGTTGTGTGAATTTTTTTCATCAGATTAACAACATCTGCCTTAAATTCTTTTAGCTGTTCTGGCACTTCAAACTTATCCTTTTCAATATCTTTAATTAGTTCGTCTGTAATTGCATATTTTTCATCAAGATAACCTTTCATTCTAAATGCAATTATTAAATCCATTGCTGTTTTACTATCAACAATAAACTTGTCTCCTTTATCATTTTTAAATACCCTATCAACTAAAATACTTTCTGTAAGAATTATTGGTCTATCTGATAGAGATTCCACAATTTCTGTTTGCAATGCTTTTGCAAAGGCATCGTAGGATTCACTTGCAATAACGGTTAGTTTATTCATATCGAAGAATTCATTTTCCAATACGGATAAATCCATTCGTTCGCCATTATCATTTACACAAATTCTTAATCCCCTGCCTATCTCCTGCCGTTTGCTTATTGTTGATTGACTATGTTTAAGCGTACAGATTTGAAATACATTCGGATTATCCCAACCCTCACGAAGTGCCGAGTGAGAGAAAATAAATCTTGTTGGTTCACTTAGGCTTAATAATCTTTCTTTGTTTTTCATTATCAAATCATAAGCACTAACATCATCGCTTCCGCCTTCACCTCTTTGCTCTTTAGAATTTACAATATGTCCCTTTTTATCTATTGAAAAATATCCTTTATGGATTTCTTCAACCGTGCTACTACTCACATATTTGTTGTATTCTTCATCAAAGAAATTTTGTTCTGCAATAGCTAATTTATATTCTTCTTCAAAGACTTCTGCATATTCCCCTTTTAGCTGATTGTTTTTATCGTCATAAACTCGATATTTAAGTACTTCATCTATGAAAAAGAGTGATAATACTTTTATTCCCTTTTTATACATTAGTTTTTCTTTTTCCAGATGGGATTTTATTGTTTCTCTTATTTGAATACGCCTTAAATGGTTTTCATCCACATCACCTACTGTTTGCCCCACTGATAAAGAAATTCCCTTTGTGAAAGATACAGTGTTTTTCAATCCGTTAATTTCCCTTACTACAAAGCCTTTGTATTCGGGTAATTCTCCAGATAGTTGATATAAATCATCTCCTTCTGATACTTTTCTAACAACTTTTTTAATTCCGCTTTTCTGCTTAATTTCTAGTTCTATGTAAGCCGTTGGATATTCTTTGGTGCTAATAATTATTCTATCTAAAAAGAGATAGCTGTTTGTTCCACTATTTCCTACAACTTCAATTCCTTTTACGTTTATCTTTTTTACTAGTTTTTGATTATATGCATCAATCGCATCAAGTCTATAAATTTTATTGTAATCTTTTTTGTGTGTCGCCGAGTATCCAATTACAAAAAGAGGATTAAATTCATGGAAAAGCTCTTCGGCTTTACCAAAACGTTGAGGCTCATCTATTATTAAAATTGGTCTTGCTCTTTTTATAATTTCGATTGGTTTTTCCGACTGAATAACATCAAGCTTTTGATAAATCTTTCGTGATTCTTTGCTTTTTGTTGCAAACGCCTGATAGTTCATAATAATCACTTCAATATTTGAAGTATTTGCAAAGTTTTTGATGTTTATAATGTTTGACTTGTTTTGAGTGTTGTAAATTGAAAACCTAATCTTTTTACCATACAGCTCTTGGAAATGATCTGCTGTAATTTCTAACGATTTATGAACACCCTCTCTTATTGCAATTGAAGGAACCATAATAATAAACTTACTCCAACCATACTGTTTGTTAAGCTCGTACATGGTTTTTGTGTAAACGTAGGTTTTTCCAGTTCCAGTTTCCATTTCTACCGTAAGGCTAAGGTGCTGTCCTTCTAGTTTATTGCTTGTTTTAAGATTTTGCTCTTTTTGTATCTCTTGAATATTTTTTAAGATATCTTCATGTGCTAATTCAAATTTATTGTTTGAAAAAATCTCTTCTATTTTAACTTCTTGACCAAATAATGCGTTATCAACTAATTTTCTGCCAACTATATCTTTCCTAATTCCTTTTTGCTGTCCAGAAAAGCAGTTTACAACTGCCATAGTTGCATCGGTTTGATATTGTTGTTGTTTAAATTTTAATTTCATAATTAAATTACCGTAATTACAGTTTCTGGAGAAAGTCTCTTAAACCGTTCTTCTACATTTATTCTATCTTTATCGTCCTTAAAACTTGCGTCTTTAAATACCACTTTGAAAGGTTTTAAGTCTGCAATTTTATCTACTATTCCAAAATCTATACTATCATCAAAGCAAGCCACTAATGCGTTTTCTTGAACAATAAATATATTATTTCCAAGTATTTGTTGTTTTTCAATTTTTAATGATAGCTCCAATCCTAAATCAAGTATAACTTGGGTTAATAAATCTTCGGGAGTTCTGTCTTCTTTTATATTGCTTTCAGATAAGAGTAGTTGTTCTTGTTTTAATTCTGTTGGATGATAAAACACATCTTTCATATTGCTTGAATCCGTTTTATATACTCTAAAGCCAATATCAAGTTTACTTGTGTCTATTGGTTCTTCACCTAATTCCAATTGAGTGTTTTTCGCTTCAAGCTCTTCGATTATTTTCTTTCCTGCACGGCGTATTCTTTCTTTGCCTATTTCTGCTATTGTTTTATATCCTGCTTTATAGGCTTCAGATTTTTCATCTGTTTTTTCTGGTAGTTGTACCATAATAAATTTACGGTTGCCTCCGTCTTCGGCGTTTAATTGCATTACGGCGTGGGCGGTTGTGGCTGAACCTGAGAAAAAATCAAGGATAATATCATTAACCTTAATTTCAAGCCCAATTTGAAGAAATTTTTTAATTAGAAGAGTTGGCTTTGGATAAGAAAACATTTTGGCATTACCAAATATTTCTAATGTCTCATTGGTTCCATGTTGACTATAGACCTCATCAATAATTGAAAAGGACTTACCTTCACGAATAGTCCCATTTTCATCTTTTAAATACTGTTTACTATGCACCGTCCATTCTCCATTCAGTCCTTTAACAAACTCGACTTCATTCTTTGACACTGCAATTTCGACCCTTTCCTTATTCCAGTACCACTGTCTTTTTGGTTTTATAATTGTACCATCGGGTGCCTTAATTTCGAAAACTAGATTTGGGCGGGCATCCACTGCTTTGCCTGCTTCTAAAGGGTGAGTTCTGTATGGACCTCTTTTTTCAAAGTTAACATCTTTTAACTTATAATAGCGTGCAATACTTTCTTCTGTGAGCGGTATAAAGATTTCACCAAGTCTTTCAATATTTCTACAATACATCAAAATATATTCATGAAGTGATACTAAATGTTTTTCCTTTGCTCCTCCTCCATATCTTTTTTTCCATATCAACTGGTCAACAAAATTTTCCTCCCCAAAGATTTCATCTGAAATCTTTCTTAAATTATGAACTTCATTATCATCAATACTTATAAAGATTACCCCATCATCTTTAAGTAAATCCCTTGCTATAGTTAACCGTTCATACATCATTGAAAGCCAATCAGAATGAAATCTTCCGTTTGAATCGGTATTCTTGAATAGTTTTTCACCTTCTTCGTTTTCAGTCCCTAATTCTTCTTCATATTCATCTTTGCTAATTTTGAAATTATCTTTGTATATAAAATCATTTCCAGTATTGTAAGGCGGATCAATATAAATCATTTTAATTTTGCCGAGATAGGATTCTTGAAGAATTTTTAGTACTTCAAAGTTATCTCCTTCAATGTATAGATTTTCTGTGTGTTCAAAATCAACACTTTCTTCTATTGCTGGTCTTAGTGTTTTATTTATTGGCAAATTCGCCTTTAACAGAGAGGCTTTTTTGCCTGGCCAATCAAGGCGGTAGCGTTCGTTTTCATCTTCAACTAATACATTGGATAGGTTTTGTTTTAAGAGGTCAAAATCAACGGCTTTTTTAATATTGCCGTTTTCATCTTTAATTTCAGTTATCACATTCGGAAATAGTTTTGCTATTTGCTCAATGTTTTTATCAGTAATGTTTGGTGTTTCCATTTTAAGTTTATTCATAGTCTGTTTCTATTTAAGTTTATCAATCAATTTTCTGTTCGCAATGCGTTCTTTTACTTCTGCTACTGCTTTATGTAGTCTTTCTTCTAAAAGTTTTTTTGGAGGTAATTCAGTCCAATATTCGGCTACCATAATTCCGTCTTTGTGCATTTCCAAAAGTTCAATTTGTTCTTTACTTGCTTCTGTACACAATATTAAACCAATTGGAGTTTCTTCACCATCTTGTTTTTCGTATTTATTTAACCATTTTAGATAAAGTTCCATTTGCCCCTTATCTTTGGCTTTGAACTTTCCTATTTTAAGTTCTATTGCCACTAATCTTTTTAGTTTTCTATGGTAAAACAAAAGGTCTAAATAGAAATCTTCGCCGTCTATAATCAGTCTTTTTTGACGTTCTACAAAAGTAAAGCCAACACCTAATTCCAACATAAAATTTTCGAGTTCTTTTAAGATTGCCATTTCTAAATCTTTTTCAAGATAAGTGTCTTTTAATCCGAGAAATTCCAAAAAGTATGGGTCTTTGAATGAATTTTGAACTTCTACATCTTGATTTTGAAGTTGCAAGGATGCAATTTCTTTTCTTTCAAAGGCTTTTCTTTCTATTTGATGTCGAGTTTGACGAATGCTCCATTTTTCATTTGCTATTTCTTTTGCATAGTAATTTCTTTTTTCCGATTCCTTAATAGGAATTAGTTCTATAAAATGAGACCAACTCAATTGTCGTGACAGTGTAACGACAATCTCAAAATCATTGAACACATCTGCAAATTGTACCATCCTTCTGAGATTTTTTTCGTTAAATCCTTTTCCAAATTTTTCAACCAATTGTGGCGACAGTGTCGAGACAATCTTTTTCCCATATTCTGCACGCTTGTTTTTAAGTACGTGTTCGTTTATCTTTTTCCCTACTTGCCAATAGGTTAATGTTAAAATAGAATTTACCTGTGCAACTACTTGTTTTTTGCTTTGTTCTATTAAAACTGCAAGTTCTGTAAAAAGTTGCTGTTCGTTTGAATCTGTTTTAACTATTTCTTTTGACATAATAATTCCAATTTACACTGATGTTCTTTTTATTCACTACAATTCACAATTTTTCTGTAATATCTTTTACATCTAAATCCAGTTTAGAAAATGCAAACCACTTTTTACCTAAATCTTTTAATGAAGCTCCAAAATGGTAAATTGTTTTTTCATCAATTATTAGAAAACGATCGTGAGATGTTTTCAAATCATTTATTTTAATTGGCTCATATTGTTCGTTATGCTTTGCTAAATCTTGCTTTAATACTTTGGAAATTGTTTTGCTGTAAATTGTTGTAGTTACATTTTTCTTTCGTTTTGTAAATAGTTTAAGGACCGTATCATCTACATAGTTATCAATAAGTATTATGGATTTTTTTGCTGTTCGTATTATATCAGCAATTAGTGTGTATGCATCAAAAACTTGTCCGTTATAGAATATTCCTTGTTTTGGTGTAATGCTTTTATCTTCCAATGCTTCTAAAATTAAGTCTATTTTTTCATCAGTTTTAAACTTATATGCAATTAGTTTATTCTCAATATTATCAATTCTTTGGAATAAGTTTACATTGTTTAGAAGAAATTTTCGCATATCAACAAAGGCGTTTATTATCTGTATGCTGACATTTATTGCTGTTTCACTATTTAATACTGCCGACATCATTGATACACCTTGTTCTGTAAAAACATAGGGATTTACAGAAGAATGTTTCAGTTTCTCGAACCGGTCACAATTTGTTACCAGTTCCTTTTTTTCATTATCACTTAGCTGAAATCTAAAGTTCATAGGAAATCTTTTTAAGTTTCTTTTTACGGCTTGATTTAATACTTTAGTTTCAACGCCATATAGATTTGCTAAATCTCTATCCACTATTACTTGTGTTTCTCTATAAGTAAATATTTGATCACGAATTTTTTGTGTCGTTATCTCGTTTTCTTCAAATTTTAATTTAACTGGGGCTAATTCTTTTGACATAATAATTCCATTTTACGCTTATATTCTTTTTAATTCATGTGAATTTGATATCACATTCTGTGACTTCAAGTTTTGTGAATTTTCTAAGGTCACAATTTGTGACCTCAAAGTTTCGTCTTCATTTTTTGAGGTGGCAATTTGGCACCTCAAAGATTCGTGTTCTTTTTCTGTAATTTGAAATCTGAATTTTTCTAATTTTATTAGTTCATTCATGATTCATCACTTATGTTTATTAACTGTTGTTTCTTTTCTAATAATACCTTATTCAGTTCTATTTTCCTGTTGAACTGTTTCTCTTTTCTTATTTTGCTCTCTAAAGAAAAAATATCTTTTTCAAGTTGTTTAATTTCACTATCTGTTTTTATTATATCTTCAAATTTATCTTTTGTCTTTGATTCGTTCTTTATAAATGATTTTATAAGTTTTTGATATACCTTTTCTAAATCAATCCCGACAAAATCAAATTCTATATTTTCATCCCACTCTGAAAAATAGTAATTCTGTGCATTAGTATTATCTTTTAAAGTGATTCCATAGGCAAAATTATCTTTATATGTAAAAATGTAAAGTATTGGATAGGGAATTGATTTATCTATAATTTTTAGAACGTTTTTAGGGATTATTTGCTCTTTTAGCTCTATTTCAAATATTTGAATTTCTGTAACATTTTCTGTTTTGGGAATGCCGATAGTCTCTTCTGCAAGTTTATACTTCCATGTAATTTTTTGAATTTTTCTAATAAACTCATTTTGTAATTTTGTGCTTAGAGTTGCTCTTTCATAGAATTTACTTTTAGCAATAAATTTATTTACAAATGCGTTTCCTGGTAGTTTCAATTCCATGCCTATTTGATAATTACAAAAGTTATCAGTTCAAAGTCTTCCAGACCTTTAATGTTGTTTACTAGTGCTGTTGTTCCTCCAGATGTAAATAGACTATCAACATCACTTTCATCTTTTACGTTCAGTACGGATTCAATGGAGTTGTTTAATAATGCCGAGTATTTATCCATCTTTTTTCCCTCGTTGGTTTCATCATTAAAAACATCATACACGGCTTTTATAGGCAGATTTTCTCCTTTGGAAATTACTCTTAGAATATCGAGAGTGTTTTTTACGTTCAAATGGTTCGATAATATCTCTCCATTATCTTTGATATAAACCAAATAGAAAGGATGTAGTTGATTTGTATTATCAATATTAACTCCGCTATTGATGTTTTTTAGGACGAATATTACTCCTTCTTCTATTCCTTTTTCTATGTTCTTTTTACATACCGAATGAATACCGTTTGATACGCTTTCAAGGCTTCCATTTTCGTTAATGTAATTAACTAAATCCATACGGAAATCATTTAATCCTAAATCCGTTATTGATACACCCGACCCCATTTCTTCAATATCCACTACTTCTTCTTGAAGTTTTTCTAATTGTTTTTTTCTAAATAGTAAATCGGATGATTTATTGGTCAATACGTTATCTTCGCCAGTTGCCGTTGCATCTACCATAAACATTTTGCTTTCAACTCTATTCTTCAGATTGATGTAATCATCTAAAGAGAGTTGTGGCCAAAAGTTTATTAACTGGATATCTTCATTTATTGAACCAATTCTGTCTATTCTTCCAAATCTTTGAATAATACGAACTGGATTCCAATGGATATCATAGTTTATTAAAGTATCGCAATCTTGAAGGTTTTGTCCTTCAGATATACAATCGGTTGCAATTAAAATATCTATTTCTGGAGCTTCTTTATCTCGTCTCTCTTTTGATCGTGGAGAGAAGTTTATTAACAGATTGTTAAATCCGTTATCAATTTTAAGTGTATTCTTGTTTTGGTCTGAACCTGTAATTTTAGCAGTTTCCAGGTTATGTGCTTTTTTATTGTGTGTAGAAATATTTTCATAAAGATAATTTACTGTATCCGCAAAGGCACTAAAAATTAAAACTTTCTTATTCCCTTTGTTTATAGGGTTATTAAGTTTATTTGCAATCTGATCTTTTAGGTCTTTAAGTTTTGAATCGTGTTCTGGTGTTACCTTTTGCATTTCTTTAAGTAACTCTTTGGCAATATATAAATCTGCATTCAAATCTTGTTTCCACCCGAGTGTATTCATATCCTCAAGATTGATTTTGATTTTGTCTCCAATGCTAAATTCATCATCAAGCCAATCATCACTATCTGCATCTAAATTTATATCGTTTATCTGTGTTGCATCTGCAAAATCTGAGATTCCACTTTTTTCAAATTCTTCTATTTTCTTTATTGTGTTTTCAATTCCTTTAATAAATTTACTAAGTGTAATTCGGAATGAATCGACGGAGCTTTCCAGTCGTTTAAGCAAATTTACACGCATTAAAGTTTGTAAATTTCTTTCTCGATGTACCTGTTTGAAGCTTACGTTTTCTGCAATGCTAGTATCATACAAATCACTATAAAACTCTCTTTTGTCATCTAGGATGTAATCAAAAGGAGAGTATATCGACATGTTAAGTCTTGTAAGTTCTTTGTATAGTTCAGAAATTTCAATAAATCCTTCCAGGTCTGTAATGTTAGCTCTATGTGTAATTGGTTTTAATCTATTCGGGAATTTTCCAATTTTATCTATATCATAATATTTTTCAATGTGTTTTCTGCTTCTTGCGATTGTTACGCTATCGAGTAGTTTGAAAAAATCAAAATTATTATTTAGGCTTTTTAATAATTGTTGACTTGTCCTTTCTTCAACTGGAAGTTTTGACCAATCGTTAAATATCTTTTGGGAGTTTTTTAAGATGTTATCTATCGATTTACTCATATCCATTTTATCATCAACATCGCCTGTATGCCCTTCAAATGCTAAGGCTAGTTGATTCTTTAGGTCTGTAAATCTGTTATTAACTGGAGTTGCCGAAAGCATCAATACTTTTGTTTTTACTCCTGTTTTCATTACATGATTAAGTAATTTCTGATAACGAGTTACTTTTTCTTTTCGTGGATCATTGTTTCTGAAGTTATGGGACTCATCTATAACAACCAAATCATAATTGCCCCAATTTATACGAGATAAATCTATTCCGTTGGACTCCCCTTTTTCTCTTAATAAATCAGTATGATATAAAACATCGTAGTTTAAACGGTCTGCTATTAGTGGATTATCATCATAGTTATTCAAAAACGTTTGCCAGTTATCCCCTAGTTTTTTAGGACACAAAACAAGAACCGTTCTGTTTCTTTCCTGGTAGTATTTAATAATTCCCAATGCTGTAAAGGTTTTTCCGAGTCCAACACTATCAGCAAGAATACATCCATTATGCCGTTCCAGTTTGTTTATAATGCCTAGAACTGCATCTTGTTGGAAGTCGTAGAGTTTATTCCATATAGCAGACTCCTTAAAACCAGTTTTTTCATTTGCTAAGTCATCTTCTGAAATATCTTCTAAGAACTCATCGAAGATATTGTAAAGAGTTAAATAATAAATAAATTCTGGAGAGTTTTCTTTATATAAATCATCTATGTATTCAGCAACTTCGTTTGTTACATCTTTAAGAACTTTTTCATCATTCCAAATTTCATTAAAGTTATCTAAATATTGTTTAGTTGTTTCGTAGTCGTCTGTTTTTATTACTTGGTTTAATATTGCATTGTCTTTTTCATAACCAAAACCTGCACTACTGAATTCAGTTAGTCCAGTATAGATAAAGTGTTCATTGTTATTGATTAAGTTTAAGTGAGGTTGAATATATTTGTTTCCAACGTTTGTTTTGAATTTCACTTTTTGTTCAATCCATTTTTTGCATTCTTTTGCTATGGATTTCCCTTTGAGTTCATTTTTTAAGTTGATTTCAAATGCTGATCCACTAATCGCTTTTTTACGATTATTAGAATTTATTTGAAATTGCTTTAACTCACGTCTGTTTTTATCGACCTCTATGAATGTTGGGTCTGTAAAGACAAATCGTAGTTCATCAATTTTACTTAATTCTGATTTTAGAGATTCAAAACCATAAATAGAAAAGATTCCTGCAGCAACATTGATTTTGCTCCCTCTAATTATGTCTTTCTTTAAATCATCGCCTACTTTTTCAGTTCGGTTATTGAAACTTTTAATCATATTTATTCACAGTAATTATTTTAATTTAATAATATTCAATTGAAATGAACTATTCATATTTATCTTATAATGTCCAGATTTTATTATTGCTTTGACGTCAGCGGATTTTTCCAAAACGTACGCTAAATCTCTTGCAACAGCAGAACCACCAATATTATTACTTACAATTCCATTTTTGAATTCTAAATTAAAAGAATAACTTTTCCTATTTCCAATGCTGTTAAAATCATTAGATTTTAATTGAAGTGATTTGGTTATTGAGGCATCTTTGAGACAATTAGTTATTTGATTTCTTTGATTTCGCCATAGCTCCACATATATACCAGATGATTTCATTCCAGAGACTCCTTGTTTTTTATTTTGAAGGATTTTCCCTTCTTGAATAATGGCGGGAGAGTATTTCTTAAATGCTATAGTTGCACACTCTTTTCTTAAATTAGCCAATGGGTTCTTGAAAAGATTATTTGGATTTTTAGCAATATTTAAAATTGGTTTTAACTCAGCAATCAGCTCAGTTTCTAATTCTTCTATTTCGTAACTGCTTTTGGAGTATTCATAAAAGGATAATGCCAAATTATTTTTCATCCAATCTGTAATTACTTCTTCACTAGCTTTATCAAATTTGAACATGCTAACTCTACCTTTCTCATAATCACTTAGATTTCTTGGAATTGGATTTAACTTTTTTGATTTATGAAGAAGAGAACCAATAGATTTTCGTACGGTTGAACTACCCGTCTTGCCATCCGCAAAGTGAGTTTTTGCATCCCTCTTCTCTTGGCTTGATTCTGTTTTGCCAATATAAATTATTTCGTGTTTTTTTACCCCATTACCCAAAATAGGGAAGGAGTCCCCAATAAAAAATAAAGCGTAAATACCCGGCAGCTTGGAAAATGTTTTAGTATTTACAAACTCCAGCTCTCGTTCTCTTAATAAATTTATAATATCGATTGTTGTCATCACATCCCCCAAAGTTTTAATAAACCATTAAATAATCGCTTATAAACAAAAATATTGTTTCAAAAGATAACTTATTATTAAGAAAAAAGAAAAGGAATGCGGTTGCCTTTCCTTTTTCTTTCAAAACTACAACTCAAACAACCGACTAACCTTCATTTGGTATTGAGCTCTCATTCGCTGCTCAACATTGTGAGAGATGTAATATGTTAAGTAATTGTAGAGTTTCCACTGATTTAATGGAATTTCTTGTTCTTCAACATAATCGGAGATTCCACGCCCCAACTGTTTTGTTATTTGTTCTGTTAGAACTTCAGTTGGTTCAAAATTTTGCAAGATTTCTATTCTTTGTTTTATTACTGGTATCTGCTCGTATGTCGCTTCCACTTGTTCGATTAAATTATCTACAATAATTCCGCTAGCTTGTGCATGTTCATTTACTAATCCGAATTTATAAGCCATTAAATCAACTTTGGGTTCACAATTTTTCCAAGCGGTTTTGAGCAATTAGAATTAACAAACAAGTAAAATTATTATGCGGAGTGCCAAAATATAGCACTATCAAAAACTTTTATATACCCGCAGAAACTGTCCCTTCTGGCACTTTACAACCATAAAATCCCTATAGCCCCATGAAATAATTTTTTATAATATTTCAGATTGCACCAATTAGAAATAAATCTTCAAATCACAGAAAGAGCCCCTACCCCTTTATATAACCTTTCTCAACAGACACGTTACCCAGTGGGTACTTATAGCAATGGGTAGCTTGTATTCAATCCGTAGCGAGCCCTTACCCCTTATATAGCAAGGGTTTCCAAGAAGATATCGCGCCCCAAAATCCCTACCAACAAATAACAAATACTAAACAACAAATAACAACTTAGCCTCATCATGACGCAAAAGCATGGTGGGGCTTTTTTCTTTTTAAACCATAGGAGGTTCAAATGTCACAGTTAATTCAACAACCAGTAAAAGCAGTAGAATGTAACAGCATTAGTGGGAGTTATCGCCCGATTTATTTCGACCTAGAAGCATTCAAGGTATCAAGAGCAGAACTAAACTCTATTTTTTATAATAGCGAAGAAGACAGCGATCCCGAACTTGCCTTGTTAAGAAGTAGTTTTTCCTTTGCCTATTTACGAGAAGATAAGCTGAGAACTATTGACGTTTATGATGTAGATGGCAAACATATTTCATTTAATGATTTCTTAGATAGGTTCAGTATCAGCATTAAAAGTAATAATCTATTCAAATCTGGTAAGTATTTAAGTAGAGTATTTAGACCAGTAAAGCATGGAGGTTTTTACAAAGATTTAGATATTCATATTAAATATTTTTATATGAATCCTTTTAATAGTGTTTCAAAAACTTATAGGAATAAAAACCGCTTCGGATCAATATTATTAAGGCATGATCCGATATTATTTAACAAAGCATTGAGCATGTGGAATGGTGAACAATTAGGATTTTTCACCCACCTTGACAATTAAAAAAGTTGTTTTTCTCCGGTTAGTTTCCGGCTTGACCTTACCATAATTAAGCAAGAGCCGGAAGCAACCTAAATAATTAAGGTCAAACTAAATTAAAGGTATATAAAATGAAAGAGATAATATTAAAATCGTTAGACATTAGGAACTTTAAAGGGATAAACTCTTTAGTAGTTAATTTTGGAACAATAACAAGTATCTTTGGAACAAACGCAACAAAGAAAACATCCATAAATGATGCCTTCAGGTGGTTACTTTTTGGTAAAGATTCGACCGATAGAAGTGTTTTTGAAATAAAACCCTTAGATGAAAACAATAATCAGAGGCACAATGTAGAAATTCAAGTTACAGGGATATTTCTAATTGATGGTATTGAGATGAAGTTTTCAAGAACATTAAAAGAAAACTGGCAAAGAGCAAGAAACAGCACAGTTTCAAAGTTTAAAGGCAACGAAACAAGTTTTGAAATAAATGATGCACCTTTGAAATTAAATGAGTTTCAGAATGAAATAAACTCAATTGTTTCAGAAAATAATTTTAAGATAATAACAGACCCATTTTATTTCTCTACTAAAATAAACTGGACTGAAAGAAGAAAAACTTTAGTTTCTTTTTCAGGTGGTTTTAATGATTCAGAAATTCTTAACTCAGATGAAAAATTTGAGCCTTTAAGAGAGCTATTTATCAAACATAAATCAGAGGATAAAATAAAAGATTCGTTAAATTCACAGAAAAAGAAACTAAATGAAGAGTTAAAACTTATCCCGGCTAGGATTGATGAAAACAACTCTCAAATTGCAGAAATTGACGGAAAAAACTTGAAAGCTGATTTGGATATTAAAAAAGCTTCACTCGAAAAAATAGAAACTCAAATCTTTAATAAAGATTTGATTGATATAAACGCTGATAATAAAAAATTGTTGAGTTCTAAGAAAGAAGAATTAAAAGGGATTGATGAGACAGCAGAAAAGCTTTTCAAAGATAGTTTGAGAGATCATATAAATAATAGAACATCTTTAGAAAGTTCTATTAAAGCAAATGAAAATTTAATCTCAACTTATAATAACTCAATTTCAACAACTGAGACTAATATCCATGATCTTGAAAAAAGCATCGATGATTTAAGAAATGATTATATAAAAATTCAGGAAGAAGAATTTTTATTTGATGAACATTTAACAAGTTGTCCGGCTTGTAAAAGAAAGTTTGAAAAATCGGTAATTGATGGGAAGAAAAAAGAACTAGAAGAAAATTTTAATACTGATAAGGTTAAAAGAAAAAATCTTATTAAAGAAAATGGAGATAAGAAAAAAGAATTATTAGAAGTTGCAAAAAATAACCTTGCAGCACAAAAAAACGACCTGTATCAACTTAATAAAAAGATTGAACTTGAAGCAAAACAGTTTGAAGAAGTAACCGAAATTATCAGGACCAAAAACGAACAGGGCTTTGATGTTCCGAAAAATAGAAAAATCTTATTTAATGAAATAGTTGAACTAGAAACAAAAATCAATAGACCTATTCAAAAAGATGAAGCTTTAGAAGAATTAAAGCTTCAGAAAGAATCTTTGAAATCTGAAATTGACTCGATACATAATCAACTTGGTAAAGTTCAGACAAATGAAAATCTAAATAAAAGAATAGCAGAACTTGAAGAAAGGGAAAGGACTATTTCACAACAAATCGCAGACCTGGAAAAAGTTCTTTTTGCTTTAGAATCTTTTATAAAAACAAAAGTTTCTTATATAGAAGATAAAATAAATTCACGTTTTAGTTTTGTGAAATTCAAATTATTCAAAGAAAATATAAACGGGTCAATTGAAGAAACATGCGAAGCCTTAATTTGTGGTGTTCCTTTTTCTGATGCGAACACAGCTTCAAAATACAATGCCGGAATAGATATTATTAACACTCTGTCGGATCATTACCAAGTAAAAGCTCCAATTTTTATTGATGGTGCTGAAAGTGTTGTTGCTTTTGAAAATAGTAATTCGCAACTAATAAAATTGATTGTCTCAGAAAATGATAAAAAATTAAGAATAGAAAAATTTAATAATAAATTAAATGAGGTAGCTTAAAATGGAAGATCAAGCAAGTTTAACAGTACAACCAACATCTAACACAAGGATTGACTTTTTCAATCCTGAACATTTTCAAATGCTTCAAAGAATGTCGAAAATGTTTTCAGCTTCGGAACTTGTTCCAGAAATGTATAAGACATCAAGCACTAACCCATCTGAAAAAGCAACAGCTAACTGCATGATTGCTTTAGATATGGCTCAAAGAATTGATGCCAATGTTTTAATGGTTATGCAAAATTTGATTATAATTTATGGCAGACCTTCATGGAGTTCAAAGTTTTTAATTTCAACCGTTAACACTTGCGGGAGATTTGAAACTTTAAAGTTTAAGTTTGAAGATTTAGGCGAGTTGAAAAATACAGAATACATTGAGTATGCCTGGAACCAACAGCAAGGAAAAAAAACACCAGTTACTAAAAAGTTTACAGAACCACTTCAAAATATTCAATGTACAGCTTATACTTCTACAAAGGGTAAAGGAGATATTTTAGAAAGTTCCCCAATTTCAATTGAAATGGCTATAAAAGAAGGATGGTATACAAAAGCAGGAAGTAAATGGAAAACTATGCCTAAACAAATGTTAATGTACAGGGCGGCTTCTTTCTGGACTTCAGCCTATGCACCGGAATTGTCAATGGGAATGCGAACAGTAGATGAAGAGAAAGACATCCAAGATGCAGAATTCGAAGAAATACAATTGACAAATGAAGATAAAGCCTTATTAGAAGCTAATAAAACTAAAATTGATATTAAAGCACCTGAACAAGATTCTAAAAAATCAGAAGAATTAACCAATGCAGAGAAAAAAAAGATTGAAACTCAGGAAAAGAAAGACGCAGAAAAGGGTTTAGGTTTTGATGATTGATCTTAATTTGAAAATATTAGGTAGCAGTTCCAAAGGGAACTGCTACATATTAAAAACTTCTAAAGAAACTTTAATACTAGAATGTGGATTAAATTATAAAGAGATTCAAAAAGGATTGAATTTTGAACTTTCCAATATTGTTGGATGCTTAGTCTCTCATGAACACAAAGACCATTCCAAAAGCATTAAGGAATTGACTCAAAATTCTATTAAGGTTTATTCAGGAGCAGGGACTTTTAACCGTCTTGGAATTGAAAACCATAATGTTAATCCTGTGAAAGCTTTAGAACAATTCCAGATAGGCGATTTTATAATACTACCTTTTGATGTTCAACATGATGCGGCTGAACCTTTAGGATTTTTAATACAGCATCCAGAATTTGGAAAGCTTCTTTTTGCAACTGATACTTATTACATAAAATATCAATTCGATGGACTTAATCATATTTTAGTTGAGTGTAATTATTCAGAGAAAATAATTGACAGGCTACTTGAAGAAGGTAAAATTTTAGAAACTGTTTATAACCGCCTTAAAAGATCTCATTTAAGCCTTGAGAAATTAAAAGTTTTTTTAAACTCAAACAATCTATCTGATGTTTATGGTATTATTCTTTTACATTTGTCTGATATGAATTCAGACTCGAATTTATTCAAAGAAGATATTGAAAAATTAACAGGAATACCGGTAACCATTGCCGGAGATTAAAAGATTAGTTGGTTGGCATAATTTTCCACCTTACAAAAATTTCGCCAACCAACTTGTCTTCAAAAAACTTAGCAACCGGAGATAAATAAAATGTACCAAATAAGCTGGATGGATAGAGAGGCAATAAAAAAAAGATTTGCTTGCCCCGAAATGGTTAAACATGAATTCGAACAACATACAAATGATATTAGGGTATTCATTTGTGGAATGTGTAGAAAATACTGTTGCACATCTGATCCGAAAACAATTGAGAAAATCACAGGTGAAAAAAATTATATGTACTTTGAACAAATAGATTTTAACGAAAATAATCAAATCGAAATGTTTTAATGGAGATAAGAAAATAATATCAATAAACAGGTGGTCTTATCGCAAATCATTTAAGGGAGCTAGATAAAAAAATGGAAGAAATATCTCAATTATATGTTAATCACGAAGGTTATTTAATGACAGGAATTACTAATCTTATTCGGCTTTATATTGTTGGTGTATCAGCTTCTATTCTTACGCCTGACTTTATATTCTTCCAAACCCAAGACATTAAACCTTTGAGGATAATATGACGCTTAAAATAGCCAGTATGCAAACTCAATATGATTTTATAAGATTTGGGGCTGATGGTTTTACTATTGATGCTAGTAAAGCATTTATCATAGATTCCGCTAAAGGTTTTTCTCTTAGTAATTCCGCCCCGACTCTTATCTTTTTAATTAAAAATATTCATGACCAGGAAATTTATAGAGTAGAATTCTTAGTAATTGAAGATGGGAATCTAATAGTAGAAGATATTAAAAAAGTTAAGGATTTAATATATTGAATCTAGGGAATATCTTCATTTACCTTTTTGCGGTGAAGCTGCAAAAAACATTCGATCAAATCCATGTGCTACGGCAAAACCCACTCCGCACATGAAGTTTAAAAATTCAAAACTTAAACAATCGTAGCACGAAAAAAGCCTACAGGTTAAAGACGGGGAAATTTTAGAAAAAAAATTTAACGGAAAGAAAATGAATTATAAGAAAGAATTACACAACATAAAAAGGAGTTATAAAAATGTGTGATAGGAAAACAAAAGATATAGAGTTAGAAAAGTTACTAAGTGATTTATTGGCAAAATATGAGGATGATGACTTTGAAGAATTGCTAAAAATTAGGAATAAAATACATGACTTAGCGAATCCAATTGAGAGCCAAGTTAGTTTAGCTGTTTCTCAACCGGTGCAAAATGGCGGTAATTATTTTAAAACTAATATTATACCCTTGCTAACAGGCTTTATCGCCGGCTTACTGCTTAAGATATTTTTGGACTTAATTGAAGATATAACATTAAAAATCGCTTTGATTGGATAACCCTTTTGAGGTATAACGGATCGAGCATAACCGGACAGCTTTATCGTTCCGGTTGATGCTGTTGTTATATTTTTTGTTGGCGGAAACATTATAAAATTTGAGGTTAAGATGGACACTAAAGTTATAGACAATATTAGAGAGATGGAAAAAGCATTAAGAGTACCAGTAAAAATACCACATGATGAAGTGGATAGAATAGTTGTAGTAAGACTTATAGGAATTAGAAACTCAGAAGTAAACAAAAGGACGGATACAAGTTTTATTGATAAGACTATTAAATGGTTCTTAGATGATGATGAGTTCCAAAAATATGTAATAGAGCAAAAGGAAATTGAATATTGAGGTTGGTTAGCCAACAAATAAATATAACGGCGTTGAGTTTAGCCGGATTGTGGACGGAGAGTATGATCCTATGAAAATATTTATAGTTGACAAATGCGGATTAACGGAAATTAAATTTATTAAAGTTATAAAGGAGTGCGAATATTGTGGAAGAAAAACTGGAAACAAAAAATATTGTTCAAGAATGTGCCAAAGAGAAGCTAGAAGAATACATATAAAAATTTAATGGAGGTAGGAAATGCAAATACTAATTAAAGATATTGGGACAAAAGACTGGGCATTATTTTTCCAAGAACTATCGAACATTGTAGGTGAACATTGTTATAGTTTTGAAATTATTGATAGTGATAGCAAATCTGATTTTGAACCGCTTATTATACCGACACTTACGGGAGATTTAGAGAACGATTTACAAATCATCTATAAAAACGGTAAACCTCACGGAATACGAGACCGAAGCGGGTATTTACTTTTTTTCCCCGAAAAATCAAGATACGATAATCAACCGGAACGATACAAACAAGAAATGTATCAACAAAATTTATTGGCTGAATATTTATTACACCAACTTAGTAAGTGTCCGGCATAACGGCGTTGAGTTTAGCCGGATTGTGGACGGAGAGTATGATCCTATGAAAATATTTATAGTTGACAAATGCGGATTAACGGAAATTAAATTTATTAAAGTTATAAAGGAGTGCGAATATTGTGGAAGAAAAACTGGAAACAAAAAATATTGTTCAAGAATGTGCCAAAGAGAAGCTAGAAGAATACTTTGATTTCTCAATACTGAATGGCTTAACTTATCCGTACAGATATTTTTTTTCACTCAGTCGATGATCACAAAAATTGATAAAGAAGAAACTCAATTTTTCTGCCATCGACTTCGTTTCTTTCTTCCCCTTTTCCAGTTCCAGAATAATTTCATGTGATCTTTTAAAAATTTTTTAATTCAAAATCATGTGAACTTTCATGTGATCTTTAATTTTTTAAGTTTTTCTAAATTAAAAAAACATTTCTAAAACACATAAACCATTGTATTAAAAGACTTTATGTTGACATTAAATTTAACAGTTTCTGAAGACTGCAAATGCGAAAAATGTACAACTGTAAAAAAAGAATGTAGTAAATGCGAAACTGCTAAAGTTGAAAAAGAAGTAAAAAAATGTTCGGCAACAAAAACTGTTAAAGCAGTAAAAAAATGCGCGGCAGATTGTAAATGTGCCAAATGTACTGCATAGTTAATTTTGTTGCATTTTAAGCCATTTTTAAGCCTTTCTGTATATTTAGATTGCTTTCAAAG
>JAEINT010000016.1 GCA_016342745.1 Labilibaculum sp.
ATACGAGACCCGTACGTACAGTGGTGTGAGAGGTTCTCCGCTAGGCTAATGGCCTAGCGGCTGCCTACTCGATTGTAAAATGAAAAAGGGACCTTGCACGCACGAGTCCCTTTTTCTTTGTCCGTATTTAAAGTAGATTGAATATTATTGTTCATCTTGATGTTATTAGTGTTATTTTTAATAATACAATTGGAAGAGATTTGAGTTTTATGCTGATGAATTACAACTTATTGTGAACAAAACATAGGCATGATTTGTTTCTTCTACATAACAAATACTAATAATATAGCCCTTGCATAAAATGAATAAATACCTGCTTCTTTTTCTTCTTTTATTGCCCATCACTTGTTTTGGACAAGTAACAACGGAAATCACAGGATACGTAACTGATAAAACAGAATTTCCTTTGATTGGAGCTTCTGTTTACCTCGAAAATACAACTGATGGTAGCATTTCTGATGAAAATGGCTATTATCGAATAACAGGTGTAAAGCCTGGCAATTACAATTTAATTGTTCGGTATTTGGGGTACGATGGACAAACTCGTTACAATATTGAAGTTAAATCGGTAGGAAATCCATTATACAATTTCACCTTGCTTGAACAGACGCAGAACTTAACAGAAGTTATTGTGTCTAATAAAAATAAAGTCACTAGACCTAGAGAAACACCACTTTCTACTCAAAGTTTAAGTGCCGTAGAAATTGCGACTTATCCAGGTGGTAATAATGATGTGGTTCGTGTTGCTCAGTCCTTGCCTGGCATATCTCCATCTCCTGGAGGCTTTCGTAACGATTTGATTATACGAGGCGGCGCACCTAACGAATCTGTCTATTATCTAGATGGAGTAGAGATTCCGAATATCAATCATTTTAGCACGCAAGGTAGTTCGGGTGGTCCAGTGGGAATCTTGAATGTATCTTTTATTGATGATGTAAGTTTAGCAAGTTCTGCTTTTGGAAGTCAATATGATAATCCTCTTTCCGGGGTATTACAGTTTTCGCAAAGGGAAGGAAACAATAGAAAACACAATACGAACTTTCGTTTGAGTGCCAGCGAGGCAGCACTTACACATGAAGGACCATTGTTTAAGGGGAAAAATAAGGAAAGTAAGACAAGCTACATTATTTCTGCTCGTCGTTCTTATTTGCAGTTTTTATTCAAGCTAATAGGCTTACCTATCCGTCCAGATTATTGGGATTATCAGTATAAAATTACGCACAAAATAAACAAGTACAATACCTTAAACCTTATTGGTCTTGGCTCTATTGACGAATTTGCCATTGAAGCTTCAGATGATATTGACGAAAATGAACAGTCTACGCTCGATCAAGCTCCTTTTATCGAACAACGAACAAATACGATGGGTTTAAGCTGGAAGAATCGTTTTAAAAATGGGAAGGGATTCATGCAAACTACCATAAGTAATAATTTGTTGGTAAATGATTTTTCCAGATACGAAGATAATGAAGAACAATCGGGTTTGTATTTTAAGAATGATTCGCGTGAGATGGAGACTAAATTGCGTTACAGCCTTACCTATTATACTAACGATTGGAAGCTAATGGGCGGATTTAATGTACAGAGAAGCGATTACAAAAATGAAACCTTAGATCTAAATGAAGGTTTTCAATACAAAACAGAAATAGATTTTCTTAAATATGGTCTTTTCACTAACCTAACCAAATCATTTTTCGATCAAAAATTAGATTTTTCATTTGGCTTTAGAATAGATGGTGACAGTTTTACACAAGGGAATGATTTTCTTTCGACCTTTTCGCCTCGTTTGGCTTTGGCTTATGAGTTTGCAGATGATTGGAAAGTAAAGACGAGTGTAGGAAGATATTACAAGTTGCCGCCCTATACGATATTGGGCTATAAGGCAAATAATGCATTTTCAAATAAGAAGATCAAGTATACAAGGAGTGATCACTATGTGTTAGGAATTGAGCGAATACTCGGGCCAGCTTCTAATCTTAGTGTAGAAGGATTTTACAAGCGATACGAGGATTATCCTGTATCGGTAAAAGATGGAGTTTCTTTAGCCAATAAGGGAGCTGATTTTAATGTGCTGGGAAACGAAGAAGTGAAATCATTAGGAAATGGACGTTCGTATGGTTTGGAATTTCTTTTTCAACAAAAACTGAGTCATCGATTTTATGGAATCTTTGCCTATACCTTTTTCTACAGCGAGTTCACAGGTTTCAATAAAAACAACTATTTGCCATCAGTTTGGGACAGTAGACACTTGGTATCTTTTACCGGGGGATACAAATTGAAACGAAACTGGGAGTTAAGTGCACGTTATCGATTCGCGGGCGAAACACCAATTGTTCCAACAAATATTGAGGAAACAACTGTTCGCTATCCAGATCTTGTATTGGATTATAGTCGTTTAGGTGAAGAGAAACTAGGCGTTTTTAGTCAATTGGATGTTCGTATTGATAAAAAATGGAATTTTAAAAAGTTGTCACTTGATTTGTTTCTTGAGATTCAAAATATCCTCATGCGAAATACTCCAGAGGCTCCAGAATATGTTTTACAGAGAGATAATATGGGGAATATTCAAAATCCTCGTAATTTAATTCAAATTGCAGAAGATGATGGTAAACCGATTCCTACCATCGGTTTTGTTCTTGATTTTTAGCAGAATTTACATCAAATGATCTTATACTTTGATTGAAGGTTTGATCAAACTTAAATAGTATGCGTAACTTATATAATCGCTAAATCACATTCCTTAACGGTAAATTTTGCAAAATGTCCAAATTAATTCATATCGTATATTTAAGTGTTTCGAAGCAGGAATTATCTGAGAAGGAACTAGCTGATTTTTTATCGGTAATTCGAGCTAAAAACAAGAAATTACAAGTCAGTGGTTTGTTGTTGTACAATGAGGGGATGTTTATTCAAGTTGTAGAAGGAGAGAAGAAAACGGTCCAAAATCTTTTTCAAAATGTGAAAAATGATAGTCGTCACTCCAATATCGTAAAATTGCTTGAAGAAGATATTGCCAAGAGATCTTTTCCTGACTGGTCAATGGGATTTAAAATAATTAGCAATAAGGAAACTGAAAATATTCCTGGTTTTTCAGATTTATTGAAAGAGGAGATTGCCTCTGAACCTATGCCGGGAATTGCGGAACAGGTTGTAATCCTTTTGAATAGTTTTAGAAGATATATTTGACTTAGGATTTTTGTAAGATCTATTAATCTAAAATCCGACCTGCTTAATATAGTTACATCATTATTCATGGCTAAACTTGGCATGATAACTGGAGCTGCAAATGGTATTGGCTACGAAATTTCGAAGCTTTTGCTATTGGATTCTTATCAATTGACCCTAGTTGATAAGGATCCTGAAAAATTGCAGGAAGTGAAGACCGAATTTTCAAAACTTTCAGAATTTGAAAATAGAATCTTAGTTAAGGATTTAAATTTACCTAATGCAGCTCATGAGATTTTTCAAGAATTATCTGATTTAGATCTTTCTTTAGATGTGTTGGTTAATAATGCAGGATTTGGAGTATTTGGGACCTTCTCCAATACAAATTGGAAGGATGAACGTGATATGATCCATTTACATGTACTATCTGCAACACATTTATGCAAACTGTTTCTTCCACAAATGATAAAATGCGGGAAAGGAAAAATTCTGAATGTCGCTTCCATTGCTGCTTTTCAACCTGGTCCATTAATGTCGGTCTACTATGCCACAAAAGCTTACTTAGTTTCTTTTAGTATCGCACTCGCAAATGAGTTAAAAGGGACAGGTGTTAGTGTTACTGTTCTGTGTCCCGGCATTACGAAAACTAAGTTTCAACAAACCAATTGCAAGATTGGAACAAGAAGGAATTGGAACATCACCTCTTCAAGTAGTGTTGCCAAATATGCAATAAAGGCAATGAATAAAAATAAAGTGCTTGCCATTCCTGGATTGATAAATCGTTTTCTTGCGAATTTCCACAGATTTATTCCAGTGCGTACAGCTGCTTCTATTGTTCGTAAACTTCAGGAGAGAAATAGAAAAATTGATTAAAATATCCACTTTGTGTTTGTCAATATTTTAGATCAAATTTTCAATTTCTAAGTTTTTTTGCATCTTTGAATGACTTAATCTAACTACCTAAGAAACCCAAACCTTTGAAAACTCATACTGAAAATATCAAACTACTGATCAAAAGATTATCTGAAAAATCTGATGAACGGGCTCTAGATGAATTATTTAATATTTACTACGATAAGTTATTGTCGTCGGCATTTTTTGTCGTGAAAAGTAAAGATTTGGCTGAGGAAGTTGTCTCCGATGTGTTTTATCGACTATGGCAAAATCGAGAAAAATTGTCGGAAGTTAAAAATTTGGATAATTATCTTTTTGTGAGTGTTAGAAACCAATCTCTAAATTATATCAATAAGGAAAAAAGAATACCAAAAGATTCTATTGATGAGGTTATTTCTAATAAGTTGACAGAAGGAAATACAGCTGAAGATTTCCTTGTCGCAAATGAGTTACAGAATAAAATCAACATCAGTATAGACAAATTACCTCCAAAATGCAAAGAAGTATTTTTAATGATTCGTTTTGAAGGCATGAAATACAAAGAGGTGGCCGATAGACTTAAAGTCTCAGTAAATACTGTTGATACGCAGATGGGAATCGCCATTAAAAAACTTACTGAAATGTTAGGTTATAAAGGGAAAACGAAAAAAAAATAATTTTTTTTCATTTTCTTTTAGTGGAACTCTCAAAAAATATGGTCTTACAATTGAACACCTAGAATACAATGATAGAAATGGATAAAATACATCAATTAATAGCAAAGCATTTTGCTGAAGATATCTCTTCTGAAGAGATGAGCCAATTAAGGGGATGGCTTGATGCTTCTGCAGAAAATAAAATGCTATTTGTTGATTTAAAACAAAAGTGGGATGCGCTAGAATTATCTAGTTCTTCGAATGATAAAACACGTGTTTTAAATAATGTGAAGGAAAGAATAAGAGCTGAAAAGAAGAAGAGTGAGAAATCTGTACGAAATTTGTTTTATGGCAATTGGTATAGACTTGCTGCTTCTGTAGCATTAACCATTTCGCTTGGATCTCTTGCTTATTATCAGTTAAGCGAGCCTTTTTCAATTTTGAATACGATTGGTTATGAGGTTAAAGAATGTGAGGCAGGAGAGAATAGTGTTTTTCTACTTGCTGATGGTAGCCAAATTGTAATGAATGGTGATAGTCGTGTGAAGTATAAAGAGAATCTACCGGGAATTGAAAGAAATATTTATTTAGAGGGAGAAGCATTTTTTGATGTTGCAAGAAATGAACAAAAACCATTTGTAATTAATATGGATGGTGCTAATGTAAAAGTTTTGGGAACATCGTTTAATGTGAAGGCATATCCTGATGATGAAACGATGGAAACTTCGGTTTTAACTGGTAAAGTCGCATTTACCCCGACTAAAGGTATTTTGAATAAAGAAAAAGAATCTATTTTTTTAATTCCTGGAGACAAGGGATTCATCAATGAAAAGAGAAATCAAGTTGACAAGCTTAATGTTGATAATCAGCTGGATATTGCATGGATGAAGAAGAACTTGAATTTCTCCAATACAGCATTAGCCGACTTGACTAAATCCTTATATAGAATGTATGGGGTGAAGTTTAAATTCACAGATAATGATCTGAAGGATTTGAAAATTACCGCAAGTTTTGAGAATGAGAAATTAGAAGAAGTGATGAAAATTCTTGAAATGACAAGTGAATTTTCTTATCAGATTAAGAATGATTTGATTGTAATTGGAGGAGAAAATGAATTTTAAATATTAGAAGAAGCTTAAGATATTCTACAAAAAAAATACCAAAGAATGGCAGTTCTTCGGTATTTTAAGTGACATGTAGTAAATTTACCGTCAAGTAAACACATGTAATTGAAATAAGATTCTTAGTTCAACTAGCATTATGTACGACAAAATTAGGAAAAAATATCCATTCGCGGCAAACAATATCATTTTAGTTTGCAAATCAATTGCGCCCTCATGCAGTTGTAAAAAGCTTATGTTGATCTTTTTTACCTTTTTATCGCTTACATCCTACGCTCAAGATAACTTAATATCTCTTGAGAATATGGATAGAAGCATGGGCTTAGAATCTTTTATTCAAGAGGTTGAGTTACAATCAAATTTTTCATTCGTATATAATCCCGATAAATTAAAGGGAATTCAAATAAAAGCACCTGGTGGCGAAGATATTCAGCTGGAGGTGCTATTGGGTATTGTACTAAGTCCGCTTGGTTTTAGTTTTGTAGTATATCGTGATAAAATCATTATCAAAAACATCGAGAATGTTGTGCCAATGCACAAACTTCAATCTTCAAGTCAGATATCCGCCATTCAAATAAATCGAATGGAGAAAATACTCATTGGTCGGGTTTTATGTAATGATGATAATCAACCCATTATTGGAGCATCTGTTCGAATTAAAAAACAATTTAGGGGTACGGCAAGTGATCATGATGGCTTTTATGATTTGAAGTGTTTTATTGGAGATACATTGGTTGTAAGTGCTATTGGTTTTCTAAAATATGAAGCAATTGTAGGTTTAAAGTTAATTGAAGATATTCGATTGAAAACTGATGTAGTAAATCTGCAAGAGGTGAATGTGATTGGATATGGTGAAGAAGCTAAAGAAGAGAAAATTGGTGCAATGAGCACCATTACAACTGCAATGAGTGGAGAGATCCCTAATGACTTTGATGAAACATTAGGAGGTACAGCAAGTGGGGTGTGGTTTCAGAAAAGTTCCGGTGTTCCTGGTAGTTCATCTACAATCGCTATTCGTGGGGTAACTTCACTACAACCAGATGCAAACAGTCCTTTAATTGTAGTAGACGGTGTTCCATTGTTTAGTGGAGATGAGAATCTAAATACGATAAGAACTAGTTCTTTTTCAGGTGCCGGTTTTAGCTTTTTTGATAATTTCGTATTTAATGATATTCGAGAATCTCAGGAATTCCAAAAAAATGGGTTCAATATGATTAATCCTGAAGATATTGAATCAATAAGCGTTTTAAAAGATGCATATTCAACTTCTATTTATGGATCTAGGGGAGCAGCTGGTGTTATTTTAATTACCACTAAAAAACCAATAAAGAATGGTCTTGAGGTGAACTTATTAATGGAAGCAGGAGTTTCCAAACCAATTGGTAAACCTGATTTAATGAATGGAGAAGAATACGCCGGTTTTTATAGTAGTTATTATACTCAGTTAAAGAATGAAGAAGTTATTTTTCCTTCAAATTATAATACTGACTGGTATGATCTAGTTATTCGAAATGCCAAAGGCAACAAATTAACATTCTCTCTTCAAAATAAGAAACACAATGGTCATATCTATTTAAGTCTTTCCCAACTAGATCAGGAGGCATATATTATTGGATCTGATTTTAAAAGGTATACCGGTCGTTTCAATTTCCAACAAAAATTAAATCAACAGTTAGTATTAGGTGCAAACTTGTCAATGAGTTCAGAAAGGAATAATTCACTTTTAGCCCCAAAAATATATCGTGATGCTATTTTAAAAGCACCTAATGTTCCTGTATATGATGAGGCAGGAAATTTCATTTTTAGCAATTTTGGTAATCCATATGGGAGATATACTGAGAACCCATTAGCTATGGCTTTAAATGATAAAGGAGAAATTTCTGATAATTACATGATTGCGAATGTATTTGCAGATTTTGATTTAACGAACTGGCTGACATACCGATTAGATTTTGGCATTAATTTTATTGATACAGATGCCACTTCTAGTTATAGAAATTCATCATATCCTGATAAAAAAATTACGATAGATAGCGATGGATATTCACGAAAATGGGTGGTAACAAATACGTTAAGCGGGAGAAAGACATTTCATGATCATCGATTTAAATTTGTTCTTGGTCAGAGTTTTGAACAGTCAAGACAAAAAGAAGAAGAATTGTTATATGAAAGTTCATACGCTGTAACAAATAGGAATAGTTACGATTTACTCGATTTTGAAACCATTCGAAGAAAATATGCCCTAGCGTCGTGGTTTGGACGATTGAATTACAATTACAAACAAAAATTCTTTGGTGGGATAAGTTACAGACTTGATGGTTCTTCACGATTTAGTAATGCCAATAGGTATCAAATATTTCCAGCTTTTTCTGCAGGGTGGATTATAGAATCAAATGATGATAATAGATTCTTGAATTTAGTAAAATTAAGAGCGAGTTTCGGATATTCAGGTGTGGAACAATCGACATATACATATGGTGCCTTGAGAACTTATGAAACTCAGCAATATGATTTGACTTATGGAGGCAAAACTATATTGGTGGAGAGTAATGGTTCAAACCTAGGACTTTCTTGGGAGAGAACTAAAAATTTTGATTTTGGCTTCGATTTTTCATTCTTAAAGAAACGATTAAGCGGATCTATTGATTATTATGCGAAAAAAGTAAACAATTTGCTTCTTTTTGCTGATGTAGCTGCAGTTTCAGGTTATACAAAGCAATGGATTAATGTTGGTGCTATGAAAAATACTGGTGTGGAGCTTACACTGGAAAGTAGAATTATAGATCGTAAGGTAAAATGGGATGTAGCTCTTACTGCCGCTTACAATAAAAATGAGGTAATTGAACTAAATTATGTGGGGAATGAAACTTGGGAACAAGATAGAGCATACAAATATTTTGAAGAAGGAAAAGAAGCTGCTCAATTTTATTTGTACGAATGGTCGGGTGTAAATTCAGCTACGGGTAATCCTGTTTGGAATAAAAATAGAATGTTGAGCGAAACTCCACCAAATGATTCTGAGAGCAGAAAAGCTTTTGGATCAGGAATGCCAAAATACAATGGAGGATTTAATAATAATTTCAAGTATAGAGGATTTGAATTAAATGCTTTTTTTGTTTTTGCGGAAGGAAAGAAATTAATGAATGGTACAGCTGCGATTTTACATACCTATACAACGACAGAAACGAATAATCTTTCTCCTGATGTTTTGAACTATTGGAAAAATCCAGGTGATATTACAAATGAACCTGCATTAAGTAATAATTCAGTAACAAGTCAATATAATTATACCACCAGTCGAACAAGTAGTCGGTTTTATGAGGATGCCTCATTTTTACGTCTTAAGAAGCTTGTGTTGGCTTATTATTTTCCAGAAAAAATAGTGAATAGCTTAAAGCTTGAAAGAATAAAACTATACGTTCAAGCAACAAATCTGTTCACACTAACAAAGTATTCAGGAGTTGATCCGGAAGTAAGTGCTTTTGGAGCTTCGTCTCTCTTATCTGGTTACGATGAGGTAACCATGCCACAAACAAAATCAGTAAGTCTTGGCTTACGAATTAGTTTGTGAAAATAAATATCGTCAAGTAATTAATGTAATAAATAAATGTAGTAAATGTATAAAGTTATGGCGTCTGGCAGGATAAAATAACCCTTTTATGAAATAACAAAACAACACATTCGAAACGTAATTTAATATTAGTCAAAAGACTGGTAAATGGTTATAAACACGCCTTTAAGTTTTCAAAGATTACGAAAGTTAAGTTAAGAAATTGTGTTGTGTTAGAATTGGAAGGACAACTCTGAAGTTGTATTTACTTATTGTAAGTAGATGTAATATAGAGTTGTATGCATGGTATTAATTTTTAATTAACCCTTTTGATAACCAAAAATTAAAATTTTATGAAAAAGTTTTTGAATTCATTTAGATTGGCATTACCAATAGTAGCCATTTTGTTTAGTGGAGTATTTAGCTCTTGTAGTGATGATGATAAATTAAGTGATTTAACCGGTTTCCTAAGTTTTGGATTCTCTGATGCAGCATTAGCTGATTATGAGTTTACAATTGGAAGTGATAATGTAATAACCAATCAGATTGGATTGCCATATGGCTTTGATGCATCTTCATTAACTCCTGTATTTACTGCTGCACCTTTAGCATCAGTTAGTATAACTGGAGTTGATCAAGTATCAGGTACAACGGCTATGGATTTTACAAATGATGTAATGTTCACTGTTGTTGCAGAAGATGGTGATAACTCTATAAATTATACCGTTCGACTAAATGTAGCAACTGATTTATCTGCATGGTCAAATTTAGCTCCTGATGCTAAGTTTCCAGACTATACTTCTCTAGTAGGATTTGCTATTGATAATAAGTATTTCGTTATGGGTGGTAAAAAAGGTGCTTCTGGTTGGGGTGGTCATACTTATGGAATTCATTCATCAACTGATGGAGTTGAATTTGCAGAAGTAACAACTACTATTTTTCAAGATTATGGAATGGGCTTTGGTGCTGCTACTGTTAAGCACGGTGATAAGCAATTATTAATTGGTGGTTATACACCATCTGATTATGACGATTGGAATGCAACTGGTAATGGTAAAGGAGTTAATGTGGTATGGTCATCAACTGATGGTGCAACATGGGAGCAGATTACTGAAACAGAACTTGACGTAAACGGTAATGATAGTTTAGTAAATACATATTCTATTAGAACAAATGCTGCTGTCGCTAATATGAATGGTGACTTATATCTAGTTGGTGGTTATTCTGTTGCATATGGCGCTCCTCAAGGTGCTCTTGGTGATGTATGGAAATCTACTAATGGTGGTGTTAGTTGGACAAATTTAGAAGCTGACTTTGGAGCTGATTTTGTTGCAAGAGGTAACAGTCAATTAGTGGTTTATAATAATGAATTGTATCTACTAGGTGGTCAGACAGGTTACCCATACACATACAAGAATGATATTTATAAATCAACAGATGGTGTAAACTGGACAATGGTAAATGTTGCGACTCCATTTGATGGATGTGCAGGACATTCTTGCTATGTGTACAATGACAGATTCTATTTAATTGGTGGTAATGTTCCTACTGGTGAATTAGATGGTACTGCAGAACTTACAGCTCCATCAAACGCAACATGGGTATCAGAAGATGCTGGTTTAAATTGGACTAAGGTAACTGATGGTGCTTTACCAGAAGGATTTGCTGCTCGTGCAGGTCATGCTTTTGTTAAAGATGGAAATACAGTACATATTTTTGGCGGATTGGGTGCTGAAGAAGACGGAACAGTTAAAGTATTAACTGATTCTTGGAAAGGTACTTTAAATTAATCTCACAATTAGGAAGTTACTGGCAGGTAACTTCCTAATTTATTCTCTTACAAGTATTTCAAATTTCAATAACATGTAGTAAAAATCAATATAATGAATAAAATACTTATTGCCCTTTTTTCAATATTACTTGTGTTTTCATCATTGGGAGTGCAGTCCCAAAATGTGAAAGCATTGGAATTAAAGAAAATCAAAATTACGGGTACATTAAAATGTTCTGAAGATAACCATCCTGTAGTGGGAGCTACAGTTATTGTTAAAGGCACAACCAATGGTGTTGCTGCTGATTTTGATGGTAACTTTACAATTATTGCAAACAAAGGTGATGTTCTAATGATTTCTTCAATAGGGTATACATCAAAAGAAATTAATATTAACACGCAAACACATTACGACCTGAATCTTGAGCCTGACAGAATATCTCTTACAGAGGTTGCTGTTATAGGATATGGAACTCAGGAAAGACGAGATTTAACCGGTTCTGTATCATCTGTAAATATTGCACAAATTGATCAAGTTTCTTTAAGTGTTGATAATGCCCTTACAGGGCAGATTGCTGGTGTTCAAGTGAGCTCATCAAGTGGAACACCAGGAAGTGCAACAGCAATTACAATTAGAGGTATTACCTCTCTTTCTGCAGATAATAATCCGCTCTATATTATTGATGGGGTGCCAGTCTATGGTGTTGGGGCAGGAGCTTCTACTTCATTTCAATCTGGCTCTGTTGCAGCAATGTCTATTGGTGGAAATAGTGCATCGGGTTCAATTGGTGCAACTTCCGAATTCGAAAGAAATCCATTAGCAAATTTAAATATGGATGATATTGAATCTATCGAGGTTTTAA
The DNA here is from genome assembly GCA_016342745.1 of Labilibaculum sp. GTDB lineage: Bacteria > Bacteroidota > Bacteroidia > Bacteroidales > Marinifilaceae > Paralabilibaculum > Paralabilibaculum antarcticum. The sequence continues at coordinate 12,000 of JAEINT010000016.1, forward strand.
AAGATGCTTATGCAACTGCAATTTATGGTTCTCGAGGTGCTTCAGGGGTAATTTTAATTACAACGAAAAAGGGAGAGAAAGGAAAGCCAAAAGTAAACCTAAATATTTCTACTTCCATTGCAAACCCAATAGATGTTCCTGATGTATTGAGTGGGGATCAGTATGTAGGATTTTACAATGATTACTATAAGGAATATAGTAATGAGGATAATTTTTTTTCCAAAGGGGTAAATACGGATTGGTTTGATGCGGCAACTCGAACTGCGATTACCAATACGATATCAGCAACTGTTTCTGCGGGAACAGATAAGAGTACCTATTTTCTATCTCTATCTCATCTTGATCAGGATTCATATGTAATTAACAATGACTTTAAGCGTTATTCTGCACGTATTAATTACGAGTATAAGTCAAGCGAAAAATTTCGTTTTGGGAATAATATAACCTTAAGTTATACAGATAATCAATCATTAAATTCGGGTAATGTTTACCGTAATTCTTTATTGGCTTCACCGCACACTCCAATTAAAGATGCGAATGGTGATTATGCCTTTGTACAAAGTAATCGTGATTGGTTTAATCCAATTGCAAAAGCAAAGGAAGATGTCAATTTTGTTAAGGATAAGCGAGTTATCGGTAATTTATATGCAGAATATAAGGCATTGTCATGGTTAACTCTTAGATCTGAAGTTGGTATCGATTTAATGTCTTCAAAATCATATAATAGAAATAAAGAATACAAAGGATTCGATTCTAGTGGTGATGAAATACAACTAACTGATGGTAGTGCAAGTCAATCTAATATTAATAACCTAAAATTAGTACTTAATAATACTGCTTCAATTTATAAAGAATTTGGAGAGCATGTTTTTACTGGTGTTTTAGGGCAAAGTTTTGAAACATCTCAGGAAGACTACGTGAGAATTGCTGGTCGAGAATTTCCTACAAATGATGTATTAAGTATCGGTTCTGCTAATAGTTCTCGTGTAGATGATGCCGTACTTAGAGAGTGGGCTATGGTATCATTTTTTGGAAGGTTAAATTATCGATGGAAAGATAAATATTTGGCAGGAGTTACCTATCGTATCGACGGTTCTTCAAGGTTCAATAAAAATGAGCGATACGTTGGTTTTCCATCATTTTCTGCTGGGTGGATTCTTTCAGAAGAGAACTTTATGGAAGCTTACACATGGGTTGATTTATTAAAACTTCGTGGTAGTTTAGGATTCTCAGGTATTTCTGGTTCTGGCGGTTATTATGGGCACCAAGGTCAATACATATCTAAAAAAGATGCTAAAATTTATGGGAATGCAAATATTTTAGAAGTGCAACAGGCAAATAACCCTGATTTAAAATGGGAAAAAACGCATACCATTGATATTGGTTTAGATCTATCATTGTTTAGTTCAAAAATAGGCTTAACAGTAGATTATTACAATAAGAAGAGTGTTGATATGTTGATTTCTTCCAGCGTACCATATTATTCTGGTTATTCTACTCAGAAGCAGAATTTGGTAGATATGGAAAATAAAGGAATTGAAGTGTCAATTAATACCGTGAATTTTGATGGCGAATTTAAGTGGTCATCTAATTTAAATATTGCTAAGAATACCAATAAAATTACAAAGCTAAATTTGGCCGGATATGTAGCCGGTGGCGCAGAAATTGGTTATGCATATTATCAAGTTGGACAATCGGCATCAGCCTGGTTTTTATATGATTGGCATGGAGTTGATCCATTAACGGGTAATCCTTTATGGAAATATTCTGATGGTAGTATTTCAACTACACCTCCAGCTTCAATAAATAATGCAGAAGCTTACGATAACAAATTTGTAAAGGGTGATAGGTTACCTGAATTTACTGGAGGTTTTACAAATATTTTCACATACAAAAATTTTGAAATCAATACACTTTTAAGTTTTTCATATGGTGGGAAAATAATGAATGGAACACGTGCTGAATTGTTGACTTATACAGACGATAAGAACAGAAACTTGAGTACTGAGGTTTTGGATGAATGGATTATTGCAGGACATAAAACAGATATTCCTAAAAAAGTGAATAAATCAACACCGAAAAAGATTGTTGGAGGAATAGATTATACCGTTAGTAGACAGTCTGATCGCTTTTTGGAAGATGGTTCTTTTGTGCGCTTGAAAAATATTTCATTAACTTATCGCTTTAATAAAGAATTAATTCGAAAGCTAGGTTTAAATAGCCTTTCAATATATGCTAAAGGATCCAATTTGCTAACTTGGACGAAGTATTCTGGACCAGATCCAGAGGTTAGTGCATTTGGTTCATCTGCTGTTTATGCAGGTAATGATGAATTAACAATCCCTCAGCAAAAAGCAATTCAATTTGGGGTTAAAATTGGATTATAAAAGTATTTGAATGTTTTATTAGTAATGATTCCTGATACATTAATTTAGTATCAAGATACTAATCTTCAAAAAATGAAAAATAAAATAATTAATATATACAGTTTAGTTTTATTTATGATTCTTGGAGGACTATCATCTTGTGATAAACAACTTGATTTGGCTCCTGAAGATACGACTGTTGAATCTGAAGTTTTTCAGACTGCTAATTCAGCAGAATCGGCTTTAATGGATGTATACAATAAAACTTACGAAGCAAATAAAAGTACGGCATACACCATTGGTGATATGACGACTACAGTTGTTGAAGTAACAAGTTCATTTGCTAAAACTTTAACTTCAGGTGGTTTATTAACAGATGATTATACTCCAGAAAACATTTGGTCGGAGACATATTCAGCGATTAATGTTGCCAATGTCATCATCAAATCAGTTCCTGAATTAGGTGCTTACAATGAGGATATTGAAAAGCAACATGTCGCAGAAGCCAAATTTTTAAGAGCTTATAATTACATGAGTTTATTAAAATTATTTGGAGATGGAGCACTTCAAGGGCAAATGGATGGTTTAGGTTTACCTTTACAATTAGAGCCTTACGCGGGAACAGAATTTGTTTCAAATAATGCGCTAATTCGATCAAGTAACAATGATGTTTATACTCAAATTTTGAAAGATTTGACAGAAGCATTGCCTGATTTAAATGTTGATTACAATACAGATTTGGATACTAGGTCTCGTGCTACTCAAGGAAGTGTACATGCATTACTTTCAAGGATTTACTTGTATATGGGGAATTATGACAAGGCAGCTGAAGAATCTGCCTATTTGATTGATAATTCAACTTACCTATTAGCAGTAAACCTACGTTCAGTTTTTCCGTTTACGGAAGGAGTTGATGAAGAATTGGATAAAGAATTTATTTATGCGATTCCTCTAACTTATAATGGTGGAAATCATCAATATGGGACTCATTTTTTCTCTTATTATTCAAAATCTTCTGGTTATGCTTCCGATGATTATTTAGCGAAGTTTTCTGATACGGATCAAAGAAGCACAGAGCTAATTTGGAAGGGGAATCCTTTGTCAAGCTATAATGCAGGTAAGCTGACGACTAATAAATTTAATCAGAATTACGGGCGTGATAACATTCCGATGATTCGTCTATCCGAAATGTATTTGACACGTGCAGAAGCTCTAGCAAGAACTGAAGGTAAGGTCCAAGAAGCTGTAGATTTATTGAATGCAATTGCTAGTCGTGCAGATGGATTATTTGTGGATTATAGTCTTTCTGATTTTGCGACTGCAAATGATCTTATTGATCGTATTCTTGTAGAACGTGAAAAGGAATTAGCTTTTGAAGGTCTACATCGTTATGATATTATTAGAACAGGAAGAAAACTTCAGTTTAAAAACACAGATGGTGTATTTGAAGATGTTCCTCAAGGGCGTTATGCATTACCTATACCTAAACGAGAAATTGATATTACAAAAGGTAGCCTTGTTCAAAATCCTGGTTATTTATAATCTCTAACTCAGTTTTCTTGATAAAAATTTAAGTTCTGTATTTGGAAAATACTGGTCATGATTAATGACTAGTGTTTTTCAAATACAAATAGAATTCTACACTCAAAATTTCTCAGATGAAAATATTTATAACAAAGCTTGTTTTGTTATCTATCTTGATGATTGCTTGTTCTCTAGGACATGCAGAACTTCAGTTAGATAAAAATAATGATTCGGGTATTCAATTCGAACATGCCACATGGCAAGAGATACTTTTGAAGGCTAAAAATGAAAATAAGCTTATTTTTATCGATGCATACACTACCTGGTGTGGTCCTTGCAAAATGATGGCTAAAAATGTCTTTACTGATACAGATGTAGGTTCTCTTTTTAATCAGAATTTTGTGAATGTAAAGCTTGATATGGAAAAAGAACCTGGTTTGAGCTTAAAATCAAAATTGAATGTTACTGCATATCCAACTTTAATTTTTATTGATGCGAATGAAAATATTGAGCATAAAGCTGTAGGAGCATTAAATAAACTAGAATTTTTAAATTTTGCGAATACTACTTTAAAAGGTGAAGTAAATCTTTCGGATTACAATACAATATATGAAAGAGAAGGAGTATCAAGCTATGAATTCTTAGTAGACTATCTTAAGGTTCTTGAATCTGCTGGTGAAAAAACGAAGCTTAAGAGTGTTGCCGAGAAATACCTTAATGATTTGAATTCTGAGAAATTGCTAGATCAAAAGAATTGGGGTTTGCTAAATAAATATATCCATTCAATAGATAATAAGGCTTTTCAGTATTTATTAAAGCAGCGAGTAGAATTTGAAACTCAATTTGGAGCAAAAATAGTAGGAGAGAAAATCTACTATACATTTTTACGTCAAGGAAATCAGCTTTGTGATAAATTGGAGTCAGGAAAGTATCATTTAAATGCTAAACGGAAATCACAATTCGTTGCTGATTTGGAGAAATTCAATATTAAAGAAAGGGCACAGATATTGGCTTATTCAAATATTTCAACCGCAAGAACTCTTGAAAATTGGCAGAAGTTTGTTTCTGATGTATCAAAACACTTGGGAGATGGCTTAATTGATAAGGGAGTTATGTCCTTGTATAATTATGCGTTACCAATCGATAGAGCAACCAATGATAAAAAGCTTCGAGCAGAGGCTGCTAAATGGTGTGATATGGGTTTGGAAACAGTTGATGTAGATGCAGGTTTTAAGAATGCATTTATGAAACTGAAGGAGAATTTACTTAAGGAATCAAATAAAATGTGATGTAAAGTAAATAATTAACATTTTTTAATTAGTGAACATTCAATTTTTATTGGTCATACTACTAAAGGTGCAAAGTCACGAGAACAAAAATCTATTAGGAATATTATTTTTTAACTAAATAATAATTGTCGATTCGGAACTTAATTTACAAAACAGATGGCAGTCTGTCTCGATATCGATAATTGAATACATATTAAAATATAGACATGAGGAATTTACTAAAAATGGGCTTATTAGCTCTATGTGCACTATTTATTTCAACATCAGTTCTGGCTCAGAATCGTTCAGTAGAGTTTGAGCATGCGAAATGGAAGAAAGTAGTAAAGAAGGCCAAAAAGGAAAATAAACTAATCTTTGTCGATTGTTATACTTCTTGGTGTGGACCTTGTAAAATGATGGCAAAAGATGTTTTTACTCAGGATCATGTTGCTGATTATTTCAATAGCAATTTTGTTAATTACAAAATTGATATGGAAAAAGGAGAAGGTCCTGAGTTAAAGCCAGGATGGAAAATTAATGCCTATCCAACCTTTTTAGTTATTAATTCAGATGGAGAAGTAATTCACCGTGTTGTTGGAGCTTTCGGAGCTGATGAATTTATAAATTACATTAAAGATGCACAAACAGAGGATAAGAATTTTGCAGCTTTAGCTAAGGCATACGATGCAGGAAAACGGGATGGCGAATTCATGTTTAACTATTTACGTACTCTTCGATTGGCAAATCTAGATAAGGAAGAAGCTAGAAAAGCGAATAAGTATATTTCAAGCTTAAAAAAGGAAGACCTTTTAAAAAAGGAGAACTGGAATATTATTAAGTATTTTATGAAGGAGCCGCTAACGGATGAGTTTCGCTTTGTTGTTAAGAACAAGTGCAAGTTGGCAGAATTAGTAGGGGAAAAGGAAATTGAAACGAAAATCTACAATACTTACAACAAGAAAATTGAATCATATGCATATTTCTATCCTGGAAAAGGAAGAGTATATGACAAAGAAGGTTTTGATACGTTGATTGAGGATTTACAAAATTCTAATTTTTCAAAAGCTCAAGAATTAATCGCTGTTGCATTAAAAAATGAATATTCTCGTCAGAATGAATGGGATAAGTATGCATTTGTGGTTGATGCAGCTATGGACTTCGCATTGCTGAAGCAGTATGAGAATGAAATGAGATATTTTGACTCTGCAGCTTCTATGATTGCAAAGGCGTCAACCGATAAAGCTATGTTGCAAAGAGCGCTTCGTTGGGCAAGTTATGCATCAGAAAAAGAGGAAAGAGTTGAGCACAAGTCTGGTTATTTAGCTACTAAAGCGAATTTATTAGAATTGGTAGGAAATGCAGAGGATGCAAAAACGGCTAAAATTGAATCAGAAAAGGCTGATAAAGCCGCAGAAAAAGCGGGGACAAAAATAATTTCAATCCCTGCATTTAAGATGGGATCAATGAAAAAAGCCAAGTAATAATTTACTGATACGATGAACTTATAAAATTTAAATAATGAGAACAATAATAATTGCAGTTTTAAGCGTACTCCTTTTTTCTTGCGGGCAACAGCCTCAGAAAAATTCAATAACAATTAAGGGAAATGTAAAATTTCCAGATACCAACTTTAAAATGACAATTGTAAAACGTGATGGTTTTGATAAAACCATTATCGATTCTACTCAGGTTGATAAAGATGGTAATTACTCGTTTACAATGAATACCGATAAGCCAGGAGTATATACTTTGGATTGTCAGAAATGGCAATCGGTACAGATTTGGGCTGAGGATGAAGATTTAGAAATTGATTTTAGAGGTCAAGACACGGCAAAAATCAAAATCAAAAATCCTCCATATGTTTACATTAAGGGAGGAGAGAATAATGAAATAATGAATTTATTAGCATACAATTATCATCGTAATTATCAGAATATGATTGTTGCTGGGAAAGAGATTTATGCAGCATCATTATCCGATAGTAAGGACTGGAAAGATTATGCAAATGGACGTTACAATGAGATTTACGATGATTTGGATGAGAGAACTCGTTATATCGCTGAGCATTATGCTGATCGCAATTCTATTATTTCACTTTTAGGTTCATTACGAAAAGAAAGTGATAAGGAATTAAAGGCAAATATTATCAAAACATTGGAAGCGAAAAACCCTAACTATCAGCCTTTACTCGATTATAAAATTGCGAGAGATGAGGCCATTGCTCAAAAGGAAAGATTAGCAATTGGAAAAGAGGCTCCAATTTTTGAATTCCCAACAAAGACTGGTGAATTGATCAACATTAAAGATTTCAGAGGAAAATATCTAGTTGTTGATTTTTGGGCATCATGGTGTGGACCTTGTCGTCAAGAAATTCCTCATTTAAAAGAGGAATACGAAAAGTATCATGATCAAGGCCTTGAAATGTTGAGTGTTTCGATAGATAAAAGCAAAAATGCGTGGATGAAGGCAATGCGTCAGGAAAAAATGGCTTGGCCTCAAATTTTAGCTCCTAGTGCAGGAAAAGATATCATGAAAGAGTACCAATTTTCTGGTATTCCGTTCATTATTTTACTTGATAAAGAAGGAAAAATTGTTGGTAAGAACTTACGAGGAGAAAAAATGTCTGAGACATTAAAGAAAATTTTTGAGAAGTAAAATCATCTAGTAAGTGCTATTGAAATGTATATTCTTATGTAAGAAGACAAATTTCGATGCTTTAGATTAGTTTTTAGAATTGGAGTCCCAGTCACTTTTTTAGTGATTGGGATTTTTTTGAAAAAAAGATCAAATGCTTTTAGTGAAAGTAAGGAGCAAGTTGGTCTTTAAATTAGATAATCACAAAGAATATAAATATGTATAAAATGAGAAAATACTTTTTATTACTACTAATTATTGTCGCCAGCACTATTGTTACAAGGGCACAAACCATGACGGCAGCAACGAAAATTCCACCAACAATGTCAAGGGAAGCCGTTGTTAATGCAACAGCAGATGAAGTTTGGAAAGTTATTTCGGTTTTGGATAAAGTAAATGAGTACAATTCTGAATTAGTAAAATCAGTAGAAAAAGAAGGCGATGGATATGAAGCATATCGCTTGTGCAAGATGAGTGATGGAACAGAAAGAGGTGAAGAAATTACTGTTTTTGCAAAGGCTACTAAAGACATTTGTTTTAGGTCGGAAGATTCGCAATATCCTGTAGAATATTTTGTTGTAAACTATCATATAAAACCTTCAGGAAAAGAAAAGTGTAAGGTAACTCTAGAAGCTTATTTTAAAGTTAATAATGGAGCTGCTAAAACAAAAACTTTCAAGGCAATTGGTAAGGAATTATCAATAACACTAAAGGGAATTCAAAACTACTTTAACAATTAGTTTCTTGGGTTTTCAAACTTGCGCCGATGATAGTAGACAATGTATAATGAGTTTGAATTTACTTTCTCGAATTAGAATACTTAAAAAATTCACTAACTAAATCACGTAAAACACAATTGTTAATAGTGAATGTAATAAAAAAGCTACCTGTAATGGTAGCTTTTTTGTTTCTATTTTCATTAGCGGAAGGGTAATGTAAGCAAGGGGTGCACTAAAAGTGAAGAAATTATTTAGTAAAGGTTTTCATCCTATATCGATAGTTGCTTGTCTATATATAAACGCTAACTACAAAACTGTAAGTATGAAAAAATTATTAATTGTGTTTTGCATGTTCATTAGTTCTGTACTGATGGCGCAAGAAGAGAAAAGAGAGTACACAAAATTGAAAGTTTACCTTGATTGTACTTTTTGTGATATGACATTTTTGATTCAGGAAATAATTTGATGCTAGATGAAACATCTCTTTATGCTTTTGATTTTAGTTTAGGTTGTAGTATTCGATTGTTAAAAGGATTGAATATGAATCTTAGAGGCAATTATCAAATTACACGAAATCAAATAAACATTGCAGGAGGAGATGTGTCGCAGGATGAATTGCTATTGCGCCAGAAACAAGTACAATCTGGCTATAATTACTATACAACAATTGGTTTTAGTACTCATTTGGATCCATGTTTAACACGGTTGTAAATCCACGATTTGGATTTTAACTTTCTTTAATACTTTTTCTTGCTTTTTGGTTCACCCTTTTATGATCTTTAGCTGTCTTTAATGCAGAATATAGAGGATTAATAAGCATAAGAAATCAATAAAAAAACTAAAATTAAAAGATATGAATAAGAAAATTACGATTGTAGCATTATTGCTAATGATGATAAGCAGTGTTTCATTTGGACAAATTTTAACACCTGCGAAATGGACTTCATCATTATCTAAGAAAGAAATTAAGGTAGGAGATGAAATCGAAATTATTTTTAAAGCAACAATTGATAAAAGCTGGCATTTGTACTCTAACGATTTTGATGCAGATTTAGGCCCAATATTAATTACTTTCGATTTTGAAGATGATGTAAGTTATGAGCGCATTGGAAAGGTTAAACCAATGAATGCAAAGAAACATTTCGATAAAATTTGGGATGGTGAAGTAAGTTATTTTGAGAACACAGCTGAAATGCGCCAAAAAATAAAAGTAAAGAGTTTACCATTACAAATCGAAGGAACTTTCGATTTCCAGACCTGTTCGGATGAAAGCGGACAATGTGTAATGGGAGATGATGAATTTGAGTTCACTTATTCTAATTAGTGAATTATTGTCTTCGGATATAATATTTTAAAAGTACGCAAAAGGTCATCTTCACGATGGCCTTTTTTTATTATAAAGATTTTGTTTAAAACAAAAGATAACAGTTTTTTAACAAAAATCCGTAAAATCATCTAGTGTGCAAAGAAGGTAAATAATACTTTAATTATTATCTTTAGCCGTCTTAAAAATAACAATATTCTAACCAAAGAAAATAATAATATGAAGAAGTTAAAATTAGTTTTGTTCGTAGGACTTGTCATGATATTCCTTTCTTCAACAGTTAAAGCAGAAGGAATTGAATTTTTTCATGGAACTTATGCTGAAGCTCAAGTGAAAGCGAAAGAAGAAGGCAAACAAATCTTTATGGATTTCTATACATCATGGTGCGGACCTTGTAAAATGATGGCTAAAAAATATTTTACATTAGAAAGTGTAGGTAAGGAGTTTAATAAAAAGTTTATTTGCTTAAAAGTTGACGCTGAAAAAGGAGAAGGACCTGTATTGGCTAAGAAATATGGAGTAAGAGCTTATCCTACATTAATATTTACCGATGCTTCCGGAAAAGAATTAAAGAAAGCGATTGGTATGAAAACAGGAGATCAATTACTAGAATTAGCAAAATAAGTAGTGTTAAAAATATAAGTTTAAATCCCTTGGCTATTTATCGCTAAGGGATTTATTTTTTGACTCTAGCCTTACCTTATTATTGAATTTTTAATCTGATGTATTCTAAACTTGTCAAATTTTAAATGCGTTTTATTACTAATAATTTAAAAATATATACTTTTTTCTACAAGTATAATTTTTATCTAATCTAGATTGAAAGAAAAAATGATTCGTATAGATTATCAGGATATTTAGCGAGCTACAATTTAATAAAATAAAAAAACGAAAGATAAATTGAAATCTTGTAAAGTGCTAAGGGTTAATAAATCTTAACAAAATTTTAAGAATTACTTTCACCCTATTCGCGATTTTGGTTGTCTTTAGAGTAACAAGCAGGAAAAAACAGAACAAATAAATAAACTAAATCAACTCAATTCTCTTGAATTCTATTTTTGTAAGAAGAATTTAAAGTACTAAAAGATTAAAAAATGAAATTGAAATTTACGATTCTGGCCATTTTAATGGTAATGATTAGCGGGTTTTCATTTGGACAAGTTTTACAACCTACCAAATGGAACGTAGAATTTTCAAAGAAAGATGTTAAAGTTGGCGATCAATTAGATGTTGTTTTTAAAGCTAAGATCGATAAAACATGGCATGTATACTCAAACGATTTCGATCCGGAATTAGGTCCTATCCTAATTACATTCGATTTTGCAACAAATAATAGCTATGATAGAATTGGTGAAGTAAAGCCGATTAATGCTCATAAGCATCACGATGAGATTTGGGATGGTGAAGTTAGTTATTTCGAGAACGAAGGGGAGATGCGTCAAACCATTAAGGTAAAGGAATTGCCTTTAATCGTAAAAGGAACTTTCGAATATCAAACTTGTTCTGATGCTACAGGACAATGTGTAATGGGTGATGATGAATTCGATTTGCAAGTTAAAGGTGGAGCTGCTAAGCTAGCACAAGAGACAAAAGCAAAAACTTCTGCTCCAGCAAAAGATACTAAAGGACTTTGGAGCGTGTTTATTTTTGCTTTTTTAGGAGGTTTAGCTGCTATTTTTACACCTTGTGTATTTCCTATGATTCCAATGACTGTGAGTTTTTTCATGCACAGTAGTGAAAACAAAGCAAAAGGTAGAGCACAAGCTTTCTTTTATGGTGCATCTATTATTGGTATTTATACTTTTATTGGAACGCTTCTTGCAGTTGTAATGGGACCAGATTTTGCAAATTTCCTATCAACGCATTGGGTTCCTAATGTATTCTTCTTTTTAATTTTTATGGTGTTTGCTGCATCTTTCTTTGGTATGTTCGAAATTACAATGCCAAGTTGGATGGTAAACAAGTCCGTTGCTAATGAGGATAAGGGCGGCCTAATGGGTGCTTTCTTTATGGCATTTACCTTAGTGTTGGTTTCATTTTCATGTACAGGTCCAATTGTTGGTGCCATTTTAGTTGCATCAGCAGGAGGAGAAGTGTTAATGCCAATTATTGGAATGTTAGGATTCTCAACCGCATTTGCTTTACCATTTACATTGTTTGCAATTTTCCCAGGATGGTTGAATAAAATGCCAAAGTCTGGAGGATGGTTAAACTCTGTGAAAGTTGTTTTAGGATTTATAGAAGTTGCTTTAGGATTAAAATTCTTAAGTATTGCTGATCAAACTTACCATTGGGGAATCCTAGATCGTGAAGTTTATTTAGCAATTTGGATTGTTGTATTTACTTTAATGGGATTCTACCTATTAGGAAAATTGAAATTCTCTCATGATAGTGAGGTGAAGTACATCAGCGTTCCTCGTTTGATGTTAGCAATTGTAACTTTCTCTTTTGTGGTTTATATGATTCCAGGTTTATTTGGAGCACCACTTAAAGCTTTATCAGGTTATACTCCTCCAAAATCAAGTTTAGATTTTGATATTCAAACATTAGTAGCAGAGAATGCTGGTTCAGGCGCAGTACAGCACAAGAAGATAAATGCAAAATATAGCGATTTCCTTCATTTGCCGCACGGTTTACAAGGATATTTCGATATGGATGAAGCAAAAGCAGCAGCTAAAGCTCAAAACAAACCATTGTTTATTGATTTTACAGGTCACGGTTGTGTAAACTGTCGGGAAATGGAATCGAACGTATGGTCGCACCCTGAAGTATTGAGACGATTGAGAGAAGATTTTGTAGTGGTAGCAATGTATGTTGATGATAAGAAAAAATTACCAAAAGAGGAATGGATTGTATCTGATTATGATGGCAAGAAAAAGAAAACATTGGGTAAGAAGAATGCTAATTATCAAATAGAGCACTACAATGTAAATGCTCAACCATATTACGTTCTTCTTGATAATGAAGGCAAAGATTTAAACGAGCCAACTTCTTATGATCTGAATGTAGATAATTTTATAAAGTTCCTTGATGAAGGAATAAAGAATTTCAAGGAAAAAAAAACAGCTCAAGTAATTAAGTAAGCACTTGTAGCTCATAAAATACAATTGAATTTGAGTTCAATATTAGTTTGTGTAATTAGTTAGTGAGTTTTCATTGTGTAAATGAAAACATGGTTAGTAAGATGTTTATAGATGGCAGGGTCGGCAATCCCTGTCATCTAAACATCGCCAAACGAATTGAACTTTCGAAAATATAACAACAACAAACATTAGTTAGTGGTGAAAGGGCAGGGAGATAAAAGAATTAACCCCATATCTGATCTAATATTTACCCTGCTCTTTTTTAAGAAATTAGTATGCTATTAAGCCGCTATTTTTTGTAATTCTACACCAAATTAATTTTACAGGTTATGAAAAATAGTTGTCCTAGAACTCTCAAGTACTCTCAATATCAGTTGAGTAATACTTATAAAAAAAATAACAAGGTATGAAGAAAATTTTAGCAGTACTCTTTGTGAGTACGTTCTTATTCTCAGCTTTACTTTCTAAAGCTCAGAATACAACTACAATTCCTTTGAATTCAGAGGTAAAGCATGGTAAGTTATCCAACGGAATGACTTATTATATCATGCATAATGAAGAGCCAAAGGATCGTGCAAGTTTTTATTTTGTACAAAACGTTGGTGCAATTCTAGAAGAAGAGCCACAGAATGGCCTTGCGCACTTTTTGGAGCATATGGCTTTTAATGGTCTTAAGAATTTTCCAGGAAAAAACATGTTGGATTATCTTGAGAAGAACGGGATTCTTTTCGGTCGTGATATCAATGCATATACTGCTCAAGATGAAACGGTTTATAATATCAGCAATATTCCTACAGGTAGAGAAGGTTTAATTGATTCGACTTTATTAGTATTACATGACTGGTCTGGTGGCTTATTGCTAGAAGGAAAAGAAATTGAATCAGAACGAGGTGTAATTCACGAAGAATGGAGAACACGTCGTAATGCTGATTTTCGATTGAGAAATGCAACAAATCATGTAATGATGAATAACTCAAAGTATGCTGATCGTGATGTGATTGGTTCTTTGGATGTTATTGATAATTTTAAGCACCAAGAACTCCGTGATTACTATGAGAAATGGTACCGTCCAGATCTTCAGGCTGTCGTTATTGTTGGAGATATTGATGCTGCTAAAGTAGAAGAGAAGGTGAAAACCTTATTCTCAAAAATTCCAATGCCACAGAATACTGCTGAGCGTACTTATACTCAAGTAGAAGATTCTAAGGAAATTGGCTTTGTTGCTGCGAAAGATAAGGAGCAAAAAAGTTTGACTATGATGTGGTTATTCCGCCACGATTTGGATGCTGTTAAAACTGAAGCTACAGAAAGAAAAGAAATGGCTAAGGGAATGGCTAAATCAATGCTTAAGTCTCGTATTGCAGAGAAAACTAAGAAATTAGAGTGCTCAGCCATGGGAATGGAGTTAGGTGGATTTAACATGACTAGAACCAAAGGTGGAAACTATATTTGGGTTTCTCCAAAGCAAGGTAAAGAACTAGAAGCTTTTGCTGAGGTTCTTACAGAATTAGAGCGAGTAAAACGCCATGGATTCACAGCTTCTGAACTTGACCGTGTTAAAGTTCAATACAAGAGATCATACGAGTCGTACTTTGCAAACTATGCAAAAGTTAGTAATGATAATCATGCTAAAGCTTTGGGTCAATTATATTTAAAAGCAACGTCATTCCCTTCAATTGATTGGGAAATGCAGTTTGCTGCAAAAACGATTCCAGCTATCACTTTAGAAGAGGTGAATGCATTTGTTGATGCTTATACAAATGAAGCAAATTCAGCGCTTATATTAAAAGGTCCTGATAATGCAACTCAAGTATACCCTACAAAAGAGGAATTGTTAGCTGTTGCAGCTAAAGTAAAGTCTTCTGATGTTGAGGCTTATACAGAAGAAGGTAACGATAAGCCATTAGTTGGTGAAAAATTGAAGTCTGCTGATATTACAAGTCGTTTTGAGGTAGAAGGTACTGATGCTAAAGGATATGTTTTAGAAAATGGAGCTAAAGTAGTTATTCTTCCTACAGAATATAGTAAGGATAAAATTTCTATGTCTTCATTCAGTTTTGGTGGAACTTCTTTGTTGGATACTAAAGATTTAGCTTCAGCTGATATGGCAACTGGTATTGTTGATATGTCTGGTTTAGGCGAGTTCAATGCAACTCAACTTAAGAGAAAATTAGCAGGTAAAATTGCTAGTGTTAGTGCAAAACTTAATGGCTTAACGGAAGGATTTTCAGGTTCTGCATCTCCTCAAGATTTTGAAACAATGATGCAGTTGCTTTACTTAAATTTTGAAGCACCTCGATTCGAAAAAGCACCTTTTGATGCACAAATGGCTCGTATTAATAACTATTTACTTAATATCGGTGTTGATAATAAGAAAGCACTTAAGGATACAATTTCTTTAGCAAGTACAAATTATAATCCACGTACATTACTGTTCGGTGAGGAGTTTGTTAAAAATATCAATTTCAATAGAGCTACGGAGATTTACAAAGAACGTTTTTCTAATGCAAGCGACTTTACGTTCATCTTTGTTGGTAACATTGATGAAGATAAACACCTACCAATGATTCAAAAATATATTGGTAGCATTAGCTCAACTGAAAAGAAAGAATCTTTTGTTGATCACAAAGTAGGTCCTGCGAAAGGAAAAACGGTTAAGTCTTTCAATCGAAAAATGGCTGTACCTAAAACAACAGTTTCTTATGCTTTGAGTGGTGATTTCGATTACACACTTGAGAACAGATTGAAGCTTAATGTTGTTGCTCAATTACTTTCTAAGCGTTACATGACAACCATTCGTGAAGAAGAAGGTGGTTCTTATGGTGTTGGATGTAGTCCATCAGCATCTAAATTTCCAACACCTGAGTTTGCTATTAATATCAACTTTGATACAGATCCAGCTAAATGCGATCGTTTAATGGAAATTGTTGAAGAGGAGATTGTAAGAATTCAGAAAGAAGAATGTAATGCGGCTGACCTAGTTGAGATTAAGAACAATTATATCAAGAATAGAGAAGAATCGGAATTAAAGAATGGATTCTGGATGAGTGTAATTCAAAACAACTTAATGTTGGGTTCTGAATTTACTTCTAAAGATGATTATAATAAAATAGTTAATAATATCAATGCAAAGGCAATTCAGAAATTTGCAAAAGGATTATTAAAAAAAGTGGATACTGTTGAAGTAATCATGAATCCATTAAAATAAAACAACAAAATCATTAGTCTGTTTTGATTTAGTTTTAAGACCGGTCAGTTGTAGTCGGCTGGCCGGTCTGCTCTTTTATCTAAATACTATTAACCAACCACAAAACAACAAACAACTAACATAAACCTAAAGAGAAGGCAATTTATTGTATTCTCTAAAATAACGAGAATGAAAGAAGTTTACTTACAAAAGTTAAAAGAAGAATTTGTTCCAGCTTTAGGATGTACAGAACCAGTAGCAGTTGCCTATGCGGCAGCGAAGGCTAGAGAAATTCTAAATCATGTTCCTGACCGTATTGAATTTCACGTAAGTGGAAACATCTTTAAGAATGGTATGGGTGTTGGTATTCCTGGTTCAGGAATGGTTGGATTAACCATTGCTGGTGCTTTAGGAGCTTTTGGTGGTGATCCAAAAGCAGGGCTCGAGGTTCTTGATGGTATCAATGACGATATTCTTGAATTAGCAAAAATATTTGTAGACAATGGATCTGTAAGTGTTGATGTTAAGCCAGCAGTAGCAAAATTATATATCGAGTGTATTTGTTATAAAGGGGATAATTCAGGGCGAGTAATCATTCAAGATCGTCATACGAATGTGATTATGGCGGAAAGAAATGGTAAGGTTCTCTACCAAAATATTCCAGATGCCTCGGAAGGGAATACGAGAGTTCTTGAAGGATGGAGTTTTGAAAGTATTTATGAATTTGTAAATACAGTTGATCTTTCAGAAATTAAATTTATTGAGAAAGGAATAAGTCTTAATAAATCGATTGCTGAGGAAGGTCTAAAAGGAAATTATGGACTGCAAGTAGGAAAATCAATGATGTTGAACATCAAAAAAGGTTTGTTATCTAAGGATTTAATGAATCGTTCAATCATGTTAACGGCAGCTGCTTCTGATGCTCGTATGGCAGGTAGTTCTATGCCAGTAATGTCTAATTGTGGAAGTGGAAACCAAGGAATTAGTGTAACACTACCTGTTGTTGTTGCTGCTGAAGAATTAGAAGTTGAGCATGAAAAATTGTTAAGGGCTTTAGCACTTGCTTTACTAATTACGATTTACATGAAGTCATTTGTAGGACAGTTATCTGCTCTTTGTGGTGTATTGTTATCTACTGCAGGAGCTGCATGTGGTATCACTTATATTATGGGAGGAACATTTAAACAATTAGGTATGACGCTTCAAAATATGACGGGTAGTGTTACTGGAATGATTTGTGATGGAGCAAAGTACGGTTGTTCTCATAAAATATCTGCTAGTGTAGGCGCCGCTATTCAATCATCATTACTAGCAATAAACCACAATTGTTTAAATGGCATGAATGGAATTATTGATGATGATGTAGAGCTTACCATTAGAAATATTGGTCGTTTAGCAAATGAAGGTATGGAAGTTACCGATGAGGTAATTTTGAAAACCATGTTAGAGAAGATGAAAAAAGTATCCTAAGTAAAAAGGTTCAAGATAGATTAATATGGAAAGTACAGTAAAGATTGAAAGAGTAAAGTGTCTTATTATTGGATCAGGCCCAGCAGGATATACAGCTGGTATCTATGCATCTAGAGCAAATTTAAATCCTGTTGTTATTGAAGGTTTGCAACCTGGTGGACAGTTAACCACAACAACCGAGATCGATAATTTTCCAGGATATCCGGAAGGAGTAACCGGTCCTGTGATGATGGGTGAATTAAAGAAGCAAGCGGAACGTTTCGGTTGCGACTGTCGTTGGGGAATTGTTACTGATGTGGATTTGAACGAAAGACCATTTAAGTTGAAAGTAGATGGTAATAAAGATATTGAAGCGGAATCTGTAATTATTGCAACTGGTGCAACTGCCAAATACCTTGGTTTAGAAAGTGAAGAGAAATACAGAGGTTCAGGCGTATCTGCATGTGCAACTTGCGATGGTTTTTTCTATAGAGGAAAAGATGTGGCTGTTGTAGGTGGTGGAGATACTGCTTGCGAGGAAGCATCTTATCTTGCTGGTCTATGTAATAAAGTGTACTTAATTGTTCGTAAGGATTTTTTAAGGGCTTCTAAAGCGATGCAGGATCGTGTATTTAACACAAAAAATATCGAAGTTTTATTCCAGCACAATACAAAGGAATTAACAGGAGATAATGGAGTTGAAGGCTGTACTTTAATTAAGAATGCTGGTTCTCCATTAGAAGAAGAAGTAAAGATTGCTATCGATGGTTTTTTCTTGGCTATTGGTCATCATCCTAATTCAGATGTATTTAATAAATATGTTGATACTGATGAACAAGGTTACATTATAACCCAAGCAGGAACGCCAATGACTAATGTTAAAGGTGTTTTTGCATGTGGCGATGTTCAGGATCCAAACTATAGACAAGCAATTACGTCTGCAGCATCAGGATGTCAAGCAGCTATTGAGGCAGAACGATTTTTAGCTGAACTGAATTAATCATACTACATGATTCTGTTTGGATACGATAAAATAGGAATACAATGAAGGAAACTCATCAAATGATTTATTTGATGAGTTTTTTTTACACTTTTAGTTAGTACTACTATGCCATGAAAATGATGTTGTTATCAATTGGTTATATCTTAACTTATCAGAATCATTGCTATTATAGTTTGGATCTTTCTAGGAATCCTATTAAATTTCAGAAAACTAATCCAATCTATCTTGAAAAGATTTTCAATTATTTTTCTTCTAATTCTCTTTTTTAGTCTTCATGCTTTTTCTAAAGTGAAGAATGTAGGGATTCCATTCATAAAAAATTTTCCTAGAAGTCAATACAATGGAGGAACCCAAAATTGGGATATTGCACAAGCACCTAATGGTCTTTTTTATTTTGCTAATAATGAAGGCGTTTTAGAATTTGATGGAAATG
Organism: Labilibaculum sp.; assembly: GCA_016342745.1. Classification (GTDB taxonomy): domain Bacteria; phylum Bacteroidota; class Bacteroidia; order Bacteroidales; family Marinifilaceae; genus Paralabilibaculum; species Paralabilibaculum antarcticum. The sequence goes on from JAEINT010000016.1 coordinate 30,990, forward strand.
ACTGGCGCCTTATTCCAATGCCTAATAATTCAGTCGTTCGTTCTTTGGCAATAGATAGTACTGGACATGTATTTGTTGGTGCATCCAACGAATTTGGATATTTAAAACCTGATCGTCATGGGAAGCTATATTACCATTCACTTGTTGATCTTTTGCCTGAAAAGGATAGGGGATTTGAAGAGGTTTGGCAAATATTTCCATATAAAAAAGGAATGATATTTCATTCATTTCAAAAGATTCTTTATTATCGTAATGGTGCAATATCCCAAATTCAAAATGAAAATAAATTTCACTTTGGTTTTCTTGTAGAAGGTGAGTTTTTTGTGCGCGAGCAAAAAAGAGGACTCTGTAAATTAGACGGTAGATCGGTAGATTTGGTGAATGGCGGGGAATTGTTTGCGGATACCGAAATTGTGAGTATTCTTCCACTTGCCAATAATTCCATATTGATTGCTACGGCATTAGATGGTTTGTTTCTATATGATGGAACTGAGATTTATCCTTGGAAAAAGGAACTCAGTCAAATATTCAAAAAAAATCAAGTGTTTACAGCAATACCGGTTGGAGAATCAAAATTTGCTTTTGGTACGGTTCGGAATGGTATCTATATCATTAATAAAGAAGGGGAAATTCTTCAGAATATTAATACTGAAAGAGGTTTACAGAACAACACTGTATTGAGTTTATTTTTGGATAAGAAGGAAAATTTGTGGGTTGGATTAGATAATGGAATCGATTATCTAGAAATTAGTTCTCCTCTTTCCATCTTTCCTAAAGATAAAGATTTGGGAGCAGGTTATGCTTCTATTTATTACAAAGGAATTCTGTATTTAGGTACAAATACAGGCTTATTCGCACGGAAATATAATTTTTCTCGGGAAAGCTTGAATGGGGAAGAGAAGTTTGAATTGGTTAAAAATACTTCTGGCCAAGTATGGAGTTTGCAAATTGCAGGTGATGAATTAATTTGTGGACACAATAAAGGAACATTTAGAATCGAAAAAAATGTAGGAACCTTAATTTCTGATGTAGCCGGAGGTTGGAATTACCTTTACAAAAGTGAGTATCCTAATAAAATGATAGGTGGTACATATACCGGTTTAATTCTCTTTGAAAAATCGAATCAATCAAATAACAAATGGAAATTTGTGAAGAGAATTAAAGGTTTTGATGAATCATCTAGAGAAATGGTATGGAACGATGATAATAGCATTTGGATGTGTCATGGTTACAAAGGAGTATATCGTCTGAATTTAAATGATAAATTAGATAACTTTATTAATTATAAATTTTATGGCATAGAAGATGGCTTTCAATCGAATTTAGGAATTGATGTTCATCAATTACGAAATGAACCTGTTTTTTCTACTAAAAATGGTTTTTACAAGTATATCGCAGAATCGGATCGATTTGAAAAGCATCAATATTTAAATAATATATTTGAAGGAGAAGAACATGCTAAGAAATTATTTGAGCAGAAAAATGGTGATGTATGGTTTTTTCAAGGGGAAAATATTGGCTTGTTAAAATCGCAGGTAGACAATTCTTATGAGATGCTTAAAAAACCTTTTGCATCCTTAAAATCTTCTTTTATTGGAGCTTTTGAGAATGTTACGGTAATTGATAAGGAAAATGTTTTGATTGGGAAAGAGGATGGTTTTGTGCACTATGATCCTACTATTGTAAAAAAGTACAACCAGGCTTTTAATGTATTTATCAGAGAGGTTAAAATTAGGGGGGCAGTAGATTCTGTTATTTATTGCGGAACTTACTCTAATGCTAAAGAGATTCAATTTGATTCGGATGGTGAAAATCAAATTGAATTGTCATTTAAAAATAATGCTATTCAATTTCAATATTCTGCACCTCAATATAGTAATCCGGAATTAATTCAATATCAATGTAAATTAATTGGATTTGATGAAGTTCCTTCCGTTTGGGGTAATATTCTACAGAAAGAGTATACTAACCTTCCAGAAGGAGAATATGTTTTTGAAGTAATCTCTAGAAATCAATACGGAATCAATTCTGCGAAAGATGAATTTCATTTCACGATATTACCGCCATGGTATCGTTCACTTATTGCTTACCTAATCTACTTCTTGTTTGGGATATTTTGTATCTATGCGACTATTTTATTAGTAAGACGTAGAATGCAGCAGATTCAAAATCAACTAAAAAGAAAGCAGGAAGAAGAATTAATGATTAAGGAACAAAAGTTTAGAGAAGAGGCATTGATAACAGAACGAGAGATTGTGCAACTACGTAATGACAAATTGAGAAGTGAAGTAGAGTTTAAAAATCGGGAACTTGCTGGTTCTACAATGAATATTATTCATAAAAACGAAGTTCTTTCCTATTCTGTAGGAGAATTGAAAAAGGCTTTAAAGAAGATAAAAGATCCAACAGCATTGGTGCAGGTGAGGCAACTAATGAAAACTATTGATGCAGAATTTAACAGTGAACAGGATTGGGATCAATTCGAACTTCATTTCGATCAGGTACATGAAAACTTTTTAAAGAGATTGAGAACAGAACATTCACAATTAACTCCAAAAGATTTACGAATTTGTGCTTACCTAAGAATGAATTTATCTACTAAAGAAATTGCACCGCTTATGAATATTTCAGTTCGTGGAGTTGAAATTAGTCGCTATCGTTTGCGTAAAAAATTCAATTTATCAAGAGAAGAAAACCTAATTGACTTTATTTTGAACGTATAGTAAGGGGGAAATAAGTTATAGTTAAAAAGGGTTAATGATGTAAATCATTAACCCTTTTTCATTTTTGATGTATTGGCATTTTGAAAATTGCGAGTTTGTTAATAGATGTTAATTATCTGACTAGTAAAACATTAAGAGTATGGAATGTTCGTATGATGTAGTAATGATGTATTGCTATTTTTAGACTGGTGAGTTTGTGATGTATTGGTTTTTTTGATTAGGGAAGATGTTGCTCTTACATTGCAATCGTTGTAGGTGTAAACTGGGAAACAGAGCATCGAACGAATTTCTAATCTTAACTAACTAATTTATGAAAAAAACGGTCTTGTTTTTATTTCTCACATTCTTTTGCTTGAATATATTTGCGCAAGGGATTGTTGTGACTGGTGTCGTTTCCTCGGGCGAGGATGGCACTCCTATGCCATTTGCTTCGGTAGTGGTAAAAGGAACAACTATCGGAACGTCAACCGATTTTGATGGAAAGTATTCAATTGAAGTTGCTAATGACGCAGTTTTAGTATTTTCTATGGTAGGCTTTGCCAATCAGGAATTTACTGTTGGAACGCAGGAAGTTATAAATGTAGTAATGCTTACCGATAATATGGGCTTAGATGAGGTCGTAGTTATTGGTTATGGTGTTCAGAAAAAGAGCTCGGTAACAGGTTCTATATCTTCAGTTAAAGCAGAAGATATTCAAAAGATGCCTATCCAACGTGCAGAGCAAGCACTTCAGGGACAAGTTTCAGGTGTGCAGGTAACAATGGATTCTGGTCAGCCAGGAGCTAGTTTATCCGTAAATATTAGAGGTATTGGTACAACAGGAAATTCTCAGCCACTTTATATTATTGATGGCAATCCTGTAGGCGATATTTCTTACTTGGCTTCTACTGATATCGGTAGTATGGAGGTTTTGAAAGATGCTTCTGCTTCTGCTATTTATGGTGCAAGGGGTGCAAACGGGGTAGTTATTATTACAACTAAACAAGGAACAAAAGGTGCTGCAAAACTATCTTATGATGGTTATTATGGTGTTCAGAATGCATGGAGACAAATGGATGTTTTGAATGCACAGGATTATGCAATGATTATTAACGAATCATTATTGAATGCTGGTAGAGATAATACTTCTGCAGATTGGATTCAAGATTCTGAAATTGCAGGTATTGGTTCTGGAACCGATTGGCAAGAAGAAATTTTCAGAAAGAATGCTCCAATACAAAGTCACACATTGTCTTTGAATGGTGGTAGCGAAAAAGTTTTGTATTCAACTGCACTATCTTACTTTAGCCAAGATGGTATTGTGTCAGAAGACAAATCTAGCTATGAGCGTGTTAACTTTCGAGTAAAAGGAGATTATACTTCTTACGATAAGAAGTTGAAGATGGGAACATCAATGGTGTATTCTCATTCTACTTCTCAAGGAGTAGATCCTAACAATGTTTACAATTCTCCATTAGCTCGTGCTATTAATATTGATCCAATTGCTACGGTAATGGATGAAAATGGTGAGTTTGGAAGACCTATTCGTAACATGCAGGAAATTGTTAATCCTGTTGCTGGAATGTTTTATCTAAATGATGAATACAAAACGGATAAAATTGTAGCTAATCTTTATGCAGAATACAAAATTGTTGATCACCTAAAAGTGAAAACTTCATTAGGTATTGACTACGCATACCAATGGCATGATGTTTATACTCCAATTTTTGAATTGAGTACAATTACAAAGAATGATAAAACCAAGGTTAGTAAAACCATGAATAGCTGGTACAGTACTAACTGGGAAACAACAATTAACTATAACAATACTTTCGGAGAGCATGAGATTGATGTTATTGCAGGAACAACTGCTTACAATAACGATTATGAGAATCTAAGCGGTAGTGGTAGTGAGTTGATTATTGATGGACTTGATTATGCTTATATCGATAATGTTGGTAATATCGAAAGTAAGTCCGCAGGTGGAACTTTTGATTCAAATTCTTTATTGTCTTTGTTTGGACGTGCTAACTACAGTTTTAAAGATCGCTACATGGCATCGGTAACAGTTCGTCGTGATGGATCATCTCGATTTGGACCAAACGATCGTTATGCTATTTTCCCTTCAATTTCTACTGGTTGGATTTTATCGGAAGAAGATTTCTTGAAGGAGAAGCTTGGCCCAATCACTTTTGTTAAAGTAAGAGCAAGTTGGGGACAAAATGGAAACGAGAATATTGGAAACTTTAGATACTTGTCTTCTATAGCAAATAATCACAACTATACTTTTAATGCAGGTACTATTGTAAATGGTTCTTCGCCTTCTAAAATTGCCAATCCAGATCTTAAGTGGGAAACTTCAGAACAAACAGATATAGGTCTTGATATTCGTTTCGGTTCAAATTTCTACATGAATCTAGATTATTACGACAAGAGAACGAAAGATCTTTTAATTGATGCACCAATCCCTGGATATATTGGTAACAGTGCACCAACTGTAAATGGTGGAACTGTTCAAAATAGAGGTTTTGAAGCATTATTAGGATACAATGGTCGCTCAAATGATTTTTCTTATGGTGGTACACTTAACTTTTCGGCTAACAAAAACGAAATGTTAAAGATTAACAACGATGAAGGAATTATTTATGGTAATGTAAATATTGGTCCTTCAGGAATGAAAAATTTAACAATCGCTAAAGAAGGTGAACCTATTGGTTACTTCTGGGGATGGGAAACTAATGGTATCTATCAAAATCAAGCACAAATTGATGCAAATGGAACTCATCAACCAAGTGCAACTCCTGGTGATTTAGTTTATGTTGACCAAAATGGAGATGGTGTTATGGATGATGCAGATAGAATCAATTTAGGTGATCCACATCCTGATTTTACAATTGGTTTAAATCTAAACTTTTCATATAAGAATTTCGATTTAAGTATGTTCTGGTACGGAGTTTTTGGCAATCAAATTGTTGATGCTACTCGTCGTTACGATTTACCTAATGCCAATTACCAAACATCTGTTCTTGATCGTTGGACTGGAGAAGGTTCTACGAACTCAACTCCTAAAGTGTCTTGGAGCGATAACAATAACAACAGAGGTAATTTCTCTGATTATATGGTTGAAGATGCAGATTACATAAGACTTAAAAATTTGCAGATTGGATATACTTTGCCAAAATCAGTTTTGGATAAGCTTCATATTGAGAAGTTTAGACTATATGTTTCTGGAGATAATCTATTAACATTCACTGAGTATTCTGGATTGGAACCTGAAATTGGAAACAATGGTAATGTGTTCTACACAGGTGTAGATCAAGGGATTTATCCTCAAGCTAGAGTTTTTACAGTAGGTGCTAATATTACTTTCTAAGATATTTTAACAGATAAAACAAAAACAATGAAAAAGATAATTTATATACTTCTTTTTGCTGTTACTTTCATGGGCTGTGACGACTATCTCGAAAAGAGTCCAGTAACAGAGCAGACTGAAGAAAGTTTCTATCGTACAGAAGACGATATGTTTAGAGCATTAATTGCTGCTTATGAACCATTGCAAAGAAATTGGGGAGAGAGTTTACAGTTAACCATGGATATCGTTTCAGATGATGCTTATGGTGGAGGTGGATCTGCTACCGATGGAGTTGGAGGAAAAAAAGCCGACAGAGGTTTAACTACTCCTTCAGAAGGAATGTGGAGCGCTATGTGGAATGATAGTTATGCCGGTGTTTATGGTGCAAATGTCTTTTTGGAAAAGGTTGATGCATCGGAGATGACAGAAGAATTGAAGACACAACTCAAGGGTGAAGCTCTATTCTTGCGAGCCTATTATTACGCCAACTTAGTTCGTACTTTTGAGAATGTACCTTTGATAACAAAAACACTTGCAACTTCTGAATATTCACAAGCTGCAGCACCTGTTGATGAAGTGTATGCTCAAATCGCAAGCGATTTGGAAACTTCTATTACTTACTTAAAAGATGTTACTTATAGTAATGATGAAAAAGGGAGAATAACTGAATGGGCTCCTCGAGCATTATTAGCTAGAATGTACCTTTTTTATGATGGTGTTTATGGTAGTAAAAATGCTAGCACTACAATGCCAGGTGATGTTACTGGTGCTAAGGTTTTAACTTACCTAAATGAAATTATCACCAATAGTGGTGCTGATCTTTTACCTGATTTTGGAAACCTTTGGGGACATTCTGAATTTACCGACTCATGGGTTGAGAATTCTATAGAAGGAATCTTTGAAGTACAATTTTCAAACCAAGGAGAAGGATGGCAGTGGTATAGTGCACCTTTCGATATTGGTAACAAAATGGTAGTTTTTGTTGGTCCAAGAGGAACAACATCTGATTCAGAATATTATTCTGGGTGGGGTTTTTCACCAGCTACACAGCAGCTTTACGATTCATACCAAGATGGTGACCTTCGACGTGATTTTACATTGCTTGATATGGTAGCCGAATTAGGAGAAGGAAATTTTGAAGAGGCAGATCAGTATACTGGTTACTTGAATAAAAAATATGCAGGTCTAAAAAGTCAAGTTCCTGCAGTTGGACAAGAGCAACTTAATTTCCCTCAAAATTACATCTCAATTCGTTATGCTGATGTTTTACTAATGGCTGCCGAAATGGAATTTCACATTGGTTCGAATGCAACAGCAGCGATTCATTACAATAAAGTTCGTTCTCGTGCTTTTGAATCTTACTCTCCTGTTAGTTCAGTGACTTTAGATCAAATTTTTGAAGAAAGAAAATTAGAATTTGCTTTAGAGGGAATCAGATATTGGGATTTACTTCGAAGAGGTATGCCAGTTCTTGAAAGTGCTGTTCAGGTGACAAACCTAGGTGGTATTTATGATTCTGCTGTAAATTCTGCAGCCAGAGGATTTTGGCCAATTCCTTCAACGGAAATTGCACTTTCGAACTTTATGTTAGAGCAAAACGATGGTTATTAATAGGTTAGAGGTTAAATCATTTAAAAGAGTGATAAATTTCTAGACTTATATGGTAATTATTTAAAAATCAAATTATGAAAAATATATTATATTTTATTTTGCTTTTAACGGTTGTTGTGTCTTGTTCTCCAGATGAGTACAGTGCGCAAGAGAACCTAATGGCAGAACAAATCGAATGGGGATACAATGCAACAGATGTTACAAATGAGTATACCCTATATAACAATACTCCTGGTGTAAGCTCTATTTGGGATTTTGGAAATGGCGTTACCCAAAAAGGGAATACCGTAACTGCACGTTATACTTTTGCAGGAACTTACACTGTTACGCTAACAGTTATATCTCAAGGTGGAGTAACCGTAGTAGAAGATAAAATTACAACAGATGTTGATAATCCTTCTTTTCTTTCGGGATATCCTTACGATGAGTTAATTGGAAGTGGTGAACAAACATGGGCAATTGATGCCTATTCAAAAGCTCATTTTGGCCTAGGGCCAACGATAGCAAATCCTGTGGAATGGTATGGAGCTGCTGTAAACGATAAAGCTGACAGAAGTTTATATGATGATCGATTTACCTTTAAAATTACTGCGTCAGGATTAACTGTGACTCAAGTAACTAATGGTTTAGTATATGCAAATGGTGCTTGGGCTTCTGATTTTGGTACTACTGCTGGTAACGAAGAACCTTCTGGCGGTGATTTCATTATGCCTTTTGATGGTGGTGATTTTGTTTGTACAGTAGCAGGCAATATTTTGAATGTAACAGGTGGTGGTTTCTTAGGATACTATGCTGGAGCATCGGAATATGAAATCATGACCCTTACAGAAGATTTATTAGAAGTAGCATTTTGGGATACAAAATCAAACTTTTATTGGTTTACAAGATTTAGACCAGTTGATAAATTGACACCAGAACCAGAACCAGTTGTTAAAGAGTTGGAGAGTAATGATATCTCTGATGATTTCGAAGGAAATGGTAATGTTGTTTGGGAAACTAAAGACATCGAAGGTTTTGATATCATCGATAACTTTGCTCCATCAGATGTGAATTCATCAGAGAAAATTGTGAAGTATCAAAAAGGCGCAGGTGAGTGGACAAATGTTCTTACTGTACTTGATTATAAAATTGATTTATCAACAAGAAATCAATTCACAATGAAGGTATTTATACCTGCTTTTAACGACTATGTTACAGAATGTAATCCTGGAACAGATTGGCTTGCAGAGCATAATTTGAAGCCTCAAGTTGACGTGAAGCTTCAAGACAGTTCTTTGGGCGGAAATGCATGGCAGACACAGCAAGTTCGTAGTCATACTTTAACTGCAGATCAGTTTGGACAATGGGTTGAATTGACATTTGATTATAGTGATGTTACCGATCGTGTTGATTTTGATCAGGTTGTTATTCAATTAGGTGCGGAAGGTCACTGTAATACAGGACTGTTCTACATCGATGATTTTAAACTACTACCATAATTATATTATGCTGGAGCACTTTTAGTGCTCCAGCAAAATTTATCCGCTATAGCGGTATTTTGAATAAAAGTCTGTTACGATATAGTAGAGGACTTACCAATACAAATCCTTATGAAAAAATTCCATTTACTTTCACTTGTCAAGATATTCTTGTCAATACTTTTTGTTTCTACATTTCTATCATGTAGCAAAAGTGATGATGATGAAACTTATACACCTGATTTTACATTTACTGAAGATGTGAATGACGCAAATAAGATTGTCTTTTCAAATACAAGTACAGGATCGTATTTATTTATGCAATGGGATTTTGGGAATGGAGAGATTTCCGAAAAGGTAAGAGCTAGTACAAAAGATTATACCATTTTCTACTCGGAAAAAGGAGATTACCAAGTTCAGTTAACGCTTTGGGGACCTGATAATGTTCTGTCTAATAATAAGAATGTAACAAAAACAGTAAGTATTGCTCAGGATGTTTTTGTTGCTGATTTTACCTATACAATAAATGAGGCAAAACCTAATTTTGTCATGTTAAACAATACAACAACAGGTGATTACGATCACATATCATGGAGATATAATGATAAGGATATTACAGGAGATAATATCGATCAGACTGAAATCTATTTACACAAAGCGGGAACATATGATATTGAATTGCACGTCTATAAGGATGACGTCGAAAAGATTTTAACAAAACAAATAAGCATCGCTCAAGATGATCCAGATTATCTGGATAACATGACACTAGTTTGGTCGGATGAGTTTGATGGAACAAGCATAAATACAGATTATTGGACTTTTGAAACTGGAGCTAGTGGATGGGGCAACAACGAATTACAAAATTACACCAATGGCGATAATGCTGAAATCGTTGATGGAAAACTGGTTATTACTGCCAAAAAAGTAAACGAAAATAAAGCTGCTGGATCATATACATCTACAAGAATGATCTCAAAAGGCAAACAAAGCTTTACTTATGGACGAATGGAAATTCGCGCCAAATTGCCTTCAGGAAAAGGAATCTGGCCAGCAATATGGATGTTAGGTGAAGATATAAGCACCGTAAGTTGGCCTGCATGTGGTGAGATTGATATTATGGAATACGTAGGATATGAACCTGATGTGGTTCATGCTACTGTACATACAACTTCGGGTTTTGGCTCAAATGGGAACGGCAGTAGTAAAGCTTTAGAAACTGCAGAAGAAGAGTTTCATATTTACGGATTGCTATGGGATGAAGATGCAATCGTATTTTATATCGATACTCCAGGAAATATTACTCACACCTATAACCCAACTTCAAAAACGGATAGCAATTGGCCATTTGATAAAGCTCAATTCTTCATTTTAAATGTAGCTGTTGGCGGAAACTGGGGTGGTGCACAGGGAATTGACAATACAATCTTTCCTCAAACTATGGAAATTGATTATGTAAGAGTTTATCAGTAAACGAAAAAACTTCAAAATAGACATCATGCTACTAAAACATACAATCATATTATCTGGAGTTTTATTCCTTTTGTCAAGCTGCAATTGGAAAAAATCAGAAACCAATTCAGAAAAGACCGAAGACTCTCAAAAGGATACTTATGAATTGGTCTGGAGCGATGAATTTGATTGCACCGGTTTGCCCGATTCTACCAAATGGATATACGATACAGAAGGTAATGCGGATGGATGGGGAAATAGGGAAGCACAACATTATACGATAGCTAAAAAAGAAAATGCTTGGGTAGAGAATGGAATTCTCAACATAACTGCTCAAAAAGAACAGTTCGAAGGCAAAGAATATACTTCTGCTCGTTTAAATTCAAATGTAAGTTGGTTACACGGGCGAATTGAAGTGAATGCTAAGCTGCCAAAAGGAAGAGGTACGTGGTCTGCCATTTGGATGATGCCAAAAGATTGGACTTTTAAAGATGGAGATTGGCCAAATATTGGAGAAATCGACATCATGGAACATGTGGGACATAATTTAGGAACCATTCACGCTTCGGCTCATTCTAAAGATTACCAATGGCAAACCAATACACAACAAACCGATACAATTCAGATCGCTGATGTGGCTGAAAAATTTCATTCTTATGTATGGGAATGGACACCAGAGCTGATGAAAGCCTACGTTGATGACAAACTTTATTTTGAGTATAAAAATGAAGGCTTGGGTAAATCAAAATGGCCATATATAAAACCATTCTACCTTATTCTTAATGTCGCAGTAGGCGGCGCTTGGGGTAATGTAGAGGGGATTGATAATAGTGCATTTCCACAAACTATGGAAATTGATTATGTAAGAATCTATCAGAAAAAATAAGATTAATTAGTACTGAATAAGCAATTGAACTATTAAGTGTAAAATCGAATTTATGAATTTAAGGTATACTGTTTTTGTTTCTCTAATTGTTGCTCTTGGTGGCTTTCTAATGGGATTTGATGCCTCGGTTATTTCAGGTGTCGTAAAGTTTATCGAACCTCAATTCGATTTAACGAAAATTCAATTAGGATGGGCCGTTAGTTGCTTAACGCTGACGGCAACATTAGCAATGTTAATGGCAGGCCCTTTAAGCGATAAATTCGGAAGAAGAACAATTCTTAAATATGCTGCAGCATTATATTTTATTTCAGCGATAGCATCAGCATTTGCTCCAAATTTTATGTTTTTAGTATTAGCAAGAATGATCGGAGGATTTGGCGTAGGAGCATCACTGATTATAGCTCCAATTTACATTGCTGAAATAGCACCTCCTAAAATGCGGGGGACAATGGTTTCATTCAATCAATTGAATATTGTATTGGGTATAACGGTTGCTTTTTTTACCAATTACTTGATCTTACAATTAGGAAAATCCAATGCAGGCTGGGCTGAAATATTACAGTTTAATAATTACAATTGGCGTTGGATGTTAGGTCTGGAAGCCTTGCCTGCAATAATCTATTTTGTATCCCTAAACTTTGTTCCTCGAAGTCCTAGATGGTTAGCCATGAATGGATTGGATGACGAAGCATTGTTTGTGATGGAAAAATCTTATGGAGAAGAGGAAGCAAAAAAGCAGTTGGTTTCTATCTCAAAAAGCATAAAGGCATCTCCACAAAAGGAGAAAGTAGCATTTAAAGAATTGTTTAAACCTTCTATGAAATTGGTATTGCTGATCGGTATTGTGATAGCCGTAACTCAGCAGATTACCGGAATCAATTCTGTCTTTTTTTATGCGCCAATGATATTTGAGCAAACAGGAATTGGAACAGATGCATCATTTTCGCAAGCTATTTTGGTTGGTGTTATTAACCTGGTATTTACACTTTTTGCAATTTGGTTGGTCGATCGTGTTGGACGAAAGCCGCTTTTAATTTTTGGCTTGACCGGTATTGCCATTTCCATGTTTATACTGTCTGCAGGTTTTGGACAAGCAACTTATCAGTTAACAGAAAAGAACATTCAGGATTGTTCAGCTTTTTCGAATGACGCAGATCTTGCTCCAATGAAAAATGTGGAGTTTCAGAGCGATTTAGAGTTTAATAAGGCATTAAAGAATTGCATTAGCGATCAAAGTTTTAAAGAATATCAGGCCGATTTTATTTCAAAGGCAATAAGCATTAATCCTTGGTTGGTTTTAATCGGCATTCTTGGTTTTGTAGCTTCATTTGCGATTTCAATCGGACCAGTTATGTGGGTTTTGTTCTCAGAGTTATTTCCAAATCGGGTTCGTGGTTTGGCCATTTCGTTTGTTGGCTTAATCAACTCAGGAATCAGTTTTCTGGTTCAACTGGTGTTTCCATGGGAACAGATCAACTTTGGGAATGCAACCACATTTCTTATTTACGGATTATTTGGAGCAATAGGACTTGTATTTGTCTTTTTTATGCTACCAGAAACCAAAGGCAAATCATTAGAAGAATTAGAGCTAATTCTTGTGAAAGAATAGCTATTTGATATAAAAGTCAGAAGTATTACTAGTAAAGGAATTGAAGTAGAATCAATTAGAATTAAAATGAAGAAGAATAACATTTATTTGGGAGACACGAGTTTGAATTGCAGCAAGGCTGAAGTTGAGGGGAAATTCGTAGAACTACATAATGAAAAGTTTTACAAGATCAGCAATTCTGATCAAATGTCAGACTTCTTTATGAGTATTGTCAGCGATTCGGATCACTGGATGTTCATATCGAGCAATGGTTCTTTGTCGGCAGGAAGAAAAGACAGAAATAATGCATTGTTCCCTTACTATACCGTTGATAAAATTCACGATTATAGAGATAAGACAGGAAGTAAAACCATTGTTATGGTTGAAAAGGATGAGAAAACCTTTTTATGGAAACCATTCTCTAATGGACTTAGAAAAATATACAAGATTGAGAGAAACCTGTACAAGAGTATTTATGGTAACAAAGTCATATTTGAAGAGGTCAATCTCGATTTAGGAATGAGTTTTCAGTATGGTTGGAGCAATAGTGAGAAATTTGGTTTTGTAAAAACATCACAGATTTCAAATTTGGCTAATAAAGCTGTGAAATTTGATATTATTGATGGAATCGAAAATATTCTACCAAGTGGTGTAGATTACGATTTTCAGAATGAATACAGTAATTTATTAGATGCTTATAAAAAGAGTGAGCTATTAGAGGAAAGTGGTCTGGGTTTATATATGCTTAGTTCAATACCCGTTGATAGAGCAGAACCTAGTGAATCATTAAAAACTTCTACCGTATGGTCTTATGGATTGGAAGGAAGTAAAATTCTATTATCAGCGAAACAAGTTGATCGATTCAAAGAAGGATATCCTGTAGAAACAGAAATTGATATTAGAGCTGCGAAAGGAGCATATTTTTTAAATGCAGAACTTGAATTGGCTGGGAATGAATCCAAAAAATGGATGATTATTACAGAGCTAAATCAGGATAGTGTTGCAGTGGCCAATCTGAATCGTTTTATTAAATCAGAAAAAAACATTGCCGGCTTAATAGCAGAAGACATTGCTTTAGGAACTTCAAATTTGATTCAAATTGTTGCTGATGCTGATGGTTTGCAAATGGGAAATGATGATTTGAGTTACGCTCGCCATTTTTCAAATACACTTTTCAATGTAATGCGTGGTGGTATTTTTACGAATAATTACACGATAGATTCAGAGGATTTCAAATTATTTGTTCATCAAACCAATAAAGGTATTGCGCAGAAATTTGAATCTTGGATGAATCAATTGCCAACCGAAATAACTTATACAGATATAAATGGATTGGCTGAAAAATCGGGTGATTCAGATTTAATAAGAATCTGTTATGAATATCTTCCACTTACTTTTAGTCGTAGACATGGTGATCCTAGTCGCCCTTGGAATCAGTTTTCTATTGAAACAAAAAATGAAGATGGTTCTCCAAAATTAAATTATCAAGGTAACTGGCGTGATATTTTTCAAAATTGGGAAGCTCTTGGCCTTTCTTATCCTGAATTTTTGGAAGGAATGATTAGTAAGTTTGTAAATGCATCTACTGCAGATGGTTACAATCCATATAGAATCACAAGAGAAGGAATTGACTGGGAATGTCCAGATCCAAATGATCCATGGGCTTATATTGGATACTGGGGAGATCATCAGATCATTTACCTTCAGAAATTTTTGGAATTATCCAATGAATATCATCCTGGGAAATTAGAGGAAATGCTTACCAAAGAGAACTTTGTTTATGCAAATGTTCCTTATCGCATCAAATCCTATGCTGATATCGTAAAAAATCCACAAGATACCATTGAGTTTGATTTTGCTTTAAACGATCAGATTAAGGAATTGGCAGCACAAATTGGAGCTGATGGAAGAATGTTGAGCAATGGACAAGGTGGACTTTATCAAGTAAACCTTACCGAAAAAATTCTGGTTACACTGCTAACCAAACTAAGTAACTTTATTCCTGAAGCAGGTATTTGGTTAAATACGCAACGTCCAGAATGGAACGATGCAAACAATGCTTTGGTAGGGAATGGTGTATCCATGGTTACTTTGTGTTATGTGAGAAGATTTCTGAAATTTTGGTCAGAAAAATTCTCTGCTATTGCGATTGAAGAGATTAGTATCTCAGAGGAAGTGATAACACTACTAGATCGTATCTCGAATCTTTTTGTTGAGAATTCATCTCTTTTAGAAAAAGGGTTTTCGGATGAAGACAGACGTCGCTTTGCAGATGTATTAGGTGAAGCTGGAAACAATTATAGAAACGGAATTTATACAAATTCATTTTCTGGATCGAAAAAGACAGTGAAGGTTAGCGAATTGCTTGAATTTACGAATCTTGCCATGGTTTATATGGATCAGTCTATAAAAGTAAACAAACGTGAGGATGGACTTTATCATGCTTATAATTTGATTTCTTTTACGGATAAAAAGGTTTCTGTACGTTACTTGTATGAAATGCTAGAAGGGCAAGTTGCTGTCTTAAGTTCTGGTTATTTAAATGCAGACGAAAGCTTAGATGTTTTGAATTGCTTAAAATGGAGTGAACTTTTCCGACGCGACCAATACAGTTACTTCCTTTATCCTAACAGACAATTGCCTCGTTTTACCGAAAAGAATAATATCCCTGAAAAGAGTGTTAAAGGATCAAAACTATTGAGCAAATTGATAGCTGATAAGGATACTTCTATTTTGAGTGTTGACAGTATGGGTGGTTATCATTTTAACGGAACATTTAGAAATGCTGAAGTATTGGAAAATGCACTTAGCAATCTATGTTCAGAGAATTACGGACAATTACTTGCTGAAGAACGAAAAAACATTCTTGATATTTTTGAGGAAATATTTGATCATCAATCATTTACAGGTCGTTCGGGTACTTTTTACGGATTTGAAGGACTTGGTAGTATTTATTGGCATATGGTTTCTAAATTGTTATTGGCTGCTCAAGAAAGCTACTTCAATGCCATAGAAGAAAATGCTGATCCAGTTACACTAGGGAAATTAAAAGATCATTATTTCGAAATTAAAGCTGGTATTGGATTGTATAAATCACCTGATTTATATGGCGCATTCCCAACTGATGCTTACTCTCATACACCTTCTACTGCTGGTGCTCAACAACCAGGTATGACTGGACAGGTAAAAGAGGATTTTATCTCGAGAATGGGAGAGCTAGGGATTCATGTAATCAACGGAGAAATTGTATTCGGAACTTCTTTATTGAATGATCAAGAAATATTGAATCATAATGAGCAGTTCGATTTCTATGCCTTAAATGGAGAGAAACAGCAACTTTCGCTGCAAAAAGGACAATTGGCATATACCTTCTGTAAGGTTCCAGTAGTCTATACCGCATCAGATAAAAATCAAATCATTATTTCATTTAGTAATGGAGATACGAAAGTAATTCCAAACAATGTAATTGATAGGGAAACGAGTGCCTTGATATTTAATCGAGGTGGTGAAGTTGAAAGGATTGAATTATCAATCACAATGAACAATTAAAATAAGGATTCTGCATAAGCATTTCGCTTGCTAGTGCTTATGCAGATCTTTCTAAAATTTAACCATTTAAGCCTAACCTATGTCTGTACGAAGCGAATATTTAATGTCCCTCGCGGGAATCGATCTCACTGGAAAATCGGAGGATGAACTCTTATCCTTATATACTGAATTATTGAATAGTGGGATGCATGGCTTATGCTTTAGTCCTTACGAAGAAGGACAAGAACCAGGCACTCAATTGAGCGAAGAGCAAATTAGGAGAAGGATTGATATTATTAAACCACATACTCAATGGGTTAGATCCTTTTCATGTACTGAAGGAAATGAAATGATTCCTAAAATTGCCAAAGAAAAGGGAATGAAAACCTTAGTTGGTGCATGGCTAGGGAAATACAAAAGTATTAACGACAAGGAGATTGCGGCACTTATTGAAGTGGCCAAGGCAGGTCATGCTGATATTGTTGCTGTTGGGAACGAGGTTCTTTATCGTGAAGATTTAACGGAAGATGAGTTGTTGGCTTATATCTATCAAGTAAAAGAAGCACTACCTGGAATTCAAGTTGGCTATGTAGATGCCTATTATGAATTTGGAAATCGCCCAAAGGTGACAGAAGCCTGCGATGTAATATTGGCTAATTGTTATCCATTTTGGGAAGGATGTAGTATGGAACATTCTTATTTGTACATGAAGGATATGTATAATCGTGCTTTGCAGGCAGGCAAAGGAAAAAAAGTCATTATTACAGAAACCGGATGGCCAAATGTGGGAGAGAAATTTCACGGCGCAGAACCTTCTGTTGAAAATGCTCTTAAGTATTTTATCAACACACAGGCTTGGTCGAAGGAAGAAGATATTGATATTTTCTATTTCTCATCATTCGACGAGAGTTGGAAGACTGATGACGAAGGAGATGTTGGTGCCTACTGGGGTATCTGGGATAAAAATGAAAAGTTAAAGTTTGCCAAATAATCGATTTTTTAATCGAAACCACACTAACCACTATAGAATGAATAGGAATGAACTACTAAATATAGAGCCGGGAAAAGCAATTTGTTATTCTGGTTTTAGAGAAGGACAAAGCCCTGAGTCGGGAGTCTTTCCATCTTACGAACAGGTGAAAGAGGATCTTTTACTTCTTCATGATCATTGGAAATACCTTCGATTATACGATTGTGATAAGCAAACGGATATTGTGTTAGAAGTCATCGTGAAAGAGAAGCTTGATTTTAAAATAATGCTTGGTGCATATATCGGTGCGGAGATGAACAATTTTGGTTGTCCATGGGGTGGATCTTATTCAGAAGAGGAATTAACAGAAAATAAAGAAAGAAATCTAAAGCAGATACAAAAGCTGATTCAACTTGCAAATCAATATCCGGATATCATTTTTTCATTATCGGCAGGTAACGAAGCATTGGTTCATTGGACAGATCATTATGTGCCAGTAGAAAATGTAATTAAGTATGTGCGGATGATTAAGGAAGGAGCTAAGCAACCAGTCACTTTCTGTGAAAATTACGTGCCATGGCTTGATAAATTGAAAGCTTTGATCGAAGAGCTTGATTTCATTTCAATTCATACTTATCCGGTTTGGGAATACAAAAATATACATGAAGCATTGGAGTATACCAAACAAAATTATTACAGTGTTGCTGATAAATATCCTCATAAACCGGTTGTAATTACGGAAGCAGGTTGGGCAACAAATTCGAACGGACGAGGAATCGATCCAGGAAATGTAAGCGAAGACCTTCAAGAAGTTTATTATCAGGATTTGATGGAATGGACAAAGGAAGATGAGATTCTTACTTTTTATTTTGAAGCTTTTGATGAACCATGGAAAGGATCACACGAACCCTTAGAACCAGAAAAACATTGGGGTTTGTTTACCGTTGATAGGAAGCCAAAGCAAGTGATGCAAGAATTATTTGCTACCAAGAAGTAAGAACTCAATCCGAAACCTTTAAAAACTTAATCATGAATAAAAGTCTCCCCATAATAATGTTGCTTTCAGCGATGATATTAACATCCTGTATGAACAAAAATAAAAAATCACAAAAGGATAGTGAAGTGAATAAATCGGAAAAAATTGAAATTAAGCAAACAGAAAAAGATTTGTTAAATGGCACCTCTAAAGCTGTTTGTTATTCAGGTTTCAGAAGTGGGCAACATCCAGATAGAGGAGAAGGAGCAGTTAATCCATCTGATGCAGAAGTATTAGAAGATCTTCAAATAATTTCTAAAGATTCTCTTTTCAACTTGATTCGTTTGTACGATTCTGGAGAAAATTCAGAAGCAGTTTTGAGAATTATTGAAGAAAACAAGCTCAATATTAAAGTGATGTTAGGAGTTTGGCTGAAAGCTGAATTAAGTGCTCATGAAACTTGCGGATGGCTAACAGAACCAATTGCACAGGATATTCTTGATAAGAATAGTAGTGCAAATCAGGAAGAAATTCAGAAAGGAATACACTTGGCAAATCAATATCCAGAAATAGTAGTTACCGTTAGTGTTGGTAACGAATCTTTGGTGGAATGGAACGATCATAAGGTAGATACCGACAGCATTATTTCCTATGTGCATAAAGTTCAGAAAGCTATTAAGCAACCTGTAACTGTTGCTGATAATTACGAATGGTGGGCTGCAAAAGGTCAAAAGCTAGCCAAAGCTGTCGATTTTGTTTCTATTCATGTGTATCCAGTTTGGGAAGGCAAAGATATCGAAGAAGCAATGTCATACACAATCGAGAATGTACAGAAAGTTCGAAATGCATTACCCGATAGTAAGCTTGTAATTACAGAGGCTGGATGGGCAACTGTCGCTTCTGAATTTGGCGAAAGAGCCAGCGAAGAAAAACAAGAACAATACTATAAAGATCTATTTGCATGGTCTGCAGAAATGAACATTACAACCTTTTTCTTCGAAGCATTTGATGAAGATTGGAAAGGCGAAACTGCAAACCCTTTAGGCGCTGAAAAGCACTGGGGACTTTTCACTGTTGACCGCAAGCCAAAGAAAGTGATGGTAAAATACTTTGATAATTAAGTCAAATTTCCATAACTGTTGTTTTGATACCCCAATTCATAATTCCTAATTTTTAATTCGTAATTCAATAAACATGACACATTCTAAAACTGCAAAGGAAGATATTGTCCCTTTTGGGCAAAAGCTGGCATTTGGATCAGGACACTTGGCAAATCAGTTATTTCCTGCTGCACTTGGTGTGTTTATGGTTGTTTTGGTTATGTCCTTAAATATGAATCCAGTTTTGGCTGGAATTTTGGGTGCTTTGCCCCGATTGTTAGATGCATTAACAGATCCTATAATGGGATTCATTTCAGATAATACCAAATCAAAATGGGGAAGAAGAAAGCCTTATATTTTGATTGGAAGTGCCATTACTGGCCTTGCTTTTATGGTAATGTGGCAATTGAATCCTGAAGATTCTCAAACCTATAATTTCTTTTATTTCTTAATCGTATCAGTATTTTTCTACATCGGCTACACCATTTTTGCTACTCCTTTAATTGGTTTGGGCTACGAAATGACTTCTGATTACAACGAGCGTACTCGTTTAATGGCAGTATCGCAATGGATGGGACAGATTGCATGGATGATTGCTCCATGGTTTTGGGTGATTATATACGATCCTACCATTTTTGAGTCAGCACCCGAAGGAGCACGCATTTTGTCGATTTGGGTAGGAGCTATTTGTATGGTATTAGGAATTTTACCAGCTTTATTTAATAAAGAAATGATATTGCCAGAAAATAGCAAACAGGCCAATTTATCGATGAAAGAATTGGCTGTGAATACAAAGGAATTCATAAGAGGGATCAAATTAACCATTCAAAATAAACCCTTTATGAAACTTTGTGGCGCAACATTTTTCATATTTAATGGATTTCAAACAATCGCACAGTTTGCCATGTTTATTATCGTTTACTATCTGTTTGATGGAGATAAGGTTGGCGCAGGATACTGGCCTGCAATGTTTGGAACTGTAAGTGCTATGGCAACAGCTTTTCTGGTGATTCCTATTGTAACCAAAATATCAGAAAAATTAGGTAAGAAAAATGCCTTTGTTATAGCAACACTTATTTCGATGATTGGGTATGCTTTAAAATGGTGGGGATTTGATCCAACGAATCCTTGGTTAATGTTTATGCCGATTCCATTTTTATCATTCGGAATTGGGGGATTGTTTACACTAATGATGTCGATGACTGCCGATGTTTGCGATTTAGATGAACTAAACAATGGGGAAAGAAGAGAAGGAATGTTTGGCGCAGTTTACTGGTGGATGGTAAAGTTGGGAACAGCCTTAGCATTGCTTACAAGTGGAATTGTTTTGCAAGCCGTTGGATTTAATCAATCAATCGATCATCAAAGTGTCGAAACCTTAACTAATCTGCGAATTGCTGATATCGTAATTCCAATTGTTACTGCAGGAATGGCTATTCTATTGGTCTGGAAATATGATATTACTGAAAGTAGAGCATTGGAAATTCGAGCAGCATTAATTGCACGTCGAGGTAAGGCAAAGCATGAAGGTAATGAGATCGGTCATAATAAAGTTGTAGTCGAGATTGTACCTGATAAAAAATGAAATCGGCTTAGTTGACTAGTTGTGAATGACAAGTTATGTTGAGAAGGAATTTATTTGCTTCTATCTTTTTCGTCAAATAAATAAGGTTTGCAAAACAAGTTAATTTTCAAATCTTGATACGCAAAATTGTATCGTTTAATCTATGCTAAATCAATAAATATGAAATCAAAAATCTGGATATTCTTCATTTTACTATTGCTGTCTGCATCTTGTCAGAAGGCAGAGAAAAAGTTTGTTTATGTGGATGGTGAAAATATTTACTCGGAAAACGGTGATCTATTGCATCTAAAAGGCGTGAATTTGGGAAATTGGTTGTTACCCGAGGGTTATATGTTCAAATTGAAAGATTGTAACTCGCCACGCAAAATAGACCAAAGCATACGCGAATTGATAGGGGATAGTGCTACTACCGCTTTTTGGGACTCTTTTTTGGATAATTACATCACCGAGGCCGATATAAAATGGTTATCGGAGGTCGGAGTAAATATCATCCGTTTACCATTCGATTATCGCTTACTGACTCATGATGATTTTTTGGGAAGAGATATGCATGGTTATCAATATTTGGACAAAGCCATTAGCTGGTGTGAGAAATACAATATTTATGTATTACTAGATATGCATGCTGCTCCAGGAGGTCAAACTGGTGATAATATAGACAATAGTGATGGCTATCCTTGGTTAATGGTAGATGAAGGGATGCAACAAAAGGTTTCTGATATTTGGCAGGAAATAGCAAAGAGGTATGCCGATAATAATACAATAATTGGTTATAACCTTTTGAACGAGCCCATTCCACAATATTTTGATGATGATCATTTAAAACCATATTTAGAGCCGCTTTATAAAAAGATTACCAAAGCAATAAGAGAGGTGGATAGTAAGCATATCATATTTCTAGGAGGGGCTGTTTGGGAGACGGATTTTTCTGTGTTTTCTGAACCGTTTGATGATCAATTAGTTTATACATTTCATAAATATTGGATGCCTCCTGAGAAAAAGGAAATACAGCAATATATAGACTTTAGAGATAAATATAAAGTGCCTTTACTGATGGGGGAAAGTGGTGAGAATGAGGATGTATGGGTGAAGAATTTTAGAGTATTATTAGATGAGAATGAAATTCATTGGACCTTTTGGCCATACAAGAAAATGGATAACACACGTGGGCCAATGAACTTTGAGGAACCTAGTGGTTATGACAATTTTATAACCTACGCCGAAAGTGATAGAAGTTCATTTGCTAAAATAAGGACTCTGAAAGATAGTATTGGTGGAATAAAACAGAAAGAAATGGTGGCGTTGTTAAAACGGTATGTAGAAAATAGCAAGTTTGAAAATTGTTATCCGAATGAGGGCTATTGCAAGGCCTTAGGATTTTTTGATTAAAATATCTCTTCTAAATAACGCACCGAATTATGTGGGAGTGACAATTAAATTGATGGATATTTTGATTCTAGTATAGCACGATAAAAATTGAATATGAAAAATTTTAAACCTTATTTATCCTTTTTATTCATACTTGTTTTAATGGGATGTAACGCAAAGCAAAACAAATTGTCAGTTGATGTATACGAAACATCAGCAAGTGGTAATAAACTCACAAAAATTACTGAATTTTCTGCAGGAAATGAGGCTGTAACGATTCAAATTTTACCTGATGAAAAATATCAGGAAATCATTGGTTTTGGAGGTTCATTTACCGAATCATCTGCTTATTTGTTAAATCAATTGAGTAAAGAAAATCGTGAGTTAATTTTGGATGCTTATTTTAGCGATAAAGGAGCTAAATATTCACTTACCCGTACTCATATTAATTCTTGTGATTTTTCGGTAAGTAATTATTCTTACGCACCTATAGCAGATGATATGATGTTAGAAAATTTTTCTGTCGAAGAAGATAAAGATGATATCATTCCAATGATAAAAGAGGCTATGGCCATATCTGAAGATGGATTTAAAATTCTTTCTTCACCATGGACAGCTCCACCTTGGATGAAGGATAACAAAGATTGGAAGGGTGGTAAGTTATTGCCAAAATACTACGATACTTGGGCACTATTTTTCTCAAAATACATTGAAGAATACAAAAAAGAAGGTATCGATATTTGGGGGTTAACTGTTGAAAATGAGCCATTGGGTAACAATAGCAATTGGGAAAGTATGCATTTTTCTCCTGAGGAAATGGTAGAGTTTGTGAGCAAACATATGGGGCCAAAATTAAAGGAAGATGGCCACGATGTTAAGATTCTAGGCTATGATCAAAACAGAGATGAGTTAGAAGAATGGGCTGATATCATGTACAAGGATGAGGAATCATCTAAATATTTTGATGGAATGGCGATTCACTGGTATGCTAGCACCTATGATTTTATGCCAGAAAGCTTGCAGTATACATACAAAAAAGCGCCAAATAAGTTAATGATTCAATCGGAAGCTTGTGCAGATTCAGAGATTCCTCATTGGAATGATGATGCATGGTATTGGTCAAAAGAAGCTACAGATTGGGGCTGGGATTGGGCACCTGATGATCAAAAACATTTGCATCCAAAGTATGTTCCTGTATATCGTTATGCTAGAGATATTATTGGTTGCATGAATAATTACGTGCAGGGTTGGATCGATTGGAACATGGTATTGGATACGCAAGGAGGACCAAACTGGGTTCAAAACTGGTGTCTTGCACCTGTAATTGTAGATCCAGAAAAAGATGAAGTTTACTTCACGCCTTTGTATCATACCATGGCACATTTCAGCAAGTACATTCGTCCTGGTGCTGTTCGCATTGGTTTTGAAATATCCGATAAGGATTTAATGATGACTGCTGCAAAAAATCCTGATGGGTCGATTGCTCTTGTTATTTTGAACATGAAAGAGGAAGCTAAAAATATTAAAATTTCTTTAGGAGACCGTTCTGTTAATTTACAAATCAATGCTCAGGCATTGCAAACTGTAATTGTACCTGTTTAGTCAAGAGATTAATAAAACCTTTTAAACATCCCTACTATGATTAAAAATATTGTATTGATTTTTACAATAAGTGCGCTGCTTATTTCATGTAATAAAATTAAAACTGATAGTATTTCAATTAATGGTAGGGATATTTTACGTAACGATTCAGTTTATACAATTAAGGGAATTTGTTATCACCCTGTTCCTAAAGGGAGCGATAATAGAAATTTCGATCGTTTAACGGAAGATTTGACTTTAATGCAAGAGGCTGGCATTAATACCATTCGGGTTTATTCCCCAATTATAGATCCTACAGTATTGGATCAGATTCATGAGGCCGGACTAAAAGTAATTATCGGTTTCGGTTACAATCAAGGAGGTGAGAATGATATTCTTTCTGGAACTTTTATCGATTACGTAAATACGTTCAAGAACCATGAGGCAATCCTGTTATGGGAATTGGGTAATGAATACAATTATCATCCAGAGTGGTTTGAGGGAGACATGAAAAATTGGTATTCAGCTTTGAATAATGCTGCAAAATTGATTCACGAAAACGATCCTTCTCATCCTGTGACAACAGCACATGGAGAATTACCAGATTCATTGGCCATTAATATGTGTCCAGATATTGATGTTTGGGGAATGAATGTCTATCGTTGGGACAATCCGGAAGAGATATTTTCGCAATGGAGTGTGATTAGTAGCAAGCCAATGTACCTTTCTGAAGCTGGGGCAGATAGTTATATGACTATTGAAAAGAATGGATACGACAAAGGAGTTAATGAATTGGCTCAAGCAGATGCAACAGCCAATATTTTAGAGGTCACCTTTCGAAATCGTGAAATTTGTTCAGGAGTTACCTTATTTGCTTTTATTGATGAATTGTGGAAAGCTGGTAACAATGATTTATTAGATACAGGAGGATGGGCACCTAATAGCAGTGGAGTTCCGTATGATGGAGCCCCAAATGAAGAATATTGGGGAATTGTTGATATTGATCGAAATAAGAAAAAGGCGTTTCAAATAGTAAAAGAGAAGTACATCAATTTATCGAAGTCAAAATAGCCTTTATCAAGCTCTAAAGAATGAAAAAAACATTATTCTTATTACTGATATGTTACGCATTTATAAGTAATGCTCAGCAGAAAAAAGATACGAACATGGCACACATCCTACAAAATGAAAATCTAGAAATTTGCATTGATTTACCATTGGAAAATTACCAATTTTCGAGATTCGATTGGACAGGAAAAATTACGGCAGTAACATATAAAGGAATTCCTGTTTCTACTCAAGAAAAAATTGATGGAGACAAAGAGAATATTTATGGCAATGGATTTTATAACGAATTTGGCATTGAAATTCCTGTTGGCTTTGATGATATTGATGAAGGAGAACGCTTTCCTAAAATAGGTGTGGGATCATTAACGAAAGAAGGAGAGACCTATGCTTTTAGTAAGGCTTATGAAATTAAGCCAGCTAATTTTAATGTAATTAAAGATACCAACAAACTAATTGTTGAATGTGAATCATCGATGGTTAACGGCTATTCTTATGTGTTACGAAAAGAAATAGAACTATTAGAAAGTAGTTTTGTAATTCGATATGAGTTAAAAAATACTGGTGTAAAAACCATTACAACGAATGAGTACTGTCATAATTTTTTAGCCATCAATAAAGAATTAATGGGTAGCGATTACATCCTAAAATTCCCATTCGATCTCAATACCGACTTATTTGACGCTGCAATTAATCCAGAAGGAAAAGTGTTGGTTCAGAAGGATCAATTTACCTTTAATAGCACGCCTGAAGAACAATTTTTTTACGGTAATCTTTCAGCTAATAAAGAAGTTGCTGCCAGTTGGGAATTGATCAATACAAAAAGCAAAATAGGAATCAGCGAAACAGGAAGCTTTACAACCAACAAGATTAACCTTTGGGGATGGAAACATGTAATCAGTCCTGAGTTATTTTATGATATCAACCTAAAACCAAATCAGGAAACTGAGTGGAGTAGAACATATAATATATTTGAAATAAAGTAAGAAGCTTTTAGATTCAATTATAATACATGATTATTTTTAAAATCAGCCTTGATTTTTTTTGCTTCGTTTTTTGGATCAAGCCAAAAAGATGAAGTCGGGTTTGGGCGGATAGCCCAATACTAGCGGTAAATAGCACATTAATTAGAATTAAAATAAAGATTTTACGGTTTTATTATATCTGTAGACCGAAAATGGAGGTAGTTCCTATTTCTAAAATGCCGATGGTAAAAACAAAGTAGGAGCCCATCCGGCTTGAGGATAAAAAGATCGAATAGTGGAACTATTAGATTAAAACTTTAGAATAAAAGGAACAAACAGCAATGAAAGAAACAGACTCAAAATTATCATTAAAAGAAAAAGTAGGTTACAGCCTAGGCGATACAGCCTCCCATTTTGTATGGGATATGGTAGGCTTCTGGATTCTAATTTTCTATACCGATACCTTTGGAATCTCCGCAGCGGCAGCAGGAACCATTATGCTAATTGCTCGTTTTTGGGATATGATTAGCGATCCAATTATGGGAATTATTGCTGACAGAACAAATACACGTTGGGGAAAGTTTCGACCTTATATTTTGTGGATGGCTTTACCCTATAGTGTACTAGCAGTATTAACCTTTACCACACCAGATTTAGGTCCAACAGGTAAGGTAATTTATGCTGGTGTTACCTATATGTTATTAATGACGGTTTTTACAGCAATTAACCTACCTTATTCTTCTTTAGGAGCAGTTATGACTTCCGATTCTTACGAGCGTGCTGGTTTGAATTCATATCGATTTATTTTTGCATTCGTTGGTCAGTTTATTGTTTCGGGTACAGCACTTTCATTGGCTCTATATTTTGGAGGTGGAGATAATGCAAAAGGATATCAGTACACGTTAATTTTATTTTCTATTATCAGTTTTGCGTTGTTCATGATTACTTTTAAAACGACAAAAGAGCGTGTGCAACCACCTAAAGAACAGAAAGAAAATTTAAAAGAGGATTTCAAAAACTTGTTTAAAAATAGACCTTGGGTGATCTTATTCTTTGTTGGAATCATCTCATTCATCATGTTTGCAATGCAGAATTTATCCATTGCATACTATTTTAAATACTATATAGGAAATGAAGAAAATGTTCAATTGTTTAATGTGATTGGAACTATTGCTTTAATTGTAGCAATTCCTTTCTCAAAACCATTGGCAAAGAAATTCGGTAAAAGAAATGTGTTTTTGGCTAGCTCTTTACTTTCCGGATTTTTCTTCATCTGCCTATACCTTCCAGGTGCCGATAATATTATTTCGATTTATACCTTTAATATTCTGGCTAAAATGGCTTATGCACCTGCTGTGCCTTTGTTGTGGACTATGCTGGCCGATACAGCCGATTATTCAGAATGGAAAACCGGAAGAAGATCAACAGGATTGGTGTTTTCTGCGGCAACTTTTGCTCAAAAAGCAGGTTGGGGAATTGGTGGAGCCTTAGCAGGTTGGATGCTTGCGATATTTAAATTCACACCTAATGTGGAGCAAACAGAGACTGCAATTACTGGAATTAAGCTAATGATTTCGGTTATCCCAGGAATTTTATACATGTCATGTGCAATTCTATTGTATTTCTATACTATCGATCATGAAACTTGTGTTGTTATGAAATCAGATTTGGATCAGCGAAGACTTGCTGAAACTACAAAGTAATTTGTTTGATGTTGATGAAGGTGAAGGCATTCACCTGCATTCGTTTTGGTAAAGATCACCTCGTTAAGAGGTGGTCTTTTTTTATAGCTTAATTTGAAAGGGAGTAATTTGAAGTTTTTTATAAAAGTTAAGGAATCATAAGAATAGCTTATTTTAAATAATCTTTTTGGCATACACATTTCAAGTATTTTTCGTAATTTGATTTAATTGTTATTATAGATCAATAAAAATGTACACGAAATACGCCCAAAAACTTGCAGATTCACTCCGTCCATGTGAGAGTATGATTTCTACTTTGTTAGAAACAATTGAGAAAATTGAATCAGCTAAAGAGGAGAATAGAAACGAAAATGAATATTTAAATAATAGTAATAAATTTAGGGCTTACCTACAAGATCACTATAATGAAGTCGTTAAGATAAATGCAATTGAATTTTTTGATGATTTCACTGAAATTACGGAATACATTTCCACTTTTGAAGAAAATGTTAAACTTATTCAGGAACGCGATCGTTTCTATCCGCAAGCGTCGGATAAATTTATTCTAAAAGTTAGAAAGCTGTGGAAACGATTCTTTCTTAAAATAAATTGGTCGTTTATAAGTGGAATTAATTTCATTAGAGGCCTGTTTAAGAAAACGGCTATTCCAAAGCAATTCTGGAATCATAAGGTTAAGGAGCAGCAACTTGCAGGACTGGTTTATCGTGTGATATTTTTGGAGAAGCTTAATTTGATGTTTGCCGATGTTCTGCAGTACAGACAAGAAATTTTTCAAAGAATAAAAGCTATCGATTGTTCTATTGAAGCGCAAGTATTGTTGAAAGGCCATTGGAAAGAGAATGATTTTAAGAACGAATTACGCGAGTGTGCTGAGGATATTAAGGTTAGAAAGAAAGAGATTGAACTCTTTTTTAATGAGTTAAAGAAGGAGCTTGATGAGTATTATAAGAAACTACAAAAAATAGCAGGAACCATTGAATTTCCATCTCGAAAATTTAAAACAGGAAGAGTAACGAAAAAAGCAAATCGACAAATAAAGATACAGAATGGATTGTTGAATAATTTTGAACGTCGAGCATTCGCATTATTTGAGCATTGGCGCTTGGTTTATGAAATTCGCTTTGCGAATTTGTCTGTTACCGATCATTTCAATTCTAAGGAAAAAGAGTTGAAAAGAGTGTTTGATGAGGTTTTAGTTAAAAAGGATACTGCTTTTGTAGAACTATTAGAATCTGCTTTTGAAAAAATAGCTGAGAAAAAAGACCTCGCACATGTTCAGGATGAACTTTTATCTCGAGAATTGTTAAAAGAGGGTATTCCTGCTTACATCGAGAAGTTAATGGAGACTGATTTTGTTACTCATTTAGAGGAACTCAAGAATACTTGCAAGGAAGAGTTTGGAAATACAAAAGCGAATTATCTGCTTCCATCCAAAAAGTCGTGGGATAAAGATCCTGGAGTACCAAAACTACGAGCAACCAATGTGTTGGATATTGTTCGTGGTTGTTTGGCAGAATCCGTAGAGGAGAATATTGTAAAGCAAAAAACAGAACTTATTAGTGGAATTCAATTGTCTTTATCCAATGCCGAAGAATTAACAGGTGTAGTTGAGTATGCTTTGGAGTATTACAATACAAAAGATGTAGAAGATGAAGCTGATCAGCATGCGGAATTTACAAATGGTATCGAAAGAGCTATAAAAAAAGCAAAGGAAAACAAGCAGCATGATCGTAGTCTTTCGAGTACTTTAGAGGATGAACTTGGTAAAATAAACAGTTCTTTTATTGGAGAGATTACAAATGCTATTTCACTCGATAATTTAAACCAAAAACAAACCGAAATGATTCGTAAAAAGCGAATTCGAGATGCTCGGAACATCTTAATTACGGGTCTTGTATTTGGAAAGGAATTATTCACCAAGTCTCATACTCGTGTTCTTGGGTTGATTAAGCAGGCACGGGAGAAATACACAGCTTATCGTGAAGTTTTGGGTTTGTCAGATAAATCTGAAACCATAGGGAGTGAACTGTCAAATTATCTTTCAGAAACGGAGAAGGCTATTGCCCGCTTGCCGCTCATGTATCAGAGGTTATTTAAAATCACCCCCTTAACCAATGCTAAGTTTCGAATTGAAAGACCTCAGGTTATTCAACAATTGGAAACAGCCTATAGTAACTGGACCAATGGAAAATTTGCTCCAACATGTTTAGTAGGAGAAACAGGGAGTGGAATGACATCTACAGTTAATATATTTGAGGAAAGGTTTAGCCATCAGTATACTTTTTACCGTTTTAACATGGAATATAGAATCGTTACAGAAAATGATTTTATTCAATTTATGAAAGTCGTTTTTACTGATGTTAAGTTTGAAAGTTTAGATGAATTGATTGAGGAAATTAATAAATTAAAAGGAAGACGAGTGGTTGTTATAGAAAACGTGCAACAATTATTTATCCGGAAAATGAATGGGTTTAATAATCTGTCTTTATTTTTCAAATTAATATCTCAAACCAATAGTAAGGTGTTTTGGTTAAGTACTTGTTTACTTTATACATTTAAGTATCTGGATCATACTATGAAAATGCACGATTATTATGGACATGTAATTAATTTAGATACTTTGAATAAGGATGATATAACAGATGTAATTACCAAAAGACACAAGTTTAGTGGGTTTAAATTGAACTTTTTAGAACCAAATAATTTCAATCCTAAAAGAGGCTATAAGAGAATGTCAAATTCTCAGAAACAAGTTTACTTACAAGAAGATTATTTTAAGCGTTTATACAATTATTCACAAAATAACCTTTCACTGGCCTTGTTGTTTTGGATGCGTTCCATCGTAAATGTAGAAGACAATGTATTTGATTTGCAATACAGACATTTAGATTATTCATTTTTCACTTCTTTAAGTAATATTCAGGTAGTTAGCTTGCACTCATTTTTACTGCATGGCTCTTTAAGTTTGGATGAGCATGCAGATATTTTAGGATGGCAAAAAGAGGAGAGTTTTGCTCATTTGATGGTCTTCGTTGATGATGGTATCCTAATGAGAAAAGAAAATTACTATTTGATAAATCCACTAGTTTATCGTCAGCTTGTTAATCACCTTGATGTTTTGAATTATGTGCATTAAATCCATTTTACTTAGAATATTTGTAATAAATAATATGAAACAATATATCAATCTAATACTTGTGTTTGGAAGCTTCTTGTTGTATTTTCAGGAAGCGCAAGGTCAAAATATATCTAATGATTCAGTTGGCAAAACAGAACTTGTAGTTGATTCTATTAGTAAGTCAACAAAGGATGTAGTCAAAACATTAGAGAAAAAATTAAATCCTCCTGATGTATCAGAAATAGTCTCTTTTACCAAAATATTTTGGGCATTGGTTTTTATAGCTATTGGCTATTTTATTATCCGTTTTTTAACTCGAACAATAGAGATTTGGTCTGAGAAAAGTCCCGATCGAAGGGTAAAAGGAAAGGCCATAGTTCCAGTTGTAAAAATTGTCTGCTGGATGGTAATTGGCTATCTAATTGTTCGGGGCATATTTCGCCCTCCTGTTGAATCACTAATTGCATTTGGAGCATCAATTGGAGTTGCTGTTGGTTTTGCAGCTCAGGATATTCTTAAAAATATTTTTGGTGGTTTTGTAATTCTCATCGATAGGCCTTTTAAAATTGGAGATAAGATTGAAGTGGGAAGTACGTACGGAGAAGTGCTTGATATGTCTTTACGATCAACACGTATTCATACTGCAGATGATTCCCTGGTAACTGTACCCAATGGTGAGTTAATGAACCAATCCATTTCAAATTCAAATTCAGGAGAAACGAATTGTCAGGTTGTTGCAGAAATATACTTACCGATCACAATTGACACGCACAAGGTCCGAAAAATTGCTACAGAGGTAGCTAAAGTGTCAAAATACATCTATTTGGTGAAGCCAATTGCAGTAATTTTCGTAAATGATATCAAGCATGATAAGTTGTGTTACAAAATGCGACTAAAGGCTTATGTGATGGATATTCGTTTCGAGTTTGCTTTTAAAAGTGAACTTACCGAGAATGTGATCAAAGAATTGCTTGAATCAAATATTCTTTCATCAGAGAATTCGATATAATACAAAAGAATGGCGACAACTCGGTTTAGGAATGTCGCCAATTGCTCTCTAAAAATAGTTTATTATTCTTTAGTGATTTTAAGAGGAGATTCCTGTCGAAGATAAACAGTTTGATGAGGAAATGGAATTTCGATTTCATCGATATCGAATTGTTCTTTAATTGATTTTAAAAGATCACACTTCATCACAAAACCTTTACCAGAATCGGCAGCCCAAACATAAGCTCTTAATAGAATACTTGAATCTCCTAAACTAATTACACGAACAAGAATAGGATGCGAATCTGCTTCTTTTTCATCATCACTGCGGTTGTCTAAAAAATTAGGGTGTGTAATGGCTTTGTCTTGAATAATTTCAATTGCTTTGTCGATATTGGATTTGTAACTAATACCTATTTCAAGAAAGGAACATACCTTTGGATCTGCAATCGTTGAATTTAATATTGTCTCCGAACTAATAACAGAATTAGGAATAATTACTCTTCTGTTTTCAGGATTTTTAATAATAGTATGGCGAAGTGTTATGTCCTCAACAGTTCCATGATGTAAATTTCCAATTTTAATAAAATCTCCAACTCGAAAAGGTTTAAATATGACAATGAAAATACCACTTACAATATTCGAAAATGCTTGCTGGGATGCAAAACCAACGATAGCAGCTAGAATACCAGCACTAGCAAGTAGGCTTACACCAACACTTTTCAATTCAGGAATTGAATAAAAAATAACAATAATGACTAAAATGAAGATCAAAAAACTAACCGCATTCTTAAGGAAATTGTAATTGGTTGGATCAACATTTAATTTGTCTGCTGCTTTTTTCAACATTCGATTCATGAAAAAATGAATCAATTTTGAGAGAATAAGACCTCCAGCAATGGCTAAGACGATAAACAAAAGCTTATAGCCCATACCAAGATCTTTAATTAATGTTTCAAGAGTTTCTAACATTACTTACAAGAATAATAGTTTTATTTTAATTGAATTGTGTAATTTAAAGATACAATTATTCACATTTGTTTTATCATGGCAAAGAAAAAATCAAGACGAATTTCAGAAAAAACAGGAATGGCTCCAGGGACCTTACTGCATATTGGATATAAAGAAGTTGAAAATCCAACACTTAGGCATATTCAGTACAATACAGAAGAGTTGAAATCAAAAGAAATTAAAACTGGTTTAGATAAAGTGAATTATGATTTTTGCAATTCAGATTTTGTTTCCTGGATCCATTTTTCTGGGGTTGACATTTCTGCATTTGAGAATATTGGTCAGCAATTAGCCATTCATAATTTAACCTTAGAAGATGTTCTTAATTCGCAATTGAGACCTAAATTTGAAGATTTGGATAGCTATAGCTTTTTATCTTTAAAATTGATGCTTATTAAGCCTGGTGATTATAAGTTTAGTTCAATTCCAGTGAATCTTATATTGGGTACGAATTACGTTGTTTCATTTGTGGATTCTCATCATCCGGTTTTGGATTCATTAGTCACACGACTTAAAAATAGTACGCGTAGAATTCGATCTAAAGGTACAGACTACTTATTCTTTGCATTGGCCGATACCGTTGTAGACAATTATTTTCATTTGATTGAAACATGGAATGATCAATTAGATCAGTTGGAAGATTTTATTGAAAATGAAGATTCAGATTCAGTACCCCGAAAAATTCAAGATTTCAAAAAAGAATTAATGAAAGCCCGACGAGGTATTTTACCTCTTAAGGAAGCATATAATTTACTCATACAAAGTGAATCTGAATTAATAAAAGATGAGAATATAAAGTACTTTAGAGATACACAAGATCATATTTTATTCGTCATTGATCAACTAGACTACCTTAGGGATTATTTAACAAATATTCGAGACACCCATCAATCAGAGCAGGATAATGAGCTAAATAAAACAATGAAGTTATTGACTTTGATTGCGACTATTTTTATACCCTTAACTTTTTTAGCCGGTATTTATGGAATGAATTTTAAGTACATACCAGAATTAGAGTGGAAGTATGGTTACTTTAGTTTACTCTCATTAATGGCTTTGATAGCAATTGGTATGTTATGGTATTTTAAAAAGAAAAAGTGGCTGTAGAGATGAATTTTCTACTTGTTAGATTTTTGTTAGTTCGTCATTGTTATTTTATCCGAAAAAGATCTTATGATGAGAAAAATAGTTCTATGCTTGATGATAATGCTAAGCTGTACAAGTCTGATTTATGCACAGCAAGAGAATCGTCCAGATTCATGGGCTCATAGCATTAGCAATGCAGAGTTTTCAAATTTATATCTTATTACTGATGATCTATTGCGTTCAGAACAACCTTCAGAAAAAGGTTTTAAGAGTTTGCGGCAACAAGGGGTTAAAAGCATACTTAATTTGAGAAGTTCGCATGGGAACGAGAAATTAACCAAGAATTTTCAATTGTACAGGATAAAAATGATTCCGGAAAAAATTACGGAGAAGCAACTGATGGAAGCATTGCGAATTATCAAAAATGCTGATAAACCAATTTTAATTCATTGCGCAAGAGGAGCAGACAGAACAGGTGCTGTTGTTGCAATGTATAGAATCGTATTCGAAGGATGGGAAAAAGAAAAGGCTCTGAAAGAAATGATTGAAGGTGGATATCGTTTTCACGAAGGGTATCGTAACATTCCTAAACTGATTGAAAATACTAATGTGGAACGTTTAAGAAAGAAATTGGGAGTTGAAAAAAATAAGAGTTTAAGGTAAATATTCAACTTGGCAAATATGGCAGGAGAGATATGATAATTTTTTGTTTAGATTTATATGATTCAGGAAAATAATAACAAGCAAATTTTAACATGATCGCTTCTAATAAAAAGAGAACTCATCAAGATACTAGATCTGTTGAGACCAAATCAGATAATACTAAGGTAATTTTAATACAAAAAGCCTCAGGGGAAGAAGAACCATTTATTCTGGATAAATTGGCTCGTTCACTTCGTAAAGCTGGAGCTGATAGCAAGAGCATCGAAAAAATATTGATTGATATCGAAGAATGGGTTTATACAGGTGTGACCACCAAACAAATATATTCTCGTGCTTTTTCCTTATTACGCCGTGAAAAGAAATCTTTTGCCATGCGCTATAGATTAAAGCAGGCAATTATTGAGTTGGGACCAACAGGTTATCCGTTTGAACAGTTTATTGGACAGCTATTTAAAAAGCAAGGATATAAAATTGAAGTAGGAGTAGTAGTTGATGGCTATTGCGTTACTCACGAAATGGATGTCATTGCAACTCAAGATCACATGCAACACCTTGTTGAGTGTAAATATCATAAAGATCAGGGAAAGCATGTAAGTGTTCAGGTACCTTTATATGTTCGTTCTCGTGTAAATGATATTATAGATAAGAGAAAAGAAATACCAAAATACTCGGAACTTAGCTTTGAAGGATGGATTGTTACCAATACAAGATTTTCCGAAGATTCTATTAAATATGGTACTTGCAGTGGTTTGAATCTATTAGCTTGGGATTATCCTCATGATAAAGGCCTAAAGGAAATCGTAGAAGATCTTCGTCTGTATCCCGTAACCATATTGCACCATTTAACAAAAAAGAAGAAGCAGGAACTATTAAATAAAGGTATTGTGACTTGTTTTCAGTTAAAAGAGGATTTGAATGCTTTAAATAGCATTTTATTAAACGATCGAAAACAAAAATTAATAAAAGAAGAACTTTTTGAAATTTGTGGTTAAATCCTTACTAATAATTGGGGTTAATTTGCAAAGTTGTGGGATATATCCTTGTTTTCATGGTCTAAATTTTATTTTTAGAAGTTCGTTATAAAAGAAATTTTAACAAACTACAGGTCCATTAAGTGTTTTACAGTGAGGGTTTTATTGTCTAGGATTGAATAGGCGTCAGCAGTGAAGTGTGAGAAGCTATAAGATTTGGGATCAATTCAGATATCAGGTGGAGTAATTCTTTTATGCATAAATTTTAGCTACTCTAAAAAGGAAGAAGTTAATATCTCTCACTCCTCTAAGTGATGCTCTGAATGCTTTAATTTTAGCATTGAAAGATTCTGCTGAAGCATTCGTACTTCGATTTTCGAAGTAGTTTAAAATACCTTTATAATGATCTTGGATAGTGTTTTTTATACTTCTGAAAGATTTAAACCCTGTCTCTTCAGCTTTTCTAAACCAATGAGCTAATTTTGTATAAGCAATCCCATTTTCTTTGGTTTGTGTGAATATCAACCTCAGGTTATGCGTTAACATATAGGCTTCTTTTATATCCGGATATTGAGCAAATAAAATTCTTGCACGTTTTTTCTGACTTCTCGTCCAATTGTTTGCAGATTTAAAAAGTAAATACCTGCTTCTTGCTAAAAGTTGCTTTTTAGAATCTCCATTATCAAATACTACTGGCTGATATTTCTCTTCCTTATATTTTGCATCTTTTATCGCTTTAGATTCTTCATTTAAAGCATCCCAACGATGAGCTATTCGCATTTCCTGTAAACCATCATAAGCTAATTTCTGAACATGAAAGCGATCAATAACCCTACTTGCTTTGGGAAAGCTTCTTTTTACGATTTTATTCATGCTTCCTGCCATATCGAGAGTTACTTCTTCGACTAAACCTCTAATGCTCTCAGGAATTTTCTTTAAGATTGATATGACATTTTCAGATCGAGTACCTTGAATCATTGCAACCAGTGCTCCTTTTCGACCTTTAGCTACTTTATTAGTAAGTATCGTATAAAGCTCTCCATTGGTTAAGGCTGTTTCATCAATACTTAGGTTAGGTCCAATGTTTTCAGGGAAAATCATCCACTTGTGAGCATGAGAATTCTGATCCCATTGATATGATAATGTTTTTCAAGGCTTTTACTGCTAATCGGGTATTTGTCCAAATAATTCTTTTAAAAAAGAAGCAAACCCTTTTGTATATCGAGCTCCCTTTGCTATCAAATCCCAATCTCTACTTACAATCTGACCCGTAGAACAAACAAGCCACTTTCTTTTGCGAACATGCAAGTAAACCATGCGTTCTCGAATGGGGTAATCTTGAATTACAACCGCTAACTGAAAGCCTTTTGAAGTCAGCTTTTCAGTTGAAAACTCTTCTGGTAATTGATGTAACTCATCCAAATGAACGTCCAATCTCTTTTCATCAATAATAACTTGAGTGATCTCAAAGTAGGAAAATATCTCTTCTGGTAAAATGGCTTGAAGTAATAACTTGTAATGATCTTTATCTGAATCCATGATATAAAATTAAGATTGCAAATATTCATTTATTTTTATTCTCCACCAACTTTTCCAATTGATCCAAGATTTGTGCACTTTTTTAGTGCAGCTTGTTAGCTAAAGTAAGGGCAAAAAAAATCGCCACCCAATGAAGGATGACGATTTCTTAGCTTAGAGGGTGGAAGCCCCTTGATCTAAGAAAGATTTTTATAGTGAACGCGGAGGGAGTCGAACCCCCAACCTCTACGGCCGTAACGTAGTGCACTATCCAGTTATGCTACGCATCCATTATTTCTTAATTGCCCTGCAAATATAGGGGTTTTAGACTGATCTCTGCAAATGTTTTAGAACTTTTTTTTAATAAAAAAATGCTATTTACTCTAAGGGCTTTATAAGTAGAATTTTACAAGATGATTTTTTTTAAAATTAATTGTGTAATTCGACTCTGATGGCCTTTTTATATCATTTTTAACAAGGTTTTAACAGATAAAAGATGTTTAGGTCTGAATTTATTTGCTTAAATTTACTTGTATTCAAAAAAATAAGAAAGAGAATTCAATTATTAGATATAAAAATGGAATTGAAGAAAGGATTAAAATAAATTAGAACTTATGAAAAGAAAAACATTGTATACCACGCTTGCAATCCTACTAGGTGTTTTTATAACTACTGGAGGCTTATTTGCAGAAAATAAAAATTTAAAGCTCAAAACCGAAAAAAGTAAACTGGAGTGGTTAGGTAAAAAAGTAACAGGAGAGCATTCTGGTATTATTTCAATTACTGCTGGTAAATTAACTTTAAAGGATGGGAAATTACAGAATGGTAATTTTGTGGTAGATATGACCACTATTGTTTGTACAGATTTAAAAGATGAGAAGTATAAAAAGAAATTAGAAGGGCATCTTAAATCAGATGATTTTTTTGGTGTTGAAAAATTTCCAAACGCAGTATTTGAAATTACCCATGCTAGTGAGCTGGGAGATGGAAATTATAAGGTTAAAGGAGATTTAACAATTAAAGGAATTACCCAGTCCATTGAATTTACGGTTAATCTTCACAAGCATGATGAATCGGTTCATATTAGCGGAAAAATGCTTATTGATAGAACGAAGTTTAATGTACGTTATGGTTCTGGAAGTTTCTTTGATAATTTAGGGGATAAAACCATTTATGATGACTTTGAATTGAATCTAGATTTGTATTTAGAGTAATTCAAATCTATTATGATAGTAATCCGGAATAATTTTTATTCCGGATTTTTTTGTTGCAGATATACAGGATTAAAAATATGACAAATAGAATAATGGCCTTGTAAATCAATGGAATTCTTTGATTTTATTATAAATAATTGTAATTTACACCAAGCTTTAAATCAAAACTAAACTAATTATGAAGCGAATTTTAATATTAGCTTTATTAGCAATTATATCTTGCTCTAGCATTCACGCCGAAGTTAATCCCAAAAATTTAAGGAATTCTAGGGTATATTCTTCCGTATTAAAAGAGTATAGGGATGTTCGGATCTTATTGCCAAATGAGTACAACAATACATACTATAAATATCCTACCATTTATTTGTTAGATGCCGAAACCAATTTTGATACGGGAATTGAGATCCTTAGTTTTTTAATGGATAATCATTTTATTCCTCCTCATATTGTTATTGGCTTGCCAAATACTGATCGTTTTCGTGACATGACTCCTGTTGATTCCATCATGAATAAAAACATCTATAAGACAAGAGGAGGTGCCAACAATTTTATCAAATCATTAGAGCAGGATATTTTTCCTCATATCGCAAAGAATTTTAGATCTAATTCTAAACGCTTGCTTATGGGACATAGTTATAGCGGACTGTTTGTAGTTCATGCTTTTTCTACTCGACCAGATTTATTTGATAAATATTTGGCATTTAGTCCAATTTTATGGTGGAACAATAAAGCAATCGTTAGGGATGTTGAGAAGTTTTTAACAGAGAATTCTTCCATTCGTAAGCATTTGTTTATTTCTTTTGCCGAAGAGGCTGAGGAGATGTTAAAATCGTGTAAGGCACTTATTTTAGCTTTAGAAACAAAATCACCGGCAGATTTAAAATGGCATTATGGATGGATGCCTGATCAAAGCCATTACACTTTGTATCGTAAAAGTTTAATGCAAGGAATGGAAATCATTTTTACAGACTATAAATATCCCGATGAACAGCTTTTAATCGATAAGGGAGTAGAAGTTGCAAATAATTACACAAGAGATATATTGTTGAATTATGGACGTAAGGAGATATTGCCTTACTCTTTGTTAGAAAGTGTTTGTGTTAATTTAAAAGATGCGAAAAAGTATAATGAGGCGATGGCCTTTTTAAAATATACGATTAAAAATTACCCTAAGCGTGCAGAGTCGTTTTATCATGTTGGTGAAATCTACGAAAGTGTTAATCAACCTAAAGAAGCTTTTAAGTTTTACGAAATTGCTCACAACAAAGATCGTGGCAGATGGGACTATGAACAAAAATATCTGGCGCTTCAAAAAACCTTAAAAGAAATGGAAGCTGATGCATTAAACAGTGTTGATTTATAAGTAGAATATACTTTTATAGGTTTTTATTACCCCTTTACACAATTAGTTTTCTTCTTCTCCGTTATTGGTACGTTACTGTATTAATGATTTATTTTGTGCGAAGTACTACTTTGAATGATGTAAAGAGGAGGAATAATGAAGGGAATATTTTTTACGGAATTTCTGGAAATGGCAGAAAAGGACTATGGTCATAATCTTACAGAAAAAATTATTTCAGAATTAGGAGTTGGTAATAATGGGGTATACGAATCAGAAATTGGATATCCTTGTGCACAGTTTGTTGAACTATGTGAATTGTTAGGCCGTGAAATTGGCAACTCATCGTCCGATGTCGCTAAAAATTTTGGAGAATATCTTTTTAGTCGCCTTGTAATTTTATTCCGACCTAGTTTTGCAGGGAATAGTAACATATTTGAATTTCTCGATCAGGTCGATGAATTCATTCATGAAAAAATGCAAAATTCTTTTCCAGCATTAAAAATTCCGAAGTTCAGGGCTATTAAAATTAACGAGAGTACTTTCCAGATAAGTTATCAAACAGAAAAAATACTTGTTGATTTGGCCATTGGTTTGTTAATGGGCTGTCAACGATTTTTTAATGAAGAAATAACGCTTAATACAGAGTATATTTCTGAGAGGAGTAAATTGGTTTGTTTTACACTTTCAAAAAGTCCTATATTAGTTTGATTCCATATTGTGAAATGTAAAATAATTTGTTTTACCTGCTTTCACATTTACTTCTATTTCTTGATCCTTACTTCCTCCTCCAGGAGAATTAACTTGTAAAATGAGTTGATGCTTACCTTCTTTTAATCGAATTCTTGTGTAGTGAATTGAGTGAGGCAGTGTTTGCCAATTTCGTGTGTCAGCTTTCTCGGTAACAGCATTAAAAATACTAAGTAGAGCGCCTATGTTTTCATCTTTACTTCTTGCGTAGCTTTCCAAAGCCTTTTTAGTTGCAAGGCGTAAAAGAGAATTTGCCATCTCTCTAACCATACGATCTTTTAATGTCTTAAAGGCAATTGCATTTAGATCTTGTGCTTTTTCTAGATGGTAGGCGGTCGAATTATTTATTCGCACATCTGCCGAAGTATAAAATGGAATTCTTTCTTGATATTTTGGGAATGCAACACGAACAAAATCTAAATCGCTAAAAGCACTTCTTGTGTTTCGATCCATGTTCCCAACAAAGAATGGAAGCGTAACATTTTCTTCATTATTTACCATCGTAAGGTATCCATCGCGGCCGTTAAGAGCACTGAAATTGATACTCCATTCAGC
The DNA here is from genome assembly GCA_016342745.1 of Labilibaculum sp. GTDB lineage: Bacteria > Bacteroidota > Bacteroidia > Bacteroidales > Marinifilaceae > Paralabilibaculum > Paralabilibaculum antarcticum. The sequence goes on from JAEINT010000016.1 coordinate 72,091, forward strand.
TTTTACAGGCCCTAATCCAGATAGCCAAATTAAGATTACATCTCCCTCGTTATTATTTTTCTTTTGATAGTCGAAACCAAATTCATTTTTATAGTTTTCGTATTCTTGATTCAGACCAGTTTGGTATGCAGTACGTAAAAGATCTTTTTTCAATTGCGATGGCGCAGAAGTATTGAAATTTTTTAGATAATTCTCTTCGTATATTTTTAAAGCATTTCGATAAGCAATAAAAGCATTGTTTGAATCTCCAGTAGAATCATAAATTAACCCCATAAGCGTATGAGCAAAAGCATCATCACTATACCTGTTTTGAAATTTTTTCGGGTATTTATCGTTCAGAGCATATAGCTTTTCATTAACTCTGCGGCATTCAACAAGAGCCTTTTCTGAATCGCCCATTTCTAAATAGCTTAAAGCTTTATAGAAATTAAGCATAACATTTTCAAAATCTTCAGGTTGGTAGGGTTTTGTCATTGGATTGGTAAGCATGGCAAGAGCTTCCGAACCAACACTTTTTCTTTGATCTTCAATGTATAGATCCGCTTCATTAAAATAACTAGTTGCAGCAGTATAATCTTCTTGCATCCATGCTAAAGTTCCTTTGTTCAATAAAAATAAAGCGCGATTTTTATTTCGATTGTTCTTTTTGTCCTGATCTAGAATTTTTTCAGCACCTGAAATGTCTCCACGTAAAAAAGAAGCATTAAAAGCTTCATTTTGCATGTAATAAGTAGCGCAGCCAGATAAGAACAGAAGGAAAACGAGCAGAAATGCAGTTCGTATTTTAGCAGTAATATGTAAGAGAAGCTTGTTCATCCAAATAAAGAAATTCAGGAAGTCAAAAGTGACTTCCTGATTGTACCAATTTATTTATTAACGTACTTTTTAATTTTTTTGTCACCCATCCAAACCAGTTCGCTAGTTTCAAGGTTGGTTAGCTCTAAGTTTAATTGGTAGTATCTAACTTTTTCTTTTTTATAACTATCAATTATTGAACTAATATCTCCTTGTAAAATAAAGTCAGCGCCAAGTTCTTGGCCCCATTTTTTGATGCTTGCTTTAGAGGCAAAATCTTGCTGGTCTGCACGCTCCTCGCGAAGTGCTTCTCTTTTAGCTCCAGCCTGAACCAAACGAACTCTACCATCGTTCAAAATAGCTTTTTCAATATCCTTAATGTAGGTGTCAGAATCGATATGTTCAGAACTTTTATTCGTTATTAGGCCAACAATAACTACTGGTTTTTTACCCGTTTCTTGTTGATAGTTTTCTATCCAATTACGAGTTAGTAGTTGTTCTATTAATGCTTCTGCAGTTAGTTTAGAATCCGTATCGTTCCAACGTCCGCTCAAGTCAATTTGCTGATCAGGAGATACACGGGTTACTTGTCTGGAACAAGAAACGCTGGCAAAAATAGCCAGTGTAAAAACAATTAGGCGAAATGAATACTTCATAATATTTTTCATTTTTGTTTAAATAATATCCTTTTTTTTAAATTTTTTTGTTAAAATTAAACACAATATTTATGCCAGTTTATCAACTACTTTTTAATAATAGCAAGGTATTTTAAGCTTTCACTGATTAAATTTGCTAATGATTTATTTTTGCCTTGATCAATCATTAAATCTAGATGCTCGCAATTGTCAGCTAATGAGCCTACTTTGCATGAAGCATTTGATAATTGTGTAAGGTATTTTATCGAAAGATGATCCGATTCTGTAAATATGAATAGCAAATCGAATTTTTTAGTAACAAATTCAGCTAGCTCCTCGCTAATTGGTTCCCCGTTCCACTTAACATCTTTGTTGGTGTAGAATAATATCTTTTGTGCTACACCAAAATCTGGTAACTCATCAGCATTTATCCAACCAACTGTTTGCACTTTATAGCCCTTTTGCAATAAATCTTCCGAGAATTTTTTAGCAATCGAATGATTTTTGTCATCAAGCGTATCAAACAAAATCCCTATGCTTTTTGCGCTTTCTAAATTGTGAAATTCTTTTATTCTCGGATTCTTCTTCTGTTTGTTCCGAATGTGATTATTAGCAAGGCGATTTTTAATATTTTGTAAAAAACTCATTTGTTTTTAATAGTTAAGATGTAGGCTTATGATTTTGGGTCAATTTGAACGTTTGTAAATCGAATTGACAAGTTAGGAAAATTTTCATTTTCCAAATCATAATTTAAGCTTATTTAATTTTTTTTGGAGCTCGGTAACCTTTGTTGTATAATTTGCCTGGAGTAATGCTTATTTCGTTAGCCAACTGTAAAAGGTCAGTACTATTCATTACTTCACAAGCTTTAATTGCAATTTTTGCACAAGCCAAAGTATCTTCTAATGCATCGTGGTGCTTTAAAGGAATATCGAAAATATGTGCCAAGGTATTTAGTTTATGATTAGGCATATTAGGCCAAATATTTTTACTAATCTGAACTGTGCACATATAATCAAAATTAGGAAAGGCAATGCCATAAGTTTCGAGGCACGCACGCAATACCGAGACATCAAAACTAGCATTGTGAGCGATTACCATCTCATCTTTTAAATATTCCTCTACTTCTTCCCAAATGTAATTGAAACTTGGTTCGTTCATTACATCTTCTTCAGTAATGCCATGTATACTGATATTCATTGGGTGGAAATACATTTCAGGAGGGGAGATCAACCAATCTTTACTCTCAACAATTATTCCGTTTTCGACACGCACAAGACCTAGGGAACAGGCAGAATTTCGCTTTCCATTAGCAGTCTCAAAATCTATTGCTGTAAAATTCATTTTTTAGTAATTAGGGTTAAGATAACGAAGTGAAAAAATAATCCTCGTTTTTTAATTGAATGTTACAATCCAATCATTTTTAGAAATTCATCTTCACTTTTCATTTCAAGGCCTAACTTCTCTAGCTTAGCTAACTTGCTTGGACCAACTTTTTCTCCACCTAAAAGGAAACTTGTTTTTTTGGAAATAGATCCTACATTTTTGCCACCATGTAATTCAATTAAATCTTTTAATTCGTCTCTGGAGTATTTGTTGAAACTACCCGAAATTACAATTGATAAACCTTCCAATGTATTGCTGGAATTCTCATCTTCAACAATTTCTTTCTCTAATTGCAAGCCAAATTCTTTTAATTGAGCCACCAGATTTTGATGATACTCATTAGAGAAATATTCAACAATGCTTTCAGCAATTTTTCCACCAATTTCATCTACCTCAATTAACTCTTCAAGAGTGGAAGTCGCTAATTTATCGATAGAAGGGATTGCTTTGGCTAATTTTTTTGCAACAGTAGCTCCAACATATCTAATTCCTAGGGCGTACAGAACTCTTTCGTAAGGTACTTGTTTGGAATTTTCAATGCTATTTAAAATACGTTCTGCCGATTTATCACCCATACGATCCAATGGTACAATATCTTCTTTTGTAAGGCGAAACAGGCCGCTAACATCTTTAATCAAACCTTTTTGAAACAATAAATCGATTGTTTCTTCCCCCAATCCATCTAAATCTAAAGCTCTTCGACTTATGAAATGTTCAATTTTTCCTTTTATTTGAGGAGGGCAGCCCATTTCGTTTGGACAATAATGGTTAGCTTCACCTTCCTTACGAACCAAAGCGGTATTGCACTCAGGACAATTATCAATGTATTCAATTCGTTTTGCTTCCGCAGATCTTTCAGACAATTCTACTCCAACAATTTTTGGGATAATTTCGCCTCCCTTTTCTACATAAACAGTATCGTTTTCGTGTAAATCTAAATTTTGAATGATATCAGCATTGTGAAGAGATGCTCTTTTTACTGTTGTTCCTGCTAATTGAACTGCTTCTAGGTTTGCAACGGGTGTAATGGAACCTGTTCTTCCAACCTGGTAAGTTACTTTTTCCAATTTGGTTGATACTCTTTCTGCTTTGTATTTGTACGATATTGCCCATCGCGGTGATTTGGCGGTAAACCCGAGTTCTTCTTGCATGTCCAATGAGTTCACCTTAATTACAATTCCATCAATTGGTACTGGTAAATCATCTCTTTTCTCATCCCACTCTTTAATAAAGGCAATTACCTCTTCAATGTTTTTGCAAAGTTTCGTGTTGGAAGGGACTTTAAAGCCCCAATCCTTTGCCGATTGCAAATTACTGTAATGATTTCTAGTTGGAATTTCTTTGCCCAATAGGTAATACAGGTAACAGTCTAATTTGCGTTTGGCTACAATTGATGAATTCTGCATTTTTAAAGTTCCTGAAGCTGCGTTTCTAGGATTAGCAAATGCTGCTTCGCCAATTTCTTCGCGCTCTTCATTCAAGCTGTTAAAAACTTCAAAAGGCATTAGGATTTCTCCGCGAATCTCAAATTCATCTGGAAACCCTTTACCGCTTAGTTGCAATGGTACCGATCGAATGGTTTTTACATTGGCAGTAACATCATCACCTTTAACACCATCACCACGAGTAACCGCCTGCACTAATTTTCCTTTTTCATAAGTCAAAGAAATGGAAGTGCCATCGTATTTCATTTCGCATACATATTCAACATCTCCATCAATCAGTTTTTTAATTCTGGTTTCAAAATCACGAATTTCCTCCTCCGAATAGGTATTTCCTAAAGAGAGCATCGGGTATTTGTGTTCCACTTGGTTAAATTCAAGATTGATATCACTACCTACTCGTTGGGTTGGTGAATTTGGATCGTTAAATTCAGGAAATTGTTTTTCTAGATCGATTAGCTCATTTAAGAGCATATCAAAGTCATAATCGCTAATGCTTGGTTGCGATAATACGTAATAATTGTGATTGTATGTATGTAATTGTCCGCGTAATTCTTCTATGCGAACTTTTGCTTCTGCCTGATTCATAATAATAAAGGTCTATCGTTGTGTGAATAGAAGAGGATGTCGTTAAAAACAAACCTCGAATCGTAAAAATAGTAAACCTTGTGGTGATTTCGCAAATGATTTCAATGATTTTTGAGATTAGGAAAAGTAATTTAAAAATCATGATGAAAATGAGTTTGTTGATAAGTTTAAGGAAGAGGTATCTGTCCAGAAAATATGTTTTTGTAGCCATTTCGATCGAACAAAAAAATGAATTAACTTCTTTGAAATGGATAATGCATGACTTATCTTTAAGATTAGCTGTTACTTATTTTTGATAAAGCAATGTTAATTAGGTAGTTCTTTTTATTGAATTAGAATATTGAGAAGTCAATTTAAAGATCAATTAGCTATGAATCATGAAGACTAAAATAAGGATAAGCTATTATTAAAAATGGAGAACTTGGTGAGTGAATTAGCGCATTATCGATGATGATATTTTTGCCAAATATGAAGCTGCAAGTGATATCAATAGACTTCAATCTTAAATTTCAATTATGAATGCAAATAAATTAATTGAATTATCTCAGGATCTTATCTGTATAACGGATGATAAAGGTGTTTTTACCTTTTTGAATCCAGCTTACACAGATATGCTTGGTTATGATGCTAAGGAACTTATTAATAAACCTTTTTTTAATTTAGTACATCCTGATGATCTTGAAAAAACAAATAATGAATTTGAAAATCTGCTGATAAGTGAAAAAACAATAAATTTTAATAATAGATACATCCACAAGAATGGTTCGGTAAAATATATTGAATGGAAAGCTACGTCTGTTTCATGTGAGAAATCAGTTTATGCTACTGGGCGTGATATTACAGAAAGTAAATTAAGAGAATTTGAAAATACAGAGTTAGAGGTTCGTTTAAATGCATTAATAAATTGCAGTACTGATTTTATGCTTCTTCTAGAGCAAGATGGAAACATAAAGATAGCAAATGAAGCATTTGCAAATAATTTTGGTGTTTCTGTGAATAAGTTAATCGGCTTAAATGTTTATGATTTATTACCCAAAAAGGATGGTGTAAGACGAAAAAAAGCAGCCGATAAAATCATAAAGGAGAGAAAGCCAATTGTTTATAGCGACGAAAGAAGTGGGCATTTTTATGAAACTCATATATTTCCTAGTTATACTAATGGGAATGTTGAATTGGCGATGTTTACAAGAGATATCACTGAGCGTAAACTTATTGAAGGTGCGCTTATAGCAAGTGAGGAAAAATTTAGGAACTTGGCTGATACGGCTCAAGTTGCTATATCCATTGTGACAACAAATTATGAAAAGGGGATTTTATATGTAAATAAATATTGGGAGAAAATTACTGGGTATACGAAGCATGAATCACTCCAATTACAAGCTTTAGATATTGTTCATCCCGACCAAAGAGCTATGGTAAATGAAAGAGCTACCAGAAGATTAGCTGGTGAGACGGTTCCCGATCATTACGAAATGAAAATACTTACAAAATCGAACCAAACCAAATGGGTCGATATAACAATTACTCTTATCGATTATGAAGGAACGCGAGCAATTTTGACCACAGCCATTGACATTACTGAACGTAAACATGCCGATGTTAACTTGAGAGATGAAAAAGAGCAAATAAAAACAATTCTGAATCTTGTTAATGATCCAATATTTGTAAAAGATGATAATCATCGAATTACAATGGCAAACAAAGCTTTTTTTGATATTTTCAATTTGGATGAGAATAAGGTGATTGGATACACACTTGCAGAGCAAGTTCCAGAAAATGAAAGAGAACAATTTTTAGCTACAGATCGAAAAGTTCTTGATACAGGTATACCTGATTTGCGAGAAGAAACATTGACTTCAGATGGAATTACGAAAACTATAGTTACAAGCAAGACTCGTTTTATTGATGAGTCAGGAAATAAGTTTTTAGTGGGATCTATTCACGATATTACGGTACAGAAAAATGCGATAGTGGCATTGGCTAAAAGTGAAAATCGACTAAGTTTAGCATTAGAAACAGGACATATTGGTGCATGGGATCTTAATTTACAAGACCAATCATCACATAGAACACTAATCCATGATCAGATTTTTGGATATAAAACATTACAGAGTAAATGGACTTTTGAAATGTTTATGGAACATGTTTTACCTGAGGATAGGACTGATGTGGAAAAAACTTTTAAGAAAGCATTAGAGACGATTTCAGATTGGAACTTTGAGTGCAGGATAAAACGGATTGATGGCAAAATGCGTTGGATAAAATCCACTGGAAAACATATTCTAAATTCGGATGGGAAGCCAATTGCTCTATCTGGGATTATTCAAGATATTTCAGAACATAAATGGTCAGAGGTAGAGTTGGTTAGAGCTAAAAAAAGAGCTGAGGAAAGTGATCGTTTAAAGTCTGCTTTTGTAGCAAATATGAGTCATGAGATTCGAACTCCAATGAATAGTATACTTGGGTTTTCGGGTCTTTTGAGTGGCAGTAATCTCACGATCGCTAAAAAGGATAAATACCTCAGTATAATAATGAAAAGTGGAGATAGAATGCTGAATATTATTGATGATATTATGGATATTTCAAAAATTGAAGCAGGTCTTGTGACAGTAGAAATTGAGGAATTTGATATCAATGAACAGATAGATTATTTATATAATATCTTTAAACAAGAAGTTGAAGCTAAGGGAATGAATCTTTTATTTAAAAAAGGACTATTAAATAAAGAAGCTAAAATTAATACTGATAAGGATAAATTTATCGCGATTCTCTCTAATTTAATAAAAAATGCAATTAAATATACGGAGGAAGGTAATATAGAATATGGTTACGAGTTGATAAGCAATGGAGAAGATTCAATATTTAAGTTTGTTGTAAAGGATACTGGAATTGGAATTTCAGAAGATCGTCAGGATGCAATTTTTGAGAGATTCGTTCAGGCAGATATTCAGGATGTTATGGCTCGAGAAGGAGCAGGACTTGGTTTGGCGATTACCAAAGCTCACATTGAAATGCTGAATGGTGACATTTGGGTAGATAGTAAAGAAGGTGAAGGCTCTGCATTTTATTTCACCTTACCTTCTAAAGTGTCTTCAGATGTTAACCAAGCTATACAAAACTCAGTTGCATCTGATAAATCTAATAATTAAAACTAATACCAAGCTGCATTATATAAGAGTTAGATTCAAGGTTAAATTCGTAAATATTCGAGTATTTATAACTTGTATAAAAGATCACCTTTGAGTGATCTTTCTTTTTTTAACCATTTACCGATTCTTGACAGCACTTAACCGATTTGAACAAGTAAAAGCTATACTATTATTCTATTTTAGCAATAGAAACAAAGGAAACCCAAATCTTAAACCATATTATCATGGATGAAAATAAAAAAAATAAAAGTCTATTTGTTGGACTGCTTCTAATAATTGTTGGAATTGTAATTGTTTTAGAGCGGCTTAACTATCAATCTAATTTTATCGAAGCATACCTGTATCGATGGGAAGCCTTTTTAATTCTTTTCGGATTATTACAGGTATTGGTTAGAAGAAAAATTTTTGGTGGAATGATAGCGATTGCAGCAGGTGGTTATTTCCTTATGGATGATTTGTATTTTATTCCTGAGAATTGGCATATGTGGTTTTTTCCAGCTTTACTTATTTTAGGAGGAATAGCATTTATTTTTGCTCCTGATTCGCCTTATTGTTCAAAAAATAAATAAATTCATATCGTAAAATAGATCATTATGAAAACACAACATAAATCAAACCCAAATAACCGTGCAATATTCGGTATTTTTTTAATCCTATTTGGATGCTTATTGGTTCTTAAAAATTTAGACTTTATTCCCTACGAATTAAGGCATATGATATTCTCTTGGCCAGGATTATTAATTGGTTTAGGTGCTCTTTTCTTTTTTGGCAAAGAAGATAAAACAACAGGTATTGTTTTGATGGCAGTAGGTGGTGTATTTATGTTTCCAATTATATTTGATTGGAGCTTTAATTGGAGAGGTTTATTTTGGCCAGTAGTTATGATTGTTGTAGGTGTGGTCGTTATTCGTAAGCGTAATGCTTGTGAAGGTCATAATCGATCAGGTGTTGGAATTGATTCTGATTATATTGATGAGTTAAATATTTTTGGAGGTGGTGAAAAAATGATCAACAACAAAAATTTTAGAGGAGGTAAGGTTACTTGTGTCTTTGGGGGTACAGAATTGAACTTGAGCAGTGCAGATTTGGCCGAAGGAACCAATGTGATAGATGTTTTTGCCATGTTTGGAGGCTGTGTTTTAGTTGTTCCATCCGATTGGGATGTTAAGGTTGAAGTTACGGCAATAATGGGAGGTGTATCAGATAAAAGAGTAGCAACTACAAATTATATTGTAGAACCTAAAAAAGAATTAATTATTAGAGGACTTGTATTAATGGGAGGATGTGAAATAAAATCTTATAAATAAATCAAATGCAACATCCCTTATTGAAGAATCGATTAGCCCTTGTTGTGTATTTAGCATCTTGGATTTTTTTCACTGCACTATTATTTATAATAGGTTGGTATTTTGAAGGTAGATCCATTAATGATGCAATCATTAATGCCTTTAGTTTTTGTTTTCCATTATTAATACTCGGGGCTTGTATTTGGTTTGTTGTAGTCTACGTAAGTATTGAGAATTTAGGCGTATGGGGTTTTATATTACACCATTTTACGGCAGGAATTATTGTTGTTGGAATATGGGTTTCACTTGCATATCAATTAAGAGTAGTTCTTTTTGGAGCAGCAAGTGAGGGCTTAGATTATATCATTCCAGTACATTGGCAGGTATTCATGGCATTTGGCATTTATGATTATATCATTCTATTGTATTACCTGATTATTTATTATCGAAATTTTCAAGATAAATTACTACATGAATCTGAACTGAAAGAGTTGGTTAAGGAAGCAGAATTAACAGCCCTAAAGTCTCAGATTAACCCACACTTTTTGTTTAATAGCCTTAATTCGGTTAGTTCTTTGACCTTATCCAAGCCAGAAAAATCGAGGGAGATGGTAGTCAAACTTTCTACCTATTTAAGATACTCATTAGCACAAGATTTAAAAGAATTGAATAGTTTGTGCAACGAGCTGAGTAATATCCGCTTGTATATGGAAATTGAAAAAGTTCGTTTCGGGGATCGTTTAAATTTAGATTTTGATCTTTCTTCAAATTGTGAGAACTTGAAAATTCCGAATCTAATTTTACAACCCTTATACGAGAATGCTATAAAATTTGGGGTACATGAAAGTTTGGATCCGGTAAGTGTTAAAACAAAGTGTCGAGTAGAGAACAATATCCTTAAAATAAGTATTAGTAATAATTTTGATCCAACTTCAATTCCTCCTAAAGGGAACGGTATAGGCTTACAAAATATTCAAGAAAGATTAAATTTAATTTATGGTCGTTCAGATTTGATGAGAATTGTGAAAGGAGAAAAGAATTTTACAGTAAATCTGGAATTTCCACAAGTAAATAAGCTATGAAAGCAATTATAATAGATGATGAGGCATTGGCAAGAGATTTAGTTCGCTCTTTTCTTGATTGCTATAATGATATTGAAATTTTAGGCGAGTACTCAGATGGATTTCAAGGATTAAAAGCCATTAATGAATTGCAGCCGGATTTGGTTTTTTTAGATGTGCAAATGCCAAAATTAACAGGATTTGAGATGTTAGAGTTGCTTGATAAACCATGTAATATTGTATTTACAACAGCTTACAATGAATATGCAATTAAGGCTTTTGAACACAATGCTGTCGATTACCTTTTGAAACCTTTTTCAAAAGAACGATTTCAGGATGCGATTAATAAGGTTAAGGAACGTGTTTCTAGTTCTGTGACAGGTGAGGAAGAAATAGAAAAAATAAAATTACATAATGATTCATCGGATGAGTTGTTGACAAGGGTTGTCGTTAAATCCAGAAATAAGATTGATGTACTTGCAGTAGATCAGATCAAGTATTTTGAAGCTCAAGATGATTATGTAATGATCTACACAAATGAGGGAAGATTTTTAAAGCAAAAAACCATGAAATATTTCGAAACACATCTAAATTCGGATGAGTTTTGTCGTATACATCGGTCCTATTTGGTGAAGATTGATCAAATCTCACAATTACAGCCATATGAAAAAGATCATTGGCTTGTCATACTGAAAAGCGGAGAAAGCTTAAAAGTAAGCAGAAATGGCTTCAAACTTTTAAAACATCAATTGGAAATATAACATTAGGAAAATTGTTGATACTAACCATCATTTACTTGTAAATGATGGTTTTAATTTGATAATCATTTAAAAAATACTTGATTATTGAATTGTGAAAAATAAATCATGATTTGCTTAATAGGCATTATTGTTTTGATGGATTTTAATAAAGTGTTATTATTCTGATGATTAAGGTGAGATGTGTGATTTTTGTGATAAACGGATATTTTCTGTTTGTGAAAGGTGATTGAAAAATATTATGATTGGACTTGTTCTATAACATAAATTTTTTATTTTTGTGCTGACCGCAATAACTAACTAATTTAAATACCACTAACCTTAAACACTACTAATGAATTTTAAATTTAATAGCTGGAAAAGGGCACTACCTCTGTTTCTAGTATTTCTATTTCCCCCTGAAAAAAGCTTTTCACAAAAAGAGGTTGAGCATCCTAAAAACTCTGAATTAAAAGGAAATATTGTTGATTTTAATTTGAATAAATCACTTGAGTATGCAACTGTTTCTATCTTTTCCTTACCTGATTCTTTATTAATAAAAGGAACAATTACAAACCGTAAAGGTGATTTTCTTATTCAAAACCTTAAAGAAGGAACGTACTTTTATAAAGTTGAATATTTAGGATATCAGAATTATAAAAGCAAAGACTTAACTCTTCAAGAGAATGAAAAACTTGTTTTAAATAAGTCTATTGCCTTAAAAGTAGATACAGAATTGATATCCCAAGTTGAAGTTACAGGCAATAGAGACTTTGAAAGAATAGAATTGGATAGATCAGTATACAATGTATCCAATTCTCTTGCCTCTAATGCTGGCAATATTACTGACGTGTTGGCTACAATACCTAAATTGAATGTGGATACAGAAGGGAATTTGAAATACAGAGGAAGCTCAAATGTAAAAGTTCTAATAGATGGTAAAATGAGCCGTTTATTAGGCGTATCGGCCTCTGATATTTTAAATAGCTTACCTGCAAATGATGTGGATCGAGTGGAGGTTATTTCAAATCCTTCAGCTAAGTTTGATGCTTCAGGTTCTGCTGGGATTGTTAATATTATAATGAAAAAGAATCGTTCTAAAGGATTTAAAGGTAATACATCCATTAAACTTGGAACGAAAAATAAAAAAACGGGTAGAACAAGTTTGAGTTTACGAACAGGGAAATTTAATTTCTCGGGCTCTTATTCTTATACTGATGATTGGTTTGGAAGAGATTATTCTTCCTCTTTACTAATTGATGATTTGAATTTAGTCAAATCGAAAGCAGAAATAGACTATGGTAAAAGAGTTCATCTGGGGCAATTCGGAATGGATTTATTGATTGATAATAATAACACCTTGAGTTTTAATTTATCCAAACAAGATATTAAACAAAACTGGAATGGAGAATATAATTATTTAAGGTCGGATATCCCAAGTAGCGTTATGCCTGAAGAGAGTTTTAGGGATGGGTCGAGAGATTTAGATTATAATTCTATGAATTATAACATGGCATATATTCATAAGTTCAAAAGAAAAGGTCAACAGATTTCTATTGATGCTGCTTACACAGATAATAGTGCTACAAATAAAGGTTTATATCGTGATTTTGGTAATATTCTATCTTCGTCAATGTCTGAATCTTCTGATAAATTTGATGCTGGAAGAAAAGAAGGACTTATTCAAGTTGATTATCAACAAGCATTAGGACAAAATGGTTCTTTAGAATCTGGTTTTATGTATAGGTCGAATGAAATTGAATTTAAAGTGCCAATTCAAACAGAGGAGAATTTCGATTACAAAGAGCTTATACATTCAGCATATACACAAATAAGTGGCAAAAAAGGCAATCTAGGCTATCAGTTTGGTTTACGAGCTGAGTATTCAGATGTTAAGACGAACAAGACTTATAATGAAGATTATTTAGATGTATTTCCTAGTTTTCATTTGTCATACAAATTAAGTGAGAACAAGCAATTGCAATTGTCTTATGCGAAAATGGTTGTTAGACCTAATTCAGGTAACCTTAACCCATTTCAAAATGTGTTAGACTCCCTAAATCAAAGATTAGGATCTCAAGACATTAGACAATATTACACCCATAAACCTGAATTAACCTATATTTATAGGAGTAAAAAAGTTACCTACACTACTAATTTATATTTTCAAGTTAGGAATGATTGCATTAAATTGTTGCGTAGTTTAGATTCGAATGACAATACCGTACTTACTTCAAAAAATATTGATAAAACACATTATGCTGGACTTGATTTAAACATGGCGTTTAAATTGAATAAATGGTGGAGTGTTAATTCCTATCTTACTGGAAATTATCAGAAATTTTATTCTACAAAAGAACTAGATTTTAAAAATAGGAGTGATTTTGGATATTTTGGAGGAGTTACTTCAACGATGCGGATACCAAAATTATTTACGGTGCAAACCAAAATGACTTACTATTCGGAAATGCCGATCGCGCAAGGTAATTCTGACGAAACGTTTCATGTTGATTTAACTCTTGCTAAGAGAATTATGAAGAAAAAAGCAGTAGTGTCATTAAAGGTTTATGATTTATTCAATTCGATGAAAATTGCAACGAGTACCTCTGATGATCGTTTTAAGCATCGAATGAGATATCAATTCGAAAATAGGATTGCATATTTTACATTCACCTATTATTTCGGTAAAAAATATAGTGTTTTAAAAACTAAAAAGCGCAAATACGTACAAGAGCACAAGACTAAAGACATTTAATAAAAAAAGCCTCGTTGAAAAACGAGGTTTTTTTATGCTTGGTTAAATATTATTTAAACTAAATAAGAATAAAATCCCTTCAACTATTGACATTGCAATCTATCTTTCTTAATTTCTATTTTATTGTATAAAAGAGGAGGAAGGATGAAGTTTAAATATTTAAATGTTAAAACTTTTAAAGGGAATTTTAGGAAGAAGGATTCAGCTAAAACAATTTCTTCAAGTAGAAGAAATTTTTTTAAAGGCCTTGGCATTGCCGTACTTGCATTTCAACCTACTCTGAAATTATTTGCAAAAGCTTTAGACGATAATCTTAAATATTCCTGGAATAAAAAGAAATTGGTTTTCTTCTCAGGTAAAGAACAAGCTTGGATTATTGATACGAAGGTATTTGCTGGCAACCCTAAACTAAAATTTTTCCCCGAGGGAGACGATTGGATCATTCGTTTGGAGGATGCTCGATTTCCAGGAACTGATATCCCTGTCGATTTTAAAGCTACAATTTATAAAGAATTTGATTGGCGAATATATATTCAATTTTCTCATTTGGATGTTTATTCTGACATGAGTTTTTCGGATTGGATAAATGAAAAATCAATAATTTCAGGTTCTGATTATTTGTCAGAAAGAATAAGCTTGAGTGATGGATATTCATTAGATATTGAAGATCATTCGCACATTCTAATAGACAAATACTGGATGATAGAGCTTAAGGGAAAAGAGCTTGCAATCTTGAATATCAAAGACAATTCATTGCCTCTTCAAGAAATTAGCCTGTCCATTCCAAATAAAACTAAAAAGAAGAATTATACCTCAAAAATTAACCCATATTGTCAAGTTTCCTTTAAAACGAATAAGCATGAAACTCTATTTTCTGCCTGGAGATTTGAGGAAGATGATAAACAATTGGTAAATCTCACAAAGAAAAAAGAGACTTATTCGATTATAAAAGGAATAGACGAGAATAGAAATCTATTGAGCCTTCTATTTTCTGAATTTGAACATGATCTTGAACCATTATTTTATTTTCATAAAACTTCAAAAAGTGGCGTGAAGAATAAAATAGGACTCTACAATCCTAAATTGGCTGTGGAGTTATCATCGCAAGATGAAAAAATGATCCTTTTGGCTAGTTTGGCAGGTAATGGTGAGTGGATTTATGAATCTGATAATGCAATGTTGATAGGGAATAATGCTAATGAATCAGCAATTGAGTTCAGAGGCTTGAACGGCTGCATTGATTTAATTCAAGGCTCTGCTAAAATTATGGCATCTCATTTTCTTTTGGCTGATGCAATTAGTCTTCCTGTTGATTACCCTGAGCAACCAGTTGTTGAATTAGATTTTCAAGATCAAAAAATCCAAAAGAAAAAGAAAGTACTAAAGGATGCAAGCTTAGGTACAATTAAATTTAGGGAGAAGGAAATTATTAGACTGAGTTTGCTTCGACCAGAGGATATGCTCTTTTTACAGTTTGAATTTTACAATTTCAAATACATAAAAAAAGATCAGCAAAGCTTTTTGGAAGTTGATAATCCGAAAAAACCAGCTGCGATGATTGTTTTGTTTCCCCCTCAGCATACATTAGAACAGGCTTTTTGGGAAAATAATTCCTTGCCAGGTGGAGCGGGAAATGAAAATGTAATATTACCAGCGAAATACATACGAAGTGGAAAAAGTCGACTTGTTTTTACTGTTCCAGCAAATTTTGAGGGAATGCCAATTATAATGGATCGACTATTAGATTGGTCTGACTTTAAATTGAAAGTGAATTATCGAGCTAGGGTAATTGAACCTGTTAAAGTAGCATTTAATAAATTCCAAAAGTTCACTAAATCTAAAATTAGTAATACGCTTTTCAAAACTAAAGCTCCAAATAAAAGGATTCTGAACGTAGCCAATAATTCCAAAAACAGGTTGAGTCGTCAAAACTTGTATGATTCTAAAAATCTGAGTGCAGTATTACCACCTTCAGTATCTAGTCAATTAAATACTAAAATTAATTACGCAGCATTAAAGTCTAGTTTATTGGAGATGAGAAAACCATCTGCTTTTGAAACTTCTATCGAGGCACCAACGCGATTGTTTATTTCTCCTAATCAATTGGCAGGATTTGCGCATCAAAATAAAATTCAGCTAAAAGATCATCAGGAATTTTCAAAAGGGAGTCCTAATGATCTCAAATTTAACAATCCTCTCATTACTAATAAAGGGAAGCTATCTGAATTATGGCATTCCAGATTAGGCGTTCGTTTAAAAAATGGTGAAATTGACGAAAATTCAATGGAGGGATTCAGAACAATTCGAGCTTTGTGGGCACGAGATGCTAGAAAGAATTTGAAACCTAAACCGCCAAGAAAAACTCCTTTTCGGGCTTCTTTAGATAGTCGAGATAGACACAATATTGTGCATCAAACATCAAATTTCTTGATTAAAGGATACCAACCTCGTTCTGTTAAAGCCAATAGGCTAATGCTTACTTCACTTGGTGCTTGGCTTGATTTTTATGCCAATTTCGATTATCCTGATTTTCAAGCACAGGCTGATTTGGAATTGTTGGAATGGGAACATTTGGCAACGCTTGGAAGAGATCATTATGTGAAAGTGGTTGAGGCAGGCTTTTTATTTCCTTTTGGTCATTCTGCTTCATTGGTAAAAATTACCGAACGAAAACCAGATAAAGCAACTCGCACCGCAGTCAATCGGCAGCGAATGTATATTGTCATTTTAGAGCCTGTGGTTTATTATGAAATGCGAGATCCGCAAAATGGTTTTATACCATTCCCTTTTCAGACAGTTGAAATGATGGCAACTAAAACCCCAGATCTTGCTGAGCCTGTTAATCTTACCGATCTAGGTGGAGATTATAATTTTTGGATTAAGTCTGGAGGAGCAGTATTAGAATTTGATTTACTCGTTGTTGATCAGGAGGGAGAGGAAAAGAAAATTCGAATACCGATGATGTTTGTTGGTAAATCAGCTGCTTACGATCAATCCAAAGCAGAAAAGATTGTTAGTGCATATAATGCCGAGTATAATCTTTCGAAAGCCGATTTTAATCATCAAGATGTAGCCTATTCTCCTTCTTTGGTAGAGGGTGATACGCAATTCGAAACCATTGATATTCATTACGGAGCACAAATATTAGAGAATAAAGCTTCTGCAATTTTAAAGTTTCATCCAACAATTAGAACTGCAAACATCAAAGTGCAGGCCATTGAAGAGTTGACAGGGAATCCAGATCCTGTTCTTATTGAGTTGAGAGATGACGACAATGCAGGAAAGATATTTGCCAAAGTTTTGGGGAATTTGAAGGCCGATTTTTCGGGAGGTTCAGATCAATCAGGTGGATTTATGAGCCCGAATACGCAGGTAACTTCACTTTCTAAGCTGAAGGGACCATTAGGAGGTGCCATAGATAAACTAGAAAAACTGGATTTTGATCCTGCAGAATTTTTCGGAGCAGGTGGAGATATGCCTGTTGCTAAATTATTTGGAGCTGTTTCTATTTTTGAATTGCTTCTTGGAAATTTAAATTTCGGAGCCGAAGGCAATCAACAAGCTGATGCTCTTAGAGGCCTTGGCAATCTATTGGAAAGTTTAAAGGAAGATATATTGGAACAACAAGCTGTTCTTGAAAATGCAGCATTGGATGCAAAGGCAGCCATTGAACAAGAAATTCAGAATCTTCAAAATCAACTATCATCAAAAGTAAATGAATTAGAACAGCAGTTAAGCGATCAGGTGCCTAGAATTCCAAATTTTAATACCTACAGAACCAATAAGGCTTTTGTTGTAGAGTACCGATGGATTCCTGAAATGGAAGCTAGTAAATCATTGTTTGGCGATTTCTTAACGGTTAATGTTCAAAAGCCAAAAGAGGCATTGCAAGTATTGAGTAGGTTGAGCAGGCCTTTTGATACGTCTCAGAAAACACAGTTTGGAGTGGATGCGTCTTTTACTGATTTCTCTGTGGAAATCAAGGAGTTGATAAAAGTAAGCTTTGAATCTTTAAAATTTGGTGGTGGTTCTGGTAGAAAGGCAGATGTTAAGGTTGTAATGGCTGAAGATGATTCCATTCTTTTTCTTGGGCCATTGAGTTTTGTGAATCAATTGCAAAATTTAATTCCATCTAATGGTTTTGCTGATGGTCCCTATATGAAACTCTCTCCATCAGGAGTTAAAGCAGGTTTCGATTTGGCGATACCAAGTGTTGAAGTTGGCGTTTGTACTATTGCGAATATGACCTTGGGAGCAGGCGTTCACTTGCCATTTACAGGAGCTCCCTTAACGCTTCAGTTCAATTTTTGTAAGCGAGAAGCTCCTTTCTTACTAACAGTTTCTGCATTTGGAGGTGGTGGTTTCTTCCTAATGAAAACCAGTGTGAAAGGCTTTGTTGGAATGGAGGCCGCTTTTGAATTTGGTGCGGCATTATCCATGAATTTTGGAGTAGCAAGTGGCGGTGTATCTGTTATGGGAGGATTTTATTTCAGTATGGAAATAGTGGACGATCAGACACAAACAGTTTTGACAGGATACATCCGTATTAACGGATATTTATCAATTCTTGGAATAATAAGCCTTTCCATTGAGATTTATTTGGCTTTTGTTGCCATGTTCCAGAATGGAAAGGTGGAGAAATTATATGGAGAAGCCATTGTAAAAGTGAAGGTTGAAGTCTTGTTCTTTAGTAAAACAGTGACACTTACAGCTCGGCGAGAATTGAAAGGCGCTGATGCTGATCCAACTTTCCAAATGATAATGGAAGAAAATGACTGGTTAGAATATTGTAATGCTTACGCTTAAAATAAAATTTTCAAATTAATAAAATATGAAACAATCCATCATATTTACTTGTTTACCACATCGAATTGATGAGCAGAATAATTTGCGCTTTTCGGTTCAGGTATCATTGCGTTTGGAAAATGCTTCCTCAACTACATTAGCTTCTTTTCCTGATATGGAGAATTGGGTAAATAAAATTAGGAGTTCAGAATTCATGATTCGTTTAAAAAATGGTGATGAATTTCCTGTAAAATTAGATGAAAACAAGTTGGATGAAGAATTATGGTTGAAGCTAATGCATAAAGATATCCGAGTAGATGGGTTTCAACAGGAAGATCTTACTGTAACAAGAATACATTCTTATCCAATTAAACATGTTCAGTCTTTTGTGTTAGATACTTATAAAAAACTTGGGATGGCTAGCCCAGATCGATTAATAGATCCATCTGTTCTTGGAGATCCGAAAGGCTTAGGTCAAATTTCACGCTTCAAAAAAAGAGATACACCTAAACAGAGGCCTCCATCATCAAAAGAAAGAGTTCCTGTTTATACTGAATCTGATTTTTTAGATACGGATGAGGATACAAGTAAAAGACTAGATGCAATTCGCAAAAAGAATGGTTTTATTCCTTTTCAAGCTCAAGCTGATCCGAAAAGAGATTTTGCTCAATTTCAAGATTTCCATAAAACCTATAAACCAACCAGGAAGACAGCTTTGCCAAAAATAAAGAAACCAGAGTTTGAGTTTCATGATATATTGGCCGTGAGTAGTAATTATTCACAAATTCAAAGAAAACTGGGGGTAATTTTGGATTTTAGTTTTCAAGCTCCGAATAATATAGCTAAGCAAAATGCTTTTCGATTAATCGTAAAAGGCATGGATTTTACCACCACAACAGAAATGTCAGTGCCTTTAACTGCTTATCGTTTAAGTACAGATAGTTTTTATGCTGATTCTAAGCAAAGTAGTCCAATTAATTTGGGCTTTGTGAAAATCAATACCGACAAGTTTACGGCATTCCAAATAGATACTGATGGTGTAGCCTTAAAGGTAAATCAAATGGTTGATAATAAAATACAAGAAGAGGTTAAGTTAAAGATTGTAGAGTTGGAATTGGGACGAAGTAAAAAATTCAGCAATGGTGTTGTTCCTGCAGATCCTCCAGAAAAAGAGGGATTACCAACTTTGCGTTCTGCGGGTATTGGAATAGCTAGAAATGGAATGGGAGAGTACCTGAATGCACGTTTTGTAAAGGCGAAACAGTTGCAATCAAAAATTATAGATCCCTCTAAGTTTGATAATGATTTAAAATTGATTTTATCGTCTGAGGTATTGTATGCTGATGATCTAACGCAAGGGTACAGAATGGATGTAGCCTATTCTTCTGATCCGGAAAAATGGTATTCTCTTCACATGAGGAAGGAAAATTATTCCTATTTCGATTCTGATAATGTCGAAGAATTTATTGATGATATTAATCCTGATGAGGGTTTTATTCAATTGGCAGCTGCAGAGGATACAGAACAGGCCAATGAATTGTTTGTTGGAGAGAATATGATTCGATGGGAAGGTTGGAGTCTTTCAGTTCCTAAACCAGGTTTTGCAATAAACGAATCGGAAGATGATAATATTGATCCATCAAAACGGGTTGATTACGTAAACAAATCAAAGAATATAGAAGCTAAGAAATATCAATTCGACTCTACTCGAGAGTTTCGTTTGCACGCAAAAACAGAATCAGTAAAGGGTACCTTGCCTCGCTTACGATTTGGTCGTGATTACATGTTAAGGGTTAGAATCGTTGATTTGGCTGGTAATAGTGTTCCTTTAGAAAAGCAGGCTGAGAATGTATCAGAAACGGTTATTCGTGGTTTTAGATATTATCGCTTTGACGCTTTAATGACGCCCGTTTTACTCTTAGGATCTGAAATAAAAGATGGAGAAGCTTTAGAAGAATTGGTAATTAGAAGCAACTTTGATCTAAGCACACAAGAATTTCAGGAACGCTATGGAGCGATTGATTCAAGTGTGAATACAGAAGCAAATCGACATTTTTTACCACCAAGAAACTCTCAGTTAATTGCAGAGCAGCATTCTAAATTCGATAAGGCATTTGGTGGAAACCCTGAGGTTGCCAAAGAACTGTATAAGTTGATTAGTTCTCATGAAGTGCAATTGGAAAAGGGTGAGAATGGGAAAGAGAAAGTTTATAAGGGAGAGAATGTTGATTTGATCTATTTGCCAGATCCTGCAGCAGCAGGAGTTGCCTTATTTTTAGCTGATGGATATGACGATACACATTCTCAGGTTTTTGAACCGCGATTGTTTAGTTTTTTTACGAATTCTGAATTGAGTCCATCAGATACAAATGTTGATATTCCTGAAGATGAATGGTACAAAGCTAAATCTTTACGGATTCAGTTAATAGAAGGTGAAACGTCTTTCAATTGGAAAGCTTCAGAAAGATTATTGCTAGTAAGCTTGCCAAAAGGAGAGCGAATAAAACTAAAATTCTCGACTTTTTGGAGGGCAAAAGATTTGGACGAGCTTTCGGGAATGTGGCAATTGCTGCAAGAAGACAATCCTGCAAATATTAGTGAGTTAAGAGAATTGGCAAGAACTGGTAGGCATTGGATGATTAGCCCTGCAAGAGAGTTGGAATTAACTCATGCGATTCTTCAGCCAGTTTTTGCTCCTGAAATTGAAGAAATCATTCCTGATAGGAATTACAATGATACTTTCTCGTGGTTGAATACAGGTTTTTCAGTTCATGGCTTTTCAACGCACAAAGTTGAGTACATGGCACGTTGGCGCGATCCGATAGATGATCCTCGATCTACAGGACCAGATTGGAAAGAAAATTCGGGTAATATAAAGGAAGTTGCAGTCGAATATCACGATAAAAGTGTGAAAAAGGGCAATTTGCCAGAGAAGAAAGATTCTTCTAAGCAAATCAAAATAGCTGGGCAAGAGAATCAAGTATATAAACCGTTAAAAGTGTCTCTTATTTCTTCTTTAAGCGGAGCTTTGAAACACAAGTTTGGAGATACGAAACACCGTTATGTCGATTATCATCCTGAAGGAACCTCTCGCTATACAGAACAGTTTGATCAATTGGCTAGGTATGAAGGATTAAAATTTACCAGAGATGGTGAATGGTTCGAAAAGGTAAATATTCTTAGTTCGGATAGGCCGAAAGTACCTTTGTTGGATTATGTGATTCCTACTTTTGAATGGCGGAAGACAAAAACACAAACCGTAATGCGTCAGCATCGATTAGGAGGCGGCTTGCGTGTATATTTAAAACGACCTTGGTTTTCTACAGGAGAAGATGAAATGCTTGGAGTCGTGTTACCAGCTAGCGATCCGTCAAAAATTGCGCAGAATTTGATGGCTTTTAGCGGTGCTGTGGGCTTTAATACCTTTGTTTCTCATTGGGCAATGGATCCAATACGACCATCGAAACCAGGTGCTATGAATTATCCTGCAATTCAGGATTTTAGGCACAATCCAACTATCGATAAGGGATTAGTATATCCTGGCAAGGAAGAAATTAAAGTGAATGTTTTGGCTTATCCTGTAGAATTCGATCAGGAACGTAAGTTATGGTATGCCGATTTTGCAATCAACCATTCTAAAATGTATTTCCCATTTGTAAAATTAGCATTGACCAGATATCAACCTCATTCGGTACGAAAGAGGAACAGAGATGTTTGTTTATCATCTGTAGTTATGGCAGATTACATTCAGTTAGTACCAGAACGAATTGCTACCCTTACTTTTAAAAAGGACAATATGAATTCGAGATTTACACTGCAAATTGAAGGTGTAATTTCAAATCAATTGGATCGAAAAGGAAATACAGGTAATTTTATTGTAATCTCCTTTGTTGATCCTCAATTGGTACAACCCATTTATGGATCTGTAAGTGATGGTAGAAATGAAGATAGTCTTGCCGAGGAAGGTGTTCGCATTGCAATATCAGGTAAAAGTGTTGTAAACAATTATTTTACCATATCAAGAGAATTCAAATTGAGTCGCAAGTACAAAGATCAGCCTTTGCAAGTAATCGTTCAGGAGTATGAGGGCTCCTTAGTTAATTTGAATCGAGTTAATAGTATTTCTGAGGCCTCAGAAGAAAATCAACCTAGATTGGTTTATGCCGATGTTTTTAAAATTAACGCACCTAATAAAGATAAAATTGATTGATAAATGACAAAAGAAGAAGTATTTAAAGAATTGGAATTGTATGGAAATGAGGGCACCAAAAAAGTTTTAATGAAACATGGCGCTCGCGAACCTTTTTATGGTGTAAAGGTTCAGGATTTGAAGAAGATTGTGAAGAAAATTAAGAAGGATTACCACTTATCTCTTGAACTATATGCAACTGGAAATTCCGATGCAATGTATTTGGCAGGTTTAATTGCAGATGCTGATTTAATGACCAAAGCTGATTTGCAATTATGGGCAAAGGAAGCTTATTGGTATATGATTAGTGAATACACAGTGCCTTGGATTGCAGCGGAGAGTAATTTTGGTTACGAATTGGCATTGGAATGGATTGAATCGGAAGAGGAGACAATTGCAGCTACAGGATGGGCTACTTTATCGAGTTTAGTTGGCATAAAAGAGGATGAGGTTTTAGATTTGAAGAAATTAAAAGACTTGCTCTTAAAGGTGGAAAAAGAAATTCATGAAGCTAAGAATAGAGTTCGCTATACCATGAATGGATTTGTAATTGCTGTTGGAGCCTCTGTTGTCTCTTTAACAGATGATGCAATGAAAGTTGCTTATAAGATTGGAAAAGTTCAGGTCGAAATGGGAGGAACATCCTGTAAAGTTCCTTACGCTCCCGATTATATTCAGAAAGTAATTAACAGAGGTAGTTTAGGTAAAAAACGAAAAATGGCACGTTGCTAATGGAAACAAAAATTATTGATACAGTTAAAATCGTAGATATCTATGAGAAAAATGCTAACCGAGAGCTAGCAATTAGAATGGAATCCTATATGAAAAATCACTTTTCGTTTTTAGGCATTCCAAAACCATTAAGAGCTCAATTGAGCAAACCGTTTTTAAAGGAAAAAACAAAGGTCAAGATAATTGATTGGGATTTTGTTTTTCAAATGTTTGAAAAATCAGAAAGGGAATTTCAGTATTTGGCAATGGAATATTTGCGTAAGCTTGAAAAAACATTGCAAAAATCAGATATCGAAATGCTCGAGAAATTGATAAAAACCAAGTCGTGGTGGGATTCAGTAGATGCTTTAGCCCCATTAGTTGGTGTTTTGTGTCAAAAACATCCAGAGCTAAAAGAAGAAGTATTGATGAACTGGATGGAAAGTTCGGATATATGGCTAAAAAGGGTAAGCATCATTTTTCAATTGAAATATAAAGACCAAACAGATACCGAATTTCTTAAAAAGGCAATTCTAAGAAATAACATGACAAAAGAATTTTTCTTGAATAAGGCAATTGGATGGGCATTGAGACAATATTCAAAATTTAATCCTGATTGGGTAAAGATATTTATTTCAACTTATTCTTTAGCCCCACTCAGCATTCGAGAAGGAAGCAAATATTTATAAGTTTTAATATCAATGTAAATTAAAATAATGTCAATATGGAAGATATCTATCCCGAAATCATTAAAAATTTACCAGAGGCAGACATTCCTTTTAAAGGAGTTAAGGCTTGGATCTCACAAGGAGAAAATCAGCAAATTGTATTTTTTGATTTTGATGGTATTGGTGAAATCCCAAGACATGCCCATGGTGCGAGGTGGGGAATTGTGATAACTGGTGATATGGAATTATGCATTGATGGTATAAAGAAGAATTATCGGAAAGGTGATTGCTACAGTATACCAGCTGAGGTTTTACATTCTGCTAAATTTAAATGCAGAACACTCTTAATGGACTATGTAGCAGAAAAGGATCGCTATAAGCCTAAAAAAGGATAATGAATTGTGGCTAGTGACTTATTCCTTTTTAAAATGGACATCCATTTGTGGAAAGGGAATGATAATGTCTTTTTCTGTAAACTTTTGAGTAATAATTTTTCTAATATCACTCTTAACCTTACCAATTCTGAATATGTTTTTACTGAAAAATAATAGTTGAAAATCCAGAGATGAGTTGCCAAAATTTATTAAACGAGCTTCTATTGATTCTCTTTCGTCAATATCAGGATGCTCAAATGCACTTTCTTCTAAAGTTTTTATGATCATGTCAACATCACTACCATAAGCAACTCCAATATCAATTCTGAAACGTGTTTTTTTAGATTGATGACTCCAATTAATAACCTTATTTGTTGTAATTAACGAGTTGGGAATGATAATTGAGATGTCGTCGCGATTTAAGCCTTTTGAGGTTCTCAAACCAATGCTTTGAATTTTTACAACGTCGCCATCAATTTCCAGTACATCGTCGATTTTAATAGATCGTTCGGAGAGCAAAATGATACCAGATATTACATCATTAAAGGTCTGTTGCAATCCCAAACCAACACCAACTAATAAAGCTGCAGAACCAGCAATAAGAACCGTCACTTTAATACTTAATGATTCTAGAATAAGGCCTATTGCCATGACCCAAACAATATATTTAATGATTTGAAATAGAGCGTAAGTGTTACCCGTATCTAGCTTCTTACTTTTGCTTTTTCGGAATAAAGCTTTTTTTATGAGATAAAGTGCTATTCTGGTTATAATGTAAATAATAAAAATACTTACCAAGCTAAAGACTCTAACTTTATAAGTTCCAATATTTAAAAGTTCAAATTCTAAAATGTTTGTAATTGTTTCAATCATATTGGTCTTATTAAAAGAATAGTTCGATATATCGACTTTTTACGCTACCTACATTCGTAAAACTTCAATTTTTTTTATCGTAAATTGTATATGGATCTTAAAATTAAAACTAATAATTATTCTTCATCTTATTACATTTTAGATAAGGAATTAATGGATTTTACATTGAAAAGGAGCGTAATAGTTCCTTTAGTTCAGGTTTACCGAAGAAATACAGGAGTTTACCGATTTTTAGGCATTTTTAAGCTTAATAATTAAGCGTCAACTATCATTATTGGTACATTTGCACACCAATTTTACTTATGGATATAAATAGCAGAAATGTAGAGGCCTTGGAAAATACAAGTGTCAAAAGCTTGTTGTGGAAGTATTTTTTACCTGCTTTTACCGGAGTCGTGATTAATTCAATGTACAATGTTGTCGATAGAATATTTATCGGGCAAGGTGTTGGTGCAATTGCATTATCGGGCTTAAGTGCAGTTTTTCCAATTATGTTAATCATGATGGCATTTGGAATGCTAATTGGTATTGGAGCAGGAGTACGAATTTCTATCAATCTTGGGAAAAAGGACTTTGGACGAGCAGAGTGGGTTTTAGGTAATTCCTTTGTTTTAATGATTATTGTGTCTGCCATTATCACTATAGTTGGCTTTTTAATAAAAGATCCTTTACTGCGAATGTTTGGGGTTGGCGACGATACGATGTTTGTTGCCAACGAATATCTCAATATCATTCTTTACGGATCAATTTTTAGTGTAGTTGGCTTTTCTTTGAACAATTTAATCCGGTCCGAAGGAAATGCAAATATTGCCATGTACTCTATGCTGATTAGTGCGGGTACTAATATCATACTCGATCCTATTTTCATATTTGCTTTAGACATGGGGGTTGCAGGTGCAGCTTGGGCTACAATTATATCTCAAATAATACTCTGTATATGGGTTATTCAACACTTTCGTGGATCTAAATCAGTAATAAAATTGCGAGCTGTTAATTTTAAATTGAATTGGCAAATTGTTTTTTACATTCTAACAATTGGTTTTGCTCCATTTTCGATGCAGTTGGCAGGAAGTTTTGTTCATGCACTTTATAATGTTCAGTTAGTTGAATACAGTAACGATATTGCCATTGCTGCAATGGGCGTGATTAACTCTGTTGCTATGCTGATTGTAATGACAGTGGTAGCGATTAATATGGCAGCTCAACCAATATTCGGCTTTAATTATGGAGCCCAGAATTATGCAAGAGTAAAAGAATGTTTAATTCTTTGTATGAAAGCGGCAACAGGAATCGTAATTGTTGGATTTTTAGTAGTTCAGTTGTTTCCAGAAATGATTGTAAAAGCGTTTAATAATTCGAATACGGAATTGTTAGAGGTTGGAACATATGGATTGCGGATAATACTGATTGCCTTGCCAGTTGTTGGTTTTCAGGTTATTGTTGGGAATTACTTTCAATCGGTCGGAAGAGCGGGTATTTCTGTTCTATTAACCTTAATGCGCCAAGTAATATTATTAATTCCACTTTTGTTTATTCTGCCTAACTTTATGGGTCTTACAGGTGTTTGGCTAGCAAGTCCAATTGCCGATGTTGGTTCTGCAATGGTTTCAGGAACCTTTTTACTTCGTGAGCTGCGAAAGCTCAATCGCATGATTTAAGTATCAAAAATATTGCTTTGTACTAGAGATCATTTTTCTTCGTTATAATAATGGAAAACAACTTATTTCTTATTCTAAATAAGTGTTCTATGCGATATTTTGAAATTTAATATTCGATTTTTTCGTAAATTATGGTTCATCACTTTACGACATGAATAATGAAATATTTATCAACTTTCATATTAATCGGCTTCTTTTCCATTTCTTCTTTTCAGGTTTATGCTCAGGTGAATGCCAATAGACCAAGAATTGAGTTGGGTAAGGAGAGGTTTGATTGGTTGAAATCAAATATTTCGAGTGGCGATAGCGGAGATACTTACAGTTCTTTCAAGAATAGTTACGATAACAATTGGATTACCGATTCAGACCATTACTTGGCTGGATCAGATGCTAATCAATGGTCTTACTCTTGGAACAGTACCGATGCCTTTGTTTTGTCAAAAATGACTGCTTTTTTGCTTCAATTGGGAAGCGATAATCTGGCAAAAGATCGTTGTGAGTTTATCATTGGAGAATACATTACCTACCTAGATGGAATAAACTTTAACAATTATTCTGGCGATACTCAAGAAAACCTGTTGAGAAATAATTGCGATTATGGAGGAATTCTTCTTGATTGGACTTACGATCACATCAATTCAACTCTTCGTCAGGATTTAGCAGTCTCTTTTTATCGGATGTTGGAATTCTTCATGGAAAATTACATTTTAACTTCATCGGGGAACAGTTATGTGTCTAGCCATAATATTCGCAATTGTGTAATGACTATGCGTGCAGCCATTGCCTTGCATGGAGCTGATGGTCTATCATCATCTCAAAAAACACAGGTGAACTCGTGGTTTACAACTTTACTAGATAAATGGGAAAGTGGTATTCTTCCTGCATTTGCGCACTTTCGTGATGATGATGGTGCATGGAATTGGGGAGCTGCCTATGGAATGTTTGGTTTTCCTCCTCAATACCAGCTTTTTGATGATATGAAATATGGAACCGATCGTGATTATTATCAAAGTCAAGCTTGGATAAAGGAATCCATCAATCAGTATTGGTATTTTTATCGCCCTGATAATTATTGTATTCATTTAGGCGATGCCATAGTGAAATTAGATCAGGCAAATCGTGTAATGTATCGACATGCTGCCGAGTACGACGATGCCAGAAGCAAATACCTTGTACAGATGTACAATCAATCACAATATCTTCGAAACAGCAATTTGGTTTTTGCGAAGTTGATGTATAAGGATTTTACGCAGTCTACCGTACCGCATCCGCAACCACCATTAAACTATTGGGCCGATAAAACAGGCTTATCAGTAAGTAGAACTTCTTGGAATGAGGATGCGACTATGCTTTGGTTTTACAATGCACCAGCAAAGCGTACCGATCATGAACATCGCGATAACAATACTTTTACCATTATTAAGGATAAGCCGTTGATCGTAGATGCAGGTTTCTACGATTCTTACGCAACATCGCATTATAACAATTACTACTCGAGAACCATAGCGCATAACTCAATTTGCGTGTACGATGGAACCGAAAGCTATCGGAATTTAGGTAGAAGTGTTTCCAATGATGGTGGACAAATAGAGTCCGATCGATTGGAAAATTTAGATGACGTTTTTTCTGAAGAACACAAAAGAGGAAAGTGGATTCGTTACGCTTCCGCTGATCATTATTCTTACCAAGTTGCAGATGCAGCTGACTCTTATCAATCAAATAAATTGGATCGTTTTGAGCGTCGTTTATTGTATCATAAACCCGATCGAGTTATTGTTTTGGATCATCTGCATTTATTAAATACTAGTTCGAGAGTGCGTAAAGCTAAATACATTAATCACTTTGTAAATAAGCCAACAATTAATGGTAATGTTACCAATACGCAAGTCGCCGATCGAATAGTTACCTATAATGGTAAAGATTACAAAACCACGAATGGAAAGGGTAGTGTTGCCATTCGTACTTTACTTCCTGAGCTAACGTCTACCACATTAATTGGCGGAAGTGGATATGAATATTGGGTTGATGGAACTAACTATCCTCCAAATCAAAGTATTGATTTAGAAAATGAACATCCTGGCTATTGGCGTATTGAGGTTGAACCAACTGCTGTGAAAGAAAATCAGGTATTTTTACACACCATTAAAATTGCAGACAATACGAATCCAGCCAATGCTGGTGGAAAATTGCATTCCAATGAAACAAGCATTGGTATCGATTGGGAAAATCACTTGTATTTGTTTCATGCAGAAGGTGATACTGCTTCAATATCTTATTCGGTGAGTGAGCTTCCTGGTAACCGAAGCATCACTGTTTTTGCCCTCGATTTAAAGAGCAATACAACTTTCGGAGTATTTATTGATGAGGTATTGAAACGAACAGGAGATTCCAACTCTGATGGTATTTTGGAGTTGAATGTCGATCTTTCAGAGGGAAATCATACGCTTGTGGTTAAGGATACCATAGCTGGAGATCCTGATCCTGACGATCCCGATGATCCCGACCCGGATGATCCAGATCCCGATGATCCAGATCCGGAAGAACCAAATGAGGAAAGATTAGGTCTTGTAAAAGTATATCCTAATCCAAATAATGGGGAATTTTCGATAGAAATCGATGAGGATGAGGTAAATGAATTTGTGGTGAATATATATGATTCCAATGGACGCATGATGTCTCAACATCAAGAATCGGGTAATAGAGCTGATTTGGATTTAAGTGCTTTAACTGCAGGCCTTTATTTTTTGGTGATAAAATATATGGGGAAAACGGTAAAGAAAAAGATTGTAATAATCTAAATCTTTACCGATGAAATAGATTTATTCCTGAGTATATTCTAAAATGTCAGATGGCTGACATTCTAATATCTCGCAAATAGCTTCTAGAGTAGAAAACCTAATTGCCTTGGCCTTACCCGTTTTTAAGATGGATAGGTTGGCATTGGTAATTCCTATTCTTTCGGCCAATTCGTTACTTCTCATTTTACGTTTGGCCAGCATTACATCTAAATTTACAATTATTGGCATGGCTTAAATTGTTAAATTATTTTCTTGTTCCAGCTTATTGCCCATTTTAAGTAATGAACTTAAAATTAAAAGGGATAAACCTACAATAAAAATAGTAATGTCAAAATCATATTGAGGATTGATATATAAGTGCATTGCTTCATCAAGATATTCATTATTTTTTGTTGATGATATGATAACTGCACCAATTTCTCTGCTGATAATTATTGAAAAGAGTAATTTAAACAATTCAAATGAAATCAATATTAAGCCCAAGTAATTAACTCTTTTTGATATATTTTGTGTGAATGAGAAATTTCTTAACAATTGTTTAAATATTTTCATCAACTGATAAAAAATGAATATTATAAAGAGAAAACTTAAATATGACTTTCCTATTTGAAGTAAGTAGATATGAAACTTGGGTGATTTTACAATTGCATAACCATCTGCGTTAAATTCTGGATTAACTAATAGTTTGTTTGGATAAGTTCGAATTTCATTTCGAATGATTCCTTTTTTCGTATTAGGAAGTTGAAGAATGCTATCCGTTTCTGAATCGTGATTGCAAGTAGAATTATGATGATAATTCACTGTGCCATTCATGTTATTGTTCCTATATTTAACAATGGAATCTGGAATTGATATTCTAATAGAAAAAGGAACCGAATATCCCACATTATGATGATTGCCAACTTGTAAGTTGTTCGCATGGCCATTTTTTGTGAAAAGTTCAAAGCTTATATTGAGTACTCCAAAACATAAAGTACCCCAAAATCCTATCGTAACAATTAAATGCAAAATGCCGAGCAAAATTCTATTTTTTATCATTTCAATTAAGGTATTTATTGTTTTACGATAACAAATCTAATTAGAATTATCGAAAAACAATAAAAAACAATCGTTAATTAATTATTTCCAATGATTTTTATCCTATAAAATTCTTTTATCTTTATACTTTACCAATTTTCATCTTCATGTATCAAAACATTATCCTTCTTTTTGTTTCAGTTCTGTTAATTGCAGCATGTCAAAACACTAAAAATAAAAAAACTGTGAACCAAAATAAATATTCCTTCTTCTTAGGAACCTATACCGGTGGAGAATCCAAGGGGATTTATAAATTGGGAATGGATGAAAACGGTAAAATGAAAATGATTGGTTTAGCGGCAGAAACTAAAAACCCATCCTTTTTAGCTTTTGCCAACAAGCAGCAAACACTTTTAGCTGTAAATGAGATCAGTTTGGATAATCACATGGGTACGGTTGAGTCTTATGAAGTTAAAGATTCATTGAAATTGATAAGTCGGAAGGAAAGTGGGGGAGCTCATCCATGCTTTGTGGCAGCAAATAGCGAAGGAGTCGTTCTAACAGCAAATTACACTGGAGGTAATATTGGTTACCTAAAAGTAGATGATGAGGGAAAGTTGTCAGGTCTTATGGATGTGCAACAACATATGGGTAAGGGAACTCATCCTAAACGTCAAAATGAGCCACATGCTCATAGCGTTTGGTTTCAACCAAAATCCAATCAAATAATAGCTGCCGATTTAGGAACTAATGAATTATGGATTTCGAGTATCGATACCAAAACAGATAAATTTGTGCCGGCCAATAAAAATAAACTATCCTTACCAGATAATTCTGGGCCACGACATTTGGCTTTTCACCCAAATGGAAAATACTTTTTTGTAATTAATGAGCTAAACAATACGATAAGTACTTTTGAAATAATTGAAGGAAAGGCATTTTTATTGAAGTCGAGTGTGAGTACTCTACCTACTGATTTTAGTGGGTTTAGCTTTACTGCCGACATTCGCATTTCTAGAGATGGTAAATTCCTTTACGGATCTAACCGTGGACACAACAGCATTGCCATTTACGAAGTGCAAAAGGATGGATCTTTAAAATTGCTTAGACATGAACCAACTCGAGGTGATCATCCTCGTAATTTCAGTCTGTCTCCCGATGATAAATTCCTTTTGGTAGCAAACAAAAATGCGAATAACATTGTTTGCTTTGAAAGAAATCTGGAAACAGGCTTGTTAACTTTCGTTGATGAAATAAAAGCTCCAAGTCCTGTATGTATTCTCTTTAAAAAGTAGGTTTTTTATTGGTGGATACACGTAAATTCGATTAGCATTAATTCATCCGATTCGTGAAGATTTGGGTAAAATGTACGAAGTGCATACCACAATTCACCTTTAGAATGAAATCCATCTTTTTGAACATCTTCAGCATCCATATCATCAAATGTCTTGTAAGAAATAGCCTTAATTTCAATCGGGATGGCTCTTCCATCAGAAAAGATAGCTTCGCCTTTTCCTAAATTTGGAACAGGCTCATCTATTCTGGCTGTTTGTATTTTACTTCCCTTTAAAATTGCAATGTAAAAGTCTTCGTGAAAGTGGATTTGAGACATGGTTTTAGCATTTTATTTAGATGTAAAGATAGCTTTGTTTAAAGACATTGATACCTTCTCAAATACCAAATTCTGAATGTTTGGATAGGTCAATTTTTCAGGGAGATCATTAAAAACCTTAATTTCTGTAATTTCCGATTGTGGCAATTCACCCAATTGCAGAATATTCGCGAAGAAAATCCGACCATACTTTTTTTCACCCTTCCAAACACATGAATAATCGCAAATGCAACGTAAAGAGAATTGTATTGCTCCTGTTTCTTCGTACAATTCTCTTTTGGCAGCTGCAAGAGCCGATTCTCCATCTTCAATATGACCAGCTGGCATTTCCCACGTTTCTCGTTCACGATGTCGAACAAATACCCATTTATTTTGATAGCGCGAGCATACAATAGAGTAGGTGAGCTCGTGCTCAAGAATGCTGAGTGAACTCAAAAAATCAACAATTGGTAGATTCATGTATTTGATAATTATTCAGAGGTGGATTTGCCTTTATACATTTCGCTAAATGGTCCTTCAATAGGCTCCCAAAGTTCTACTTTATTACCTTCAGGATCAAGAATCCATCCAAACTTACCGTATTCAAACTCTTGCATTTCGCCAACAATTTCCACACCTTCTTCCTTTAGTACTTTCAAGAGTTCAACAAGGTTTTCAACGCGATAATTGAACATGAAATCCTTTTTCGATGGCTGAAAATATTCTGTTTTTTCTTCGAACGGACTCCAAATTGTATAAGCTGTTTCTTCAGGTTTACTTGTTTTTTGCCACTCAAACATTCCACCATATTCATCAGGACACTGAATTCCTAAGTGTTTGTTATACCATTCTCTTGTTGCTTTAGGGTTTTCACTTTTGAAAAATATACCGCCAATTCCCGTTACTCTTTTCTTCATATTTTAGGAGGTTATAATTGTGATTCGTTTTTATTGTAACTAATAATTCCTTTTGCCATTCCTCTAAATATAAATAGATGGAACGGATAACTCATAATCCAATACAATCTACCCATGATTCCTTTTGGACGAAAGATTGCTTTTTGAGAAATGTAATTTTCATCTTTCTCTTTTTTGATCGTAAATTCTAACCAAGCTTCTCCAGGTAGTACCATTTCGGCATACAAAAGCAACCTTCCATTTTCCTTATCGGCAAGTAAAACACGCCAAAAATCCAGCGAATCGCCCATTACGATTTCTGTTGGATGTCTTCGCCCTCTGTTTAAGCCAACACCACCAAAAAGTTTGTCTAGTAATCCTCTCAATTTCCAAAGCCAATCTCCATAATACCAGCCTCTGTCTCCACCCAATGCCCAAATATTATCTACTATTCTTTCTGTGTTTTGTCCAATCTGAAACAGTTTATCATCAGTAAAGCAACCATAGGTTGGAGGTTCAACATATTTCATTTTTTCATTTGGAAGAATACCGCTGCTTAAGGCATCTTTCCATGAGGAGATAACCATTTGTTGCTTAATTTTACCAGTAGCTCTTTCGATGGACTCTTTGTATGGCATCAATCTTATTTGGAGTTTTGAAGCCAAATCGTTTGGTCGGCAAATAACCTCAATTTTCATGCTGTTTACTAGGTTAACAGCAAGATTGTAGGAAGTAGATGTAATGAAATACAACCAATATGATGAGAGACGTGGTGTCATTATGGGAAGACAATAAATCCAGCGTTTTAATTTTCTTACTTCGGCGTATTGCAATAACATTTCCTTATAAGTTAGAACTTCAGGTCCACCAATGTCAAAGGTTTTATTCAAGCAATCGTCGTGCTGAAGTACACCAATTAAAAAATCAATTACATTGCGAATGGCAATGGGTTGACATTTCGTTAAGAGCCAGTTTGGTGTAGTCATTATCGCCAACTTCTCTACTAAATCTCTTATTATTTCGAAGGATGCACTACCTGATCCGACTATAATTCCCGCTCGTAATATGGTATAATAACTTCTACTTTGTTTTAATATGTCTTCTACCTGCTTTCGCGATTCTAAATGTTTCGATAATTTTTCAACATTTGCAATCCCACTCAAATAGATCACTTGTTTATTTTGAGTTTTATCAATAAACTTCACGAAATTCTTTGCGCAGATACTTTCCAATTCTTCAAATCCATCCGTTCCGTGCAACATCGAGTGAATTAGATAATAACTAACTTCTATGTCGGTAGGGAGTTTGGAAAGTGATTTGTAATCGAGTAAATCTGCTTCGTACACTTGCAGATTGGGGTGGTTTATTTCTTTGGGAGAGAATCGTTCTTTGTTTCGAACACTGCAGACTACAACGTGTCCCTGATCCAAAAGGATTGGTAATAGTCGTTTTCCGATGTACCCGTTAGCGCCGGTTAGTAGTATTTTCATATCTTAAAAGCGATTGTATTCATAATTGCCAAAGATTCAATTTACTAAAATATAATTTTATAATAGATCAGATTAAATTATTATTTATACTTTTGGAGCATAACAGAACAGAACACTAGAATAAGATACCCATATGAAAGCATTTCAATTTACACCAGATAGCAATTCTCCAACACCAAAATTCCAACAACTAATACAGGCATTTCAAGATGCTATTAGTCAGAAGATACTGGTTCCAGGAGATGTGTTACCATCTGTTAATCAGATGTGTAAGGAGTGCTCATTGTCGAGAGATACTGTTTTTAAAGCTTATGCAGAACTTAAAAAACGAAATGTAATTGAGTCTGTTCCAAATAAGGGATATTTTGTAGCAGGAGAGATTACCAGAGTCTTTCTGTTTTTGGATACTTTTAAGGCTTATAAAGAAGTTCTTTACGATAGCTTTAGAAAAAGTTTGCCAGATAATGTTGCTGTAGATTTGCATTTTCATCATTACAATATCGATGTATTTAAAAGTCAGATAAGAGAAAGTGTTGGGAAATACAGTACTTATATTGTTATGAATTTTGACCATCCTGAAGTAGTAGAGGCTTTGCAACAAATTGATCCTAAAAAAGTATTAATAATTGACTGGAATGTTAACGCTAATGATCAACAATCGCAGATCTTTCAGGATTTTGGAGGATCGGTATTTGATTCCCTTCAGTTTGGTGTTGAGCGGATTAAAAAGTACGATCATTTCTGTTTGGTGTATCCAGATTATACCTATCATCCATACGAAACTGTTGAGTTTTTTCTTCGATTTTGCAAAGCCAATGGGGTTAAGCATTCTATCGTAACGGATTCTGATTCCATAGAAGTGAAGAAGAATACCGTCTACTTCTCGGTTAGTGATCGGGCGATGGTTAAGATTTTAGACAAAGCAAGAGCTAAGAATTTAGAGTTTGGTACTGATATTGGTTTGATTTCTTACAATGAAACGCCAATGAAAAAATATATAGACAAAGGAATTACAGTTATTTCTACAGATTTTGAAATGATGGGTAAAAAAGTTGCTGACTTTGTAAATAACTCAATAAGAGAATCATACTGCGTTCCAACCAAGCTTATTTTAAGAAAATCATTATAGTTTTTTGAAAGATTCTTTTTTTATTTCAAAAACAGTTATATATTTGCCTCAGAACAGAACAGAGCAGAACGGAATAAAAAGATTATAAAATGTATTTACTAGGATTAGATATTGGAAGTTCATCCGTTAAGGCATCGTTATTAGATGCTAAGAGTAGCAAATGTTTAGCTACTGACTTTTTCCCAAAAAAGGAAATGCAGATTACTGCGCATGAAATTGGTTGGGCAGAACAAGAGCCACAAATGTGGTGGGATAATCTTAAGCAAGCAATTAAGAGTGTAATGCAAACGGCAAATGTGGATAAGGAAATGGTGAAAGCCATTGGTATATCCTATCAGATGCATGGATTGGTTTGTGTTGATAAAGATTTACAGCCTGTTCGTTCATCTATCATTTGGTGTGACAGTAGAGCTGTTGCTATTGGTGATGATGCTTTTAATAGTATTGGTAAAGACAAATGTCTTTCGCACTTATTGAATTCTCCAGGAAATTTTACAGCAAGTAAATTAGCTTGGGTAAAAGAAAATGAGCCTGAAACATTCGCAAAAATTTATAAAATAATGTTGCCTGGTGATTTTGTTGCCATGCAATTAACTGGAAAAACTTGTACTACTGTTTCTGGTTTGTCAGAAGGTATTTTCTGGGATTTTAAAACAAATTCAGTATCCGAAGATATTTTGAATACATATGGTATTTCGAAAGAGATGCTTCCTGAAATTGTTGATACCTTCTCAAACCAAGGACAGGTTCTTCCTGAAATTGCAGAGGAATTAGGTTTTTCAAGTAGTGCAGTAGTTTCATACCGTGCTGGCGATCAGCCGAACAATGCATTGTCTTTAAATGTATTGAAGCCAGGAGAAGTTGCTACAACAGCAGGAACATCAGGAGTTGTTTATGGGGTAAGCGATGAGGTGAAATTTGATCCTTATTCAAGAGTGAACTCTTTTGCTCACGTAAATCATACCGAAAAAGATAATAGATTGGGAATTTTACTTTGCATTAATGGTACAGGAATCATGAATTCCTGGTTAAATCATAATGTTGCAAAAGGATTGTCTTATGCCGAAATGAACGAAAAGGCAATGGAAATACCTGTAGGTTCCGATGGAATAACAATTTTACCTTTCGGTAATGGTGCTGAGCGTGTGTTAAACAACCGTGAGGTAGGAGCTCAAATTTCCAACTTAAACTTAAATCGTCATACTGATGCTCACATTTATAGAGCAGCACAAGAAGGTATTGCTTTCTCATTCCATTATGGAATGGAAGTAATGAAAGAAATTGGTGTGAAGCCAAACGTAATTCGTGCAGGCCATGCAAATATGTTTTTGAGTCCATTGTTCAGAGAGACCTTATCGACAGTATCGGGCGCAACTATTGAGTTGTACGATACAGATGGCTCTTTAGGAGCAGCTCGTGGAGCAGGTTATGGCGCAGGCGTTTATTCTTCATTGGAAGAAGCATTCGCTGGATTGGAAAAAATCAGCACCATCAAGCCTGACGAAAGCGTGAGAGATGAGATGTTAGAAGCATACGCTCGTTGGAGTAAAGAATTGAAGAAGAATTTATAGAGATAGATATTTCACATTTGATAATTTAATAAGAAGAACATCATGACTATTGTAAAAGGAGATAAAGAGTATTTTCCTGGAATCGGTAAGATTGCTTACGAAGGACCAGAATCAAAAAATCCAATGGCTTATAAATGGTACGATGAAAATCGTGTTGTTGCAGGCAAAACTATGAAAGATCACTTGCGTTTTGCAGTGGCTTACTGGCATACTTTCTGCGGAGATGGTGGAGATCCATTCGGACCTGGAACTCAGAAATTCCCTTGGGGAACTGAGGCTAACGCAATTGATGCTGCAAAATCAAAAATGGATGCTGCTT
This sequence comes from Labilibaculum sp., assembly GCA_016342745.1. Taxonomy (GTDB): domain Bacteria; phylum Bacteroidota; class Bacteroidia; order Bacteroidales; family Marinifilaceae; genus Paralabilibaculum; species Paralabilibaculum antarcticum. Next base: position 109,994 of record JAEINT010000016.1, read on the forward strand.
TCGAATTTATTACGAAATTAGGCGCACCATTTTACTGTTTTCACGATACTGATGTTGTTGGAGATGGATCTGTTTTCGAAATTGAGAAGAGATTGGCTACAATGGTTGACTATGCAAAGCAAAAACAAGCAGATTCAGGCGTTAAGTTATTGTGGGGTACTGCAAATGCATTTTCGAATCCTCGTTACATGAACGGAGCTTCAACAAATCCTGATTTTAATGTTGTTGCCAACGCTGGAACTCAGGTTAAAAATGCATTGGATGCTACTATCGCTTTGGGTGGTACTGGTTATGTATTCTGGGGAGGTCGTGAAGGTTACATGTCTCTTTTCAATACTGACATGAAACAAGAATTGGATCATATGGCACAATTCCTGACTATGGCTCGTGATTACGGTCGTAAGAATGGTTTTGAAGGAACTTTCCTTATTGAGCCTAAGCCAATGGAGCCAATGAAGCACCAATACGATTTCGATACAGCAACCGTAATGGGATTCTTGAACAAATATGGTTTGGCTGATGATTTCAAAATGAATATTGAAGTAAACCATGCTACTTTAGCTGGTCACACATTTGAGCACGAATTGCAAACAGCTGTTGATAACAACATGTTGGGAAGTATCGATGCAAACAAAGGTGATTACCAAAATGGATGGGATACGGATGAATTCCCAACAAGCATTTACGAGACTGTTGCTGCTATGTTGCCAATTTTAGAGAATGGTGGTTTCACTCACGGAGGTATCAATTTTGATGCGAGAATTCGTCGTAACTCAACTGATATGGAAGATATCTTTATCTCTCACATTGGTGGAATGGATGTATTTGCACGTGCTTTGGTAATTGCTGATAGAGTAAGAACAGAATCACCATACTTGAAATTGAAGAAAGATCGTTATGCTTCTTTCGAATCAGGAAATGGTAAAGCATTTGCTAATGGTGACCTTTCTTTAGAAGATCTTAGAAAGATTGCTAAAGATGCTGGCGAACCAACTGCAACAAGCGGAAAACAAGAAATGTTAGAGCAGTTAATCAACTGGTACATTTAATAACTACATTTAAACTCTCGTGAGAAAACTTGCGAGAGTTTAATTATAACTCCAAACTCATGACTCAAACCCAAACACAAGGCAGTACATTGTTTATAATAGGAATTACTTTAGTGGCTACACTAGGGGGATTGCTGTTTGGTTACGATACTGCTGTAATTAGTGGCGCTACTGAAGCCCTAAAAGTATTTTTTGTTACTCCATTAGAATCCGATAGTGCACTTGCATTGCAAGTTTTAGGAGAATACAAGATTATTATTTCAATTTGTTTTATAGTGGTTTCCTCACTGATTTCTAGCTTCATGTTTCGCATGTATGGAAAACAAAAGGGGATTATCTACAGTTCAATTCTAATTCTTGCAGGAATTGTAATTTGGTATACTCAATTTTGGGTATCCGTAAACGAACTTACCGAAAATACCTTAAATTCGATTAATGGATTCACAATTTCCAGTGCTATAATTGGCTGTGTAATTGGAGGTTCTATTTGTGGTTATGTAAGTCAGAGATTAGGAAGAAAAAGAGGATTGGTTTTAGCTGCAGTACTATTTACAATTTCAGCAGTCGGTTCTGCAATGCCCGAAATCATGAACTTTTTCGGAGCAAGTACCATTAGCGCATTTATCTTTTATCGTATTGTAGGTGGTATTGGAGTAGGTATTGCATCTATGCTTTCACCGATGTACATCGCCGAAATTGCACCCGCAAAATACCGTGGGACATTAGTTTCTGCTAATCAGTTTGCAATTGTATTTGGGATGTTGGTGGTTTATTTTGTGAATTACACCATTTCTTTAAATGGTGATGCTAATTGGTTGAATGAAATTGGATGGAGATATATGTTTGCATCTGAGACAATCCCTGCATTTATCTTTTTAGTCATGTTATATTTTGTTCCTGAATCGCCACGATATTTAATCATGAAATCTCGTGAAGAGGAAGCAGAAAGTGTATTGAATAAAATAGTAGGAACAATTAAAGCTCCTCAGCTAATGGCTGATATCAAGGAGTCATTAAAAGAAAAAAATGCTCCATGGTTAACTTTTGGAGGATTAATTATAACAATAGGAGTTCTATTGTCTGTTTTTCAGCAATTTGTTGGTATTAACGTCGTATTGTATTATGCCGCTGAGATTTTTAGAAACTTGGGGAGTAGTACAGGAGATGCTTTGTATCAGACAATAATTGTTGGAGCAATAAATTTAATATTTACCGTACTTGCCATTTTTACAGTAGACAAATTTGGTCGTAAGCCATTAATGATTATTGGTGGTGTAGGAATGGGAATCTGTATGTTTGCATTAGGTGCAGCCTTCTATTATAATCAATTAGGTTTGGTTGCCTTGTTTGCTATGTTAGGATACGTTGCTTTCTTTGCAATGTCATGGGGACCAGTTACTTGGGTGCTACTTTCGGAGATTTTTCCGAATTCAATTCGTAGTGCTATGTCCTTAGCGGTTGCTGCTCAGTGGATTGCAAATATGATTGTATCATGGACATTCCCAATGATGAATGATAACTCATGGCTAACAGGTATGTTTAATCATGGATTTTCATATTGGATTTATGGTGCGATGGGAATATTATCAGCAATATTCGTTTGGAAAGTAGTTCCTGAAACCAAAGGAAAAACTTTGGAAGAAATGGGACGCTTGTGGAAAAAATAAATATTTAGTTAGTGATTGTTAAAGTTAATCCCTTATCGACAGTTAATAGATAAGTTGGTGGGTTTTATTGATTTAAGATAAGGGATAATGTAAAGGATCGGCGGGGGCCGATCCTTTTTTTGTTTTTGATTGTCTTTTGAATGATATCTTAATGCTTCTTTTCTGTATATTTGCACACATAATCTCCAAAAGCCACATTTTCAATTTTATTTCTGATGCTATTAATTCATTAGAAGTTCAAATTAATAAAAGATTATGAGATTATTCGCCATTTGTTGGGCAATGATTGCTCTTTTTGGGTGCTCTGAAACGCAGCCTAAAGACAGTAAAAAAGTAACAGAATACGTTAACCCTTTTGTAGGAACCGACGGTCCTGGAAATACCTATCCTGGTGCAGTTTTGCCATTTGGAATGGTACAGTTGAGTCCCGATAATGGCTTGCCAGGATGGGATCGTATAGCTGGCTATTTTTGGCCCGATTCTACCATTGCAGGATTTAGTCACACACATTTAAGTGGAACCGGAGCGGGAGATATGTACGATCTGTTGCTAATGCCTACTAATAGTCGTTTTTCAGATAATCTTACACCAGATGACGATTTTCGTGCATATTCTAAATTTTCTCACGAAAGAGAAGAAGCCACACCTGGATATTACAAGGTGGATTTGTTGAGTTCGGGCATTGTTGCCGAATTAACCACAACAAAGCGTGTTGGTTTTCATCGCTATACTTTTCCTGAAGATAAAAAGTCACAGATCATTTTGGATTTAGGTTTCAAAATGAATTGGGATAATCCGTATGCAACAGAAATTACAATCGAAAATGATTCAACCATTTCTGGATATCGAAAATCAAATGGATGGGCGAGAGATCAGCATGTATATTTTGTAGCTCAGTTTTCAAAAGCATTTAGCAAAGTAGATTTATTCGAAGGCAATTTGAATTTGAATCAGAAGAAAGTGAATGGTCCTAAAACAAAAATGATCGCTAATTTTAATACGAAGGATAAGGAACAAATTTTAGTAAAAGTAGCAATGTCTTCCGCTTCGGTTGATGGAGCAAAGAAGAACTTGCAGGCCGAACTTTCTGATTGGAATTTTGATGCTACAGTGCAAAAAGCGGATCAAGAATGGAATGAATTGCTTTCACAGATTGAAGTAAGTGGATCGGAATATCAGAAAGAAGTATTCTACACCAATTTGTATCACCTGTATCTTACGCCATCTTTGTTAAGCGATGTGGATGGAATGCACAAAGGAGCAGATGGGAAATATCACAAAGCCGAAGGATTTGATCGTTACGATACATTTTCTTTGTGGGATACTTACCGCACAGCTCACCCATTGTATACGATTCTTTGTCCCGATAAAGTAGAAGATTTTATCAAATCATTTTTAGCCCATTACGATGAAACAGGCTTGTTGCCAGTTTGGTCTTTGGCTGGAAATGAAACCAATATGATGATTGGTTACCACGCTGTTCCTGTTGTTGTAGATGCTTATTTTAAAGGAATTGAAATGGATGCTGAGAAAGCATTTCGTGCGTGTAAGGAATCTGCAATGGAAAAAGGCAGAGAGATTGATGAGTACATGAAATTAGGCTTTGTACCTACCGATGCTGAAGGAGAAAATTGGTCGGTATCTAAAACATTGGAATATGCATACGATGATTGGTGTATTGCGCAATTTGCAAAAGCATTAAACAAAGAAGAGGATTACCAATATTTTTTAAAGCGAGGAGAGAATTGGAAGAATTTATACGATCCAAAATCTACTTTCTTCCGTCCGAAAGACGAACATGGGAAGTTTATCCCGAATTTTGTTGCGAAGGATTATACAAACTACTTCTGTGAAAGTAATGCTTGGCAATATTTTTGGTATGTACCACAAGATATTCCGGAGTTTATTGCAACTGTTGGGAAAGAGAAATTTACAGCCAAGCTGGATTCAATGTTCACTTATTACCCAGAGGCAAGTGATGATCTTCCAATTTTCAGTACAGGTATGATTGGTCAGTATGCTCACGGAAATGAGCCAAGTCATCATGTGGCGTACCTTTACAATCATATCGGGCAACCAGAAAAAACACAAGAAATGGTTCGAAGAATTGTGACTTCTCAGTACACAAACAAACCTGATGGATACTGTGGTAACGAAGATTGTGGACAAATGTCAGCATGGTTGGTGATGTCTTCTTTGGGTATGTATCCAACGAATCCCGCTAATGGCATTTATGACCTTACTTCACCATCTCTTGAAAATGGGGTAATTCACTTGAAAAATGGAAAGACTTTTACGGTATCAACCGAAAATCAAGGGACTAAAAATCATTACATAAAAAAGATGTATTTGAATGGTAAAGAGTACAAACAGCTAACAATTACGCACCAACAAATTATGGATGGTGGAGAATTGAAGTTTGTTTTGGGAGCTAATAAGTAACTTACTGCCAGTTGTATAAAATTAAATAATATTCAATGAAAAATTATATCTTTTGCCTACTGGCAATCGTGCTATTCTCTTGCAGTCCAAAGGAACAGGTACAAACATTCATGACTTACAATTTGCGTTACAACAATCCAAATGATGGTGAAAATCGGTGGGAAGTGCGCAAAGAAAATGTAGCTGATTTAATTCTAAATTATCAACCTGATGTATTTGGAACACAGGAAGGTTTAAATGATCAGATTACCTGGTTGGATAGTGTATTGACAAACTATTCATACATCGGTGTTGGACGTGATGATGGAAAACAGAAAGGGGAATATTGTGCTATTTTTTACAAAACAGCTAAGTACAATGTTATTAAGCAATCGACTTTTTGGTTGTCTAAAACTCCAGAAGAAATATCAGTTGGTTGGGATGCAGCTTTAGAGCGAATTTGTACTTATTTTCTTTTGGAGAATAAGGAAACCAAACAGCGCTTTTATGTTTTTAACGCTCATTTTGATCATGTAGGTAATATTGCCCGATTGAATAGTTCTAAGTTGATCTTTAGTAAGATTACAGAGCATAATCCAGAGAATTACCCTTGTGTGCTAATGGGTGATTTAAACCTGTTGCCCGAAACGGATCCAATTCTGTATTTAAGCATGCAAATGGATGATTCTAAAGGTTTAGCTGGTGAAAGTGTTTCAGGTGCTGAGGGAACCTTTAACGGCTTTAAACATGATAAAACTGTTACCGATCGTATTGATTACATTTTTATCAGTAAAGGAGATGCTAAGGTAAAAGAATATAAGGTTATTGATGATCAGGTAGAGGAGAGGTATCCTTCAGATCATTTGCCAGTTTTGGTTGAGGTGGAATTGTAGGTTTGTTGAACCACTTCGTGGTTAGCCCGCACTTTGTGCTTTGCATTTGAAATCCCGAAGTGATTGAACCTGAATAAATGTAGGTGCAACCAATGGCTGTGATAGTAGATAAGGGAAAGACCACAGAATGGGGTTAAAGTCAAAAATGCTATAACAATTTGAGGAAACAAAAAAGAGATACAACATGGAGTTGTATCTCTTTTTTTATGAGTTAATAAAGCTTCTGCTTCTAGATTATTTCATCCAAGAATCAACCAATACTTTATTAGCTGTATACCATTCAGTAGCTCCTGTTTCTTCTCCCTTTTCTTTAATCGCAGTCATTAATTCGTATAACTGCGCTTCTTCAAGTTTAAAGTTTTTGAAAAAAGTAGCAGCTGCAGGTTGATCTTTTTCAAATCCTCTTCTTGAAATGATTGTGCAAGCATCCTTTGGATAAATTCCTTTAGGATCCTCTAAATATTTCAAGTCATTTTTTGTCCATTTGAAATGAGGTTTCCAGCCAGTTACTGCAACCCACTCATTATGCTTGATTGCCTTCTCAAGACTAGCAACCATTGCAGGTCCACTTGAAGTGATTTGTTCGAAATCAAGTTTATACTCGTCTATTGCTTTAAGCGTGTTGGCATGAATACCTGCACCACTACCAATACCAATAATTTTACCTTCAAATTTATCTTTATTCGCATTCAACTCTTCAATAGAGTTAATTGTAACATACGCAGGAACTACCAAGCCAGTTGTACCTTCGCTAAACGATTCTCCCAATTTCACTAGCTTATCACCATAGTCGGCCCAATAATCTTTGTGTGTATTCGGAAGCCACGCATCAAGAAATACATCACCTTTTGAATTATCTTTTGATAATTCGCCATAGATCATTCCAGGGGCTAGATTGGTAATTTCTACTGCATAATCATTTGCTTCAAGTGCTGCTTTTGCCAAATAAGTGAAAGCAATTCCTTCACTCCAATTTGGATAAAAGATGCTAACTTCTTTTTTGTCTTCACTTTTTTCTTTTTTCTTCCCACTGTTGTTGCATGAACTAACTGAAACAGTTAATACTACAGCTACAAGTAAGATTCCTAAATTTCTTAATTTAAACATAATTTTATTTGTAAATTATTATAATTATTTTTTTGCAATAGCTTGTGTTATTCTGTCTAAAATAATGGCCAATATCACAATACCCAATCCAGACTCAAAACCTTTTGCAACATCGTTTTGCTGAATTCCTTGGTAAACAATACTTCCAAGTCCTTTAGCACCTACCATTGAAGCGATAACCACCATTGATAAAGCCAATAGTATTACCTGGTTAATTCCGGCCAAAATAGTCGGCATTGCTAAGGGTAATTGAATTTTAAACAAAATTTGTTTTTCTGTTGCACCAAAAGCTCGACCTGCTTCGATCACATCCGAAGGGACATTATTAATTCCCAGACATGTTAAACGTACTGCCGGTGGGAGTGAGAAAATTACAGTAGCAATAACTCCAGGAGTATTTCCCACACTAAAAAAGAAAATAGCCGGAATCAGATAAACAAAGGCTGGCATGGTTTGCATTAAGTCAAGTATGGGTCTAATAATCAAATCTGCTGTTTTGCTTCTGGAAGCCACAATTCCCAGTGGAATACCTAAAAGTAGAGCAATCACGGTTGAAACAATAACCAAGGTGGTTGTTTGTATCGATTCTTCCCAATATCCCATTGCGAATATCAGAAATAAGCCAAAAATGACAAATGCTGTCATTCCACCACCTTTTTTTAATCCTTCTATTTTAAAAGCACTTTTTCTAGCATTAGCATAATAAGCAGCCAAGGCTACGGATGCAATAATGATATAAAAAGGAATGGCTAGAAAAACGTCATTCATACCATCAACAGTCCACGAGATTATGTCATCTATAGCACTCCATAATCCTGAAAAGTTCTCTTCCAGTTTATTAATTCCGTATTCTATATATTTACCAAGATCAATTAATTTTTCCATATTACATCTCGTTTGCTTGTTCTTTTAGTTCACTTATTTCCTTTTTTCCAAATCGAGTGGCTTCAATAATCAATGAAGTTTGAGATACTAGCCCAAGTAACTTTCCAGTTTCTTCTTCGATAACAGCCAAAGGATATTTAATCCCTGTGATCAGTGGTAACATATCTTCTACAGAATAGGATTTATATACACTTGGGACATTTGTCTTCAGTATTTTCTCAATAGAAGATTCCTTTTCTTTTTCCAATTCTAGGCAATCTGTCAACCAGACATAACCAAGAAATACTTTGTTTTCATCCTCCACAGGAAGGAAGTCAAGTCCAACAGTACGCATTTTACGGATGGATCCTCTAGGACCATCTTTGGGCATTTGAACAAGCGTATTCTTTTTAAACATCAGCGTTTCAGCCGTAATAATAGTTTTCCGATCCACTTTATTAACAAAAGCTTCAACATATTCAGTTGCTGGAGCTGTTAGAATCTCTTCTGCTGTTCCAATTTGGTTTACAACACCATCTTTCATAATAGCAATACGGTCACCAATTTTAATGGCTTCGTCCAAATCATGAGTAATAAATACGATCGTTTTTTGCAATTTTTTTTGTATTGCAAGTAGCTCATCCTGCATATCCGATTTAATTAGTGGATCAAGTGCTGAAAATGCTTCGTCCATAAGCAAAACTTCAGGATCGTTTGCAAGGGCACGTGCTAAACCTACTCGCTGTTGCATACCTCCAGACATTGCTGATGGATATTGCTGTTCATAACCTTTTAAGCCCACGGTTTCGAGTGCGACTTGGGCTTTAGCTTCGCGTTCCTGCTTTTCTTCTCCTCTAATTTCTAATCCAAAAGCAGCATTCTCAATAATCGTTCTGTGTGGTAGTAGTCCAAACTTTTGAAATACCATACTCATTTCTGTACGTCTGGTTTCCAATAGTTCTTTATTTGTTTCACGAGTAATATCATGATCATCGAAAATAACTTTACCGGCGGTAGGTTCGTTAAGTCGGTTCAAGCAGCGGATTAAAGTAGATTTTCCACTACCTGATAAACCCATAATAACAAAAATCTCTCCTTGCTTAATTTCAAAGTTAACCTTGTTTACCCCAACAGTACATTTTGTTTTCTTCAGAATTTCTTCTTTTGAAACCCCTTTATCAAGTAGGGTAAGGGCCTCTTGTTTGCGTTTTCCGAAAATCAGAGTTAAATCTTCAACCTTGATTTTTATTTTTCTATTATCCGCCATAACATCTCATTTTTCTAATAAACAGCTCTGGGCAAGCCCAAGAGGTATTTAATGGCATCTCACTTTTGTGAGACAAGCGTTTTAAGAGGAAAACCTCTCAAGTATTAGTGAAAATACGCTTCTTAAAAGCGTTATGAAAACCTGATATATTCAAATTTTCCTATCGTAACCTCGAGGCAAGCCTCGAGGTATTGTGTTGATTAAAAGTAATATCCAACGTTAATATTGAAACGCATTTCCCATTCAGCATCAGGAGTTCCATCAGCCAAAGCATTGGTCCATTCGGATCCTAACCAAGGTTGATCTTTTCCTGCAGCCAAATCAAAATAAGTGTAAATGTTACCTGCCGTGAACATGGCACCCGTTACATTCATCATAGAACTTTCAAAACTACTTTCAGCTTTATCCATATATCCAAAATCGTTATAGATAACAACACTAGATACAGGACCCCATTTTAGAGGGATAGAATAACTTAATCCAAGCGTATATATGTTAGCTTCGGCAGCAACCAAATAAGGTGCACCATAAGCAGTCATAGCAACAACATCATCGCGTTCACCATCTGGATTTTCTGGACTGTATTTGTAATTGGCAAATTGGGCTTTTACACCGAATTTACCCGCCTTTAATTCGTAATAGGCAGCAAGGGCATAATGGTTTCCAGTTTCTTCGGTATCTAAATTGAATAGACCTCCGTATTGAGCAGATACACCTAAACGATGCTTAGCATTCTCATTACTAATCTTATAAGAAAAATCTCCATTCAATTGATTTACTTCTTTATTTCTGAGAATAAGATTTCCTGCTCCATCTTTAGTTGAACCAACATCGTAAGAGTAACGGCTATTCGATACATCAGAAGTATTTCCAAATTGAAGTTCTTCTGCATTTTTGAAGAAAGCCAGGCTGTAATCCCATTTCTCTCCTTTATGGGTATACTTTAGTCCCATATCATGATCATCTTCCAATCCTACATAGTAGTTTAAGCTAAAAAACCAGGAGTTTGAATTGTAAGTTGTGATACCGAAAGGTACTTGAGTTAAACCGAATTGCAGTTCGTCGTTTGCATTAAAATCGTATGCAATCCAACCTTGTTTTAACATTGCTCCACCAAAACCTTCGGAATAAAAGCGGTATTCTGCGTTTAGTTTTAAGCCTTTGTATTTTGCTTTGGCATTTAATCTGAATACATCGAAACCCAAATCGCCTCCGCGTGTTTTTTGTGCTGATTTCCAGCTAGAATAATTGTAATTGAATCGCAATGCACCGCCAAGCTCAACAGTAGGTTTCTCTTGTGCCTGTACGCAAAGTGTGGACACAAGGAAACAAATCCCCAGCCACGTTTTTAAATAAAACATAAATGTAAATTAGATGAATATAACATGCAATAAAATGAGTGCATGCAATTAGCTATCCCTTTTACAGGATATAATAGTTGATTTAATTAAAGGATGGTGGGAGGAATTTATCTGACAGAATTCTAAAAATAAGAAACTGAAAGCTATAGATTCGGGTATTTCTTTTATCGTGAAGTCCACTTAATTTTAATCCCATAGCACGCAAAGGTAATTAATAATTACTATCTAGCAACATAATTACCTGATTTAGAAATATTTACAAATTACAGGAAGAGACGTTTCATTGTTTTTACTGTTCAGTTAAATTCTTGCTACCCGCTAATTGAAAGTTGGGTAGTGGTTTGTGATGGTTGCTTTTGTTGAACCAAATTATGCCTTCATTTAGTTTTTATTTGTCGCACGTATTTCATTCGATATTATTGTTTTTGGACCTTTTTGTGCTTTAAGAAACTGGTTCTGTATTTAAGTCCCAGCGAGATTGAATTTGATTAAGGCAGACACATACAAAACACAAGAAAGAACCCCGAATGGGGTTTAATTTCAAATGTCTTATCAAAGAATAAATTTAACCAAGGTAAAGTAACTTTCTAGTTCAGTTAACATCTCTTAGGTATTGTCTTTATCCTGCACGATCACTCCATCCTCGAGTAGTATAAAACAATTACAAACTACAGTTACATGATTTAGATCATGACTCGAAATAATAGAGGTAATTCCATTATCCTTTAGTTTCTTTGTGGCTTAATCTTTAAATTCCTTCCTATTTTTTTATTTTGCCCATTGCGGAAAGGAATAAAAAATAGTAACTTAAGTATTATTCACCTAAACTAGTTGTTATGAGAAAAATAATACTACTTATTTTCATGGCTATGTTTTGCAGTGTAAGCATGGCACAACATGAGAAATTTCTGGTTTTTGATTTTATGAAAGTTGCTGATAATCAGGATGCAAATTATTGGGAAACCGAAACATTTTGGGAGAAAATTCATGCCGAGCGCTTAAAAAGTGGTGATATAAAAGGATGGGATTTATGGTCGCTGAAGCCGGGAGGTGCCGAGCAAGGCTATCAATATGTAACGGTTACCATATATAATAGTGCAGTTAGTGCAATGGATCCAGGACAAATTATGGAGGCAGCACAAAGAGCATACCCATTAATTTCCGATACTGATTTAGATAGTATTATTCAGGAAGGCTTGAAATCTAGGGAAATGAGTAAGAGAATGTTTGTAACAAGAATTGCGACTACCGATGATGATTTTAAGATGGAATTGGGAACGGTAATGCGAATGAATTTTATGGATGCTCTTCCTGGTGAATACAAGGCATATGAGGATACTGAGAAGGAATATTTCTTACCAATTCATCAGGAGAATGTGAAGAATGGTAACATGGAACATTGGGCTTTAGCGAGAGTATTAATGCCATCGGGAAGCAAGGTTAAAACAAGTCATCTCACCTTCGATATGTTTAAGGATTTTAAGCAGTATTTTGCATTTTACGAAGCGGAAGCTGAAATGGACGTGGATGCCAAAACAAAGGCAAAGTTAGATGAAGCTTTAAAAACAAGAGATTTAAACTGGACCTATGTAGGAACTTTGGTGAAAACCGTAAAATATCAGGCTCCAGATAAGGATAAATAAGTTGATTTTGAATATTTGAGGTAGTATTCAAAATGTTACTAGTTAATTAGCCTTTTGGCTTTTTAACAGTTTGTTTAGGTTAAAGCCCGCATCGTAATGCGGGCTTATTTTTTTAAGGTAAACTGACTTTTAAAATTTGTTCTTTTTTATTTTTACTTTTTAAACCAAACAAAGGGCGTAAAATTGCAATTCTCTTAATAAGCAATTCGTATACCGCAAAACAACCAATACTTGTAAAAGCAATAACCAGTAAAAACTTAGCAAATATCGGTAATGCTAAAGGTAAAATTAAAACAGATCCCCAAAACATGAATACCATGTGCAAAATGTAAATTGGATAAGCTCCCTGACTTAAATAGCTTAAGGCTTTGCTAGGGCGATTAAGGTATTTGTATGCAAATCCGAATACGGCAAAAATCCAAATGTTCGATTCGATAGCCATTAAAAAATTAGGCGTTTTTAGTTCAAAAGCAATCAGGCGAATTAGGTACATTGTTAGGGCAATGCCTAAGAATAGCCATCTCCATTTAAGTATGGTTTGCCAAAAATTACTACCGCTTAAAACGAATAAGAAACCAAAGAAAAAGGCTAATAATCCTAAGAAGAATCCATGCCAAGTCATCGCATACATTTCGAATGGATCTGGATTTACGATAATGGCTTCCAAAACGAAAGGTAGAATAACTGCAAGTAAGCCTAATGGATATTTCATCAGCTTTTTAAACGCTTGTACGATTCGGCCATTTTCATTCTTTTTCAGAAAGAAAAATATTGGTGAAAGGATGAATACATAAAGGAATATATTCGCAAGAAACCATAAATGACTTGGGTTTATTACATAATTTAAATCTTGCTTGTAATAGTTTTGCCAAATAAAAACATGCAATGGCACGATGAAAAACACACCAAACAAAAAGGGTAGTAGAATTCTTTTTGATCGTTCAGTCATCAGACTTTTCCAATCTCTTTTTCGGATTGCAAAACAAACGCCCATTCCCGATACAAAGAACAATAAAGGTATTCTCCAAATGTTTAAGGCTGACATTGGAATCCAAAGGCTTTCCAGTGACTGATTACTTTGAATAAATTGGATGAGTACTCCCCATGGTTGAAATACAATGGCGATATGGTAAATTAAAAGCAATCCAATGGTTATTACTCGTAACCAGTCTATATCGTATCTTCTCTCTGCTCGTAACATCTTGTTCGTTTTTAATGGCAATAAATCTCAATGGATTTCTGTCCTCTGTTAATTTTTAAGTTCTCCCCAGTAAGGGGAGAGATTATTCCAAATTAATCACTTATAATTCTTCCTTATTTTCAAGCAATTTAGCAATTACAGGTCGAGTCTTTTCTAATTCTTTATAATCAAACTTTAAGCCAAAAGGGCCAAGATCTTTTCCAATTTGATCGTAGATTGCTTTAACACTTTCGAATGGTGCTTGTACCGATTCTAGGGCAGTTGATCCATAATTATTCTTGATACTTTTATCTGCACCTTTTTTTAGTAAGGCTTTTACTATTTCTGTACGTCCAAAGAAAGCTGCTGTATGCAAGGCTGTCGATCCATCATTACTTGGGATGTTTAATTTTGCACCTCCATCAATCAAAGCAATAGCGATATCTGTTTTTCCAAAAGTCGCCGCAACCATTAATGGAGTAGAACCATACTGGTCTTTTGCATTGATATCGCTTCCTGCAGCAATGTGTTGTGTGGTTGCATTTACGTTACCCATAAAAGTGGCAGCATGAATATCAATACTTGGAGCTTTTACTTTGTTTTCAGTTTTAACTTGGTCTTCATTTGTTTTTTTAGCTGTGTTGTTGCAAGCACTCATACTTATAAGTAAGGCTGCAATCATGGATGTAATATAAAATCCTGCTAGCTTAATTGTAATACTTTGTTTCGTTTTCATAACTTATCTATTTAAAAGTTCAACATTTATTTTCTACTGTAAAGATCTATCAAATCGTGATGCACAGCTAAACAGTTATGAAGCGAATGATATCAAGTTTTTTTACAGACTAAAAACTATGAAGCATGAGTATAAATTATGACGCATATGATGACGCATTGCGCCAATACAAGGCTTTTCGAGCTTATAAAAGGAAGTGTTTTTAACATTGTCATAAGGATAGTATATCAAGTTAATCGCCTAGGAAAATTTTCTTTAAGTGCTCTCAATTGTATCTTAGTTTTAGGATTCGTATCTTTTCCGAAGAATTATTTAATCCTATTTATTTAGACATAAACATGCCTGATCAATCCTCTGCCGAAAATGATTTTCTGTTAAAAATTACTGCTATTATTCAAGAGAATATCTCGAATGATAAATTTGGCGTGTCGGAACTTGCAGATGAAATTGGAATGAGTCGTTCTAATTTGTTGCGTAAAATCAAAAAAATAAATAATTTATCGGTAAGCCAGTTTATTCGTGAGGTACGTCTTAAATATGCAATGGAATTATTGCAAGATACTGATCTTAGTGTTTCTGAAATATCATATAAGGTTGGCTTTAGCAGTGTTTCTTATTTTATTAAATGCTTTGGCGATCATTATGGATACCCTCCAGGGGAAGCCACAAAACAAGAAAATAAAGTAGATGATTCGTATTGGTTAGAACCAAAAAAAGGCAATAAGAGAAAATTGATACTTGCTGTATTCTTTATTTTGATACTCATTTCAGTTTTTGGCTATGTATTTCTAAAACCAGTAAAGCAAGAACCTCTTGGTTTAGAAAAGTCGATTGCTGTATTGCCCTTTAAAAATGATAGTAATGATTCTACGAATGTTTATCTGATTAATGGTTTAATGGAATCTATTCTTACCAAGCTTCAACAAATTGAGGATGTAAGAGTGATTAGTCGTACTTCAGTGGAGAAATATCGAAACAATGCAAAATCCAGTGCCGAAATTGCAGAGGAGTTGAATGTAAGTTATTTTGTAGAAGGTAGTGGGCAGAAAATAGGAGATCAGATTCAGTTAACTGTGCAGTTAATAGAAGCACCTACCGATAAGCATTTGTGGGCAGAGCAATACAACAAAAAAACCAAGGATATTTTCGCTTTACAGCAAGATGTTGCCAAAAATATAGCAAGCGAAATAAAAGCAATTATCACACCAGAAGAGGAAGAGCAGATTAATAAGGTGCCAACCGAAAATTTACTTGCTTATGACTATTTCTTGAAGGGTATGGAGTTTTTTCATAGAGGGAGTAGAGAGGGTTTAGAACAATCCATTATTTACTTCCAGAAAGCTGTTGCTGAAGATCCAGAATTTGCTCAAGCTTATGCAGATATAGCTATGGCTTACTATTATTTAGATATTGCAAAAGCTCAGAAAAATCACACTTCTATTATCAATGAAAATGCAGATAAGGCATTACTCTTAGATGGGAAATTGCCACAATCCCTATTGGCAAAGGCCTTATATTACATGAATATACGTGAATACGATAAGGCACTTCCCTATTTAGAAAAGGCATTGCACTACAATCCAAATTCAGCTCTTGCTATTAATTTTTTATCGGATTATTATACTACTTATATGCCCAATACCGAAAAATATTTGGAGTATGCCTTACGAGGAATAGGTTTGGATATAGCAGCGCAAGATTCGGTAACTGCTAGCTATGTTTATTTGCATGTTAGTAATGCACTTGTGCAATCGGGTTTTATTGAAGAATCCTTGTTTTACATTAATAAATCGACCGACTACAATCCAAAAAATTTGTTCTCTGAATATTTGAAAGCCTATATTTTATATGCGAAAAATGAAGATTTAATAAAGACAAAAGATCTCTTAGTAGCTGCTTTTGAAAAAGACACAACTCGTTTAGATATTTTGCAAGAGGTTGGCAAAATGTATTACTATATTCGGGATTATGAAACCTCTTATGCATACTACAAGCATTTTGTTGCCGCCAGAGAAAATTACAAGCTAAGTATTTATCCTCATGAGGATATTAAGATTGCTTTGGTTATGGAAAAAACTGGACGAAAAGCAGAAGCTGAGAAATTATTTGCCAATTATTTCAAATACGCTACCAATGATAAATCCATTTATAAAAATGCAAGTTTAGCGGTGTATTTTGCGCACAAGGGAGATGTTGAGAAGGCTCTTGAACACTTAGATTTGTTTTCTAAGGAAGACAATTATCAGTTTTGGCTTCTTTTGTTTTTAGAGATCGATCCATTAGTTGATAATCTTAAGGACCATCCAGATTTTAAGAAAATAGTGAAGAAGATCAATAATAAATTCTGGAAGGGCCATAAAGAGATTAAAAAGTCTCTTAAGAAAAAAGAACTGATAGACTAAGATTGATTTATAAGGTTTAGTTGTTTGTCTTTTGCAGCAGCTTTTTTGTCCATGTTAGCACCAAGTGTCATTCCAACGACCAAACCAATGATTAAACTGATTCCATTGTGGTCATAAAAGGTGGAAACAGCGACTCCTAAAGCCATTCCAATAGCCATATATAAATCACGGTAGTGGTTAATTGCCACCAATTCAAGTTCATTCTCTACAAGTTTTAAGGTTTTATATCGTATTTTCTTGATGTATTTCCTTAATTCAGTATCAGTACCTTCAAACGAATTAATGGATTCAATATCTCTATTAATGGATTGCTGAATTTCATCTGGAATTTGCTTTTCATTTAGAGCATCAATTAAAGATTGCATTTTTTGATACGCTTTGTTAAGGCGTCTATTGCCACCAGTATTTCTTAGGGGTACTATATTGTTAATCGTCATATTTTCAAGATTTTTTTTTAATTCGACTAATTGATATCTGTGGCTCTTAATTCTTCAATGTCTGTAATCAGCTCCTTCAGTTTACGGAAAATTGGTCCATACACTAAACCCACATCAAAATTGTAAATTCGATCGCCAAAATAAGCCAATAAACTGGTGATGAAGATAATGGGTAATGTCCAAAGTACTGGTATTCCAAATAGTAAAGTTAGGTCATTCCCTTGTTCCATAAATTCGTTAAATTCACTCTGAATATCATTTGAAAACCAAAAACCAAGCACCATAAATAGAAAGAATAAAGGATAATAAATTCTGGCTATTTTTCTATTGGCTTGCAACTGCTCTTTCATCCAATTATTGAAGGCATTTAAGTATTCATAGCTACTCACATTTTTATCTATTTTAAGCAAGCTTTTATTCAATTTTCGATTGAATATTACAATTCCGTTTAGGATAAAGAAATAGCCAACACCCATAACAGGTATTCCCACAAAATAAGAAGCAATTAGCACTACGAATGAGCCAATGAATATTGCATTCAAATTGATTTTGAACATCCTCTTAAATTTATCAATAATATGCTTTGATTTTTGATTGTATAAGTCGTTTAGTTTTGGAGCTACTAAGGCGTCATTTTTCAAAAATCCCTCTTTCCAAATTGTTTCAATTGACTTTTCCATTTAGTATTTTTTTTAATCGTTCTTTAATTCGTTTAACTCTCACACCAATATTATTGGCATTGGTTCCAATTATAATTCCAATCTCTTGGTAACTTTTCTCTTCGAGATAAAGAAGTATAATTGCTCTGTCTACTTCTGACAATTGTTTGATCGCGACATACAGAAAGTTTAAAGATTCATCGTCAAAATTGTTACACTCTTCAATTGCCACGTCTGGTATTTGATCTGATGCAACTTTTTGCTTGTTATTTTTTTTTAGAAGTGTAAGACAAACATTTAGACTAAGTCGATAGATCCATGTAGACCATTCAGATTGTCCTCGAAAATTTTCATTACTCTTCCATATTTGCAAACAGACTTCTTGATAATAATCTTCGAAATCTTCTTGCGTATTTGTATATGCTCTACAAATCTTAATGATAATTGCAGCATAGGGTAAAATTGATGATGTATAAAAATCTGTACTCACGATAGCTTTTTCTTAATTAGTGGTAGAAATATAGGATTATTACACGTAAGGAATATTTTCTTTATACCTATAATCTCAAATAGGCATGTAAGGATTTAGTAATGAGTAGCTTAAAGGGTTCATGTAAAAATGATGTTTTTTATTTTTTTATTTTCTTGCTTGTCAATTAAACCATAATTAGATTTTACTGTCTTAGTATTGTGTTTCATTAAAAATAAATTATCTAACATGAGAAAACTTCTATTAACAGCCATGGGAATTTTGCTTGGCTTTAGCACAATAATTTCAGCACAAGGATTTCAGGGTAAGGCTGTATACGAAAGTAAAACAGTTATGAAGATGGATTTTTCGGGTCGAAACATTCCTGAAGACAGGAAAAAAATGATCATGGAAAGAATGAAGAAAGCTGGGGAGAAAACCTTTGTGTTAAGTTTTAACCAAATAGAATCGCTGTATAAGGAAGAGCAGAAGTTGGAACAGCCAGGCGAATCACGTGGAGGTATGAGATTTGGGATGATGGGATCTGGAGGAGAAGACTATTATAAAAGTATAAAAGATGGAACTTATGCAGTTAAGAAAGATCTTTTTGGCAAGATTTTTTTAGTGAAAGATAGCCTACCGAAATTGGAATGGAAAATGAGTGGAGAGACTAAAATGATTGGCAAGTATACTGCATTTAAAGCTACTGCAACAAAAACAGTAAAACGCCCAAATATGTCTGCTCTTTTTAATCGAAACGAGAACAATAAAGGAAAAGAATTCACGGAGAAAAAAATCGATATTGTTGCATGGTATTCCATGGATATCCCAGTAAATCAGGGACCTGCTGATTATTGTGGTTTGCCTGGTTTAATTTTGGAAGTTAGTGATGATGTAACGAGTATTTTGTGTTCGCAAATTGTATTGAATCCAAAAGACAAAATAGAAATAAAAGCTCCATCAAAAGGGAAAGAAGTAACACAAGAAGAATTTGATACCATTTCAAGAAATAAAATGAAAGAAATGCGCGAGAGTGGTGCGTTTGGAAGAGGTCGTCGAGGTGGAGGAGGATCAGGACATCGATAGTATTTGGAGGCTTTGAGATCTACAGTTAATTTTTTCCAAATTCAGTAAAATTTAATCCAAATGAAGAAATATTTTTTCTTACTCTTATTAATTGTTTTCTCTGCGAAAGCATTTTCTCAAAAAATATCACTTACCGGTATTATAAGAGATAGCATCGGATCTGGAGTTGAAATGGCAAATATTATTGCGATTAATTCAGACACTAAAATAATGGAATCATATTGTGTTACCAACCATAATGGATTGTACAAGTTAGTTTTACAGGAAAACTCAAACTATAATGTTAAAGTTAGCTTTATTGGATTTGCCCCCAAGGAGTTTGTATTTAATTCAAAAGAAGTAGATGCCGAAAGGAACATTCGTTTGTCTGAAGAAAATAGTATGCTTTCTGAGGTTGATGTTACTTATACCATGCCCGTATCGGTTCGAGGAGATACCATCGTTTATGATACAGATTCGTTTACGACTGGGACCGAAAAGAAATTGAAAGATGTTTTGGTTAGTTTGCCTGGTGTCGAAATGAATGATGATGGACAAATTGAGGTAGAAGGGAAAACGGTTCAGAAGGTGATGGTTGAAGGAAAAGATTTTTTTGATGGTGATTCAAAAATTGCTGCAGATAATATTCCTGCTAATGCTGTCGATAAAGTTGAAGTGCTCAGAAACTATAATGAAATTGGTCAGATGAAAGGCTTGACTAATGATGATGAAAGTATCGCTTTGAATATAAAATTGAAAAAAGGAAAGAACAAATTTTGGTTTGGTGAAGTAACCGCTGGTGCAGGCCCAGATGATAAATTTTTGGCTCATCCAAAATTGTTTTACTACAGCCCTAAATTTAGTTTGAACGTAATTACCGATGCAAATAACATTGGAGAAGTTCCATTCACAAGACGAGATTATATGAATTTTACTGGTGGCTTTAGAGGTTTTAACCGTGGTGGTGGAAGTTCTATAGGAGTTGGCTCTAATGGTTTGGGAATATCAACTGCGCAAAATAATCGTGCAAAAGATATTAATACAAGGTTTGCAGCAGTAAATTTCTCTTATTCACCAATAGAGGAATGGGATTTAAGTGGTTTTGGAATCTATTCTTACACAGCCACCGAAATGGAAACAAGAAGTACTACAACTTTTAAATTAGACGATAATAAATCTAAGGTTGAAGAGGCAATCAATTATAACGATCAGAAAGTAAATTTAGGTTTACTGAAATTTAGTTCTGTTTACAAGCCAAATGCTAATTTTCAATTCGATTATGATATTATAATGAAGCAGTCGGATGATGATGAAAAGGAAGAGGTAAATTCCAGTGTTGATGGGGGAAGTGATCAAATCAGTCAGTTTAAAAAGCAAAAACCAATATCGATTAATCAGAATACGAATATTTATTATACTGTAGATGAAAAAAATATCTTCTCTTTTGAAGCGCAACATCTTTATCAGGATGAAGATCCGTTTTACAATGCAGTAAGAGACGAGTTTGCTTTTGTTGATTTATTTCCTTTGGATGAATCTTTAGGTTTTTACAATATCAATCAGCAAAAGAAAATTATTAGTAATAAAGTGGATGCCAAACTCGAATATTATCACATTACGGGTGATCGTAGTAACATTCAATTTACTTTAGGAACGACTCAAAGCCATCAAAATTTTGATTCTGATATTTTTCAAATTTTAGATGATGAATATAAGCTAAATATGGAGGGAAATGAATTTGAAAACGATGTGAAATTTAATGTGTCAGATTTGTTTTTCGGTTTTCATTACAAATTAAAAGCAGGAATATTTACTTTTAATCCTGGTGTAAGTTTGCACCAGTACAATGTGAAAAATACGCAATTGGGAACAACAATAAATGATGAATTAACATCCGTATTGCCTGATATGTACATTAATATGCAATTGAAAAAGTCTGAGAATCTTCGTTTTAATTATCGAATTACCCGTTCGTTTACCGATGTTAGTAAGTTTGCTGAATCGTATGTCTTGAACAATTACAATTCGGTATATTCTGGGAATAGAGATTTGGAAAGTTCTTTAAATCATAACATTTCTTTGAATTTCTTTAGTTTCAACATGTTCAATTTTACCAACATGTTTGCTAATGTAACCTACACCAAACGAATTGATGCCTTAAAAAATGATGTAATGCCAATTGGTATTAATCAAGTTAGAACAACTATTAACTCAAACTTTAATGATGAATCGGTAAGTGCTAATGCACGATATCAAAGAACTTTTAAGAAAATAAAAGGATCGTTAAAGGCGAATTTCTCTTGGGCAAAAACCAATAATCTGGTTAATTCGAAACCAAGCGTGTCTGAATCCTTGAATCAGAATTATAGTGGATCATTGGCAACAAATTTTAAGAAAGCTCCTAATTTAGAAGTGGGTTACAAATATGGAATTAGTCAGTACGATCGAGGTTCTACAACAACAACTTACTATACCAAAAGGCCATATGCGAAATTGGATGCAGCATTTTTGGGTGGCTTTATTTTCACGGCCGACTATGATCTATACAGCTATTCTGACAAGGACAATACAATAGAAAACGAATATAGTTTTCTTGATGCTGCACTTACTTATCAGAAGAAAGATAGTCACTGGGAATTTGGTTTGAAAGGGAAGAATTTATTGAACAACGATTCCTTAGACAAAAGTAGTGAGTCCGATTATTCATTCTCATCTTCAACCTATTTTGTGCAGCCTCGTTATTTGTTGTTTACTGTAAAGTATGATATTTAAATAAAAGATGCCATTTGCATTTGTCAAAATACAATAGAGCAAAATGATTATATAAGCAGATACAAATTAAGTTTTGTGTCTGCTTTTTTATTGTAGCTGAGGATTTTTGGCTTTTACAGATAGAATTAAAAGTAATACTACAACAACTATTCCAATGTATCCAGCCAAACTGTAGCTGTTGGTTAGTGTAAATATTCTACTGAAAAACAAGGGAGCAATGGCACTCGAAAATACAATTAGTGACATGGACAAACCACTGATTGCTCCTAAGTTTTCTCTTCCATAAAAACGAGGCCATGTAATTGCGGCAATAACCGAAAACAATCCGCCCATTACACCATTTCCCAGAATTAGTACATAAAATCCAATTTCATATTCAAGAATAGCAACACCTAAACTGGCAAGTAAACAACCAAGCAGAAATACGATCAGGATTTTTTGCATTCGAATGTAATCGCTAAGAATATTACCAGCAATAGCAGTTATGATAGAAATGATGGATGCAGGAACAAAAACACTTAATGCTTTTTGTTCAGAATAACCACAAGACTCAAAAATAGAAATCACATTAAATGTAAAGCCTGTTATAAAAAAGGCATTAAAACTTAAGCCAAGTGCAAAAACCCAAAATACCCATGTGCTGCGAGCCTCTTTTAAGGTGTATTGTTTTTTTGTCTGAAATGTAGGATTGCTTTTTTGCTTAGGTGCAATTATTTTCCCATCAGGAATTAGTCCACATTCTTCTGGATTATCTCGGTAAAAAATATAGGCAAATAAGACAAATATTAGGGTAAGAAAAGCCAATATTTGATAAGCAATACTCCAATCGAATTGACTTATTATAAGAGCTATAAATAATGGGGAAACAGCAAATCCGAAAGATTGAAAAGCACTGGAAATACTATTTGCCAAACCTCTTCTTTGGTCGAACCATTTCATGATAAGATTTCGCGATGCCAGTGTTAATACGCCTTGTCCAGAAAAGCGTAGGAAAAAGAATAGAAGAGATATAAAGGTGAAGGAAACAATTGAATATTTAACCCCACTAAATTGCGATAAGGAACTAGAAACAGTATCTGAATAGGAAAATAGAAACAAGGTGGCAGCCAAGCATAAAGCTGCCATTATAGCGGTAAATCGAGCACCATACTTATCGTAAATTTTTCCTGCATAAGTTAAGAATAATGAACTTCCTACTGTTCCTATCAAGTAGGCCGAACTCAATGCATCTCTGCTCAGTTGCAGCGATTCCATTAAGTAATTTGTAAAAACCGAAACGCCCATGGTTTGCCCTGGAATACTACACAATATACCTATGGTACCTGCAATCATACTCATCCATCCATAAAAGAATGGAAATTTTTTAGGAGCGAAAGGGAAATTCGGATTTCTTTTCAAAATAGTAATTTTTAAGATCTGTATTATAAAGAGCTATTTTCTTTAATCCAATTGTAAACATCTTCGAAGCGATAGTTCTCAAGGAATGAAAAATGCTTTAACTGTTTTAATTTTAATCGAGTAAAACTTGGCGTGTTGATTCCACATAAATATTTAGTCAGCAATTCACTAGTGTATTTATCTTCTAACTTATCGATTGCTTCTTGGCACAATTCATTAAAGTTGTGCTCATTTAAACCTTTTAAGTGATTTGAATTTTCAATTTTAACACTTCCAGTATTGCAAACAGAACAATGTCCACATTTTTGCCATTCAGGATCTTCACCAAAATAATTTGCTAAATTTTTACTTAAACAATTTTCTGATTCAAAAAGGGCTAGCATTTCACGAATTCGGTTAACTTCTACTTTTTCTTTAGCCTTGAAGCTAGAGTATAGTTCTTCGGAAAGTACATCAATGTCAAAATTTGGATTCGTTACGGCAAAAACATCAACCATCACTTTTGCCTCCAAATTTATTATTTGTTGCGCATCAAAATATTCTAGAGCCGATACGATTCGATTTCGATCCGTTGTATAATTTTCACTGATGGTATCAAAATTTACGGTTATCCATTTTCTAGCTTTTTGGGAATGATCGAAAATGGCCTGAATAAATTTCTTTCGTTCTCCTTGAAAGTTTTCTACGATACTTTTTTCATCCTTATTTAAGCTAAATCGATAATCAGCAAAATAACTGAATTGAGGTTTGATAATACCACGCATCTCCATGTAAACCAGTAAGGTTTTAATTGGAAGAATACGAATATTACTAACAGATGGAAGGGTGTTTAACTTGATTTCCCAGCTAGTTTCAGCCTTTTTTATACGAGTGAGAATCTCTTTTATGCCTGATAGGGCAGGTGTGTCTCCAAATATGAAATTCTCAAGCACATTAACATTGTCGTGATTTGCCAAAACAATGCAATCGGATTTTTCTCCATCTCGTCCCGCTCTTCCAATTTCTTGCGAATAGTTTTCGGTAGATTTTGGTAAGTCGTAATGGATCACATATCGAATGTTACTTTTATCGATTCCCATTCCAAAAGCAATTGTTGCAACAACACAATTTATTTTGTTATCCATGAACTGATTTTGAATATCCTCTCGATTTTCACTTTTCAATCCAGCATGGTAAGCTTTTGAACTAATTCCTTTAGACGCTAAAATAGATGAAACTATTTCGGCTGTTTTTTGTTGGGTTACATAAACAATTCCGCATTCATTTTTTCTTGTGCTTAGCAAGGAGATTAGCTGTTCATTCTTTTTGGATTGAGTAACAGGAATTACCTCCAAATTTAGATTCGATCGATAAAATCCGGTAATGCTAACTTGCTCTTTCGGAATCGCAAACTTTCGTGACATATCCTCAATTACTTTTGGCGTTGCGGTTGCGGTAAGTAAGAGAACTTGCTTGGCTTTAAATTCTTTTTTATAATCGGGAAGCTTCAGGTAGTCAGGTCTGAAATTGTGTCCCCATTCCGATATACAATGAGCTTCGTCAACTACCATTAATGATATTGGAATTTCTTTTAGAAATCTGCGAAAGCGTTCATTTTTAAATCTTTCTACCGAAATCATTAGTATTTTATGTCGTTTGCCACGAATTCCATTCATGATATCTTGTTCCTCCTCTTTCGAGAGAGATGAATCTATACGAACGGCCGATATATTTTTGGACTGCAAAAAATCAATTTGATCTTTTATTAAGGCCAGTAAAGGAGAAACGACTAAAGTTAGTTCAGGTAATTCAAGAGCTGGCAATTGATAGCATAAGGATTTACCTGAACCTGTTGGGAAAATTGCTATCGCTGATTTGCCATCGAGTACGTTAGAAATTACCTCTTCTTGACCTGGTTTGAAAGTTGAAAAGCCGAAATTATCCTCTAATAGATCGTGTAACATGTTTTATTATAAAGATTTAAAGACAATAATTACTTGAGGCAAATAACATGTATGCCTAAGAAATTACTTCATAAAATTTGAACATCGAAATTAGTCAATTATTAATAGATTATTGTAAAAACTAAGAAAACTAATGGTTGGTTACGCTTCTGTTAAAATAGTGTAAAGAATGAAATTTTCTTTGATCTAAGTTTAGTATTTCGTTAATTTGTATCGCAAGCGATACAAACAAAAGGCATGGATAAAACAGATAATAAAGAGGTAGATTTATTGAAATTGGAAAATCAATTGTGTTTTTCGATTTATGCGGCTTCTCGTTTAATGACAAGAATGTACCAACCTTACCTTGACGACTTGGGAATCACCTATCCTCAGTACTTGGTATTGTTGATTTTGTGGGAGAAAGAGGGGATTGGTGTCAATGAAATTGCATGCAAGTTGTATTTAAATACCAATACGGTTACTCCATTGCTAAAGCGCATGGAGCAGCTTGATATAATAAAAAGAATTAAGTGTTGTGAGGACGAGAGGAAAGTTCTAATTTATCTTACTGATAAAGGCAAATCTAGCAAGACCAAAGCACAACAAATCCCAATAGATATGGCGACTAATTTAGAGTGCGATATGGAAAAAGCAATGGGGCTTAAAAAGGAATTGGATAATCTAATAGGCCGCATGCTTAAATAATATATTGCTGTTATTCTTAGAAATTTGTTTCCTTACGATTTTTGTGCATATCTAAATGCCATCATTTTGAACTTTTGTTGATGTTAAAATATATTACCAATTTTCTTAAAAAAGAACAAACCTATTCGGCTGTTGGAAGAAAGCTTTTAAAGCTTGCTTTTCCAATTATTGGCTCATATTTGTTACACATGACTTATAATCTAACCGATATGATTTGGGTTGGTTATTTAGGTAGTGGTGCTGTTGCCGCAGTAGGTTCTGCAGGATTCTTTTTACATCTAGGTTGGGCAATGGCCTCCATTGTAACTGTTGGTGCCAATGTGAAAATTGCTCATTCGGTTGGCGCCGAAAATATGGATGATGCAGGTCGATATTCAACTTCAGGTTTGTGGGGGATTGGTAGCATTGCCATTCTTTTTACTTCTGTATTTTTAGCAATACCAGAACAGTTTATCGGCTTTTTTCAAATGAAGGATGCTGCTGTTAATGAGATGGCTACTTCGTACTTGGTAATCAGTGCTTTTGGTATAATCATTAGCTTTGTTAACCTTCTTTTTATTAGCATTTTTAATGCGCATGGGAAAACCAAAATATCTTTTAAGGCTAGTGTTATCGGGACATTAATAAATATTGTACTCGATCCACTATTAATTATTGTTTTTGAGTTTGGTGTAGAAGGAGCCGCAGTTGCTTCTATTGTAGGAAGAACTTTTAGTTTGCTGTTTTTCTTATCTACCATGAAGAAGTTTGAGAACATTCGATTTAATGGATTGTTTCCAAAATCGAGTAAATTAAAAACACTATTTGCGGTTGGTATGCCAGCTGCTGTGCAACGAATTTCCTTTTCTGTTATCTATATTTTTCTTGCAAGGATTATTGCTGATTGGGGACCAAATGCGATTGCCGTGCAAAAAATTGGTGTGCAAATTGAATCTATTACTTTTATGATTGTAGGAGGTTTAATGCAAGCTGTAACCATTATGGTTGGTCATAGTTATGGTGCAAAAAACTTAACCGAAGTTCCAAATATTTATCGCGCTGGTTGGCGAATAGCTTTTGTAGTTGCAATGGTTACAACCGCAATCTTTTTACTATTACCTCAAACCTTATTTTCCATATTCGTTCCAGAGGCGGAGAGTATACTAATGGGAAAAGATTATTTGATGATTTTGGCAGCTTCGCAATTATTTATGTGTTTAGAGATGATATCTGCAGGGGTATTTAATGGATTAGGAAAAACAAAAATACCAGCTGCCGTGAGTGTTATTTTCACATCACTTCGCTTGCCTGGAGCTTATTTTTTAGGTTTTTATACCTTCTTAAGTTTGAATGGGGTTTGGTGGAGTATTACAGGAAGTAGTATATTAAAAGGAATCGTCCTTTACTTTTTATTAAGAGCTTATTTTAAGAACAATACATTTGGTAAATTCTAATTGATATGGATCATTTGATTAATAATATAACTGAATCATTAAAGAACGAGGGAATTCAGAATAGCCTAATTAATGGGCAATTTGGGATCGAAAAAGAAAATGTAAGAGTCGATTACAAGGGAGGAATGGCTCGAACACCTCACCCGGGAATTTTAGGAGATAAGTTTCATCATCCTTTTATTACCACGGATTTTTCTGAAAGTCAGGTAGAAATGATAACACCTCCATTGCAAAGTGTTGCAGAGGTACATGGTTTTTTGGAAACCTTACAAGATGTTATTTCAGAGAATTTGGTAGATGAATTACTTTGGCCACAAAGTGCACCGCCATTGCTGCCGCAGGAGGAGGAAATTCCAATTGCAAAGTTTGGCGAAAAGGGAATTCATAAAGAAAAATACAGAGAAGAATTAGCCCATAAGTATGGCAAGGAAAGGCAAATGCTTTCTGGCATCCATTTTAATTTTTCACTTACTTCTAGATTAGAGCGCAAATTAAAAAAGGCTATCAAATGGAATGGTGATCTAGAAAAATTTAGAGAAACGATTTACCTTAAGATGGTTAGGAATTTCATGCGTCACCGCTGGATGTTGATTTGGTTATTTGGAGAAAGTCCGGTTTCAGATCCTTCCTTAAAGATGAAATCTTTGAAAACGGGAGAAAAAACTTCAATGGGCTGTAGCAATGCTATTTCAATAAGAAACAGTTCTGTAGGTTATCGAAATAAAGAAGAATACTTCGTTGATTTTAATAGCTTAGATCGATATTTTTCATCACTTTCTAAATTGATCGAATCTGGAGATATTTTATCGGGAGATGAATTGTATTTGCCAATTCGCCTAAAATTTAATGAGGATAGTAAACAAATTTCACATTTAGAGGTTCGAATTCTCGATTTAGATCCGTTTGAAAAATCAGGAGTTTCTAAAAACAGATTGTACTTTACTCATTTGTTTTTACTGTATTGTTTGTTCAAAGAGGAAAAGGATGCTTATCAAGATAAGGATCAAAAAATAGCAGCTAAGAATCAAGATTTAGTTTCCTGTTCGGGTATGAATCCAGATTTATTATTGATGAATACTGATGGGAATTCTACAGGATGTGATCAGATGTTAAACGATTTATTCGCTGACATCAAAAAATTTATGGCTGATTGTAAATTGAATGAAAATGAGGTGTATTCATCCGCATTATCCGAAGTGAAAGGATTGATTGACAATCCAAATGAAAGGTCGTCTTTCAAGGTTAAGGAAAAGGTTTTGGAGGAAGGGTTTATCAATTTTCATTTAAATAAAGCCAAACAACACAAAGAAGAAAGCGAAATGAGTGGTTTCCGTTTTCACGGATTTGAAGACCTTGAATTGTCATCCCAATTACTTATGAAAGCTGCTTTAAGAAGAGGAGTTGAATTCAATATTTTGGATAGAAGTGAAAATTTTATCAGCCTAACTCAAGGTGATAAAATGGAATATGTAATGCAAGCAACTCGTACATCATTGGACAATTATTCGAGTGTATTAATGATGGAAAATAAGCTGGTTACAAAGAAAATATTAGAAGCAAGTTCGGTTCGTGTTCCTTGTGGACTCGATTATCAAAATGCCAAACAAGCTCGTTCTGATTTTGATTTGTTTGAAGGCAAACCAATAGTTGTAAAACCAAAATCAACCAATTTTGGTTTGGGAATTACAATTCTAAAAGAAAATAATAACCAAGAAGTATACAAAAGAGCGGTTGATATTGCTTTTGAACATGATGGAAGCATCTTAATTGAAGAATTTATATCGGGAAGAGAATTTAGATTTTTTGTGATTAACGATCAGGTTACAGGGATCTTACATCGTGTGCCTGCCAATGTGAAAGGAGATGGCGAAAAGTCGATTCGAGAATTGGTCGAAATTAAAAATCTGGATCCCTTGCGCGGAAGAGGATATCGAACTCCTCTTGAAAAAATTAGATTGGAAGAAGCTGAAGAAATGTTTTTGAAGGAGCAAGGCTTCAATTTTGAAAGTGTTTTAAAGAAGGATCAAATTGTTTATTTACGTGAAAATTCGAATATAAGTACAGGTGGAGATAGTATCGATTATACAGATGATATTCATCAGTCGTATAAGGATATAGCCATTCAGTCATCGAAGGCTTTAGACGTTAAGATAACAGGATTAGACATGATGATAGAAGATGTTACTGTTCCTGCTACGAAAGATAATTATGCAATTATTGAGATGAATTTTAATCCTGCAATTCATATTCATTGTTATCCATATATTGGTAAAAATCGTCAGTTGAATGAGAAAATATTAGATTCTTTGGGATTTTAATACGATCTGAAAGAATCGAAATCATTGAGCTTATGTTGCAGGGCAATGTTTTAGAATAGCTAATTTATCGAACAGTAAACTGCAATTTATCTTATATTTGTCTATGACAATAATCAAGGATAGATGTTTCCATTTTTGATTGTTGCAATTGATTTGTAAATACAAAATTATAAAAACATTATATCATGTCTGATTTTCATTACCAGAAACCATTTCCAATAACAAAGGATACTACAAAGTATCGTTTGTTAACAACAGAATACGTTTCAACTATTGAAGTTGATGGAAGAAAAATTTTAAAAGTAGATCCAAAAGGACTTGAAATGCTTTCAAAAGAGGCATTTTCAGATGTATCTTTTTACTTGCGTCCTGCTCATTTAAATAAATTGAAGACAATTCTTCAGGATAGTGAAGCATCAGATAATGATCGTTTTGTAGCTCATACCATGTTACTAAATCAGGTTGTTGCTGCTGAAGGTGAATTACCAACTTGTCAGGATACAGGAACAGCTATCGTTGTTGCTAAAAAAGGAGAAGATGTTTATACCGGAGCCGAGGATGCAGAGCATTTGTCTAAAGGAGTTTATGATACTTATCAAGAGAGAAATCTGAGATATTCTCAGGTGGTTCCTTTCTCGATGTTCGAAGAAAAAAATTCCGGAAATAACCTTCCTGCACAAATTGATATTTACGCTAACAAAGGAAACGCCTACGAATTTTTATTTGTAACCAAAGGTGGTGGATCAGGAAACAAGACCTTCTTGTATCAGGAAACTAAAGCTCTTTTGAATGAAAAGAACTTAACTACTTTTATCACCAATAAACTTCGTGATTTAGGTACTTCTGCTTGTCCTCCTTATCACTTGGCATTGGTGATTGGTGGAACTTCTGCCGAAGCTACTCTAGCAACTGTAAAGAAAGCGTCAGCTGGATATTACGATAATTTACCAACAGAAGGTAATGAAGGTGGTCAGGCATTCCGTGATTTAGAGTGGGAGAAAAAAATTGAAGAAATTTGCCAAAAGAGTGAAATTGGAGCTCAGTTTGGTGGTAAATATTTCGTTCACGATGTAAAGGTAATTCGTTTGCCTCGTCATGCTGCTTCTTGTCCTGTAGGATTGGGTGTAAGCTGCAGTGCTGACCGTAATGTGAAAGCGAAGATCACTGAAGATGGTATTTATTTGGAAGAATTGGAAAGAAATCCATTCCAGTATTTACCAAAAGAAGCACCGCATTTGAAAGATGCTGTTGAAATCGATTTGGATCAGCCAATGGCAGATATTTTGAAAGAATTGACCAAGCACCCAGTTAAAACAAGATTGAGTTTATCAGGAACTTTGATTGTGGCACGTGATATGGCTCATGCTCGTATTCAGCAAATGTTGAACGAAGGCAAAGAAATGCCTGAGTATTTCAAAAATCATCCTGTATATTATGCTGGACCTGCAAAAACGCCTAAAGGAATGCCTTCGGGAAGTTTTGGTCCAACTACAGCGGGTCGCATGGATTCTTATGTAGGACCATTTCAGAAAATGGGTGGTTCTATGGTAATGGTTGCTAAAGGGAATCGTTACAAGTCTGTTACCGATGCTTGTAAAGAAAATGGAGGATTCTATTTAGGATCAATTGGAGGCCCTGCTGCAGTATTGGCTAAGAATAGTATTAAATCTATCGAGGTGATTGATTTCCCAGAGTTAGGAATGGAAGCGGTTCGTAAGATTCGTGTAGAGAATTTCCCAGCTTTTATTATTGTTGACGATAAAGGAAATGACTTTTTTGCAAATATGTAAGAAGTCATTTTAGGACAAAAATATAGGGTGATCCATTGGGTCACCCTTTTTGTATTTTATAATTCAGGTTTTTTTCTACTTTCCTTTTTTTTAGCTTGAGCCTGTTTCCCTTCTAGTCTTTTTTCTTTTGAAGCCCTTGTTGGTCGAGTCTTTTTTCTTGGTTTAACTGGAGTTAACGCGATTTCAACCCATTGATAAAATTTTTCAATGGCAATTTCCTTATTCTGTACTTGAGATCTTTCATTTTGAGCCGTAACCGATAAAATTCCATCAGAATTGATGTGATGATATAATTTCACAAAAATAATTTGTTTCTCTTCATCAGTTAAAATTTTAGAATCAAAAAGTGGAAAGCGTAATTCTACTTTAGAATTTACTTTATTAACGTTTTGTCCCCCTGGTCCACTACTTCTTGAAGTAATGAATTCGAATTCTTTTGATAAGTCTTTTGTAAATTTATATTGCTCTGCCATAGTATTGTAAATATAAGTCGAAAATAGTAACTGAACAAAAGATATTTTTCTTGCTCAATTCCTGTTCAGATACAAACGTACAAAAATAGATTTTAGTATGAGAGATTAATGAGATATGAAAAATGCTATCCAAATTGGATGGCATTAATAAAATATATTAATCTATTTATTCTGGTAATCCATAAGTGTCAACAACAAAATCAAGATCTTTGTCGCCACGGCCACTTAAATTAACCAAGATTGATTGTTTCGGATTTGCTTTGGCCAATTTAATCGCGTAAGCTACCGCATGGGCACTTTCAAGAGCAGGAATAATACCTTCAGAACGACTTAGTTCATAAAAGGCATCAATACATTCTTTGTCTGTAACAGAGTGGTATTCAGCTTTATTTAAATCTTTTAACATTGAATGTTCCGGACCAACACCAGGGTAATCTAATCCACTTGCAACCGAATAAACAGGAGCAGGTTCTCCTTTTTCATCCTGCAAAAGGTAACACTTAAAACCATGTATTACACCAGGTCTGCCATATGTCATAGTTGCAGCATGCTCTCCAAGATCGAAAGAACGACCTGCAGGCTCAACACCATGTAATTTAGTTTCCTTATCGTCAAGAAAAGCAGAGAATATTCCTATGGCATTACTTCCACCTCCAACACAGGCTACCACATTATCTGGTAATTCACCAGTCATATCTTGAAATTGATCTTTAGCTTCGATTCCAACAACACGCTGAAATTCTCTAACCATCATTGGAAAAGGATGTGGTCCCACTACAGAACCAATGCAATAGATTGTATTAATAGGATCTTCCAAGTAAGCCATAAAAGCAGAGTCAACAGCTTCTTTTAGTGTTTTTAATCCGTGTGTAACAGGAACTACTGTCGCACCCAAAATTTTCATTCTCATAACATTCGGATGCTCTTTGGCAATATCAACTTCACCCATGTGAATTTCACATTCCAAACCAAAGTAAGCTGCAGCTGTTGCTAGTGCAACGCCATGCTGACCAGCACCAGTTTCAGCAATTAATTTCTTTTTGCCCATGTATTTGGCTAAAAGAGCTTCTCCCATGCAGTGGTTAAGCTTATGAGCTCCTGAATGATTTAAATCTTCTCTTTTTAGGTAAATTCTGCCACCATATTTATTAGATAATCGGTTGCAATAATATACAGGAGTAGGGCGCCCTTGGAAATGTTTACGGATACTTCTTAGTTCAGAAATAAAGGCATGCGATTTACTAATTGAATAGTAAGCATCGTTGATTTTCTTCATTTCTTCTTCTAAAACTTCTGGAATAAAGCTTCCGCCGTAATCTCCAAAATATCCTTTTTCATCAGGATTTGTTTTGAAATAATTCGTTGACATGTTATTAATAATTTTGGTTCGTATTTGATAATTGCATTTTACAATGCAAGTGGTTATTCACAATATAAAAATAACCGGATTCGTAAAGATTTAGTCTCTAGAGTCCGGTTATCAGACGTTTTACTTCTTTTCATCTCCAGCCAGGAATGCTATTGGAAAAGATTATAGATTACTCGCACCCCGATAAGAAATTGCCAAAATAAAACGACAGAAACAAAGATAATAAAAATAGTTCATTTACGCCCTTGATACATGTTCTTGCATTCTAAATTGGGAAGGAGTGTATAATTTACATTGCTATTGGACAAGGATATTTGTATTTTAGGTAGAATCAATTTAAATAATGGTTTGAATTAAAATAGGAGGTTGTGATGAAGGAAATTAAAGTGTCCCCTCGAGGCAGGGTAGTCTTTATTAGTGGGGCTAACAGAGGAATCGGAAGAGCTATTGCCATTGAGTTACTTGAGAAGGGTGCTAAAAAAGTGTATGCCGGCGTTCGTGATTTAAAGTCTATGGATGACCTTAAACCCGAATATGGGAATCGTTTGGTACCTGTTTTTTTAGATTTACGAGATGATAAGTCAATAATTAAAACAACAAGGTTAACGAAGGATGTTGAAATATTAATTAATAATGCTGGGGTATATGAAGCAGGAGGCTTTTGTTCTGATGAGACTCTAGATAGTATGGCAGTTAACTTTGAAGTTAATGTTTGGGGGCTGGTAAAGCTTACCGTTTCATTAATTGATCGTTTAAAACAAAGAGAATGTGCTGCAATTGTTAATATTTCATCTGTTTTGGGTTTAGCGAGTATGCCTATTGCGGGTGCGTATTCCGCTTCTAAAGCTGCTGTTCATAGTATTACGCAAGGTTTACGAGGTGAGTTATTGATGAATAATATTTTAGTAATGGGCGTTTATCCTGGTCCAATTGAGACAGAGATGACGAAAGATCTGGATATGGAGAAAGATTCACCTATTAATGTTGCTAAAGAGATTGTAAACGGATTGATAGAGGGGAAAGAATATGTGTTTCCAGATGTAATGTCAAAACAAGTTGGAGAATTATATCTTACAGAACCTGTAACTGTGGAGAAGCAATTTGCTCATTTTATATCCGAAGAAGAAAAAGTTTAAAATAGCTAAGTAAGAGTTTAAAATATTGAGGCCCGAGAAGGCCTCTCTTTTTTTGTTTATTTGTCTTTAGATAGAATTGTAATTATTTGTGAAATGAGAATATTCTCATTATATTTGTTGAAAATATTTCCTTATGCCGAGAAAAATACGATTAAGAAAAGTAGTGGA
This sequence comes from Labilibaculum sp., assembly GCA_016342745.1. Taxonomy (GTDB): domain Bacteria; phylum Bacteroidota; class Bacteroidia; order Bacteroidales; family Marinifilaceae; genus Paralabilibaculum; species Paralabilibaculum antarcticum. The sequence continues at coordinate 144,701 of JAEINT010000016.1, forward strand.
GCCTCCAAGATTTAAAGGTTATAGGCCTTTTGGAGTAAATGCAGGTACGAAAAAATCAATTGACTTGTTTTACGAAGAGTACGAAGCATTGAAGTTAGCAGATTATGATTTGCTAAATCATAAAGAGGCTGCGGAAATCATGGGCGTTTCTAGACCAACTTTCGCAAGGATTTATGAAACTGCTCGCCGTAAAATAGCAACAGCACTAGTTGAAACAAAAATAATTAAGACGGTTTTTGGAAATGCAATTATGGATAAGGATTGGTATGTGTGTAATAAATGTCATGCTCGTTTTAATATTCCTAAAACCATTGAGAATGATGCATGTCCAGCATGTAAATCAAATCTTATAGAATTAATTAACAAATAAAAATATGAAGACAATAATAACATCAACAGGAGATCAATTGAATTCGATTTTTGATTTGCGTTTTGGACGAGCTGGTTGGTTCTGTTTATTTGATGAAGAAACAAAAGAAGTTCAGTTTTTCGAAAATGAAAGTATAAATGCAGCTTCGGGAGCAGGAACCAAGGCTGTTGAAACAGTCGCAGAATTGGGTGTTCAGAAGGTGATTTCAGGTGATTTTGGACCTAAAGCAAAAGAATTACTAGAAAAATTCAACATTCAAATGGTAATCTTAAAAGATGATAACAATACAGTTCAAAATATCATCGATAATTTAAATTCTTAAAATTTCTCATGATGCCAAAACTTGATGGAACAGGACCTGATGGAACAGGATTCCAAAAAGGACGAAAACTTGGCAAATGCACCTCTAATGATATGCCAACGCTGCTAAAAAAATTAGGAGAAGGTCAAGGCCTAAAAAGAAAAAGTGGATGTGGTAAAGGTAGAGGGAAAAGATTAAAGAGCAATAAATCGGTTTAAAAGGAGGTAAAGATGCCCAGATTAGACAGAACAGGCCCAAAGGGAAAAGGTTCCCGATCAGGAAGAGGATTAGGGAAATGCAATTCTCAAGGAGAAAAACAAGATGCCCAGAATGATTCTGAAGAAAAAGTTACGGGAAGAGGTTTGGGAAGAGGTTTTGGAGCAAAAAGGGGTAAGGGACGCGGACAAGGATTAGGGCGCGATCAGTAAACAGACTTATCTTGAATAGCCTAAGCACAAGTGTATAAGAATTTGTTTTTGTATGCGCTTGTGTTTTATAATTTTAAAAATTGAATTATCAATAAGAAGGAAATTTAAAATCAGAATTTTCAATTAAAATATTTCGTATGAAAATTGCAGTACCAGTAAAAGAAGGTGTATTAGATGCACATTTTGGACATTGTAGCCATTTTGCATTAATGGAAGTTGAGAATCAGTCAATTGTTGCGGAAGAATTAATTGCAGCACCACCACATGAACCAGGTAAATTACCTCCGTTTTTGGCGAATTTAGGTGTTACTGATGTACTTGCTGGTGGAATGGGTGGAAGAGCCATTCAGATTTTTAACAGCAACAATGTTAACGTATTTGTTGGTGCTCCGACTTTGGAGGCAAAGCAATTGGTAGAAGGATTTTTGAATAAGAGTATCAGTTTTACTGCAAACTGTTGTGATCACTAGTATGAATACTGAATGTTTGGTTTGTCAAGCAAAAACGGTAAAACAGATTGTGGGGAAATTTAAACCTGAGCCAAGGCAGGCAAAGGAATTTTTCACAAAAGCAGATTATATTATCACCAATAGTAGATCCTTATCAGCACCTTATATTTCTTTGCTCTTGCATCGTTTAGCAAAAAAAACCTTTGCAACAGAAAACTTATATGCTGATGAAAAGAAAGAAGCAAACGAATTGCTTTATTCGCAGTATAAAAATTGGCAAACGTTAGTAAATGAGGCCAAGGATCCATTGCATTTAGCTGCAAAATTAGCCGTAATAGGAAATATTATTGACTATGGAGCGCACTCTGTTCCTGATGATATTCTTGCTGAAATTGAAACGCTTCTAAAGAAAGAGTTTGCGACAGATGATCGATGCAAAATGTTCGATGCAATAAATAAGGCAAAAAGTGTTTTGTATTTAGGCGATAATGCAGGAGAAATTGTATTCGATAAGTTATTTATTGAAAGTTTAAAACATCCAAATTTAACATTTGTTGTTCGTGACGAACCTATTATTAATGATGTGACTCTTCAAGATGCTAATTCGATAGAATTACAGGATGTTTGTACGGTCATATCTAACGGACATGATGCTCCATCTACATTACTTGAGAATTGTTCTGAAAACCTACAATCCTTATTTGAGAGTGCTGATGTCGTGATTTCTAAAGGCCAAGGAAATTTTGAAGGTTTACTAAATGAGAAAAGAGAGAATCTATTCTTTCTTTTAATGGCTAAATGTGATTTAATGGCTAATAAACTTGGTGTAAAAAAGAGAGACTTGGTTATTACTGAAAATAAGAGAGGAAACTATGGCTTATAAAGTTGCTATTGTTAGTGGCAAAGGAGGAACAGGTAAAACAACTGTTGCTGTTAATTTGTTTTCTGCAATTGACGAAAAATGGACAAAGAATGTTCAATTAGTAGATTGTGATGTAGAAGAGCCTAATGATTTACTATTTTTTAGAAATACGAATGTTGAAAGTCATGAGGTCGTTAATCAGCCTGTTCCTGAAATTAATACAGAGAAATGTACTTTTTGTAAAAAGTGTGAAGAGTACTGTGAATTTAATGCAATTTCAATAATTCCCTCGGTGAATTATGCTGTTGTTGATCCGAACTTGTGCCATTCGTGTGGCGCGTGTCTTCATGCATGTAAATTTGATGCAATTGCAGAAGTAGATCATACTATTGGAGAGATAACACATTATCAAACAGAGAATGGAGCTAGATTAGTTGAGGGAAGTTTGCGTATTGGCTCACCAATGCAAACACGAATTATAAAAGATTTAAAATCAAGTATTGGAATAGAAGAGGGAATTATCATTTTTGATGCGCCTCCAGGTACCAGTTGTCCTGTGGTTGAAACGGTTTCCGAAGCAGACTTTGTAATTCTTGTAACAGAACCAACACCTTTTGGCTTATATGATTTGCAATTAACCGTAGACTTGATGAAAGAAATGAAGAAACCTTTCGGGTTGGTTATCAACAAGGCCGGTTTAGGAGATTTAGAGGTTTACAAATATTTAAAAGAGGAGAATATAGAATTGCTTGCAGAGATTCCTTTTGATAAAGAATATGCAGTGCAATATGCAAAAGGGCAGTTGCTTACAAATATTCCACCGCTAATTGAACAAGAATATTTAAAATTGGCAATTTACTTGAAAAACAGAATGAAAAATGATTGAAATTACCATACTTAGCGGTAAAGGCGGAACAGGAAAAACGGGATTAACTGCAGCTTTAGCTTCGGTTGCTTCCAATACAGTATTTGCTGATATTGATGTAGATGCTCCAGATCTTCATTTAATTTTACAACCGAAAATCAAGGAGACTCATGTTTTTCAAGGTGCTCGAATTGCAAGTATTGATACCGAGATTTGTACAAATTGTGGGATATGTAAAGCCGAGTGTCGCTTTGGGGCAATTCATTATAAAACGCAAGGTGGATTAGAGATAAATCCATTTGAGTGCGAAGGTTGCAGACTTTGTGAGAGAATTTGTCCTGTTCAAGCGATCGATTCGGAGCACAGTATAAATAACCATTGGTTCGTTTCTGATACTCGCTTTGGTTCTCTTTTGCATGCGAAAATGGGTCCAGGAGAAGAGAATTCAGGTAAGCTGGTTTCGGTTGTTAGAATAAAAGCCAAAGAAAAGGCTCGAAGTATAAATGCTGATTTTATTTTGAATGATGGACCTCCTGGAGTTGGCTGCGCTGCAATTGCATCGGTTACTGGTGCCGATAAAATAATTTTAATTACGGAGCCAAGTAAATCGGGTTTTCATGATGCAATACGATTAATGGAACTGGTAAAGAGTTTTTCTGTTCCAATGTATGCGGTTATCAATAAGCACGATATTAACCCTGAAATAACAGGACAAATGGAACGCTTCTTCACTATTCAAGGAGTTGAAGTAATTGGTAAAATACCTTTCAGCGAATGCATGGTAGAATCTATTGTAGTAAAGAAAACAATTGTTGAATTTGATCCTAAATCTAAAATTTCAGAAACAATTCGAGAAATTTGGCACAATGTTACAGAGCCAGTAATTGAAGAAAAGAAATGATATCAGGCGAATATAAAATAAGACCACGTTACGACGAGGTTGATCAAATGGGATATGTGTATCACGGTAATTACGTGAGCTATTGTCATCAAGCGAGAACAGAATTACTGCGTAATTTTGGTGTTAATGATAAAGTTTTGGAAGATAATGGGATTATGATGCCCGTAATTGAGATGAACTTGAAATATTTAAAGCCTTCAGGCTACGATAATGAGCTAACGATTAGGACATGTATTAAAAAGTTACCTACTACTCGTTTTTATATTGAGTTTGTTTTTGAAAATGACAAAGGAGAAAAAGTGTGCAAAGCCGATTCAACTGTTGTATTTGTAGATAAGGATAGTAGAAAGCCTCAACGTACTCCAGAATTGATTATAAATGCTTTACAAGCAGAGTTTGAAATGGTAAGCTAATTAAATTGAACTTTTACGATTAGATTTCAAATATGAAAAAAACCGGACGATTAGCTTTTGCTTACGTCCGGTTTTCCTTTTACTTTAAAAATGCTTTTGCTGATTGAAGAGCGTCATCAAAATTATCGAAAATATCTTTTTGTGATATGAAATCGGCAATTTCGCTACGATTAATTTCTTGCAAAACTTCTTTGTTCACTCCAGATAAAATCACCTTTGTCTTTCTTTTTTCCATGCTTTTAATGATTTCGGTGAAGTTGTGAATTCCAGTTCCATCGATAAATGGTACGTGGCGCATTCGAATGATCAGTACAGCAGTTGAACCTTTAAGATTTCGCAATGTTTCCTGGTAACGCTTTGCAGCAGCAAAAAAGAACGGCCCACTAATTTCATATATTTCAATCTCCTTTGGAAGTTGATTGTAATTCTGAATTTCATCGGATTCGAATTCTGGTTGAAATACACCATTAATTTTCGACATACGATACATGAAAATTAAGGCTGCCAAAACAATTCCCATTTCAATGGCTACAGTTAAATCTACCAATACCGTTAGAAAGAAAGTGGTAAGCAATACAATGATATCAAATCTTGATCCTTTAAGTATTGAACGGAAAGATCGCCACTCACTCATGTTGTAGGATACTACAATTAAGATACCCGCAAGACAAGACATCGGAATTAATTTTGCCCACTGTCCGAAAATCAACATGATTAGAAGTAAAGTTAACGCGTGAATGATACCTGCAATTGGTGTTCTTCCGCCATTTTTTACATTGGTAGCTGTTCTTGCAATGGCGCCTGTTGCAGGAATACCGCCGAATATTGGTGAAAATAGATTTGCAACTCCCTGAGCTATTAATTCGGTGTTCGAACGATGATTTCCACCAATCATACCATCGGCAACAACAGCAGATAATAAAGATTCAATTGCACCTAAAATAGCAATGGTAATGGCAGGTTGAAAATAATTTGGAAGTTGAGACCAATCGAGGCTAGGCATATCAAAGCTAATTGAATTAGGAATGCTTCCATAAACAGATTCAATCGTATCTACTGGCATATCAAATACCTGTACTATTGCTGTCATTGCGATAATTGCAATAAATGAACCGGGTATTTTAGGAATGATTTTACCAGCGAATAAGGTAAGTAGAATTGTACCTGCGCTAATCGCAACAGAATACAGGTTAATACTCGATAAATTTGAAAAATAGCAAACCCATTTAGCAATAAACTCTGAAGGGATTTCGTCTATTTGCAAGCCAAATGCAGCTTTCATTTGAGTAGAGAAAATCACTAAAGCAATACCTGAAGTGAAACCAACAATTAAGGGGTGAGGAATAAATTTTAAAACAGCACCCAGTCGCAAAAGACCAAATAGGATTAGAATAATTCCGGCTAAAAATGTCGAAATCATTAAGCCATCTACTCCATATTGGCTAACAATACCGTAAACGATAACAATGAAAGCACCAGTTGGACCTCCAATTTGAACGCGACTTCCTCCCAAAAGGGAAATTATAAATCCAGCTACAATCGCTGTTATTAAACCTTTTTCTGGTGAAACACCCGAAGCAACAGCAAAAGCAATAGCCAATGGCAGTGCCACAATACCTACAATTATTCCTGCAAATAAATCTTTTTGAAAAGATTGAGCATTATAACCCTTGAGAACAGAGAATAATTTAGGTCTAAAAATAGACTTCATTTCTTAAGTTTTGTTTGATTGAGCCTGCAAAAGTAATGCATATTGGCTCTCGTTATCCTCAATACTTGCTATATTTTTAAAAAAGTGAAAAATTTATCAAAATGAAATATAAGATGATTGAAATATGTATTGTTTACTAGTTGATTTCTTTTGTCATATTTGCTCTAAGTGAATTGTACTGCCCAAATTAATTGTATTTTTGTTCGATTTTTCGAAACAAAAGATTGGTTAAAAACTAGAAAATGCAAATTCCAGAGAAATACAAATTTATAGTGCAGTTGGGCAAAGCACTACATACCTATGGTGTTCCTTCTTATAAATCTCAAATTTATTTAACTGAGATTGCAGAGAAGAAAGGGATTAAAGGCAGTTTTATGGATACACCCACCTGGATAAACTACGTATTTTACGAGGAGGATGAGCAAACCTATAATTATGTAGAGTGTGTGCACCCAGGCGATTTAAATTTAGGTGCACTTTCTCGAATTGTGGAAATAACCAACGGTGTAATATCAAATGCGATTAGTTTTGAACAAGCTAAGGTTGAAATTGAAAGATTGAAGACAGCACCTTTGAGTTATGGTAAAATATTGGAATCACTTGCTTTCATTTTATCGGCAGGTGCTTTTAGTATGATATTAGATACCAGTTGGGCTTCTGCTATAACTGCATCTTTTATAGGTGCGATTATTTATGGGATTACAATTTTAGCTCAAAAATCGGGATATATTCGTAGTGCATTAGAGTCGCTAGTTGCTTTTGTAGCAACGGTAATTACAGGTTTGTTGTCTTTGCATTTTGAGCAAATCAATATTTCCATGACCATTTTGGCCTCAATCATTGTATTTATTCCAGGTTTATCGATTACAACAGCTTTGGAAGAAATTACTTCAAGGAGTTTGGTATCAGGAACGGCAAAGTTGTTTGATGCGCTGGTGTCTCTTTTTAAGCAATTTTTTGGAGTTGTATTGGGCTTAGCTATTTTGCCTTTGTTTATAGATTTACAGCCGAATCATGTGGTAAATGATGTTCCTGAATGGCTTGATTATTTTGCGATTATTACTTTGGCTCTTAGTCTTGGAATTGTATTTAAGGTTCGATCAAGAGATATAATATATTGTGTAATTGCTGGATTTGTAAGTTTTTATACGACCACATTGTTTGATTTTGCCGGTATATTGGTGAGTATTTTTATTGGAACAATAGTGGCTGTAAGTATCAGTAAGCTATTTAGCAAAATTACACGTTCGCCTCAATTGGTATTTTTGGTTCCTGGAATCATAATGCTTGTTCCGGGTAGCAAAGCATTTATAGGTTTAAGCAGTGTTTTTCTTGGTGCTGGAGGAGTACAGAGCAACATGGGAACGCAAGTGCTATATATATTTATGGGAATAATTGGTGGGTTAATTTTCTCAGGAAGTTTTATTGATAGTCATAATAAGAGGCCATCTACTAAAATTGCTAGTCAGAAATAAGGATATATAAATTCAAAAAAAAAGGGACGTAAATCATCATTTACGTCCCTTTTCATTTTTACCCTAATTGTTCAAGATGTTTAAACAAGTTATCAGCTCTAGCAAGTCCCATTTTCTTTCTTAAACGATAACGCAACGTGTGAACACTTTCATTCGATATACCCATTAATTTGGAAATGTCTTTGCTCGAAAAATTCAATCGAACCAAAGCACACAATCTTAGATCTCCTGCGGTAAGCTTTGGGTAAGTACTGTTAATCTTCTTAAAAAAAGCTTGATTTACAGATACAAAACGAGCTTCGAATTGCTTCCAGTTTTGTGCATTGCTAACCGAAATTGATTTAAATAGTTTGTTTACTTCAGATTCAGTTGGAGGAACAGGATTATTTGTTAAACTGGTCTTCAATTGTTTTAATAGCTCATCTTTTTCAATAAGTTGAAGAGCAGATATTGCTAATTCTTTATTTTTGAGTTCAAGCAATTCTCTATTCTTTCTATTTTCTAACTCCCGTTTTTCTCTCGCTATTTTTTGTTGTGTTTGATGTCTGCTTTTTAAATATCGAACGTAAAATATTACCGCAATAAGGATGAAAATGATCGTACCAATCAGCAATAGTTTTTGTAAAAACCAAATGCGATCCTCTTGTTCTAGTTGAGCCAAACGTTGTTCTTGTATTAATTCATTTTGAGCTTCTTTAACCTTTCTAAATTCATCATTTATTTCAAATAAGGCTTTGTTGTTTTCACTTCTGCTGTCAAATAATTGTTCATTTAAGCGCTTGGCTTCCAGTAAATATTGGTGCGCATTTTTATAATTCCCTATGTTTATATAAAGCTCCGATAAATGCTCATACACTCTTGGGATGTAATTCATGTGACTTTTATAATTCTTACTTATTTCTATAGATCTTTTATAGTAGCGTTCACTCTTATCGTATTGTCTTGTTTTTTTGTAGGCATCCCCTATAAATGAATAAAGCATTACCAGATAATCTGGTTGATTTTTTATAAACCATGGCTCAATGGAATGCATGCTTTCAAGAGCTTGAGTGTCATGATTTTGATTTAAGTGATAGTAGCTTTCTTCTGCTTGTAAGAACGGTTTATCTTGCTTAGAATCTCTTCCTGAGTAATGAATCATGAAGCAGCTATCTAGGTAAGCTTTTGATTTTAAAGGTTCATTCGTTTCTCTATAAAGTGTTGTAAGACCATAATAATTAGGGATTAGATTTTTTTTAGCTAATTCATTTTTTGCAATTAGTTGTTTCTTTATTTTTAAGGAAATTTGAAAATATTCAATTGCTTCTTCTTTTCTTTTGAAGGAGATGTATAGCCAAGCTAGGTCTTCTAAGGATCTAGCGGTAGTTTTTATGTCGTTCAATTCATCAGCTAATAAAAGAGCATCCCAAAATTGCTGATAAGCTAAGGAATAGGATGCATGATTTGCATAAATGTTACCAAGCTTCGAAATGGTGTTTATTGCTTTTAAGGTATCACCATTAGCCATTTGTTTGGCGTATTGATTTTTTAATTCATACACTGTTTCTTCTGAGTATTTTTTGCTATACCGATTGTCTAAATTTAGAAAAACATCATCTGATTGTTTCGGATTCTGAATAGTAGTTACTGAGTCTTTTTGGCCGAAAAGGATGAATGGTTGAAGTAGAAACAGAAGGATGATTAGTCTATATGTCATTTCGAGTTGTTGTTAAGTCAGTGTAGTAGTGTATTGTCCATTTTTAAAGGTATAAATTTAAATGTAAAACTTTATTTGTTCAGTATTAAAAGCTTTTAAAATGGGCATTGTTCAGTTTTTGTCCATGTAATTTTTGTGGTGTTGCACATCTATTGATGCATCTTCGGGTAATCGTAATATGAAATTAAGTAAAAGTATTCCCCGTATGATTAATAAATTAATTCTAGGATTGTCAGTTCTCATTTTGTGCGCATGCCAATCAGTCCAGAAAATAGACCGAGAATCGGATTTTAATTTTGGATGGAAATTTTCCTTAGAGAAAGTCAATGATGCCTATTTCTTAAACACAGATGATGCATCATGGCGTACCGTAGATTTACCGCACGATTGGAGTATTGAATTCCCTTTTGATTCAATTAATGGAGAAGGTTGTACTGGGTATCTTCCAGGAGGATTAGGATGGTATCGAAAGCATTTTTCGATAGATGCCAAAACGAACGAATCAACCTATATTTTATTTGATGGCATCTATAATAACTCTGAAATATGGCTTAATGGGAATAAATTAGGCAATCACCCTAATGGTTATACCCCTTTTTATTTCAATTTAACTCCCTATTTGAACGAGTCTGGAAAAGACAATGTAATTGCTGTAAAGGTTGATCATACAAGATATGCGGATAGTCGATGGTATAGCGGATCGGGAATTTATAGGAATGTAAAGTTAATTACGGTCAACAAGCTACACATTCCAATTTGGGGAACTTTTGTAAGGACTCCTAAGGTATCTAAGGATGAAGCGACAGTTTCTATTGATGTAAAAGTATCAAATGAGTATGATGAGATGCAATCTTGCATAGTTAGTACTGCGTTTTTTAACCCTGCAGGAGTTAAAGTTGGCGAAGCTGTTTCAAATGTATTGAAACTAAAGAAAGGAGAAACGACTTTAATGCAATCTGTTTCAATTGAAAAACCTGAATTGTGGAGTATTGATTCTCCTAATTTATATCAAGCCGTAACAAAAATTGTACAGTTAGATCAAACAATAGATTCCTATAAAACGACTTTTGGTATTCGCTCGATCCGTTTTGATAAGAAAGAAGGTTTCTTTTTGAATGGTGTCAACATGAAAATTAAAGGCGTATGTCAGCATCACGATGGTGGTTTGGTTGGCGCCGCAGTTCCTAAAGGTGTTTGGAGACGTCGTTTAGAGATCTTGAAAGATGGAGGATGTAATGCCTTACGTATTTCGCACAATCCAGCATCCGAAGAGTTGCTAGAGTTATGTGATGAAATGGGATTTTTGGTTCAAGATGAATTTTTCGATGAGTGGGACTATCCAAAAGACAAACGCTTAAACATGAATGAGCGTCATGATGATTACATTACTCGTGGATATACAGAGCATTTTCAAGAATGGGCTGAATTTGATTTAAAGAATACCATCTTGGCTCATCGCAACCATCCATCTGTTTTTCAGTGGAGTATTGGTAACGAAATTGAATGGACTTACCCTCGAAATAAAATAGCTACAGGATTTTTTAATAATATGGATTGGCAAGGTGGATATTTCTGGTCTCAACCTCCTTTTTCAACAGAAAAAATACGTTCAGTATACAATAGTCTTTCTGCAAAAGATCATAACATTGGCGCAACAGCTCAAAAATTAGCTTCATGGACAAAAGAGTTGGATACGAGCCGCCCAGTAATTGCAAATTGTATCCTTCCATCGGCAAGTTTTGAAACAGGTTATGCCGATGCCTTGGATATTGTTGGCTTTAGTTACCGTCGTGTAATGTACGATTATGCAAGAAAGAACTATCCAGATAAAATTGTAATGGGAACTGAAAATTTAGGACAATGGCACGAGTGGAAGGCCATTCAGGAACGTCCTTCTGTTTCTGGTACTTTTCTTTGGACTGGAACGGATTATTTAGGGGAATCGAACGGACAATGGCCACGCAAAGCTACCGAAAGTGGATTGCTCGATTTGGCTGGTTTCGAAAAGCCTAACTTCCATATGTACAAAACACTTTGGCAAGATGATGCTCATATCTATATCAGTTCTAACACACTTAAAAAATCTGAATACAAACTGCTAAATAAGAAGATTGTTGAGAAGAAAACAGGGAAATGGCAAAAACGTACTTGGGTTTGGTATCCTGTAGTAGAACACTGGAATTATAAGAAAGGACAAGATGTAATTGTTGAGGTAATTTCAAATTGCCCAAAGGTTGAGTTATTCCTAAATGGAAAATCTTTAGGTTCTAAAAATCTGATAGATTTTGAAGATCGTATTTACAAATGGTTTGTTCCTTTTCAAGAAGGAAAATTAGTAGCAAAAGGTGTTACAGGTGGCAAAGATACCTCTAGTCAAATTGCGACATCATCTGCGCCGGTAAGCATTAAACTAACTGTTGATAAAACAAGGTTAACTGCGGATGGATACGAAGTAGCTCATATTTTTGCTCAGCTTTTCGATAAGGATAATAACCCTGTGATTGCTGATAATGCAAAAATTACTTTTGAGATAGAAGGAGATGTTAAATTGTTGGGCGTTGATAATGGTTCTGCTAGAAATACAGAAGATTATCAATCGAACAGTGTTACAAGTCACAAAGGCCGTTGCATGATGATTGTTCAGTCAACAACCAAAACAGGCTCTGCTGAAATTTCAGCTTCATCAGAAGATATTAAGAGTAATACCATTCAACTTTCAATTAAATAATTAGATCGCTATGAAAAAATATTTTCTATTTCTTGCAGGTATTGTAATTGCCTTGTCGGGATGTAATGATTCAAAACAAAGTGCTCGTCATGATGATTCTGATAGGACTGTTTATTCTTCGGAGGATGCGTTTCCTTTTAAACTTCCGAAAGAGAAACCAAAACGAGCCTTAAGTGCCGCAATGGAGCGTAACTACGATGCGTATATGGCACCAATCCCTCAGCAAAATGAGTTGTATACACAATTTAAATATACCGAGCTAAAAGGATTTGATTACAACAATCATAATGGAACGATTTCTCGACGCGATCCTTCCAAAGTAATTTTTGCCAATGGAAAGTATTACGTTTGGTATACCTATCGCAATACGCCAACACCACCGCAAGGAGCTGCTAAATGCAACGATACCATTCCATCAAGCGATTGGGATTTGTGTGAAATTTGGTATGCAACAAGTGAGGATGGTTTCACTTGGGAAGAGCAAGGAGTAGCAGTTCCTCGTCCGCCAAAGCCTCATGTGGGTTGGAGGTCGGTTTCAACAACTGATATTTTAGAATGGAAAGGGAAATATTACTTGTACTATCAAGGCTTTATGCAAGCAAGTGGAAAGCGTGGAGACGATTGCCCGGTTGCAGTTTCTTATGCCGATTCGCCTGATGGACCATGGACGCCATACAATAAAATTGTGATTCCAAATGGAGCAGAAGGAGAGTGGGACCAGTATTCAATTCATGATCCGTATCCATTGGTATACAAAGGTAAAATTTACTTGTACTACAAATCGGATGCGAATGGACAACCTAACTTGATTCGTATGCAAGGTTTAGCAACGGCAGATAATCCATTGGGACCATTTACAAAATGTTCGCTAAATCCGGTAATTAACTCAGGACACGAAACCACACTCTTCCCATTTAAAGAGGGGATTGCAGCTTTGGTAATTCGTGATGGTAACGAGCACAATACCATTCAGTATGCCAAAGATGGAGTAAATTTTAACATTGCTTCAATCGTTTCGTTGATGCCTAATGCGGGTGGTCCATTTATTCCAGATGCTTTTACCGACACAAAAGATGGAAGAGGAATTACTTGGGGAATTTCACATTTAACAACGGTTACAACATGGAAAGAAAACCATGCGGTATTATTGCGTTTTGATTGTGATTTGAGTCTGGATGTGCATGAGGAGGGAATGAAGCAAAATCATATTTATTATAAACCTGAACATTATTACAAGCATGGCTTGAATGGACATCAAAAAGCACGTATTCTTGAGGAAAACAAGGCACTTCAGGAGGCAAAAAAATAAGCCTCTGAATCTTATTTTAGGCTAATGAAAAGGCCATTGCAATTCAATTTGTAGTGGCCTTTCTCTGTGTAACTCGGTGGTAAATGTTTTTCTCTGTGTTCCTCTGTGCCTCTGTGGTAAATGTTTTATTGTATCGTGGAATTAATTTCCTTTGTGTTCTTTGTGATATCCTTCGTTTACCTTTGTGGTTAAAATTTTTCTCTGTGTTCCTCTGTGCCTCTGTGGTAAATGTTTTATTGTATCGTGGAATTAATTTCCTTTGTGTTCTTTG
>JAEINT010000029.1 GCA_016342745.1 Labilibaculum sp.
CACTCCCCTGGTTGAACGAGCAGTATCCATGTGCGAGCATAAAACGAAATCGCCTCCATTACCAATTTTACAAATAATATTGCCAGTATTACTTTTAGTCTTCAAATATGATTTATCTACAATAGGCTTTAGATTAAGCATTTTTAAAAAAATAGAAATATACTCTGCAACATTTTTTTCTTGTCCAGATAAAGCTTCTATCTTAATAATTTCCAAAAAAATATTTTTTAGTCTAGTGTCTATCATTGTAATATATCTTACGTTATAATTATTATTTGTAATATTCGTTACATATTACAAATAACTTAATATATTGTCAAGAAATATTACCATATTAAATTGGGTTATAACAAGAGTGTCAAGTTATTTAAGAACTAAAAATTAAATTAAATATTTTAAAAAGTATCTTGTCCTTATTCATTTGCTCATCCACATAGAAATTGTCCCTGTTCTTTTCCCCATCTGCATCTAAAAACCACTAAATTTCATTTTTTATATGATTACATTTCATAATTTTATACTATCATAAAGCAAATTATTGCCACAATATGATCAAATCGCTTATTACCTTTATTCTCAACCTTTTCAAATCAAGAACTCAAATACAATTGGAAAATCTGTTTTTAAGAAAACAATTAGAGATACTCAGTAGGTCAAACAAAAGATCTGTAATGAAACGAAGTGACAGAGTTTTCTTCAGTCTTGCAAAGGGACTAATCAATAATTGGAAGGATAATCTTGTAATTGTAAAACCAGAAACTGTTATTAAATGGCATAGGTATGGGTTCAAGTTACTGTGGAAAATTAAAAGCAAACGCAGTGGTGGAAGAGAAAGAATAAGTTTTGAAACTAGGAGAATAATTATTCAATTAGCGGAAGAGAACAAATCTTGGGGTATTCCTAGAATACATGGAGAGTTATTAAAACTTGGATTCAACATTTCTCAATCTACCGTTTTTAGGTATTTGCAGAACTTAAGAAGAAACAAACCATCACAAAACTGGGTAACCTTTTTAAGAAATCATTCCAAAGAAATTATCTCAATGGACTTCTTCACCGTTCCAACAATTAACTTTAAGATATTACACGTCTTAGTGATGATTGAAAATCACAGACGAAAAATAATTCATTTTAACGTTACAGAGCATCCAACTTCTATTTGGTCTGCACAACAGATGAGAAATGCTCTTTATAATGATAACTCTTATAAATATGTCATTAGAGATAGAGACTGTAAATTCGGCAAGTATTTTGAAGAGAAAATTAATGATGTTGGAATTAATGAAATTGTTACAGAATACAGATCGCCTTGGCAAAACGGATATGTTGAAAGGGTAATTGGAACAATTAGAAGAGAATGCCTTGATCATTTTATTGTTTTCAACGAGACACATCTTAGAGAAATACTTAAAGAATATTTTTATTACTACAATAAATTCCGAACACATTTAGGGCTGGATAAAGATACTCCAGAGAATAGACCAATTGAACCTTATGGTGAAATAAAAAAAACCACAATAATTAGGCATTTTCCATCCAAATAAATCAAAATTAGAGAGAATCTTCTTAACCAAGGAACATGTGTATTATAATTATGCGTATAATATTGTTAGAATTTTATACGGATGAGGTTTTGGATAGCCACAACGCTCCAGACCAACCAAACCCCAGTCAATACAAGAATTAGAAGAAGTTCTTAAATCCGATTTGCTAATGTATTGTTAGCTAAATGAACTGCACCGATACAACACCAACACCACCCCGAAGAAGAATGCACTGATAAGTGCACTTGGTTTGTACTTATAAATAAAAAATAAGGAGTTAGATCTGGGGGCTTGGTTGTTGTTCTGGTGTTTGGCAAAAGTTAGCACCTAAGCAACACCAACCTCATTTGGGAAGGAGAATAATAAAAGTGTCCAGAATATGTGTCTAATAAAATACTCGGGCAACCAGCTTTCAGTAAGCAGACTGGTCGACTCCGACTGGAATAATCTGCGAAGGTACGGCTCCAGACCAACCAAACCCCAGTCAATACAAGAATTAGAAGAAGTTCTTAAATCCGATTTGCTAATGTATTGTTAGCTAAATGAACTGCACCGATACAACGCCAAAACCACCCCAGGCTCCACGCCAGCACAACACAAACACAGCACCTAAAAACTTTCAAAAAAAAACAACCTTTAGACTTTTTTCTCATGACACAGATAGTTTAAATACCACCCATAAACACACAATATTTGCAATAATGACATTTCAATAACAGCATCTATATTAACAGAGTAAAATCCAGATAAACATTTTTAATTTTTTCAAAAACCTTCCCAAAACAGAGCTTCAATTTCCTCAAATAATAGGGCATAAGAAACATATACCCCACTTAAATTAAAGGAGGAAGTCATGACTAACATCAAAGAAAGAGACAGAAAAATTACACATTTAATTGAATCTACAACTACTGATTTCTGCAAGCTTTACAATGCTACATATGAAAAAAAAGAAGATAAACCAATTATTGTATATGCTGAACAAGCACCTTGGTTCTATATTTACCCAATGTTTAATGATAACAATTTTGAATTAGTGATCAAAGCCTTTGTTTATCACGACCTCTCACTTAGCCAAGCAACAAAACTTCGTGAGGTTTACAAAGCTGATAATATTATTGAGTTCTTAAACGATAACGAAATGATGATGCACTTTTACGAAGACCTTCATCTCCTTACGGAGTATGGGTTTGAGTGGAATTACAAAGACTACGCTCTGTTGAAATCAAAACTAATAATTGAAATCTACACTCAGTTACAAAACATTTCAGAAATCCAGAAAGCACTTACAATTGCCATTGAGGACAAGGCTCGGGTTGGGGTTAATTAGGTTAGTCAAGGCAGTCGGTTTGGCTGCCTTATGTTTTATATTCAAAAAGATGTAGCAAAATCATATACAGATGGAGTTTTGGATAGCCACACGTTTATCAAATAAGCATTTTAACGTTTACACAAAAAATGAGACACTCTCAAAAAAGTTAAACTCCCTAGACTTCCAATAAATTATCATGTTTTTTTTCATTGAAAAGTTCATAGTCATTAATTCATTCATTGAAGAATCTTTACTACTTTATCTTTATGCTGTTCTTTCATAGTTTCAATATTATCAATCGGTTTATCTTCATTAAATAAATCCCAGTTAAACTCAGCATCAAATGGATTTAATGCCTTATTGGGATTGAAGATTCTTTGATCAACCATCTTTGCCTTATAAGGAGTGTAGTCTGGAGTAGAAGTAAACATATCACTAAGATCATTTGCACCGGCGTCATACTGATTTAGATTAGGTATTCCAAGAATATTCCAAAATGTTTTAAATATACTTCCAAAACTATAATGAACATGCCCAACAAAATCTTTTTTAGCATAAGGAGAAATAACCATTAATATACTTCTATGTGCATCAACATGATCTACTCCACCTTGGGCATCATCTTCTGTAATTATAATGGCCATGTTTTTCCAATATTTTGTCTTGGATAAGAATTCAACAATCCTTCCTAATGCAAGATCATTATCAGCCATATAGCTTTCAAAAAATGGATATCCTTCATTTGGTCTTTCTCTGGATCCATGATCATTAGGCAAAAGGATGGTAAGTACAGAAGGTAATTGTTTGTTTTTTCCTTTCCACTTTTCGTTAAATTCCTCAAAAAACATATCGACCCTAAACTGATCTGGAATGCTCATATTGTACGTTGCATATTTCTTAGATGATTTGTCATACATAGGTGCAGGTACTGGATAATTGATTACATGTTTTACACCAGTATATTTAAAAGCTAAATCCGATAGTGACGGAGCTAATTCTAATCCGAATCCAAAATTAAAGAAATCAATATTATTTCTATCCATATGTTCCCAAATAGAACCGGCTTCATTATAGTCTTCCGGATAAATTGCACCTGAGGCACCTACAAAAGCAAGATTACCAGGAGCATCAGAATCTTCCATCATACTTCTTCCACCTCCAGAGCTTGAAGCCACATTTACTTCTACCCATTCATTAGGATATGTTGAGACTAACCACTTATGACCGTCAGCAGAAACATCAGAGTCACAATAGAAATTATCAGAAATTGAATATTTCTTTGCTAATTTTAAATGATTCACCATTACGTTAACATTCTCAAGGGTTTCATTTTTTTTGTTTTTAAAATTCTGGTTGTTACCAAATCTTGCAATTGAAGGTAATCCTTTGCCTCTCTTTATTTGACCAAAGACTTCGTCATAAGTTCTATTTTCTTTTGAAATAAAAACTATATGTTTTATTGGAGATTCTTTTTCACCAGGATAAAGTGGAATTGGATTATCATTAACTTTCTTAACAAATTTTGTAAATTGAAAATTGTTACTGATTACTTTTTGAGTAAGATCTTCCAATTGATCAATGCATGGAATATCAATAATGGAAACAACCCCATTCATTAAATTTCCAATATAAGTACCGTCTTTATTGTCAAAGTTTGGACCTGCGTTTGGACCACTTCCAAATCCTTTTGCATTAGCTACGTATAACTTTTTACCATCTTTTGATACTTTTAATTTTGCAGGAAACCAGCCCACTGGAAAGTGACCAAGAACCTTTAGGTTTTCTACATCAATAACAGCCACTGCATTAATTCCCGATTCTGCAACATATAAATACTTACTATCAGTTGATAGAGTGAGGCCAAAAGGAATTATACCCCTTAAATGTTTTATTCTTTTATCTGGAGATAAAAAAATATTAGTAATTATTGTATCTCTCTTAATATCAATAACTGAAATGCAGTCATTATTTCCATTGCTTACAAAAACATACTTATCTGTCGAAACAACAGAATTTGGACTTGAGCCTCCAACAGCTGGAATTCCATCGACCATTTCACCAATTAAAAATCCAGTTTTAGTTTTGGATACTACTTCAAGTTGCTCTTTATTCAAATCAACCGTCCAAACGGAAAAAGATTCTGGAACATTCGGATCTCCAAGAGGTGGAATTTGGATAGAATCGGTTTCAATTCCTTCAATCATTTCAGTTGAGAGATAAGGGGATGCAGGATACTCAAGAGCCATTTCTTTTAATCTATCATTAGCAATGCCTTCAATTCGTTTATATTCAAAAACACCTACATTTGCAATAAATGCTTTTTTTTCATCTGGTGATAACGTAATGCCAAATGGGTATCTCCCTACTTTTACAGTCTTTTTAATTTCCATTTTGTCAGTATTTATCATCAACATCTCAAACTGTACCTGATCTAATACAAAAAGTGTATTGCCATCTGAGGATAACACCATATCACCTATATAAGAATGCTTTACATCTCTTCCGGCACGATCAGTTTTGCAATCTATTTCTCCTAACTTCTTGTATGTATTGAGATCAAAGATATAGATAACACCTTCCTGACCGCCAGCAACAAATAATTTGTTGTTATCTGGCGATATTGCAAGCCCCATGTAAACTGCTTCTAATATACCTTCATCACTACTGCTATCTGGGATTTGAATTACAGTGGGCTCATCTGTATCCAGATTTTTAATAATTGAGATAGAAAAAGGTTTGATACCTGAATTTGCAGTTACAATCATCGAACCATCTGGGCTAACTACTAATCCGTATGGATGAGGAGCAACTTCAATTTGTTTGCCAATGGGAGTAATCTTGCGACCATTTGGGATAACAGCACTATCGGGGAAAAATAATTGTGTATACTCTAAAACTGATGGAGATTTAATTAACCATTTTTCTTCTTTATTACTAGAACATGAATTGATTAGAAATAGACTAATAACAACAAAAATTAATTTACTAAATGATTTCATTGAAACCTCCTTTGTTTTAGTGTTTTTGAAGAAGTAAACTTAGTTACACATAAATTTAAATCCCACTCAACCATCTTATCCTGATCTGTCGCCTGATGTATCACCACGATAATCGATCATAAGGAATCTTACACTGAATGGGCTGTGGATTATTTAAAATCATTTGACAACAAAAATAAGTTAGGCAACATTTTTGATTTTTAATTCTCTAATTGCGGATTTAAATCCCCAAACAAAGACGACCATTAAAATGGGGAAACAAACATAAAAAGTAATTTGAGAGAATTCCAACCCTTCCATGCTTCCATTTGAAACTAAATAAGATTTAATAAAAGTCCAAAATTCACTTGGATGTTTTGTAAGATACTCCCCACTAGGGGCTTTCATAATAAATGAATAGCCAATAATATTTAAAATATTTGCAGAAAATATTATCCAAAGAGACTTAAGAAAATTAGGGTCTGTTGTGTTATGACCGTTATAAAAAATTCTGAGTACTAGAGAAATTGCAAATAGAATTGTAGCTATTGGATAAAACGGCATAGCAATTTTAATATCTGCCATTCCATCAGGATTCAACAATAAAAATCCAATAATTACTGTAATAACCAGAAATATATCAATAAATAGGATTGTTGATATACTCCAAACCTCAGAATGTAGCTTTAGAGTCAATTTATTATTTATCGATTTTGCGTACGATTGAACTGTTGAAAGAAATAAAACAACCATACCGCTTACAATTGAACCTATTAAAACTGTTTGTAAAGTAAACAACTCTAGCCCTTTTTCAACAACATTTTCATTCATCATGTAGCTCCAAACAAATTACTTATTTATTATCTTTTTTAATTACAATATTATTTTATTCCTTGTTGTGAAACTTTACAATAACAACAAAAGTTTTCTATTAGATTAAGAATGGATAATTAATAAATTACTACTCAGAAATAATTATTTTATAAGTTTCCATCATCGCTAAAGTATTCTTATCGTATTCAAAAAATTTCATTGTAACTTTAGCTGGTACACTTTTGGTGTCAATTTCTGCAGCACCGAAAACTGAAGCTAAATTAATCTTTCCATCATTCTTATCATTTTCAGGTTTTCCCCACTCAGGTCTATACACTTCATAAGAAATAAGTGGATTCTCTTGGTCAGATATTCTTAAAGCAGTACCAGTTGCTGTTTTATAACTAAGAGGTGAAGCTGAAAAATCAAAAACTGCATTTCCTAAATTTGAAAGTGAGTATTCTATAGATTTATCATTCCTTGATAATGGTATTAGTGGTCTTTTCCAATTTAGTATATGTGCACTCGGATAATGTTGATCGCCTGAAAATACTAGGACACCCTTAATATTTTTATCATTGATTAAAGATAATATTTTATTCCTCTCAAATTTGTACCCTTTCCAATTATCTATTCCATCTTTATCGGATGATGTATCACCACCATAGTCGTTCATTGATACACTTGAAATAATAATTTTGAATTTTGAATTTGAGTTTTTAATACCATCGAATAACCAATGTAACTGTTTATCCCCAAGCATAGTTTTATTTTTGCCATCTTCCTCATCCATTCGAGAACGGTACCAACGTGTATCAAGCACAAAAATGTCTACATCAGCTATTTTAATTTTATAATATATCCCTTCATCATTTTGTTCAAATGGATATTGAGGAAAGTTCTCTTTAAAAGCAATTTTTGCCTCATCTTTGTACCGATAAGTTTTATCTGAATTGTCTTCACCGTAGTCATGATCATCCCAAATTGCCAAAAGTGGAATACTACTAGCCATATTTTGAAACCCCTCTTTATAATATACACGACTATATTTACTTCTAAAAGCATCTAAAACAGTTTTATCATCCAGAATCATTTCCTCTTTTAGAGCTAAAGCTTCTCTAAGACTATCGTTTGACAAATATGATTCCAATATATTTACATTACCATCATAATCTGCGTACATTTGATCACCAAGCAGCGCTACAAAATTTGGATTATGTGATTTGATTTGTGTAAATATATCATAGCCCATATATTTTTGTCTTAAGCATGCAGAGAAAACAAAATTGAATATCCCTGGCTCTCCCTGCTTCGGTAAAGTTTTAAAAACAAACCACTTAGAATAATTTCCCTCATCAAATTCAACTCTGTATTTATAATCTGTACTATAATCAAGATTACTCAGGAACAAATTGGATGTAAGTAAATTAGTTTTGGTAAGTGTTTGCCATTTAGTAAATGCACTAGGTGATTCATCATTTTTTTTATACTCAATTCTAACTTTACCTTCTGAAATTGTTTTAATTAAAATTGGTACTTCGTTGTTCTGAATAATACCCACCACAGGTAGGCGTAAAAAGTCATTTTCTTTTTTGCTGCTGCAAGCAACAATAAAAGAAAGAAATAGTACTATTGAAATTTTTCTGATCATTTTAATCATCCTTATAATATTTAATTTATATATTCACATTAACTTCTTTAGATAATCCATTTAACCGATGCCATTATACTTATCAAACACATTTCACTTGGATTCATTAGGTATAAACGAAACTACGAGTTCTTGTATTTTTGGATCTTTCTCTGGGCTCAGTGTAAAGAAAACATTGATTATGCCATTCTCTGCTTGAATTTTTATATCCCCCCGCAACTGATTGGTTGGCTCTATTGTATTTATTTTTATGATTGTACCGGCCGCATCAAATATATCATGAATTGAAGTCATTCGGTGTTTTCTGGAAATATCTAAGTAAAAATTTTCTGCCAGAATTTCAGTTTCCATGCCGGAGTCCCAACTCTGAATTAATTGAACTATTTGCTCTTGTCGTTGCAACAATATATCAGAAACTGGAAGTTGGCGAGGCTGTATTCCAACCGTTTCAAAAAGAAATGTTCCAAACTCTTTTTCGGGCAGTGGGAATGTGTATGTCAAGTTGCCAAAAGCCATAATGCCAACACCATATTCAGGGTAAAAGATATAATTACTACCAAAACCAGGTAGTGCTCCTCCATGTCGAATCAGGGTTATACCTCTGCAATCCCGAATGATACTCAGTCCATAGCCATATCCACTCATGGTGGCACATGTATCTCCCTTCGAGTTAGTACTTTCTGCTTTTAAACGTGGGAACTGCGGTGTATGCATTTCTCTCAGAGTACTTCTTTTAACAGGTCCGGTTTCTTCTCCATTTCTTGGAGGCCAGGCTGATAGATGAAAACTAACATACTTCCCAAAATCTTTAATAGTTGTTATCAATCCCCCCATAGCACCAAAAGAACCATCATGAAGCATTGGCTCTTCCTTCCATTGCTCATCTTCCCAACGATAGCCCTGCACCAATTGTGCTTCGCCAATGTCTGAGTATTCCCAATATGTTTGTTCCATACCCAGCGGTTTTAGAATATTCTCGCTGATATAGTCTTGATAAGGCTTACCAGAAACACGCGAAATAATAATTCCAAGCAGCGCATAACCTAAACTACAGTACTCATATTCAAAAGCTGGTATATTGGAAAATGACACGCCTTGAACAAACATATCTAAAACCATTTGTTCTGTTTCATCCAACAGTCTATCTCCCCATGGATCATCTTGCGGAAGCCCTGTTGTCATTGTGAGTAAGTGCTGAATGTTAATGGCAGGAGCATCACTTGTAATGTACTTGAGGCTGTCCATTTCTGCAATATAATCAGAAACAGGATCATGAAGGTTCAGTTTGCCTTCATCCCGTAATTTCAGAATGGCCATGGCGGTAAAACTCTTGGTCATGGAAGCAATACGAAAGCATGAATTTGTGGTAGCAGGTAACTGTTTATCCAGATTTATTAAACCCATTGCTGAGTCGATAACCAAAGAATCATCTATTACTATCCCATAAGCAATGCCCGGTATTTTATTAGTTATAGCAAATTTTTCAAATATTTGTTTAATAGCAGGAGCTGCATCTTTAATGCGCTGCAATCTGTCGTCTTTAACAAAAACGGACGGGTGATAAGAATAATTAGAAACAATAGGTTGACCTAAAATATCATTTAATCCTTTGCCACTGCCAGCAACAAAAATAAAAATAACAAATACCACCGTTGAAATATTTCTAATCATTTTTAATCCTCCATATATTATTGTATTTTGTAAACTCATTTTTACTACTTTAAATAAACCATCTTTTTTGCAATACTCGAGAAATTACTGTTAAGCTTATGCCCCATTGTAGTCAATCTATAAAAATAAATTCCACTCGATACCGGTTCTCCGTAGGAATTTTGACCGTTCCAGGTAACTTTGTATTCGCCCGCATTCTGAAAATCATTCACAAGAGTTATAACTTCGGTTCCAAAAATATCATAAACCGTAAGCTCAACTTCCCTGTTTTCATGAAGTGAATAAACAATATTTGTTTCCCCATTGAAAGGATTAGGAAAATTTCGCATCATTAAAATAGATGCTGGAAATTTTTTAGATCCATCCCCTACTTCTGTCGAAATATCATTTTCAACAGTTACTTTATACAACATTTCCATTTCCTCATTTACTGAATCTAATTCATAAAATGAAACAGATAAGCTTGCTGTAGAATCTTTTGTATCAACTTCAGCAAAGCCATAAACTGAAGTTAGTTTTTCATCACTAAGTTCTGGATGACCCCATTTTGCCCTGAATAATTCATGTGAATAAGACGGGTTATTCTGATTGCCTAAGATGAGTTTATGACCTGTTGCCCGCGTATAATGAATAGGGGATGCAGAAAAATCAAAGACAGCAGTACCTATATCAGAAAGGGAAAAGGCAATAGATGTATTTGTCTCTGCTGTCGTACTCAACGGAACCTTCCAATTTAAAATATGAGCACTCGGATAATGTTGATCGCCTGAAAACACCATAACACCAGAAATCTGATTTTCCTTGATAAAGGATAAAATTTTGTTGCGCTCAAACTTATAACCCATCCAACTGTCATATCCAACTCTATCAGAGGATGTATCACCACCATAGTCATTTAAAGAAACACTTGATAAAATTATTTTAAATGGCGATATAGATTGCATTAAACCATCCAACAACCATGATAGCTGTTCTTCACCTAGCATAGTTTTTCCCTCGATATCGTTTTCTTGCATGGGGGATCTGTACCAGCGTGTATCAAGGACAAATATATCGACATCCGTAATCTTAAACTGATAATATATGCCGGCATCTTCGACCTGAAAAGGATAGGCGGGATAGTTTTCTTTAAATACTCTCTTTGATTCAGCTTTATAACTATATGTATTATCAGAATTGTCCTTCCCATAATCATGATCATCCCAAATAGCTACTATAGGCACCTTGCTGCTAAGAGCCTGTAAATATTCATCAAAATTTCTTCTATATTTACCTCTGAAAGCCGGCAATACAGATGTCGGTGGTCCGCTATTAATATCTCCATCATAATCTGCATATATCTGATCTCCCATAAGAGCTACAAAAGTTGGTTCTCTATGCAATATATTTTGGAATATTGTATGTGGAGTATATATATCCCTTAAACATGCCGAGAAAACAAAACTAAATTGACCTTTTTGAGACTGCTCGGGAAATGTTGAAAAGTTGTACCACTGTGATTTAGTTCCATCTTCAAAAACAACTCTGTAATTGTAATTAGTGTTATACTTAATATCCTTAAGGATAAGGTTAACAGTCAAATCCTTTGAATAAGATAATCTTTCCCAATCTGTATATTTAATTTGTGTATCAATCAATACTTCGTAAAATTCAATTTGAACTTTTCCTAGTGAACTTCCTCTTACTAATATTGTTGTTTGATTATCCTGAGTTAAACCCACAATGGGTTCCCGGGATAATTCATCGATACCGAATGCAAAGATCGAGCTTCTAATCGACAAGAATATAATCAAGAAAAGTATTGTGCAATTGGTAATATTTTTTTCTATTCTACTTTCCGACAAATATAAGCTCAATAGCTCTTTGTTAGTGTCCATACCTTTTCTCCTTTTTATCGCACTTTCTCTAATTGAATCTTAGTACCTTTAGAACAGATTATCATTTTGAATCAATCCAATTCATCGATCTTTCAACTGCTTTTTTCCACTGTTCCATCGATGTTTTTCTTTGGTCGTCATCGATCGATGGCATGTATCTTTTGTTTAACTTCCAATTACTGTTTATTGAGTCAATCGAAT
Organism: Labilibaculum sp.; assembly: GCA_016342745.1. GTDB lineage: Bacteria > Bacteroidota > Bacteroidia > Bacteroidales > Marinifilaceae > Paralabilibaculum > Paralabilibaculum antarcticum. The sequence continues at coordinate 12,048 of JAEINT010000029.1, forward strand.
TAAAATCTCCAACTCCCAAAGCACTGAGGTATGCAGCACCCAATGCGGTTGTTTCATGAATGACTGGAACATCAACAGGTATCCCCAATATATCGGCTTGAAACTGCATAAGAAATTCATTAACAACAGCACCTCCATCAGCCCTCATTACGTTGATATCAATACCAGAATCTTTTTTCATAACTTCCAAATTTTCTGCAACCTGGAAAGCAATTGCTTCCAATGTTGCCCTAACTATGTGTGCCCTTGTAGTACCACCAGTTATTCCTATCATCGTGCCTCTTGCATATTGGTCCCAATAGGGTGCTGCTAACCCTGTAAAAGCAGGAACAAAATACACTCCCCCTGAATCGGAAACTGATTTTGCCAATGCTTCGGTTTCATCAGCATTCTTAATAATATTAAGACCATCTCGAAGCCATTGAATTGCAGCACCGGCAATATATACGCCACCATCTAAAGCATATGTAATTTTTTTATCTATACTCCAAACTGCAGTTGTAATTAATCCGTTTTTAGAAACGATGGGTTTATACCCTGTATTCATTAGCATAAAGCACCCAGTACCATAAGTGGTTTTTACTGAGCCTTCACTAAAACAAGCCTGACCAAATAATGCAGCGGCCTGATCTACAATTCCTCCAGCAATTGGTGTTTTTGCATCAATAAAATCTGTTGAAGTATAACCATAGATTTCAGCACTATTTTTTATTTCAGGAAGAATTGATTTAGGGATTCCAATAATATTAAGAATTTCATCGTCCCATTGGTTAGTGTGTAGATTAAACAACATTGTTCTGGAAGCTGTGGAAGAATCTGTTACATATACTTCCCCAGCCGTCATTTTCCAAAGAAGCCATGTATCTAAAGTTCCAACTAATAAATCTCCCTTTTCGGCTTTTTGCTTGGCACCCGATACGTTATCCAGTATCCACTTAATTTTTAATGCGGAAAAATAAGCATCAATTGTTAAACCGGTTTTCTTTACTATAAGATCATTGTATTTTTCTTTTAGCTCATCCGCTCTTTTTGCTGTTCTTCTATCTTGCCAAACAATAGCGTTATATATGGGCTTGCCTGTTTTCTTATCCCAAACCATGCAAGTTTCACCTTGATTATCCAAACCAATTGCTCTTAAATCCTTGGCATTTATTCTTGCCTGATCTAATGCCACTGCTACGGACTCTTTAGTTTTATTCCAAATTTCCATCGGGTCGTGTTCAACCCAGCCTGGTTTAGGATAATATTGTGTATGTTCAACGTACCCTTTCCCGCAAATATTCCATTCCTCATCAAATATTATTGATGTTGTACCTGTTGTTCCTTGATCTATTCCAAGATAATATTTCATTTTGCTCATACCATATATTTTAAATTCAGTTGAAAAAAACATTTAACTCTTTACTGTTTTTTCAAAAACAGAAATTTAGTTTCATCTTTATTTAAATACTAATCCTTTAGCTTTCAGATCTGCCTTGCACCATTTCCCCTCAATGAAAATATATACGTGTTTATATCCTATCTCTATAAGAAGCGATGCTGCTGCTTCAAACCCACTATCAATTTCTTGAACCTGATGTGCATCAGAACTAATAGTAATAGGAATATTATATTCAAGACATTTCTCTAATATCCACCGACTAGGATAAAAATCCTCAGTAATTCCTTTGTAATATCCCCTTGTATTAATTTCAACTACACATTTTTTTTTAGCAATAACCTTAATAACTTCCGCTACTATGTTTTGATACCATCTATCTTTTTCATTAAAAAATTTATTGCCGTAATTGAATTTTTTTATTATATCAAAATGACCTATTAAATCGGGTGGGTCATTATTGACCATCGAAATTATATTGTCATAATAGGTTCTTACTAATTCGATAATATTATTATTAAAGATTAATTCCAATCCCTCAACAAATTTTTCTTCCGTGTATTCAATGATACAGTTTTCGCCATTTTCAAACATCCCAGCATAATGTACGGAGCCTATTATTATATCCAAATTCAAATCCCGAAAGTGGCTTGGACCAATAACATTTGGTATATAATCTACTTCCAACCCAGAGTATATTTTAATATCATCATGATATTTATTTTTCAGAAAACTCATTTCTTTTATATATTCACATAACAATTCTTTCTTCATATGCCAGAACATACCGCAAGGTATGGGTGCATGACTTGAAAAACCTATGGCAAGCATTCCTTTTTCAATAGCCCTTATTACATATGCTTCTAATTCTCCTTCACCGTCACAATAATGACTATGCATATGATAATTAGTCCAATATATTTTTTCTTGTTTTAGTATTATTTCTGGTCTCCTAAGCATTTCCATAACATTATTTAATTTCGCGTGTATCTTCTTTTCTATACTTAGTTAATAGAGACAAATTTTTGTTCCATTTCATTACTTTGTTCAATCTCATATTTTAAATCTTTAGTAAAGTATAAGGCTATTACTATTGCTAAAACTCCTGCTATTAGTTTTCCAAATAGAACGGGGGTTATCATATCCGGCCTGACTGCAGCAGTAAACCCAAGATGATCACCTAACACAGCAGTTGCCGGAACTAACCATGCTGTATTAATTACTTTCCCTTTTGGATCCATATCTTTCATCATTTTATATACTGGAATACTATTAGCCATTGTAATTACAATGCCAGCAGCACTAGTTGCATCCATTCCTATTTTTTTACCAATTGCAGTCAACGGTTTATTCAAGAATTTTGTAACAATTGTTAAAATAGGGAAAGTTCCTAGTAGTACAATTGCAATCATGGCAATAATTTCCATTGCCTCCATAATTGGCGTCATACCGGGGATGATAATGATTTCGGTCAACTCCTGAAAAGCAGAAGTCGCTAAACCAATAGTAATTACAATAATAATCAGTTTACCAAAAAGCAGCGCACCTTTTATCATTTGTTTTGGAAAAAAAATCAATCCTACAACAAAAATAATTGCAAGAATTATTACAGGAATATTATTCACTAAAACTAATACCGGATCAAAACCTGCAATTAATCCACCGGCAATTCCACCGATTGGGACTGTTATCAGTCCAATTAATAATCCTTTTGCAAAAAAGGGTCTGTCTTTAAATTCTATTAGTCCTAAACCAACAGGAATTGAAAAAACTAGTGTACACCCCATCATTGAAGAAACTATTAATCCCGATAATAATCCAGCCTGTTCATTTTGTGCAAGTTCCATTGCAAGTGGGTACCCTCCCATATCGTTAGCCAGTATCATTGCAAACATTGCAGGATCTGCACCCATAAAGGTAAATACTGGAATAATTACAGGGCCTAAAACATTAGCTATTACTGGAGCTAATGTTACAATTCCCACCATTCCCAATGCTAACGGACCCATAGCATTCAAGCCTTCTTCAAATTGTTCACCTAGTCCGAATTTGTTACCAATAATTCTATCAATACCACCGATAAGAATTCCAATTGCCATAAGCCAAATAATCAACTGATCAAATTCCATTATAACCCCTTATCATTTTAAACAACTGATATCAAAAACCAGAATGAACGATTATGATTTTGAAATATATTTAAGTACGTAATCCGCAACTTTTTTGCCATCATAGTAACACCACTCAGCGCCATGAAATCCGCCAAGAATATTCCCAGCAGCAAACCAGCCTGATTCTGAAAGCTGATAATTTTTATTAATCACTGGAATCCTTGAAGGAATATTAACCTTGAGATTACCAATTAAAGCTAACTCACTATTAGGAATAAGTTCTCCACAAATAACTATTCCATCACAATCTATATGAGTACCATTTAAATTAACACCAGTTGCAGATTTAACACCAGTTATTTCTAATGATTTTACATCAAAACCACGATACTGTGGATTACCCCAAAATCTAAAGTAAAGTCGTTCATAAAACGGAGCTTTCGGGCTGGTTCTGTTATCAACAATTGTGGAATCAGATGCACCTGCAGCTTTCAATTTTGCAGCAGCAGCGTAGGCAATTATATCAGATCCAATTATCAATGGTTTCTTCATTGGTAATAAATTATTTCTATCTACCAAATTCAATATTTGCTTTGTAAAAAATACTTTTACAGGTCTTGCTCCAGCAATCCATTTTCTCTCTGCTGGAGTCTCTTCCCTTGAACCACATGCCATTATAATTGCATCAGCCGAAAGGTTTACTTTCCCTTCTTTAGAATTTACGAAAGTTAATATTTTGCCTTTTGCGTCAATTTCTAAAACTTGGCTTTCTAATTTAACTTCAACGTCTGTTTTTAATATCTGTTTTCCAAGCCATGCTGCGTAATCCTGACCAAAAACTGGGTAGCCACCTCTCGACCATCTCATAAAAGTTCTTACACCACCTTTTTTTCTTTTATAAAAAGATGGAATGCCGCCTACTTTATCATTACGCTCAATTATTGCAATAGATTTAATTCCACTTTTATATAACTTCAATGCTGCACCAATGCCTGCTGGACCAGCACCAATAATAACAACGCTAAAATGTTTAGTTGATTTCATTTTTCGCCTCATCTGAATTATTTGAAGTTAAAGTATGAACTATTTCACTGCCTGGACCGCGTTTAGTAATTTTATCTAAAGGAATTTCACAATGTTCCGAAATAATTTCAGCAATATTCACCATACAATCAAAGCCCTGGCATCTTCCCATTTGCGCACGGGTTCTGCGTTTTATTGAATCTAAAGTGCGAGGTTTTAAAGGTGAATCTAAATGTTGTATAACATCACCACGAGTAATTTGTTCGCAATAGCAAACTACTTTTCCGTAATCTGGATTTGCCTTAACAAATTTCTCATCATCATATCTTCTCTTCCACCAACCGGGCCATTCACTTTCAGACCGGCTATCTATAGCTTCCGGATTAACCTCTAAATCTAATCCCAGTTTATCATGTAATTGATCAATTAAATGTTGAGCTAAAGCAGGAGAAGATGTAAATCCAGTAGAACGGATTCCAGCAACCGTTAAAATTCCTGGATGTTTATCGTTGCATCGAATCCAATAACTTCCTTGAGTGCAATTTGAGCGAACTCCAGAAAAGATACTAATAACTGGTTGATCTTTTAATTTTGGATAGAGCTTTGACGCTCCTTCTAATAATGACTCAAGTTTATCAATTGTTGTATTTGCAACTAATTCATTATCATGGGAATAATCTTCGGCCGTTGGTCCAGCAATTAGATTACCAAAGATTGTTGGAATAACCAAAACACCTTTTGTTTGTGCTGTTGGTATTGGTAATAAAATGTGATTTATCGCTGGACGACTGAATTTATCAAAAATTAAAAATTGACCACGTCTTGGGTTAGTATCAAAATCATCTCCATTGTAAAGTTTAGCTATTCTTTCACTACCAAGACCTCCAACGTTTACAATAATTTTTGCACCAATTTTCTTGCCGCAACTAGTTACAAGTGTTTTTGTATCATCGTCTAAATTTTCAAAAGCAGCAATTTCAACTCCAAGAATAATATCTACTCCATTTGATAAAGCAACTTCTGAATAAGCTATTGAAGTTGCAAATGGATCTGCCAAAGTTTCTCTTGGAATTAAAATACCACCGAGAACGTTATCAGTAATATTTGGCTCAATTTCTTTCGCCTCTTCAGAACTCAAAATTTTGATATCTGTTACACCATTCTTGATGCCTTTAGCATAAACCTTTTCTAACTGTTTTTCCTGTTCTTCATCAATGGCTACAACCATAGCTCCACACACATCAAAAGGAATCTTAAGTTTTTTTGCTAACTCAGGCCATTCTCTCGATGCTTTGGTAACTAATTCAGATTCCAATGTATCCAAGGGAGCATCAAAACCAGTATGAACAATTGCACTACTTCCCTTACTGGTTCCTTCACCTACATCATAATTTTTATCGAGTAACAATATTTTTAATTTGTATTTAGAAAGTTTGTAAGCTAATGCAGAACCGACAACACCCGCACCAACAATTGCAACATCATATGGAATATCGCCTAATTGAGCTTCATCATTAAATATCAATGATTCCTCGATATTGCCATCCGACCAATTATATAAAAGTTTTCCTGACTTACTCATTTTTGTATCCCCATTCTTAATTAATTATTATTTACATCATCTGGAAGTGCATTCCATTTTGTAATCATCAAAATACCAGCAATCAATATCGAGCCTGCTAATGCAATAAAAACTCCATCCCAACCCCATGTAGCTTTGAAAAATCCGGGTATAGTTCCTCCGACAATTGCACCAACAGAACCCATTCCATTTATAACACCCGATGCTGTTGATGCTCCTTTACTTGTCCCGAAATCAACCGCTGCTGTTGCACTTACAAGTGAATCAGGTCCATAAAGAAAGAATCCAAGCATAAACAAAAGTCCAGCTGAAACCGTGCTACTGTTATAAGCTAATGCAATATCATTAAAGAAAAACAACAGAATAGCCAACAGTATCATAGAGATAGCACTATAAGGCATTCTACGAGATTGAAAAAGTTTATCAGATGCATACCCTCCAGCTAAAACAGATAAAGGACCTGCCAAAAAAAATGCCCCATTTATAATAGCAGATTCAGCTATCCCTGTTCCCAAGGATTCACTTATATACAGTGGTCCCCAAAATAGTATTGCGTAACGAGTAGGTTTTAAAAAGAAATACATTGCTCCAAGTAGCAGTACCATAGGATTTTTAATAACACTAAATGTCATCTGCCATGATCCTTCAGCCGGTTTATCGCTACTTTCCTCACTTTGTATTTTAGAGACATTTTCAGAGTGGTATTCTTCTATTGTTGGAAGACCAACATCTTCAGGTTTATTTTTCTGCAACAGGTAAAATAAAATCAAGACACCAATAAGTATAAGTGAAGGAATAAAAAAGGCAAATCTCCAATCTAAGAAATATACTGCAGCTAATCCTGCAATAGGAGCACCTACTAAACCGCCAATGGTATAATTTGTTGCCCACCATCCCATAACCACACCGCGCTCTTTTAAGGAGAACCAGTTTGTAATATTTTTCGCTAGCGGAGCCCATCCTGTAGATTGACTTAAACCCTGCATAAGTGAAAATACGCCAAAAGCAAGCATGACAGAAGAAACACCCATTGCAAAACCGGCAATGATTGATGATGATAAACCTATAAGAACTACCTTCCTAGTTCCTAATTTATCACCTAGTATACCCCAAATAAACATACCTACGGAATAACCTATAAGATAAATACCATCAATAATGCCCATTTGTTCAATAGTTAAATTAATATTCGGGTCATCTGCAATTCCAATTTTTGCCACAGAAAAAGAAGCACGTGTAAGATAAAAACCAGCATAGGCTAACCATGTTATACCAAATACTTTATATCTCCATAATTCATATTTAGGATTTCTTTTGAAACTATTATTTTTTGTCGCCAATTTTGGTTTCCTTAAGTGTTTTTTCTATTTGTGCTTTCTTATTCTTTAAATAAGAGCTAACCTTATTTTCAATTATTTATATTTACAGAACTTTTTAATCCCCAATATGGATCGACTATGGGAATTGCCATTCTGCTACCATTACCCTTAAATAAGAAAACATTAGCCCAGCGTGATTTTTCGGAATCTTGAACATCCACCGAATCTAATAACTCTTTATTGATACGTACTGGGAAATCTTTTTTAAGAAGGGCAATTTTATTTTCAAGTATTTTAAATGTTGTATCAAAATATGCATCATGTTTAGCTTTATTTACAAATTCATTAAACGTTGGTTCTATTCCAGATTGAGTTTTATATTGATATTTGTGAGCATTAAAGTATTCTAATGCAGTTGCTTCATCTATACTTACACTATCAGTGTACTGTTTCCTAAGTTCCTCATATACCCACTTATCACGCCATATCTTGAGTTCATTTTCAACATCTAAAGATTTGTCTAACTCACGTAAAAGTGCTTCTTCTATAAAAAAGTGGTTACGAACAGTAATAGCTATTTGATGATTGAGTTCGTTATATAATTTTCGTTTTTCCAACGCTTTTGCTGTAATTTCTGATGAATTAAAACCAGCTAAAAAATCTTTAATACTTAATGTACCGCCTTTAAAAGTGACTAAAATATTTCCATAATGATTTTTTAATAAAAAAAGATTGGATTGTGAATTGTCTGCATTTTCAACAGCTGTCGCAAAACTTAAAGGTGTTATGTCAAGTTTTTTCCATTCCTCAAGAGCATTAAGAATCAGTTTGAATTCTTTTCCTTTTGTAACAACTTCCTTAGGATTCATAAAATTTTTAATGAAAATGCCTGATTGCTTTTTTTGCTCTCTATAAAATAGAATTTGCTTATATCTGTCTGAAGTTGCTTGATAGTCATAATCTGAAAGTATATTTGATGTTATCTCAGTTACTTCAATAATAATGAAAACATTATCAATTTTTATTGGCTTAGATATTTTGTTGATCTCTAAGTCTTTAATTTCCTCTAATAGCGTAGGTGGAATATCTACCCAAGTTAAATAGTCAGTTTCATAATCCTTTATGCTACTTTTCACTTCTTGATTATTCAATAATTCTTTTACAACACTCTCATAACCTCTTTTTTGTATAGAGCTATAAACTTGCTCGGCATCTGTAAGATTAGGTTCTACCCAGTATCGTAATTTCCATTTAACACTCGATTTTGATATTGCTTCTTTAATTTCATTATCTGATATATTAATTTTATCATCAACTTCTTTCTTAAAAAGCTCTTCAACCAATAACTCATTCAGCAATGCTTTTTCTTTGCTCTGTATTTGCTCACTTAAATCTAATTCCAAGCGATATCCTTCTTGCGACAATAATGCCTCATCGATCATATATTCTAAGTAGGATAATTTCTCAATACCTTTTGTTTTAAGATTAGAAAACCCAAATTCATAGTTAAGTTGAAAATCTCTTGCAGATATTTTATAATCTCCTACATAAGCAACTATATCATTTTCAAGTTGACTCTTTTTTTTAGAGCATCCGAATAAGAGAAAAAGTAATATTCCAAATAATAATATTGTTTTATATTTACTCATAGTATCATATTAATAATTATTCCGTAGTTGATAACATTTAAAACTTGAGACTTAAACCAAAGTTGTGCACCGAACTTAATAGCCCTAAATCTACATAGGCATAGTCCACCATGAGATTAATTGTTGATGAAGAGATAATAATACCACCACCTAGTGATAAACCACCTGAACTCTCAACCTCATCGATGAAAAGTGATTTATAACCTGCCCTAAGAGCAACCATATCGTAAACCACATACTCAAAACCAACATTAACAGACTCTACATCATTGTTTGGTTTTAATAAATCTGTTGCGATTAATAACTCAGAATGGGTTGATGGGAGCTCCACTTTATAAGATAGTCCAAATCTAAAGAGCATAGGAAGAGCGAATGAGCCAGTTTCATAATTGACTGGAATTTTATCAACACCATCGTTAATAATATCAGGATCAATAGCATTAATTAAATCCCTTCCAGCCATTTGCATTTCAGTTCCAAAGTTGGATATACTGAAACCCATTTGTAATCCATCGAGCTGTGTTTTATATAAAGCACCAACATCAATTGCAAATCCTGTGGCACTACTATGCCAAATCCGCTGGTTAATATATTTGGAATTAATTCCAAACGAAAACCTATCAGTTAAATTCACGGCAAATGTTAGGCCAATTGCAAAATCCTGTGCGGAATAGACTTCACCAGTACCTTCTTCAAAACCTACAGTACGAACTGGTTGATCGCCAACACCAAAACTTGTTACATTTGCACCAATTATCAACATATCACCAACTGATGAAACTATTCCTATATAATCATGCTTAGTTTCAAAAATCCAATTTGTATGCGAAACAACTATTTCAAATCCGTTAATACTTCCAATGCCCGCAGGATTCCAATACATCGATGTAGCATCATCTGAAATTGAGGTGTAAGCTCCTCCCATTCCTTGGGCTCTTGCACCAGCACCAATTTCAAGAAAAGCGGCAGCAGTTGTGCCAACATTCTTCCCGTTAGAACTAAGTTCCTGAGCAATAGCATTGTTTGGTAAAAAAGATACCAAAACTAATAATAGAATATTAAGAGATATTAATAGATATTTCAATGGTTTATACCTTTTTGATATTTTTTTAATGTTTTTATTAAAGATAATTACAGTCATTATTTTTCACTCCAAATTTTAGAAAAGTAGAAGAAATTACTTTATAATTGCAAATCTGCCAATTTTTTCACCTAATCCGGGTGCATTAACATGAAAGAAATATACTCCATAAGCCACTTCAAGACCGTCTCTTGTTGTTAAGTCCCAAGATTCTCGTCCATCATCTTGCAATGCACTATGATCAAGAATTGTAATTAGTTTTCCACTGACACTAAAAATGCTTATTGTACACTCCTTAGGAAGATTTACAAAATCTATTTTGCGTTCCCCTCTTCCTGATAATGCAGCTGATCTCTTCGTTTCAAGTGAGTTAACAGCTACATAAGGATCTGGCACAACATAAATTTTATCAAGTATATTTTCTATTTGCTTGGACTGATCATCCCAACCACTAGTTGAAAATTCATAAATATCTTCAGAAGAGAAGGGTTTTAGAGTTTCAACCAGAAGTTTATCACCGGCTTTAGGATAAATCGGCTCAAGTCCAGTTGTAATTGTAAAATCGAGTTTCCAAGCTTTAGTAAAATTTCTATTCCGTCTGTCTGTGATGATTGTAATTTCATCCCCAACTTGTATACTTGAGCTCGTGTCAATATCAGTATTAAGAGTAGGAGTAAATAAGAACTCCATCTGCACTTCTTCTGTTTCTGTAATGTTCCAAACCTGAAATTTTACCGGGATCCGAAACGCACTTTGCATGTGATATGATGTATCCGCTAATTCATCAAAAAAACGTATTTCGAAATCAATAGGCAATTTAATTTCAGTATCCTTTATTATTATGCCCAAATTGGTATTATTGTCCCACCTAACATTTTCAACTTCAGTAACATCATCATTATCAATAATAAATTTAAGACCATCAACGATTCTTAAATCAAAATTATCAGATTCAAAATCTGTTGGTGTGCTAGCTAATAAAGTATCACCTGTGCTCTGATCAATAATTGTGACCTCAGCCGTATTATGCTCCAGTGTAGAATCATCAGTAAAAAATAGTTCATAAGATCTCTGCTTTACTAAATCGGGATTAACAATTACGGCCAATACCGAGCCTGTACCACTGCCAGAAACATGAACTATATTATTTTCAAAAACGGGTGGCAGGTTGCCTGCGGCTGCTTCACGAGGTACTACTTCAACTACATTTTTCCCTAATGAAAGCACATTCCCTAAAACATCAACCTCAATGTTTTTACCAGATTCGATTGGGGAAATTGCTTCTAAGTATTCCTTTTCTGAAATCCCACGATCGAAAAAATCTAAATCATATCCTTGATCAACAGCAACCAATGCGTAATAATAGGTCCGCCCATTATCAACAAGAGAATCCACATAAGAGTGGTGGATCCCCGTATCTGTTCCCATATCATAACTAACTCCCAAGCCTTCAAGCGGTATAGGATGAGGTCCTGTCAATCCATCTTTCATATCAAACTGAGCTATTGACTCCCATAAAACAGGATTACCAAATGCATCAGAAATTGTTTTGATTGAATTAAAATAAGGCTCGGTGGATCTGTATAATTTATACATTGCAAAATCGTTACCATATATCGGATCCCGAGATTTTTCAGCCAGATCATCCCAAAATAGGTTAATTTTTTTATCGCCTGCTATGGCAGTAAGATTTGAATTATCTGGTGCCTTTAAGAAATTAAAATCGGCATCATAAATTCTCTGCATTGTTCTTTTGTTTCGCAAAATATCATTAAAATCGTTTCCAAATAGATTGGCAATTGCAAAACTTTCCGTAGCGTGTGGCATTAGCTCAAAAAATCCGCAACCATAGCTAAAGGCAATATCAAATCCGGAAGTAGCCTCATTAAAAAAACCTGGTTGTATTTTTGTCAGCCAATAACTTTCATCATCATCAATACCTTGCCCTGATACACCACCACCAAAAAAACTTGTCAACCCTATTTGATCAATTTCATCATTATCGGTACGTTCAAAATTGGGCTCGCCGTTATCAGGCTGGCCATTACCTTCTGTACCATCTGTATCTGCGCCAGTGTATCCAGAGTCAAAAGGTCCAAGTCCATCAGAACCAACATCATCGTTCAATTGTTCTCGATCAAAAACACCATCATTATTTAGATCTTCACCATCATCAAGAATACCATTAAAATTCAAGTCTTCATAATCCCAGACACCGTCGCCATTATCGTCAGTAAATGCAACCCAATCGCCATCATCATCAATGCCGTTAGCTTGGCTTTCATCTGTCATACCATCATCATCATTATCTATACCATCAATCAGACCAGGACTTTGTAAAAATGCGAAACCAAAATAGCCTGTTTTACGTCCCTGAAGATCCAAGCCTTCAATATCCCATTGATAGGTAATGTCATCAAATGTATCAAATGAAGAAGCATCATCATCGGGATCACCCTGACCAACATCAGAATCTACATACATACCAAGAATGTTTTTATTTAAAGGTTTTTCACTAACATTTGTTACAAAATAAGTAGAAATGAGTATGTCTTCGGCCAATGGGTTATTCCACTGGTAGTTACGTACTTCAACTTCCAGCCCAACACCTCTTCTACCGCCACTAAGAAATGGTTCTTTATTGTCAGGAAAAGGATAATAAGGAAACTCATCATTGCTTCTATCATCCATATCATAATAGCTTTCTTGGTCTGCACGTACAAAAGCGCCATAAAACCCATTCCATTTATTTCGCCGGTCACCAACGGTTCCAGTGTGGCTACCTTCCGGCCAATCGAATGGCCAGGTTTCGAGCAGATGACTCATCGCCGGATATTCCAACTTATTAATATACTCTGTATCCAGTTTTCCATTATTGTTTAAGTCTTCCCCCATATCCAAAAGGCCATTATTATTGAGGTCCTCATTGATTCCTTTAATCTCGACCCCGTCATTAAAATAACCGCTCTTTGTTTCCCAGCCCCAAAAATGGTCTACGGTTGAAGGGATATCCCCGCTGCTGCTGCCGTTGCCATATCTATCACTTATTATATGAAGAATATCACCTTCATCTGTTACTACTTCTGAGGCAACAAAAAAGACATATTCATATCCGTATAATACCCCGCTTCCAACTGGCCATTCCATGCGTGCTTCTATTAGGGTCCGGCTACCTAAATTGCCATAATTGGAGTAAGCAGTCCTTACTAAATTGCCTGTATGAATTCCCGTACGATTTAGAAAAAAACTAAAATTGGTTTTTTCTAACCTACTAATATCCTTTTTATCTTGTGATACTAAATTAAATGTAGATAACAAAGTTAAAGCAAGTACCATTTTAATTGTTATTGTTAGTTTATTCATGCAATTCTCCTGAATAATTCAGCTTACCTTTTTAGGCAATTATTTATAATTCATTTAGTGTAATTATCATATCATAATATTCTAAACTTAGAATGATAAAGTTAAACCCAATTCAATTCTACGTGGTTGAGAAAACCAATTCTGATGAGTATCAACATCTTGAAGGTCAAATAGACCTACTAACCGAGCTTCATCTAATTTCTCTACAAGTGGATATCTATGTTCTGAGCTAGCCCTTCCTGTAATAGAAAACACTGTTAATTCATTTGCAGCATCATAAATATTATAGACTTTCAAAAATAGGTTTAAGCCCATATCTCCAAACTTAAATTCTTTTCTGACAAACATATCAACACTATGTTGAACCGGTTTGTTATCAGTATTCTTAAACTGAGAGACTACATCTAGCCGCAAGGGAGTTGGCGTATATGGCTGACCACTTTGGAACCTACCAATAAAACTAACAGTCCATTCATCAAAATTCATTGCTATTGTACCGTTTAATGTGTGTGTTTGGTTCCAGTCGAGAGGAATAAATTCTTTCTGTGCATCTTTTACGGTTCCGCCAGATGATCCTGCAGTTTGTATAATTGCTATATTATCTGGATCAGATTCATTACCTTTTCCCACTTGATAAGTATAATCAATACCACCTGTGAATATTCCCCCATCATAAAGTTTTTCCAAGGCAACTGTGAATCCTTGATTTGTAGCATTATCAATATTAGTTCTTTGCAAGTAACTGCTGGTATTTCCTATCTGTCTAATAACATCTAGTCCTATTAGATTCGTAAAATCGGAATAAAAAAGTGTTACATCCAGGCTAACTCTTGGAAAAACCTCCTGTTGTAATCCAACTTCATAGGCAATTGTTTTTTGTGGTTTTAAATTTGCATTACCTACAATTGGACCATCAATTCCATTAACCTTATATTCAGAATTATCATAAATATACTCAAACGGTGGTGTCTTAAAGAAATGTCCATATGCAACATGCACAACCCCATTTTCTGAAATTGGATATGCAATTCCAATTCTTGGACTAAACTGAGATTGTATTTCTACTTCTTCTAAAGTAGTAGCACTAAGAAGACTAACACTTCCTACAACTGGATTAACTCTTGGGTCAGTAAGAGATTGATGATCGGGATTAAACCAATCATACCGTAAACCTAAGTTTATTATTAGCTCATCTATTTCTAAAGTGTTTTGTACAAAGAGTGCAAATTCAGTAGGATTATGTGTATAGCTTATATCACTAAAACCTGTCTCACCTAGAGTATTTAATTGCGGTACAATCAACAATGCTTGTTTAGATTGTTCCAAAAATTCTTCAAATGACAAATTAGAATCAATAGGATAAAAGTTACTACCTAAGCTTGCATTATCTGAGAACTCCGGAGTTAAACTATTACGAGAAACTCTATGCCTAATAAAATTTCCACCTATTTTGAGAAGATTATAATTATCTACTTGCCATGTTAAATCAATTTTTGCCAAATATTTTTCAGTTTCAATATTTGTGATGCCAGAGTTAGTTCCACCAAGATAAAACCTGTCTCGAGTTGGCGAAACTGTTTGTAAGCGTGAATCAATAATATCATCATATAAGTATTGTTTTTCTGTTCCTTTAACCATACTAAAACTTATATTATAGAACATACTGGGGGTTACTGTATGATTAATATTGAATATATGTATTTGATTATTAGTTTCTAAGTTTTTAAGAGCCATAGGAGTATAACGATAATTGTCGTTATAAATTTTGCTATTTTCATTCTCTAAGAATAAATTGTACCCAAGACGGAATGTTGGAGTAATAGAATAATTGAGCTTAAAATTCATAAAAAGACGTTCTTTTGGATTCATTGGAACAAATGAATGGTCTCCTGTTAGTAATGAATCTGGTATTTCTATAATTGCGTTTTGTACTCCAGGATCATTGGGGTATTTTCTTGAGAACCAAGTATCATATGCAGCTATATTCCAAGCATCTTCTGGGTTAGTTAATTCTTGCCCATATAAATATCCATCATCTTTAGTGTAACGTCCATAAACGTAAAATCCCAATTTATTAATACCAGGAATAGGCCCTGTAAAATTACCCTCAAGATTATATTCGTTAGTTGGACGAAATTCATTAACTCCTATAAAGATATTGCTATTACTACTAATTCTATCACCAATAAATGCAGTTACCGAACCTGAATAATAATCTTGTGGATCCTTTGTAACTACATTAATAACACCCGATTGAGCCTGTCCATACTCTGCATTAAATGTACCACTAATAACTTGAAGTTCTTGAATACTACCACTTTCAAGATCTAATAAACTTCCACCGCCGGAAGCAAATTGATTGCTTATTGGAACACCATCAACTAAATATGCAACTTCGTTCGAACGGCCGCCCCTAATATGTATTCCACCTTTTGTATCTAGGACAACACCCGCCTGTAGTTGAACTAAATCATTTAAGTTTTGAACTGGTAAATCATTTATTTGTTCTGCATTTATTTTTGCCGATGAATTGGTTCTGTCCATAGTTACAGCTGGAGTTTCTGCCGTAACAGTAATCAAATCCAATCCAACAGTTTGGTCTACTAAATTGAAATTTTGAGTTGTTGTCAAATCAACATTAATATTAACATCAGCTAGAATAGAAGCAAAGCCAATATAGGAAACCTTTAATTTATATTTTCCCGGAGGAATATTCAATATTATATAGAATCCATCAATATCGGTTGCCGCACCCAGAGTTGTTCCATCAAGCAGAACATTTACACCAATTAGTGCCTCTCCTGTTTTATTGTCAACAATTTTTCCTTTAATTTTACCCGTTGTACCCGCTTCAATAATATTGCTAAAAAACATTATAAACAAAATTAAAATCTTCACTGTAAACATTATTCTAGGCATATATTTGATTTTTATCATTATATCCATCTATTATTAAATTATTCTAAAATTTTATCTTTGATGCAAATATTACTGTAACAACATAAATTGAATAAAAGAGGCGGAAAATTGAATTTTCCGCCTAAGATCATTTTGTATTATTTTAATAGCAACATTTTTTTAGTAGAACTATAACTACCAGCACTTATTTTGTATAAATATAGCCCAGATGAGTATCCCGACGCATTAAAGTTTACTTCATATGATCCAGCGGCTAAAGATTCATTTAACAATGTTGACATTTTTTCTCCTAATGAATTATAGATTGTCATTGTAACTACTTCATTATTAGGAATTGAAAAACTAATTTTAGTTGTTGGATTAAATGGGTTAGGATAATTCTGCTCTAACGAATACTTGGTTGGCAATTCAGAATGTATTTCTTCAACACCAGTAGTACCGTTAGTAACATCAATTAAAGTTGAACTAACTGTAGTATAGCTATTAGCACCGGCCGGTGGTGAATATATTCTAAAAGCTTCAAACGAACTATTAACAACCATTACATTACCGGCTGCATCCACAGTAAGATCCCTGATGCTGCTACCGCTGCCGCCCGGAAGATCTGTAGTATCTGTTCCAACTATTGATTGTGCAGCGCAAAAGCTAGCTTCAAAAGCGCCTGTTGACATATTATAGGACATAACATTGTGGAGAGGGCGATTAGTATGTTTACGCGTAACATAAACATGACCACCGGCTTCATCCAGACCTAATCCATTAAAATTTGTAGCCCGAGCATTATCTGCATTTGCAATAGAATCAAGATGTTCAGGTGCATCATTAAGACCAATATGCCAGATTTCATTTGGCGTGTTGCCTGAAATATCCCATTTACTAAGTCCGTAGATATTGCCGGATATAGCTAAAGCATCCCACACTTGTTGTACCACATAAAGATAACCTTCTGAATCCATTTCTATTCTGTACGGATAGCCTAGTGTGGAGGTAGGTATTACAACTTCGCCCGCACCGGTAAACGTTCCTGTTGATTCGCCAAGCGCATATTTCAATATATGTGCTGCATCAAAACCATCACCATCACCTTCCTTATCGTTATCAGAACCGGTTCTTTCACTAGTTTGCTCAACTGTGTAAAGAACCCTGTCAGCGCCTAAACCCACTACCAAAGCATCAGAAATTGCATCATGGTCAAAAGTTAAAATTGTTTCAATACTCTCAGTTGAAAACAAAGCGTCACCCATAGCAACTCCACCATCCACTACACCTGAGTCAACACCATTGCTGGTTAAAACAAAAGCGTACACTCTGTCATCAGGGCCTATTGTTACACCCTGTGGTGATCCTTCATAATCGGCGTAAGCGTTCCAATCAATAAGAGAATTTCCTGTTGCGTAGGCACTGGCCAGTGATTGACCAAAATAACGACCGTGTGAATCATGAAGATATACACCTCTCTCGGTTGGCCCACCACCATCACTTGTAGATGTGCCACCAGTTCTCTCTGCCACATACGTCATACCAAAGTATGGACTCGCTTGACGTGTATTTGCTGCAACACCACCTGGACTCCAATACCAACTATCAGGGCCAGTATCATAGCTTATTAACTCAAAACCATCAGAGCCTACATTATCAATGGCTTCAATCTCTATGGAATAAACTCCACTAGTTGCACTACCCCCTGCATCTAATGTTCCATCCCAATCTACATCATTGAAACCCAAAAAAGCCCCTTCTGTATCAGCTGCTATATTAATAACTTTTACAATAGCTCCTGTTTGATCTTTAATATTAATTACAACAGAAGTTGCATTTTGATTAAGACTATACGAAATTGTTGCTGGGAATGTTCCACTATATGAAATTTCAACAGCCGATGCAAATACATTTGCTTGAACATTTGTTATACTAAGCAATACAAGTGTTAGAGTAATTAGTAAATTTTTCATTTTCATTATATTATCTCCTTTTAAGGTTATGTATAAATATTGTTTGTTGTTTTTCTCAACTTAATTCCTCCTTTTATTGAGAAATATTTGGTTTTCAATTTTGACATTTGAATTAATATTAATTCTGGATATTAAATTCCTTTTAAGATTTTTTTTTGATAAATAATAAACTTCCTGCAAAATAAAACTATTTAAGCATTTCCACAACTCTCTTTCGTTAGTTTTTAAAATTAAGCAAACATT
>JAEINT010000017.1 GCA_016342745.1 Labilibaculum sp.
TACTGACCTTTCGGTGGGTGTGATCATGCTCATGCAGGGCACACACAAAAGTTAAAATTAATGGGCGTTGACGCTCAGTTAGATAAAGCAACAAAAACAATAAACATAGGCGGCTTTGATAAGATGACAGTTATAAATCGCCCACAAATTTTAGCAAGACCGTTAGGCGCAAGCTAATGCTGAAGTACAAAGAAATTATATATGGAGAAACCTCTTTTTCAATATAGAAACTATTTGAGAAATACCTTTGTTATAACAATTTTGGGATTATTATTTCTGGTTACACTTCGCATGATGCTACTTGCTTTTTCAATCCTAGAGTTTCTTCCTAATTGGAATTCTAAATTTGATTGGGTAGTATTCGTTACAGTTCCAACCTTAACACTTGCGATCGGTTGGTATTTTAAAATTTTAAATCTGAAAATTCATATTGATGCAATTGTTTTAAGAGAATTTGGTCCGCATCCAAACCTAGTTAATGAATTTGGGATTGTATTTGAAAATATTTATGAATATAAGATAAAAAGCATAGCTCTTACATTTAAGTGGTTGGTTTTGAAAAGAACAAATGGCAAAACTATACGGAAATTGATAAGTTTATCCAAAAGGGAGTTTATTGAATTCTCTGGTGTATTGAATGAAAAGATTAAAAACAATACCATATAAATTGAAAAAGTAAATAAAGCCAACGCCCAACAAAAGCGAAATTGTCATGGATGTTGACGAGCAGTTTGATCCCAATAGCTACCAGAAGTCCAAGAAAATAATATAATCGTTAGCTGTAATACAGAACCAAAAGAAAAAACATGATAATAAAAGTAGATACAAACATAGAATTGAGGCAATTAGAACAATCAGATTCTGATGATATTTTTATAATGATTGATAGTCAAAGAGAGCATTTTGGAAAATGGTTGCCTTTTGTTGAATTCACTAAAAAACTTAGTGATACTGAAAATTTCGTATCAAAAATTGTAAATGCTCCCAAGGAAAGTTTAGAATACATATTCACTATTAGGAAACAAGGAGAGTTTATTGGACTGATTGGATTTAAAGATTCCGATAAATTAAATAAAAAGACAGAAATTGGATATTGGCTTTCCAAAAACCATCTAAAAAAAGGGATTGTAACGAAATCAGTTGAAAAGCTCTGTGATTTTGCCTTCAACAAGCAAGGCATGAATAGGATTCAAATAAAATGTGCTGTTGAGAACAAATCAAGTATAAACATCCCGAAAAGACTTGGGTTTAAGTTTGAGGGAATTGAACGACAGGGTGAATTGTTGACAGGAAACATCTTTACTGACTTAGTAGTATACAGCAAATTAAAAACTGAAAAATAGAATCCTGATAACCCATAGAAACGTGGCAATACAGCGAGGTACAATTTAATACAACAGCGAAATGAATGATGCCATTTTTAATAAAGAGGAATATTTAAAACGTATCAATTTTGAAGGGGTAATTGCAAATAACTTTGAGACTTTGAAGGCAATTCACCATGCTCAGCACGGAACTATTCCTTTTGAAAATTTTGATATCTGTCTTGGAAGAAATATCGAGCTTGAACCAAAAGCATTGGTGCATAAATTGGTGAAAAATAAACGAGGCGGTTATTGTTTTGAGTTGAATGGACTTCTTTTATTGGCTCTTACATCTTTCGGATTCGAAGCACGTGCGCTACTGGGTAGAGTTCATAAAACAGGTGAGCCAACAGGTAGAAGCCATCAAGTTACTTTAGTTACAATTGAAGACAAACAGTGGATGGTAGATTTAGGATTTGGGTTTGAATCTCCATCTATTCCCATACCCTTAGTATATAATAAACCCGTTTCATTTAAGAATCAGACCTTTCGATTAATAGAAAGCAAGTTGTACGGTTACATGCTTCAAACCAAGCAAGAGAATGATTGGAAAAACTTATACAGTTTTGATTTGAACTACGTCTGTAAAGGAGATATCGAATACGGAAATCATTATACCTCTACAAACCAAAACTCTTTCTTTACTAGCTCGCGAGTTGCAGCCCTTCCAATTGAAAATGGTAGCGTAACAATACTTAACAACAAGCTCAAGAAAACAATTAATGGAATGGAATACACAGCTTTCCTTGATGAAAATCAGTCTTACTTGAACATCCTAAAACAAGAGTTTGGAATTGAAATTGATGAAATAAATTAAAACCTTAAACAAATGAGAATATGGTCTTTACACCCCCAATATTTAGATACCAAAGGCTTGGTTGCGCTTTGGCGTGAAACCCTGCTAGCTAAAAATGTTCTAGAAGAAAAAACAAAAGGATATAAAAATCATCCCCAGCTGATCCGCTTTAAGCAAAGCAAAAATTCTTTACAATCCATTAATTTTTATCTGCAAATTGTATGGGAAGAAGCTTGTAAAAGAAATTACAATTTCGATAGCAGCAAATTCTACGAAGTTCACTCCATAGATAAAATCACAGTGAATTCTGATCAACTCGAATTCGAAATGAATCATTTACGATCTAAACTAAAAGAAAGAGATCCCAAGACGTACAATCAAATAAAAGAGATTCATACTTACGAAATCCACCCACTATTTAAAATGGTAAAGGGTGAAATAGAAAGTTGGGAAAGAATTTAGTGACTCTTCCCCTTTTTAAAATCTAAAAAGCAACAAATTACAAGCTACTTGCTATCATATTTCGGAATTATATGCTTTTTATTCAATTCCCTTTATAAAAAAAATATCTTCTAACTATAAGGATTAAGTCGAAATCTAAAACTACTTACCTACACAGGACAAAACCAACAGTTTTGCTCATGTCATATAAGTGTTATTTAGTAGCTACCTAAAATAGTCCAATCGCCCTATTTTAAACTCTTACAAGAAATATTTATTACAAACACTAAGCTGAGTTATCATATTTTTTGCTACTTTTAAGCACACTATTTAAACCTCTGGTATGAGAAAAGTTCTAGCCCTCACTTTTGCATTTACCTGCATCAACCTTCTCGCTGGTTATGCATCAACTCAAAATATAAAACAAGAGCAAATAAAAGTTGATTCCTTAAAAGAACTAAATAAGGTAGAAACCGACCAATTTAAACTAGTTGATCTAAGCAATGAAATAGCAGTAACTTATGGAATAATTAGTATTGACAGTTCTTTAGTATATAGCAAAAAAGGAATAGAACTTGCCAAAAATATTAATTATACTCACGGCTTAGGAGTATCTCACTCGTACGTAGCTAGAGCAAATGCACAGATTGGTGAAATGAAAGTTGCACTTGAACATTACGATAATGCTCTTGAAATATTTCTAAGTGAAGCTGATTCTTTAAATATCTTAGATATATATAGAGGTATGTCCTACGTTGTCTCCTATAGCGGTAATCAATTAGCAAGTCTTGATTACAATAGAAAAGCATTAGATATAGCAGAGAAATTAAATGATAGTCTTAGTCTTTCTATCATTTACAACAACATTGCTACCATTTATATTGGCTTAGACAATTATCAACCTGCCATTCATTACTTCGAAAAAACCCTTGAAATTGAGAAAAAAAGTCAGAATCCTCAGGATATGGCAATTACTTATTCCAATATGGGTATTTTAAAGGTAAAGCATAATAAATTTAAAGAGGCTACTGCTGATTATCAGAAAATTACAGAACTCCTACCCAAAATTAAGAACAATTATACTGTAGCCTACCTTTACATTTCTTTAGCAGCGTATTACACTGGGATTAACGAGTTTGAACTTCCAAAACAATACCTTTCAAAAGCGAATGAAATTTGTATTAAAAACAACTATCAACATATATTAGCTAGGGTTTATCGCCAATATGGAGATTTGTTTTTGAAGGAAAAGAAATATAAAAAAAGTATTCAATATTACGATAAGGGTATCGAATTATCAGAGACAATTGGAATTTCTGAAGAATTTCCGCGAATTTATAAAATGAAGGCTGAGGCATATGCCCAATTAGGAGAATATTCAAAAGCATACAAATCTTTACAAAAATCTAATGTTGCTTTAAATTCTTTAGAATCAAAAAAAGTGGCAACCTTCCTTGATGAATTTGAAGCTCAAAAAGCTAAGGAAGAATTAAACCAGCAAAAACTAGAATTAGCCCTAAAAGAGCAGCAAGCTGAAAATGCCACAATTAAAATCAATAACAGGTACCACATCGCTATAATCACTATTGTATTGCTGATATTACTAATTAGCATAGTAACACGATTTTACCTTAAGTCAAGACAGAACAATCAAAAGTTAAGATATCAACACAAGTTGATTAATGAGCAAAAGGTATTACTTGAAGAAAACATTCAGAAGTTGGAATTGAGTGAATCAACTTTACAAAAACTAAACGCTACCAAAGACAAATTCTTCTCTATTATTGCTCACGACTTAAAAAGTCCTTTTAGTGCAATTCTTGGTTTTAATGAAGAGTTAGCTCTTAATTATTCAGACTACGATGATAAAGAACGTAAAATGATGATTAGAGTCGTTGGCGAAGCGGCTAAATCAACCTTCTCACTTCTAGAAAATCTACTCACTTGGTCTCGATCACAGAGTGGTTTTATCGAAATCAACAAAGAAGTTCATTCTCTTAAAAAGCTTGTTGAAGAAAGTATTTCCGCTTACGTTGGAGCTGCAGAAATTAAAAACATTCATGTCAACAATAACATTGCTGATGATATTAATATTCTGGCAGATAAGGAAACAATGAAAATTGTAATCTCTAACTTGTTTAATAATGCGGTTAAATTTAGCAATGCGGGTGGTGAAATCAACTTAGCGTGTAAACTAAACAATGGAAATGTTGAGGTTTGCACTCAAGATACTGGTATTGGTATGAGCAAACAGATTATGGATGGTCTTTTCCAAATCGAAAAGAATGTACAAAGAGAAGGAACCGCAGAAGAACAAGGTACTGGATTGGGTTTAATCCTTTGTCAGGAATTCGTTAACAAAAACAATGGCGAAATTTGGGTTAAAAGTGAAGTTGGTGTAGGTAGTGAACTGTATTTTTCTTTGCCACTTTATACAACGAATTAAAATTCCCGAATGACACTTAATAAAATATGCTTGTGCTATCGAAATATAAGATACTGAAATGAGTGAAGGAAATATTCGTTGGGGAATTATTGGCTGTGGAAAGGTTACTGAAGTGAAAAGTGGGCCGGCTTATCAAAAAATAAATGGCTTTGAGCTGAAAGCTGTAATGAGACGCGATAAAGCTAAACTAGAAGATTATGCCTCTAGACATAACATTGAAAAATACAATACCAATGCAGATGCAATTATTCAAGATCCTGAAATTGATGCAATTTATATTGCTACCCCGCCCGATTCGCATAAATACTATGCATTGAAAGTAGCCGAAGCTGGGAAAATTTGCTGCATCGAAAAACCTATGGCACCTAATGCTCAGGATTGCATAGAAATTTGTGATGCTTTTAAAGAAAAGGAATTGCCTTTATTTGTAGCCTATTACCGTAGGTCATTGCCTCGTTTTAAACAGGTAAAAGATTGGTTAGATAAAGGCTTTATTGGTGAAGTAAGACACATTAGATGGCACTTAAGCAAACCGGCCAATAAACTTGATCTGTCTGAAAAATACAACTGGAGAACCGATTCTAAGATTGCAGCTGGCGGTTACTTTGATGATCTGGCCAGTCATGGTATCGACTTATTTAGTTTTTTGCTTAGCGATATTAAAACCGTTACTGGGCTAAGCCTAAACCAACAAGATTTATATTCTTCAAAAGATGCCGTTACTGCATGCTGGATACACGAAAATGGAGTGACTGGTTCGGGAAGTTGGAACTTTGGCTGTAATACTCGTGAAGATTCTGTTGAAATATATGGCAGTAAAGGGAAAATTGAATTCTCTGTATTCGATGAAAAATCCTTGCAACTAACAACTGCAAAAGGAAAGAATGAGTTATTTATCGAAAATCCAGAAAACATTCAGCTCTACCATGTTAAAAACATAAGGGAACATTTGTTGGGTAATAGTAAACATCCATCAACAGGACAAAGTGCAGCACACACCGCTTGGGTTATGGATCAAATACTTAATGTTTGAAAGTCAAATTAATAGTAGCCCAATAATTACTATTTGAATAGTCTATTCTAACAGCTTTCAATAATAAAATATTAATCGTTGAAGCATCCCCCCTTCTTTTGCATATTATCTTCTTGTAAAGCATAAAAAACTTTATAATTTTATCATCTGTTAATTTAATTTCAAAAAACAGATAATGAACGCTCCCAGCCCTAAGTGCAGATTTCATGTTGTTGATGCCTTGAGAGGATTTGCTCTTGTTTCAATTATGCTACTTCATAATCTAGAGCACTTCGATGTATATTTTTTACCTCCCAACCTTCCAACTTGGATGGTTAGCATGGATAAAATGATTTGGGATACCTTGTTCTTTATTTTTGCTGGTAAATCATATGCTATCTTTGCTCTTCTGTTTGGCTTAACCTTTTTCATCCAAACCAATAACCAAAACAAACGGGGAAATGATTTTAGAGCTCGTTTTGCATGGCGTTTGGTCCTCCTTTTTCTATTTGGTATGATCAACTCCATTTTTTACCAAGGAGATATATTAACATTATATGCTTTTGTTGGCTTATTTCTAATTCCATTAGTAAAACTAAACAACAAATGGATTTTAGCCATTGCCTTACTTCTTTTTTTACAACCCTACGAACTCTTTCAATTGTTTACCGCAATTCAAACACCAGATCTAAAGATTGCAAACCCACAATCATGGACTTATTTTGGTAAAATGAATGAGTACATTAAAGCAGATTCATTTTTCGCAACAGCTTATGGAAATCTAACCAATGGGAAAATGGCTGTACTCAACTGGAGTTGGGAAAATGGACGCTTCTTTCACATACTAGCCACCTTCTTATTTGGAATGTTAGCTGGCCGACTCAACCTATTTGCTATTTCAGATAAAAACAAAAAATTTTGGACCAAGGCTCTGATAATATCCATCGTTGTTTTTATTCCTTTGTTCCTTTTGCAAATGAACTTAAATTCCATTCTTAGCAGCAAGGCTATTTTAAGATCAGTCAAAACAATTCTAACTTCTTGGACTAATCTTTATTTTATGGTTTTTCTAGTATCTGGCTTTGTTTTACTATTCAATACCAAGCGATTTAATAAAATATTAGGCATTTTTTCACCAATCGGAAAAATGAGTCTCTCCAACTATGTATTCCAATCAATTCTAGGTTCTTGTATCTATTATGGATTTGGCATGAGCATGTATCAATACACAGGAGCAAGTCAAAGTATGCTAATCGGTATCTTCTTGGCAATCGTACTAGGAGTATTTTGTTATTGGTGGGATAAAAATAACTCGCGCGGTCCGTTAGAGGCAATTTGGCACAAAGCTACTTGGATTGGATCAAAGTAGACCTAAAACGCAATACGGGCTATAAAATCTCTTCTATTAGATATTCTTGTCCGTTGAAGAAAACTCTTTCTCCCCTTTGTTTGCCAACAAAACTCTTGGCAAAAGGAGAAGTGAGCGAAACTAAAAAATAATCTTTTCCATCTAAATCTATTTTACCCAAAGGCACAGAAATAAAAAAACAAAGCTTATTAGTTATTACCAAAGAACCTATTGAGACCAATTGATTGGGCAATGTAACATCTATTTTATCCAATACATTTTGAAGAGCCTGATTGTTTGCCATTTGTTTTACAGCTTTTTCTTGTTCCAAGTGAACCATTGCACGCCCGGTTTCGTGTTTGTCTCCTGCACTGCTCTTTGTCTCACTTCCAGCCGACTCTTTTAATTCTGATAATGTGCTCCTGTTTCGATCCAATTTCTCTCCAATTAATCGACAGGCAGTTTGGTACAATCCTTTTTTTATATCTGTAAGCTTATGCATAGGTTCCTTTATTTTCGGCTAATTTAACAAATAGATTGCAGCGAAGACTGACTAATTTATTTAAATGTATCCATTCTTCTGTTTTTATATTGATTTAGTTACTCAATTCTAAGTTCAAACAATAATTTAGAAAGCCCTAAGATGTGTTGTTTGAAGAAAATGTTGTAAATTTTAAAATCAAGACTCTATCACAATAAAATTACAGCAAATGAAATATCTTACTTTATTCTTATTACTGGTATCGCCTTTTTTCTGCAATGCTCAAGATTTCAAATTTGGATTAAAAAGCGGTTTAAATTTAAGCACCTATCGTGGAGAAAATGATGGAGGTCAATACAAGTTAAGTGGATATGCAGGTGTATTTTCGAACTATGAAATAAATCAAAATATTGAAGTTCAAACGGAATTAGTTTACGCTAGAATAGGCCACAGAGACACCATAAACGACACTAAAATTAAAACTTCACTTGGATACCTACAAATACCTATTCTTCTAAAGATTACATTAAACAATTACGAACAATTCAAATTAATTATTGGCCCACAGATTTCTTACTTATTAGATTCCAATATCACGATTAATGGAGATAGCGATACAGACAAATCAAACTTTGAGGAATTGGATTATGGAGCTACTGTTGGGATGGAATACCAACTATCTGAACAATTTTCAATTGATGTCAGGTATTACTTAGGCCTGTCTGATTTTTACAATCAATCTGAAATAAAATCATCGGCTAAGAATTCAGCTTTTTCACTAGGTCTGGCGTTTCGTTTTTAAGCAAAAAAATAGCCAAAAGATAATTCTCTTGGCTAGTATTCTCTTAAGCTTTATTCTTTAAGCAACACTGTTTGTATTTTTTCCCCGATCCACAAGGACAAGAATCATTTCTATTGATCTTCCCTCCTTGCTCAATTGGAGCTTCAGCTGAAGCAAATATGTGTTCCATGTGTTGGTAATGATTTTTCCATTCTGGATCTCGCATTTCGCAAAAAGCACTTCCTTTTTGAAAATCATTTACTTTACCTTCCATCACATCAATATAGTATTGCAATTCAATAGCAGTATGCTTTCCCTCGAATTTACTTCGCATGCTTTTAAACTTGGCAAGCGTATCTTCTCTCATCAAGTCACCTAGTACTCGTACATAATGATCTACCCAATGAAAGTTTTCTTTCTCTAGAATTGCATGAATGCGATTAAACTGATTTTCAAGGGCATAATACAAAGCCTCGAAACAGTAAATGTATGGCTTCTTATTGTCCTCTTTAATGTTTTCTTCAATAAAATCCAGTACTGCGCTTACACACTTTTCTGGATATTCTCGTGCCAATAAACCTACTAAATAAACCGCCTGTTCGTTCAATAAATCCCAATCTTCTTCTACGTTAAACAAATCTAATAAAGGTGCTATTAAATCTGTTGACAAATGCTTTTCAGCAACAACACAATACCATAAAGGAGCTGGCATCATCATTCTGTATTCATCGGAATAGAATGCTTCCCCATTGTAGGCATTTTTAAGTGCATACACTAGTTTTTCACTAATATCTTTATTGCTTTCCTGATTTCTCAAAAAATCAATTGCTTCATATGGAATTCCCTTTAATTGGGTATCGATTGTATCGAATGCGTGTTTTGTGGATCGGATCATAATTCTAAATTATTCGGCAAAGATATAGATTATTCATTCTTATCAGGAATTAATTAGATTCTTTACAACAGTAACGAGCATAAAAAAGCCCTGAATTTACATTCAGGGCTCACAATTCAAAACTAAACCTATAGAGATTAATTCTCCACTTTAAAAACTTTTCGTAAAATATCATCCATCAAACACCATTTGGTAATTGATGATTGTAATAAGTTAAGGCCAACAAAAGCAGTTAGCAACAACCAATTAATATTAACATAGAATGCCAATAGAATGCTAACAAGCACCAAAATTCCAGCAATCGCTCTAATAATTCGTTCTCTCATTTTATTGTAATTAAAACTTTAAATAAACTTTTCAACATCCAGCATATAAGCATGAATTGGACTACAACAATCTATTTCATTATTGAATTTTGAGATCTGATTCATTAAGTCAGAACCTTTTTCTTCGTTTAGGAAGGCAAAAGTTGCTGTTGAATCGTAATGGTCTTTACTTGAAGCAAACCAATTGGGTGCTTCACAATCTTTATTGTGTTTTTGTGTATAACCTTTCACATCAAATTCGCTATAAGCTTCTACTCCTGAAGCTTGATAAAGCTTTTTCAAATCATCGTAAAAAGCACTTACACAAAATATAATTACAACTTTCATATCGACATGTTTTTATTGATCACTCTTATTTGATACCTCTTCACTGCTTTCTGATAACTGATCACTGTTTTTTACAGGATATTTCTTTTTCTCTGTGATATAATAAATCAATGGAACGATTACCAGAGTTAAAAATGTTGAAGCAATTGAACCACCCATTAAGGAAATTGCTAAACCTTGAAAAATTGGATCAAAAAGAATTACCACAGCACCAATTACTACCGTACCTGCTGTCAACAAAATAGGCGTTGTTCGAACAGCTCCAGCTTCTATAACGGCTTCTTTTATTGGAACACCATCCTCTAATCTAAGATTTATAAAGTCGATCAAGAGAATTGCATTCCTCACCATAATCCCGGCAAGGGCAATTAAACCAATCATTGAAGTTGCCGTAAAGAAAGCACCCATTAACCAGTGTCCAACTAATATTCCAACTAGAGATAATGGAATTGAAACCATCATTACAAATGGAACTTTAAAGTTCTGAAACCAACCAATAATCAACATATAGATGACCAAAAGCACAACTGCAAAAGCAGTACCTAAGTCTCGGAATACTTCGTAAGTAATTTGCCACTCACCATCCCATTTCAAGCTATAATTATCTTCGAAAAATGGTTGTTGGGTGTATTCTTCAACCAATTCGTATCCTTCTGGAACAGAAACGTCTCCTAATTGGTCCGAAATATTCATAATTCCATAAACTGGACTTTCTAACTCTCCAGCAACATCGGCAGTTACATACACAACTCGCTTCTGATTCTTTCGATAGATACTCTTTTCCTTAATCTTTTCTTTAATCTCCACAATATCTCCCAACGGTATCAATTGTCCTGATTGAGTAAGAATATTGATTTTCTTAAGATCAGTTAAACTGCTTCTATCCTGCTCTTGTAAGCGCAAGTTAATACCAACCTGATCGTGTTCCGACTCTTGGTACAAATTTGAAACCTCATGACCTCGAAGAGCCATATTTAAGGTATGAACAACTTGCTGTGTAGATACTCCTGCAAGCATTGCTTTCTCTTTATTCACATTGAATTGAAATTCTGTCTGATCATCCTCTACAAACCAATCCACATCCACAACATCATCAGTCTTCGCAAAAATAGTCTTCACCTGTTCAGCAACATTTTGCTGTCCTTCCAAATTTGGACCATATATTTCTGCAACCAAAGTTGACATTACTGGAGGTCCTGGTGGAACTTCAACAACTTTTACATTTGCATTGAATTTTTCTCCAATAGCTTGTAAACCAGGTCGCATTGCTTTCGCGATATCATGACTTTGTTCATCTCTATCGTTCTTGTGAGTTAAATTCACCTGAATATCAGCAACATTCGAACCTCTACGTAAATCGTAATGTCGAACCAAACCATTAAAATTCATTGGAGCTGCTGTTCCAACATAAGTTTGATAATTTACAACATTCTCTTGCTGAGAGATATAAAAAGCCAATTCTTTCGTTACTGCAGCTGTTCGCTCCAGAGTTGTTCCTTCAGGCATATCAATTACGACCTGAAATTCATTTTTATTATCAAAAGGAAGCATTTTAACTGCCACTTGTTTGAAATAAATTAAGGTCGTTGAAGCCAATAACAAAACGGTAACAACACTGATAAATGTCCAGCGCTTCCATCTCGATTCTAACATTGGTAAAATCGTTGCAGAGTACATTTTATAAACGATAGAATCTTCAAGCTTAAATGCTTTTTTAGATTTGTCTTCATCATCATTAAAACGCAACAAACGATAAGCTAGATAAGGAGTAATGGTTAAAGCTACTAACAAAGAAAAAATCATTGCAATAGCAGCACCAATAGGCATAGGACTCATATATGGCCCCATTAAACCCGAAACAAATACCATAGGCAATACTGCCGCAATTACAGTAAAAGTGGCTAATATAGTAGGATTACCAACTTCATCGATAGAACGCAAGGCTGCTTGCATAAACGGCAATTGCTTCATCTTAAAATGTCGATGCATGTTCTCCGCAATAATAATGGAGTCATCAACAACAATTCCCGTGACAAATACCAAAGCAAAAAGTGTAATTCTATTTAAAGTATAATCAAGGAAATAATAGCTAAACATGGTTAATGCGAAGGTTATTGGCACTGATAAAAACACAACCAAACCACCACGCCAGCCCATTGCAAGCATCACAACAAATGTTACGGCAATAATAGCCCCTAACAAGTGCATCAATAACTCAGCAACCTTGTCTGAAGCACTTTCTCCATAATTACGAGTCACTTCAACTTTTACATCCGAAGGAATTAAATCTTTTTCTAAAGCAGTTATTTTTGTTAAAATTTGTTCTGCAACCTTCATTGCATCGGCACCTCGGCGCTTCGCAACCGAAATGGTTACTGCAGGATACTCCCCTTTGGCAAACTCTTTTGCTTCATTCACATTTCCATAACCAAAACTCACATATTGCGATGGAATTTCTGGACCGTCAATTACTTGTGCAACTTGTTTTAAATAAATTGGACTTTCCTTATAGACCCCAACAACCAAATTCGCTACATCTTCCGAATTTTCAAGAAAACGGCCTGTTTCAACCAAGTATTCTGTATCATGACTGTTAAAAGATCCTGATCCAATTTGCTGATTCGATATCTCAATCTGTTTGGCAATACTCAAAGCATCAATATGATAGGCCGCCATCTGTTCTCGATTCAAAAGAACTCGAACCTGACGTGAACGACCACCAATCACCTTTGTTTCAGATACTTCAGCAACTTTTTCAATTTCATTATTTACCTCTTGAGCCAATCTTTTTAACTGAAAATCGTTATAATTTTCACTCCAAAAAGTTAAACCTAAAACGGGCACATCATCAATTGCACGTGTTTTTATCAATGGTAATGAAGTACCTTTTGGCATTTGATCCATGTGCTTCATAATCTCATTGTACATCTTAACCAAGGATCTTTCAATATCCTCACCAACGTAAAACTGTACAATCAACATCGCTTGTCCTGGCATAGAGGTAGAATAAACATATTCTACACCTGGGATATTTGCAACAACTTTTTCAAGCGGCTGCATAACTCTCGATTCTATTTCCGATGGACTAGCACCTGGATATCGTAAAAAGATATCGGCAATTGGTACATCTATTTGTGGTTCCTCTTCTCTAGGCGTTAGGTAAGCACTATACATACCAATTACCATAAAGGCAACCATTAAGAGAGGAGTTAATTTAGAATTTATAAATTGTTTGGCTAATTGGCCCGCAATTCCTGTTTTCATGTTTTTTCTGATTTAGAATTTAACCTTCTTTTATCTGTAAGAAGGAAATCAACTTGATAAACCTCTTTATTGAACTTCTACTTTAGCTCCATCCCAAATTTTTCCCTTGTAGGACAAAATATACTTCTCTCCATCACTTAAGCCCGAAAGTACTTCAATATTCTCTCCGGAAGATTTTCCAGTTCTAATCCAACGAAGCATCGCTGTCCCACTTTGACTAAGGGTATAAACACCAGTCAACTGTCCTTTATGAACCAGCACACTTTTTGGAATCACAATTGAAGGCATACCCCCTTTTTCAATCATTACATTGGCATACATGCCCGAGTACAATTTTGCTATTTGATCCTTAGTCGGTTGTAAAACAATTTTAGCTTCGAATTGATTTCCGGTGTATTGTGACGATGGATTTACCTCTGCAACAACACCACTAATTTGTACATCACCCAAAGCACTTACTTTTACAAGAACAGGATCCTTCTTTTTAATTTTTGAAATTTCAGTTTCGGGAATTCTAGCCATTACTTTAAACTGATTTTGTTTCTCAATGGCAACCAATGGCATTCCTGGAGAAGCCAAATCTCCCTCATTCATATATTTACGTGTAACCACACCATTATAAGGAGCTTTTATACTTGTGTATCGCAACATTTCTTCAACCTCTACGCCCATTTCATTGGCAGCTTCCAAATTGGCCTTTGTCATATTGTACTGCGTTGTGATATCATCCATCTCTTTTTGAGAAGCACTTTTCTGCTCAAACAACACAGTGAATCGATCAAAGTCCTTCTTAGCATTTTCATAAGCTGCATTTGCTGCCAATTTATTTGCTTTTACTTGTGCTTTTTTAGCTTCAATATCTTTAGCATGAATTTGAACTAAAACTTGTCCTTTAGAAACCTTTTGTCCTGTTTCTACATTATACTTTGCAATTTGACCCATGATTCGAGTACTTAAATTCGAATGTGTTTCTGCCTCTATTTTACCCGAAAAGCTCATCAATTCCGGTTGGTTTTCCATTTTTATAGTCTTTACGGATACAATAAGATTTGCTTTTGCAGTTTCCTTTGCGGTCGTTTTCTCTCCACAAGATTGTAAGGTCAATCCTCCTAGAGTTATAAGTCCTATAATTAAAAGATTCTTTGAATTCATATCGGTTAATTCTTTAGTAAGATTGTTTATTGTAATTCTTTCTCTAGCAGTAATTCCAATTGAAAAACAGCTACATGATAATTGTACAAGCTATTGATATAGTCCAGGTTTCTCGCCATAGAAATGGTTTCTGAATAGAGTATATCCGTTGTTTTTTCAAGACCTTGTTTATATCTATTGGTTCTAATTCGTAGTGCTTCTTCTGCCTGCTCTTTAGCCAATCGACTCAACTCTATTTTATCGTATGCAACTTGCAAATCTCTTTTTGCTGATTTTACCTCCATGCTATTTCTAGACAAGTAATCTGCAAAATCCAATTCTGAAATTTTCAATTCAGCCTTTGCCTTCTGTACTTTTGCAATATTCTTATAACCATTAAATAAATTCCACGATAGACTTGCTCCAATCATGTAATTATTAGCAGAGCTACCCAATAGTTGATCATCATTCCATTCATAGGCTCCAAAAGCATTTAAACGTGGTAAGAATTGCATTTTCTGCGATTTCAAAATGCTTTCGCGAGCTTCAACACCTTTTCGATAAGCATTAATATCTGATCGATTTTCAACCTGGAATGATTCATTTAAACCACTTAATAAACTTGGTTTCTTATTTAATGAATCTGTAGTTTCAATAATTACATTTATATCTAGGCCTAACAAATAAGCTAAATATTCTCCTGCTCTTCTTTTATTGTTTTTGGCATCAGAAAGTTGATTGTCTATTTCTAATACCCGCACCTTAGCAGATAATAAATCTGCTTCTTGTACATATCCTTGATCTAAATTATTCTTGGTTACCTGTAAAGCCGAATTGGCCATTTTTTTTGATGCATTCAATACAATTACAGCCTCTTGTGCTAATTCCAGTTGGTAATAAGCCTTTTTAACTTCAAATTTGGTAAACTTTATTGTTCGTTCCGTTTGAAAATCTATGGCTTGCATCTTAGCATTTGCCGCTCTTCTGCCATATATTCCATCGATATTAATTAGAGGTTGCTGAACTTCAATTTTAGTATTGAAATTTTCACTCCTTCCTGGATCATTAAGAAATATTGGATTAAAATCTGCTTGAGTTGTAGTTTTTTGTTTGAGTTTAAACCCAAAACTTGCTAAAGGATCATTTGTTATAACACCTGTATGAGAAAGGTTTACAATAGGTAAAAAAACAGAATTCGTTTGACGGTAATCTGCTTTAGCAGCTCGCCCTTTTTCTTTTGCTTTATTGATTTCCCAATTGTTTTCGGAAGCCTTTTCAATAGCATTTTTCAAACTTAACTTCAATACTGACTCTTGAGCTTTTCCTGCTAAAGGGAAAAACAATAATAGTAGCCAAATGAAATAAATAGTGAGGTTTCGCATTTTTATATGTTCTTTAATTTCGGTTCAAATCTAATCAAGAATATCCAAACATCCAAATATATACATGTGTGTGGTTTTATTTATTTTTCTATATACTATTTGATTTTCTTTATATACATTGAAATTTAACAGATTACGGACTAAAAAACAATTATTATTTTAAATAATGTGAAAATAATCACGACATAAAAAAAGACCTTCCTATTTGAGGAAAGCCTTTGTATATAAAGACGTATGAGTCTTTTATTTTTCTAATAATTTGCGTAACATATTCAATGCATTTAAGGAAGCAACTTTTATGTTCCGTTCCCTGTTTTTGTATAAATCAAGCTTCGTTGAGCTTAAATGGTCCGGTCCAGCAATGGCAACCCAAACGGTTCCAACTGGTTTTTCATCCGTTCCACCATCAGGTCCAGCAATACCAGAAGTAGCAATTGCATAATCGACATTTAATAAATCTCGAACACCCATAGCCATTTGTTCTACTACTTGTTGACTAACTGCACCATATTCCAACAAATCATCAGCATTTACCTTTAAAACACTTTCCTTTATTTCATTTGAATAAGCAACCACAGCACCTTTAAAATAAATAGAACTTCCCGCAAGCGAAGTAAATAAATGTGCAATATTCCCACCTGTACAACTTTCTGCCGTTCCAACCGTTTTTCCTTTTTTAGATAAAAGTTTAGCAACAGCCAACTCCATTGGTTGGTCATCGAAACCAAATATATTTTCAGGTATAATTTCAATCAATTTAGCTGTTTGCTCTTCTACAATTCTCTCCAATTCTTTTCGATCTGCCCCTATCAAACTCAGTCGCAAACGAAGTACTCCTGGAGAAGGCAAATAAGCCAACTTAACACAAGTTGGTAAATTTGCTTCCCATTCCTCAAGCATTTCGGCTAAAACCGATTCACCTATACCTTGAACCATTACGGTTTTATGAAGAATTTCTGGCGTTGAAAAGTGCGTTGTCAAATTTCCTAATAAGCCATTTTTCATGATTCCTTTCATCTCAAAAGGAACACCTGGCATTGAAATTATCACTTTACCCTCTTTTTCGAACCACATGCATGGCGCCGTACCATAATTATTGGTAATGATTCTGGCTCGATCTGGGACCAATGCTTGTTCTTCATTAAAACGATTCATTGGAATCCCTCTTGCAGCTAGTCTTTCCTTTATTCTCTCGTATAATAAATCATCTTGAACTAAAGCCATCTCAAAAAAATCACTTAATGTTTTCTTGGTAATATCATCGTTGGTTGGTCCCAAGCCCCCAGTAATTAATACCAAAGAAACTCTTTCCATTGCCTGTTCCATCGAGGAAACAATATCTTCTTTTTGATCAGAGATACTTGTAATCTTACTTACATTAATCCCAATGGCATTTAACTCCTTGGCCATCCATGCAGAATTTGTATCAACAATTTGACCAATTAATATTTCATCTCCGATGGTAATTATTTCTGCTTGCATTTTGCTTATTTTAGTAATTGTAACGCCTTTAATCTTTGCAATAAACTTGGATGCGAATAGTAAAAGAACACATAAAGCGGATGTGGTGTTAAGTTGCTAAGGGAACTCACAGACAGCTTTTTTAAAGCATTTCCTAAAGCTTTTGCATCGTAATTTTTCAAAGCGTAATCATCTGCCTCATATTCATTTTTACGAGACAAAACATTCATTCCCAGACCTAAAAAAGTGGATATCGGCGAATAAAGAATTCCAAAAGCAATTAAGCCTAAGTGAAAACCATGTTGTGTGGCTCCAAATGCTTCTGAAAGCAATGGATTTGCAATAATCAAAGAAAAAATATAAAACATCAAACCAGTTTGTAATAATGACAATATGATTCCACTAAGCGTATGCTTCTTCTTGTAATGACCTATTTCATGAGCTAAAACAGCTACAATTTCTTCTTTACTCAAATCATTTATTAAAGTATCAAACAAAACAATTCTCTTTTTGGCACCTAAGCCACTGAAATAAGCATTTCCTTTAGATGATCTCTTCGATCCATCCATTACATAGACATTGTCCAACTTAAAATTTACTTTACTTGCAAATTGACTAATCGCATTCTTTAAATCACCCTCTTCCAATGGTGTTTGCTTGTTAAAAAGAGGTACAAAAACGGAGGAGTAAAACATCGTCATGAAAATCATAAAAGCTGCGATTACAGCCCATGCCATCCACCAAAAGTTATTTGTAGTTTGCAAATAGATCCATATCAAAAGAGCTAATAACCCTCCTCCAATCACAATACTTAAAATACCTCCTTTTATTTTATCAAGAATAAAAGTTTTTAAACTTGTCCTGTTAAAACCATATTTTTCCTCAATAATAAATGTTGAATAATAAGAAAATGGCAAGCCTAACAAACTTGAAAGTAACATGATCACTCCAAAAAACGATAAGGCAATTGCAATTGGATGTTCAAAGTAAACTCGAACCAATTCATCTACCCATGCAAATCCACCTAACACAATCATTAAGACTGTTCCTATAAAACCTAAGGCTGAAGAGATTAAAGAAGGTAAAAGCTTATCCTTTTGATAATTTTGCGATTGCTCATATTTTTCTTGATCGTAAATTCCTTCTAGTGCCTTTGGCAAATTTGGCGACCACTTTTTTTGATTTAAAAACTCTAGAAAACGTTCTAAAATAAAATCGGCAATTAGAATTCCGAGAATAATATAAAGTACTGTTGTTGATGTCATCTATTAAATCAATTTATTATTGTATTGCAAAATTAGAAAACCCTGAAGGAATATTGTCCTTCAGGGTTATATATTTCATTTCAAAATGAGTTTACTCTTTAAAGAATAAATCAAGTTTCTTTTTATTTTTTGTTCTCTTAATAAGCTCCATGGTATATTCTTTAACCATTTCAAATTCGACAGATTTTGATTTCATTTTTTTATAATGAAAAATAGATTTCCTAATCCATTGATTTGCAGCCATAAAATCTTCTTTCACTTCATAAGCAAGAGCCAAATTGTAACATGCTCTTCCTGCTAACTTATCATCATCTTCATTTGCTATTTCCTTCCAAAGAATGATCATAGCATCCCAATTTTCCTGAGCTAGATAGTATTTTGCAACAGATAAACGATTGTCTCCAGAAATAAAATATTTTCTCTTTAAATTAATCCACTTCGGAATAAATAAGTCCGCATAATTACTTCCTATTTCATAGGCAACATCACGAAATATTTCTGACCGTTTAGGAAGTTTTTCTGCTATTAACTTATTATATGAATATGATAATTCCTCTGTAAATAAGCTATCCTGAACAATTTGCTCATCAATAATAGATTGATCTAAAGGATCATAAACTCGCCAAGCTGAAAAGTGATTAATGTCCGTTATTCCATAATAACCTTCATTAATAATGATTGAATATTTATTAAAAATCTGTATATCCTCCAAACAAATCAAAATATCCGATGTTGTTTTAGAACAAATACTATCTACAATATTCCATTTTAAAGGTGAATAATCTCGACCGCCATCAACAACCTCTGCATTCAAAGAAATATAATTAATCGAATCTATGCCAAGATCATCTGAGAAACTTTCAATAAATCCAACATAACAATTCTTAGCAATTACCTCCGTATAATCTGTAGAGTCTCTTATTACATTATCGTCAACCATATATATTTTATTCAACGAATCAATCTCGAAACTTGTGTTTCGATCAACAAAACCAATTGTTTTAACATCGGAAGGAATTACAATAGAAGGAGCCTCTAAACCTTGAAAATGGTATAAAGAATAGCTTTGACAAGATGTTAAGAATAACAACGGCAAAAGATATAAAACCGCTCTTTTCATATTAAAGAGCATTGTGGAAAAGGATTTATTCATCAGTCATGTTTTTTTAATCATATTTAATTTCCTAACCAGTATTTCCTCAAAAACCATTCCAGTATTATTAATATGATAATAATAATCAATAAATATAACAATTCAACTAAATTTGAATACTTTGTCTCCTCAGAAATGGTCGATTTTGAATATTCACTTTTTAAAAGGTGATTAGCAATTTGAGGTATTTCATTCTGATTAAAATATTTACCACTTGTAATTTTTGAGATCTGAGTTAATGTCTCTTTTTGCGCTTGCAGATTCCTCGCTTCATTATTATTTGGACTTACAATAAAATTCCCTTCTTGTTTTAACTCAGGAACCAAATCATTAGATTTTACTACAAAAGAATAATTTCCTTTGGGCAAAGAATTAAGACGTAAGTTATATCGATTCAAATTTTGTTCAAATTGATAATTAAAGGTTTTTCCCTGCGAATCTTTTAATAAAAATTCCAAATTCGTATCATTTACCAATTGATAACTTTTATTGTAATATTCTGCATCGATTACAATTTCCTCTCCCTCTGCAATATTTCTTGGATAACTTAAGCGCAATTGCCTTCTTTTTTCCTTCAACGCCAAATATTGAACCATGCGATTGATAAGCGAAGAAAAAGATTCACTCGAATTATTCATTCGATATGAATGCAATTTCCACCGCCATAATCCTTCTCCAAAAACCCAACCAATTTTCTGATTCCCTATATTCGTAAAAGCAATTTGTGGAATTTTCGTCTCTATTGTTTTAATAACTTGCTCTCCGAAAACCTGATATTCAGAATTAAAATCATAGTTCACAATTGGAGATAATAATGGAGGTAAGTCTTCAAGAATATTTTGCTCATCATCTTTAAAAGTAAATAAGTTAAAATTATCGGCCATTTTAAAGCTTGACTCGGAAAATAAATCTTCAACATTGTTAATCTTTACACCTAGCTCATTCGAATTTATTGCATTCAAATTAGAAGTACCACCTAATACCATTAAAAGCGGAACCTCTTTTTTCCTCATTTTCTCTATCAAACTAGCATAAGAATTAAGCTTCGAAGGAATTTGATAAAGAATTATGAGGTTGTATTTTTCAAGATCTAGTTTCTTCTTAGATAGATTGATGGTCTCGCAAGTATAATTTACGTTGTCATTAATAGCTGATTTTAATGCAGCGACATCAGGATGATATTGGTCAAAACAAACAGCAATGTTCTGCTTATTATCTAAAACATCAACAACAAATTCGTGATGGTTATTTTCTTTTACTTGCTCATCTTTATTGATTACAAGATCAACTTTAAATCTTTGTAATCCTGATTTATCTGGACTAACGAAATAATCATTTTCGACAAAGAACGAATTCGAACTAATTTTAAATTGATCTGTCACCAAAGTTTTAGAACCATTAGAAATTCTAAGCTGTACCACTTCATCTTTTAAATTCTGAGCCTTTATTTCAATTCTTACGGGTAGTTTACTTTTGACAAAACCCAATTTATTTGATCTAATGGAATAAATTGCCAAGTCCTCTATCCTTGCTGTATCTCCTAATTGCAAAGTATGAATCGGGAAATTTACATCATCCAACAAATAATTAGGATTACTTCCTTTATTATAAATTCCATCACTTGCTACAAGAACCTGAACATTTGAAGAGTACCCATAAGTTGACTTCAAATATTCAATTAACTGAGAGAAATCAGTATTGGTATCTAAAAAAGTAAAACTTGTCAACTCTTCTACTCTATTTCCAAAGCTTAATTGATGAATCGTAAATTTTGAACTTACCGATTTAATAAAATTTTCAACTACACTTGGATATTCATTAAGATATTTAAGGGAATCTTTACCTACGCTTATAGACTGCGAATTATCTTGAGCAAAAACCAAAATAGGCTTTTCAATTCTCTTAGATGAATATTTCAATTTAGGTCCTAACAACAAAAATAACAAGCAGAAAAAAGAAGTCCCTTTTAGAATTGACAAAAGGATAATTTTAGGTAAGGATATGTCCTTATGATATGGTTTTTTATAAAAATACAACCAAAACACAAGTAAAAAGGAAACGAGTATAAATGGTAACACCCACCAAAGAGAATGTTCTGTAACAATGTTGATATCCAACTTATGTAATTTTAGAGTTTCAACAAATTTAACAAACTAAGTTTAATTGCTAGTTTTTAACAGCAACAATATCCTCTATTTTTCGATTTAATTAAGATTTAAATTCAAAATTGAAG
This sequence comes from Labilibaculum sp., assembly GCA_016342745.1. Lineage (GTDB taxonomy): Bacteria > Bacteroidota > Bacteroidia > Bacteroidales > Marinifilaceae > Paralabilibaculum > Paralabilibaculum antarcticum. The sequence continues at coordinate 22,107 of JAEINT010000017.1, forward strand.
CATTAATTTAACGTTTTAATCTTCTTTAACACTTGTTTAGACCAATTAACCTCATTCCTATATACATTTGTAGTGTACAAAAGAACAAAAAGAGTTTTTTCATAATATAGAATTAGGGTTTTAAAGTGAATAAAAAAAGTCGGCTGGTTACCGACTTTTTTTGTGCTCTATATTTTAATTATCATTGCTCATTTGCTTCGTGTAGTTTTCATTAATTCCAAAGCTTCCTTTGTAAATAAATCCCAATCATCTGCAAATATTAGTTAACCATAAACCAACTTTTAAGTGGTGGTTTCCTTTTAAAAGGATTCAACAATTCATCTCCTACACCTAAGTCATCGAGTAGTTATACGATTAAAACTAGCAATTTCTTCACTCATTGTTTTAATTTCCATTATATATCAAACCCTGGTCTAATAAAATCTTTGGACTCAGGAAACACGATGTCAACTAAATTTCTTAAACCAGATAGCAATAGTAATATTGGCAACATTTCATCTTCTGCTTTAGGAAAATATTTCATAAAACAAGTCCATGCATCTATCGAGTTATCGATTGAAAGGAGAGCTACCTTAGCTGAAGCAACACTATCATGTTCGTAAAATTCATTTGCTGTTTCTTCAGTATTAACTTTACTTCTTAATGAACGAAATAGCTTGCTTGGAATAATAAACTGATACCAATGTATTTTCTCTGAAGCACTAAAGATCTCTTTCTGACAATCAGACATATCCTCAAGATCTTGGAAATCTAATAATTCTTTTAAACTAGAACTTCCAATAAATAGAGATGATTCAAAATTTGCAAACCAGTCATCAACCAATTCTGAATATTGATCTGCTTGAACCATTATTTGGCTCTTAAAAATAAGATTGTCTTTCTCATCCTCTATTTCAGGATCAAAATCCTCCTGGGTGTCAGGAAATTCCATTCCCAAATCTTTAGCTGCCTGTCGTAAAAGTTCCATGCTTAATTGAAACATTTCGTCCAAATTATCCATGGCTGTACTCGCTTCCGAATCGCTTTCTTTTAATTCAGGTACACCTTCATCCATCATCTTATAATTAAGACAATTACTATTAAAGCTGCATTTATCACACCAGCCATCACAATAATTATATATTCCAGGAATTAAATTAGGGTTCTGTATTAATGCAAAGAGTAAATCTTTATTCATATATGCTATATTACTTTCTTAAAAGATAATTATTGTAAACCTAGCTCTCTAATTAATCAAACTAATTGCTAAGTTTTGAAACCACAAGCAATTACAGTCGTAACTACTATTATTGGCTCATCCGTATTCTACAGTATCTACTTAAAATGATAAAGAATACAGGTATTTGTACTTATAAAATGATGTTTGGTTTCAATTTTTCACCATGTTTTTAGAAAACACTAGTCTTTCATCAAAATCAATAAAAGAAAAATATCTTCTTATTAGCATTGTTATTGCTATTGCCCTAGGATTTTTAATAGGTGGAATCTATCCTAAATTTTCTATTCATTTATCAATATTTGGGGAAGCTTTCCTTAATATCTTAATGATGCTAGTTGTACCCATGGTAATTCTATCTATGGTTGTTGGCATAGCCCGTATTAAAAACTTACGCTCATTAGGAAAAATAGGAAGTAAAACTATCTTATATTATTTCTCAACTACAGCAATTTCAGTTTGTATTGGAATGATTTTAGTTAATATTATTCAACCTGGAGTTGGTGCTGATATTTTATTACCCGACGATAGTTTTACTATTATCAACAAAAGCTCCAATGTTACAGATACAATTAAGGAGTTAATTGTTGGTAACGCGGCTAAAGATCAACAAGGATTGATTGCATACAATCTATTTTTGGCCATGGTTAAAATGGATATTCTTCCACTAATTGTATTTTCTCTGTTTTTTGGCGGAGCCTTGTCATCCTTAGGCTTAAAATCAAAAAAAACAATTCATATCATTTCAACATTAAATGATGGAATAATGCAACTCGTTAATTGGGTTATGTATTTGGCTCCTATTGGAATTCTCGGACTTATTGCAGCAAGAATTGGTAAAGCAGGCGGATTTGAAGGATTTATTCCAGAATTACAATCTCTTGGTAAATTCAGTTTAACAGTGCTTTTGGGCCTTTTATTTCATGGAATTGTTATTTTAAGCTTGGCTTTAAAACTTTTTGGAAAACAAAACCCTTTCTCATATTGCAAAGGTGTTGGAGCTGCTCTCTTAAATGCATTTTCCACTGCCTCAAGTACTGCAACATTACCTATAACGATACAAGGAGTTCAACAGGAAAACAAAGTATCTAAGAAAATTAGTAATTTCGTTCTTCCATTAGGAGCTACAATAAACATGGATGGTACAGCTCTATATGAGGCCGTTGCAGCTATTTTCATTGCTCAAATATATGGCATTGAATTAAGTACTGGTCAACAAGTTATTATATTTATAACTGCTACACTTGCGGCTATAGGCGCAGCGGGTATTCCAGAAGCTGGGCTTGTTACTATGGTGATTGTGTTAAAAGCGGTGAATTTACCAATAGAAGGCATTGGTCTGTTACTAACTATAGATTGGTTGTTAGATCGCTTTCGAACGACCGTTAATGTTTGGGGAGATAGCGTAGGAGCCGCAATTGTTGAAAGACAGATTATAAAAAAGCCACTTAAAAAAAGTGGCTCTGAATAAAATATCTTAGTTGGATTTAGATTAATCCTTGTTTTCTCATTTCTGCAACAAGTAAATCTCTGTTGTCATCAATCATTCTGCACATAGGAGATCTAAATTCTTCTGAAAGCTTATCCATCACAGCCAAACCTGTTTTTACTGGAATTGGATTCGACTCAATAAAGCAAAGTTGAATTAGCTTTAAGTATTTAAAATAAATAGCTCGTGCTTGATTCAAATCGCCTTTTTCAGCTGCATTCATCAACGTATGAAACTCCTTTGGTATTATGTTGGCAATAACTGAAATTACACCATCTGCACCCATGCAAACCGCCTGAAATGCCAAAGCATCATCACCTGAAAAAACCATAAAGTCACTTGGTTTGTCCTTTAATAAGCAAGCCAATTGCTCTAAATTTCCAGATGCTTCCTTAATTCCAACAACATTATCTAACTCATTAGCCAATTCAACTACCAAATCAACAGGAATATTACATGCCGTTCTTCCAGGAACATTATAAAGAACAATTGGTACCGAAACAGCTTTAGATATCTGAGTGAAATAATCTTTTAATCCATTTCGACTCGGCTTATTGTAATATGGAGCTACTACTAGAATACCATCTACGCCAAGAGATTCAGCCAGACAAGAATTTTCGATGGCTTCAGATGTTGAATTAGTTCCTGTACCAGCAATTACTGGTATACGTTTATTTACCTTTTCAACTGTATGTTCGATAAGATTAGCATACTCCTCCTTATTAAGAGTTGCTGCTTCTCCAGTGGTTCCACAAACTACGATTCCGTCGGTTTCATTTTCAACGTGAAATTCGATCAAATTATCGAAAGCAGTATAATCAATACTACCATCAATATTAAAAGGTGTTACAATAGCAACAATAGATCCTTGCCAAGCTTTTCTCATTATATATTTACTCCTTGATTAATACTTACAGCCATCTGTAAGATTTTGTTAACGGCTGCAAATATAGATTCTACAATATAGCGAACGAAATTTTTAGAAAATTTACTCAATAATTCTACATTCTGTTAATTTTTGAACATATTTGTAGAGAATTTCAACACAAACTTCGATTCATGATAACAATTCCACAAGTTGTAGAAAAAATAGTTAGCTCACAACCTTTTTTAGCGGAAGCTTTAGTTGAAGGATTGATTAACGTTTCATCATTGGCGCGTAAAATCCAAACCCAAGTTGAGGACAGTGTAAAAAAACCAGTCAAGATTGGCGCTATAATAATGGCTTTAAATAGATTAGCACCAAACCTCGAAGTGAAAATAAATCCTGGATTAAAAGAAGTAATAACAAATGTTGGGGATATTATTGTACGCTCCCAACTGGTCGATTTCACGTATAAAAACTCAAATACGCTGATTGAAAAACACACAGAATTGTTAAAATCAATTGGACCAAATCAAGAGTTTTTCTATACTATGGTGCAAGGCGTTTTTGAATCTAACTTGGTCGTGAGCAACATGTTACATCAAAAAGTACTCGAGACTTTTAGTGAAGAACAACTGGTTAGTAAAAGTGAAAATTTATCATCAGTAACGCTTAAACTACCATCAACAAACAGCCAACAACTTGGTTTTTACTACTTTATCTTAAAAAACATAGCTTGGGCAGGCATCAATATTAAAGAGGTAATCTCAACAACCAATGAATTTACATTAGTTGTTAATGACGCAGATATTGATAAAACATTTTCTGTTCTTAAAAACATGGGAAATAGCTGATCAAAAAATAACTTACAAGCAAATGGGGATCCTTAAAGATCCCCATGTTTTATATCTATTTGTTGAAACAGCATTTCTTAAATTTTTTACCGCTACCACAAAAACAAGGATCATTTCGATTTGGCAATTTATGCTCAAGTTCCTTTTTAGGATATTCTCCCGAAACATACACCCAGCATCCATTTTCTTTTTGAAAATAAGATTTTTCATGCATTATCTGCTTTTGCCCATCCTCTTTAAAGCTAGCTTTAAACTCTACCCAACCTTCGGAATCATTCACCTTTCCTTTCTCCGTACTCAAAACTTCAAGGCCCAACCATTCAACCGATCTTGTCCATTCTAAAATATCATCTCTCTCCTCTAAAGGTCTCGTTTCGGAAGCATAAGTTGCAAGAATGTAATCAATATTTGCCTTCACAAATGCTGAATATCTAGTTCTCATTAAATCTTCTGCAGTTGTTGCAGCACTTTTACCAGAGTGAATTGCCCCACAGCAATGCTCGTATTCAAACTTCTTACCACAATAACAGTTCTGCACCATCCTATTTCTTCTTATCGCTGATAATTCTCCTGAAAAAACAAATCCAACTTATCAAAGTCTTGTTCTCCGATTAAACTCAAAAACTTAGAGAAATTTGGAGTCAAACTCTCCAAAGCTTCTTTGATTTTGAACATGGCATTAAATTCCGTGATAAATTCAGCACGCATATCAAATGCACTTACTAAAGTCTCATAAAACAATCTAAAAAGCATTCCTTCCGACTGTAAAATTTGATCATCAACCGAAATCACTTTCAGTAAATTCATTAATAAGCCGTAATCCTTTAATTCGATAGCAACCGCAATCCCTTTGGTGTAATTTGCAAATAAAATCTGAAGCGATTCTTTATCATTATATTCAGGGATCGGAACAGGAGTAAACTTACAATCGGCATAAGCTTTAATTGCTTCTTCTTTTTCCCCTGAAGCCATAAGCATAAAAGCTTTTACATTGATAAGACTTAGGTAATAAAAACCATGGTATTTGTCCTCTGGAAGATCTAGTATAGCCTGATTTAAAACCTCCACTCCTTTTGTCATTGCTTCATGAATTTTTTCATCTCCACGCTTAAATGAAAATTCGGCCATGTACTGTAATGCCCAATTTAATCCATAAACCCATTTGCCGTTTTTAGAACAAGAATTGTATCCTTTACGATACTCTTCTCCTGCTTCGATTAGCTCACCAAATAAAGAAAATGCACCTGCTCTCAATTGAAGTATTTCTAAATAATATTGAGGCATTGCACTAAGTTCATCTACCGACTTATCACCCAAAAATTCACGAATCATCTTAGGATCTTTAGCTTCAATCCCTTTGTTATAAGTCTCTATTAGCGACTTGTATATTTTTTCTTCTGTCATAATTAAATTTTATTCTGTATTCGTATTTTTTGAACAAAAACAAGAGATACCAAGCACAGAATAGCTCCTGCAACAAATGGAATTCTCCAATTTACCATCCAAAGTAATCCTCCACAAACAGGAATTACTACTGCCGATATATGATTAATTGTAAAACCAACGGCCATTGAAGGGGCAATATCTTTAGCATCGCCTGTTTTCTGAAAATATGTATTGATTCCCATCGAGAAACCGAAAAAGATATGATCGAGTATGTATAAGCCTGCTACAATTAGTGCATTTTCAATATATGCGTAACCTAAAAATACAAAAAACAAGAAGATGTATTCCAAAGATAACATCAATCTTTCTCCATATCGATTAATTCCTTTTGCGATATAAGGTGAAATAAAATAGGTTATTATATTATTTACAATGAACAGTGCAGCTACTTCCTGCACTGTATATTCATACTTTTGTACCAACATAAAAACTGCAAAAACAACAAATATTTGACGTCTAGCACCACTTAAAAAATTTAGAACATAGAACAACCAATACTTTTTACGTATTACCATTCCTTTATTTTGAGGCACGATCTCTTTATCAGCTGGTTTCCAAAAGAGTGCCCAAACTCCTAATCCAAAAATAACAGTACCAATCAAAATAAAATTAGCTTGCAAAGAAATAAAATGAGCAATACCAAAAATAAATGCCCCGACACCAATATTTGCAGCTGCAGCCCAACTTTTTTGCTTGGCAAAAACCATTGGTGCTTGTTCGAGACTAAAATATTGAAGTGTAAGTGATTTATTGGTTGTTTCAAAATAATGAAAGCCAATAGACATGATTAAGGTAGTCGCTATTAAACCAATAAATGATGGAAAAAATCCCGTTAAGGCAACACCTAAACCAACAAATAATACCGCTAACGCAGATAAACGATGCTCCTTAATAACCAATAATAAATAAACAACAAGTAGAGCTAAAAAACCAGGAATTTCGCGAACCGATTGAATTACACCAACCTGAAATCCATTAATCCCAACCTCTTCTACTGCAAAGTTATTAAATAGGGTTCTCCATCCCTGAAGACCTGCTGTTGCAGCAATTACCAACAACATCAAGTATTGGAACATGATATTTTTCCTCAGCTCTTTATTCATCTAGATATCTTCCTAAAAAATGAATGCCAAAGGTACTAAATTGTTGATAAAATAGATATACAAATGCAACATGTCGAATAAAATACAGAATCAATAGAACATGTCTAATATATTTCTCATTTTTGCCATACATTATAAGAAAATCAAAAGTGTATGAATTTTAAAGAACTTATAGAACAAAGATATTCTGTTCGATCTTATCAAGATAAAGAGGTAGAAAAAGAAAAGCTAATAACAATTCTTGAAGCTGGTCAAATTGCTCCTTCTGCAGTTAACAATCAGCCTTGGCATTTTATTGTTGTTCAAGAAGCAGAAAACCACAAGCAATTTTCAGAGATTTACCATAGAGATTGGTTTAATGAAGCTCCTGTTTACATTGTTGTTTGTGGAGATCATGACCAAGCATGGAAACGTAAGGAGGATGGAAAAGATCACTGTGATATTGATGCCGCAATAGCCATTGATCACATGACTCTTCAAGCTACAGAACTAGGTTTAGGAACTTGCTGGATTTGTAACTTTTATGTTGAAAAATGTAAAGATTATTTCAATTTACCAGAACATATTGAGCCAATTGCAATCCTTTCTTTAGGATATCCAACAAACAAGCAGGCTCCTGTCAAAAAAAGAAAATCTTTAGAAGAAATCGTTCATTGGGAAAAATTTTAATTTGATATGGCTAAAATACCAGTTACGCTTATCACAGGTTTTTTAGGTGCAGGTAAAACTAGTTTACTGAATCATATTATTGAAACTTATCCATCGAAGAAATTTGCCATTATCGAAAATGAATTTGGTGAAGAAAACATCGATTCCCAACTCGTTACCAATATCAAGAATGAAGATATTTTTGAATTGAGTAATGGTTGTATTTGCTGTAGTTTAAACGATGAATTGTATGTTGTTCTACAGAATCTTATTAAATCGGATCATCAATTCAATCATCTATTAATAGAAACAACTGGTATTGCTGACCCTGGAAGCATATTGGCTTCCTTTGTTACTGATCCTTTTATTAAAAAAGAGTTTGCACTGGATGCGGTTATTTGTTTGGTAGATGCTGAAAATGCTGCTCATATGATTACGCAAGAAGAAATACTAAAAAAGCAAATTGCCATTTCAGACAAAATTTTACTGAACAAAACAGATTTAGCCGGCCCTGAAAAAACAAATCGTCTTAGAGAAGAGCTTAAAGCCTTAAACCAATTTGCTCGTATTGATGACTGTGTTCACGCAAAACCTAACAATCAAGATATCTTAGATTCATATTCTTACGATCCTACTAAAATATATCAATTTGTACTTGGAGTAAGAAAAGATGAGTCGAAAAAAATAGGCTCTACTCATGGTATTGAAAACATGATCTACTCAACTACAATACCCATGGATCAATTAAAATTAGGGATGTGGCTCGATGCTTTTTTGAGATTCAATCAAGATAGTATATATCGAATAAAAGGCATTTTAAACTTAGCTGGTCTTAATAATCGAATTGTGCTGCAGTCGGTTCACACCCAAATTCAAGCAACGGTTGGAAAAGCATGGAAAGAGGATGATTTAAAAGAAAGTAAAATCGTGATTATTGGGAAAAATCTAAATCGAGATGCCATAAAGAAAAACCTCGACGAACTTTTAGTAAATTAAAAAGAGAGTGGAACTATCCACTCTCTTTACTATATTATCAACCTGTTTCGCTTATTCGTTCAAGCTGCTGGAAATTCATAATGGTTAGCTTTCTTCCATCTAGTTCTATAATTCCCTCATTATGAAATTCTTTTAAAATCCGTATTGCGCTATCTTTTGACATCCCCGTTAAATCAGCAACATCTTGTCTCGATAAATGTAAATTGAAACTCAAATTTTCATAAATCTTAGTAGAAAGATATAGTAAGCCATCTGCAATACGACCATGCATTTGTTTTTGTGATAAACTCACCATTTTTTCAAAAGAGAAAATTCCTTTTTGAGTACAATTCTTAATGAAATCTTCTGCAAAAAGAGTATTGGTTTGGATTGCTTTTTTAAATGAATTTATCTCGATAAAACATGCTGTAACATCATCTAAAGCTGCAATAGAATAATGATGTCTATTATCAAAATACAAAGATGCTTGTCCAACCACTTCCCATGGTTTAATTATTCTAATTATCAATTGCTTATCCTGAACACCTTCTACATATAATTTCGCCAATCCTGTTGTTAAAATTAAAAGGTGAGTTGCTGAAGTTCCTTGTTTAAAAATGGTTTCACCTGCTTTAAACTTAACTTCAAAACGACTATCATTTAGTTCCATCAGCTCTTGATTTGTCAAGTAATTAAACATCGGAACACGCGTATTACAATCTACACAATTTTTACAATTATCAGATCTAGAGAATTTAGCCATAATGGGTTAGAACAATAAGTTAATTTAATCAGTTAGTAGTCAATTCCATAATAAAAAAACAAAATTTAGCCTATAAAATACATTAGTAAAACATGGTCGTATTGTTAACTAGTTTTCTTATTACAAAAACTAAATATAACTAAAAGACAGGGATAAGCCTAGTAAATTACTGATAAATGTCGATCTGAATAAGACAAATTCCTTTTTTTCATAAAATAAATCTCGTCATAACAATAAGAGAGCAATAGTGGCAAATATTTATCTTTAGAAAAGAAGGTCAACTTCTTATTATCACTAGTTAGTACTTAATCTTAAATCCTTATACTATGCAAAAGAGCAATTACTTACATCTTTTACTAGTTTTCCTGGTAACCCTCTGTTTAGTTAGCTGCGAATACGATATAATTGAACAGGATCAGATTGTAATACCTCCAGATCAGGAAGTTAGTTTCGATTCAGATATCATTCCTATTTTCACATCTGGTTGTACCGACTGCCACGATGGAGGAATAGATCCAGATTTGCGAGCAAATAATGCATACAACTCTCTTACTAACGGTGGATACTTAAACGTTGACAACCCTTCTGACAGTGAATTGTATAAAGTACTATTAGAAGGATCTCATAGTACTCGTGCATCTGCAGAAGAAAAACAATTGATTCTTGAATGGATAACCCGAGGAGCTAACAACAACTAAAAATTCACACTATGCTTAAATCTAATTATACAAAAATTACCTGCTCGTGGCTATTATCCATGGCGTTATTCGTAGTTTTTATCTTGAGTGCATCTCAAACCTGTTTTGCTCAAGATGATGAATTTGCAAATGATCCGGTAACAGGCACATTTGAATCAGGATTATTAGGAGAAACACAAACTACAGTAACTCCATATGCTGGAGAGTTTGGCTTGCATGTTCAACATCGATTCGGACTTGTTGAAAACGGGTTAGAAGATGTATTTGGAATCTATTCAACTTCGAACATTCGAATGGGTATTGATTATGGAGTTACTGAAAAGTTCATGATTGGATATGGATATACAAAAGAATATAAACTTCAAGAATTTCATGGTAAATACAGAGTACTAACACAAACAGAATCTAATTCCATTCCTGTTTCTGTTGCTGTTTATGGAAATCTAGCCATTAATTCTCAAGATGAAGCCGTTTTTGGTAACGACTACGCTTTTTCAGATCGATTAGGCTATTTCTCTCAGATAATAGTAGCACATAAATTTAATGAGACATTCTCCTTACAGTTTGCACCAAGTTTTACTCACTTCAACAAAACAGATACCTTGGTTGAACATGATAAATTTGCTTTAAACTTTGCAGGTAGAGCTAAAATCAGTCCATCCATGTCTCTATTTTTTGAATACGATCATCCATTAAATATTGATGATATGAGAGAATTTACCAATTCTGATCAAACAGATCCTGAAGCAAACCTATCTTTTGGTATGGAAATTGGTACTAGTACTCACGTATTCCAAGTGTTTATGTCGAATTATGAGGGAATTACTCCACAAAGGAATATACTATACAACAAAAATAAAATAGGAGACGGAGACTTCTTATTTGGATTTAATATCCTTGTACGATTTTAACTAATTCTCTCATTAAAAAAAAATACATATGAAAACAATCAAATTTCTAATTTTTATCGCAATTATCTTTATCGGATTTGCGTTTACAGTACAACAAAAGAAAGCTGAAGCTTGGGAGGTTCCTACTGAGTACAAAAGCATGGAAAATCCTATTGCGAATGATAAGGCTAGTGTAAATAAAGGTAAAATGGTTTACATGAAGCATTGTCGTTCATGCCATGGCAATAAAGGATTAGGAGATGGACCAAAAGCAGCTCGTCTAAAAACATTTCCAGGTGATTTTTCTAGTGTTGAATTCCAAAGTCAAACAGATGGAGAAATCCTTTATAAATCGATTATTGGTAGAGATGAAATGCCAAATTACGAGAAAAAAATTCCAAGTAAAAAAGACAGATGGGCAGTTGTTAACTACATGCGCACCTTTAAAAAGTAAATTCATTTAATTAAAAAAGGGTATAATATTTATACCCTTTTTTTCTTACTAATCACAATTACATTCTTAATCCCAATTGCTATGAGGCAAAGAAGTTTAACACATTTATTCCTGGTAATCAGTTTCCTTTGCTCTTCTCTTTATTGTATCTCGCAAGAAACTCAAACGGAAAACCTCGCCAATAATACCGAAAACCAAAAATGCATAAAATGCCATGGTAATCACACATTCAAATACATGAATGAAGATTTCGGCATTCAGATAAAAGAAAAGATGTATGGCGATAGACTAATTGATACAATTGCATATGCCCAATCAAACCACGGAATGTTCAAATGTACGGACTGCCACTCTCCCGAATATGAAACATTTCCTCATGCTGGGAATCTGAGAATGGAAATGATGTATGCGTGTAATGATTGTCATGGAGGAGATCCTGAATACGCCAAATTTCATTTTGATGAAATAGAGGAAGCATTTTATGAGAGCATGCATTACAATCGAGCACCTGATGCATTCAATTGCTGGAGTTGTCACAATCCTCACACCTATAAAACACAAGCAAGAGTTGGCGAAAAAATATCTGAAACAGTTACTTACGACAATCAAATCTGTTTAAAATGTCATGCTGATGTAAGTCAATATGAATTGCTTACCGAAAGGGAAAATATCAACATTATTAAATCGCATGAATGGTTGCCTAACCAAGAATTGCATTTCAAAAATGTACGATGCATTGAATGTCACACCCAACTAAATGACAGTTTATTAGTTAGTCATGTTGTAATGCCTAAAGATAGTGCAATTCGCGAATGTACTCAATGTCATTCCGAAAATTCTCATTTAATGGCTAGTCTATACAAATACAAAAGTATGGAATCTCGAAAAAGTGTTGGCTTTTTAAATGCAGTTATCATTAATGATTCCTATGTAATTGGTGCAAACCGAAATAAATACCTAAATATTTTAAGTGTTGTTCTTTTTGGATTAGTCCTTTTTGGAATATTCATTCATGCTCTTTTCAGAATAATTAAACGTAAATAAGATGGCAAACGACAAAATATATCTTTATCCGATTTGGATCCGAATTTGGCATTGGCTAAACGCAGTATTATTTATAACGTTGATGATTACTGGAATTAGTATGCAGTATTCCAATCCAGAAAATCCATTGTTGGTTTCATTCGAACTATCCGTTCAATTGCATAACCTATGTGGAATTTTAATAAGTATCAACTATTTACTATTCTTCATTGGTAACCTATTTACTTCAAATGGAAAACAGTACAAAATGAAAACGAAAGGGCTGTTTACCAGACTATATGAACAAAGTATTTTCTATTTGTTCGGTATGTTTAAAAAACAAGATGCCCCCTATCCTATTTCTGTAGAGAATAAGTTTAATCCACTTCAGCGATTTATTTATGCTACAGCAATGTATGTAGGTTTTCCGATCATAATCGTTAGTGGTTTAGCATTGTTTTTTCCAGAAATTATAATTCCACAAATCTTTGGCATTAGTGGCATATTAGTAACTGCTTTGCTTCATGCAGTTATTGGATTTATTTTATCTCTATTCTTATTTATCCATTTATATGTTTGCACAATAGGAAGCTCAATAAGTAGCAATTTCAAAAGCATGATAACAGGCTGGCATTAGAATAAACAACAATCAAAAAGCAGAACCGAACGATTTCGTTCGGTTTTTTTGTTAAAAAAATCCTAAGACATTATTATTTTACAAATAAGATAGATATTTTTGCCAAATTGAATTTCAACAATTTTCAAAAAAAAAGTCAATTCTAGTTCACCCTTTTGCAAGAATTAAATGTCTTTACATTAGAAGAACATGAAATAAGGCAATATTATTTAGATGAAGCAACCAATAAAAAATATCATTTCCATGGTTTTGCTGGTATTTTACCTTGCAGGCTTTTGTGGTATTCATTTATTGAAGCACAGCTGTTCATCATGTGATCATTCTAGCATACAAATAGCTCAAAATGAGAATTCTGAAACAAATCATAAAAATTGCACCTGTGGCGAACACGATCATTCCAAAGATAATTCTCAAACGAAAATTGATGATAATCAAAATACAATTTGCTGTGATTACGAATTGATTTACCTTAAGAATAGTCCTACAACTATCTTAACGAAACAAAATAAGGCTCCATTGGCGAATGAAAATATTCTATTCATTCAGCCGAGTTTTAATTTTCTAGCCATTCAGACAGAGACAAATCTCACAGAGAATACAAAGTTTTACCTTCTTAAGCATTCAGGAACTGATCTGGATCTTCTTTGTACCTATCTGTGTTGATTCAAAACCAATTTCATTCCACACATCTATCTAATCGGTAGATTCTTAAACCAATACGCAATATTATTTTAAAATTAATTGGGATAAGTGCAGCATTAACATGCTCTATACTTATGTCAGAATGTACTATTATGAAAATTAAAATACTTACAGTACTACTCTCTATCTTACCATTATTATCATTTGGTGTGATTATTAAAGGTAAGATTATTGAAAAATCATCGGCTGGAGAAATTGTGGCACTTCCTGGAGCTTCTATATTTTGGAAAAATACGAATATAGGAACCGCAGCAGATGTAAATGGACATTTTGAGCTAGCATCGAGTGTGAAATCCAATACATTGGTTGTTCAATTTGTTGGATATACTTCTAAAGAAATTAAGCTAGATGATATTAATAAAGACGAAATTATTATTGAATTAGTGCCAAATATTAATCTAAACGAAGTAACTGTTTCCAAGAGAAAATTAGGAACAGTTTTAGATCGAGATAATCCAATTCAATCACAAAGTATTACCGGAGCAGAACTTTGCAAAGCTGCATGTTGTAATTTGTCGGAAAGCTTCGAAACCAATGCTTCTGTAGATGTTTCGTATGCAGATGCGGCAACTGGCGCAAAATCTATCAAACTACTTGGTCTTACAGGGAAATATATTGAAATGATGACCGAGAAGAATCCCAATTTTAAAGGATTGGCTTCGGTTTATGGAATGGTTTACGTTCCAGGTCCTTGGATGCAATCAATACAAGTATCCAAAGGTGTTGGTTCTGTAATTAACGGCTATGAGTCTATAACAGGACAAATAAATATTGAATATCATAGACCACAAACTGCCCCAAAATTCTATATCAATACCTATGCAAATAGCATGGGAATGTCGGAAATAAATTTAATCTCTGGAATTAAGTTATCGCCTAAATTATCAACAGCAATTTTAGCTCACGGACAAGATAACAACCGAAAGATCGATCACAACAATGACAATTTCCTTGATGATCCAATGGTTCGTCAGTATAATTTTGTAAATCGTTGGAATTGGGAAGTTAGCAAAAATTTCAAAGCTCAATTTGGAGTGAAATTTATTGACGAACTGCGTATTGGTGGACAAAAAGGCTATAATGAAAATCAAATAAATGATCTGAACAATGCATATCGTATTAATATTGATACACGTAGATATGAAGCCTTTGCCAAATTCGGTTATTTATTTCCAAAGGATGATGATAAAAGCATTGCTTTGATTACCAACTTTTCATCTCATGAACAAAATTCTTTTTACGGACTGCGAAATTATAATGCAGATCAAAAGTATCTATATGCGAATTTACTGTTCCAATCTTATATTGGAAACCTAAAACATAAATACACTGCAGGACTATCCTATGTTTACGATGACTTTAAGGACTATTTGACTGGAGATAACTTAGGAACCAACAAAACTGAGAAAGTTGCTGGTGCGTACATAGAATACACCTATTTGCCCGATGATAAAATTACTTTGCAAACTGGATTACGATATGATGATCACAATCTTTTTGGTGGATTTGTAACTCCTCGCGTACATTTTAGATATCAATTTGCACCTAAATCTACAATCCGATTAGCTGCAGGAAGTGGACGAAGAACTTCAAATCCCATCGCTGAAAATAGTTTTCTTTTAGCTTCAAACCGATCAATTGCAATAGATGATGATTTGAAACAAGAAAAAGCATGTAATTTTGGACTTAGCATGACACAATATTTCAATTTATTTGGAAAAGGATTTACAGCTTCTGCTGATTTCTACAGAACAACATTTAACAATCAAATTATTACTGATTTAGACCAAACTGTTAACGAGGTTCAATTTTATAATTTGGATGGAAAATCATGGGCCAATAACTATCAAGTTGAAATAAAATTCGAGCCAATCAAAAGACTAGATGTCACCACTGCGATTCGTTTTTCTGATGTGAAAGCTGATATCAATAATGAATTTAGAAAAGTTCCTTATGTGAATCGTTACAAAGGTTTGATTAATTTATCATACGCCACGAATTTTAACAAATGGCAATTCGATTTCACAACACAATTTAATGGAGATATGAGAATTCCTTCGACCCAAGAAAATCCAAGTGAATTTCAGCGAAGGGAAAAATCTCCAGCTTATGCACTACTAAACGCACAAATCACAAAACGATTTAGAATTTGGGAGCTATATTTGGGAGCTGAAAACCTAAGTAATTACACTCAAAAACATCCAATTATTGGAGCTGATAATCCTCATGGTGAATATTTTGATGCTTCTATGATATGGGGACCAATACAGGAACGTAAATTCTATTTAGGAATCCGTTTAACGATAGAGTAAAACAAACATTTAATAATAGGAACAATAAAATTATAAAGATGAAGCAAATAACTAAAAACCTAAAGACGGCCATTATGGCTTTAAGCTTAGTTGTATTAACCACTATTGCTTTTGCAGGAAACAAAGATGTAAAAAAAGTAGATACAGTTGTTTTTAAAGTTGAAATGGACTGTATGGGATGTGCTGGGAAAATTGAGAAAAATTTACCTTACGAAAAAGGGGTAAAAGACTTCAAAGTTGATTTTAAGAATCAAAAAGTTAGCATTACTTATAAAGCGGACAAAACGAATAAAGACAACTTAAAAAAAGCAATTGAAAAATTAAAATTTAAAGTGGAAGAAATAAAAGGGTAATGATTTCACATCTTTAAAATACTATTTTTAAAACCGAGAATTTTCTCGGTTTTTTTTGTGCTACAACTTTAAGATCGTTCATTCTACCCTCTAGAAACGATTAAGCTAATTTTCTGTTATCATGCAATAAAAAAAACCACTCATTTTAGGAGTGGTTATTTCAAATTTGAGCGTAATTTAATAAGTTACCATAGGTGGTAAATTCTTCGCTTGTTCAATAAACCCCTCAATCTGACCCTCTCCAGGAACAACTCTAGTAACTTTCTTTTCTGCATGAACTTCACACAACTTAGAATGCAAATTTTCAGCATTTCGATTACGTAATTCTTTTACAGTATCAACACCTGACACTTTTAATAACTCTGCGAATTGACTTCCAATACCCTTAATTCGGAATAAATCTGCCATATTAACAAAATCAAGAATTTTGCCTTCATCAATACCACTTTCAGTAGCTATAGATTTTCTACCAGCTTTAGTACAACCTTTTTTTAGCAAAGCATCTACAGTGCTTATGCCAGTTTTTTCTAATTTTGACGAGTAAGCAGGCCCTATGCCTTCAATTTCTGAAATCTTTTTTGCCATCTTTTTAAAAATTAAAAATTAAACTTATCTTTTAACATTCCTCCTAATTTTTCTTTAACACTGTCCCCAACTAAATCACCTAACAAATCTTTTACCCCTTCGTCGCTATCAGTTGGTGCTTCTTCTTTATTATTGATGAATTTAAATACCATTGGAATTATTGCCGAACTAATCATCTTAGACATTGTATCACTAACTCCAAGCTTTGAAATCAAACTAGAGCCATATTTTGAAGTAATAGATGTTATTAACGAACTAGATCCTCCTCCAGAAAAGGCACTTGTTATATCTCCAATATTTCCAGATGTAAAAGAATCTGTAAGTCCACCAAGAATACTATCCTTAGCTAAATCCAATGCTTTTTCACTTTTATTAGAAGGTAAACCCATTCCTTCCAGTAAACCTGCCCCTTCACTACTAAGTGCTTTACTTATTAAATCTTTAATCATTATGTTTATTTATTATCGAATTAACTATATTAATTCAGCATTAAAACATGCAGTCATTTAATTTGCCTTCAAACAATATTGATGGTATCTATGGAATACTCAAAATGCTTTCATGCAATCAGAGAACTTAAGTCTTGTTTCAATATTGTGAAACGAGAGGATCACTAATTATTTTTATCGATTTGAAGAATTATGGGTATTGAATTTGTGAACAAATAATACTTTCCATAAAGTTCTTTAAGAGAATTCTCAAGGATCATGCATTATTTTCGAAGCACGATTTGAAGGCGGATCAAATAACTAAAAACAATTCAAGTTCTATTTCAACTCTTTCGTTACTAATAGTTTTGCAAAAGTATTTAGTTTATTTAGACTAATTTAATTAAATTTAGTAGTATAAAAAAATAAAAATTAACTCGCCTTAAAGAAGAATACACATGACAAAAGAAACTACATTATTAATTGGAGGTGTTATGGTTGATTCCACTCCAATTGATGGGCAAAGAGTGACATTATCCGCAAAATCATTAAACAGACATGGATTAATCTCAGGTGCTACCGGAACAGGAAAAACAAAATCTTTACAAGTTTTGATTGAGGAACTTTCCGGAATAGGTGTACCCTCTTTAGTTATGGATATTAAAGGTGACATTAGTGGTTTGGGTGCAAAAGGCAGTACAAACAAGATAATTGAAAAACGTGCACATCATATTCAAATGGATTGGATTGGGAAAGGCTTTCCAATCGAATTCATGAGCATATCAGAAGAACCCGGCGTATCTCTTAAAAGCACCATATCTGAATTTGGACCAGTAATTTTAAGCAAA
Source organism: Labilibaculum sp. (assembly GCA_016342745.1). Classification (GTDB taxonomy): domain Bacteria; phylum Bacteroidota; class Bacteroidia; order Bacteroidales; family Marinifilaceae; genus Paralabilibaculum; species Paralabilibaculum antarcticum. The sequence continues at coordinate 40,396 of JAEINT010000017.1, forward strand.
ATTCTCTCTCTAAATGACACGCAAACATCTCTTCTGTCAATTCTCTTTCTGTTCTGCGATGATAAAAAACTCCCCTTACTTGATTTGGACGACTTAAAAACAGTTCTTCGATATGCTGCTGGAGAAGGAAAATCTGAAATTCAAAAAACATACGGATTGGTACCGATCAATTCAGCACACGCTGTCATGCGAAGAATAACGCAATTGGAACAACAAGGTGGAAATAGAATATTTGGAGAACCTTCATTCGATGTAGATGACTTATGTAAGACAGATGAAAATGGATTGGGCATGGTAAATATTATACGTTTAACGGATGTTCAATCAAAACCAGCATTATTCTCTGCCTTTATGATGGCTTTACTTGCTGAGGTTTTTGAAGTGTTTCCTGAAAAAGGAGATGTCGATAAACCTGAATTAATGATATTTATTGATGAAGCTCATTTAATATTCAAAAATGCATCCAAAGAACTTCTTAATCAGCTGGATACTATTATAAAATTAATTCGCTCTAAAGGAATTGGAGTTGTTTTTATTACACAAACACCTGATGATATTCCAGAAAATATTCTTAGTCAACTTGGCTTTAAAATTCAGCATGCCTTAAGAGCGTTCACGGCAAAAGATCGGAAAGCAATTAAGCTACTATCCCAAAATTTCCCAGAAAGTGATGTTTACGACGTTGAAAATCTTATTACTGAACTTGGTATTGGAGAAGCTTTAATCTCCTCACTTGATCGTAAAGGAAGACCAACGCCGTTGGTTCATTCTTTAATGCGTCCACCCTATTCTAGGATGGATATACTAGAATCCGTAGAAATTAAAACCATTATAAAAGATTCAAAATTAATTGCTAAATACAACAAAGAAATAAATCGCGAAAGCGCCCATGAGATATTGATGGAGCGAATCGAACAAATGCTTGAAAAGGATGAAGAAGATAAAGAAGAAAAAAACAGACGTAAGGCAAGACCAAGAACAAAGAGAAGAGAAAAAAATCAGTTTGAAAAAATTATGAGCAGTTCAATTGGTACTACAATCGTTAGAGAACTTACTAGAGGTATTTTAGGCGTTTTTGGCATTTCAACAAGCACAAGAAGAAGAAAAAGATAAAGAAATGAATGACCTGTAAAAGAAAAATCCTGACTTTCGAGTCAGGATTTTATATTTTTATATAAGTTAAAAAAAAAGTTTATTAATCGAAAATTGCAATAGATTCTACTAATAGAGCTTCTGTATAACCAGGATTATGAACTCCTAAACTTTGATCTTCTAATACCGTTTTATAATTGTACAAGGCTCCTGCTTGTTCAGCTGGATAAGTTGCTAAAACAATACTTCCACCTGCATCAAGCAATCCAGCAGTAGTAAGTTCCACTTTTAAATCATCAAGTAACCCTTGAATCTTTGTCTGAAATCCATTATGGTCAAATGTTGTAAGAGAAGTATGACATTCTTGACAAGATTCGATAGTTGGTACCCAATCATGTGCTGCAACATTATCTTTATCTGCCATATGACATAGAACGCAAGCACCTGCTGTAGCATGAGTAGCTGTTCCAGCTGCTGGATAACTACCCGTTAAGGTTTCATATCCTGCAATACCTGCAACCATGGTTGCTTGAGGAGAATGATGAGGACCATAACGAGAACTTGTTACAGCAAAATTACCATCTACATCTGCTACTGTTGGTCCTGTTCTTGGTTGATGACAATTAGCACACAAATTACTATTGTTACCAAAATCAAGTTCTGAATTTTTATCAATTAATAAAGCAACTGGAATACTTGTACTTAATGCATAATCTTGTCCATCAGTTTCAAAATCGAACGAATCGTGAGTCGAATGACATGTATTACAAGTAATATTTGTTGGTAGTGGAATCGCAGCAGCAGTCGTATCCATACCTGTTAATTGTGTTTCTATAAATCCCTCATGTGAATGACATTTAGCACAATTATATCTACCACCAGCATAATCCACTGTCAATGGGCTACCTGGATAAAAATTTTGACTACCACCATGAGTGGATGATTCGTATTGTGCCGTTATTGTAGTTTGCGTAGTTGTATTGTGACATGCTAAACAACTTGTTGTTCCGTCGGTACCATTGGTGCCATCTACCCCATCGGTTCCATCAGCACCTGCAGCACCCATCGGTCCTTCTTTTGTACAACTGGCTATTGTAAGAGAAATTGCAAAAACTCCAATTCCTACAAACTGAAAAAATAAGCGAGTTTTTTTCATAATCGAGAATATAAGATTTAAATTTAGTAGTTATTTTATTGGTTATAAGAAGTTCCATCCTTATACCTATTAAATATATAAGAATGTAAAAACCTTATCAATAAAAGGATAGCGAGATTTATAAACGGGAATAAAGAGGTTTACTTTGTTTAAAAAACGAGAAATTTGGTTTTAAAATCGATTTTTATCTTTACAATTTCGATCTATGTCGACTCTTTTTTCTCTGGTCAAAAAAAAATCCACGAAAGTGCACTAAATACAACAGAAGTAAGGATTTAGTATTGAATTAACAGCATAAAAAAAACCGGCTACTACCGGCTTTTTATTGATTATAAATAAAGATAATTACTATTCGTAATCTAATATCTCAGTCTCTCCTCTTTCAATCATTCTGCCATAATGACTAAGCGCTCCTAAAACTTCTGCTCCAGGATAGACAGTTACAGGAGCAATTTTTTCTACTCTTGTTCTGATTTCTCTTACAAAAGTTTCATCTTTTGCCATTCCTCCAGTAATGATGATTCCATCAACAGCTTCAGATCCAAAAACTGGAAACATAGCACCAATCGATTTGGCAACTTGATAAGCCATTGCAGAAAGAACTTCTGCCGCCTTCTGATCGCCTGCATCTCTCATTTTACAAACAGCAAATCCACTGTGGGTTTTAAAATAAGCATACAAACCACCTTCTCCAGTTTGCATTTTCATTAGCTCTTCTTCAGTATATTTTCCTGAAAAACACATCTGAATCATTTCTCCCATTGGCAAACTACCACTTCGAATTGGTGAGAAAGGTCCATCTCCATCATAAGCCTGATTTGAATCGACTACTTTTCCTTTCTGATGGGCACCAATACTAATACCGCCGCCAAGGTGAGCAATAATCAAATTCAACTCTTCATATTTTTTATAAATGCTTTGAGCATATTTTCTCGCACTAGTTTTTTGATCCAAAGCATGAAAGATAGAGCGCTTTTTAAACTCAGGACGTCCAGTAATTCTAGCAATATCTTCCAATTCATCAACCACCACTGGATCAGCAACAAAAGCACTTGCACCATCTATTTGTGCTGCGATTGAATCAGCTAACAAGCCACTCAAGTTAACAACATCATTACCATATACACAATCAGAAAGATCTTTACGCATTTTATCATTAACGCGATATACACCAGATTTTACAGGTTTTAATAATCCTCCGCGTCCAATAACAATTTTTATTTCATCAAGAGGAATATCATTTGCTTTCAATTCGGCTAAAATAATTTTAGCACGAACTTCTGTTTGATCACAAAAACAATCAAATTCACCAATTTCTTCCTCTTTGTGGTTAATTTTCTTCAAAAAAACCGGAGAATTCATCCGATAAACCGCGATACGCGTAAATTGCATACGTGGATTTAAGGCAAGTATAAGATCTCTACTCATTTTTAGTCCTATTTAGTTAGCAAGTATGTTTATTGTCTTATTGTTTTTATTCTTCTTTCAACAACCAATGTGTCTTGAAATAACCAAGCGCTGAATCTCCGATGTTCCCTCACCGATTTGAAGCAAACGCTGATCACGATAAAAACGTTCAACCGGATATTCCTTCATTAAGCCATATCCACCATGAATTTGAACCGCTTCATCAGCAACTTCTTTGGCAATCTCCGAACAATACAATTTAGCCATTGCAGCCTCCTTGGCAAACTCTCTCTCATTGTCTTTTAACCAACACGCTTTGTACAAAAGATTACGAGCCAACTCAATTTTGGTAGCCATATCAGCTAATTTAAAAGAAATTGCTTGAAATTTAGCAATCGGCTTTCCGAATTGTTTTCTCTCTTGCGCATAAGCAAGGGCAAGTTCATATGCCCCTTGAGCACAACCAAGTCCCATCGCAGCAATAGACAATCTTCCTGAATCAAGTGTTTTTAGCATCACTTTAGATCCCATTCCACGTTCTCCAAGAATATTTTGCTTAGGAATACAACAAGTATCAAAAAACATTTCAGATGTATCAGAAGCTCTCCACATCATTTTCCCATGCATGGCTCTGGACGTCCATCCTGGCGTATCTTTTTCTACAATAAAAGTTGTGAACTCCTTTTCATTGCCATTAATTGCACTTATTGCCTGTACAGTTACACCTTTACACAATTTAGACGAACCATTGGTTATGAAAATTTTCGATCCATTAATTTCCCATTGATCACCCAAATCTTTAGCGTAAGTTTTAGATCCTCTAGAATCAGAACCCGCTTCTGGTTCCGTTAATCCAAATGCCCAAAGTTCATCTCCTGAACAAAGGCCTGGAAGATATTTTAGTTTTTGTTCTTCTGTACCAAATTCATATAATGGACCAATGCCAAGTGAATTATGAGCAGCCAAAGTAGCTGCATGAGATCCATCTACTCTAGCAATTTCCTCAACAGCAATAATGTAAGATAAATAATCTGTGTTTTGTCCTCCGTACTGCTCTGGCAAGGTCATTCCAAACAAACCTAAAGCTCCCATTTTCTTTGTTAATTCTACAGAAAACTCCTCTTTTTCATCTAATTCAGTAGCTAACGGTTTTATATCCCGTTCGGCAAAATCCCGAACAGCCTTTCTTATGGTATTGTGTTCTTCACTTAAATCAAAATTCATATTTTATTTCTTTATTATCTTAACATTTAAGTTAGTAATAATCATTAACTATCCCAATCATCATAGGCTTTTCATTCTATTATTTTTGCGATACGGCCTTTTGTTTTGATGAAAGTAATTTTTCCGGAATCATGATTTCCTGATTCAACAATGCAGAAGCAAAAGTCTTTCCTTGAGCATCAATCATTAAAGATTTTGTTCCTCCACCATCTAGTGATTCTTCCAATAAGAAATTCAATGCCAATAGGTTATCAATTTCAAAACGGGTAACTTTTCCTTTTGTCATTTTACCAAACATTTCCCTAACCTTCTTGGCTGTTAAATCATGTTTTAAGTACTGATATATCTCTTCAGATCTTGCCAACACACCAACATTAACCGTATCACCCTTATCACCTGATCTACCCAAACAAATATCTCGTAAATGAACTGTGATCAATCGATCTTCCTCCCACGAAGGATCAACATATTCAGTATGTTCCTTCAAGTCCATTACAAGCATCTCTTCTTCATTGCCTAAAACGGAACCAATTTCATAACTCTCCAAAACTTCTCCCTCGTCATTTAAAATATGAACAGCAGAAGTGATGTGTTCTTTTGGTATTAAAGTTGGCCAATAGGTAATCACCTGTTGCATTCGAGCTCTACCACCTGTAACTGCTACCCCTGAAGGACCACTTAAAATTAGCGGTGCAATGCTCATCGAAAAATTCTTAATCTTAGCAACATCCGAATCATAAACAGATAGTCGCAACAAAATTTCATTTGGATCAATATTTTCAGCCAAATGCTGATGACATGCATTATATCCGACAAATTCTGTATTCTTTTTCTGATAGGTTGTATTTAATCGTTCCCAGAATATATTTTCAAATTCCTGCGCTTTATTTAGCACTCTTCCACCACTAATCACAATCGAACTCGTTGCCTTGTATCCATCCTCAAATGCCATCGAAACTTTCAAAAATGGTGTGGATGCATAGCCTTTTGCATTCTTCACAGAAACTCGGTTTTCACCAACTTGCTCAAGGATCAAATGACTAAAATCAGCAACAACATCTGGACTGATATATTGTTCTGGATTTCCCATTTCGTATACCAATTGTTCGCGAATGGTATCGATACTAATTAAACCGCCCGTATTCTCGTGCTTATAGACCGTAAACTCACCATTTTGTTGCATTTCAACAATCGGATATCCCATATTATCCCAACGCGGAATTTTCTGCCAATCGGTAAAATTTCCACCTGTAGATTGAGCTCCACATTCGATGATATGACCAGCAATTAAACCTGCAGCTAACTTATCCCAATCATCCAGTTTCCATCCCAATTCATGAATCATTGGCGCCATGGTAACAGAAGTATCTGTTACTCGACCAGCCAATATTAAATCAGCACCACTTTCCAATGCCTTCAACAAAGGTGGAACTCCCAAATAAATATTCGCACTTTGAATGTTCTCTGCGATTTCTGTAAAATCCTCGCCAGAGTCCATATTCTTAAAATTAGCCTTGGCAGGATAAAACTCATCAATTCGATCAATGATATTATCCCCATCAACTACTGCAATCTTAATGGAAATGCCTTTTTTCTTCAATTCAGAAAGAATTTTTCGAGCACAGCCAATTGGATTGATTCCCCCCGCATTGGTTATCATTCGAACGCCTTTCTCCTTCATTAAATCAGCCACGTCAACAATCTGATCTACAAAATCAGTAACATAGCCTAAAGATTCGTTTTTAAGCTGCTGTTTTCGAAGAATACTCATGGTAACTTCAGCTAAAAAATCGGATGAGATATAATCCACATCACCGCCCTCTAACTGTCTGCGTAGAACTCCAAGATCATCTCCCCAAAAGCCTCCAGCATTTGCTATTCTAATTTTGTTTTTCATTGTTAGTGTGTTTTAATATTTAGTATTCCATCATTTTCATCTTGAATTTTTTCTGCAACTTGCAGAAAGCTTTTACAAAGCAGTTATTTCAGGTACTTCAAGTGCTTCCAATTTCATTAACTCTGTTGCATTTTTCACTTGATCCCCTTCCTTAACAAATACATTTTCAATTGTTCCATCAAAAGGAGCACGTATGCTATTTTCCATCTTCATTGCTTCAACAATAATTAAGACATCTCCTTTAGTCACTTTTTGACCTTCTACCACTTCAATTTTTACAACTTTTCCAGGCATCGGAGCTAAAATACTTCCATCACTCAATTGATCGGATAAACTGCCTTCATTTATTTCTGATTGAATTTCAGACCACCTTTCTAGCTCATGAACAATACCTTTACAGCTCACAAAACTCTTTCCTTCCGAATTTTTCGAACGATAAAACTGATACCTTGCACCTTTAAACTCAAACAATATATGATCATCGCCAACCATTAGATTTTCAAGCACATAATCATCATCAACAATTCGAACACAATAAGGATTTTCTTTCAATATTTCGATATCAACAATCTCTTCATCAACAATTCTTACTCGTTTCCCTTGTTGCCTCCAATAACCAATCTCCTCCCAAACATTATTCGATTTTTCGCGATTCAATTCAAACAATGCAAAACTGATGTGAAATAAAACCGGTGGGATCTCTCGTTTCTCCTCTTGCATTTTCTTAAGCAATGAATCCGCATGATCCTGACAGAAATGAGTGGAGATCTTATTTTGTTTAAAATCATTTGTATTCAGCAAAGTGTGCAAATACATGATGTTATTTTTAATACCATGTATCTCATATTCGTGCAAGGCATGATGCAAACCTTCAATCGCCAAATCACGATTTTCATCCCAAACTACTAATTTAGCAATCATTGGATCATAATCAGGATGTATCGTACAAGCCCCTGTCACTGCAGAATCTAAACGCAATCGCCCATCAAAGAGTTTAGGTGTCTTGTAAAAACTGATATCACCTGGTGAGGGTATAAAATCCCTTTCCGGATCTTCCGCATATATCCTTGCTTCTATTGCATGTCCATTTAATTGAATGTCTTCTTGTTTCATTTGCAGTTTGCGACCAGAAGCTACGCGCAATTGTTGCTCTACCAAATCCACACCAGTAATCATCTCCGTTACCGGATGTTCCACTTGAATACGAGTATTCATTTCAAGGAAGTAGTAGTTCAAATCTTCATCAACCAGAAATTCAACTGTACCTGCATTGGTATAATTCATTTCCTGCGCTAGGAAAACCGCCATATTCCCCATTTCCTTTCTTAATTCGGATGTTAGCGTAGGTGATGGAGCTTCCTCAATCACTTTCTGGAAACGCCTTTGAATGGAACATTCGCGTTCGTATAAATGAACTACACTTCCCTGTTTATCAGCTAAAACTTGTACTTCAATATGACGTGGATTCTGAATATATCGCTCAATTAAAACAGTTCCATCTCCAAAATAGGTAGCCGCTTCGCGCGATGTGGCTTCCAGGGCAGTTCTCAATTCCTTTTTTTTATGAACAATCCGCATTCCTTTACCTCCGCCGCCTGAAGCAGCTTTAATTAGGAGTGGGAATTGCATTTTTTCCGCCTCGGCTATCAATTTTTCGGCATTACCAACCACTCCTTCGAGAACTGGAACGCCAATCGATTTGGCAAACTCTCGGGCATTTACTTTATTTCCCATCAACTGGATTGCATTTGCATCCGGACCAACAAAATCAATGTCATGATCCTTACACAATTGAGAAAACACGGCATTTTCTGCTAAAAATCCATAACCTGGATGAATAGCATCTGCATGTGCTTTCTTAGCAATCTCCACAATTTGATTCGAATTGAGATAAGTTTCTTGCAAACTATTCCCGATCAATGGATAGGCTTCATCAGCTTGATAAACGTGTTCCGCTTCGCGATCCAAATCAGTATAAAGTGCAATAGTATGAATACCCAAATCACGCGCTGTTCGTATGATTCTAAGGGCTATTTCACCTCTATTTGCTATGAGTAGTCGTTTGTAATACATTTTTTAATTTTAGCTAGAGGCGCAAGGCCTTGCGCCTGTACAATTAATAAAATTATTCAGTCCAATTAGGTTTGCGTTTTTCCAAAAATGAACTCATTCCTTCCTGTCCTTCATCCGATTGGCGAAGTTCAGCAATCATCTTAGCCGTATTTTTCATTGCTTCTTCATGATTCCAGACATTTTCAACATCATAAAGCAATTGTTTGCAAGTTGAAACTGCTATTGGTCCACTCGATTTTAATTTAGAAATCAAATCTTCTAATTTTGATTTTAGCTTCTTTTCCCCAAAGGACCAATTAGCCAAACCTGCTTGTTTAGCCTCTTTCCCATCGAATCGCATTCCTGTAAGCATCAACTCTTTCGATTTGTATTCGCCAACACGTTTCATCACGTAAGGTGAAATACAAGCTGGTACAATTCCAATTTTCACCTCACTTAGTGAGAAAACCGTATTCTTATGTGCCAAAACGAAATCACATGCTGCTAACAATCCATTTGCACCACCAATTGCAGCTCCATGAACCACAGCAATGGTCGGAAACTTACACGCATAAACTGCATTAAAGCACATCGATAGCTTGTAACTCTCCACATAATTCTCTTCATAAGAATAATTGGCAACACCTTTCATCCACTTTAGGTCAGCTCCTGCACAAAAAGATTTTCCTTTTCCTTTCAGGATTACTACTCGCAAAGTTTCATAGTCCATCTTCTCAACTTCTTCAAAACAATCGATGATTTCACCAATCATCACCTCGTTAAAAGCATTGTGAATATCCGGACGATTCAAAGTAATCGTCCCAATTTGATTTTCTATATTGAATTCTATTGTTTGAAATTCTTTCATTGTCTTTGATTTACCCCTAAATCCCCTAAAGAGGACTTAAAAAATTATACTACATCCTGAATACACCAAAATCAGGATCACCAAACTCTTTGTTTAAAGAAGAAGCAATACCCATCGCCAAAACCTTTCGAGTGTCAGCAGGATCAATTATTCCATCGTCCCACAATCGTGAAGTGCTGAAATAAGCAGAACCTTCTTTCTCGTATTTATCAAGAATACTTTGCTTTAGTTGATCTTGCTCTTTTTTTGGGAATTCTTGTCCTCGTTTTTGCAATTGTTGCTCTTTCACTTGAACCAATACACCAGCCGCTTGTTCTCCACCCATTACAGATATCTTGGCATTTGGCCACATAAACAACAACCTAGGTTCATAAGCACGACCCGCCATTGCATAATTTCCTGCTCCAAAAGAACCACCAACAATCACGGTGAATTTTGGCACTTGAGCATTTGCAACTGCATGAACCATTTTAGCTCCATCTCGAGCAATCCCTTTGTGTTCATATTCTTTACCAACCATAAAACCAGTAATATTCTGCAGGAATACCAATGGAATCTTCCGGAAACTGCACAATTCAATAAAATGGGCTGCTTTTAAAGATGTTTCAGAGAAAATAATACCATTATTTGCAATGATACCTACCGGAAACCCCATGATTTTTGCAAAACCAGTAACAATAGTTGGTGCATATCTTTCTTTGAATTCCTGAAATGTGCTTCCATCAACAATTCTGGCTATTAACTCCCTCGCATCAACAGGTTTCTTAAGATCTAAAGGAGCCAATCCATACAATTCACTCGCTGGATAGACTGGCTCTATTACCTCAGCTCGTTCTAAATTGTATTTCTGAATCTTTGGCATACTCTCAAAAATATTTCTACAAATCTGAACGGCATGTCTATCATCTTCAGCCAAATGATCGGCAACACCAGAAATAGAAGTGTGCATCTCTGCTCCGCCTAATTCTTCTGCGCTAACGTCCTCGCCTGTTGCCGCTTTAACCAAAGGAGGTCCACCAATAAATATGGTTCCTTGTCCTCGAACAATAATGGTTTCATCGCTCATAGCAGGAACGTAAGCCCCTCCAGCAGTGCATGAACCCATCACAATTGAAATTTGAGGAATTCCCCTTGCTGACATCTTGGACTGATTGAAGAAAAATCGACCAAAATCATATTTATCAGGAAAAACCTTGGATTGCTCGGGCAAGAAAACGCCACCAGAATCGACCATATAAATGCATGGCAAATGATTTTCCATAGCTATTTCCTGTGCTCGGATGTGTTTTTTAATGGTCTCTTTAATGTATGTACCGCCTTTAACAGTCGCATCATTAGCAACAATTATACATTCTCTTCCGTGAATAACACCAATACCAGTTACAATTCCAGCTGATGGAAATTGATTTTCATATTGATCGCAGGCAGCCATTGCAGAAAGCTCCAAAAATGGGGTATTCTTATCGAGCAGTAGCTCAATTCGATCTCGAACCAAAAGCTTACCACGTTTTAAATGGCGTTCTTTAGCCTTTTCATCAACACCATTCAAAATCCCTTTCAATCGGTCTCGATATACACTCATTAGCTTATCGTATGACTTTTTGTTATTCAAAAAATCATCTGATTGCACGTCTATTTTTGATTCTAATTGATTCAATGTTATTTGTTTTATTGTTTATTTCAGATCTTTTATTCTTTTTTACATCTAAAAAAATAGAAAAAACTATTTTTTCATTTTAGGTTACTTAGCGTAATATTAAGTTACATATTTCTTCTGTATTGACCACCAACTTCGTACAATGCATTGGTAATTTGTCCTAAGGTGCAGTACTTACACACCTCCATTAATGCAGCAAACACGTTTTCATTCTTCAAAGCCGTTTCTTTAAGTTCAAGTAAAGCTTTAACCGACTTATCCTTGTTATTCTCTTGCACCAACTCCTTGAATTTGACTTGATTTACCTTTTCTTCTTCATCAGAACGAATCACCTCCTTAGGTTGTACTGTTGGCGAACCTTTCTTACTCAAGAAAGTATTCACGCCAACTATTGGCAAGCCACCATTGTGCTTCAAACTTTCGTATTGTAATGATTCAGATTGAATCTTACTTCTCTGATACATGGTTTCCATTGCTCCAAGAACACCACCACGCTCTGTCAAACGATCAAATTCAACCATTACCGCTTCTTCTACCAATTCGGTCAATTCTTCAATAATAAAAGATCCCTGCAAAGGATTCTGATTTTTAGCCAAACCAAGCTCTTTATTGATGATTAATTGAATCGCCATTGCTCTTCGAACAGACTCCTCGGTAGGTGTCGTTATTGCTTCGTCATACGCATTCGTGTGAAGAGAATTGCAATTATCGTAGATGCCTGTTAAAGCTTGCAAGGTGGTTCGAATATCGTTGAATTCTATTTCCTGTGCATGCAAGGATCTACCTGAAGTTTGGATGTGATATTTCAGTTTTTGTGAGCGATCGTTGGCTTTATAACGATATTTCATGGCCTTCGCCCAAATTATTCTCGCTACACGACCAATTACAGTGTATTCTGGATCCATTCCATTGGAGAAAAAGAAAGACAAATTTGGAGCAAAATCATTCACATTCATACCTCTTGAAATGTAATATTCCACCAAAGTAAATCCGTTTGATAAGGTAAATGCCAATTGTGTAATTGGATTCGCGCCTGCTTCTGCAATGTGATATCCAGAAATGGAAACGGAATAGAAATTTCGAACCTGATTCTGGATAAAATACTCCTGAATATCACCCATCATTTTCAATGCGAAGTCGATTGAGAAAATACAGGTATTTTGCGCCTGATCCTCTTTCAACATATCCGCTTGAACCGTTCCCCTTATCTTACAAATGGTTTCTGTCTTAATTTTCTGATAAACTTCATGCGGTAAAACCTGATCACCAGTAAGTCCCAACAACATCAATCCCAGACCATTATTTTCTTTTGGTAAATTGCCTACATACACTACCCTGTCTCGCCCAGCGTAAATCTCTTCAATCTTTACTTTAACCTCTTCTTCCAATCCATTTTCTCGGATATACATCTCACATTGCTGATCGATAGCAACATTCATAAAATAGCCGACTAACATTGGCGCAGGACCATTAATGGTCATTGATACAGATGTTTTTGGGTCACAAAGATCAAAGCCACTATATAATTTCTTTGCATCATCTAGTGAAGCTATTGAAACACCTGCATTACCAACTTTTCCGTAAATGTCTGGGCGGTAATCTGGATCAGCACCATAAAGGGTTACTGAATCGAAGGCAGTTGACAACCGCACGGCAGGTTGGCCTGCAGCCAGATAATGAAAGCGCTTATTGGTTCTTTCAGGAGCTCCTTCACCTGCAAACATCCTTGTTGGATCTTCACCTTCTCTTTTAAATGGAAAAACACCTGCAGCATATGGAAATTCACCAGGAACGCCTTCTTTTAAGTTCCATTTTAGAATATCTCCCCAAGATTTGTAATTGGGCAGAACAATTTTAGGAATGCGAGAATGGGATAAAGTTTCGAAGTGGGTTTCCACCTTTAGCTCTTTACCTCTCACCTTATAGGAGAAAATATCAGCCTTGTATCTTTTCTTTTTTTCTTCCCAAGAGTCAATAACATCCTGATGTTTAAAGTCTTTAGATAGACTAGAATATTCTTTTAATAAAACCTCCTTAACACCTTCTTCTTTAAGCGTTTTACTCACCTTATTTAAAGCATACAATTGATCAGCTATTTCAGACTGTTCTTCTGCCTTTCGATTGTATCTGCGGACAGTCTCAGCTATCTCCGAAAGGTATCTTACTCTTGCTGGAGGTACAATTTCTATCTTTTGACTGGCTTCCAGAAGTGGTTTCCCATTCTTTGCAAATACGGTCTCTTTGTTTGTAGATAAAAACTCAATTAAGGCATGATAGAGCTCATTTACGCCATGATCGTTAAATTGAGAAGCAACTGTCCCATAAACTGGCATATCGTCTGGATTTTGCTCCCAAAGAAGGTTATTACGCTGATATTGCTTCTTTACATCACGTAAGGCATCTTGTGCTCCTTGTTTGTCAAACTTGTTAATGGCAATCAAATCAGCAAAATCAAGCATGTCGATCTTCTCCAATTGAGTTGCAGCACCAAATTCAGGAGTCATAACATACAATTTCACATCGCTGTAATCCACAATCTCCGTATCGGATTGCCCAATTCCTGAACTTTCCAGAAAAATACAATCAAATCCTGCAGCCTTCATCAAGATCAAAGCATCACCTACATGTTTGGATAAGGCTAAATTTGCTCTTCTTGTTGCCAATGAACGCAAATAAATATTTGGATGATTGATGGCATTCATTCGAATTCTATCACCTAACAAAGCTCCACCACTCTTCTTTCTCGATGGATCTACAGATAAAATAGCAAGCTTCAATTCAGGGTAATCAATTTGAATTCTTCGAATCAGTTCATCCGTAAGTGAAGATTTACCTGCACCACCAGTTCCAGTGATTCCAACAACAGGAATATTACTGATTTCAGCCTTATTTTTAAGTTCTACAAACAGATCAGTATTTTGTAATTCATCCTGTTCCGCCAATGTAATCAACCTCGACAATAAGTTTATATTACCAGCCTTAAGTTCTTTTACTTTAGGAAGTTCTGAATTATCAAGTTCAAAATCAGACTTTTGAAGAACTTCATTTATCATTCCTTGCAAGCCCAAATTCCTTCCATCATCAGGAGAGTAAAGCCCAGCTATGCCATATTCCTCTAATTCCTTAATTTCAGCGGGAAGTATAACACCTCCACCACCTCCAAATATCTGTATGTGACTAGCATTTTTCTCTTGCAGTAGATCATACATGTATTTGAAAAACTCATTGTGTCCACCTTGATATGAACTAATCGCAATGGCTTGTGCATCCTCTTGAATAGCACAATCCACAATTTCTTCAGCAGAACGATTGTGTCCCAAATGAATAACTTCAGCTCCAGAAGCCTGAATGATTCGTCGCATAATGTTTATGGAAGCATCATGCCCATCGAAAAGAGAAGTTGCTGTTACGATTCGAACTGTATTTTTTAGCTTATATGTTGTATTTACTGTCATCCCCCTTGATTTAGTTCTACAATTCCAACGCTTTCTCTATAATTTCTGCCACATCTAAATTCTGTAAACTCTCCTCTTGATTTTTCAGCTTGATACCATCCGTCAACATGGTCATGCAAAACGGACATGCAGAAGCTACTTTATCTACTTTTGTATCCATCACCTCTTCCGTACGCTCAATATTCACTTCCTTGTCTCCTTTTTCGGCCTCTTTGAACATTTGAGCACCTCCAGCACCACAACACAAAGCAAAACTTCTTGCTCGCTTCATCTCCTTTACTTCTCCGAAAACTGCCTTCACAACATTTCTCGGTGCATCGTAAATGTCATTTCCTCTTCCCAAATAGCATGGATCGTGATAAGTAATGGTTTCTCCTTTGAATGGATTGTTTCCCAAATCTAACTTCCCAGTACGAATCATTTCATCCAAGAAGACGGTGTAATTGATCACATCGTAATTACCACCCAATTCTGGATATTCATTTTTTAATGTATTGTAGCAATGCGGACAAGTGCAAATGATCTTCTTTACCTCATATCCGTTCAAGATTTCAATATTTTGCATGGCTTGCATCTGAAAAAGCATTTCGTTTCCAGCTCTTTTGGCAGCATCGCCAGTACAGCTTTCCTCTTTGCCCAAAACTGCGTAAGCCACGCCAAGGTGATTTAAAATTTTAGCAAAAGCTCGTGCTACTTTTTGATATCTATCATCGAATGCTCCTGCACAGCCAACCCAATACAAATATTCAGGTGTTTCGCCTTTTGCGACAACATCAGCCATTACAGGTACTTGTAGTTTTATATCTGTCATTTATTTTTATTTCTAGTTGAGACGTATTGCAATACGTCTTTACACTTGTTATCTATAAAAACTTACAATTTATTCTTCTGTCCATTTCATTCTATCTTCAGGAGAAAATTGCCATGGAGCTCCGTTGTTTTCGATATTGGTAAACATGGTATTTAATTCTGCCGGTGCCGAAGCTTCTTCCATCACTAAATATCTTCTCATATCCATTATTAAATTTGGATGACTGATATCAATTGGGCATTCTTGAACGCATGCATTACAAGTTGTACAAGCCCAAATTTCTTCTTCGGTAATGTAATCTCGTAAAAGCGATCTACTATCCTCTTTTCCCAATGCCGCCAATGGACCTTTCTCATCCATACGCTTTCGAACATCAACAAAAATCTTTCTTGGAGATAATAGCTTACCCGTAATATTTGCAGGACAAACATCCGTACAACGGCCACATTGCGTACATGACAGCGAATCCATATAGTTTTTCCAGCTTATGTCTTCCACATCTTTTACTCCAAAACGAGCTACCTCAGCATTCTCATCATAAGCTGCTTCTGGATCTAACATCAACTTTACTTCACGAGTAATGCTTTCCAAATTTGGATATTTGGTAATTGGCTCTAGATTAGCTAAGAATACATTCGGGATGGACAAAAACACATGAAAATGCTTGGAATATGGCAAATAGTTCGCAAATGTGAATATCAATAAAATATGAATCCACCAACCTGGCTCTTGCAACCAGCCAAAATCCCAGCCAAACAAGTCAACCAAAGCAGCAGAAACTGGGTAAACACCTTCGTATCCATTTGGATGATTACTAATGTATCCCATATTGAAACAAATCAAGGAAACCATCAAGAATCCAATAAAAAACAAGGACAATTGAGCATCCCAATTTGCTTTTGGAGTCATCTCCACCCCAGAAAAGCGTTTAACATTCATGAACATTCTGCGAATGCTAAAAAGCTTGATGAAAATAATGATTAACAAAGCAAAAACATCACCAGAGGCCATAAGTACATCATAAAACCAACCGGTAAAAGCAAATGCCCTATCAACTCCTGATACACCATCCACAACCATTTCAACGCTTCCCAATGTAATCACAAGAAAGCCCCAAAAAACCAATGCATGCATCAAACCAATCACTGGTTTACGAAAGATTTTCGTTTGTCCGAAAGCCACATTTAAAGTATGTGAAATTCGAGCTCCAATGTTTCGAATTGGATAAGATGGCTTGGTCAATTTGAAAAATGACCACAATCGCCTTACCGAATAGGCAAAGACGCCAAGTGTGATCAACAATGCGATGATAAAGAGGATCTGTTTGGTCATATTCTAGATATTAAGTATTCTCTTACAATTTATGATGTTAGTATTTAATACTGAGCAAAAATTAAAAAAGCATCAAGTATCAAACTTCAAGTACCAAGAATTCTTACATCTTGATACTTTTTACTTGATACTTACCTCAAGATTTTGAATTTCGAAACGCTTCTGTTAATCTTGGTAAGATTTCCATTGCATCACCAATAATTCCATAATCAGCAACTCCGAAAATAGGTGCTTCAGGGTCTGTATTGATGGCAACAATACACTTGCTTCGACTAATACCTGCAACATGCTGTATCGCGCCTGAAATACCTGCGGCGATGTATAAATTTGGTGCAATTACTTTTCCTGTTTGTCCAACATGCTCTTCATGACCACGCCATCCTTCATCCGAAACTGGACGAGAACAAGCTGTTGCTGCATTCAAAACTTCCGCAAGATCTTCCACTGGTCCCCAATTATCAGGACTCCTCATTCCTCTACCTGCAGAAATCACGATATCAGCATCCGAAAGAATTACTTTATTCTTCTGCTCTTCTTCTTCCAACACCTGAACTTTGAATAGTGCCGTATCAACTTCTGGAATATATTCTTCTACCACGGATTCCACTGGAATCTCAACTAAACCAAAACAATTTTTAGCGATCGTAATCACTTTTTGGGGTGAATCAATCTGTACATGTCCAAATGCTTTTCCTGAAAACACTCTCTTCTTCACAATAAAAGGGTCGAGAGAAACAGGTAATTCTTGAACAGCAGCAACCATTCCAGCTTTCATTTTTACCGAAATTCTAGGTGCAATTGCTTTTCCACTATTGTTATCGTTTAAGACAACGACACTTGCATTCTCCTTTTCAGAGATTTTTGTAAGTACATCGGCATAAACGCGACTTGTTAATATATTCATTTTAGGATCGTTAACAGAAATAATTCTGTCTGCCCCATATTTTCCTAAACTTTTAAGTTCCTCTTCAGCTATCTCTCCGATAGAAACGACAACAAGACCAACACTTAGGTCACTAGCTAGCTTCTTTGAATAGGAAACCAATTCATATGTAGAACCCTTAAATTTTCCGTTCCAATTTTTGGCAAATGCTATTACTGACATAGGCTATTTTTTTAGTTTTTTTTGAATTACAATACCTTAGCTTCATTTTTTAGAAACCCAACTAACTGCTCCGCTTGTTCTGCATCAATCATTTTACAAGCTCCTTTCGCTTCTGGAAGCTCGAATTTTACAGACTTGGTTAACATTTCGATTTCAGCAGCTGGTTTTACCTCTAATGGTTTCTTTCGAGCCATCATAATGCCACGCATTGCCGGAATTCTTGGCTCATTTGTAATTCCCTTTTGCACAACCGCAACAAAAGGAGCTTCTGTCTTTATTTTTTGTTTTCCACCTGGAATGGCACGATGCAATACAATATCATCATCGTCAAGATCAATATGAGTTACCGAAGATATTCCTGGATAATCCATAAACTCTGCAATCATAGCACCAACAGAAGAACCATTGTAATCACTAGACTCAATTCCACTAAAAACGATATCAAATGAATTTTCTTTAAGGTATTCTGCAATTTGACCTGCTACATAATAAGCATCTCCTGCACATGCATCAATTCGTATTGCTTTATCGGCTCCAATTGCTAAAGCCTTTCTTAATGTTGCATCTGTTTGTGTACCTCCAACGTTTATTACACAAACCTCGTCAACCGAATTACCAGCGTTCTCTTTCAATTCCAAAGCTCTTGTAAGAGCCAATTCATCCCATGGATTAATGATCCATTGAATCCCTGAATCATCAAATAAGGTATTGTCTTCCTTAAACTTCACCTTAGTTGTGGTATCCGGTACGTTACTTATACAAACCAGTATCTTCATATAGCGTTTAATTTAAGTATCAGTTATTTATAGTATTCTATTTATTTAGATAAGTCGATCTTAAAAGCTGCAGATCAACCATATAAAACTTTCTCAATTTCAATTATCAATCCACTAAACCTCTGGAAATAACTATTTTTTGTATTTCAGAAGTTCCCTCGTATATCTGTGTTAGTTTGGCATCACGCATCAAGCGTTCTACATGATATTCTTTCACGTAGCCGTATCCTCCATGAATTTGAACTGCCTCAGTAGTTACTCTCATTGCAGTATCTGCAGCATACAATTTTGCCATTGCACTAGCTTGTCCGTATGGCTTACCTTGATCTTTCAACCAAGCAGCTTTCAAACAAAAGAATCTTGCAGCCTCAATTTCGGTTGCCATATCAGCTAATTTAAAAGCAATAGCCTGATGTTTAATAATTTCTTTTCCAAATGTTTTTCTTTCTTGTGCATACTTTAATGCTAATTCGTAAGCACCTGAGGCGATTCCGAGTGCCTGAGAGGCAATCCCGATTCGTCCACCTTCTAAGGATTTCATGGCCAGTTTAAAACCAAATCCCTCTTCTCCTAATCTGTTTTCCTTTGGTACTTTTACATTGTTGAACATCACTGAATGAGTATCCGATGCACGCATTCCCATTTTATTTTCATGTGGCCCAACTGAAATTCCTTCCGAGTTTGCATCTACTAATAATGCATTAATTCCTTTGTGCTTTAATTCTGCATGAGTTTGAGCAATCACAATATATGTAGATGCCGTTTTCCCATTTGTAATCCAATTTTTGGTACCATTAAGCAAATAATGATCTCCCATATCAATAGCCGATGTACGTTGAGATGTTGCATCCGAACCTGCTTCTGGTTCTGACAATAAGAAAGCTCCTATTTTCTCCCCACGAGCCATTGGCTTTAAAAATTTCTGTTTTTGTTCTTCTGTACCATATTTTTGCACCCCCCAGCACACTAATGAATTATTTACCGACATAATTACAGAAACAGAAGAATCAACTTTCGAGATCTCCTCCATTGCCAATACATAAGAGATCGTATCCATTCCTCCACCATCATATTCCAGATCGACCAACATGCCTAAAAATCCAAGTTCGCCTAAACGTTTCACTTGTTCGGTAGGATATATTGCTTTATCATCTCTTTCTATAACACCAGGCAACAATTCTCGCTGTGCAAAATCACGTGCCGCATCACGAATCATCAATTGCTCTTCGGTAAATTCAAAATTCATAGTATTAACTTTTTAGGTGTGATATTTAGCTAGCGGCTACCTAGAGCCACTAGCTTTTTTTATATAATGATTATCTCATTCTTTTAATTATTCTCCTCTTTTGTAAACAATTGCTACTAACGATTTATCATCGCCTCCCATATTTACAGACATTGCATATGGTCTTTCTTTACTGATTTCAATTTGAGCATCGCCAGCTTTACCAGTTAATTGTTCCCAAACCGTAACGGCCTGATGAACACCAGTTGCACCAGTTGGATGTCCCCAACCAATTAAACCACCAGTTGTATTGAATGGCACCTTACCGCATCTTGCCGTATTTCCTTCTAACACGAACTCAGGACCTTTTCCTTCTTCGGCAAATCCAATTGCCTCTGTTGCCATAATTCCAGCAATGGAAAAACAATCATGAGCCTCAACGGTTCCAATATCATCAACAGTAATTCCAGCCATTAGCATAGCCTTCTCTGTTGCTTTTTGGGTCGTTGTTAATTTAGTTGGCACTTCTGGTTTGGCAGTAATATCAGCTGTAGCTTGACCAAAACCTAGGACTTCAACTGCATCTTTTGGTTCTATACCAATCTTCTTTAATCCTTCCTCTGAAACAATTGCAATTGCTGATGCACCATCTGATACTTTAGAGCAGTCGAAGTAGTTCAAATTCTCAACAAAAGCTCTTGGATTCATTGGAGCGTTTGCCGTAGCTTCCAAATCCTTGTTCTTATTGTGAAATTCCTGGGCTGTCTTGCACAAGCGAGCATTCTCAATGGCATTGCAATACCATTTAGCCATAGCCTTACGAGTGGTTTCTTTACCATACTTTTCGTAATAGGCACCTGCACGATCGCTAAAAACGCCAGGGAAATAATATGCATGTCCCTCTTTTCTGGTTTTCATCCAACCTGCACCTGCCAAAACATCAGCACCATACATTGCTTTCATTGTATTCTGAACCTCAAAACCAATTGCCAAGACAACATCTGCCGTTTCAGCCAAAATCGATTTAATACCGGTTGCAAGCGCCAATCCACCTGATGCACAAGCACCTTCAACGCTAATTGCAGGCTTGTATTTTAAACCCTCATCAACCATTGGAAGAAATGCTGGTAAGTTTGCCTGATTATTAAATCGAGAAGCCATAAAGTTTCCGATAACTCCCTCATCAACATTAGCTGCTCCACCAATCATTCCAAGTGTTGCTTGTCCCGCCTCTTTGATATAATGCTCCATATCTGGACGAGGCTTTTTAGGATGAAATTCTTTCCTACCAGTTCCCATAGAAATGGTGTTGTAACCGGCTACCATAAATATTTTTTTGCGTAAAGTTTTCATTGTTAGTGTTTGAGTGGGTTTCTAGAAAAAATCGTTAACCGGACCATAAGCATGGAAAAATCCCGTTTCCATCACGGTATTCACATCAGATGTTGATTCCGCTACATTTGTATCGGCTAACATCTGTCCAATTGCTTTTGAATTCTTACCATAAGCAACTGCTATATTGGCTCCTACACTATCTATCTGGTGTAATTCTTCAAAAAACTTCTGCAATATTTCCGCCTTATTTTTATCTCGAACAACTGATTTCCAGTATATCTTCAGAGTCGGTAATTCACCTAAGATTGCAGCACATTCCATTTCGATGCTTTCCGTTGCTATATATTTCTGTGAACCCAGATCATAAACTTCTTTTATTCTTCCTTTCTCATATTTAAAAATGCCATCTTTTTGAGTTCCATTGGCATATTGACCACCTTTCACCTCGTTATCAAGCATTTGATTCAATGCTTCATGCGATAAAGTCTCATTCGGAAACGATGGCTGCATACTATCTAATATAAAGCGAGTTACATCTACTCCAACATAATCAAGTAATTGAAAAATACCCATTGGACGAACCAATAGATCGCGACTGATGGTATCGATTAAGAAAAATGCTTTTGCCCATCCTTCTGTTTTAGCCAATTCTTCTGCTTGTTTCAATGCATAAAGAGCATCACGCATAAAATGACCATTGCCAATAAATCCCGCAACATCTCTTGATTGAACTACAATCTTTCTCATAGATTTAGCCAAAGCCACTGAGAACTCAGCTAATTCTGGTTTGGTGTTCTCTGTCTTAATAATCTCTAATAATTTCTGAATTACTGGAGGATTATAGAAATGATAACCAATTATATCTCCGGTTAAATTTGCATCCTTCTCTATTCCACCAATTGGAATTGAAGATGTATTGGTTAAAAACCAGGCATCTGGATTGTTTT
Source organism: Labilibaculum sp. (assembly GCA_016342745.1). Classification (GTDB taxonomy): domain Bacteria; phylum Bacteroidota; class Bacteroidia; order Bacteroidales; family Marinifilaceae; genus Paralabilibaculum; species Paralabilibaculum antarcticum. The sequence goes on from JAEINT010000017.1 coordinate 62,735, forward strand.
GTTTGATCTGTGAAAACAATTTCACTTTTAGATCCTTATCTTCCTTAATTGCTTCGAAGATTAATTGCGAATTGTAAGCCGTTTCAATACGAGTAGATGTTTGAATCATTGCCATAACATCATCTACAAACTGATTGATGACATCTTCGTTAGAAATAAGCTTTTCATCCTCCTTATACCAATCTCGTAATTCTACGATATTCTTCTCTGCATGCTTTACCAATTGTGATTTTACATATCCCAATAAGTTTACCAAGGCTGTTGGCGAAACATCAATCGCATTTAAGACAAATTCTTTATCTTCCTTCTTGCCTAATTTAAGCTTCGCCATCTCAAATGATAGCAATACAAGAATTCCGCTACCCATTTTACCAGCAGCTCCCAGAACACTTACGTTTTCCATTTTTTGGACAAAATCCATACTTTATTGTTTTTTAGTTTTGATTTTCCTAGTTGTTATATGATATACCTCTTCCATTAGAGCTAAATCAAAAACCCATCTGCACTACCCGCCTATTGTAATCAATACAATAAGTCTCCCCACTAAATTTTGATTTCTTTTACCAGTTTGGCTTACGCTTCTCTAAAAAGGCATTTATTCCTTCTTCTCGCTCTTTCTGATCCTCTTTAAACAAGCGACCAAATTCCTTGGATTCCATTTTACCTGCATCCTTAAAATTCAATTCAACTCCTTGGTGAACCATCTTTTTTATTAAACGCAACGCATTTGGACTTTTCCCAGCAATTTTCTCAGCTAGTTCTATTGTTTCTTCAAGAACTGATTCCGGCTTTGCTAATTTTTGAACAATACCTAATTGGTATGCTTCATTAGCTGTAATTCCTTCACCAAGCATCATTAGATACATCGCATTTCCTGCTCCAACAAGACGTGGTAGTCTTTGAGTTCCATTAAAACCAGGAATCAAACCAAGATTTACCTCAGGCAATCCTAATCTGGCTTTTTCACTAGCAACTCGAATATCGCAAGACAGTGCGAGTTCAAGCCCTCCCCCAAGGGCAAAACCGTTAATCGCTGCAATTACAGGGATTTCCAGGTTAGCGATCTGATCAAATACTCCTTTTCCAATTTCTGAAAAGTCATATCCATCTTGTGTGGAATACTCTTGCATTGCTTTGATATCTGCTCCAGCAATAAAAGCCTTTCCTTCTCCGGTGATTACCAAAGAACGAATAGTTTGAATGGTTTCTTTATCATTGAAGAAACCGGTAAGTTCCTTAAAAACATCCTCATTTAAGGCGTTTAAGGCGTTTGGGCGGTCAAGAGTCAAAATTCCAATTTTGTCTCTCTTTTCAAATTTTAAGTAATTAAATTTCATAGGTGTGTTTAAGCATTTTTCATCTACATATCTAAATATAATAAAAACTCTTAAGATACAAAAGGCAAGAATTCTGACTTGCACACAATTAGCTCACACCTATAACATTTACAAGGCTTTATGAAAATAAAAAAGTTAAAAAAGATCTTCAATTCTTTTTATTAAAGTGATTAAAATAAAAAAGCCTGATCCATTTATAGGATCAGGCTTTATATCATCAAAATATAAATTAATTATACTTTATATTTATGCCATATTATGGTAGACATTTTGAACATCATCATTGTCTTCCAATTTCTCTAATAATTTTTCAACGTCAGCAACTTGTTCTTCAGTCAATTCTTTTGTGTCCATTGGAATTCTTTCGAAACCAGATTCAAGAACACCCATTTCATTTTCTTCCAAATAAGCTTGAATCTTACCAAAGTCAGGAAAATTACCGTAAAGCATGATACCATCCTCTTCCGCAAACACCTCTTCTACTCCAAGATCGATTAATTCGAACTCTAATTCTTCAATATCCTGACCTTTATTTTCGATCTTGAAATGACATTTGTGCTCGAACATAAATTCAACACAACCTGAAGTTCCTAGGCTACCTTTGGTTTTTGTAAAATAAGAACGTACATCCGCAACAGTTCTGGTGTGATTATCGGTTGCTGTCTCAACTAAAACCGCAATACCATGTGGTGCATATCCTTCGTATATGATTTCCTTATAATCCTTTTGATCTTTAGAAGTCGCTTTTTTAATTGCTCGTTCAACATTATCCTTAGGCATGTTTACTGCCTTTGCATTTTGAATAACTGCACGTAAACGAGAATTGGTCGCGGGATCAGGACCACTTTCCTTAATTGCCATTACGATATCTTTTCCAATTCTCGTAAAAGCTTTTGCCATCTTATCCCAACGCTTCATCTTACGCGCCTTCCTAAATTCAAATGCTCTTCCCATAATTTATGTATATAATTTTGCGCAAAAATAGCACATGTTATTCAATCTTTAAAGCGAAAGTACATTTTTTTTACAGAAAGGAGAAAGCTTAAAAGGGAAAATGCAGAAAGCAAAGAAAAAGAAGCCTATCTCCTCTTATCATTTCTCATGCATTCCTTCTGAATTAGTAATAAAGTATGAAAAAGCTCATTGTTTACTCATTAGTAAATTCCTATTTTAGCAACAAATATTTAAACCAATATCAAAGCTAATAAAATGAGAAAATTTTTAATTCTGTTTTCGGCATGGCTAGTTTTATCGTCATTCGGAGATAAACAGGGATCTGATGTTTCGAACATTAAAACCAATGCTCTGAGTCAACTCGTTAATGATATGACCAATACAAACTCTATTGAGGACAATACGCTTCTTGCAAAAGGGGTAAAACATGCAGCTAACTTATGGCGCGAAAGTGATGGTACGGAAGCTGAATTTGAAGCATTCTGCAAGGAAAACTACATTGCTGATCCTGTAGAGCGCGAATTGGTATTTCAGAAAGTATCTCGAAATATTGAAATCATTACAGGACATTTTAATAAAATTACACTTGATTTATTAGAACCTGTACATTTAAATACATTCAAACAGCATGCAATCGATAATGCTTTTGGTGCTTATAGCGTAGGTTCGCATTGGATGAATGATTTCTATCAAAACAAGATCGCATTTGTTATTGCCTTGAACTTTCCTGCGTTTAGCCTAGAGGAAAAAGAAGCTAATGCTAAAGAATGGAATCGTAAAGAATGGGCCTATGCTCGTTTAGGAGATTATTTTACTGCAAGAGTTCCTGCTGAACTATTACAAGCTGCAGGTACTGCCTCAGCTGGTTCTGATGTTTATATTATGGATTACAACATTCATGTAGGACATTTAACAGACAAAAAAGGAAATCGCTTTTTCCCTGAAGACAAAATTCTTTTATCGCACTGGAATTTACGTGATGAAATTAAAGCCAACTATGCCAACAAAAATGATGGTCTAGAGAAGCAAAAAATGATTTATCAGGTAATGCAGCGTATTATTTCTCAAGAAATTCCTGCAAAAGTGATTAACAGTGGTGATTTCGAATGGGATCCATATGCAAATCAGGTTTACAAAAATGGAAAAGCGATTGATGCTAGTCCAGAGCCAAACGAAAGATACCAGCAAATTTTGAACAACTTCCACGCTAACAAAGCGATTGATCCTTACTATCCTGATCAGAATACTTTCATTAAAAGACAGTATGATGGAGCTAAAGAAATATCAGCGGAAGCAACAGAGAAAATCTTTACTGATTTCTTACGTTCTGAAGAAACTGTTAAAGTTGGTAAACTGATTAAGAAAAGATTAGGCCGAAAGTTACAGCCATTCGATATTTGGTACGATGGATTTAAGGCTCGTAGCGGAATGGATGAGTCGAAACTAGATGCACAAACTCGTATTTTGTATCCAAACGCAGCAGCATTAGAAGCTGATTTACCAAACCTATTGGTGAAATTGGGTTACGATAAAGAAAGAGCACAATGGTTAGGTGATCGTATTGCTGTTGATCCTGCAAGAGGTTCTGGACATGCTTGGGGTGGCGCTGCAAAAGGTCAAAAAGCTCACTTGCGTACACGAATCAGTCCAAAAGGAATGGATTACAAAGGATACAACATTGCAATTCACGAATTTGGACACAATGTAGAGCAAACAATTTCTTTATATGATGTTGATAATTTCACAATGAATGGCGTTCCAAACACCGCATTTACTGAAGCTTTGGCATTTATCTTCCAAAAGAGAGATATGCTGTTATTAGATATCAATGATGATTCTCCACAAAAAGATGCATTGAAAAAACTAGACCTTTTCTGGAGTGCATATGAAATTATGGGTGTATCGGTAATGGACATTCGCATGTGGAGATGGTTGTATGCTAATCCTGAAGCCAATGCTGCTCAACTTCGCGATGCAGCTATGGATATTGCGAAAAATGTTTGGAATGAATTCTACGCTCCTGTTTATGGTGTAAAAGACCAAACAATTTTGGCTGTTTACTCGCACATGCTAAACAGTCCGTTGTATTTATCGAACTATGCTTTTGGTAATGTTATTGAGTTTCAGTTAGAGCAGCACTTAAAAGGAAAAAGCTTTCCTACTGAAGTTGATCGCATCTTTAAACAAGGACGCTTAACACCAAACCAATGGATGGTTGAGGCAACTGGTAATGATTTATCGGCTCAACCACTATTGAAAGCTGCTAAAGAAGCTTTGGAAGAAATTAAATAAGCTATTGCCATTTAGCCTTACGCTTTATGATATTAAAGACTGTCTCGCAAGAGATGGTCTTTTTTATTATACCCTCCTACTACTCGGGGAACTCTGTGGTGAGAAAACTTAATTAACCACTGAGAGCACGGAGTTCCACAGAGGAAAAAAAGTTTAATCGCATGTATTCATTACAACAAAAACGATGATCTCGATGGTTTAAAAGATCATTAAGTACAAAGTATTGTCACAGACATCGATATTAATTTCTTCTCACCAATCTTTTTAGATTATATTTGTTCAACTCTTATTCTTAAAAATGACCGAATCTCAAATAGGCAGGAATGTAGTAATTGGTATCATCTCATTAATTGTACTTATTTGGATAATTATACCTGCAAGTCTAGATATTATTAGATACAAGAAGTTACCGAAAAAAGGTATTTACTCCATTGGTGTAATTACTCATATAATTGACGATCGTCACTCTGCGGCATCTGTTAACTTTACTTTTAAGTATAAAAACAAAATCTATACTGATTTCTCTAAAACTGACACATATGATCGCAATTTGATTGGCAAGAGATTTTTTGTTTTGTTTCTACCCAACCATCCTAAAACAGTAAAGTTATTGCTTGATAAGCCTGTTCCAAATGATATTGAAAATGCTCCTGATGAAGCATGGAAACAGTTGCCTTAGCAATCGTTCTAACGAGCAATCAAAATAAAAAAGACCATCCCCGAAGGATGGTCTTTTTTATGATTCATAATTTGCATCAAATTGAGGCATCTATAATGCAATCTAAGAATGAGTATAAACTAAAGCCATTGTTAAATTTATTTTTTCATTTTATATATATTCAAACTTTGAAATATAAAATTATGTAATGAAATAAATAAGCGGAAAAAATCACCTCTATCTACTCCTAAATCAATATGATTAAAAATCACTAACTAAAATAAATTTATTTATTATGAATAAAATGAACCATCTATCTATTCTGTTATTTTTATTATTTTCTATAACGCTTGCTGGATGTGATAAAGAAGATCGTAAATCTTCTGAAATGGATATTTTAGCTTTCTCTTTCGATCAACTTAATCCTAATGTACATGCAGAAATAAATGGAAATTCTATTCTATTAGTGGTTCCTTATGGCACTGATGTAAATCAATTGGCAGCTTCCATTGAATTATCAGACAAAGCGTCGATATCTCCAAATACTAATGTGAAGCAAGATTTTTCCAAACCCGTAACCTATACAGTTACTGCAGAGGATGGTCAAACTCAAACATATACTGTTGAAGTAGAAGTTATTAAAAATACAGAGCGAGATATTCTGAGCTTTGTTTTTAATGAATTAGATCCTTTTGTAACTGCAGCAATAGATAGCGAGACAATTTATGCTGAGGTGGTTTACGGTACGGACCTTACCAACTTAGCACCTACAGTTGAAATCTCTTCTGATGCTACTATTTTACCAGAAACTGGTATTGTTACTGATTTTTCGGATGCGGTGAATTATACTGTAACTGCTCAAGATGGGCAAGTAAAGTCTTACGAAGTAACTGTGAAAATGCTTGATAATACGGAAAGTAAAATTTCATCTTTTAGCATCCAAAACCAGTATCGCGAAACAATTATTGATGAAGAGAATAAGACCATCTTGATTTATGCTGAAAAAGGAGTTGAGTTAAGCGAATTAATCCCAACTCTAGAAATTTCGGAAGAGGCTACAATTCTTCCTTCACTTGAAGAAGCTCAAGACTTCTCAAATCCTATTGAATATACGGTAACAGCACAGAATCAGGATTACCAGACAATTTATACTGTTAATATTGTATTACCAATAGAGATTGCAGATTCAAACTTAGAACTAGCTGTAAGAGGTGCAATGAGATATTCGGGAGAGCCTGAGGGCTATATTTATCTTAGAGAAGTTTCAGAAATTACAAAGCTCGAAGCTGTTGATAAAAACATCACAGATATCAGTGGTATTGAATATCTAACAAGTTTAGAGCATTTAGACCTTACAACCAATAAAATTAGTACTCTTAGTCAATTGTCTGAACTTGAGAATTTGGAGGTATTGTGGCTAGGAAGTAATGAAATTGTAGATATTTCAGCACTAGAAAATATGACTACAATTAATAATCTTCAACTAAGCTGGAACAAAATCGTTGATATTTCTATGATCCCTAATCTTATTGAACTCGAATATCTTTCGCTTGGTAACAATCCAATAGAAGCATTTCCATCTTTTGAGAAACTTACGAAACTTGAATTTTTTGCAATGAGTTACGTTTATACAGATCAGATTTATAATAATGGTTATGAGTTTTTAAGAGGCCTAACGAGCATAAAGCAATTTCATGCACAGGGAACAAGAGCTAAAGTATTATCAGGATTGGAATCATTAGTTGATTTAACACATTTAAACTTGAGCAACACCAATTGTTGGGATCTTTCCTTACTAGAAAACCTTTCTAAACTAGAGTTCCTATATTTAAATGAGTCTATAAATCTAACACAGGAAGATATTGATGCTCTTCAACTAAAACTGCCAGATACAATCATTGAATTCGATTAAATCTGGTTTACATTAGTATAGATGTGAATAATTTACAAAGGGCATTCCGCAAGGATTGCCCTTTCTTAATGTCAAACTCTCACTATTGCATGTCATTTCAGATGCATTTACTTATTAAAATATCTAAAAATGCAAACAAGAACACAATGCTTACCGTACAAATATTTGTTATGCCTATTTATAGAAATTATTATACAAATATTACATGACCAATGAAACTCCTACATATCAAGAATTGGAAAAAGAAATAATCAAATTGAAGCTTGAATTACAAATTCAAGATAAAATGATTAATACTATTCCAAACCCACTATTTGTAAAGAATAAAGATTTTATCTATACAAATTGTAATGAAGCTTTTGCAAACTATCTAGGCTTGCCCAAAACGAAAATTATAAACTCGAGCGTCTATGATATTTTGCCTAAAGAACTTGCAGACAAATACTATAGTGCAGATTGCAAATTACGAGACAATTTGAAAAATCAGAGCTATGAAAGTAAGGTGAAATATGCCGACGGAACGATTCATGATATATTATTTCACAAGGCCAATATCATTAATGAAAATAATGAATTTTGTGGAATTGTTGGTATTATGCTTGATATCACTGAACGTAAAACGGCTGAACAAACTCTGAAAGAAAACCAAAGGCACCTAATCCAACTTAATGCTACAAAGGACAAACTTTTTTCAATAATTGCACACGATTTAAGAACACCCTTTAATAGTATTTTAGGGTTTTCGGAATTACTAATTACAGATGGAACCGATTTAGATGTTTTAGAAAGGGAAGAATACTTAGGGATAATAAATTCTACAACAAAAAATACACTTGTATTGCTTGACAATTTATTAACCTGGGCAAAATCACAAACAGGACAAATAGTCTACGAGCCACAAAAACTACTATTGTCATCAATTATTACAGAAATAATACAAGACTCAACATCAATAGCAAACACCAAAAACATATCTTTAAATCAGATTAAATCAGATGATATCGTAGTGAATGCAGATAAAAATATGATTCAGATTATTTTACGAAATCTTATTTCAAATTCAATAAAATTCACGAAACCAGGAGGAAATATTAACATTTCAACAATTCCCGAACAAAACGATATTGAAATTTCTATTTCAGACAATGGAGTTGGGATAAATAACGAAACTCTTAAAAAGATATTTGATACAAATACCAATATTTCAACTAATGGCACAGCAGAAGAAAAAGGATCTGGTTTAGGCTTGATCCTATGTAAAGAATTTGTGGAAAAACATGGTGGTGAAATTTGGGCTGAAAGTGAAAGAGGAAAAGGTAGTGTTTTCAAATTCACATTACCCTTAAATAATTCAAAACAAGCTATAAATAATAATCGTATTTCCCCGAGTCATTAAAAAAAATAATTTAAATAAACTATGATAGATGTCTACAAATACTCTATTTTAAAGGATGTTGAGCTAATCATTCAATACCATCAAAATAATATTACTAAAGAAAGGATGAAACAGCTTAAAAGTAATATTATTAATGATAAAGATTTCAATCCTAAGTTTGGATTTATTGTTGACATTAGAAAAGCAAAGGTGAATTTAACAGAAAATGAGTTGCTGGAATATGGTAATTGGGTGAACGAAAACTTAAAACTAACCGGACTAATGAGGCTTGTTTTATTAACCTCTACACCCGACCATGTAACGAAAACAATCATCTTCTCCTTAAACGAAAACATATCCCCACTTCAGTACAAAACATTCAGCACTATAGCTGCATCTGTTAAATGGCTTAATATCGATCTTGAAAATCTTGATTTTATCGAAAAAGAAATAGAAATTTTATCGACACACTAAATAAACCTTAAGACCTCCTCTTAAACACCTGTTTTAAAAAGAACACTTACCATCAGTGATCTCAGGCTATCTGCCCAAATCAATCTCATCAAAATAATCTCTCCATATCAGACAAGAATAGCTCCTGTTCTTATTTTTGGATCGACTGCATCCGCTTTTATCTTAGTCAGCCAATTAAAAACAAGCTATGGAAAACATTATCTCAGCAATTTTGCGTATTATTAAGAACAATACCAAATAGTGATACCGATTATCATTCATAACGACCATTTAGTACGCTCGTTTCTAAATGATATATAAATGTATATCGGCATTATACCTCAATTATTTTAAAATTTAAATGGTATAAAAAAGAATGTCAAGAACACATACAGCAGATACTTCAAATGCTCCGAAAGGAAAAATTAACAAAAGCGGTTTACGAAGTGCATTACGACTTTACAAATACATTAAACCCTACAGGGGTCAGTATTTTTTAGGAATTTTTTTCTTATTGGGATCTAGTTTGGCAAGTCTGGCTTTTCCAAAGTTACTTGGTGATTTAGTGAACACGGGAAACAGTACAACACTCGGACAAAGCTTAAACCAAACGGCTATGCTAATTGCTGGCGTTTTGATCCTTCAAGCTACCTTTTCCTATTTTCGTATTGTATTGTTTGTAAACGTAACAGAGAAATCGTTGGCAGCACTTCGACAAGCTACCTATCGTCATTTAATAAAACTTCCTTTACAGTTTTTTGAGAGAAGAAGAGTTGGAGAACTCAACAGTCGAATATCAACGGATGTAACTCAACTTCAAGAAACAATGACAAGTACTCTCGCTGACTTTATCCGTCAAATTATTGTAATTACTGGAGGAATCGTTTTATTAGCAGTAATCTCTTTAAAGCTAACAGCCTTTATGCTAATAACACTGCCTCCAACTATGATAGCAGCACGTTTCTTTGGAAGATTTATCCGTAAATTCTCTAAAGATGTACAAAGCAAGCTCGCTGATTCAAATACAATTATCGAAGAAACCCTGCAAGGCATACAAAGCGTGAAAGCCTTCACCAACGAGCACCTTGAAATAGCTCGTTACAAAAAGAAAACCTTAGAAATTGCCGATTTGGGAATGACAAGAGGAAAATACAGAGGTGCTTTCAGCTCTTTCATTATTCTTGGGCTCTTTGGTGCGATTGCAGCCATGGTATGGCAAGGATCACGATTGCTACAAGCGGGTGAAATGACTTCAGGAGATTTGTTTTCCTTCGTGATTTATTCGGTTTTTGTAGGCGGTACAATCAGTGGATTGGCCAATGTATATACCAACATTCAGAAATTTATTGGTGCTACTGAAGATCTGTTTCTGATTTATGACGAAGTACCGGAAGACATTCAAAACATCAATGAGCTCGATCCTAAATTTAAAATGCAGGGAGAAATTAGTCTGCGCAATTTGAATTTTGCTTATCCTTCGAGAAAAGAGCAAGCGGTTCTGAACAATATCAATTTAGAAATAAAAAGTAATAAAATGATTGCCTTGGTTGGGCACAGCGGCGCCGGAAAAAGCACCATGGCCTCTCTCCTGCTAATGTTGCATCAACCGCCTAAAAACAGCTTGTTTTTTGATCAGATCGACAGTCATGATTTTCCCTTATCAGATTTAAGAAGTCAGATATCGCTAGTACCACAAGACATTTTTCTTTTTGGAGGAAGCATAGGTGAAAACATCGCTTATGGAAAGCCTAATGCAAGTGAAGAAGAAATATACGAAGCTGCTAAAAAGGCTAATGCCTTGGAGTTTATTGATCGCTTTCCAGAAAAATTGGAAACCATAGTTGGTGAGCGCGGCACTCAGCTTTCAGGTGGTCAGCGACAGAGAGTAGCCATAGCCCGTGCTATTCTTAAAGATCCTAAAATTCTAATCTTGGATGAAGCAACCTCTTCTTTAGACTCTGAATCGGAGATGCTAGTTCAGGAAGCGCTTGAGAAATTAATGAAAGGTAGAACTTCTATTGTGATTGCTCACCGCTTATCTACTGTTAGAAAAGCGGATGAGATTATCGTATTGGAACAAGGTGAGATTGTTGAACAGGGCACTCATGACAGTTTAATGAACATTAACGAAGGGAAATACAATAAATTGATTCAGTTGCAGTATTCGAATTAGACATTTAGATGATGTTTAAGATTAAAAAAAGACGCTGATTTTTAAGTTTTCGTATGATTAATGATGATTTCGAATCTACCCAAAATATCAGATTTCATATTGAACTTTGAGTAAATAAGGAAATTACCACAGATGACACGGTGGTACACAGAGAAAAAAAACAAAATATCACTGCATACATTCATTAAAGATTTCTCTTCTCTGTGTTACTCGGTGATCTCAGTGTTAGATAATATATTTTCTCTGTCCTAAATCCGGACGGGCTATTCTTTTATTCACTGATTATTTCACGGGTGTGCATGATCTCTCCCAATGAATCGGGATCGGTAGTCATTACCACAAAAGAATCAATCCTGTAGCTATCGGGACTATGCTAAAGCACTCAATGCCCCATTACGATTCACAAACTAAATCCTGCAATTAATAAAAGACCTGACTCATGCAGTCGCAAAGGTATTTCAGTATTCGAAGTAAACAGTCAATTTTATTATCTTTATCAACTTTTACAATTAAAGGGCAACGCAACTTATGATAAAACAAATTGAATCCATTCTAAAGTTTAAGTATTACTATCTCCTTGCCCTAATTTTATTGGTATCATGTGCTGAAAAGAAGAACACCACACAGGAAACTAGTTTTTGTTCGAAGATTCATCGGAATGATCAGATCACTCTATCGAAGACACTTGAAGAAATTGCCCCTTTGATGGAGACAAAAACAGGAGTATATGTTCTTGAAGATGGAAGTGGTTCTTTGGTAGCCAGAGCATGGCTTAGCGAATATGCTGAGAAGACCATTGACATTCAATATTTCATTTTCTCTACAGATAATGTTGGCTTGATTGCTTGTGATTACTTAATAAGAGCTGCGGATCGCGGAGTTAAAATCAGAATCATTGTTGATGATATCATGCTCGATGCCGACATTCAAGATCTTTTAAGCGTTGCATCGCACGAAAACATAAGCATTAAAATCTACAACCCTGGCATTAATTTGGGCAAGAATTTATTCCAAAAAATTGGCAAATTAACCACCGATTTTAGAGGAGCTAATCAACGAATGCACAACAAAACCCTTATTGTAGATGGCAAAGTTGTGATCACAGGTGGTCGTAATATTGCAGATGAATATTTTGATTACGATCATGAATATAATTTCAGAGATAGAGATATTTTATTAGTGGGTAAAGAATCAAGGAAAGTAACTAAATCGTTTAATGAGTTTTGGAACTGCTCCCTAACTACAGGGATTGAAAACTTAGTTAAAAATAAAGATACGGACAGCCAATCGGCAGATCGATACAAAAGACTTCATGAATATGCCTGCAATCCAGCTAACTTTTGGCCTCAAGTAAGAAAAAGAATAGAGAATTTGCCAGCAACCTTTAATTCCATTAAAAAATCGGGTGACTTGGTTTGGGTAGATAATGTTCATTTCATATCCGATGCACCAGGGAAGAATGATGGAACAAATGGTTTAGGTGGTGGCGGTGTCTCTACAACGGCTTTAATTAGCTTGATTAAAAATGCCAAATCTTCTATAGTTATTCAAACACCCTATTTAATTACCTCTGAATTGAGTAAGAATTTATTTCGAGAAGCGGTTAATCGAGGTGTGAAAATCAAAATATTGACCAACAGTCTGGCATCTACAGATAATGTAGAAGCATTTAGCAGCTACCAAACAGATCGAAAAAAGTTATTAAACACAGGCATTCGAATCTTCGAATTTCGTCCTGATGCCGCAGAGCGAACCAAAATAATGACTGGAGAATTGCAAGAAAAGCTAAATCACAAACCCATTTTTGGTCTTCATGCAAAATCGATGGTAATTGATGAAGAGATAACCGTTATTGGATCGTTTAATCTTGATCCTCGAAGTGCAAATTTAAATACTGAATGCGTTGTTGTTGTTCATTCCGATAAAATATCAAGAGGTGTATTAAATGGTATGGAAGAAGAGTTTAAACCTGAGAATTCTTGGGAAACAACATTGGAGTTCAATCCCGATTTAGAAGTGAATAAGTACAAGCGTTTAAAAACCTGGACTAGAAAAATTCTTCCTAAATCGATTTTATAAGCTTCGTACAGTTGTAGTAGAAAGCGTTTTTATAAACTTTATAACAATTTGTTAGATCATTTACCAAACGATACAATCGTACGGTAGCATTTGAAAATCTAAGAATTTTATCAAGAAAGAGGGTGTCCAAAAATGGATACCCTCTTTTCTTATGTTTTGCAAAATCCGAGGCACAATATTTTTTCTAGACCTTCCTTTTCCTAACATCAGATCTTTACTGATTTTTAAATTCCTCCTGAAATTGCAAGCTTATAGTCGTTTATTTTTATCGCTTTAAGCGAGATGAATGAAGTAATATTTCAACTTAAATAGACAAATAGATTCCTCAAAATAGCAATAATAGGTTTTTCAATTTGTAACTTTGTCGCGTTCGTAGATGAACACCACCAACTAGAAGGGTATTAGATTAAAACATAATTTATAGAATACATGAGTAACGAGAAGAAAGAAAAAAAGGTAGTGAAAAAAGGAGAAACTTATGAAACACTTAAAACTTTGTATTATTCTGGTAAGGTGAAACCGACATTAAATAAAACTCTTATTGAAATAGATAATGATTCTGAGAACATTGAACTCGCCCTTCTTGCGTGTGAGTGCTTGGTACGAACTAAGAATTTTGATGATTTATCTACCTACGCTGATGCTGCTATTAAATTAGATCCAAAAGTTGCAGCAGGACATTACTACAAAGGAGTAGCCATTCAGCATAAAAAAGGACAAGAGCAAGAAGCTCTAAAAAGCTTTAATGAAGCCTTAACTTTAGATCCTGAAAACACGATTTACCTTAAAAGTAAGGCAGGTACCCATTTTGCACTTTTTACAGATTATCATTTGCCTTTAAGTTTTGCTGAAAAGCATAGGGTTAAAGCTGAATCGAGTTTATTAAAAATTATTGAGTTGGTAGAGCAAATGGAAAATCCTGATTATAAAGATTTTTTAATTTATGCTGATGTAAGTACTTTGCTTAGCCGAAACTTAGCTGCCAAGAAGTATTACATTAAAGCAGTAGATGCCTTTGAAGCTGCTGATAAATCAGTACAAGATAAAAATATATACAAAGACATTATTAAAGGTCAAAAAGCTTGTGTAAAGTTGATGAATACGCTAATTGAAGATTAATTACTCTTTCATCCCGATTGCTATACCAAGAAACTTAGCAAGACCGATAAAATAAAAAAAGGCAGCACGTGTGTGCTGCCTTTTCTATATCATATTGGTTTGGTTTACAATCCAAAAAAGTATGAAAATACTTTGCGGATATACACATTGTCTTTAATACCACCCGTTTCGCGAACTGAGTGCATTCCAAACATTGGGTTTCCGATGTCTACTGTACGGATATCTACCTGACCAGTTGAAACATTACCAAGCGTGCTACCTCCCACTAAATCGGAACGGTTTACGAACTTTTGATAAGGAACTTCAGCATTCTTACAAAGCGTTTCGAATACGGTTCCAGAATCACCATCGGTAGTGTATTTCTGATTTGCGTGAATTTTAATAACCGGCCCTTTGTTAATGTACGGACGGTTTGTTGGATCGTGCTTTTCAGGAACATTTGGATGAACAGCATGAGCCATATCAGCCGAAATCATAAATGAGCTATAAATCGCTCTGTGAAATGCTTCCATGTCTTTACCCAATTTGAAAACAATACGCTGCAACAAGTGACGCAATACAGGAGAACCTGCTCCTTGCTTAGTAACACTTCCTACTTCTTCATTATCGAAAATGGCAAGCATCTGCGTTTTCTTGCTTCCTTTTCCTGTTAGCAATGCTTGTAAGCCAGCATGAGCCATCGCCAAATCATCCAACTTAGGCGATGAGATGAATTCATTATTCAAACCAAAAATGCCACCTTTTTCTACTTCAAACAGGTTTACATCAAAATCGATAATCGAATCAGCATCTACTTTTAGTTCTTCAGCCATTAATTTAATCAAGCAATTGTCCTTCTCCATGTCATCGGTGATCATAGCCAACAAAGGAAGCATGTCTTTTTGCTTGTTCAGCTCAACACCATCATTTACTTGACGATTCAAATGAATTGCTAAATTTGGAATCACCATCAACGGACGGTCAATCTTTACATACAAATGCTCTGGGTTTAAAGGATCATTTGACTTTACGGATACTCTTCCCGCAATAGAAAGCGGACGATCCATCCATGTATTTAAAATCGGGCCACCGTAAACTTCTGTATTTAGTTTGATGTAATTTCCTTCTACCTCAATCTGCGGACTTGGTTTAATTTTAAACCCTGGCGCATCGGAGTGAGCACAGATCAATTGGAATCCTTCTTCTTCAATCTCTCCTGTTCCAATCTGGAAAGCAAAAATTGCAGATCCATTCTTGGTAGTGAAATACTTCCCTCCTTTTTCAACTGTCCATTCTTCACGAAGATCCAGTTCCTGAAATCCTGCTTCTGTTAGTTCTTCACGGATGTTATTTACCGCATGATATGTACTCGGACTGCGATGAATAAAATCGATCAGTTCCTGTGCTTGTTCTTGTTCAAGGTTCATAGTATATGTATGTTTTGTGTTTTCTATTAATTGAATTTCAAAACTACATTAATTTTAAGATTTGCAGTCATAATTCTCTAAGAAAAAACATCTGAAATATACCAAATCGCCTATCCTCTAAACTACCCCTAAAGGGGACTTTTTTAGACAATAATCAAATAAAAACAAGACAATATCATTTTTTAAAGCCCCTTTTGGGGTTAATTAGAATTCCACCAATAAGATTATTTTTGAAAGAAATAATATAAACCAGACAACATTCCATTATCATCGTTAAATTTTAATCTTGTATGCCTAAATACAATTATTCCTACTTAAGAAGTCTACATATAATTAAAATAATTCTTTTTGTATATCTCGGTGCTCGGCACCTTTTAATTTAAATCAATTACACTTCTACAAATAGTACGCAACGCTGTTGCTTCATTTACAAGTTCAAATTCCAATATCAAGGTACGGAGTACCGGTATATTTATAGCAAATACAACAAAACAAGAACAAAGGTGCAACGCACCGAAATATTTAAATCTATTTTTCTGCTCATTAGATAGAAGGAGGGAAAGTAAACAAAGCATAATTTTTTTATATTTGTTACCAATCATAAAACCCTAAGCAAAATTAACCTATGACAAGCGATCCAATACTGGAACTGTACAACCATCAATTTGCCATTATATCTCTGGAAACCACAGGTATTTCACCTCAACATGGCGATCATTTAATCGAATTGGCAATTCAAACGGTGAACTGGAATGGCGAATTACTCGATAGCTATGAAACCTTAATTCATCCGGGTATTGATGTTGAAGGATTCCAAATTCATGGTATTACCGATGCGATGGTGAAAAATGCTCCTTCTATTTCTGAGATTGTACCAGATATATTGTCCAGGCTAAATGGTAAAACTTTAGTTGCTCACGATTTGGATTTTGCTCTTCGCTTTTTGGAACCAGCCTTAAATGGCAACATTCAAAAATTAAAAGGCATTTGTACTTTAAAGCTTTTCAATCTGGTATCGCCAGATTCTGGTTTACGTCGATTAGAACAATTGTGTACCTATTACGATATTGATATATCTCTTCGTCATTCGGCAAAATCAGACTCACTGGCAACAGCTAAATTATTCTCTATCCTTAAGAATTTGTTTTCGCAGCAGTTCGAGCTCGAAACCTTCATGGAGGGATTTCTTCATCTTACAAAAATTGAAGATTGTCCGAGAGAAAGAAACCTCTTTATTAAGCGTAAAGAGGCCAAAAACATTGCAACCATTCAAAAAACGAAGTTATACGATTTATTAAATCGTCTAACTTCTAACGCTGGAGATTCAGTTCCAGTGCGTCAATATTTGAATGTTCTGGATCGTGCTTTGGCAGATCGAATTCTGGAAGAAAAAGAAATTATCTCATTGGTTGATTTGGCAAAGGACTACAAGCTTTCGAAAGATCAGGTAATGGAAATTCATGAAGAATACCTGCGAAAGTTAATCCGTATTTATTTACTTGATGAAATATTAACCAATGTAGAAATGGATGATCTTAACTTGGTTTCTGAGTTGCTTTGCATCCTTCCAAAGGAATTGGATTTATTGATTAAATACGAACGTACTAAAATTCCAATTACGACTCCTGGAGTTCAAAAGCAATTAAAAACATTGGCTGGTAAAAGTGTTTGCTTCTCTGGTCACCTCAATTGCAAAATCAATGGAAATCGTATCGATCGTGAATTAGCACAGCAGCTAGTTAAAGAACGTGGCTTAATTGTGAAGCGTGTAGTTTCAAAAAATGTTGATTACTTGATAACTGCTCATTCAGAACAATTCTCTGGCAAAGGTCGCAAAAACCGCAAAGCCATGGAGTATCATGTAAATGTGATTGATGAAAGAATCTTTTGGGAGATGATTGGAGTGGTTGTGGATAGTGAGTAATTGAAGATTAATCAATGATGAAATTTTATCTAATATTTCTTCTCTGCCTAATAAGTTTAAAAGGCTATGCACAACTTGATTCTATTCTTGTACCTGATAGTTGTGTTCAAGAAGCATGTGTAATGATTACAAGTACTCCACCTACATTTCCAGGTGGCATTGAAAAGTGGCATTGTTTTTTTGAAGAGAATTTAAATTTCAACCTAATAAATAAAATTGACACTTCAGCAAGATGCTTTTGTTCCTTTACTGTTGATACACTTGGGAAAGCAAAATTTGATACAATATACAGATCCTTTTCAACTGAAATAGATCAAGAACTTATTCATCTTATTGAAAAAATGCCCAAATGGACACCAGGTAAAATTCAAAATAAGCTTAAAAATATTCCTATGACATTTCGATTTAAACTTCCATTTGAAAGAAGGTGTAAAAATAAATCGATTGAGCAAAAAATTAATGACTTGCAATTCATTACTGATATGCCATACATTTGTAGAGATACAATTGGTGGAGAAAACAGCATTGGGTGTGGAGATAAATTATTTTGGGATATTGTCATTGAAAAGGAAAACGCCATTCCACTCTTAATAGAATCTTTGATTGATACAACAAAAACCTCTGCTATCGTTCCAAATCTACCCTATAATTATACTATTGCAGATATAGCATATCACGCTCTTCAAGAAATTATTGATGACATTCCAACTTTTGACTTACTAGGTGTCGAATTCGACAAAAATGGATGTGGATATTGCTCATATTGGAAACATCTTAGCATATATGAAAATCGCAAAACATTTAAGGAGGATGTTAAAATATGGTATGCTATCAATAAGAAGAATTTAAGATGGATAAAAAGTGATAAAGTTTTAACTGGAGACTGTTCATTTTCACATCCAAACGGCGGACATTATAAATTGAAAAAGAATTAAAAACATCATACGCTGACAGGTTGAAAAAAACGCTGTCAGGTCTTCTCAACCAATGTGTTTTCCATTTCTTCTGAGAAAGCTGATGAATCTAAGATCTTTTTTAAAGCAGAACTAGCAAACACCAATGGATACATATCCTCGAAATACCAAAGTGAAGCAAAATACAAACCAATTGGAGTGGCTTTAATTTCAGATAAATCTTTGGGTAAGTTCTTCTGTAGCCAATCAATTCCTTTCTTAGCCTCTTCTAATTTTCCTGAAGCACTTAAGGCACGAATTGCCAAAGCTGTTTCCTCGATTGTAGATATCACAGAAGCATTTCCGCCCCATCCACTGTCCTGATTTTGAACCTTTAGTAAGAATTGAATTGCTTTATCTTTTACTTTATCAAAATCCACTAAACCATCTAACTTGCAAGCAGATAAAGAAAACAAAACAATAGACGTTCCATAAACAGGATTCTGATGTTTCAGATCATCTTCATTACCAAACCATAAAGGCAACCACGATCCGTCTACTTGCTGAGAACTCATTAAATATCGCCAGGCATTTTTAATGCTACGACTCACCTTTGCCTGATAAATTTCATCCAAATCTTCTTTCCACAAGCTTAATGCCTTAATGGCATGAGCGGTAATATCTGGACAAGAACAATCGAATGGTAATTTTCCCCAGCCTTTACAGAAGGTTGGCATTCCACCATCACTATTTTGCAGTTTCATCAGCCAATTAATTCCATCTTCAATTGCTTGAATAGGAATTTCCTGATGTTCTTTTAAACGATGTAAAGCAATCAAAGCTCCAGAAGTATCATCTGTATCAGGCACGCCGCCTTGCAAATGCGTCCACGCCCAACCTCCAGGTTCTGCCTTGGTAAAAGGATGAATTTCTTTCAGTTGTTGATTCAACAAAGCATTTATCGTCTTATTTTTCTCTGGTAAAGCTTCCAGATTCTCATTACTTAAGGAATTCAGACTTAAGGAAGTCACCCAAGTAGCCAAATGCGTATCGATTGGCCAAGAACCATCTTCTCTCATGGATTTACCTAAGAAATCCGAGGCCTTAGAGCAAACCTCAAGCTCTTTCTCACCAGAACCCACCAAACTCATGAGAACGAATCCAGTTAGCGGTGTAGCCTCTAAAAAGCCTCCATTATCTGGCTGCTTTTCTGCCAAAACCTTTAAAACATTCCCTTTAACCGATTTATTAAAAGCAGCTACAACTTTACTCGCTTTCGTATTCACCGATTTTACTAATCCAATAGCAATCAAAGCTGGAATGGCATAACTAACCACAGATAGGTTCAGTAATTTGAAGAATTTATCAGGAAATACAGCTAGTTGATAGGGCAATTGAGGAACAAGCTTCCATCCATTTTCTCCCAATCTACCTGATAAAGCGCACATAGCCAATATGGGAACCGAAAAGGTCTGATCATCTTGATAATGACTCAAAACAGCAGTACTAATTGATTTCGGATCTAGTTTCTTTAAGCGATCTAAAAGCCAACTTTCCGCATTCTGTATGCTCTCAATATAAGTTGTATGCCCTTTAACAATGGAGAAACAAGCCCAAGTAAGAAGCGTGGTACTTAAATTACTTTTACTTCGAATGGTATCACCCCATCCACCATCAATATTGGAATTTTTCACCAGCCAATCTAAGCCTTGAGTGATTTGATGTTTGTATTTTTTGGAATCGTATTCCCATAATGCAAATACTGCAATTGCTGTCGACAAAGCACTACTAGACAACTTCCCATCCCAATATCCTTCCTCATTTCGAAGAGTGATGATGTGCTCATCTAATTTTTGTTTGAGGGTTTGTATGTTCTCGTAGTTTGCAGTCATTTAAACCAATCTAATTTCAAATCAATATTGC
Source organism: Labilibaculum sp. (assembly GCA_016342745.1). GTDB lineage: Bacteria > Bacteroidota > Bacteroidia > Bacteroidales > Marinifilaceae > Paralabilibaculum > Paralabilibaculum antarcticum. The sequence continues at coordinate 83,233 of JAEINT010000017.1, forward strand.
GCTATTTATTTTTTGTATTGGGCTATCCGCCCAAACCCGACTTCATTTTTTGTCTTAAATACAAAAAACAGAAGCTCCTTAAAATAAATGCCAGCCAACAGGTAACTTAAATAATACCCTTTAAAACGTCATCCTGAACGAAGTGAAGGATCTCTTCAGATTCAACAGATCCCTCGGTTCCTCGGGATGACAATGAAATCCGCAACTCATAACTCATAACTCATAACTCATAACTCAAGAAAGTACTCCTAAACCCAAAAGTGCGTAATACGTATACTCCACATCACAAGTCATGTCGGCAATGCTGCCAAAGAACCCACCAGACTCATCCCAGTGAAGATTGATGAAATTTACGGAATTTTCAGCATATTCTTGCATATTTTCTCCAGATACCTTCAAAGCGAGCAATGCCGTTGATGTAGACAATAAATCTGCAATTGGCACCTCTCTAGCTGCCATAAACCCACCTCTTTTAGATAACATCTGGTTCAGCCATTCCTTTGTCTTAACCGTTTCTTCTGACTTACCAGCAATACTCATGATTAATCCTGCAGCAGTTGAAGAGGTAACACCATCTGTGCTATTTTCTTCATTAGCAAATGATCCATTCGCTGCTCGCAATGTTTTATTTGCATCGGTAATCTCATCCAAAACCTCTTGCTCGGTTTGTAAATCCTGATAAAGTGTCCACATCAAATAATTTGCATAGATGGTGGATTTAGATGCACCTTTTTTGTTGTGATTGTATCCTCCATCTTCACTTCCATACTCTTCAATATCCCATAATAATTCGGAACAATTGTTTTTCAGTGATTTTACTACTTTACCAAGGATTAAATCTTTAGCAAAGCTTATGGATAGAAATTTAGATGAGCTTAAGCCTGATCTTTGTCTCAATTCTATTAATTGCAGTAAAAAATCACAACGAACAAAACAAACCGAATGGACAAAATCCAATTCCTCATCTCGCTTCAGCCTTCTCAAGTATTTCCGTTCTTCAAGGATATCTAGTTTGTAATCTAAAATCAAGGCTAAGGTATAGCCAAAAACAGAATAATATAAATCTGCCTTACCAGAACGATCCTTAAACCCACCATCAAAACATTTCTGAGTAATTACGAAGGTTTTAATATGATTCTGTGCTTCTTCACTCAAGACTTCCTGTGATTTTAGAAGTGCTTCTAGAATGTATTGATTACAGTTAATATTTTTATTCAAAATGATATGAATTGATAATTATGAATTTTTATTCTTTATCGATAACTCAAAAGAAAGGCCAATACATTTAAATATTAGCTCTATTAAGTTTCTTTTATCTCAAGCCGATGGGCTTTAATTTCTTTTTCCACTTATCCCGAAAGCTTTCGGGACCCCTGAAGGGGACTTATAAAATACAATTTGTAAGTCAGTAGCCCCCTTCAGGGGGTTGGGGGTTTATGAATCTTCTGGTACTATCCGATTCAGTAAGCGAGTCAATAATATTTTTAATGTCGGATGCTTTAATGGTTTAAGTGCTTTCAGCGTATTTCGCTTGTATTCAACCAACATCTCTTCAGTTGCTTTCATCGCCTCTTTTGTTTCATCCCACTGTAAAAATTCTGTTGCGATGCTTGTATCTCCTTTTTGCATGCGATCGAACCATTCTTGCATCTTTTCTGGATGCTTTTTATTTAAAAGTGTAGATACCAAAGATGGCTGAACAGTATTAAAGCCACTGGCAATACTGTCCTGTCTGAAATCATCCAAATCATCCTTAATTTGGTAAGCAATCCCTAATGCTTTACTGTAATTTGAGATTATTTGCTGAACATCTTCACTTGCATCAGCTAAAATTGCTCCAAATTGCAAAGCCACTTCAAAAGCCGGAGATGTTTTGTTACTGAAAATGCGTAGAATCTCTTCTTGTGTTAGCAATTTTTCATTGCTTCTCCACAATAGTTCCTCTCCTTGTCCGAGAGACAAATCACGATGTCCGTGAGAAGCGACTGTTAGCAATTTTCGAATGTGCTTAGCACCTGATTCTGCTATCATTTGATAACCATACCCAACCAGTAGATCTCCAACGTTTAGTGCAACTGGAATATCATATTCTTTGTGAAGCGTTGGCTTTCCATAGCGTTCATCATCTTCATCTGCAATATCATCATGAACCAAGGATGCCTTGTGAAAACACTCAATAGAAACAGCTAATTTCTGTATTGTTTCGTCATATTCTCCAGATTTTCCAGTAAAAGCATCGTAAACAGCTACCATAATCAAAGGTCGCCAGCGTTTACCATCCTTTTCCATCCAATTTATCGCAATATCAATAGTTGGATCATTTTCTCCGAAAAGAGCTATTAGCTTATCAGTCGCAAACCATTCTTTCACAAGCGTTTTTAACGTATCTAAGTTAATCCAGCCTTTCCAATTGCTTTCATTTCGTACTGCAAGAACTTCATCTAACCAAATTCTATCAACTTTAGAATCCTTACAATCATTGTTGTAAAGCGGAATTGCAATGGATGGAACAGCTTCTTTTACAGCCAAAGGAAACGAGCGTTCGAATGAATGCAAACAGCCAACACCAACAACACACTCCACCTGACCTGAAGAAAGTAACAAACTTGCAGATGTTGTTCCTTCACTAACGATGGTATGATAACCCAATTCATTAGCTTGTGAAATGATTCCTGCTAATTCACAAAGACCACATTGTTCGCAAAGTAATCCCAGTTCATCATATTTTGCAGGACATTTAGTAGAATGGCTAATGCATTTTGGCAATAGTAAGATTCTGCGATTAAATGGAATTCCAGCCACAATATTGCTCCAAGCGTAATTGTTAATCATGACAGCCAAGAGCTTTTGATAAAGAAACAATTCAGGATGCTTTTGAATCAATTCTCCAGAATGAAAAATGACTTCATCCTCTTGTAAAGGTGGCACCAATTCACTCTCAGCAGCATAATCGCGAATTAAATCACGAATCTGCTTCAGCTTTTCAGGATGCTGAGGCAAATCATTTCCAAAGCTCATATTTGGTTGGTTGTTTCTTAAAATCATCTAGTACAAATATCAATTATCCTAATACCCCTATTAATTTCAATCGTACAGACGCAATGCCTTGCGTCTCTATCACAATACTATCCATAAGCACCGAACCCAAAAAAGGAATACTTTTTGGCAAATCGATACAGCCAACTTTTCTCGGGAATCTCTTTCCCAGGAATATGATGGCCAGCACATGCTTTCATTTTCTTTAACTCTTCGTAGGAAGTATTTCTTTTCGAAGAATCATAGGCATTTGTATCTTTTAGCATCGTGTGCAGTTCCTGTGGATTATCCAATAGAATACATCCTTGGGTACAGTCGTTAATGCCTTTTCGCAAACCACCAATAAATTTCGAATTTTCAATCAGATTTACAATATCGGTGTCCTTATCAATTTTTTCTCCTGCAAACTGAATTGGCGGACAAAATTCTATATCACCGTAAGGATTGATATGATGAGACAAACCAATGGCTCCAGGACACAATGCTTGTCCTTTTTCATCCCAATAGGTATCAATGATCATCAATGGCGCTTTTACACGAACATCAACCATAAACTGTCGCAGTTCCAATATCTCCTCTTCGGACAAAGCCAATTCGGTTGTTGGACGCTCACCAACTGGGCGATAAATGTAAAACCACAGGTAATGAATTCCCTTTTTGATGCATGAATTCACAAACTCCTCATTCACCAAATCTTTAAAATTAGATTTGCACACACTAGTTGCAACTCCCGTAAACAGTTTATTCTTTGTAGAAGCTTCTATCCCTGTCATGGTTCTGCCATAAACATTGTTCGCTCCTCTTCTAACATCACTTACATCTTGCAAACCTTCCACACTAATTAATGGCGATACATTACCCAATTTCCGCAGACGTTGAGCAACTTCATCGGTCAATAAAGTTCCGTTCGTAAACATCTGAAAATAACAATCAGAATGTCTTTCAATCACATCCATTAAATGAGGATACATTAAGGGTTCTCCGCCTAACAAACCAAAGAAATAGGAACCTTTCTTCTTGCTCGAAACAATGATATTCTCTAATGTTTCCACATCCATTCCCTTGGAAGTGTTATCGATCGTAACCCAACATCCCTGACAATTCAGATTGCAATTATCTGTAACCGAAATCATCATGAAGGCAGGAAATAGCTCTCCCTTTTTCAGTCGTTTCTTGTGTTTCGAAACGGCTTTCATTCCCTTCCAACCCAGATTATAGCCAAGTTTCCAAAGCAATCGGGCATCTACCTGTCTCAGTATTCTACTTCCTAATGAAAATATCATTTATATCTATTATTCAGACCTGACAGGTTTTAAAAACCTGTCAGGTCTATTAATTTTAACAACAGCTTGAATTGGAATCTCCATCTTTGCAATCACAATCGCATTTACTCTCCGGTTCTTCCTTGCAATTACAGTCACAATCACATTTTTCTTCTTTCTTTACTTCCTCTTTTTTATCATCCCCACTGCAACAAGCACGTCGCTCTTCTTCAGCCATTTTAAACTGATCATTCTTTAGCAGTGAAACCTGAAAATTCTTTCTTCGAGCACTCAAAACAGAATAAACATCTTCATTTTGAATTTGTTCCAGAATGTCTGTCTTTTCATTCTCTGTTCCATCGCCTTCTCCTCCATCAATAGGACTTTCGGCATGTTTTGGGAAAATGATTGCATTTTGAGGACATACTCTGGCACAAGCTGGACACATGTCCTTGCAATTCGCCGAGGCAGAAACCACCACAGTTCCATCATCTTCAACAGAATAAACACTAAACAAACAAAAATTCAAGCATTTGCGACAGCCATTGCAACGCTCATAATCAATAACAGGATACCAAGGCTTCCACGAATCAGTATACTTAATTTTCAAAGGTTCACCTGTATTGGATTCCAATTGAGAAATTACTTCCTCCTGATTCTCATCATCAACATGATAATATTCAGTGGTATTTTCCTCTATCTTTTTTCCTGAATTATCGACCAAATGTTGCATTGCACGAGCCTGACAACCAAATACGATAGCATCCTCAGCGGTATACAAACTTTCCAAATCATCAGGATTCTTTAGAATTGTACCACACATATCCTCAATATAGGTATAGCCTATATTCTTCTCTTCCAAAGTGCTTCTCAACTTCTGAACCGATTCCTTTTCAATCTTTCCATCTTTTTCGCACCCGCAAATGAATATTTGTTTGCTCATGTTCTCTGCTTTACTTCAAATTTTAGCTACTCACTAAAATGATTATTAAATCTTCTTCTTGATATCGTATGCCATTAAAGCATCTCCATGACGGATGTACAAAACGCCATCGTTAATCACAGGCTGAGCAAAATGCTCTTTGGTTCCTTTGGTCACTTTAAATTTGCTAACAATATCCATACTCTCAGGAGTAACGTTTACAAGTCCTACCTGACCTCTTTCATTGTAACAATATAACATACCATCGGCAGCAATTGTTGCACCACGACCAAATTTCAAGGTATCTCTTGTTTCTCCAGTCTCAGCATCAACGCTTTTCCAAACTTTCTTGCGATGTCCGGAAGCAATGATTTTACCATTCAATTTTACAGCACCACCCATGATGTTATCCAATTCTTTGTTTCTCCAAACTTCCGTGATTTGACTTCCGTCTTCTGAAACCTTCATTTTCACTGTACCATTACCACATCCGGCAACGTAATACAAATAACCATCTTCAAAAATTGGTGTGTTTCCATTGATATCGCATAAGGTATCCTGCAGTTCCGTCCACAACATCTTTCCTGTTTGCGATTCAATACCCATTAAAGCATTGTCTGAGAAAGTTACCAAAACTTTTCGAGATGGAAACTCCAACAACAAAGGAGAACAGTATGCCGAAATCTCTCCAACTCCTGGATTTGTCCAAGCCAATTCGCCTGTAAAACGATTCAATGCAATGATATTGTTCTCTGCTCCACCCGGTGCTGCGAATACCAAATCACCATCTATTAATAAAGATTGCGAATATCCGAAACGAGTATTCTTCCCTTTGTATTTCTCTAACATATTCACTTTCCACTTCAATTCACCTGTTTCTGCCTGTATACAAGCAATATCTCCCAAACCTGAAGCTACATAAATCATATCATCAACAAAAGTTGGAGCTGAACGACTTCCAATAAAATTTACCATCCAATCTCTACCAAACTCAGTCTTCCAAAGTGTTTTCCCTTGTAAATCGAGAGCAAATAAATAAGCTACACTATCAATCTCACCATTCAAAAAGATCTTACCTTCTGCAATTACAGGCGATCCATATCCATTACCAATTCCTTCGACATCCCACAAGGCAGTAGGTCCTTCTGTTGGCCATTCTTTCAACAAATTGGTTTCGTTGTAAATACCAGAGCGGTTCTCGCCTCTCCATTCAGTTACTTTTTTCTGCTTTGCATTGCAAGCGAAAAATAACACTGCGATTAATACGATACTTAGGTTTTTCATTGGGTTTGTTTTATAGTAATAGTTAATTATTATTCGTTTTTTAATGATTCTGCTATTTTAAATTTCTTGATCATGCGAGCTGGAATGTAAATCCAGATTAATCCACTAATTGAGATTCCAAAAAGTAAGGACAAAATGTAGCCAACTGGCATTTGAAAAGATGGTGAAAGAATGGATGGCAGCACTCCAATGAAAGCAGCACTCACACCACACGCTAATCCTGCTAGCAATAAAAATACATTTTCGAAAAACAGTAATTTAAACAAACTGCCTTGCTGATATCCTATTGCTGCCAGTAAAGCCAACTCTTTTTTACGTTCCAATATGTTTCTCATCAAAACAATTCCTAAGCCAATGGTGCCAATTATAACACCTAAACCACCTAAGAACATGAACATGCTCAAGTAGGTATTTTCAACAGAATAAAATGCCGCTAATCGATCAGAAGTTTTCATTCCACTTACACCTACATCTTGTAGATTACTCTCAAACTGTTGCATGAATTGATCATCACTAACATTCGGATAATCAACCAACAATATCTTCGATCCACTAACCGAAGGCCAGTGCTTTTGAAACTGAGAATCAGCAATTAAAAGGTTTCCCTGAAAAATGGAATTGTTCAAACCTCCCATCAGCAAAAGCTTCACCTCTTTGCCATATTCATCCTGATAATGTAAAGTGTCGCCAACTGCTTTTTTCAATCCCCAAACAATTACGGTTTGATCGGCATAGGCTGGAATTACATTTTCACCATATTCCTTTTCTAGAGCTTGCCATGGATGCTTTTGATCAACATCTTTATGCAGTTTCGCAAATGAAAAGGCTCCAGCCTTATCAAACTGATTAGGATCAAAGCCCAATACCCTTGGCTTTTGTACCTGATTCAAGTTCAAACAACTAGCATCATCACCATCTAAGGCTCTGAATTGAGCAAAGCTTACGTCCTTATCCAAATCACCCTCCCAAAAACCAATCTTCTCTTGGCCTTCCGCTGTGTTTAGATCAAACAAGACAGGCATACTCGTTTCGAAGAAGTACTCGTAACCTCCAGTACCTGAACTTGCAGCATTTTCAGTATCGTAAAAGGTTTTTCTGTTGGCTCCTGTGATTAATACAGAGAATGTACCTAAGGCTAATAAAGCAACGGTTGCCAGACTTCGCTTTCGATTTCTTGCACTGTTCTTAACTGCCAATTGATACAAGCTAGGCGTCGTAGTGCTTTTCTTGGCACTCAATTGCTGCAAATACCAATTGAAAATGGCACATGCCCCAATCATGAATAAACCACCTGCAGAAAGCAAGAGTTCTGCATTTAGATTTGGAGATGCAAGTGCATAAGCGATTATTGCAAAGGTTCCTAAAATGGAAACGACAGCTAATAAAATGGATCGTTTGTTCTTTTTCACTGAAACACTATCCTCAGTAACGTCATTAATCAGCAAGTGAGCCGATCTCTTCATCTTTTTTCTCGTTACCACCAAAATGCATAGCAAAGCGATTAACAATCCAATTAGAAAGCCCGTAATCAGCGTATTTCCCTTCAAATGGACATTCAACATATTGGTTCTCACAACATCTGTCCATACAGAGTTCAATGCATCAAGAAGTAATTTATTGTAGAGTATTCCGCCTAATACACCAATAACACCACCTAATATGATGGTGATTAAGGATTCTAGAATTCTGATTCGTACAATTCTGCTTTTACTGAAACCCAATCCGAGAAGGATACCCGTTTCTTGCGTTCTACCATCCAGATTAAGAGAGTAAATCAATATTGTGAGTAGAATACCCGCAAATATGATGAAGAAACTTAAACTTAAGAATAACTCACCAAAATCGACCATATTATCGGCAGCATTGTTTCCCTCTTGTCGAACCGAAGCAAAACTAAGGTTCAGCATCTCGGGACTTAAAGCAGCAAGTAAGCTTGAATCTAATTGTGCAATGGTCAAATCCTTTTTATCGAATCGAATTGCAGTGTACTTTCCGTACTTGTTACTCCACAATTCAAGCGCCTTTTCCTCAGCAATAAATGCCTTGGGTGTTCCTTTGTATTTCTTCCAGTAATCTTCATCCTTCGGTCTGATTTTCGAGAAGTCGACAGGTACGCCTGCCTCCCAATCGTTACAGCTACCAGCATCCGACAAGCCAGGAAAAGAAGGCATCATAGCCTGATCGATTAAAGTATTACTTGAAGGTAATATTTCTTTGATTGTAAAGCTTTGTTTGTGCTCTTCAAGCTTTCGCATGGCTCCAATAGCGAAGTAATCCAAGCTAATAGAGTCACCAACTTTGGCTTGAAGATCATCCGCCAACCATTGGTTAATGATCATTTCATTCGCTGAAAGATCTGCCAAATGTGAATCTCCATCAATGGCAGAAACAAATGAATAAGGTGTTTCTTTATCATGACAAATAAAGCGATTCACAAAATAAGTAAGTAGCCTTTGTTGCTTGATGCCCATGTTTGCAATGGCTCCAGAAAGTGGCGTATCAATAAATACCCGATCGGATATCAACTCCAATTGATCTTTCCCTTTAACTTCACGAAGCTCTAAACCAGCATCTTTCAATTGCCAATTGTTCTCCAGGTAATTTTTAAATTTGATTAAGCTTTTATCAGAATCACTGGCAAGTAATAAGTTTGCTCGTCCTTCCAACTCCATCTCCTGAGCCAAATATTCTCTCGATAGAAAAACATTAAATGGTGCTACCTGATTGCTTTTCAAGCTGAATCTGCCTAATTCCTTATCTCCCACAATCGCTTTCACTTTCAATCGTAAAGCCAGAGTTTGATCCTCATCGGAAACAAAAGGCGCATTAGCAGGAATCAAGCTGCCCTTTTCAACTCTAAGTAAAAAATCATCACCAAGTGATAGTTTCATTTTCTCTGCTAAGTTTTCACTTAGTAAAGCCTCATCAGCTTCAAGTTTAGGCAAATCTTGTAAGGCAAGCCAATTTAAATCTTCATCGATACCATACACCTGCACATTATTTGTTCGTGCCTGTGTTTCGGCTTGAATCGCAATTCCTTTTACTTGTAGAACAGCTGCAAAATTCACAGTCATATCGTTCGTTAGGTCAGTAGCCAGTTCGGCTCTCACATAACGATCTCCGGTAGGCATCGCGTAGTTAACCTCACCCAATCGTAAATCGACTAATTCGCGCAGACTGTATTTTACGGAATCACCAATAATTAAAGCGCCCGTAAGAACCGCAGTACTTACCACTGTTCCTAAAAAAACGGCAAAATGCTGCTTTCTGAAGAACCAAAAGCTTTTGATGATGTATTTTAATATTGTCATATCCTACAGAATAGTAAGACCTGACAGGTTTTAAAAACCTGTCAGGTCTATAATAAATTCAATTTTCCATTCTCTAACTGGTACATCTTCTTCATTTTCTTAGCCAAATCCATTGAATGCGTTACAACTACCAAGGACACGCCTTGCTTTTCATTGATATCAACCAATAAATCACCCAATTGCTCAGCCGATTTTTTATCCAAAGAACCCGTAGGTTCATCGGCAAGAATCAAATTTGGTTGATGAATTAAAGCTCGAACCACCGCTGCGCGTTGGCACTCTCCACCCGACATTTGACCTGGGCGCTGATGTATTTGTTTTGAAAGACCAACAAAATCAAGCAATTCCAATGCTCTTTTTTCAGCTTCTTTCTTTAATTTCTTATCCTTTACAGGGATAAATGGAAGTAAAACGTTCTCGATTAAATTCAACTGAGGTAACAAATGATGCGATTGAAATACAAAACCCAAATTCCGATTTCGAAAATTGGCCAGTTCCTTCTCATTAAGCTTAGATAAATCCTGACCATCAAAAATCATGTTGCCCGAATAGACTGTATCCAAAGAACTAATCACATTCAACAAAGTACTTTTGCCGGATCCTGAAGGCCCCACAATAGCAATACTCTCTCCTTTTTCAATGGCTAAGGAAAGATCATCTAAAATGATTCTCTTCTCTGCACTACCAGAGTTTTGGTAATATTTGGTGATCTTATCTAGTTTTACAATCATGTTGTACTCTTTAATTTTCTATAAATTTTAACCACAAAGCGCACCAAAGGATATCACGAAGACACACAAAAGTTTATTACTTGAAATAAAAATTATTTATTAAAATATTGAAAATCATTCGTAATTCAAGCTTTTTTCGTCCTATGTGCTTCTCGCATCGTTGAAAGCAAGTTCTTTTGCGATATTTTTTATTTCTCTCCAAAGGCATAAACACTGCCGTCCATGGCTGTAACGATTATCAATCCTTCTACTACTGCAGGAGTTCCCACAATGGCTCTACCTATCTCGTAAGACCAAATTTGTTGACCCGTTTTGCGATTCAGCACATATATTCTGCCATCTCCTGATCCAATAACTACCGAACTACCAGCAATTACAGGGGATGCATCAATCTTATTTTTAGTTTTGAATTGCCATTGGATTTTTCCACTAGCCTTATCGAAACAATATACTTGTCTGTTCTCCGCTCCAATAATTACCTGATCTGCAGAAATTGCCGGAGAAGCTAAATACGATATTGCACCCTCCTTTTTCCACTTAACCACACTATTCTCGTAATCAACACAAAAGAATTCACCATCATGATTTCCAAAGTAACAGCGCGCATCATCTAAAGCAATAGATGAAGCAATATAGGTTTCAATGTCAAACTTGTTTTTAGCCTTACCTGTTTTCACATCCACTTGATGGAGAAAGCCATCGCAACCACCAAACACAGCAATTTCGCCATTGCAAGCCGCCGCTCCATTAATATAATTATCAGACTCGTACTTCCATTGCAGTTTACCTGATTTTGCATCTACACAATGAAGATAGAAATCATAACTACCGAAGAGTATTTTTTTTGTCTTTGTGCTTTTATCGTAGAACCAACTTGCCGATCCTGAGATTTGTCCCTCTGTTGTGTATTTCCATTTTTGCTCTCCAGTACTGGCATTCAGGCAATAGAAGTTTCCCTCCAAGGATCCGAAATATACATTTCCATCCAAATAAAGAGGTGAAGCTTCCACAGATGTTTTAGCATCAAATTTCCATTTTAACTCACCTGTCTTCGATAATGCATATAAGTTACCATCATTAGAGCCAACAAAAATATTTCCATTGCTGATAATGGGTGAAGATTTAATGGCATCGCCGGTTTTAAAGCTCCACAAAAGCTTCGGGGCCTTTGGTATGCTGGCTTCTGTTATCCCCCTAAGGCTAGAGTTACCACGAAATGATAACCAGTTGTGCTTGTTTTGGGCTATTGATGAATGGGCCAAGACAATGCTTAGTAGGTATAGAATTATATGCTTTTTCATTTGCTTACTATTTTCTTCGTCTTCAATTGACTCTGTCAGGTCTTTCTTTTGAATTCGAAATTTCTTTTAACTTCATCCCCCAGCCCCTTCTCCTAAAATCGAAGGGGAGCTTGGCTTTAATCGTTATTTCATATTCCCCAACCTTTATTTAGATTCTAATTCCCCTCTCCTTGAGGAGAGGGATTAAGGGTGAGGTTTTATTTCAACATTTACTTTTCTCTTCGTTTTCAATCAGACGCTGACAGGTTCAAGAACGCTGTCAGGTCGTTTCTCCAATAATTAATTATTCGCGAAGCGATATCGCTCCTGTTGGACAAGCTTCAGCACAATCTTTTGCCGCAACAGTTAATGCCTTATCAATTTCTTGATTGAATGGAACTGCTACTTTAACGGTAAAACCTCTACCCATATTGGTTAATCCGGTTTGTTCCTTGTGTTTCCCTGCAATTTCTATGCACAAACCACATTTTATGCATTTCTCTGGTTCGTAAACAATACTCTCATGATTGAAGTACTTCACAACATTGTTTCTTTCACCAAATAGAAATCTTCTGCGATCGGCCTGATGTGTTTCGGCACAAGTTCTAAGTTTACAATTATCTAATTTTCTACAGTCACAATGAAGACATCTTTTTGCTTCTGCAATTGCTTCTTCTTTTGTGAATCCTCTGTCAGATTTTGCTTCTATACGATCTCCTTCAACCGACTCTTTTAGGTACTCCTCTACCTCTGCTTTTCGCAAGGTTCCAAATCGTGAATTAAATTCTCTCTTTGCAGATTTCCCTTCTCCTTTTTGTAAAAATTCATTTACCGACCATGCACATTCTTTGCCCATAGCAATGGCTTTCACTGCCATTTTCTGAAGTCGGATTATACTACCAGTTGCAAAAATTCCTTTGGTTTCGGTAGCGAATGTATCGGCATCAACCCACACTCCAGTCTTCGCTGCTTTTAGACCTAAAAACTCTCCTTCATCAGATACATTTCCAATTGCTAGAATTACTGCATCAAAATCAGAATTGTTTTTTTTCAAGTCTTCTTTTTCTATTTTCTGATTGGTATGAAAAACAACACCCAGTTGCTTTAGTATTTCGATCTCATGAGCCAAAATCTCCTGAGGCAATTCTCCCTTATCTACGGAAGTATTTAAACTCCCTCCAAGGCAATTTTCCTTCTCGAAAACCTCACAAGAATGACCTTCCAAAACAAGATGATAAGCTGCCGATAATCCAGCTGGACCAGATCCAATAACAGCCACTTTTTTCCCGCTTGCTTCTTTCTTCTCTGGAAGATAAACATTAGTCTCTTCCTCTGCAGATATCCTTTTCAACAAACAAATGGATACCGCCTGATCGACATCTTTACGTCTACAAACCTTCTCGCATGGAGCAGAACAAACATGTCCTAAAATCCCTGGAAGGGCAATTTCCTCTTTAACGATTTTTAAAGCCTCATCGAATTTACCAGCTGCAATAAAACGGTTCATTTTCGGAATGTCCATATATGCAGGACAAGCCACGCGACAAGGAGCTTCACAATCACCTACATGATCGCTCAATAACAATTCAATGGCCTCTTTTCTCGCTTCGAACACTTCAGCATCATCACTCACCAAATCCATTCCTTCGGTAACTTTCGTAGCACATGAAGGCATCATCTTCTGATTCGCATTGTTTTTTACCATGCAAACCATGCAAGTTGGATGATTACTGCATCCTTCCAGGTAACACATGCTCGGAATATCTATTCCAACAGAACGTGCTGCAGTCAGAATCGTTGTTCCTTCCGGAACATTGATGGCTATATTATCTATTGTTAGTTTTGGCATCTTTATATTATCTATAGACCTGACAGGTTTTAAAAACCTGTCAGGTCTTTTAGTTATTTAATTTCAATGGCATCTACCGGACAAATTTGTTTACAGATATCGCATTTAATACACAATTCGTTATCTACTTTATGTAATTCGTATGGTTTTGCCTCTATCGCATCTACCGGACAACGCTGTGCACATTTTGTACATCCAGTGCAATTGTCGTTGATTTCATAGCGAATTAGGTTCTCACATTTTCCAGATGGACATTCGCCATTAATATGCGCTTCATATTCGTGACGGAAATACTTTAAGGTTGATAATACAGGGTTCGGAGCAGTTCCACCCAAAGCACACATACTTCCCTTCTGCGTATTTAATGCCAGTTTCTCCAGCAAGTCCAAATCGCTTATTTTTCCTTTTCCTGTCTTGATCTTTTCAAGGATCTCTAACATTCTCTGCGTTCCAATTCTACAGAAAGTACATCGTCCGCAAGATTCCTCTTGGGTAAACGACAAGAAATAGTGAGCGATATCAACCATGCAATCCGATTCATCTAAAACGATCAATCCTCCCGAGCCCATCATTGCTCCAACTTCCTTCAAAGAATCGAAGTCGATGGCTACATCGGACATGGATGCAGGAATACATCCTCCTGAAGGACCACCAATTTGAACGGCCTTAAATTTCTTTCCATCGGCAATTCCACCGCCAATTTCTTCTACAATTTGCTTAATTGTAATTCCCATAGGAACTTCAATCAATCCTCCTCTATTTATTTTACCAGCAAGAGCAAACACCTTTGTTCCCTTACTTTTCTCTGTTCCAATGTTACTGAAAGCTTCAGCTCCTTCACGCAGAATATAAGGAACCAAAGAAAATGTTTCTGTATTATTTATCAAGGTAGGTTGATCCCAAAGTCCTTTTTCTGCAGGATATGGAGGACGTAATTGCGGAATTCCACGTTTTCCTTCTATGGAAGCAATTAATGCTGTTTCTTCTCCACAAACAAATGCTCCAGCACCTTCAAATACTTTCAATTCGAAAGAAAAATCAGATCCCAATATGTTTTTGCCTAATAAACCTTTGCTTTTGCAGATTTCCAGACCTTCTTTAATTCGCTTAACGGCAAGTGGATATTCCGCTCGAATGTACAAGCGACCTTCATTAGCACCTACAGCATAAGCTCCAATCAAGATTCCTTCAATAACTCGAAATGGGTAAGATTCCAACAACATTCTATCCATGAATGCGCCCGGATCTCCTTCATCCCCATTACAAATAATGTATTTCTTTTCGGATTTTGCATTTTGAACCATCTTCCATTTAATGGCAGATGGAAAACCTGCTCCACCTCGTCCTTTTAATCCACTTTGCTCAATCTGAGAAATAATTTCATCGGCAGATAGATCGTTCAAACACTTCTTAAAAGCCTCAAAACCACGTTTTGAAATGTATTCTTCAAAATCAGATGGTTTTATCTCACCACGGTATTCGGTGGCTATATTTACTTGTCCTTTTAAAAACTCCGCAATTGGTGTGTCCTCTTCATTGGCATTATATCTATTTGAACTCTTTGGAATATCCGAGAAAGTAATGTTCTCGGCATAGTTGTAAAAGCGATTTTTAAAACGACTCATCCAACTCTTAGATTGAAAGTGTTTCTCGATAATATCCCCAACTTCATTTGCATTGATTTTGGTATAATAAGCAGCTTCTTCCCCATTTTTATGGATTTCTAACATTGGCACTTGGTTACAAACACCAACACATCCAACTTGCTTCACATCAACCTTAATCTTGTTCTCAGCCAAAGTTTTCTCCAACTCTTCTTTCACCCCAGAACTTCCACTAGCTACGCAACAAGAACCTAAACCAATACGAATTTCTCCTTGCGAAATACCTTCTTCGGTAACTTCTCGTACAATTTTATCTTCGCTTGGCGCCAGATTTTTAAAATCCTCAAGTATCTCAGCAACTTTACCGGTTTCAACATGTCCGTAAGTCACATCATCAATCTGAACAACTGGAGCCAAAGTACAGCACCCCAAACAGGCTACTTCTTCAACCGTAAATAGCTTTTTATCGTCTGTATCCTTTCCTTTTTCCAATCCCAATTCTCGACGAAAACCATCGAAAACCTGTTTTGCTCCTTTTACATGGCAAGCCGTTCCTACGCAAACTCGTATAATGTGCTTCCCTACCGGCTGATGTCTAAATTGAGAATAGAATGTTGAAATTCCAGTAATTTGCGCTTCTGTAATACTTGTAGTCTCACAAACACGCTTCAAAGCATCTTCAGGCAAATAATTATATTTTCCTTGAATTGCCTGTAAAATTGGAATCACCTTATCTGGCTCACCTCCCAATTCCCCAACAACTCCATCTACAAAATTGAATATCTTCTCCATAATTATTTCCCTATGCAATAAAGGTTTTTCTCTCCACGGATATATACTCTTCCATCAGCGAAAGCTGGCGATGTATCCGATTTTTCTCCCAATGATGAAGTCGCAACTGATGCATATTGCTTATCAGCCTTAAAAATGTGCATCACACCTTCGCGATCCAATAAATATATCTTGCCATCTACCAAAATTGGTGATGAATAAAATCCATTATCAAATTCCTGTTCCCACAGAATTTCTCCTGATGTTGCGTTATAACAAGCAACCGCACCGTAACTGGTTACAATAAATAACATGTCTTTGTATGCGATCGGACTTGGTACATCAGAAAGGTAATCGTAAGCTTCCCAAAGCACTTCTGGTTTCTCACCAGTCTTAATGGCAACCAAACTAGCATATTCATTTAAAGCATAAACAATTCCATTTGCGAAGGCTACCGATGGTCCAACTTCTCCTGTAATGCAATCCAAATGCCACAATTCTTTACCCGTATTCACATCGTAAGAAGCAACACTAGGATCGGCAGCTAATAAGACCTCTATTTGACCATTGTTATTTACGATTACTGGCGATGCCCAAGAAACTCTAACTTTACGCGGAGTGTTCCACAATTCAGATCCATCTTTTGTGGATAAGGCTAATACCTTTCCGGATTTCTTTTGATCGTACTGAACGATTAGCTTGTCTTCAAAAATGAGTAATGAAGATGAATGCCCGTAATGATTATCAGGAACACCTAAATTTTTTGCCCATTGTTTTTTACCATTCATATCGACAGAAATAACATCTCCATTTGCAAAAATTGCGAAGACTGATTTTCCATCGGTTGTAACTGTAGATGCTGCATGACCTGTATCTGGTGTAACGTCAGGTGAAGTTGCAGGCGATCCAGGAACCTGCTCTACTTTAGCTGTCCAAAGCAATTTTCCATTGTTTCTATCGTAGCAATATATTTCGCGACTTGTTGCGTTCGCACCTGATAAGAACAGTTTGTTTCCCCAAATAACTGGAGAATTGTATGCATGAATAGGAACTGGCTGTTTCCACAAGATGTTTTTTCCGCTGGCTCCATCCCATTCATTTGGGATGTTCTTTTGGTAAGCAATTCCATTTCCTCCAGGACCACGGAAAGATGGGAAATTGTCCATCATTTCTTTAGTAGGATATGTTCCTGTATATTTCCCAACAGTTTTAGCTGGTACTACTTCTTTAGGTTCTTCTTGAACAGCAACTGCAACTTTCTCAGGAGCTTCTTCAACAATTACTTCAATTTCTTCCTCTTTTACTTCTTCTTTCTTTTCTGGAATTACTTCTGCTGATACTTCAATTACCTCACTTACTTGTTGTGTTTGCTCTTGTTCTGCTTCCGCCTTTGCTGTTTTAGCCGCTACAGTAAATTGATTTCCCAATTCCTGATGAGTAAGGAATGCAAAGACCAATGTGATTCCGACCATTCCAAAACCACCAATTACAATCCACTTTCTTGCCTTCTCCCGGAAAAGGATAATATTCTCTTCCTCTTCTTCGCTTACTTGTGGTAATTCTTTCTTTCCTGAATAAAATAAATGAAGAGCAATTGCCATTACGATAACTCCAAAAAGCAATAAATATCCTCCAGCCTTTACTTGCCATTGATTTGTAAAGTATGCTTTTCGCACCAACAGATCCATTTCACGAATTTGCTCTCTTAACTGCTCATCATTTGGATTTTCATTCAATCGATCAACCAAACTATTGATGATCTCTGTGTTTACAGGATCAACTCGATTGATTTGAATGTAATTTACCAATACCAACATGCAGATTATGAAAGAGAATGTTCCTGCCACTATAGCTATTCCTCTCCAAAGAGACAGGTTGGTACGATTTATTTTAAACTTGTTATTCATATGCTTTACCACTAAGTTTTATTTTTTACCACTAAGGAAGCTCGAAGTTCTTCACAAAGGGACACAAAGTATATTTTAACAAGACTCTGACAGGTTAAAAAAACGCTGTCAGGTCGTTATAGGTTTTATTTTTCAACAGGACAATATTTTAGGCAACGTGCGCAACTCACACATTCCCCTTTATCTGGTGTGTAATCTTCTCTATATCGATAAGTTGATAATCCTGACAAAGCCAAACCAATTACCAATCCAATGAAAGCACCCAATATCCAACCACCATAATAGAATTGCTCTACAATTTCTGCAGCTTCCAAATACAATTCTTCTACTGTTTGACCTGAAGTTCTAAAACCTTCTATTTCCAGACTTTCTTTCATGGTTTTTGAATCGAAATGAAGTAATTCATCTGCCAATCGTACTTTTGCATTCACTTTAGAAAGATTTTCATGAAAGTTTGCACCTGTCCAACCTCCAACAATCATTAGTGCTGGTATAATTAAACTAAGTAAGATGAATCTTCTGGTTGCTGATCGCTTGTCTTCCATTTGCTTCACCACAACAGGTTTGTTAATGGCATCTAAAGGACAAGAATTCTCACAAAGCTTGCATTGAATGCAATTGGAAGGTGTTATGGTCAAATGATTTTTAGAAACTCTACTAACTAGATTCAAAATCACACCATATGGGCAAAAGAAACGACAATATGGTCGAGCAATAAAAACACTAATCAACAAGAAGGCGCCACCAATCGCGAACATGAAAAAGGTAGCATTGAATCTGAAAATCCCTACAAAAGGATCGTATCGACAAATGATAAAGTCTGTAGCCGTTGCTGCATATAATACGGACAAGCCCAAATAGATATAAGGAATTAAACCCAAGACTTTTTGCAACCATTTCTTCAAGGTAACTGGTCTCATCAGGAATACATCCTGAACTGCTCCTAAGGGACAAACTCCAGCGCAAAATGTTCTACCAAAAAATAAGGTATAGACTAATGGAATCACAAAAAAGGCCAATGCCGATAAAGGAATGTGATAGCCGGGATTAAAAAGGGCTAATACGACATTTTGAACTGATCCGACAGAACAGACACATCCTTCTCTAAAAAAGCCAAAGTACAGAATGGAAAAAATAGAGACTACCACTACTCCAGTTCTTGATCTTTTCTTCAGAATGAACCAAGTGATTAAACTAAGTGCTGCAATTAATACCATTACATCCAAGAATGCAAACATGCCATCGCGAGGTGCAGGCATTGAGGCAACAGGTTGTTCGTATCCCGATTCGAATTCCGGTTTTGGGAAACGTTGTTGTTGTGAAAAGGCTGCAAATTCCATTCCCACAAATAATATCAGTAAAGAGATAAAGGCTAAGCTTTTCTTCATCGTAATCGATTATATTTTTTTATTTGTTTTAAATCCTGCGAATTTATAAGCCTTATCAACAGGCACTCTTGAGAATGCATCGGAAGGACAATCTCTGGCAATAGCACAGTGATTGCAATTCACACATAGGTCATGACTTACTTGCAATTGCAATGAGCCATTACCGAAAGCACCACATCCTTTTACACATTTTCCGCAGCCAATGCACAATTCATCAATAATCTCGTATTTGAAATAAGGATCCTCAACATAGGATCTTTTGATTGCACCTGTTGGACAAAGTTGGTTTTCGGCTCCAGTAGATAAACTCTTCACATTTGGTCGGAAATAACCTCCACACAAATCACAATAACCACACATGTCGTAAACATGAATGCATTTTACTGCCGATGGTGTTACCACACAACTTGTAGCACAACGACCACATTGCGTACATTTCGTTGGATCCAACTGCCACAGAAAATCTCCTGCCTGGCTTTTCGTAGCCAAAACCCCTGCGACTCCTACAATACTAGCTCCCGCGGCAAAACGAAAGCATGTATTTATGAATTCTCTTCTGTCTTTTTTCATCTTCTAATCTAAATCAAGTAGCAAAAATGGTCCAAGTTCCTTATACAAAAAGACACTTACCTATTCTTCAAACGCTGTCAGTTCTATTTTGACTTTTTATATTTCACACCTTCAGGTAATGTACATTTCTCCAGACTATTGCAATCCTTGCACATATTCTTAAAAGTACATGTCTCTTCAGTCGTGTAGTTTCGGTAAACAAAAACGCCACTCATAATTCCTAATCCTGCAACAATTAGCGTTCTAGCTCCGTTTCTTAAAAAATCTCTTCTGTCCATTCTATTTTGCTTCAAATATTCTTATCATACTCTTTACCGGATCCAATACATAAATTCGGTCTTCAGAATCTACTGCCAAATCGATACCAATTGTTCCTGCTTCGAACAATTCAGGAGCAGCAACAACCGATTTTACATCACCTGATGGCAAATGAATTTTCACTCGCTCTAATCCTTTCTCAACAGTAACAAAAGAGCCATCGGAAAGTATTGCTATATTGGCGGGATTACAACATCCACTAAATCCTTCAATACTCATAGAGGTTCGTTCCCAAGAAGAGATTTGGTCTCCTTTAGAATTATAAGCTTCGAAAGCATGTCTTCCTGGATTAACGACCCAAAGTTCGCCTTGTCGTCCCATTAGCAAATCAAAGAACGGGCTAGGAATAACAAATCCCTTTATTCCCGCTTCGGTATTTTTTCCACCAATTTCCTTAATCTTCTTACCATCTATATTATAATGGTGAACAATTTTTTGACCTGCATCGGCTACATATATATTTTCTCCATCGATCGCCAAGGAAGTAATGAATGCTTTCTCTCCTGCAATTAAAAAACTATTACGCAGGCTTCCATCTGGTTTTCTAATGTCTACTCGATTTCTCATTCCTACCAAAACATTACCATTGTCAGCAATCGTTAAACATCGAGCTTCACCTCTTACTTTTAGAGAATTGATTTTTTCTCCTTTTGCATTCAAAATAAGTATGGCTTCATCCGTGCTCACATAAATCTGATCTTTAGAATCAATCGCAATACCATGAAGTTCTTTAGCTTGAATTTTGATTTGTTTCACCTCTTCATGACTGATTTTTGAAGGATCAACCTTTCTAAGCTCTTTCAAATCGTATTCATAAACATTTTCTTTTGTTGTGTTCTTACTCACAAATAGATCTTTCGCCATAAAGCCGACAACTACGAGAAGTAGAACTACTAAAAGCCATAATGTCAATTTATTTTTCATTTGTAGGTCAGTTTAATTTGCTCTAACATCAATACACAAAAGATGCTTTGAATCACGCATTAGTAATCTGCCATCTGCTATTACCAATGGTCCCCATGCATCATGTCCATCCAAGACTTTGGTTTTGTCCAATAATTCAAATCTTTCGGTACTAGCTTTAACAATGCTAAGCAGTCCGTCATCTTTCAGTATGAAGAATTTACCATCAGCTAATAAATAGGGTCCCAATCCAAAACGGTCGCTAGTACCACTTGTCCACAATATTTTTGTACAATCATTTGGATCAACACATACAAATCGGTTTCTCATTCCGCCTGCATCTTTAGGCAATATAGAAAACATCCTATTTTTATATACAACAGGAGTTTGTTGCTCTGAAGCCACTCCATCTTTCGGTTTGAATTTTTGAAGTGTACTTACAGCATATTTAGCACCTTCTTTTTTAACTTGTAGTAAGACAGAACCAGCTCCATATCCTGCAGTCATGAATATCTTTCCATTTTCGAAGACAACTGGCGATGGCGCCACAACAGATGGAGAGAAATCTTTCGTTTTCCAAAGAATCTGTCCGATATCGTCACCTTCGGCAGAAACACCTACAATACCACCAACGGCAGCATATACCCACATTTTTTTGCCATTCAAATTCATTGGCATAACCGATGAATGAGACATTTGCCAATTATCAGGATTTGGTGTTTCCCACAAGACTTTTCCTGTTGCACAATCAACAGCAATCAGTAAAGATTTACCTCCAGGAGCAAGAATTACAACATTATTTTCAATTATCGGACACTGACCAGTGTACCAGAAAGGAATTTCAGACATGTATTCTTTCACCAAGTCTAATCCCCAAAGAAGATCGCCTGTATTCGGATCGGTGCACATTACGTGACAACGCGGTCCCATAGTAATCAAATATTTATCATTGATAGCTGGAACTGTTCTCGACATTCCATGATTACGCTTGATGTGCACCCTGTACCATCTACGCCACAATTCCTCTCCTGTTTCTAGGGAAAAACAACGCAAAGCATCTGCTTTTTTTATTTCATCGTAATCGAGCACATATACTTTGCCATTATATACAACTGGAGCAGCGTGGCCTTCTCCCAATTCAACTTGCCAATTAATTTTTGGTCCATTACCCCAAGTATTGATCAGTTTCGTGTTATCGGTAACAAGATTATCAGAATTTGCACCTCTAAATTGTGTCCACTTACCTGTTAATTCGGAAGTATGTTCTGTATAAAAATCAAAGCCTTCACCAATTAACACTCGTTCCGACGATGCGGATTGTTTTGGACGATTGTCCATACCAGGAATACTAGCATGGATATTTTTAACTGGATTGTAGGCAAGCCAGTACACAAAAAGAACAAGTGCAATAATTATAGCTAAGCTTATAAATCCTTTATCTCTTCTTTTCAGTAACATATACTTAAATAAATCTGTCCTTTAAAAATTGCCTTTTCAGAACTATAAATTTGATTAGCCTTTAATTGAATAAGCCATTAAAGCTTTTGCATGACGAACATACAATACGCCTTCATTAATAACCATATGTGCCCAATAAGGCCCTTTTCCATAAGGAACTTTAAATGAACTAATCACCTTAAATTCCTTCGGATCAGCTTTTACCAAAGCAACATTACCATCTTTCTCATCGTAGCAAAAAAGCATTCCATCGGCTGAAATAATTGAACCTTTGTTTTCCCACTCCGTTTCATACATCTTTTTACCGGTTTCCCATTCCATACAAACCCAGTTTCCATTTCTATTATTGATCCAATTTGCACCATAGATATATCCCTCAATGTGAACTGCTCCACCGTGATGAACATCTAATAAAGAATCAACATAAGCTACTTGAACAGATTTAGCATCCTCACTCAAATCTAACATTACTGTATGATGATCGTAACCATTAGTCAAAAATATTTTCCCATCATGATAAAGTGGAGTATTTGTATTGATATTGGCTTTCCATTGACCTGCAGCATATGATCCATAGTCAAACTGCCAATCAATATTCCCATTTGATGGATCAACTCCTATGGCATTATTTTCGGTAACAGTAACAATTTGTTCTTTTCCACTTCTATTAATTAACAAAGGAGAAACATAGCCAGGTTTATCATTAATACTTTTTGATTCCCAAACAGTCTCGCCAGTCATCTTATCAAAAGCAACCATAGCTGTTTTATTTCCACAAGGAGTATAAAACACCAAATCATTCCACAAAAGAAGAGATTCTGATATTCCCCAAGTTCCAAATTCGCCTTCAAACTTTTCACTTGCTTTTACCTGCCAGTTAATTTCTCCACTTAGTGCATTCACGCATGCTACATCACCTTTTCCACTTGATAAGTAGATTCTATCATCTTCTATAGTAGGTGTACAGCGCGTATCTGTAAATGACACATCCCATCCTCGACCATATGGTACTTCCCATTTCGACTTCCCATTCATATCAAGAGCCAACAAGTAATCCATTGAATCTTTTAGGCCTGTAATATAAACTGTATTGTGAGCTATAGCTACAGATGAATATCCTGTTGGAAGACTATCTATATGCCAAAGCATCTTTGGTCCTTCGGCCGGCCATTCTTTCAACAATCCTGATTCCGAATAGACTCCGGTTCTATTTGGACCACGCCATTCACTTTTCTCGATTTTTGATTTACATTGAGTCAATATGCTTATGAAAGCAATACAGACAATTAAAAGTCGGTTCATAAGTAATTAGATATTGAAATGTTAATTGTATTAAATCGAATAAACCATTAAAGAATTTCCATGACGAACATACATTCTTTTGTTATGAATAACCAAGTGAGCCCAATGCTGCTTATCTCCAAAAGGAACTCTGAATGAGCTTACTTTCTTAAATGCTCCAGCACTTACATCAACTAATGCTACTTCTCCACTTTCTCCGTAACAATAAAGTTTTCCATCAGCGGACACCACATTTCCCTTACTTAGCACTTTTGCAGAATGCAAAACTTCCCCTGTTTTCCAATCCAAACAAAACCATTCACGGTTGTTATGTCCTGAACCATATATTTTCCCGTCTAGAACAACGAATCCTCCCATTTGGTTATCCATTGATTCATCTTTCCAAACTTCCTTTGCATTTGAACCATCATCAGAAAGCTCAATCATTACACCACCTTTACCATATCCACTTACACAATACAAATACCCATCTTTATAATAAGGAGTATTTGGATGTATCGAATATTTATTCGGGTGCGACACTGTCCACAAAACTTCACCCGATTCTGTGTCTACTCCAATGATTGAACTGTTTGTATGTGTAACTAATAAATTACGATTTGCCAATTTTACAATCGCAGGAGAACAATAAGCTGAGTTTTCACCATTTGATTTTGCTTTCCAAATTTCGGTTCCTGTTTTTCGATCTAAGGCTACCATACTTACTTGCTCTCCTCCAGGAGTACAAAATAACTTATCCCCTTCAACCACTAGGTTTTCTGTTACTCCCCAACGAATATTTTCACCACCATAATCTGCTAAAATATCTTTTGTCCAGACAATTGCTCCGTCCTGTGCATTCATGGCAACAACTTTCCCAAAACCGCTCATTACATACAACATTCCTTCATAAATCATCGGCGTAGTTCTAACTCCATCATAAGAATCCATCCACTCTTTTCCATAAATTTGCTTCCAAAGGGTTTTACCAGAGTGATCCAATGCAATAACATAACCATTCTCAGCTTCAGTGCCTGCAGTGTATACTGCAGATTCAGTAACAGCAGCAGATGCATGCCCAGCACCAAGAGCGTCAAAATGCCATAAGAGTTTAGGGCCTTCGGTTGGCCACTCATTTAATAATCCTGATTCTTGGTAAATTCCATCTCTATTGTCACCTCTCCATTGTGCGTTATTCTGAGCAAAAGAAAGGGTGCCAATACATATTAAGGCTAGTATTACGATTTGTTTTTTCATTCTAAATCAGCTTTATTCTATAGTTTAAAAATATTCTAATCACTTAAAGATACGGGCTATTCCATTGGTATTGAAATGAACATAGCACTTGAACTTAAATCTATTTCAGGTCTAAATAAAAACAAGATTTATTTATTAACATATTCAATATTAAAAAGAGGTAGTAGCAGAAATAATAATTTCTGGAAACCACATTTATTTAGAATCACTAAATAAGCATTAACAAACAGTAAACTTCACTATAAACAGGACCTTTTAAGACTAAAAGATCTCTTTTTATTTACAATATGATTATTGTAAAGCTAAAGAAACTCATCTCTTTTCCATCATGAAATTAAGTAATAATATCGCTTATTTAGAGCCTTCCAACAAAGCTTTAACAACTTTTTAACGACTATTTTTTAATGATTCTAAATATCTAAACGATTATTAACTTATTTTTTATGTGATTTCTTATATCTTTAAGAATATACACTAAAACATATAACTAATGAAGAAGTCAATATTATTTCTAATTCTTGGCCTAGCCCTAAGCATTATATCTTGTCAAGATAAAAAATCAACAAAAGAAGAATTACTGCCCATGGGCGTAAGTAAAATAGTTGTAAAAGAAACTTTTAACGCTGGTGGTTACACTTATATCAATGGTGAAAATGGCCTTTGGCTAGCTGTGGGTCAAACAAATATCGAATTAAACAAAGCTTATTATTATCAAGGGGCTCTAGAAATGAGAGACTTTCATAGTAAGGAATTAAATCGCGATTTTCCTCAAATCTATTTTCTAAATTCTATCTCTGAAACCCCTACTACTATAAGCAAACCGAAAGCGAAACCTGCCGCTCAAATGCAGAAACAAATAAACAAAAAAATCGAAGTTCAGCTTGATAAAAAAGAAGGTATTACTAGCATAGCTGATGTTTATAAGAATCAAAAAGAATTATCTGGAAAAGAAATCACAGTCTATGGTAAAGTAGCTAAATTCAACAAAAGCATTATGGGAAAAAATTGGATTCACATTCAAGATGGATCTGATTTTGAAGGAAATTATGATTTAACCATTACAAGTATGGATGTAACCAGCGTTGGGGAAATTGTTGAACTTACAGGTAAGATCACTTTAAATAAAGATTTTGGAGCTGGATACTCTTATGCTGTAATCATGGAAGAAGGTAAACTTGTAACATCAGCGGCAAAATAATCATTTCATAAATTAATATGTTTCAAAAGTTTTCATTAACATATTTTTTTTATAAATTTCGAATAATACAATTTAACTAACTACATACAACTAAACACAATGTTCAAAAAAGCGGCTTCGGCCGCTTTTTTTTTATTCAAATCGACACTTTTCAAAATAAAATTAAGCCAAACAAGACATGCCCCTATTTTGATTTCATAAGTAATGTCCTATCGGGATTCTTTTTCATAATTCCTTTTTGTTTTTATTGATTTTGTTACTTTTAACATGTAAATCAAAAAATCAACATATGAAGAAATGCATTCCCATTGCCTTCACAATACTATTTTCAGTTCTTCTGCTAATTGCTTGCAATCCTAATGATAACATCATTTACCAATCGGATGATTTTAAAGTTTACCCCAATAGAGTTGAACAAGGAGAACACATCGCCATAGCCCACTCTGCTGATCACATTAGCTCTAATTATCCTGGTTTGAATAAAATGGAGTGGAAACTTGAAAAAAAACTAGATAGATATCCAAGCTATAAGTCTAATCAAGTTTTACTGAACGCCATTTACCAATTATCGCTTGAAGAAATTGAAAAAAACATAGCTCCGGATTCTACATTTAATACAGGAGAAAAATGGAAAGGCGTTTGGACTAGGGACATTAGTTATAGTGTAATTTTAGCCTTAGCAATAACCAATCCTGAAATTTCAAAAAACAGTCTACTAAAAAAAGTAAAAGATGATAAAATCATTCAAGACACTGGTACTGGAGGTTCTTGGCCAATTAGTTCCGATCGAATGATTTGGTCTGCTGCGGCATGGGAAATATACAAATCAACAGGAGATCTTGACTGGCTTCGTAAAGTCTATTTCATTATTAAGAATTCAACAGAAGCTGATTTAAATGTAGTTTGGGATTACCAGAAGCGATTGTTTAAAGGAGAATCATCCTTTTTAGACTGGAGAGAACAATCCTATCCAGATTGGATGGAACCAGTTGACATATACAACTCCTACAGCTTAGGAACTCAAACTGTGCATTATCAAAGCCTAAATGTGCTAATAAAAATGGGTACTATTTTAAATAAAGATGTTCAAAAATATCAGGATATCTCCCATGCCTTAAAAGCAAGCATAAATGATAAACTTTGGCTACCAAAACAAAGATACTATGGACAGTTTTTATATGGTCGAAAAAATCATATGCTATCGGAAAGATCAGAAAGTTTAGGGGAAGCCTTAAGTATCATTTGGGATGTTGCTGATGAGAAAAGACAAAAAGATATTGTTTCGAACACTCCAATCACGAAATATGGTATTCCTTGCTTTCATCCACAAATTCCAAATATCCCTGCTTATCACAACAAGGCGATATGGCCATTTGTGCAAGCATATTGGAATTGGGCCTCGACCAAGGTTGGCAACATGACTAGCTTTAAATGGGGAATCGCCAACATGTTACGATCTACTTCTCTATTTCTAACGAATAAAGAAAACTACTTAATATCGAATGGTGATTTTAATGGCACTGAAATTAATTCCGACAGACAATTATGGAGTGTTGCAGGTTCACTCTCTACATTTTACAGAAGCCTTATAGGGATCAATTATACTGCAGACCATTTGGAGTTTAGACCTTTTATTCCTCGCGAATACAAGGGAAAACAAAGTATCAAAGGTCTTCGGTACCAAAATGCAATCCTTGATATTGACATTTACGGCTTTGGAGATCAAATTGAATCTTATTCTCTTGATGAAAAGTACTACCGTCATGCTATTGTTCCAAAAGAAATGACAGGCAGACATAAGATTGAAATTAAAATGAATAATAAAGCTCCTCAAGATTCAAAAATCAAGCTTGTGAATGTTGTTGAAGCTCCAGAGACAACTACGCTTAGATTCAATGAAAATACTTTATCTTGGCACAAAAAAGAAAGTGCAGACCATTATCATGTTTATCAAAACGGTGAACTTTTATTGGAAACTAGAGACAATTATATGTCGGAGGTCAACAATAAGGAACCTATCGAATTTCAAGTTCAAACATCGGACAGTTTAGGTAATTTATCCTTTTTAAGTGAACCTATCTATGTTTACAATTCTGAATACGAAAGACTAGTTGAAGCAGAGGATTTTGATTTTAATTCCAAAACATCATATGTTGTCCTCAGCAAACAGAAAAACAGAGAATTTTATTTTAAGATTAGAATTCCACGAAAAGGAAAATATTTCATTGACTTTTTATATGCCAACGGCAGTGGTCCAATAAACACCGATAACAAATGTGCTATACGCAGTTTTTGGGTTAACAATACCTATTCTGGAAGCATCGTTTTTCCACAGCGTGGTGATCGTAATTGGACTGAATATGGATACTCCAACCCTATTGCTATTGATCTAAAAAACCGACACAACCTCTTCAAAGTAAGTTTTGAAGAGTTCAATAACAATATGAATGGAGATGTAAATAGTGTAAGAATTGATAAAATTAGATTGATCAGAAAAAGATAATCTCACAAAATAAAAGATTGTTTTTTACTTTTTTCACTGATTGAGCACAACATAAAGGGACAATTGATTTTAATCAATTGTCCCTTTCTATATCTATTGTTATGAAATACTTAAAGTCTTAAAAAAATCACAAACTTAATTCTCAAAACCAATCATTTCCTTAACCATCCCCAAGCTTTTCTTTATCGTTAAATGGATAAATTCTATTTTTATTTCGGCAAACAAAATACCTCCAAAAATCAACAAACCTCCAATAATTGTTTTTTCGGTTAAGGCCTCGTTCAAATAGAAAAATGCTGTAATTGCAGCAAACAAAGGTTCAAATGAAAAAATAATTGAGGTTGTAATTTCTGAGATATACTTCTGATAGTAGTTTTGAACGGTATACATGTATGCAGTAGCAAATAAAGCAGTAAATAGGATAGCCTGCCACAGCTTGTACTGAGTTGGGAAATACAGTTCTCCTTTAATTGCTGCATAAACGATACAAACCACACCAACCATAAAAAACTGAGTAATAGAAAGTAAGACACCATCACTCTGTTTACTATACTTTCCAACCATAATAATGTAAATGGCAAAAAGAATTGCGGATAGAAATACCCATACATCGCCGATATTAAAAGCAATACTACTTCCTAATGTTAGGAAACTTAATCCAAGAGTAGCCAAAACTACAGCAATGAAAACAGAAAGACTCGGTAATCTTCGTTGCATCACGGATAGGATAATTGGCACAAAAACCACCGACAATCCAGTTATGAATCCTCCCATTGATGCGCTTGTATATTGTAAGCCAATTGTCTGAGCAAGAAAACTTAACAAAAGAGGCACAGACAATAAAGCACCAAATTTAAAAGTGTTTCGATCGAATTTTCTCAAGCGTTTTATAAAAATTAGTATCAATACAATGCTTGCTAATAAGAAACGACACCCCAGAAACCCCGCAACACTCATAAGCGATACGGCATCCTTAATAAAAACAAAGGTCATCCCCCAAAATAGGGTTCCTAATAGCAAAAGTAAAATGGTTTTGACTTTTAAATTCATGGTTCAATTATTGGAAAATGTAAAGAAAGATTGAAATTAAACTACCTACTCGATATAACTGGACATACGAACAAATTGCTAAAACCATTGGCTTTAGATTGATGGCAAACAAACATAAATACTTTAAATTACTGTACCAGAATAGCTTCATAAGTCATTTATTCTAATGATGAAGCTATGGTACGCAGATGAAATCTGTGATGAGCTAAAGTGATATTCGAAGTCTTCCATAGCAGGAATATCACCTAATGTTATGTTTTAGCTGCTCAATCTGCTGCGAATATATCTTTTTTTACCTGTAGAAACAAAAAAACATTGCTAAAAACAATTTTTCCAATCCTGAAAAAAATTGAATTCAAGTAATTAGAGCATTATACAAGAAAGGGACAATTGATTTTCATCAATTGTCCCTTTTATATCGTAGTTATTGGTTCGCTACACAATGAATTTAGTCCCAATACTTTCACCCATTTGAACTGCAGTCTCGAATCCTCCTTTTGTATTTTTTATTAAATCATCCGAAAATTTCATCTTGTTCTTTTCAAAAAAGAGAACGACAGTAGAACCTCCAAAAGCAAAGTACCCCTTTTCATCACCACTCTTAACTTCAGAATTATTAGTATATGTTTGAATGATACTTCCAACCATAGTTGCCCCAACTTCTGATATTAAAACATCTCCATAATCTTCTGTTTTAAGTGTGCTGTACACTCTTAAATTACGACAGAATATCTCCAAACTTTCCCTTAAAGCCATTGGAGAAACAGAAAAATATCTCCCTTTAATTTCTTTAGATTCAGATATCAACCCACTAGCAGGAAAATGGAAACGATGATAATCTGCTGGTGCTAAACGCACAATTAACATAGATCCATCAGCATATTTTTCTGATAACAATTCATTATCTAAGAAACTTTGAACTGTAAACTGAGATCCTTTTAGAAAGAAGGATGGAATGTCCTTAATAGACTGAAATGCTATCGCTTTTCCATCTGCTGGAGATACCACACCATCGGCAATAGGCCTTTTATCCATTCGGATTTTTCGATAGAAAAACTCATTAAAGTTCTTAAATGCATTACTATCCGAAATATTATAAAGAGACAGGTCAATTTGATTCTTTTCTATAAACTTATCTATTTGAGGTTTAGATAATCGGCTATTCATAAACCAACCTCCAACAACTGAAACAATTTTCCTTTTAACTAATAAATGAAGAGAAGCCTTTCCTAATACCGAGCTGTACAACCATTTTAAAATTCCTTCACCTGGAACCAATTCGTCAACAATTTCACCACTTATTCGTTCTATATATTTTATACTTGTCATATTTTGCTTGAGAGGATTTCAGAGTACAAATTTAAAAGTATTACTATTAAACACCTACAATTCTAGTACTTTCTTTGTTTTTAGTGCAAATTCTTTAGTGATACTTCAAATATTTTAGCAAAATAGAGAAGTAAATAATAAAATCAGCCAATCTAAAAAAAAGGAACAATCACATTTGAATATTCCTTTTTTCAATTTCAAAACAATTTCTTATTTCTTCCTCCAAATGGTCATTTGCGCAATGGTATGTTGATATTTCCGAGCTGTTTCCCGAATAACAAAAGGAACATCTTTAGGTTCATCGATCAGTTCGAATTTTTCATCTAAAATCTCCTTCAAACCGTCTAATGTTGTAAAAGGTTCTCCATCTTTTCGATAACCACCAACCCACTTATCTGCCTCGGTAAATTCCTCTAACCAAGTGTAAGGAGAAGTAAGAACCAAAATTCCATTTTCATTTAATCGAGTAGAAATTTCTTGCAAAAATTTAAGTGGATCATATAATCGGTCAATTAAATTCCCAGCAAATATCAGATCGTAATCGGTAAAAATCGACTTTAAATTGCATGCGTCTGCTTGGTAAAAAGAAACCTTATCGCGAGAAGCGTCTAAATCGTAATCGCTCAGTTTTAATTCTTGGTAAGTTGATAATTTACCTTCTTCTTGTCGGATGTAATTTAGTTTTCCTGTTTCTTTTAATTGGGTCCCAATTCTAATAAAACGAGCAGAAAAATCCAGTCCTGTCACCTTATCAAAAGTCTTTGCTAACTCCAATGTCGTTCTTCCTGTTGCACAACCCAAGTCGAGAGCATTTCCTTTGTTCAAATTCGTCAAATGCTTATCCAACAAGCTCAAACAAGCTTTGGAATAATTTTCAACACCAAAATATTCTTGTCCATACTGAAATTCACAATATTGCGAGACCAAATCATCCGTTTCGTAATAATCTGTCTCAATTTCTACCTCAACATCCGATTCTATGTATCGAAAACCCGCATGCTGAAAGAAATGTCTACGAAATGCATAGCGAGAATCACGAATCGCCAAGTTCCCTGTTGAAATCCACGAACCACCTTTTATTAAATTATGCTTTGCATCGAAAGTTGGTGTCGAAAAATCATCATAAAAAGGATGAATTTCAAATCCGTCCAAACCAGAAATTGGCATTTCGGTCCATTGCCAAACATTTCCAATCACATCATAAAAACCCTTTGTTTCAAATCGATCTACCGGACAAGAAGATGCATAATGTTCCAGATTGATATTTCCTGGAGCTGTTTGCCATTCAGGCTGATCTTCTATTTTTAAAGAATCGCGAAGTAGGTAGTATTCAGCTTCAGTAGGCATGCGCAATTTCTTTCCTGTTTTAGCAGATTTCCAATTGCAAAATGCTTTTGCCTCCAAATAATTCACCTCTGCAGGCCAATTCCATGGCATATCAATTTGATTTAGCATTGATCGGAATTTCCAAGTTTCTCCCTCTTTTTCCCAGAACAAAGGATATTCGCATTTCTTGTATTGAACCCAACTCCATCCTTCTTCAGTCCACCACTTCTCAGTTTGGTATCCTGCATCATCAACGAAAGTTTTAAATTCCTGATTCGAAACCAAATATTTAGCTGCACGAAACGATTTTACCTTTGAATTGTACTTACCAAACTCATTATCCCAACCATACAATGGATTCTCTTTGCTTTTGCCAATTGATACCTTTCCTGATTTTACTTTTTTCAATTCATTTTCAGGCGCATTCCCCCATTCTTCACAAATCTTAAACAAAAAATTTTCCTTAACTAAGTCAATTGGCAGTTGTCGAATTAATACAGATGATGTTTCAATATGAATTCTTTGGTGTTCAATTCCCATTACAATTACCCAAAACTGACTTTCCCAATTAATTGGAATGGTAAGTGGAAGCTCCAAAATCAAATTTTCGATCATCTTTTTGGCTTCAACTCGATATTCTTTAGTCTCTTGAATTGTTGGCCAATCGTAGTGCTTATCGTTTAAGTCATCCCACGACATTTCATCAACACCCACAGCAAACATCGATTCATATTTTGGATTGAGACGTTCTGAAATAATACCAGCGAGTATCAATTTATTCACATAAAATGTTGCTGTATGGCCAAAGTAAAAAGCCAACGGGTGACGGAGTGGATCGGCTCGATGCAGAAAAGCCTCCTGACCATTCAAACAGTCATATAATCTCTCATCTAACTCCCATGTTGCTCTAAAATAAGTAAGTAGTTCTGCTCTTTTTTCTTCTGGTGAACCTTCGTTCAATATCGGTGTTTTGGTCACAAGTAAATCTCGATCGCTTATTGTTTCTATCATATTATTCATAAAATTTTGGCTTTGAATTATTCACTGTTTCATCGCGAAATGAAGTTAACAAATATTCTAGCTCATTCAAAGCTCATTTATTCCTGTGCTAATGATTTAAACTATCATACGGGTAATTACTCTCCTTATTTCTCAAAAAAGTAATCCGATTCCACTTTACAAATTCGGACAGCATAACTTTTATACCAATCTGCCTTCCCTCTTTCTTGTGCAATTTGATGAGCTGGATGTTTCTGCCAATTCTTGATAGCTTCTATGCTCTCCCAATAAGATACTGTTATGCCCAATTCACTTCTAGCTGATTCTACTCCTAAAAAACCGACTTGTCTTTTCGCCAAGTCCATCATCGAATCAGCCATTTGTTCATAATCATTATCGCTCTTGGTTCTTTCCGAAGAAAAAATTACAGCGTAGTAGGGTGGTTTTATATTTTTTGCAATCATTACTCCACAAAATTAGTTTTCACAATCTCTTTATTCTCTTTTCCAAGCATCTGACTTGGAACATTATCCCTGATAACTTCACTAATAACACTTAAAATATTCTTTCTTACTTCTGTTTTTAAAGAAAGCATTGTTACCTCTCGAACTTTTTGCTTGCCCTTAATATCTTTAATCATCTCTTCCTGCTCCGAAGGAATCATTAAGGTAGATAATTCGGGTAAAAAAGTTATTCCTCCTTTGTATTCTACAATTCGTCTTAAAGCGTCAATATTATTACTTTCGTAGATAAAATCACCACCTTGATTGGCATGCATCTTACAGATATTAGTTACCTGATCCATAAAACAATTCCCCTCTTTCAACAACCAAACATCAGAATTATCCAATTCACTAATTGCTATTTCATCTTGTGCATACAATTCATGTTTTTCTGAAACGTACAAATAGAAACGTTCATAAAACAAGGGTGTAAATTCCAGATTACTTTTCGACTCAATAGGTGTAGAAATAATACCAGCATGGTATGTTCCGTCCTTTACTCCACGCAAAACATCTTCGGTAATGGCTTCTTGAACTTTCAGTTTAATTTTAGGATATTTTTCATTTAAGTCACCTACAAAAAGAGGTACTAAAAATGGAGATAAGGTTGGAATAATACCCAAGCAAATATCCCCTTGAACTTCCTCGGATAATTGTAAAGCAAAAGCCTCCAAATGTTTTGATTCTGTAACAAGAGACTGCGCTTTTTCGAGAAAAGCAAGACCATTTAATGTTGGTTCAACCTTCTTATTCGAACGATCGAATAAAATGATGCCCAACTCTACTTCTAATGCTTGAATCTGTAAACTGACAGCGGGTTGCGAAACACCCATCGATTTGGCCACCCTTCCATAACTTCCCAATTGGCCTAAGGCTAAAGCATAATTTAATTGTTTTAAGGTCATCCTATAACTTTTTCTTATTAAACACATGAAGTTAATTAAAAATTAGAATATTGAAACCTGTACATTTAAGAATATGAGCGAACCGATTTCAAAATAATTCAATATTGTTATGGATTATGCACTTACAATTGCATTGTTTTTTAACTTTGCGCTCTGAAATAGCAATATTATCTTTGTACGCTGTACTGGATACTTACTACTTGATACTTTAAAAATGAAAATAGGAATTATAGGTGCAATGGAGGTTGAGGTTGTTAAACTTCGCGATCAATTGTCCAACAGAAATGAACAAAAAAAAGGTTCGTTTGTTTTTTATACTGGTAATTTGAACGATGTAGAAATCGTTTTACTTCAATCGGGAATTGGAAAAGTAAACGCAGCAATTGGAGCAGCTGTATTAATTGACACTTTTCAGCCTGACTATGTTATTAACACTGGAGCTGCTGGCGGTTTCCCTGGCGATTTAAAAGTTGGTGATATTGTAATTTCACAAGAGCTAATCCATCATGATATGGATTGTACTGTTTTTGGTTACAAAATGGGACAAGTTCCAGGAATGCCAGAAAGTTTTAAGGCTGATGATAAATTAATCGCTTTAGCGGATAAAACAATTCATCAGTTTAGCGATATAAATACTAAAAAAGCTACGATTCTTACCGGTGATCAATTTATGAACAATCCGGAAGCTACAAGTAGAATAAAAGAAATGTTTCCATCTGCCGAAGCTGTTGAAATGGAAGGTGCTGCAATCGCACAAGCCTGTTATCAGTTCAACATTCCATTTGTGGTTATCCGATCTATTTCGGATATTGCAGGACAGGAGAATGCAATGCAGTACGAAGAATTTGTTGAAATTGCCGCAGTCAATTCAGCCAAAATGGTGACTGAGATGGTAAATGAGTTGGGAAATCAGAAATAAAAAAAGAGAACATGGAAAAAATAGCAAGCTTTACAGTTGATCACAATAAATTAAAAAGAGGAATTTACGTATCTCGAAAAGATAAAGTTGGTGCCGAAACATTAACAAGTTTTGATATCCGTACCAAACTACCGAATATGGAACCTGCAATGGATATTCCTGCAATGCATACCATGGAACATTTAGGTGCTACCTTTTTGAGAAACCATAAGGAATGGGCAGATCGCACAATCTATTTCGGACCAATGGGCTGTCGTACAGGATTCTATTTGATTTTCCAAGGTGACTTAGATTCAAAAGATATCATAAAAGTGACACAGGAAATGTTCGATTTCATGGCTGATTTCTCTGGCGAAATCCCTGGAACAAACAAAATTGAATGTGGTAACTATATGAGTCATGATTTACCAATGGCTCTTTGGGAAGCAAAACGATTCAAAAATGAAGTTTTAGGAAGTCTAACTGATGAGAATCTTACTTATCCTGAATAAGGGAAGTAAATAAAATATAAGAAGAGGCTGTCTTTCAATATGAATTAGACAGCCTCTTTTTTTGTTTAAATTTCCTTATATTTATTATGAAAAGATTTGTTACTCATGAAGATATCAGGAACTAAATTCATATTAATTACGCTTTTAATTGTTTTGATTCCTATTTATGGAAATTGGAAGCTTCTGTTGCATGGTGAAAAGACAGAAGGTGTGGTTGTTAAAATCATAGAACAAGATGCTGGAATGCTAAGATCCTTCTACTCTATCATTACCTATCAGGCAAATCAAAAACTATACACATTAAAAGGTCCTGAAAATGTTGAATATGAAATAGGAAAAAAATTCCCAATTCTTTTTTCCACTAATGATCCTGAAAATT
Organism: Labilibaculum sp.; assembly: GCA_016342745.1. Lineage (GTDB taxonomy): Bacteria > Bacteroidota > Bacteroidia > Bacteroidales > Marinifilaceae > Paralabilibaculum > Paralabilibaculum antarcticum. The sequence continues at coordinate 119,967 of JAEINT010000017.1, forward strand.
CAATCATATTCTCTCTAAGAGGAATCTATGTTAATCGATTCACTTCAGCCGCAGTTGTTATCTTCATTTTATGGATGGCTTTTTATTTGAGTTTCACACCCAAGAGAACAAATCGAAGATCCGGAAATCCACAAAATAATTCTCAGGAAACAATTCGAAGAAAAAAATTACTCTAAATCCAATAAGCTTATCATTTTTTCCAGTTCAAAATCGAAATACCCAATTATCGGTTTTATCTTTGCAGCCTGAACAAAAAGAGAAAAAATGAAGAAGCCAGAATTATTATTACCTGTAGGAAATCCTGAAATGTTTCATGCTGCCATAAAAGGTGGAGCCGATGCCGTTTATCTAGGTTTGCGCCAGTTTAATGCCAGAGGAAGAGCAACAAACTTTTCAGTGAGTCAATTACAGTCCTTACTTAAGCTGGCTTACAAAAATAACATCAAGGTATATCTTACCTTAAATACTGTTATAAAAAACGATGAAATAGCCGATTTACTTGACACTTTAAATCTGGTAAAGAAATCGTCGATTAGTGCAATTATTATTCAAGATTGGGGCGTTTACCATTTGGTAAAAAAGCATTTCCCAGAAATTACAGTGCATGCGAGTACACAAATGGCCAATCACAATTCATTAGGAGCCATTTATTCACAGCAAAAAGATTTTGAACGAGTGGTTATGGCAAGAGAATTAACCCTTCCTGAACTAAAAGAAATCAAAAAGAAATCGGACATTGAATTGGAGATTTTCATGCACGGAGCTCTATGCTATTCCTTTTCTGGAATGTGCCTATTTAGTAGCTATCTAGGTGGAAGTGGAGCCAACAGAGGTTTGTGCGCACAACCCTGTCGTCGTTTTTACCAATCGGGAAAACAAAAAAGCTATGTCTTTAGTTTGAAAGACAACCAAGCTGTTGAAGTATTACCAGAATTAATAAAAATAGGCATTGAATCGATTAAGGTTGAAGGCCGTATGAAACCTGCTGAATTTGTTTACAATGTATCTCGTGCTTACCGAGAAGTTATTGACAATAACAATATTGAAACTGCGAAAAAACTTCTAAACTACGACATGGGTCGTGAAAAGACAGGATACTTTTTGGCTGGCAATGTAAGTAGTGCCATCACTCAAAATACAAACACTGGTATTCTTATTGGTGAAGTATTGGAAAGAGATAACGATCGTGTAATTATCTCTTCGGATCATGAACTAAAACTTGGTAATCGAATTCGCATTAAGCAACGAAGTGGGGAGCCTCAAAAAGCAATTAAAATCAAAGAAATTGATTTGCTCGAAGAAGGTGTTTATAAAGTAAATGCAAAAGACGCTATCGCTAGATCTGGCGATCAAGTTTACCTTGCGGGATTGCAAGAGGAGAAATTCTCTAGTAAATTCACTGAAGAAGGTAAGCCGCTACCAATAAACATGCATCGTGGAGCCAGAACCAAAATTGTTAAAAGTTTAGGAAAAAAAGACAGTCCAAAGAAAGAACAGATCTATGTGCGTATTGATTCCATGGCTTGGTTAAGAAAGATCCATTTAAACGAGATGGATTACTTAATCTTGAACTTGAAAAAATCGGAATGGAAAGAATTACGATTAAATGCTCCTTTCCTACAAAAGAACGCAGGGAAAATATTCATCGAATTGCCAAAGTTCATTCCTGAAAATGACATCGATTTTTACAAGGACATTTGCGATAAGGCAATGAAAAATGGTTATCAAAACTTCATGATCAGTCACTTATCACAGAAGCTTATTGTTCCTGCAAAAGCTAGAATAGCGTGTAACGAGAATGTATATCTGTTTAATGAGGCAGCCGTTGCTCACGTTCAGGAAGAAGGTATTAACTTATACACTCATCCACAGGAAAACGATCTAGAGAATTTGCTGCTTGGAAACGATCGTTTTGGTATTATTCCAGTCTATTTTTATCCTCAGTTATTCTTCTCGAGAATGCCTGTAAAATTGCATAAGGAAGATGAGTTAATTGATGATATGCAGGGTGAATTTGATAAAGACCTTAGAGATGGAATCACAATTGTATATCCTAAACATCCTGTAACCTGGATGCAACAGAAAAATAATCTTATTAAAGAAGGATTTAAGCGTTTCATGATTGATTTAACGCATGAAAAACCTTCGTCGAACACCTTTAAGCGTCTGATTAAAAACTTTCAACAAGCTAAGCAGGCACAACCGTCTACTAGCTTTAACATGAAAAAAGGACTTAAGTAATTAAGGTTTCTAAATGATTAATTAATCCTATTTATAATATAGAGTCTCACTTGCCGTGAGGCTCTTTTTTATAGAAAATTTACTGATTTGAAATCTTGAAACTATGTATCTCCTTCTGTTTATTACTCATGACTAAATTTTAATTCTTAATTAAAAGCAATATGTTGCGGAAACTATATCAATTGTAAGGAAAAACAATGGTTTTTTACTAATTTGGTCGGCGAACATTCAAAAATTATTAACACTAAAACGAACAACGTGAAAAAGACTTTCCTTTACGTACTTATTGCAGGTATCGGTTTAACCGCTTGTAATGATAACAAAAGTGAGCAAAAGACTGATAATCCGTTTTTTGCTGATTACAATACACCACATCAAACACCTCCATTTGATCTAATTAATTTTGAACACTTCGAGCCTGCTTTTACAGAAGGTATGGTACAAGGTCGTGCAGAAATTGATGCAATTGCAAACAGCAAAGAAACGCCTACATTCGAAAATACAATTGTAGCTTACGAAAAAGCTGGAAAATTGCTAGGTAAAGTAAGTGATGTATTCTTTAATATTAAAGGATCAGAGAATACTGATTCAATTGCTGCCTTGGCTAAAAAATTGTCACCAATCATGACAAAATATAGCGCTGATATTAGCTTGAACGAAAATCTATTCAAGAGAATTAAGACAGTATATGAGCAAAAAGATCAATTAGAACTTTCTGTTGAAGAACAAAACATGCTTGAGAAAATGTATCAAGGATTTGTTCGAAGTGGTGCTAATCTTCCTGCTGATAAAAAAGAGCAATTACGTGCTATTGATTCTGAACTTTCTTCATTAACGCTTCAATTTGGAGATAATATCTTGAAAGAAACCAATAATTTTAAATTGGTTATTGATAATAAAAAAGACCTTGCTGGTTTGCCTGCAGGTGTAATTGCTGCCGCAGCTGAGGCTTCTGGTGAAGAAGGTAAATGGTTATTTACAACTCAAAAGCCAAGCATGCTTCCTTTCCTACAATATGCAGAAAATCGTGAGTTAAGAAAGCAATTGTACATGGGTTACACAAACCGTGGTAACAACAACAACGAATTCGATAACAAAGAGAACGCCAAGAAAATCGTAAACCTTCGTATTAAACGTGCTCAATTATTTGGTTACAATAACCACGCAGAGTATGTTCTTGAAAAAAATATGGCGAAAACTCCCGAAAAAGCTTTCGAATTATTGAACAAGCTATGGAAAGCTGCTCTTCCTAATGCGAAGAAAGAGGTAGCCGAAATGCAAAAAATGATTGTTAAAGAAGGTGGGAAATTCCAATTAGCTTCTTATGACTGGTGGTTTTATGCAGACAAAGTGAAAAAAGCAAAGTATGATTTAGATGAAGAAGAATTGAAGCCATACTTCGAAATTAACAACGTTCGTGATGGTGCTTTTACATTAGCATCTAAACTATATGGTATCAAATTTATTCCTCGTAATGATATCGCTAAATTCAATCCTGAAAACCAGGTATTCGAATTGCAAGAAGAAGATGGATCTCATATCGGTATTTTCTACATGGATTTTCACCCACGTGCTTCTAAGCGTGGTGGAGCATGGATGAGTTCATTCCGTAAGCAATCAGGTTTTGGTACTGCTAAGCCAGTATCTCCTGTTATTCTAAACATCTGTAACTTTACTAAGCCTGTTGGTGATACTCCATCATTATTGACTCCAGACGAAGTTGAGACTTTGTTCCATGAATTTGGTCATGCTCTTCACGGATTCCTATCTAAATGTGAGTACAACTACTTGTCAGGAACTTCTGTTTCTCGCGATTTCGTTGAGCTTCCATCTCAGGTAATGGAAAATTGGTGTTTCGAACCTGAAATGTTAGCTTTATATGCTAAGCATTACCAAACTGGAGAAGTAATTCCTGTTGAATTGGTGAAGAAAATTCAAAATGCTGGTAAATTTAATCAAGGATTTGCAACTGTTGAATACCTTGCAGCTTCAATGTTAGATATGAAATATCATACTTTATCTAATGAATTAACTGAAGATGTAATGACTTTTGAGAAGAACTATTTAGATGAACTTGGATTAATTCCTGAAATCTACTCTAGATACCGTTCTACTTATTTCAATCACATTTTCGCTGGTGGATATTCTGCTGGTTACTATGCTTACATTTGGGCTGGAGTTTTAGATTCAGATGCTTTTATGGCGTTTAAAGAAACTTCTTTATTCGATAAAGCAACTGCAAAAGCTTTCCGCGATAACGTATTGGCTAAAGGTGGTACAGAAGATCCAATGGAATTGTACAAAGCATTTAGAGGTGCTGAGCCAAGTATCGATCCTCTTTTAATTAAGCGTGGATTAAAATAAAAACGATTAGCATTTAGCTACTGGTAAAAATATAAAACTCCGATTCACACTGTGAATCGGAGTTTTTATTTGTCTTAATATTTCTAGTCTTGAATTATCCCTTACACGAAAATCATATCAATCTTAATAATCTACCTCTGGCTATTATTAATTAATCATTCTTAATTTATAATTGAATTTATTCCTCGTATTCTTCTTTTTTGATATACATATTCAAAACCTTATGCTGCATTGCATCAATTGGATATCCTTCGGGCTCCAACACATAATTCATTGCAATACCATCTAACATCGATGCCAAGAAACGTGTTTCCATTTTTGGATTTTCAGCTCCCTCCTTCTCAAAATATTCTACTAACATATCTAACAAAGGATTAACAATTTCCAACAATTCTTGTTTGTATAATGCAACCACACCTGGTTGTAATCTAAGGGAATAAAACAATCTAAAAAATTCAAGGTTCTTTTCTACAGAATCGAAATAATCATTAATGAAAAACAGTAATTCTACTTCCTGCAGTTTCCCATCCTGATTTGGATCTATACCATCAAAAACCAAATGAACAGCCTCCGCTACAACTGTATGTAGCAAGCTTTCTTTTGTTTCAAAATAGGTGAATAAATCTTTTTCTGTTATTTCTAGTGCACTTGCAATATCTGCTCCTGTAGTAATGAAATAACCATCTCTCACAAAAATTTCCAAAGCAGTGTTTAGAATTTCTTTTCTCTTCAAATCTTCGCTTGATGTATTCTTTTTTGGAGCCATATCATTATAATTTAAAGAATTAGACTTCTATTTATTCCTAAGTTACAACACAATATGCTGTATATCCAAAAAAAACTTATGGAGAAAATTAAGATTTAGGCTTTCATTCTAACTTCTAATATTAATAGTCATTGATTGATCCATACCAAAATGGAGCTAAATTTTAGACAAAAACCATAATTGAAATAAGAACCTAGATAATCTAGTCCAACCAATCAAGAGCGGCACTCAATGTAGAAAATGGCTTAATATTCAATCTTTTAAGTTTTGTTTTTGCTATGATGGGAAATATTGTTTTTTGAGGAGTATTAACAACAATAGCCAGTTGAAAATTATAAATAGCTGGAGTTCGTTTGATGTATTTTAGTACCTTTTGGAAGTCACTTATACCCATTGCAAACTTAGCATGGCTAAAATCTGAAACAATGCCAGAAAAATCCTCATTAGCATACCTTTAAAAAATATATCTAAAGGATTCAATTACGTCATCGGCCTTCACTTTTCCATAAAATTCCCGCAATAGGATATTAGATGAACCCCATTTTATAATTTCATATTTAACTTCAGCCATTTTGCAAATATAATTTTCAAATTGGTTTACGACACAAAAGGTAAAATGTTGTGATGCAACAAAGGGCACAATATTGTGCCCTTTGTAATAACCTACTAAATCTATTATTTATCTATAAAAATTATTTCACTTTATTAGCAGCAACACTTTGCCACTCATAATATGCTCCGTCGTACACTTTTACTTTGGTATAATCTAAGGCCGTAGTTAATGCTAAATATACAATCCCAGCTCTTACACTAGTTTCACAAAATAAAACTACTTCCTTATCAGCAGTAATACCTTTAGATTTAAACAATTTCGCTAATTCCTCTTTGCTTTTTAGCATTTTTTTAGCGTTTAAAACATGCTTAAACTCAAGATTTATCGATCCGGGAATAGTACCTTTTCTAATTTTAGAAACTTTAGTTCCGTTAAACTCTTCAGGAGAACGAACATCAACTAAAATTGCATTAGGATTCGCCATAGCTTTCTTAATGTATGCTAAATCAACATTCATACCCTTATTAACAGATGCAGTAAATGTTGCTGGCTTTACTTTAGAAGGCATACGTGTTACTGGCTTTCTTGCAGCTTTCCACGCATCAATATGTCCATTTAATATTTTCACATTCTTTGCTCCCATGTATTTCAAAATCCAATACAAACGACCAGAATATTTACCTGTACCACTATCGTAAATCACAATATTTTTAGATTCACTTACTCCTTTAGAACCAAGAATCTTAGCAATCTCAGCCGTAGGTTTCAATAGACTTAAAATTGGTTCATTATTATAAAGATCTTTATGGTTTACATTAACCGCGTTTATAATATGAACTTTTTTATAATCTGCAGGTTTTCTAGCTGAAATTAAAACCGTATTCTTATCCTTCATAATTTTCACGTAATCTTTAACTGAGATTACATCGGCCTGAGCCCAACTTGCTTGTGCTCCTATAAAAAGCAGCAACGCAAAGACTAAAAATTTTTTCATAATATCTTAATTTTAAATTTCTCTGATTAAATAGATCTTAGAATTTAACCGTTACTTGAAGCATGAAAATATCATTGTCAATTTCATGAGCACGCTCTGCACGATAAACGTAGTTGGCTTGAATTTTAGTCCAATCGTTTAAGAAATAATTTAAACCATAAGTTGTACAAAATTCAGTATTGTTATCCATGTCCTTATCTGAATCGAAATATTCAAATTTAACAACAGGTTGGAAATTATTATTAAATCGATACATTCCCATTAAAAACATACCATCACGCTTTACATCGCCTGTGTTATATACTAATTCTTCGCCGCATCCACCGCCAGTAGTATATGATCCAACATCTTTACCATACAAATATTCACCTTGAAACATAAAAGCTCCATTTGTATATTGAATATCAGCACCAAAACGAGTACGCTCATCATCATCTGCACCTTCTGTTACTGATTTAGATTCGCCATACTTATAACTAGCACCAATTTTCAGGTTCTTGTGAGCATTTAAAACGATACGTGTAGCATAATCTTTGCGCTTATTATTATCACTTTCGAAAAGACCAGTTCCATTGGTAACAGCAAAACTATATTGAAAAAGAGTTGAATCTGCTCCACCTAAAATCATGAAACCACGGTCGCGATCCGGTGATGCTAACTGAGTAACAACCTTCGAACGATTAATTGTATGCAACTTATGACATGCAGTGTTTAATTCTAAAGAAATTGGAGATTTAAACGACCCCATCGAAATTTTAGCAAAATCGAAACGAGAATAAGTTACAAATGCGTCTAATAAATATGGAGTTCCATCATTTTTTGTTGGACTAGATTCCAATACCATATAATAGCTAATATCGTAAGGAATAGATCCCATAGCACCAATTCTAGCTCTATTAAAATCGAAAGTGTTGGTATCATCATCTAAATCCATTTGATTGTACTCAAATTTTGGCTGAAAAAAACCAAACACATTAACTCCTTCGCCCGAAGGTTCATCACAACCTTGAGCTATTGATAGATTAGGAGCAAATAAGAAAGCTGCTAAAATAATTATATATATATTTTTCATTTGATTATTATTTAAAAGTTAGAAATTGTGAATCCTGAAAGAATCACGCAAATAATGCATTTCGTTTACAAATAAGTTTCTTAGTTAACCAATGGTAAATCGACTGTAGGTGTCACGAATTGATGACTTTCTAAAATCGGGTAAATCATATTGTTTGAACCAAATTTTAAGGATAATGCATCATATCCTAATACATTTAAATAGGCAGTAATCATAGATGAAGTTTGTCCTGTCCAGCAATATGTTACAATTGTTGCATCTGAATCAAGATTAGCAATTTCACCATTTTCAATACTTAATGGCTGAATTCTATATGCACCTGCAATGTGTCCGTAATGATCTACATCAGCTTGTGCCCAATAATTATTAATAAAATAATCGGTTGGAGCAGCTAAAACAGCCGTTGCAGCAATTCCTTTAAAGCCACCTGTAATCATTGCTTGAACTCTCTCTTCTAACATAGCCGGACCTGTAGATGCCGTAACTGTTAATGAAGGGTAGGTAAAAGTTTGATTTGTAGCAACTGGTGTAGTAACCCAATTTGCATTTCCGATTGCATTCGCTCCATTAGTAGCTCCAGAATTACTTTCCCATGATCCTGATAAAGTAGAATTCCATCCGCTCATTCCCCATTTCAATACTTTTGCATCAGCATATCCACTTAAACGAAGCGCAACAACTGCATGAGAAGCTGTTTGTCCGGTATAACAAGCAACTAAAATTGGTTTTGTAGTACCTACAGCATCTGTTAAAATATTTCCTAATGAAGAATTAACAGCACCTTCGATATGACCAGCGGCAAAAGCATCTGCAGCACGAATATCTATAACATCGTATGTGCCAAGGAAAGTCGCTAAATCGGCTTGTGCCGGAGCTGCGGTAATCCAACCTGTCAGTACATCAGGTAAATCCATATCATTCGCAACCAAATAATCTGTTAACTCAGCAAAATTTTCACCTCCTACAACAATAACTTCATCATCATCTTCCTTACACGAAGTCAGAAACAATGCCGGTAATAAAGTCAAAATCAATAAATACTTTAATAATTTTTTCATAACAGTAGTTTTGAATTAAGTAATTAGTTTTAGTGTTTAGATTATCAAGAAAATAATTTCTAAAAAGATTTAACAACCACCTACTTCTTCCTCTTGATGGCTTCCTAATTCTTCTAAATTCTTTTCTTGTAACAATGGGTAGGTTAATTCCCATTTCTTAAATCCTCCGTCGATATATTTCACATTCTTATAACCCAAACTCATTAAAGATTGAGCAGCTAAAACGCTTCTACTACCTTTTTTGCAATACAAAATAAATTCCTCGTCGGAAGCTGGTAAATACAATCCTTCGTTCTCCCAATACTTTTCACTAGCAATATTAAACTCCAAGGTACCTCTGGCAATATTAATTGCGCTCGGTATGTAACCATGATTGTATTCCGATTTAACTCGAACATCAATCAGATTAAACATCTCCATAGAGTCAATTTTCACCATTAATTCTTCTACACTAATGGTTGGAACATTTTGTTTTGCAACAGCTACCATTTCGTCCACATTTGCAAAATTTTGGCTGTTGTTACAGCTCATAAAAACTTGCGATACGAAAATTACAGCTACCAGATATATTAAGTTTCTTTTCTTCATAACATCAGTATTTAATCTTCTTTTGATTCTTGTTTATTCAATTCATCATTTATGCGAATTTGCTTTTTAAGCAATTCTCTTTCTGCCAATAACTGACCTGTTGTGTCAATTATAAATCCTTCTATACCAACAATATTACTCTTCTCGTACACTGGAGATATTGTTAAGGTATGGTGACCTTCAGATCCATCTTTACAAATTCGTCTAACCTCACCGTGGTTTATTGTTTGGCCAGTCTTTAATACTTTTTCTACATGATCAGCCAACTCTACAAAGTCTTCTTCTGATCTGCTTAAGCGATAGTGTTTACCGACTATTTCATCTTTAGAATCGTACTTGTAAAGCTTAAACCAAGTATCATTTACATCAATATAGTTTCCATCTTTACCAATGCAGAAGTAACCCGCACCACTGTTACCAATTGCATCTTTAAAGCGAGTATCCACAATTGAACTTACACCTGCTTTTTCACCTGCAAGATTTACAGCTGCATCAAACAATTCAGAATCTTCTTCGGTAGATTTTAATTGCGATCTACTCTTATTAATTGAAGCTTCGATATCGCTAATTACTCTATCTTTAGCTTCGTCTTCGCTTAATTCTTCCCAACCCGTAATCATTGCTTTAATAGCTGAAGTTGGCTTATGTCCTGTCGTTGTTAAATAAACATGAGCAATCATAAAAGCCAACAAAAGAAAGGCTCCAAACACGTGAATTACAGCTACAAACTCAAGACTTTGTAATTCCATTCCTTCAACAGGATAGTGGAAATACAGATATAGAAAACCAGAGATTACTTGAACCGGAATAACCAAAATCTTTAGTCCTAAATAAATCAACCGCTGTAGCGGATTAAACTTATTATAAACCAGCTTTTTAGTTGGATGCGGAGCACCTTTAAATATGCCGCCAACGTAATATTCGAACTGAGCTTTAAGATATTTTGTAGTAGGCTTATATTGCCTCCATTCCCCAGTTGTAAAGTGCCAAAATATGGCAAACGTGATTAAACAAAGGAAAATCCATGCAGATACATTGTGCAGCTCTACTGCTTTTTCATATCCTATTAAATCGAATGAACTATGAATTTCAAATCCAGTTATCATCAACACAAGAATTAACAAAGCTTGCGCCCAATGCCAAAATCTTTCAAATATTTTATATATATATACTTTCTTCATTGCTTTGCCTCCTATTGATTAGATGTTGATTTTCTTCTGAAAAAAATACGTAACGAGCCATGCAGAACTGCTCCTATAAGTGCTAGAGCAACTAAACCAATTCCTAACATATCAAGTGGTACGTTTTTATCTCTTCCAGGTAAATAAAAGTCATTTAGCTGAGCCAAACGTCCATCATCTCGTGTATGACAATCTTTACAGCTCAAGGTCTGTTCTTTTGGAGATACCATGTGATTTAATGGCCAATACATTTCGGTTTCTACAAAGTCGAAACCACCACTATACGGTAAATCCAGATATTCCATACCAGCCTTTGACGCTGCATGCCAATCAAAATCTTTCCAATAAGCACTATCTCCCTTCACTTCTGCATGAAGTTTAGGCTGAATCAATGTATTATAAACTGTATCGTAAATTTGTTTTCCTCTGTGAACTTTAACAGGCCAAATTTTAGAAGGCTTATCGGTTTTCTGACGCTTACCTTTATCAAGATAAGACCCACTTAAAGAATTCATCTGTACTGGTATTGTATCAATTTTATCTGTAATCAATTGATGATCTGCCAATCCATTAAACCAATAATATTCAGGAACAACATCTGTATCGTAAACAAAATTTCCTTTAATAGATAGGTAATTGTGATTACCATCAGCATCACTTTCATGCTGTGCATTTCCATCTTCATCTAAACGTCCTGCTGTAGACCAATCCCAAATCATTTTTGTTCCATTAACCTTAGCATAGGTAGGAATATGACACGTTTGACAAGCAATTCGAATAAAGTGCTCATTTAGTAATTCACTCTCATGAGGAGCTTCCGTATGACATTGTACACAAGTCGCTCTATTTTTATTTTCTGATGATAACGCATATAATTTACCTGCCATATTGTGTTTTTCTGTAGTATGGCACTCAATGCAACTCATATTTTCACCTTCTGATGCCATGTGTACATCAACGTTTCTATCACAATCAAGTAAGGCTTTTTCAAGGTCACCATGCTTTACATTGTTTCCGCCACCACCCCAAAAGTGACATACTCCACAATTTACTTTTGATGGAGTTCCAACACTTTGAGCTACGTAATTCAGATCAACATGATCAGCAGGATATCCCGCTCCACCACGTTTTTTCTCATAAGTATCAGAATTATCATGACAAACCAAACAATCGACATTCAGCTTATCTGAAAAATCGAATGATTTATCAGCATAACCATATCCTATATGACAACGAGTACAAGAATTCTCGCTTCCCGACACACCAATACAGAAATTATTCAATATATTTTTCTTTCCAACAGCAACTTCACCACGTCCATCAAGCTTCTCAACTCGCTCCCACATCCAGTGATTTGTCTTCATTATTTCGTCAGCTCTTCCTGTATGACAAGAAATACATGCTGCTGTTACTTCATGAGCATTCTTAAAATCTTTCTGAAGTTGAGGGAATGTACTATGATCAACTGAAGGAGTCAAGTCCCTATCCTTAGCCATTACATAGTTTTTTAGCTTTAGTACCGATAAAGAATCGGTCTCTACACTTTCTATTTCATCTTGTGCTATACATAGCAAGGGAAACAAAAATGCAATTAAAAATGATAGTCGTAATTTTTTCATAAGCCTTACAGATTAGGTACGGTATAAAACTACTAACCTATTCTTCAATAAAGATATAATTCTCTATTAGGCTCGATTCATTTTTAAATCGATTGCATCAAATAAAAACTGATGTAGATCAGTTTTTACCATGATACTACTCGCTCACATGACATATTATTAGCTAATTATCAGCACCATATCCTCTATGAATCATAACAATAATAGGCTTTCTAAGATAAAATTGATACATTTATCAAGAGCAAAAACACAAACTATGACATGTAAATTCACAAATACTTGTACAATTTTCAATAAAAACCTAACTCTTTTTGATGAGTTGACGGATGAGGAAAGGGAATTAGTTAATGAAAACAAGGTTACAGTAACCTATAAGAAAGGAGAAACGATGTGTAAACAAGGTTCCTTTGCCTCTAATATAATGCATATTAGAGAAGGATTAGCCAAAGTTTACCTAGAAGGACCTGCTAACAATCTAATTTTAAAAATTGCACCAGAAAATAGTCTTATTGGTATGCCATCAATCTATGAGGGAAACAATAAGTTCATCTACTCTGTAGCTACCTATACCGAATCGGTTGTTGATTTGATTGACATGAATATTTTTCAACAATTATTGCAAACTAATGCCAAGTTTTCTTTCCGAGCACTTAATATCATGAACGAGAACATTATGCAAATATACGGCCGCTTCTTTTGTTTATCGAACAAACAACTACACGGACGTATTGCAGATATTCTTTTGTGCTTAAAGGACAGAGTATACAAAAATGAAATTTTTGATTTCACATTTTCGCGCAGCGAATTAGCAGAACTTACCAATATGTCTACCGAAAGTGTGATTCGCGTAATGAAGAACTTTAAGGATGATGGTTTAATTCTTCAGAAGGATAAAAAGCTTGAAATATTAAATCCTGAAATGCTTGCTAAAATTAGCAGTTTGGGATAAATAAAAATCACTCCTTTAAATAATAGTAATAGCCGATTAATCTAGATCACATCAAAGTCTTCGAATTTTTCGGCTTTATAATTCTTAACAACTTGCTGTTGTAAGTATCTTGATGATAAGTATTTTGAATATGTAATATTATTTTGTTAAGTTTAAACTACTTAACAAATCGATAGATAGTGAATAAAAATCTCCTCAACATCCGACCTCAATTACATTCCAACATCCAAAACATTGATTTAAACAACATCATTGCTCCTACCATTCCCATTGCCATTTACCTGCAAGAAAGTGAAAACCTTGCTGCCTGGGCAAGCGATGATGTAAACAAATTAAAAAAAGTTGGAATTACTTCGGCTCATATTAAAGATTTAAAGGAACGAATTGATGCTTGCCGAAGTTTGCAAACCGAATGGCTGAGGCTTAAAAAGATAAAACCAAGCACTCAAAAAAACTGGGAAAAAGTACAACGCAGCGCCATTAGTATCCGAAAGGAATTACTATTGAAATACAATTATGCCTTTCGAAACAATGAGCATGCATTACACGAAATTAAGAAACTGAGTAGGAAGAATACTGCTGCACAATTAGCTGCAACACTTGCCAGCTTGTATAGAATTGGCTCAAAGTATCATGATTTACTTGAGAACATATCATTCGATTTTAGCCAACTAAAAACGATAGAGAAATTAGCAGATGAAGTTCGAGAAACTAGTTCGGAATATAGAGTTAGTTTTCCTGAAAAAGATAAAATAAAAACCTTACGCGATAAATCATACACCTACCTTAAGCATTTGGCAGATGAAATTAAGAATGCGGGCAAATTTGTATTTGCAAAGAACAATGAACGCCTAAAAGGCTACGAAATAGCCTACTTTAAAAAGAAAAAGGCACATTTTAAAGAAAATATGGTAGTACTTTAGCCCATTGATATGCTATTTTTACCAATGGGAATGGATTTAATTCCAAAATCACAACCTTTCCCTATTTTTTAATGTCTTTCCCTTATTTGTTTAATCTTGCTGTATATTATTAAACCTTTCCGTAAATTTCGCAACCTTTCCCGTTTTTTAGCTCTCATTCCCGGAAAGGTTTAATATTTTCGGGAAAGACTCTCTATTTATGGGCAAGACTCCTAATTTCTTGGAAAGGCTCGACTTTTTCTGGAAAGATTCAACTTTTTGTAATTTTAGCATATCAATTTGAATCAATTGATTGCCCTTTGCCTGATTTAGGCGTTCAAATCCTTCGCCAACCTATTCATCGAGATCATATCAAAATCTCCGAATTTTTCGGCTTCATAATTCTTCACAAACTCCTGATTGATTAAGAACAACTTGCTGTTATAAGTATCCTGAGGATAGGTATTTTCACTGTGGAAATCTTCAAAATCAGTAAAATTTAACGGACAAGTTGATAATTCCCAATCTTCTCCTTCCTGACTCATAAACAAAAGTGGCAAGCCATGCGTTCTGCAAATAAATGGACGAGACTGATAGATTTGACACAAATCATTAATCAAGAAGTTGCAATCATCTGCTTCCTCATCCAATTCTAGATGTTCCTTTGGTGGATTTTCTTTTAACTCTTCTAAAATGCTAAAATACTCAACTGGCAAAACCGAAAAATGCATACAACATTCAGAACAACCCTTTTTACAGGCCATTTCCTCTTTGTGTAATTTTGAAAGTTTCTCGCTTACTTCGCTTACCTCGTTCCTTAACTGGCGATACTTTGCCAATTCTTCTCTTGCCTTCTCGTTCATTTCTGTAATATTTTGTGCAAATGTAGAAAAATTGCACTAGAATCCGAACTTCATTGAAAATCCCAAACTGATTACTGAATGAATGGAATTGCTATATAGATCACCCCTCTGTCTGTCGACATCTCCCCTGTGGAGGGGAGAATTGTTATTTTTATTACAAAACTCTCGTAATTTTTAATTCCGAATTCGTAATTGTATTTACTGATAACTGTTCAATGATTACTGTTTACTGATAACTGTTCATTGATAATTCAAATGGCAAAAGTTCGCCCAATTCTATTTTTTCAGGAGAAACAATGGCGCGTATGGGATAAACTTCTACTCCATTTTCGTGTGCTTCCTTTAAAGTTTTAGCATATTCTGGATCGATATCAACAGCAGGTGCAAAAACATCAACATCAGCTCGTTGAATGACATAAACCATAACAGCTCTTTTTCCCTCTTGCTTAACTTTCATTAAAGTGTTTAGGTGCTTTCTACCTCGAATTGTAACTGCATCAGGAAAACGAGCATAGTTTTCAACTCTTAAGCTCACATTTTTGACTTCAATGAAACATTCCTCCTCATCATTAGAAGCAAAAACATCAAAACGACTGTCATCAAACTTTACTTCACGCTTTACAAACGAATATCCCGCAAGCTCTTTAATTTGATGATTTTTAACCGCTTCGGCTACCAACAAATTGGGTACTGCCGTATTGATCCCGACCCAAGAACCATTTATCTTGATCATTTCCCAAGTATACTTTGTTTTTCGTTTGGGATCATCAACGTAAGTTAAATATACCTCTGCTCCTTCCTCCAAACAAGATTTCATACTGCCCGAATTAGAGGTATGAGCAATTACTACCTCACCATTATCCAATTCAACATCAGCTAAAAATCGCTTGTATCGTCTTATTAATTTACCGTGCACTAATTTATTGGGAAAAATCATGATTAATTTTTTGTTGGAAATTCAAAGATAAAGAGATTTCGGCTACTTTTGTCGGAGCAAGATTCGAGAATAAGATTATGACAGAAAAAAAATTACCCAACATATACATTTACAATCCCACTTGTGAAATAGCGATTGCCAATGGCACATTAAGCTTTTTCCCCAACAAGACCTTATCTAAATTTGAAAAGGATTTGGATGTTTTGCCCCTATGCTTTACCGATAGCAATGATGTTTTATTGGTAAGGCAAATGCCCGATAATGATTTTTTAAACCAGATTTCTGCTGCAGGTATAAAATTACCAAAGTTTAAAGTACTTGAAGATGCTCTTACGGATGATGAATTTGTAAAGACCGATAAAAACAGCCTACAAGCTTGGGGATGGAGTCCTAGAATACATCACATTTTAAAACCATTTAAATCATCTTGCAATTCGGAATACTTGGCGCAACCAAATGCCTACTGGAAAGATGAACATCGAGATTTATATGGTAGAAAAACTGCTCTTGAGGTTTTAAAAAGATTCCTGAGTAAACATCCTGATGACATTTACATCGATCACAAGCAAATTGCAAGAGTTTGTACCAATATCCAAGAAATTGAAGTTTTAATTGAAGAATGGAAACAGTTGGTTATAAAAGCTCCTTTAAGTTCATCTGGACGTGGCTTGCAAGTACTAAGATATTCGCACTTAAATGATTCTATTACGCAATGGATTAATGGAACCTTAGAGGCACAAGATTACCTAACTGTTGAAGCACTGCTAGACAAGAAGTACGATTTCTCCTTACAATATTATTGCGATGGGAAAGGCAATTTAAGCTATATGGGACCTGGTTTTTTCCTGACTAGTTCGAATGGACAATACGAAGGAAATATTCTTGGTGGAATGCCTGAGCATTTTAAGGCTTACTTATCAGATGCTCAAATGGAAGAATTATCTGATGGTATTAAAAGTGCAATGGAAGATTCGGATTTGGCAACAAACTATTGCGGATATTTAGGTATTGATTGCCTCTTATTTGAAGATAAATCAGGTAAAATGAGAATTCAACCATGTGTAGAAATCAACTTACGATACAACATGGGAACATTAGCGCTTATTTTGGATGAATATTTGGCTCCCAATACAAGTGGCGCATTTAAAATGATTTTTAAGCCAAAATCTACATTTGATGAATTTCATAAAGAAATGGAAAAGAAACATCCTTTTAAGATGAAGGATGGTAAATGGTTGAAAGGTTATCTTCCATTGGTAAGTCCATATCAGAATAAAAACTTTGGCGCGTACATTTTGCTTGAAAATACGGAAGAATAAAAAAGGGATTCTCACAATTGTGAGAATCCCAAGCTTCAATTTAGTTAGCACTAATTGTCACCCTAATTAATTCGTTTACTGCAGGGTAAGTAAAGCCATCGTTTACTTCCATTACTTTTTCTGCCTCTGTATCACCAGTATTAGGACCAGCTTGTCTTGGTGCTTGGTTGTTACCTGCTCCCGGATATTCATTTACTTCCGTTCCAGCATCCCATAATTTCAATTGAGAAGTAACATCACCAGTTACCGCTACACCATTGTTGAAAAGAGCAATCCCCATATCATCAAAAGCAACAAATAAATCGTTTGATTGAATTAACATGCTAGCCAGATTAAGGTAATCTCCTTCAGCAGCTACAAAAGTAAATTCATATGCATCGCCGGGGAAAATTGGTGCTCCACCGCTTTGTCCTACAGGTTCTGAAAAAATTCCATGTCCAAGTACCGTAGGCAAACTAGCCACATAAGTATCTAAATCGCCAGGGCCACCGTCTTCAGCTAATTTTTCAAGACCATTACCAGCTTGAATCATTCCATCTTGGAATAGTGGGTAACCAGCTCCACTCAAGACAAATACTCCAGGTGCAAATGGTGAAACATAGCCACTGTTATCAGCAAGGAACATTCCTGTATCAGCATTAGCACCATCTTCCGCTAATCCTTCTAAACCATTAGCTGCAGCCTGATCTTTTGTGAAAATTGGCATTCCTGAATTGTGAACTGCCCATACTCCTGGTGCAATAGGAGATTGAAGTGCATACATATCGGAAACATTGTTTATTGTTACGGTAAATTCGCTACCACCATCGTGTGCTAATTCTACCTGAATCACTTCCGAATTTGCCGGGTATGTATAACCATCCGCTACATCGGCAACTAATTTCACAGTTCCATTCTCTGTGGCTCCTGTATTAGCTCCTGCTTGTCTTGGTGCCTGATCTGTACCAACACCCGGTTCTTGATTCACTTCTGTACCTGCATCCCAAAGCATAATTTCAGAAGTAACATCTCCCGTTACCGGATCTCCGTTAGCATCATATAAAGCTAATCCTGTATCCTCAAAACCGTAAAATAAATCGTTTGATTGTACAAACATTGTAGCTAAGGAAAGGTAAGCACCTTTACCTGCATTAAAACTAAAGCTCAATGTTCCACCGGGTCCAACAGCATCTGTGGTTCCAGAATTAAAGAAACTCTTACCGGCCTGAATATTTTCTACACGAACTGTAAATTCACCCGTTGGAATTGGGTCAAAATCTTTATCATCATCTAAATCACATGCTGTGAAGAATAATGTACTTGCTGCAACTAGGCTAACTATCTTTTTCATATCGCTACATTTTTATTGATTAATTACTTATACAATCAAAAGTACTTTTGTAAATAATCATAAAATGTAAGCCAGATCACATTTGCGAAAAAAGTCAAAAAAAATTACAATTTTTCTTTTGTCAAGATTCTAATTTCTTTTCTGGAATAATCAATAATACCCTCTTCTTTTAATTCGTTAAACAAGCGAGTAACGGTTTCTCTTTTGGTACCAATCAAATCTGCAAAATCTTTTTGGGTGAAAAAATGTGGAACGATTATTTCAGAACCAATAACATTTCCACTCTCTTCGCTCATTTCTTTAATAAACTCGCATAAACGTGTTTTTACATCCTTAAAAAGCAAGCCCTCTAGCCTTCTTTCCATTTTCCTGATTCTAAGGCCTATTAACTTGTAAATAGAAAAGCCAAACTTCTCATTATTACGCATTAACTGATACATATCTGGCAACTTCATAGGACACAAAACCGTTGGTTCCATACAAGCCATCGCATAATCGCTACGTTTGTCTTCACCTAACAAGGCCTTTTCTCCAAAAATCTCTCCCTTACCCAAAATTGCTTTTACAACCTCTTCTCCATCTCCGTTATAGGTTACAATTTTCACCTTACCCTTACTAACCATAAAGATCGATTGAGAAGCGTCCTCTGGGAAATAAATAAAATCACCTTTCTTAAAACCCTCAAAATGATCCTTTCCGTATTCTTTTAGCTTATGAGGACAAAGAACCTGATAAAGGTTTACATCCTCGAAACACCAAATTGATTCACTCATTCCTTCTTTAATTTTGATAATGCATTAAATCCAAATTGACATCTAAGTTTAAAATAAAAATCCCAATCTTAACAAGAAAGGGATTTTTATTTAATTATCTATTAATGATGATGGTGATGTCCTTTCTTTCCAAAATACAAATGTGAAAAATTATGAACTGCATCATTCAATTTTTTAATGTATTGCAAGTCTGTTGTTTGTTTTGTTTTCATAGCATAAACACAAATCTCATGCAAAACAGCTAGTAATTTTGTGTTCTTCTTCACCACTTCTGGATCATCTGAAACTTTTACTCTCTGAAACATGAAATACTGCGTTGCAATTTCCTGAATCTTCTTAGCATGATCTTCCTTATTTGTAACCCAACGCACCAATTGATTATAATCTACCTGATCTGCAGCCGATAATTCTGTAATTTTCTTCATGCTCTTTTCGATTGTCGTTATGTGTTCCGACAGCAATACAACTCGTACCGAATCAGCATAAATACCACACGGTATTTCACAATGAGCGTAAGTTTTATTTGTAGTTCCAATCAAAAGCATAAATAACATTAGTATGCCTACTCCTATTTTCGATTGTAATTTTTTCATGGTAATCTTTTCATTTTAGTGAATAATAACTTTCTTATTTAAAATTAATCTAAATATTCATAATTAAAAACTTTCAACTACAATTTATCTAGCATAAAAAATAGCTACTGTCCATATGCCGACATTTTTTCTTCACGCCAATCTGTATTTTGCAAGTAATCATTAATACAGCTGTTGCATGAAAACAAAAAGAGAAAATATTCTATTGCTAATCTTATTAATTTTAGGCTGTCCTAATGTTCTTTATTCACAGGCATGCTGTACTGGTGGAGCTCCTTTATCTAGTAATTTGGGAATTGCACATTATAAGGCCAATCAATTAGTTGTCGATCTATCTTACGATTATAATAAAATTGATAATTTATATGCGGGCAGCACTAAACTGAATGACAATGAGCGTGAAAGAATTACACAAAGCACCATATTACGTCTCAGTTATGCACTTAGCGATCGTTTTTCATTAACAGCTATCCTTCCCTATGTTTGGCAAAAACAAACTGTTCGATCGGTAGTTGGTTCTAACAATCAATCAGCAAATGGAATTGGTGATTTTGTTCTATTAGGTCAATACTCGCTTATTCAAAGCCACAATAATCAATTAATCATAGCGGCTGGCCCTAAACTACCAACAGGCAGTACGTCTAAACGCGGAAATGAATTTGATATTCTATTGCCACCTGATCTGCAACCCGGAACAGGATCTTGGGATGGAATTGGTGCTGTATCCTATGTCAGATCGGGTTTTTCAAGACCAAGTCTTAGCCTTATTTCATTAGTTAGTTATCGGTATAGCTTCGAAGTTGGCAGGTACGATGGTCAACAAAAGTATCGTTTTGGCAACGAACTAGCAATAAACATTGGTGCAAGTGACAGCTTTAACTTAGGAAAACATGTTATCAAACCAAGTTTGCAGTATCGCTATCGACATACTCAAAAGGATGAAAACAATGGAAGTAAGTTCCCAAACACAGGCGGTTCCTGGATGTATTTGGTACCAGCCATAAACATTCAACTATCACCTTCTTTACAAGTTCATTCAAATCTTGAAATTCCAATTCATGCTGATGTTATTGGCACTCAACTCATCACATCATTCAAAGGAAACATTGGTTTGAATTATACGATCAATTTTATAAAGACAAAATATTTAAAATAAATCCAAGAATATGAAAACAATACATAGCAATCTGATCTTACTACTATTCCTTTTCGCCATTTCTTGCACTAGCATAAGCGAGGATGAAATTATAACGGACACTCCTCCTCCAACAGATACAATTCAAACTTCACCTCCCGTTCAATCAAAAGATGTTATCAACCTAATAAATGACACTTTTGCAGGCTCAAAATACATTGTGGTAGGAAGTAAATCATTAAAATTCATGCTTGCATTTAACACGTCCTTAAATGGTAATAATCTAACTTTTGAAGCATTACAAAACAGATTACCTATTGTAATGCAAGACAATCTTGGTAATCAATATGATATTTTTGGTAAAATATCGAATGGACCCAATGTGGGCGAAAAATTAACTCCAATGAATGCTTTTATGGGCTATTGGTTTTCTTGGGGAACTTTTTACCCTAGCTTAGAAATTTATGGAGATGCCAAAACTAGACCTAATTTGGGCAAATCTGTTGCTGGAAGCGATGACTGGTTAATTCCAAAGGATAAAGTTTTCAGAGGAGCTTCTCGAGATGGAATACCAGCAATAGACGACCCAAAATTTGTTACATCCAAAGGCGAAAAAAGACCGGAAGATGAATTAATGGTAGGTGTTCGCATTAACAACACCAGTAAGGCATATCCTCATGGAATATTAAATTGGCACGAAATCGTAAATGATAAAATTGATGATGTTTATTTTTCAGTCGTTTATTGTCCCTTAACTGGAACGGCGACAGTTTGGGATCGAAATATCAATGGACAAATAACAACTTTTGGGGTTTCCGGATTCCTCTATAACAGCAATGTGGTTCCTTACGATAGAAACACCAATTCCAATTGGAGTCAAATGCTACAAAAAAGTGTTCAAGGGACATTATCTGGCAATAATGCTGATAATCTTTTAGTACTGGAAACAAGTCTATCTACCTGGAAATTAGTTGCAGGTAATTTCTCTCTATTGTCGACAAAAACAGGCTATAGTAGGGATTATGGTAGAAATCCATACGGCAATTACCCAACAAACAAGACTATTAACTTCCCGATCAATTTTGAAGATAATAGATTAAACCCTAAAGAAAGAGTACTTGGTGTTATCATCAAAGGAAACGCCAAAGCATATCGTTTTTCATCTTTTTAAATAGAATTCGATGTACAAAAGAAAAAGAAATTGGGTTCGCCTACTAACTGGAGGAGCTTTGGCAAGCGGTCTATTAACAATCATTCTTTATGGATTGGTGAATTTGCAAATGCTCTCGGAAGAGCTCGCTATTCCATGGACAATTATTAGAGATGATGTATTAATGGTGGATTGGACATGTTTGTATATAGTATTGTTTGCCACGGCCCTCCTTTTTGGACTCGGAATAACGAATATAAATGGACTTAAGGGAACCATCGGAGGATTAGCTATAAGTGCTTTACTTATTTTAACCTGTGCATTACTCGACGAAAATGTATTTGGTGTTGGATACTATATCTTAAGCCATTTACTGTGGGGATTTAGTTTTGGCTATCTATTTCATCAGAGAAACAAATTAATAATTAGGCAATTGTAAGATTAACCAGCACCATTAAACCAATCTTTAAAACTACTCACTTTCTCTCTACTTACAATTAATTCGCGTTCAAATATTTGTGATAAAACAACTTTTAATCTAGAATTTGAATGCAAAAGCACATCACTAATCGCATTGATATTCACAATAAAAGAACGACTTATTCGGTAGAACTGTTCTGGATTTAATAAATCTTGTAGTTCTTCCATTTTATAATCGATAATATACTGATTTCCTTCCTTCAGTAGAATAAAAACATCTCTACCATCAGCATAAAAAATAGAAATATCCTCGGCTTTGAAAGATCTCAATTTCTCACCTATTTTAACCATGAAGCGAGATTTGTAATTTTTCTGAATCGTAGCCAAAGCATTTGTCAAATCTTCAAAATCTCTCATCTTCACAGATTCTGACAAAGATTCCTTTAGATTTTCCAACTTTTTAAGACTGGAATACAAGTGATCGAAAGTAACTGGCTTAAGCAAATAATCGATGCTGTTCAGCTTAAAAGCATTTAAGGCATATTCGTTATAAGCCGTGGTAAATATGATTGGAGTTTGTACTTGCACTCGATTAAAGATCTCAAAGCTTAAACCATCTACTAAATGAATGTCAAGAAATATTAAGTCGACCTGATTGCTAGGATTTCCCAGCCAAATAGAAGAATCAGTTACAGAATCAAATCGATCCACAACCTTAATCTTCGGATCATATTTAAACAACAAACGCTCTAGTTTATCAGCTGCTAATGCTTCATCTTCTATAATTACTACATTCATATCTTAGGGGAATAGGTTATTGTTTTGTTGTATTTATTAGTCTTCCAAACATACGATTGGAATTTTAATCAGGCTAAAACCCTCATTTTTTGTCCATTCAACTTTCAAATTAGAATAAAAACCAATCGCCTTTTGCAAGGTTTCCATATACAATTTTAATTTCGGCACTGGTGTTAATCTTTCAGATGAAAGGTACTGAAATACAAGATAATTATCTTCTTCTTTTATTTCTACATTTAGTGCGATATTGCTGTCAACCATTTGATGATATTCAATCATTTGTAAGGTCTGCAATAGCGTATTGGGAACCACATTAACCTCTTGTTGCGAAGATTCAACATTCCAATTTACTTTGAAATTCTGATCGTATTTAAAGTTTCTTATCTCCAGATATTGATTGATCTTGTGAACTTCTTCCTCCAATGAAATAATCTCCGAATAACGATTCCCTAATATTCGTCTGTAGAACAAAGCCAAATGATCGATAAATTTCTCTGCATGATCCACCTCTTTTTTACGGATCAAACTAATCACACTTTCCAATGATTGAAATAAGAAATCAGGATTGATTTTATTCTTGAATACCTCTAATTCAAACTCAATGTTCTTTCTGTTAATCTCCTCTTTCTTCAACAAAAGAGTCTTTTGACGATCCAAAAAACGAATACTTAAATAAAACAGATGGTATAAAATCCCTACCAATGTAAAAACAATCAGAAATGAGATTAATTCTGCTCGAAACTCACTCATTCCCACTAAATAGATAAAATAAACGGAGAACAAGCCAATGACAACAAGCATGGTAATTGCAAAGCCGCCAGCAAATAAAATCATAGATTTCAAATAAGGGCGATCATTAAAATAAGCAATCTTTTCTGCCTTTTTAATCCAAAAACGATATGCTTCGAATAAAGCGAAAGTCACAACTGCAAGAAATAGCAATTCTTCGGGACTGAAATTGTTACTGATTTCAGATAAACGATCAAAAATCAATAGAATCAATAAATATACAAACACAGCAACCACGGGTGGAGCAAATATTCTGTACAAAATGTGATTTAAATAGTTGGTCTTCATAATTGATTCTCTATAACTATTGTAATTCTGAAATTAAGGGTAAACTAACCTTAAATTGTTCATTTTTATCCAATAAAATGCTCTCATCCGTAAAGTAAGAATAGCGCTTTTTAATGTTCTCAATACCTATTTGAAACGACTCAGGCTGCACTCTTAAAGGATTGATATTGTTTCTCACACACAAATAATTTTTCTCAAAATCGATCTCTACTGCCAAAGGCGAAGTAGGTGATATCAAATTGTGTTTAATGGCATTTTCCACCAACATCTGAACGCTTAAAGGAGGCACATAACTCTTTAAAATTGAATCTGGCAAATTGATTTTCAGCTCATAAGATTCCTGAAAACGCACTTCAAGTAAATAATTATAAGCTTGTACAAAATCCAACTCCTTTTTCAATGGAATTAAGGCCTGATCGTTCTGTCTAAAAATAAAGCGATAACTTTCGGCAAACATTCGAATAAAACGTTCCGCTTTCTCGGTATCCTTATATAGTAAAGAGGAAATGGTGTTTAAGGAATTGAATAAAAAATGTGGATCCAATTGCGACTTAAGAGCTTCAAATTGTAAATTCAGCTGATTGTTCATCACTTCGGCAGAGCGAACTTCCTCCTCCTTCATTTGATTGTAAGAATAAACTACAAAATCGAGAAGAGAATAAATAAAGACCAAAATAAACAATATCAAGATTGATTTAAAGAACTCATCTTTATACATCAACCAAAACTGAGAATAAGTTAACTCGCTACGAAGCGAAATCAGAAACATTTCTGAGTAAATTGCTAACAATACCAATGCTACAGCATATAACAAAACACATTGCACAAAGAACCTTAGTGCATGCTTATGACGCCAATTAAAGAACCTATTTAAGTATTGTCCGACTCCTAATGCTGCAAAACCTGCCCACAAACCAAATACAGCACTAGGCAAATAGCCCGTAAACTTGTACTCTGCTCCTGGTAATTCACTAAGGTGGCCATAAAATGCCAATACATAGCAAAGTACTCCAAGAATAGGACTAATAATTAAAAATCGCAGGTATTTATTCATTGGTGTGTTGTGGATTTTGATTCAGCTAATTTTAATTTGTATTAAAGATAAGGCAAACAGTATTGAATTGCACTTTGAAAAGTCTCAATTTCGTTCTAATCGTTTATTCACTTGACAAACGCAATTCTCTAACTGTTTATTATAAGCTTACAATACCTTTCAATTATCGATCTTTGCGATGGGTATAAATAACTTTCATCACTTTCCCATATTCGTATTCAGAACTAATGTCTTGAGTTGCGTTCACCAAAGCTTCATAAATCTTGTCATTATCCAAATCCATTTTTTGGCTTGCCTCCATTAAAAATTTTGCCAATTCATAGTTAGAAGAAATATTTCGAGCTTTTTCAATCAAGCTTAACTGCTGATCAATAGACAATTCTTGTCGATATAGCAATTCATGATAAAAACGACTCAGCTCATAGTTCGATGAGATATTCTCTGATGCTTCCAGTAAAAAATCGAAACGTTCAGTTCCTAATTTTTCATATTCAATTAAGTCTTTTAAAATTCCAGTGTACGAATAATCCGACGAAATTTCTTCAACCAACTCATTAAATAAATCAAGATTTGCTTTGTTCAACATACCACTTTCAATTATAGAATTAACGATTTGTGTTATTTCATAATCCGAAGAAATTGAATGTGATAACCTTATTATATCGTTAATATTCTTAGTTGAAAGTCCATGTCCTCGCAATAAAGACTTAATAATTTGTGATTTCTCATAATCCGAAGACAAATCCTCAACCTGCTCCAGAAGTTCAGTCAATTGCTCACTTGTTAATCGGTCATCATTTAAAGCCAATTTCATCAAGTTCGATTTTTCGTAATCCGATGAAATTTCGTCAAATGCACCAATAAACAAGCTAAACTTCCCATTATCTAAATCATTCAGCTTGTAAACTGATTTTAGAACCTGAGAAAGTTCATAATCTGACGACAATTCCTCTAAGCTGTTGAAAAACTCCGTAGAAAGCTCCATATCAACTAAAAAGGCTGAATTGTATTTTTTATAGATTTGAGACAATTCGTAATCCGAATTGATACGATAAGGAAACTCTCTCAATAAGGATTGCAGTTCAGGTTTCTTAAGCTCATTGTTCTTCAGCAAGTAACTAACCATTTTCGATCTGTAATAATCACTATCGGTCTCCTCAAGCTCAGATAAGAATCCTGTAACACCCTTTTTCTGATAAATCTTATTCACCCGATTTTCTAAATCGAGTCCTGAATTTCGAATTACATCAGGTAATATCTCTTTCATCCATTCTCTACCCTTTGGCTCAAAGTTAATTTCTTTACTACCTTCGAAATAACGATATACCACACGACCTTCATCAGAAAAAATGTATAGCTTTCGTTTCATACCGAAACTAACCATACTAATTTTCAAATAAGCATCTTCCGATAAAGAAATAACATCTGTATAATTATCGTTAAAAGTCAAATCGCCATTGGTAGATATTTTCAGTTTTTCGAAATTCCAGTTAGAATTTCTGGTGATGGATACTTCCTTATCTGGCTCTGCCGCCAAACTAGAAAAAGTCGCATTTAGCAATACGGCAAAAATCAGTGTAATAAATAGTAGTAGTTTTTTCATATCCTTAGTGTTTGTTCTGTTCTTCATTATATAGTTTCCTACGATACAATATTCTGAAATATCAATTGGAATAAAAAATGAAATGAACCGAACTGTAGAATCAGTGTAGTGAATTGTAAATATTCCACACGAACCGTTTTTTTTCAAACTTTTAGATACACAAAAAGGTACTGTTGTAAATTCCAAATTATTCTACAAAAAGCGTAACTTGCCTAATACGAAGGAGAACTTCGGTCAC
>JAEINT010000018.1 GCA_016342745.1 Labilibaculum sp.
GAGTAGGTCGACGCCAACTTTTAAAGAGTCTTATTCCAAATGGAGTAAGACTCTTTTTTTTTGCTGTAAACTCTGGTGTTGGAATGTGCACCGAACTATTTTTAAAGGAATTATTTACTTTGGAGAGTCGAACGGAGTATTGATCTGTAGCAGACGAAAACCACTACCATGAATGTTCTCTATTATAATGCTGGGATCAGACTTTAAATATTTTCTGAGCTTAGTAATGTACACATCCATACTTCGTGTAGTATAGAAGTTATCATCGCCCCAAATCTCTTGTAAGGCTTTTTCTCTTGGTAATATATGATTTAGCTTTTGACTTAATAAGCAAAGTAATTCTGATTCTTTAGGTGATAATTTTTGTTCTTGAATCTCATCTCGTAGAGTTCGTAATAGTGGATCAAAAGTGAATTTACCAATTGTATATTTTTCATCTATTGGTTCCTTAGCAACATTATTGTTGCGGGAGAGAATTGCTTTAATCTTATAAATTAATAGTTCAGAATCAAAAGGTTTGGTAATGTAATCATCAGCTCCTAATTGATAACCTTGAATAATATCTTCTTTCAATGTTTTTGCAGTAAGAAAGATAATAGGAATGTTAGGGTTGATTGCTTTAATTTTTTTAGCGAGGTTAAAACCATCCATTTCTGGCATCATAACATCTAAAATGCAAAGCTTGTATTTTGAAGTTAGAAAGGAGGATAAACCATCTTTTCCATTTTTGCATAAGTCAACATTAAAATCAGAAATTTCAAGATAGTTTTTTAGAACGGCTCCGAAATTAGGCTCATCTTCTACGAGTAATATTTTAAGATCTTCTTTCATATTATACTTTTAATGGTAGTGTAATGGTAACCATGGTTCCTTCGTTTTGTTTGCTTGTAACTTCGATATTTCCATTGTGTTTATCTACAATTAGTTTTACGTAACTAAGTCCTAAGCCAAAACCTTTTACATTGTGGATATTACCTGTTTCGGCCCGAAAGAATTTTTTGAACGCTTTTTTTCTGGTGTCAGTACTCATACCAATTCCTGAATCCTTAATCCAAATTTGTATTTTATTATCAATTCCTCTTGTTCCTATTTCAATTTGTGGTTTCGCAAGAGAGTATTTTATTGAATTGTCAAGCAAATTAAATATTGCATTTAAAAAATGAACTTCATCAACATCGCATATATCATTAACAGCCTCTAATTTGATAATGAGTGATCCTCCTTTTTCATCGATTTGGAGTTGAATATGCTCGGCTGCTTTTTGAAGGATTTCATTAAGATGGTTGGTCTGAGGATTGATATTTAGTTCGTGTTTTCCGAATAGGGATAATTGAAGAATATTTTCGACTTGTTTATTCATTCGGAAATTTTCGTCCTTAATGATAGATGTAAAATATCGAATTTTATCTGGTTGACCGATAACTTTAGCATTATTTATTGAATCTGATGCTAGAGCTATAGTGGCGATAGGTGTTTTAAATTCGTGCGTAATGTTATTAATGAAATCGGATTTTATATCACTGATTCGTTTTTGTTTTAGAATGAAGGAAATAGCATTTATAAAAGTGAAAATTATGAATAAGGTGAATATTGCAGATAGAATTAGTAAGGAGAATATAGATTCATAAATGAGTGTAAAACGATCAGGGAAATTTAAGGATAACTGACTATTAGATAGGAAAATATCATTTGGGAAAAGAGTTATGCTGTGAGGAGAATTAAGTAAGGTTTTATTAAGTGTAGAGTCCGATGAAACAAGGATTTGTTTTGAGTCTCCGTCTATTATTGCATAATTAAATGGAGAAGAAATATCAAAATTTATTAAACTTGTTTCAATTTCAGTAGGTAAATCTTCCTGGCTAACACGATCTATAATTGTAATATCTTTTGATTTAAACTCATAGACTACTTTTTCGACAATATTTTCGATTTGCCTTTCTTTATTTTCTATTCTAATTATTGTATCCATGCTTGTTACATGAATATCAATATCCATTAGAGAGTCAGATTGATTATTGGAGTGCCAGAAGTTAATCGATTTATTTGAGCTGCTATTTGCAGAAACGATTATTTGAGTATCACCTGCATTCTTATTTTCTAGTTTTTGTGTGGTTTTAATTTTGATATGATGTTTGCTTCCATGCTCTTTCTCATCAATGAAATCTCGAATTGCATGAATTTCAATATTAGATGGATGTGTGTTACTAACAGAATGAAGACCTTTTCCTATAAGAAAAACGTTTTCTTTTTTCTCAAGATTTTGTACAACCTGATGTAATGCCTTATTGATATTGGAATCAAAAGTTTTTTCTTGAATATGGATTGCATTTTTTATCCATAGGATTTGAACAC
The DNA here is from genome assembly GCA_016342745.1 of Labilibaculum sp. Taxonomy (GTDB): domain Bacteria; phylum Bacteroidota; class Bacteroidia; order Bacteroidales; family Marinifilaceae; genus Paralabilibaculum; species Paralabilibaculum antarcticum. The sequence continues at coordinate 2,353 of JAEINT010000018.1, forward strand.
CAATTATCCCTAAAAGAGAAATGGACATTAAAATAATTAATGTGCTTATTAGTTTTTTGCTCATTGTAAATTAATGAATTGCTATTTGAAGATACAATTCAAATTTACAAAGCACAAGCAATTTATCGGGTTAAAGCTGCCCTAATAATCCTTAAAGAAAAGTTAAATGATAAAAAAAGGGACTACAATAGCCCCATTTCTTTAACTCTTTCTAAATCTTCTGGTGTATCAATACCAATTGATTCGTGTTCTGTAATTTCCGTTTGAATCCAATAGCCATTTTCAAGCCATCGTAATTGTTCTAAAGATTCAGATAATTCTAGAGGGCTTTGTTCTAGTTTTGTTACTTCCATAAGGGCTTTGTAACGATAGGCGTACATACCAATATGTTTGTAAAAAGTATTTTTCTCAATCCAATTCTCCTTATTTTCTCCTCGTACAAATGGGATTGTAGATCGACTAAAATATAAAGCTCGTTTATTTTTACTGATTACAACCTTAACTTTGTTCGCATCCGAAATTTCATCAGAATTGGATATTTTTTTAATAAGGGTTGCGATTTCTGTCGAAGGGCAAGAAAAACAGTTTTTTAAGGAGCTGATTTGTTCTGGTTGAATAAATGGCTCATCTCCTTGAATGTTAATTACCACATCAAATTGTGAATCTAGCTTTTCTGTGATTTTTAATGCAGCTTCTGCGATTCGATCCGTTCCACTTTGGTGATCAGGCGAAGTCATGATTACTTTTCCTCCGAAGCTTTTAACACACTCCTCAATTCGAGAGTCATCGGTAGCCACCCAAACTTGCTCGAGTGCTTTGGAAGCTTGTTCGTAAACTTTCTGGATCATTGGTTTGCCGTTAATATCGGCAAGAGGTTTGCCTGGGAAACGCGTAGAGGCAAACCTTGCGGGAATAATTCCTAAGAATTTCATTCGTGATTTATTTTGCAGTAATTAATTAAGTGGCAAAGTAAACAAAAATTCAGAACCTTCACCTAATTTACTATTTGCCATTATTTCCCCACCATGGCCTACAACTATATTTTTCGCAATGGCTAAGCCCAATCCTGTACTACTTTCGTTGGCTGTAGTTTTCGCACTTGTGGTTCCAAATTCAGTAAACAAATTTTTAACTTCTTCTTCTGGAATACCAACTCCCTGATCGGTTACTGAAATTTGTAAAAAAGCATTTGTTTCGATTATACTCACGGATACCCTTGTTTCAGGATTTGAGTATTTTATTGCATTACTGAGTAAGTTATGCAATACTTGTTCTATTTTACTTTTATCAATTTTTATAGAAGGATTCTTTATTTTAGAATTAAAGTCAATTTGGATTTTCTTCTTTTTCGCAAAAATTTTATTGATTTTAATTGTATTGATTACGATATTTTCAATGTTAATCTTTTCTTTATTAAGTTCAAGTTTTCCCAATTCAATTTTAGAAATATCAAGTAATTCATTGAGTAATTGCAGTGAGAATTGGCTACTGTCTTTAATTAGATTTAAAAATTCAGTTTTATCTTCTTTTGAAAACTCATCAAAGGAATCAATTAATAACTCAGAAAAAGAATTGATAGCACCAATTGGATTTCTTAAATCGTGAGCTGCAATTCCTAAAAATTTAGATTTTTGCTCGTTTAAACTTTTAAGAGAATCATTTTGTTCTTCGAGTTTTGCTTTTTGTTTTTCCAATTCTGTATGATCATCAACAATTACAAGTATATATTCCTTCTCGTTATATTGAATGTGTCTTGTTGAGTAAAGAAAATGTTTGGTGTCTTTTGTTGTTTCGTCAGCATAAAAATCTCTAGTTAGCTTACGATTATTGGTAGGTACTTTTTGCGACATATTCGCTAATATATCGTTTCGTAGTTTACAATTTTTACAATGAGACGTTTCCCCGCATAAGGCCTTTTCTTCAATTGCGAATTTGCAGCCCAAAGCATTACCGCATAAATCTCCAAGAATTTTTTCTTCTCGTTTTTGGAATAAAATTGAGAAAGATTCATTTATACTTTCTACTCGAGCATTTGTATCTAAAATAAATAAAGCAGAAGTAATATTATCAAATAGAATGTTTAAAAATTCATTGGATTCTTTAAGATTCTTCAGGTTAATTGCCATGAGCGAGAAAGTTTATAAGAAATGAAATTACCTATTTTATTACGTGAGGGACTGAAAAAAGATACGGGAAATTAACAATCTTTAATGATAATAATGAAGTAGAATTGCTTACTAAATTGAAAAAGTAGTAATTTTGTCAGGTAGCATGAAAAAATTTCATGTTTTTTACTCTCGTAATAATCAAAATCAGGTTTTTGATGGATGTACAAAAAATAAAACAGCGTTTCGCTATTATTGGGACAACTTATTCTTTAAATAGATCAATTGACATAGCTGTTCAGGTTGCTCCTACCGATTTGTCAGTTCTAATTACAGGAGAAAGTGGTACCGGGAAAGAAGTATTTCCGCAAATTATACACCAATATAGTGCAAGAAAACATGCACCTTATATTGCTGTTAATTGTGGTGCAATTCCAGAAGGAACGATAGACTCAGAATTGTTTGGTCATGAAAAAGGAGCCTTTACAGGTGCTTTGTCTGATCGTAAAGGATATTTTGAAGCGGCTAATAAAGGAACCATCTTTTTAGATGAGATTGGTGAACTTCCTTTATCAACTCAGGTGCGATTGCTACGTGTATTGGAAACAGGTGAATTTATAAAAGTAGGATCTTCTAAAGTTATCAAAACGGACGTTAGAGTAGTCGCGGCTACCAACGTTAATATTCCTAAATCAGTAAAAGAAGGAAAGTTTAGAGAAGATTTATTTTATCGTTTAAATACGGTACCCATTTCGATGCCACCATTGAGAGAGAGGCAAGAGGATATTCATTTGTTGTTTAGAAAATTTGCACAAGATTTTGCGGAAAAATATAGAATGCCACCTTTACGATTGGATGAAGCTGCTCAGCAATTGTTAAAATCTTATCGATGGCCAGGAAATATTCGTCAGTTGAAAAATGTAACAGAGCAAATTTCCATTATCGAAAAAGAAAGACAAATTGGAGCTGAAAATTTACAGCCGTATTTGCCTCGGAATGATGAACAAATGTTACCAGCTCTTTATACCGATAGCTCTAGTAAGGATAAAACATTTTCTTCGGAAAGAGAAATTTTGTACAAGGTGCTTTTCGATATGAAAAAGGATATGGGCGATTTGAAAAAATTAGTATTTGATTTAATGCAATCAAGTGGTGATTCATCTAGCTTGCAAAAAGATAATGCAGTACTGATTCGTAAACTGTATGAAGATCAGGAGTTTGACATATTGCCGCATCAAGGACAAAGTCAGCCTGCAACTAATATTCCTACACCAAATGATTCAGTAATTCAGGATACAGAGGTTTTTGTTGAGGAATCTTTATCATTGGAAGATAAAGAGGTTGAATTGATTAAAAAAGCCTTGGATAAGCATAATGGAAAAAGAAAATATGCTGCTTTGGATTTAGGAATCTCAGAACGTACTTTGTATCGTAAAATCAAAGAGTACGATATCAACTAAATATTTACAAATTATTGTTATTTTTATTTTTCATTATATGAACAAGATAAAAACCGTTTTTTTAAGCTTAATTATTAGCATTTTCGTGAGTGCTTGTGGACTTACTAAAGTTGGTTACAATTTTAGTGGAGGTTCTTTATCTCCTGAGGTAGAGTCATTTTCAGTGCAATTTTTTCCAAATAGGGCACCCTTGGTGAATCCGAATTTGAGCAATAAGTTTACCGAGGATTTAAAAGAGAAATTTAGAGGGCAAACTACATTAAATGAGATTGTTGATGCAGATGGACACTTGAATTTTGATGGTGAAATTATAGGTTATCAAACAAGAGCTTTAGATGTTACAGCAAATGATATTTCTGCTACCAACCGTTTAACGATTACGATTAAAGTTCGTTTCACAAATGAGAAAGAGCCTGACAATGATTTCGATAAGAGTTTTTCAGCTTTCGCAGATTTTGACAGTACTCAGCAATTAAGTGATGTGGAAGATTCTTTGGTTGAAGAGATATTAGAACAAATTATTGATGATATTTATAATGCAGCGGTTGTAAACTGGTAAGAATATGGATCAAAGTTTATTACAAGATTGGATAAAGAATTCGGGGAATATGGATCGAAATAGTCATCGGGAATTAAAAAATCTGATTGACCAATATCCCTATTTTCAGACGGCTCATCTTCTCTTGTTAAAAAACTTACATGATAACCAGAGTATTCGTTTTAAGGAGGAATTGAGAAATTCAGCCTTATTTATTCCAGACCGCAGACAATTATTTCTGTTGCTTCAGGATCAAATCAAAATTCAATCAAAAACTTCCGAAACTGAAAATCTTCCTCTAGAGGAGGATAAAAAGGCAGAAATAGAGATACAAGATCAAGATGTTGTTGCTGAAGCAAAAGATGGTGAACCTGAAGCAGCAATAGAAGTAAAACAAATTGTTTCAGACGATGATAAATCAGAGGAATTATTCGATTTTTCGGATGATGAAACAGCTGTAGTTTCAGATACGGAAAATACTCTTGATGAAAATGTAGAAGCTGCAAAAGGAGAAATTTTAGAACTTACCGAACCAACAGAAAAGAAAGAGCAGAGTGATTCTGAAATTCTTGTTGCAGAAACAGAAGTATACCATATTGGTTATGGAGGTAATTTTTATACTCTGGATCAGAAATCCAATGAGGATGAAATAGAGTCGAAAGAGCCAAAAGAAAATCATTCCTTTACCGATTGGATGGATGTGGTTGATGTTAATGAAACTTCGGATGAAGAGCAGCAAAATGATCAAAATTCTCGACATGAAAAAGTAAAGAGAGGAATTGATCTTATTGATAATTTTATTCAGAATGATCCTCGAATTGAAAGAAATATTAAAGTAGTTGATAAACAAGAAGATATTTCATTGGACAGTTTAGAGGAAAAAGATAGTTTTATTAGCGAAACTTTAGCGGCTATCTATGTGAAACAGAAACTGTTTGATAAGGCAATTGCGGTTTATGACAAATTAGTGTTGAAAAATCCCGAAAAAAACGTTTACTTTGCGAGTCAGATTGAAGATTTAAAAAAATTAAAAAATAGTAAATAAATAAGTATGTATACCTTTATTTCAATATTAATCGTTATTGTAGCAGTTTTGTTAGTGTTAATCGTACTAGTACAGAACTCAAAAGGAGGAGGATTAGCTTCAAACTTTTCATCTTCAAACCAAATTATGGGAGTTAAGAAAACAACAGATTTTCTTGAAAAAGCAACTTGGGTTTTAGCCGGAAGTTTATTAGTACTTTGTATCTTAACAGTAACAACTATTGATCGTGGAGAATTAGATGGTCAAAAGTCACAAATTGAGCAGCAATTACAGGGAACTGAAACTGCTCCTGAAGTACCTACTTTCCCAACAGAAGCTCCTTCTACAGAAAAGGATACAGCGAAATAAGAAAATATTTTATATCATTGATATAATTAAATGTCAGTATGTCATAACATGCTGACATTTTTTTTGTACCTATATCATTCTGTTTTTCAGTGCATTTATTGATTCGCAGAGGGGAAATTGATCATTTATTCCTAATAAATAAATTAATTAAAGGCGAAAAATAATCTGAATTCTGAAAATATGTCAACGATTTTTGTTTGGCATGGAATATGAAAGGGAAAGGATCTAAAAAAGAAAATAATAACTTAAAATATTTAAAAAATGGCTGAGTTAAAAGGTAAAATACTTGCGGGAAAAATTTTAGTAGAATCAATTCCAGCTGAAGAGAAAACTGCGAGTGGTATCATTATTCCTGATGCTGCAAAAGAAAAACCAATGCAGGGTAAAGTAGTATTGGTTGGTTCAGCTAAAAAAGATGAGCCAATGGAATTGAAAGCAGGAGATACTGTTTTTTACGGAAAGTATTCTGGAACAGAATTAAACATTAATGGTGAGGATTACCTATTGATGTCTCAAGCAGATGTTTTATATTTTGTGTAGTTACTGAAAAAATAAATTTCAAAAATTTAATTAGAAATGGCTAAAGAAATAAAATTCAATATAGAAGCTCGTGACCTTTTGAAAAAAGGTGTTGACGAGTTAGCTGATGCAGTAAAAGTAACTTTAGGACCTAAAGGACGAAACGTAGTTATCGACCGTAAATTTGGTGCTCCTCAAATTACTAAAGATGGTGTATCTGTTGCAAAGGAAATCGAATTGGCTGACCCTGCTGCAAACATGGGTGCGCAAATGGTAAAAGAAGTGGCTTCTAAAACTGGTGATGATGCTGGTGATGGTACAACTACTGCTACTGTATTGGCTCAGTCAATCGTAAATGTTGGATTAAAGAACGTAACTGCTGGTGCAAATCCAATGGATTTGAAACGCGGTATTGACATTGCTGTTAAAGCTGTTGTTGCGAATATTAAGGAACAAGCTAAAGAAGTTGGTGATAACTTTGATAAAATTAAGCAGGTTGCTAAAATTTCTGCCAATAACGATGAGAATATCGGTGCTTTGATTGCGGAAGCAATGGAAAAAGTAAAAAAAGAAGGTGTAATTACTGTTGAAGAAGCAAAAGGAACTGAGACTCACGTAAAAGTGGTAGAAGGTATGCAATTCGACCGTGGATATATCTCTCCATATTTTATTACTGACGCTGACAAAATGGAAGCTGATCTTGAAAATCCATTCATTTTATTGTACGATAAGAAAATTTCGACAATGAAAGAATTGATGCCAGTTCTTGAACCAGCAGCTCAGGCAGGTCGTCCATTGATGATTATTGCAGAAGATGTAGAAGGTGAAGCTTTGGCTACGTTAGTAGTGAATCGTTTAAGAGGTTCGTTAAAAGTTGCTGCTGTTAAGGCTCCGGGTTTTGGCGATAGAAGAAAAGAAATGTTGGAAGACATTGCTATTCTAACTGGTGGTGTTGTAATTTCTGAAGAAAAAGGAATGAAATTAGAGCAGGCTACATTGGAAATGCTTGGTCAATCAGAAAAAATTACCATCGATAAAGAAAATACAACAATCGTAAATGGTGGTGGCGATAAAGATACTATTGTTGCTCGTGTAGCTCAGATTAAAACATTAATTGAAAACTCTACATCTGATTACGATAAAGAAAAATTACAGGAAAGATTAGCGAAATTAGCTGGTGGTGTTGCTGTACTTTATGTTGGTGCTGCTTCTGAAGTAGAAATGAAAGAGAAGAAGGATCGTGTTGATGATGCACTAAGCGCGACTCGTGCGGCTGTAGAAGAAGGAATTGTTCCTGGTGGTGGTGTTGCATACATTCGTGCTATTGCAGCTTTAGAAGGCCTTAAAGGAGAAAATGACGACGAAACTACAGGTATCGAAATTATAAAACGTGCAATTGAAGAACCATTGCGTCAGATTGTTGCTAATGCTGGTGGCGAAGGTGCAGTTGTTGTTGATAAAGTAAGAGCTGGAGAAGGCGATTATGGATACAATGCTCGTTCTGATGTTTATCAAAATTTATTTGAAAGTGGTGTAATTGATCCTGCTAAAGTTTCTCGTGTAGCTCTTGAAAATGCTGCTTCGATTGCTGGTATGTTCTTAACTACAGAATGTGTTTTGATCGATATTCCAGAAGAAACTCCTCCAATGGCTCCTCCAATGGGTGGTGGAATGCCAGGTATGATGTAAGAAAATTATATCTATTATATATTAAAAAGGCGACCTTGTGTCGCCTTTTTTTATTGTTTTAAAGCAGGCATTAAGAATTTTTCCTTAATTAATTTTTTGTTCAGTTTTCTACACATGCTATTATACATCGACCCGGTATAATCATATTGGCTTCCCGTAGAGTGAATTTTCCCTACCCAAACAGGCTGCAAACTCTTTGCATCAATTAAATAAGCGTGAAATTCGGCATTAGGACTTTCTGTAGTTCTAATATCTCCATTGCAATTTATTCGTTCGCTTACATTATAATAATATGCTTTTTCATTTATTACAAGAATGGCTTCTGATTCAAATTCATTTAGAGTCATCATGAAATCATTGTAATCAACATCTACATTAACTTTAAATTGATCTTTTGAGTTGGTAAGTATTGTTCTTGAATTTGCAATGGTATTTTTAAGAGAATGCTCCATCAGATTTCTTCTATCCATCGCATCAATATTATTTAAATAATCTCGGATATAGTTGTTGTAAGTTTCTTCGTTAAATTCCTTTAGTAGGATATCATTAAAAAGTGTAACAACAAAAATCTTCTGGTAATATTCCTTCGGTTTTTCTATGCTTTGATAGGATACATATGAACTTGCACAAGCATTTGAAAGAATAAGGACATATATTATTAGTACGTTTCTCATGATTTGTTATTTAAGATTAAACAAATAGATCTCTTTGTTTATTAGACAGTTTACTGTTGAAATACACGTATTCAAATTTTATATTTATCGCTTATGACTATCAAGATAGTTGCATAACTACAAAAATAGTCATACATTAGCGCCATGAAAGAATTAACCAAGGCGGAAGAACAAATCATGCAATATTTATGGAAGCTTGAAAAAGCTTTCCTAAAGGATATAATCGAGGAATTTCCACATCCAAGACCAGCTTATACAACAATCTCTACGGTTGTTAGGGTTTTGGTTAAAAAGGGAATTATTGGATACAATACGTTTGGGAAAGTAAATCAGTATTATCCATTGATATCAAAAAATGCTTACACTCGCGAATTTATGAAGGGAATGATGAAGAGTCTTTTCAACGATTCGGTTGGGGGATTCACATCCTTTTTTGCTCGCGAACAAGATTTATCTCTTTCAGATTTAGAGGAAATGAAATCACTTATTGAGGAACAAATTCATAATAAGAAGGAAAATGGCTGAATTCGGAATTTATTTATTGGAATGTAGTTTCTGTATGGCCGGATTTTATTTGGTGTACCGATTTTTCTTAGCACAAGATACCTTTGCGACCAGAAATCGAATTTATCTTTTGCTTTCAGCATTAATAGCCATGTTTATTCCTTTGTTGAATTATTCTTTAAATAAGGAAGTGATAACAATTACAAATCAATTTGTATGGGAGCTAGAAAATTCATTTCACAATGAGTTGGTGCAAGTCACAGACTTGGACGAACACTCATCTTCCTTTTCTTTCTTATCACTATTGATTGGTATTTACTTCTTGGGGTTTTCATTTGCTTTACTTCGAATTGCAAAACATGTAGTTCATCTTGTTAATTTAATACAAGCCAATGAAATAAAAATCAGGAATGGGTTTAAAGTTGTATCTGTAAACGAAAATTCTTCGCCGTATTCTTTCTTCGGATACATCTTTTTAAATCCCAAAAACATTACTCAATCGGAACAAAATCATGTTCTTTTGCACGAATCAATACATGCACGACAAGTACATTCTCTTGATTTAATTTTTATAGAGTTGCTAAAAGTATTGTTGTGGTTTAATCCTTTCATTTATTTAATAAAACGATCACTGATCGAAATGCATGAGTATTTAGCCGATAGAGAATGTTTAAAAGAAGGAGTTGATAAAATAAGTTATCAGACTGCACTTTTAAAAAGCGTAGAAAGTCAGATGATGCTTACTTTAACCAGTTCTTTTAATTCATCGTTAACATTAAAAAGAATAAAAATGATTAAAAAAATACATACATCTCAGTTAGCAAATTTAAAGTTATTACTGGCAATACCGGTTCTGTTAATTAGCTTGCTAAGTTTTAGTTTTACAGAAATGCAAGAGCCTACCATTGATGGTAATTTTGAAGCTTACTATCCATCAAATGATATCATTTTTCCGATAAAGAAAGGAAATAAAATATTCATTTCAGCAGGTTACGGAGAAAGAATTCATCCCATAACGAAAAAGAAAAAATTTCATAAGGGAATGGATGTTGCTGCACCAAAAGGAACACCTATTGTGTCTGTTTTAGATGGTGTTGTGAGAAAAGTAATTGAGAACTTTGAAAAGGGTAAAGGTTATGGACGATTTATAATTGTCGATCATCAAAATGGAATGTCAAGTTTGTACTCCCAAATGGATTCTTATGCCGTAAAGGAAGGGCAAAAGATTTCAAAAGGAGATGTTATTGGTCAAGTTGGTTCTTCTGGAATATCAACAGGACCACATTTGCATTTTGAGTTGAAAAAAGATGGCAAACATGTAAATCCAAAAGATTATTTTAAGATGGATTTATCTGCTTATAAAAGATAAAAAGAAAAGGGATCGTATGATCCCTTTATCTTTTGTGTTTTTCAATTTTTTCCATAATTACTTCTTGAACTGGCCGATTTTGTATTTTTGAATCCAACCAGGAAATGAGATCCAGATATAGAAACGCTCTTTTTTCAAAAGGATCATTGACCCACTTTTGTAATTCCACTCTAGATTTTTTCAATTCATCAGTTAATTGATCTGGGCTTATAGAACTCAATTTTCTTAAGAAACGTAGAATGTATTTTTGGACTTCTTGTAAATCGTCCATTTTTGCAAGGAAACGATAGGTAGAACGGATTTGATATTCTAGCAGTTCTGTATTTTCCAATTCGTAGTGACTAATCAAGTTTAGGATTCTACCGAAACAATGGATATCACCACGCAAATTTGTATCTCTTACATCCGAAATACGATTTAAATACTTTATTGCCTCTTTGTATTGACCATTGCCAAAATACAAACAAGCTATTTTATAATAGAAAACCAATGCGCGATGGTTGTCCATCCCAAATTTATTTTCCTCTAAGAAATTCTCAATTTTTGGAATTAAATGAATCCCTTTGTCAAAAGTTCCGTCCATAAAATGTCGGTTGATCCGATGCATGTAAAGGAACATGTGTAAAAGAATATTTAAGTTCGAATTGTGCTTGAACTGATCTTCTTTTTCTAACTTTCTAAGCAGGCGCAGATTCTTTTTAAAAGTACTTACGTGATTAGTGTAAAACAGTGCAACCAATACGTTATTTAATCCTTTTAAGTACAAATCTGTATGAATATGTATCATTTCTGGATTCGTTAAAAACAAATCGACCCATTTTTGGGCATACTTATAGCACAATAAAAAATCTTGCACAATTAAATAGTACCACACGTAAGATTGATACAAATACAACCTCTCAAAGAAACTTAAGGATTGAATGTCGTGTGAACGCAAGTTGGTATTGAAAAATTCTTGAACCATCAATAAATCTTTCTCATTTCGTACATATCCAACTTTAAGGTATAAGCCATAAAGGCGAATCGACATGTTAGAGAAAAAGACAACACCGTCCATCGTTTTACTGATTTCAGTTGCTTCTCGGGTAATCTCTTCGGCTCTGTTCTCAATACTTTTGGTAATGTATTGCGATTCAATCAATTTTTCGAATTGGATGATCTCAAAAACAAGTATGTTCTTCTTGTTCTTTCTAGCCAATACTTTTGTTTTGTCTAATATTCGTAGGCTTTGCTGATACAATCCTTTGTTGTAAAGAACTTTTGCATGATCGATTTGCTCACGAATGTTTATGCTAACATCATGATTTATCTGAGTTAATCGTAAGCTAGTAAGTAGTTGTTTGTATAAATGTGCTTTTAGGTTTGGAAGCTGAGATTGTTTTATGTCTTTGGCTTTTTTTAGAATAATCAATTCATTGTATTCGTCCAATCGGTCAAGTACATCAAAAAGTTGTAAGAATTTTGTCTCCTTATCGCTGCTAATTCTATTCGCATACAACTTAAAATTTCTTTTCTCAGATTTCGAAATCGATTTAATTAATTGAAACAGAGGGTCTATTTGTTGTTTAGGCATTGTACTGGTTGTATGAGTTAACTGCTTTAAAAACAGGTTTATTGATTGCTTTCATATTGTTTGAACTTCGTAGTTTGTATTAAAAAATGATTTTAATAAACCCAATACATGAGCTACTTTTGAATCATCAAATCAAGAGAATGACATTTAAAAAATAATCTTGAAGCGGAATATGAATACAAGCAATCTGTTATCAAAATTAACAAAATCCGAGAAACTTGAAACAGTTAACGGATTAAATCAAGCTCTTGAATGTATTGGAGTAGATCAAATGAACAAGAACATTAGCCAAAATCAGGCAATGGAAATTGGGAAGGTGATTGTAGAAAAATTTGCTGGAGTAATGGATCTAACCAATTTGGTTGAATCTATTAAAGAGACAGTTTCGATTGAAGAATTGGAATCATTTAAAAATGAGATCTCAGGTAAATTAAATTCGGTAGTTATTGCAACTACACAGGCTCCAATTTATCAGAAACGAATGGCTACTTTAAAAAGTAGTTTTGAGGAAATTTCTGGTGATAACGTACTTTGAAAACCATTTGTAATTGTTAACCCAATTGCAATTTATTAGAGAGTTAATAACACTATCCCCCTTGTGTTGTTAATGATCTAACTATTAACCAAACATGAAGAATACTAAGTTGTGACGTTATAGTGAGGAATTAACGATTTCTTTTTGGCTTGTTAGTAAATATTTACAAATGATCCAATCCGTTAGAATTAGTAGTTTAAAAGTAAGTTAGGTGTGATTATACTTTTTTAAGGAACATTCCATACTTAATCGGAGCGCTTATATTCTTCTTGTTTATATACCTTGTACGTAGGTGTATTTAAATTGACCATCTTTTTGATTATGTTTTAATATTTAGTTGTGATAACCGGACCAGATTCTTCTTGTCCGGTTTTTTTATGCGTTAAAACCAAGAAATATTTAGATGCTGATTTTGAAATATAAGCGAACAGATGTAGGAACCGTTTCGGTATAGATACTTATCGAATTGATTTGGTTTAAAGGGATTCGTTCGTAAGATTCGTAGGTGATATTGTTTGTATCAAGAATATTGTGAAAAAGGACACCTAATTCGCATTTGATTTTTTTAGGGGCAAATTTGTAGATGATTGCTGCATCTAATCTGGTGTAATCAGGCTCTGCTACAACTTCTTGTCTTTGAGAATAAATTGGAAAGCCCGAACCATAAATGTAATTGGCAGAAATATAGAAAGGCTTAAGGGCTAATAAACCAGCGGTTTTGATTTCATGGCGCTGATCATGCAAAGCTCTTCGGTATTCGATATTGTTAAAATAATCGAATTTTTCGGTGGTTTTACTTAAGGAGTATGAAACCCACAAAGTGTGATTTCCGATATCTTTTTTAGCGAATACATCTAAGCCTGAACTTTTACTTTGACCTATGCTTATGTTGCCCTCATTTCGAAATTTATAATAGCGAGTATGCCCGTCAGTTTTTTTATAATATCCTTCTAAACTAAGTGTAAAACCATTTTTATGGTATGATGCTCCCATAACATGATGAACAGATTCTAAAACAGGAATTTCTTTTTCGTCAGCACCAACCCAGATGTATCTATAACTACCATTTGCGCTTAGTACCGAACTCTTCGTAATAAATTGTTTGTATAAACCCCAAGCTCCGTTAACGGCTATGCTTTCGGTAAGTTGTAAGCTCAATGAGATACGCGGTTCCCAATACAATTTTTTTAGTTTAATTGGATAGTTTGCAAGAAACCCTGCCTTAATTGAAATGCCATTGCTAACATTTAGGTTGTTTTGAAAATAATAGCCTAGTCGGTCGGCTTTTGATTTTATATGCAGGATGTTTATATCTAAGGAATCTTCTTTTAGATCAACTTCGTTGTTGATATAATTAATTCCAGTTTCGAAATTTTGATCTTCAGCAAAAACAAAAGTATTTTTAAGTGTTGCCCGATGCTCCATAATTTTGTTTCTCGATTTATCATCTCTTCTAAAAAATTCTTCATCCGTGCGAATTCGACTAATCGAGACAACATCACTAGTTTTTGTTTTTAGTTCGGATCGGGAAAGGGAAATAGAACTGGTATTTCCATTATTCCAAACTTTGCCATAATTTATTGAGCCCCCAAATTGATCATTACCTTCAAATTTGTGTTTTTTCGCATTAGTAAAAGATTCTGTGGTTATATCGTAAGAGTATCGGTCTTCACCACCCATTAAACTAACAGAGAAATTATCACCATTTTCCCAATTGGTAGAAAATTTAAAGTTTAAATCATGAAATTTGTAATCAGGTGCAACATTTAAATCTAGAAATGATGGAGTGTCAGTATTTTGATTTGTTTGTCCTTGCAAACTAATGTTCGATGTTCCGTATTTTATTTGTTCATCTTTAAATAGGTTGTAATAGGTTTGGCGAAAAGCGACCAAAACAGAAGACCTTTTGCCTATTGGCTGTTCGTAAGATCCGCTTGCGGTAATGTTATTTAGGGTAAGGTTTAGGGTTGGTTTTAATTTACTCCCATTTTTGCCTGTTATGTGAACTATACCACCTACACGATCGCCATATCGAGCATCAAAACCTCCTTTTAAAACTTCAATATTTTTAACCACTAAAGGGTTTACAGCACCAATATCATCATAGAAATTTTTTAAGCCCCAAAGTGTAATGTTATCGAATAGTACTTGACTTTCCCCTTCGTATGAACCCCAAATAATAAGGTCATCTTTTTGTTCCCCTGCAGCTAATATTCCTGGTTGCAAGCGAAGCAATTCAAATACAGAGTTGTCGTTATTTGTTGGCAAAAAACCGGCAATTTTATGATTCAATTTTAGGTTTCCCGATTGATTCCCCATTCGGATAAAGGTTTGAACGATTTTATCGGTAACGATAATCTCTGGTAAATCGGTACTAGCTGCCGTTAATAGAATGTTTTGGTTGGGGCCTTCATTAATTAAAGTGTCGTGAATAAAATAGCCCAAATGAGATGCAAGAATTCTAAAAGTGCTATCAATGTGGGAGGTAAATGAAAAATTCCCATGCTCATCAGTGGCCATGGGTAAATCATTAATCGTAAGATGTGAAAAGGGCAGAGGTTCCAAACTCTCTTTGTCGAGTATTTGCCCAAAAACTCTGTGTTGAACAATTTTCTCTTCTGGGAATATTAAATAAACCTCATTCGATTTTTGATAGTTGAGCGGGAATTTTCGCAACAAAAACTCTATGGCACGATCTTTCGATTGAAAAGATTTGTTTACGCTAACAACATATTGAGAAAGTAAGTTGTTATTGAATGAAAGTTGAAAATCATAAGTATCCCGTAAGTCAATCAATACTTCACTCAAAGCTTTATCTTTTACATCGATTATTACTTTTTGAGCAGAAATATTTGAATGAATTAATACTAGGATTAGCAATATGATAATTCGATTCACTTATTGGGCTTTTGTGGTTATAATATAATTATTATTAGGGCCTTTCACAAATTTTAATCCCATTGGCATACAAACATTATACAATGTGCTATCAACCGATTTCCCTAGATCAAAGTTTCCGGTATAAGTTGAACTAAATTTTCCTTTCTCTACGATGTTGATATTATATTGCAATTCGATTTCTTCAAAAACAGTACGAATAGGAGTGTCTGTAAAGAAAAATAAATTGTTACGCCAAGAGATTTTAGCTTCAGAATTGTCACATTTTCTTAATTCGAGTAAGCCATTTTTGGTAACGTAGGCATGATCGTTTGGAAGCAAAAGTATTTTATCAGATGTTAAAGTGGAAACGACTTTAACTTTTCCTGTGTAGCAAGTAACCTTGTATTGATTTCCTCTTGCATAAATATTGAAACTGGTTCCTAAAATATAGGTTTTACCATAGTTCGATGCAATTTCGAATTTACTTCCCTTGGTGATCTTAAAAAATGCTTCTCCTTCAAATTTCACTTTTCGTGATACTTTCCACCAGTAAGGTTTGTAAGAAATACTTGAGTTTGCATTTAAATCCACCTCAGATTGATCTGGAAGAAGTACGCTTAGATGTTCCCCTTTAGGACAGTAAATTGTTTTTGTATATAAATTGATAAAACCAGTAAGTCCTAAAAGAATCGCAATACATGCTACAGCGGCATATTTCGCCCACTGTAATTTAATAACTTTTACTTCTTTAGCAGGAGCAGCCGTTTTCATCGAAAGCTCTTTCCAAACATCATCTTTTGATTTCGAAAAGGACATTTCAATTTCTGGAAGTGAATTTAAAAAATCCATATCCGAGTTGAGTTCGTTATGTTGGTTGTCTTTTTTCATTTATTTTCCTAATGCCTTTCGTAAAAATGAAAGAGCAGATGTCATTCTCTTTTCAACAGCTTTTACACTTAATTCCAGTTGGTCAGCAATTTCTTGATATTTTAAGCCTTCCATTCTGCTCATCAAAAAAACAACTCTTTGTTTTTCAGATAGATTCTTGAGTGCTGTTTCGTATTTTGTTTGTAATTCCTTGTAAGCTAATTCATCCTCCGGAGAGTGATTGTTAACTGAAGGAGCTAACTTAGCTAAGTATTTTTGGGCTACCTTTTCTCTTCGGTATTTACTGATAAAGAGATCGTTCGAAATTTTGTAGAGCAAAGATCGTAAAGGTTTTTCTTCAAAATCTAAATGTTTCTCCCACAATTTCATAAAACTATCTTGTGCAATATCAGTAGCCAACTCTTCATCTCCAGAACGATAATAAATATAGTTCCTGATTGAATCGAAATACTTATCAAATAAGAGTTTAAATTCTTCTTGTGTCAAAGCTAGAGGATTGGTTTAGGTAAAAATAAACTTTTTTAGCGAATATTAGGGTGTAGAGGTGATTGTGATCTTTCCCTACACCCTAATGCTAAGTGGTTGTGAATACTACCTAGTTTTTCTTATATCTTTTGTGCTTGCCAATTTCAACCTCTTTGCTTACTTCTTCACCATCATCATTTGTGTAGGTGTAAGTTGCAATGTTATCACATTCGCCATCACCGTAATCAAATGTTGCAAATACTACTTGGTTTTGTGAGAATGTTACCAATCCACTTACAATCATTCTACAAGTACCGATTCTGGTTAAAGGATTTTCATCATCAATCACCTTAGAGTATTCGTTTTGTTCTGTATCAACGCAAGTTACAGATCCTCTAATTTCAATTTTATCATCACTGATATCCCATTTTGTATCTAATCCAGCTACCCATTCTCTTGTTCTTTCTGCAGATCTAAACAATTCTGTGCCATCAGGATAAGTAAATGTAATTTCACTAGTATAATCCCATTTTCTTGATACACCTTCTTCTCCTGTAAACTCAATACGTTTAGTACCATCCATTGCTACAGAATCAATCATTAAATCGAAAGTAATTTCGCGAACGGCTCCATCAGTGCGTGGGCGTGCTGTTAATTCAATTACGATTGTACCACCTATTACCGTACCATTGTAAAGAACTGTAGAATCTCCGTAATTAACCGTAATTGTCATTGGAAATCTTCCATCTTCGCCAAATTCGATTGAAACTTCAGGCATTTGATCAGTCTTGTAGCGTTGCCACTCCATAAACAATTGTCCGTATCGGTTCTGATATCCTTCTTTGGTTCCAGTTGGTTGATCGTACTCACTTTCCATAAATGAAAATAAATCAACTTCGTAATCTGCAACTTCTACAATTGTTTCTGATGCTTCTTCAGATGCAACAACTGTTTCTACGGTGTTGTTTAATTCAACTTGTTTTTCATCTAAAATATCAATTACATCTTCGCTTTTATCGCAAGAGATGAATGATATTGCCAAAGCTGTTAATAGTATAAAAGAAAACTTTTTCATGATCGTTATTTTATGATTTTACAATTAAGATATTGAGCTCGTTTGTATGTGAACCGACAAAGAGAATTGTTACCCTACTGAAAAAATGAAATATTTTCTAGTTTGTAAATATATGGTTAAGTAATAATGTTTTTGTATATTTATTATCAGAGTAATTACAGATTGTTATTAACACACTCATTTGAATAATAAGATATGATTACAGAAGAATTAATTGATAGAAGCAATAAAAAAAATAGGCGTTTGGTATTAATTGTTGGTGCATGTATTTTGGGATTAATGCTTGTAGCTTGTTTTGTTGGTAAATTGGTAGGATTGATCATGCAGTAAATAAATTTTTACATTAATCTTTTAATCATTAAATACCAAATTCTATTTAATTCAAACTAATTGAATATCTTTGTCAGTTGATACGAATGCGCTTATTCGAGTTGTTGGAAAATAGAGTATTAAGCTGTTTTGATGAATTAGAATAGGAAAGCCATTCGTGCAAATTTCAAAATTTGAAGTTAACTGATGAAGAACATACGTAATTTTTGCATCATAGCCCATATCGACCATGGGAAAAGTACCTTGGCCGACCGCCTTTTGGACGTAACCAATACCATCACCGATCGTGAGAAACAAGCTCAGGTTTTAGATGATATGGATTTGGAACGTGAACGTGGTATCACCATAAAGAGTCATGCCATACAAATGGATTATAAAAGGGGCAATGAGGAATATATATTGAACCTAATTGACACTCCTGGTCACGTAGATTTTTCTTATGAGGTATCTCGTTCGATTGCTGCTTGTGAAGGAGCATTGTTAATTGTAGATGCTACACAGGGAATTCAAGCTCAAACCATTTCAAACCTTTATTTGGCTATTGAAAATGATTTGGAAATTATTCCGATCCTAAACAAAATTGATTTACCTAATGCCAATCCTGAAGATGTAAAAGATCAGATTGTGGATTTGTTAGGTTGTGATATTGATGATATTTTAGCTGCCAGTGGAAAAACTGGTGAAGGTGTACCTGATATATTGGAAGCGATTGTTGATCGAGTTCCAGCGCCAGAAGGAAAGCCAGAAGAACCATTGCAGGCACTTATTTTTGATTCTGAATTCAATTCTTTTAGAGGAATCATTGCCTATATCCGTGTGATGAATGGGGAAATTAAAAAAGGTGATACCGTAAAATTTGTAAATACGGGTCAAGAATATCAAGCCGATGAAATTGGAGTTCTGAGATTGACTCAAGAACCAAGAAAATCACTTAAAACAGGTGATGTAGGATATATAATTTCTGGGATTAAAACTTCTACAGAGGTAAAAGTTGGAGATACGATAACACACAGAGACAATCCTTGCGCAGAGGGAATCGATGGTTTTGCAGAGGTTAAACCTATGGTCTTTGCAGGTGTTTATCCAATTGTTTCGGAAGATTATGAAGATTTACGTGCTTCGATGGAGAAATTGAAGCTGAATGATGCTTCGCTTACATTTGAGCCAGAATCGTCTATGGCACTTGGTTTTGGTTTCCGTTGTGGATTCCTAGGACTTTTGCACATGGAAATTATTCAGGAGCGTTTGGATCGTGAGTTTGGCATGAATGTGATTACAACGGTTCCCAATGTTTCATATGTTGCTCACACCAATAAAGGTGATGTATTTGAAATGCATAATCCATC
Source organism: Labilibaculum sp. (assembly GCA_016342745.1). Taxonomy (GTDB): domain Bacteria; phylum Bacteroidota; class Bacteroidia; order Bacteroidales; family Marinifilaceae; genus Paralabilibaculum; species Paralabilibaculum antarcticum. Next base: position 21,696 of record JAEINT010000018.1, read on the forward strand.
GGATATGCCAGATCCAAACTCATTGGATTTTATCGAAGAGCCATATATTAGAGCACAAATCATAACAAAGTCAGAATACACAGGTCCTCTAATGAATCTTTGTATGGCTAAGCGTGGTATTATGACCAATCAGCAATACCTAACTAGTGACCGAGTAGAGTTAACCTACGAAATGCCATTGGGAGAGATTGTATTTGATTTTTACGACAAACTAAAAAGTATTTCAAAAGGATACGCTTCTTTTGATTATTTTTTAATTGGCGTTCGACCAGCAAAATTGGTCAAGTTGGATATTCTTTTAAATGGCGAAGGTGTGGATGCTTTATCTACTTTAATTCACTTTGATAACGCTCAGTCATTTGGTAGAAGAATGTGTGAGAAATTGAAGGAATTAATTCCTCGTCAGCAATTTGATATTGCAATTCAGGGAGCTATTGGTGCCAAGATTATTTCTCGTGAAACAGTAAAAGCTGTTCGTAAAGATGTAACCGCTAAGTGTTATGGTGGTGATATCACGCGTAAGCGTAAGCTTTTGGAGAAGCAAAAGAAAGGAAAGAAAAAGATGAAGCAAATTGGTAACGTGGAAGTTCCTCAAAAAGCTTTCCTTGCTGTACTAAAATTAGATTAAGACGACTAGACAGACTACAAATTCCTGTCAGAGTTATTGATATAATAAGCTGTTCGATTATTTCGAGCAGCTTTTTTTTGTTTTCCTTTTAACCTTTCCTTAACTTTTTTTAGCTAAAGCTTAACTGCCTTTATTTTAGTAGTGTAGTAAATTTGTTGGTAGAAAGTAATTATTGAATTAAAAAAGGAACTTATGAAACGATTATCACTCTATCTATTATTAATTGGCTTTGCAGTATGTGCTGCACAAGGATCATTTGCTCAGGAAAAAGAAAAGAAGGATGAAAAGCATGAAGTTCATGTAAAGGTTAAAGTAATTGAGGATGGAAAAGAAACAATTATCGATACCATTTTTCATGAAAGAGTAGGACATGATAAAATAATTGAAGTAATGAATTTAGATGGCATGGCTGATTCGATTATGAAGAAACATAAAATCTGGATTTCTGAGGATGGTGATCATCATGGGAAACACAAAAAAATAATTCGAAAAATTCATGTAACGGCTGATGGGGACCATGATATTGATGAAGATTTTGAAATTAAGATGCTTAAGGAGTTTAAATTTTCCGATGAAGATGGTAACGTTTTTATTCACAAAGGAGATTCTTGTATTGAGAAGGATATTCATATTGAAATCCTAAAAGGTGGAAGGCACAAAATGCACATGATTGACGCTCATGGTAAAAAGGGCGAAAAAATCATCATTCTTAACGATTCTGATGATGTTCAAATAACAGAAGAAGATGGCTACAAAATCATTAAAATAAAAAGTTCGGGAGATGATAATGTTTGGGTAGAGAAAGATGGTGAAGTTGAGGTAGAAGTGACCGTAGAGGTAGAAGAATCAGACGATGGTAAAAAAGTGAAGAGGATTAAAAGAAAGAAGAAAAAGGAATAAGCTCTAAATAGAAGAAAATAAAAATGCCTCGATATAATCGAGGCATTTTTTATATATCTAGAATTGTCCTTATTCAGACTTCTTTCTGTAGTCAAGACCTAATTCAATCATTTGTTCTTCAGCAATTGTAGATGGAGAATCAATCATCACATCACGACCCGAATTGTTTTTAGGGAAAGCAATTACGTCACGAATCGATTCGATTCCTGCAAATAGAGATGCCAAACGGTCAAAGCCAAAAGCGATTCCGCCGTGAGGAGGTGCACCATATTGGAAAGCATCCATTAAGAAACCAAATTGATTTTGTGCTTCTTCATCAGTAAATCCTAAATGCTTAAACATTTGTGCTTGAAGATCGGTATCGTGGATACGAATAGAACCACCACCAATTTCAACACCATTGATAACCAAATCGTAGGCATTCGCGCGTACTTTTCCAGGATCAGTTTCCAACATGTGGAAATCTTCTTGCTTAGGAGAAGTAAACGGGTGGTGCATTGCATGAAAACGCTCAGAATTCTCATCCCACTCTAATAATGGGAAGTCAACTACCCACATTGGAGAGAATTTATCGTTATCGCGTAAGCCTAACTGAGAACCCATTTCTAAACGCAATTCGCTTAGTTGAGGCAATGTCTTAGCTTTTTCACCTACCAATACTAAAATTAAATCACCTGGCTTAGCATTACAAGTTTCCGCCCATTTCTGCAATTGCTCAGCTCCGTAAAATTTATCTACAGATGATTTAAATGAACCATCCTCGTTGTATTTTACGTAAACTAATCCTTTTGCTCCAACTTGTGGTTTCTTTACGAAATCGGTAAGAGCATCCAATTGTTTACGAGTATATGTTGCACATCCTTCAGCACAAATTGCTCCGATGTATTCTGCGTCATCAAAAACTTTAAAGTCGTTTCCTTTAGCAATAACGCTAAGATCAACAAACTTCATCTCGAAACGAATGTCTGGCTTATCGTTACCATAAAATTCCATGGCATCAGCATAATCCATTCTAGGGAATTTATAATCGATATCTACATTCTTCAACTTTTTGAATAAATGCTTGGTCAGACCTTCAAAAGTATCTAAGATATCATCTTGCTCAACAAATGACATTTCGCAATCAATCTGAGTAAATTCTGGCTGACGATCGGCACGTAAATCTTCATCACGGAAACATTTTACAATTTGATAATAACGGTCGAAACCAGAAATCATCAACAATTGCTTAAATACTTGTGGTGACTGAGGCAACGCATAAAATTCACCCTCATTCATTCTCGAAGGAACAATAAAGTCACGAGCTCCTTCAGGAGTAGACTTAATTAAAACAGGAGTTTCTGTTTCAATAAAGTTTAATTGATCAAGATAGTTACGAACCTCAATACCCATTTTGTGACGCAAAACTAAATTTTCGCGAACACAAGAGCGACGTAAATCTAGGTAACGATATTTCATTCTCAACTCATCACCACCATCAGTATTGTCTTCAATGGTAAATGGAGGGATAACCGATTTGCTTAAGATCTCAAGTTTGTCAGCGATAATTTCGACCTCTCCAGTAGGCATTTTATCGTTTTTACTTTGTCTTTCAGCAACCTTTCCAGTAATCGAAACAACAAACTCACGACCTAATTTTCTAGCCATTTCGCAAAGCTCAGGATTGTTTTCCATATCGAAAACAAATTGAGTAATGCCATATCGATCACGAAGATCAACAAAGGTCATTCCACCCAAGTTACGTGCTTTTTGTACCCAGCCGCTTAGCGTTACTGTATCGTTTACATTCTGAATTCTTAATTCTCCACAAGTATGAGTCCTGTACATCTTATATCATTTATTGATTCAATCCAATCTAGTTAGGAGTAATGCCATTCCAATAATTGGTTTACTTTCAATTACTAGTATTTTTATCTATTTTGATAAAATAAAGTCTGTAATTGATTAGTAATCGGTCTTATTCCTATTTTGTTAACTTTGCGAAAATACTAACAATTTGCGAAATTGAATAAGCTTTTAGAAACAGATTTGTAAAAAAGATAAAACATGAACCAAGAATCTATAATATCACCCTTTTCAGATGAATATTTTATGAAGCAAGCAATGGAGGAAGCACATAAAGCTTTCGAAGCTGATGAAATCCCTGTTGGAGCAATTGTGGTTTGCAATAATCGGATCATTGCACGTTCGCATAACTTAACAGAAAGATTGAATGATGTAACCGCACATGCCGAAATGCAGGCGATAACCGCAGCTGCTAATTATCTTGGAGGAAAATACCTTATCGACTGCACTTTGTATGTAACACTCGAGCCTTGTAATATGTGTGCTGGAGCTTTGGCTTGGTCGCAAATATCAAAAATTGTATATGGAGCAAGCGATGATAAGAGAGGATATACACGATTTTCACCTAACCCGATGCATCCGAGAACCGAAGTAGTTTCAGGGATTATGAAAGAGGAGAGTGCGAACCTGATAAAAGATTTTTTCACAAGGAAAAGAATGTCTCTTTAAATTCTTAAGTCTTATTTGGATTTATCCAATCAAAAAGCTTACTTTTGTACTCGGAAAGCGAACATAGTTTTTTAAACCATAGGCTCTCCAACTACCAACCAACCAATTTTATATCCCATCTCTTAAATTAAGTGAGTATTAGTATAATGCTAATTCTATGTTCGATTGTAACGATCGTTTGTAGAAATCTGTTATCTTTATTTGTAAACTATAAAATCAATATATCATGAGTGCACATAACGAAGCCAAAATGGGCGATATTGCCGAAACTATTCTATTGCCAGGAGATCCTTTAAGAGCGAAATACATCGCCGATAATTTCTTAGAAGATGTGGTGTGTTATAATAAGGTAAGAAACATGCTTGGTTTCACAGGAACCTATAAAGGGAAAAGAATTTCTGTGCAAGGTACAGGAATGGGAATTCCTTCGATTTCAATATATACTCATGAATTGATTACTCAGTACGGAGTTAAAAATTTAATTCGTATTGGTACTTGTGGATCTTTTAACGATGATGTTCATGTTCGCGACGTAATTTTAGCGATGACATCTTGTACCGATTCAGCGATTAACAAGAATTTGTTTAGAGGTATGGATTATGCGCCATGTGCGAACTTTGGTTTATTAACCGATGCTCATAATGCGGCACAAGAACAAGGCGTGAACATTAAGGTAGGAAGTACTTTAACTTCTGATATCTTTTACCACGACTTGGAAAACAATCCAGAGCCATTTAAAATTTGGGCTGATTATGGTGTGTTAGCAGTAGAAATGGAAGCTACAGCATTATACACAATTGCAGCTCGAAATAAAGCAAAAGCATTGGCAATTTTAACCGTTAGCGATCACATTTTAACTGGTGAAGCTACAAGTGCTGAAGAACGCCAAACAACCCTTCATACCATGATTAAGATTGGTTTGGAGACTGCAATCAAACAATAATTTTAGATCAGATACATTTTATTGTACACAACGGAGGAGCTTTGGGGGTTTCTCCGTTTTTTTTTTTGCCCTATTTGTAATTGAGTTTCTAATGAACTTGCCTAAACATTTTCCACAGGGTAGATTGTATTGAATTATAGTATTACTTTTGAAAAACGAAATATTTTCTCATCAATTTTTAGTTTATGCCTTACCAAGATGTGTTTGTTCTTTTCTGGAAACAGGTAAAAGAAAGTTTAGAAGAAGGTCGCTTTGCGAAGTTAACGATGGCAAAAACCATCGGTAAGCCTAATTTGAGAAATATATTTGTGAGGCCAGTTTATTCTGAAGGTGGCTTTAAGGTCTTACTTAAATTGCGCTATAGATCTAAAGAAACAGAGGATCAGGAAGACGAGCTTACATTAGAAGAGGCTTTTGTAGTTATGAAATCACATCTCAGAAAATCTTTTTCATCTGTTCTGTTATTTACTACAACAAAGGATGTTACTTTCAAAATTAATAAAAAGGGGGCTGGCAGCATTACCGAGTCTTTGCCTACTTTTAGTGATGCTACGTCGGCTAATAATGATGTAAAACAGTAGGGGTAGTCCTAATTTGAATTGCATAAAAAAAGCTCGACTTGTAGGTCGAGCTCTCTATATCTGATTGTATTTTGTAAGTTAATTCTCTTCAATCTTGAATCCTACTTCTTTTAGTTGTTCCCAAAAGTTAGGGTAGGATTTTTTAACCACATCAGGAGAGTCAATCTCAATTTCTGGGCGTACCATCGCAATTGGTGCAAATGCCATTGCCATTCTATGATCGTGATATGTTTCAATTACAATATTTTTGTCTTCAGCTCCGCGTTCACCATCCCAAGCTAATTCCCCTTCTGCCGGTTCATGTAATACGTAGCCTAATTTCCCTAATTCAATAATTAGCGCATAGATACGGTTCGTTTCCTTAATTTTTAAGGTTTCTAATCCAGTAAAATGGAAAGGGATGTTTTTTAAGCAGGCACAAACTGCAAAAGTTTGAGCCAAATCAGGCATGTGATTAAAGTCAAATTTTAATTTTTTGCAGTCAGTAGCTATTTTTTCAATAAACATACCTTTTTTCGAAAATTGTGCCTTTACACCTAGCTTTTCAAAAACAGGAATTAAGCCTGAATCACCCTGAAAGCTATGTCTTCTTAGTCCGTCAAGATATAGTTTTCCTTCATCGGCTAATGCCATAAAAGAAAACCAATAAGATGCTCCCGACCAATCTCCTTCAACCGTATAAGGAATACGCTGATAGGTTTGATGAGAAACCGTAATTTCTTGCCCTTTAAATTCTGATTTAATTCCAAACTCTTTCATAATGTTAAGAGTCATGTCAATATAGGAGCGAGAAACAATTTTGCCTTCTAATTTAATTTTCAACCCATTTACAAGAGTTGGAGCAATTAAAAGTAGAGCAGTAATGTATTGAGAACTAGTATCTCCCTTTAAACTAACTTCTTCTCCAGTTAAATTTGAACCGAAAATCTTTAGTGGAGGATACCCTTCTTTTTCTAAATATGTTATTTGTCCACCAATAGAATTTAAGGCGTCAACCAATACACCAATTGGTCTTTCTTGCATTCGATGCGAACCTGTTAGGGTCCATTCTCCAACAATTTTCGATAAATAGGCTGTTAAAAAACGCATTGTGGTTCCAGCATGCCCAACATCAAAAGAATTGGTGTTCGAAAATAAAATATTTTGCATTGCTTTCGAGTCATCACAATCCGACAGATTTTTAATTGGCTCGTAATTATTGCTTAGCGCATTAATTATTTGAACTCTGTTGGAAATACTCTTTGATGCAGGAAGGTTTATTCGACCCTCTATGATATTGTTTTTTTTCGAAATAGAATATTGCATTGAACAGGGATTTTTAATTGCCAAAACAGGTATAGCGCAAATCAGGTCATCAAAACCACTTAAGTTGAGATGACCTGAATGATATTTTCATGCTTTATTTAAAAGTGAAATAAAGAATCTACGTCATATTGAGTAGCCAATTTATCACGGCCTTTCAAAAAGTCTAGTTCTAATATGAAGTTCACATAAACATTTTTCAAATTGAATTTGTCTAACAAGTTGATCGTTGCCTTTGCAGTTCCACCAGTTGCCAATAAATCATCATGCAACAATACTACATCGTTATTATCTAGAGCATCTTGATGAATGAAAATTTCGTCTTCGCCATACTCTAAAGAATATTTTTCAGAATAAGTAGGAGCAGGCAATTTACCTGGCTTACGAACAGGAACAAATCCAGCTCCTAATTTATAAGCAAGCACAGTTCCTAAAATAAATCCGCGACTCTCTAATCCTACAACTTTTGTAATTCCTTTGTCTTTATATTGCTCGTAAAGAGAGTCAACCAATGTTGCTAAATGTTTTTCATCTTTTAGCATCGTTGTGATGTCCTTAAATAAGATTCCTTCTTTTGGGAAATCAATTACATCTCTTATCGAATCTTTTGCTTCTTGAAGTTTTACTTCCATCTTTTTTTCTTTTTCCAAACCAGGAGTACGAAAATATTCAAATCTGAACTGAATATCAGCCTAAAAGGCATGATAAATCAACAGAAGTGGAATATTCACCCCCGCCTCACTTAATTATTAACTTGATATAGTGTGGGATAATTCCGGGTAAAAATAAAAAAGTCTGGCTTAATATTCATTATATATTAGCAAAAACTCTATCGGAATTTTATAAACGTCAAATTTTGACCGATTCTCTGTTAGATATGTAATGAAAAGAAAGTGTATTACTCGTTTGGAATTCCTTTAAAAATAAAAGAAATTATAGATCCTTGGGATTTGATTGTTGAACTCCACATTAGTTTTTACCTTTGATAAAATTCAAAACATAAAAGAAATATGAAAATAAATAATCAAAGTCGTGCAGGATGGATTAAGCTGTTTTATTACGTGCTTGTCTTTTTATATCTGGCGATAACTATTTTACTTCTCTATTTAAGAGTTGAAGACATATATACTGTTTTAGGCGGAATGACAGCTTTTGTTATTGTTACGATCATATTTACGCTTAGTTTGGATTTGAATTTTGTAATCTATCAGGAATCAGAAAGGAAGATCATTTTACGATACTATCCTTTGCATCCTTTTCACCATAAATTTAAATCAATCGAAATAGCGAAGAATTCCTTGTCTCATTTCGATATAGAAAATAAGCTTCTGGGATTACGAACAGAGATTGTTTTATATCAGCAAACAGAAAGAGGTTTGGCAAAATATCCTAAGGTTAGTATTTCTGCTCTGTCCAAATCCGATAAGCTAAAAATGATTGATTCCTTAAGGCGAAATTCTTTAAAAAAGTAATCTTTCAATCTTTATAATAAACTCACGCACTAAATTAATTTGGTTTGCGTTGGTTCATACGTATTCGAATATTTTATAAGAAATGTATAGAAAAATTAAAACTCAGTTAGTATTGGCAATAGTTGCCATTTTATTACCCTCAGGATTATATGCTCAAGAAAATGATTTGCGATTAAACATTGGAATTCCTTTAGGGAAATATGGCAAGTTTGACCACAATTATAGTGGAACAAACGAAACAAATTCGCCATCTTTTATTATCCAGTTAGAAAAAAAGTGGAAGTCCGATATGAGTATTGGTGCATATATTGGTTATGCTGGACAAAAACATGAGTATAATTTAGGTTTTAGTGAGAGTAAATTCAATTATTATCGGTTTGGTGCTGTTTTTACCTACGAGTTAAATAATTGGTTGTCCGAGATGAATATAGCTCCAGCAAATGGAATTGAAATGTATGCCAGTGCAAAAACAGGTTTATTTCTAGAAACAACTAATTTGTCAGTATCCGAATTGGATAGTGGAAATCAAGCTTTTATCAGTACCAATAGGAGAAATGAATTGTTATTAGATTTGGGTGTGGTTCTTGGAGCACGCTATCATTTTTCCCAACAATTTGGTTTGTTTGCGGAATTGGGATGGGCTAATGCTGGCTTTTTTACAATCGGAACCACCTTTACTTTATAAATATTTTGTAAATTAGCTTTCATTCATTAATATTCTAAAATGATGTATGGAAGATGTTTATAAAGTAGCCATTAGTTTCCTTAATGGTATTGGTCCTGTTAATACAAAAAAGGTAATTGCCTATACTGGTAGTTTGGAAGGTTTGTTTAAAGAAAAGAAGCAAAATCTGCTCAAAATACCAGGGATAGGTCAGTTTTTTGTTGATAGATTAGATCGTGAGCCAGCAATTACTTTGGCGGAAGAGGAGATTGTGTTTATCGCTAAAAATGATATTCAAGTAGCATTTTATTTGGATGAAAATTATCCGCAACGCTTATTAAATTGTGCCGATTCTCCTTGTACACTATATTATAAAGGATATACCAACTTTAATGTCTCTAGATCAATAAGTATAGTGGGAACGCGTAATGCCAGTGATTATGGTCGTGAAGTTTGTAATCAATTGATAAAAGATTTATCAGAAAAAAATATCAAACCAATAATTGTTAGTGGATTAGCTTACGGCGTTGATATTTGTGCGCACAAAGCTGCATTGGGAAACGGATTGCAAACTGTAGCAGCAGTTGGGCATGGTTTAGATATGATGTATCCATCTCAACACAAGAGGTACGCTAAAGAAATCATTGATCAAGGCGCAATTATTAGTGAGTTTACATCCAAAAGTAAATTCGATCCCAAAAATTTTGTCCGTAGAAATAGAATTATTGCTGGTATGTCCGATGCAACCATCGTAATTGAGTCGGCGGCGAAAGGAGGTTCTCTAGTTACAGCTGATATTGCAAACTCCTATAATAGGGATGTATTTGCCTTTCCAGGCAGAACTTCGGATAAAAGTTCCATTGGCTGCAATAAATTAATCAAAACAAATCAAGCACACCTTATTGAAAGTATAGCCGACTTAGAATATATTTTAGGTTGGGAGGATACAAAGAAAGAGGTGAAAACAGTGCAGAAAAAACTATTTTTAGAGCTTTCGCCCGATGAGGAGTCTTTAATTCAAGTGTTAAAAGAGAATCATAATACACCTATTGATATGATCTGTATTAAAAGTGATTTTCCGATGAGTAAAGTGTCAAGTTTACTCTTGAAATTAGAATTTGATGGGCTCATAAAATCACTTCCGGGGAAAATTTACGCTTTGAATATGTGAAATTTGTCAGCTTTTTTTCAATCATGTTGTAGAGCAGAATTACAAAAAGATATAAGTATCTGATAATGAACGTTAAAAAATTTACGAAAACGTTGTAAAATTTCTTGTATTTTAATTTGCGATTATGAAAAAATATATACTTTTGAAACCAAGAACTAATAATTAAAACATCACAATCTAAATTAATTTCATAACATATTTTAGATATGGAAGCAAAGATTAACGAATTCATGGAAGGCCTTAAGGCCAAAACTCCTGGAGAAGCAGAATTTCATCAGGCAGTTCAAGAAGTAGTAGAAACAGTTTGGGATACTTATGATGCAAATCCGAAGTACAAGGCTGCGAAAATTCTTGATAAAATGTGTGAGCCGGAGCGTACAATCATGTTCCGTGTACCATGGATCAATGATAATGGTGAAGTAGAAATAAACCGTGGATACCGCGTTGAATTTAATAGTGCTATTGGACCATATAAAGGTGGATTACGTTTTCACCCATCGGTAACTTTAAGTGCTTTGAAATTCTTAGGTTTTGAACAAACTTTTAAAAACTCTTTAACTACATTACCTATGGGTGGTGGTAAAGGAGGATCTGACTTTAATGCTAAAGGAAGATCAGATAACGAAATCATGCGTTTTTGCCAAAGTTTCATGACTGAGCTTTGCAGACACATAGGTCCTAACACTGATGTACCTGCTGGTGATATCGGAGTTGGTGGTCGCGAAATAGGATACTTATTCGGACAGTATAAGAGAATTCGTAACGAATTTGTTGGTGTATTGACTGGTAAAGGTCTTGAGTTTGGTGGATCATTAATTCGTCCTGAAGCTACAGGTTTTGGAGCTGTTTATTTCGCTCAACACATGTTGGCTGAAAACAAAGAAGATTTCAAAGGAAAAACAGTTGCTCTTTCTGGATTCGGAAACGTAACTTGGGGTGCTGCTCTTAAATTAGTTGAGCTAGGTGCTAAAGTTGTGACTATTTCTGGTCCTGACGGATATGTATACGATAAAGAAGGTTTAGATGCAGATAAGATTGATTACTTATTGGATCTTAGAGCTTCAAATAATGATGTTGTTGCTCCTTATGCTGAAAAGTATGGTGCAGAATTTTTCCCTGGTAAAAAACCTTGGGAAGCTAAAGTGGATCTTGCATTCCCTTGCGCAATTCAAAATGAATTGAACGAAGATGATGCTAAGCTATTGGTTGCAAATGGATGTAAGTATGTTGTTGAAACATCTAACATGGGTTGTACTGCTGAAGCTTGTAACTATCTTGTTGTAAATTCTGCTTTTGCTCCTGGTAAAGCTGCTAATGCTGGTGGTGTTGCTGTTTCTGGTTTAGAAATGTCTCAAAACTCTATGCGTTTCAATTGGTCTGCTGAAGAAGTTGACGAAAAATTGGGTCGTATCATGAAAGACATTCACGATACTTGTGTTAAGTTCGGTACTGAAAATGGACACATTAACTATATTAAAGGTGCTAACATTGGTGGTTTCGTTAAAGTTGCTGAAGCGATGCTAGCTCAAGGTTGCGTATAGTATGATAATTCATGCCTAAATATATAAAAGCCGGCTATGCCGGCTTTTTTTATTCTTATTGAAAGGTAATTCTTTTGGCTATTCTTTGCTCTTTCTATATGTTTGCAGAAAAGTAATTCCTTATGAAATTTATTGATACCCATTCTCACATATACGCTGATGATTTTGAACATGATATTGAACAAATCATATCTAATTGTCGCGACGTAAACATTGAGAAAATTCTATTGCCGAATATTGATTCAGAATCAATACCAAAAATGAATCAATTGGTTAAGCAGTTTCCTGATCTATGTATCCCAATGATGGGATTGCATCCAACATCCGTTAAGGAAAACTATTTGGAGGAACTTCAGATTTGTGAAGAATGGTTAGATAAAGGCAGTTTTTGTGCGATTGGAGAAATAGGAATCGATTTGTATTGGGATAAGACTTTTGTGAAAGAACAGCAGTTTGCTTTCGACAAGCAAATTAATTGGTCTTTAGATCGAAACTTGCCTATTGTTATTCATGCAAGAGATTCTTTTGATGAGATTTTCGAAATTTTGGAAGGATACCGAAATACAAAACTAAATGGTGTATTTCATAGTTTTACTGGAAATGAGGAACAGGCAAAGAAAGCAATTGAATTCGGTTTCCTTTTAGGGATAAATGGGATTGTTACCTTTAAAAATGCAGGATTGGATAAAACGCTTGCATCTTTCAGCTTGGATAAATTGATTTTGGAAACGGATGCACCTTATTTAGCTCCAGTTCCAAAGCGAGGAAAAAGAAATGAAAGTTCTTATTTGATACATGTTGCTAATAAATTGGCAAATATCTATCAAGTGAGTTTGGATGAGGTAGCAAGTGTTACTAGTAAAAATGCCGAAGGATTGTTCAATATATAATTGAGGTCATTAAAATGGATAAAAAACAAACATCGATATTATTAATTTATACTGGTGGAACTATCGGTATGGTTAACGATCCAAAAACGGGTTCGTTAAAGCCTTTTGATTTTGATCATATCTTAAAACAGGTTCCGGAGTTGAATGAGTTTGGATATAATTTGGAATCAATTGCTTTTGATCCATTGATTGATTCTTCAAATTTGAACCCGAATGTTTGGGTGGAAATTGCAGAGATTATAAAAGAGAATTATCAGAAATTTGATGGTTTTGTAGTATTGCATGGAACAGATACCATGTCTTATTCTGCATCAGCATTGAGTTTCATGTTGGATAATCTGCAAAAGCCAGTAATTTTAACTGGATCTCAATTGCCAATTGGAACTTTACGAACTGATGGAAAGGAAAATTTGATTACTGCAATTGAAATTGCAGCAGCATATCAAAATGGACAAGCGATGGTTCCAGAAGTATGCGTTGTGTTTGAGAATAAATTGTTTAGAGGAAATCGAACAACAAAGCATAATGCGGAACATTTTAATGCTTTCCATTCATACAATTATCCTGATTTGGCAAAAATCGGAATACATATCAATTACAATTATGCTGCCATTCATTACCCAAGTCAGCCACAAGAATTGGAAATTTCAACAAGTTTAGATTCTAATATTGGAATATTGAAGATATTCCCTGGAATTAACAAGCAAGTTGTCGATTCTATTTTAAATTGTGAAGGTATAAAAGGAATTGTTATGGAATCTTATGGAGCAGGAAATGCTCCAACTGATAAATGGTTTATCGATTCAATAAAAGCAGCAATTGAAAGAGGTGTTGTGATATATAATATCACACAATGTGCTGCAGGAAGTGTTGAGATGGGCTTGTATGAGACTAGTCTTGAACTATTAGCAGCAGGTGTTGTTAGTGGACGAGACATCACAACAGAGGCGGCTGTTACAAAATTAATGTACGTCTTGGGAAAAAAGCTTAATGAAGAACAAATCAAATTGCTTTTAAATAAATCTCTGAAAGGCGAATTAAGCCAATAGTTTATTTGTTTTTCACATTTTTTTTGTAATTTGGTGCACTGTTTAAAGTGTTCTATATTACATAAGGTCATGTAAGGAATGATATGAAGTGTAGAAATAGAAAGACTTTTAAATAATATTTGACAGACAACTATGTATTTAGTTGTATTAAAGACCGCAATCGTTTAATTTTGTAAAAAATAATTTCGTTAATTAAAATTTGAAAAACAGACTATGAAAAAGTTATTTGCATTTATAGCAGTTATCGGGATGCTAAGCTTAGGAGCGTCAACAAACGTATTTGCTCAAGATGAGACAGCAGAACAAACTACCGTAGATACAACGCAAGTTGCTGAGGAAGTTGCAGAAGAGGTTGCAGAAGCAGCACCAGTTATGGAAGAAGAAGTTATCGAAAGTACTTCATTCCATAAAGTTGTAAAGAAACAATTCATCCAAGGTGGTGCAATGTTTATGAGTTTTGTATTGTTAGCACTTATTTTAGGATTGGCTCTTTCTATCGAAAGAATCATTTACTTGAATATGTCTACAACGAATACAAAGAAATTATTCGCAAACATCGAAGATGCTTTGAATAATGGTGGTGTTGAAGCAGCAAAAGAAGTTTGTAGAAACACTCGTGGACCAATTGCTAGTATCTTCTACCAAGGTCTTGATCGTATCGATGAAGGTATTGAAGTAGTTGAAAAATCAGTTGTATCTTACGGATCTGTACAGATGGGTCTTTTAGAAAAAGGTCTTTCTTGGATTGGTTTGATGATTGGTCTTGCTCCTATGTTAGGATTTATGGGTACTGTAATTGGTATGATCGACGCTTTCGATTCTATCCAGTCTATGGGTACTATTTCTCCAGCAGCTGTAGCAGGTGGTATTAAAGTAGCCTTGATTACTACTGTATCTGGTTTGATCGTTGCGATGATTCTTCAGGTATTTTATAACTATTGTACTGCAAAAATTGACAGTATCGTAAACAACATGGAAGATGCGTCTATCACTCTTCTTGATATCTTAGTAAAACACAACCTAAAGAAATAATTTTAGACTATGTCAAATACATTGAGTAAATATTTAAATATTCTCACCTATGTAATGATTGGTCTAACAGCAATTTTTGTTGCCATGTTTTATTTAGGTGGTGAAATTCCAAACCAAGCATATCCAACGCCAGTTTATACTGATGTTCTATTGCATTGGACGAAAGTACTGTTATATGCAACAGCTGGATTGTCACTATTTTTCCCTATTGTTCAGTTAGTAACTAACCCTAAGGGGGCAGTTAAAGGATTAGCTGGTTTAGTGGTATTAGGATTGATTATCTTAATTGCATATTCAATATCAGATGGAACTTTGTTGAACCTACCTGGTTACACAGGAGATGATAATGTCCCTGCGAGATTAGAATTTGCAGATACTGTATTGTATACTATGTATATCTTAGGTGTAGGAACAGTTCTTTCAATTGTAGTTACTGAAGTTTTAAGAAAATTACGTTAAGAATAAGATCCGGATTTAGATTCGGATCACAATAACTTTATTATGGCAAGAAAAACACCCGCGATTAATTCGAGTTCGATGGCCGATATTGCATTCTTGTTGCTAATTTTCTTTTTAGTTTCGACTACTATGGATGTTGACACAGGTATCTATAAAAAGCTACCTCCAATTCCAGAGGAAGATGTACCACAGGATGATATTAAGGTTAAACAACGTAATGTTTTAGCTATTTTGGTAAATCGTAACAATGATTTACTGGTGAATGGAGAAGTTCTTGATATTTCACAATTGCGTGAAAAAACAAAAGAATTCATCTTGAATCCACTTAATAAAGAAGACTTACCTGAGAAGAAACCAACTACGATTCCATTTTTTGGAGATGTTATGGTTTCAAAAGGCCTTGTATCTTTGCAGAATGATCGTGGAACTAGTTACGAAATGTACATTAGTGTTCAGGATGAATTAGCAGCTGCTTCTCGTGAATTGAAAGATCAGAAAGCAATGCAAAAGTGGAATAAGAAATTCGAAGATTTGGATGAAGAGCAGCAAAATGCTGTAAGAAAATTCGTTCCGATGCAGATTTCTGAAGCTGAACCAAAAAACATTGGAGGGAAAAAATAATGGCAAAATTTAAAAAAGATGGAGGTAAAGAACTTCCTGAAATTTCGACAGCGTCTCTTCCTGACATCGTATTTATGCTTTTATTCTTCTTCATGGTTAGTACAACTATGCGTGACGTTGAATTGAGTGTAAATTATACTCAGCCTAAGGCGAATGAATTGGTGAAGTTAGAAAAGAAGGATTTGGTTAGTAACATTCACGTTGGAGTTCCTTTAAGGAAATTTCAAAAGACGTTTGGTACAGAACCAAGAATTCAGCTAAACGATCAATTTGCTACAGTTGATGATATTCAAGCTTTTATTAGTACTGAAAGAGAAGCTAGAAAAGAAGAACTACGTAACAAGTTGACTACATCTCTTAAAGTTGATAGATATACTAAAATGGGTATTATTATTGACATTAAGCAGGAACTTAGAAAAGCAAGTTCGTTGAAATTAAATTACTCTGCTCTACAAGCTGCAGAATAATTTCAATAGCTTATAAATATTTAAAGGAGTCCATTTGGGCTCCTTTTTTTTGTGCCTATAATTTTGAATTTTTTCCTAACAAGAAAAGTAGGGACAAGCAAATTGTGTGTTTTGTCAGATCTGAAATCGTTATTTTTTAACGATTTGTTTCTATTTTATTTGAGAGAAGTGTTGGGGAGTTTTCTTAGGAAATTACTGTTTTCACCTTGGGAAAGGATTGATTTAAAACAAAGCTTAACAGGTCGTTAAGCCTTGTTTATGGAATTTCATTGTTGTGACCCGTGGCGGATTCAAACCGCCGACCTTCAGAACCGGAATCTGACGTTCTATTCAGCTGAACTAACGGGCCATTGCGTGCACAAATTTAAAAAATTATTTTGTTCTGCATGTTTATTCTACACAATATCATTTGGGAAATAAATAGCAGCTCGATAAAGGTGTATGCTTAAGGCATTAAGAACCAATTTTTAATAAAATCAGACTTCCTCTTCAAACACGATTAATATTTGTAAACTTTTGCTAATTTTGCGGTTCGAAAGCTTCGAATAACCATATTTTATCAATAATACCATGGAGTACAACTTTAAAGAATTAGAACAAAAGTGGCAAAAGTACTGGGCTGAAGAGAATACCTACAAAGTTGAGGTCGATTCAGATAAGCCAAAATTTTACGTACTTGATATGTTTCCTTACCCATCAGGAGCAGGATTGCATGTTGGTCACCCTCTCGGATATATCGCTTCAGATATTTATTCGCGTTACAAAACGCTTAAAGGGTTTAATGTTCTGCACCCAATGGGATACGATGCTTATGGTTTGCCAGCGGAGCAATATGCGATCCAAACAGGACAGCATCCTGCGGTTACTACAGAGAAAAATATTACTCGCTACAGAGAGCAATTAAATAAAATTGGTTTCTCTTACGATTGGAATCGTGAAGTTCGGACTTGCGATCCTGAATATTACAAATGGACTCAGTGGGCATTTATTCAAATGTTTAACCACTATTTCAATAATGAAACAGAAAAAGCAGAATCTATTGAAACTCTAATTGCAAAGTTCGAGGCGAATGGAAATGCTTCTGTTAATGCTGCTTGTTCGGAAATTGAACCTTTTACAGCAGAAGAGTGGAAAGCTTATTCTGATACCGAAAAACAGGCAACTCTTTTAAATTACCGTTTGGCTTATTTAGCTGATACAATGGTAAACTGGTGTCCCAAATTGGGAACTGTTTTAGCGAACGATGAGGTGAAAGATGGAGCTTCAGTTCGTGGAGGTCATCCAGTAGAACAAAAGAAGATGCGTCAGTGGTCACTTCGTGTGTCTGCTTATTCAAAGCGTCTTTTAGATGGAATGGAAACTTTAGAGTGGACAGATTCATTAAAAGAAATCCAGAAAAACTGGATTGGGCGTTCTGTAGGTGCTGAGGTAAACTTTGAAGTGAAAGGTTCCGATGCCAAAATGGAAGTTTTTACAACTCGCCCTGATACAATTTTCGGTGTTACTTTTATGGTATTAGCACCAGAAAGTGATTTGGTAAAGGAATTAACAACTTCAGAATGTCAAGCAGATATTGATGCTTACATCGAGGCAACAAAAAAGAGAACCGAAAGAGAACGTTTAGCTGATGTTAAAACAATAAGTGGTGCGTTTACTGGTGCCTATGCAATTAATCCTTTTACAGGTGAAGAAATTCCTGTTTGGGTTAGTGATTATGTGTTAGCTGGATACGGAACAGGTGCTATTATGGCGGTTCCTGCTCACGATAGTCGCGATTATGCATTTGCAAAGCATTTTGACTTGCCTATTATTCAAGTGGTTTCAGGAGGTGATATCTCCAAGGAATCATATGATGCAAAAGAGGGACAGTCGATGAACTCTGATTTCTTAAACGGATTAGACGTTAAAGATGCTATTGTAAAGGCAAATGAGGAAGTTGAAGCAAGAGGTTTAGGAAAGAAAAAAATTAACTATAGATTGAGAGATGCTATTTTCTCTCGTCAAAGATATTGGGGAGAACCATTCCCAGTTTATTTCAAAGAGGGTATGCCTCAAATGATGGATTTGGATAAATTGCCATTGGAGCTACCTGAAATTGACAAATATTTGCCAACTGAAAGTGGTGAGCCACCTTTGGGACGAGCAACAGATTGGACTACCGAAGATGGGTTTCCAATTGAATTAAATACCATGCCTGGATTTGCAGGATCATCAGCATATTACTTGCGTTATATGGATCCTCGTAATAACGATTCCTTGGTTTCTAAGGAAGCGAATGAATATTGGCAGGATGTTGATTTATACATCGGTGGTACAGAGCATGCTACAGGTCACTTGATTTATTCTCGTTTTTGGAATAAATTCTTGTTCGATATCAACGAAGTTTGCAAAGATGAGCCATTCAAAAAGTTGATCAACCAAGGAATGATTCAAGGTCGTTCAAACTTTGTATACAGACTTAAAGATTCTAATCAATACGTTTCTCACGGATTAAGAAAAGAATACGAAACAACAGCAATTCATGTTGATGTAAACATTGTGAAAAATGATGTTCTTGATTTAGAAGCTTTCAAAAATTGGATGCCGGAATACAAGGATGCTGAATTCATATTAGAAGATGGTAAATACATTTGTGGTTGGGCAGTTGAAAAAATGTCTAAATCGATGTTTAATGTGGTAAACCCTGATGTAATTGTTGACGAATATGGTGCGGATACACTTCGTTTGTACGAAATGTTCTTAGGACCATTGGAAGCTCACAAGCCATGGGATACAAATGGAATTGACGGAGTTCATAAATTTCTTAAGAAATTATGGAGACTTTTCCATGCCAATGATAAATTCGAAGTATCTGATGCTGAAGCAAGCAAAGATGAATTGAAAGTTCTTCATAAAACCATCAAGAAAATTCAAGATGATATTGAACGTTTTTCTTTCAATACATCAATTTCAGCTTTTATGATTTGTGTAAACGAATTGTATACCTTAAAGTGTAACAACAAGGCTGTTTTGGAAGATTTACTTGTCATTCTTGCGCCATTTGCACCTCATATTTCAGAAGAGCTTTGGGCATTGTGTGGAAATACAAACAGTATTACCAAAGCAAGTTTTCCAGAGTTTAACGAAAGTTTTGTTCAGGAAAACAATCATAAATATCCCGTCTCGTTTAATGGGAAAATGAGATTCATGTTGGAGCTGCCATTAAGTATGAGTAAAGATGAAATTGAACAAGCAGTTTTGGCTCATGAGATTTCACAAAAATGGATTGATGGTAAAACGCCTAAAAAGATCATTATTGTCCCTAAAAAGATAATAAATATCGTAGTTTAAGAGAATAAAATAAAGTTGTATATTATACAAAGGGCTTTGTTTTCTTCTGAAAACAAAGCCCTTTTTTTGTCTAAATATTTAATACGTACTGTCTAATGAAATTTTCAATCGCTGAAGCGAAATCCTATCTTATTATTACCTTAGGATTATGCATCTATAGTTTTGGTTGGACTGCTTTTTTAATTCCATCTGAAATAGTGGCAGGAGGAGTTGGAGGTATCGGAACCATCATTTACTATGCCTCGGGAGAAACCATCCCTGTTGGTTATTCCTTTTTTGTAATTAATATTTTCTTGATTTTAATTGCCTTGAAAGTTCTGGGTAGTCGTTTTGGGATCAAAACAATTTTTGGGATTATTGTAGGTTCTGTTCTGTTATACTTTCAGCAGCAATGGATTACGGAACCTTTAGTAGATGAGAAATTTATGGCGAGTATCATTGGTGGTATTTTAGCTGGTGTTGGTATTGGAATTACGTTAACACAAGGCGGAAGTACAGGTGGAACCGATATTGTTGCCATGATGATTAACAAGTATCGAAATATTGGCCCTGGTAGAGTCATACTCTATATCGATATTTTTATCATTGCTTCTTCCTATATTATCTTTGAGGATATTTCAACAATTGTGTATGGTTATGTGGAAATGGGTGTGGCAGCTTATACCATCGATATGATGATATCTGGTTCTAAGCAATCAGCTCAGCTTTTTATCATGTCAACCAAATACGAAGAAGTTGCAGAAATGCTTAGCGAGGAAACAGGTAGAGGTATATCAATGCTTCACAGTACTGGTTGGTACACTCGAAAAGATACAATGATGTTAATGATCGTTGTGCGTAAGCATGAAACACAATATATCTTTAGAGTTGTTAAAGAACTTGATCCAAAAGCTTTTATTACTATGGGGTCAGTAATGGGCGTATTTGGAGAAGGGTTCGAAGAAATAAGAGCATAACATCTACAATTAATTTATCTATTTTGATGAAAAATATATTTAAAACAACAGATTTAAAAGAATCATTGCGGTCTTATTTTGTAATAACAATTGGTCTTTTAATTGGTTCTCTTGCATGGACAGGATTTATTATTCCTGCAGGAATTGTAGGTTCAGGAGTTACTGGAATTGGTACAATTATCTATTATGTAGCTGGTGTTAAAGTTGGTTATAGTGTGTTCCTTATTAATTCAGTACTCCTTTTAGCATCTTTAAGAGTATTAGGCTTCAGTTTTGGACTTAAGACCATTTATGGAATATTCGTCATTTCATTTTTTCTTTGGCTATTTCAGTCAATAATAACAGAGCCTTTGGTTTCCGACCGATTTATGTGTTCAATTATTGGTGGAATTATGGCAGGAGCAGGAGCAGGTATTATTCTTTCAAGGGGTGGAAGTACTGGCGGTACAGACATTCTTGCCATGATGATTAATAAGTACAAAAATTATAGCATCGGGCAATTATTACTTACCATCGACGTTATCATTATCTCTTCTTCATACTTCTTGGAAAATTCAATCGAGCAGGTCGTTTATGGTTTTGTAACCATGGGGGTAAGTGCTTATTGTGTTGATATGATAATTGAAGGAAGTAAACAATCGGTTCAACTCATCATTTTTACTAGAAAACCTGAAGAAATACGAAAAGAAGTTATTCATGCTCTTGATCAGGGACTTACCATTATAAATGGGACTGGTGGTTATAGCGAAGAAGATGTGAAAGTTCTTATGGTTTTGGCTAAGAAGAAAGAGTCACAAGCTATCTTACGAATGGTTAAATTGGTCGACCCAGATGCTTTTATTTCTATGGGAAGTGTTATGGGAGTTTACGGTCAAGGTTTTGATAAGATAAAGTCTTAAAAAAGCTTAAATCAATAAAGATGGGTAATAGCTTGTTGTACAACTATAATAATAGTTATACCTTTAGGCTTCTAAAAAATAACGATCCACGATGAAAAAATTCTTCAATTATAAATTCTTCCTGATTGCAGGTGCTGTTCTCTTAGGTTTAATTGTTTTAAAATGGCTTTCGAAAGAGAATCAAGTAAAAGAAATTGCACAGGAAACAGTTGTAATTGATACAACGGAAAAAGAACAAATTCATTTAAAGTATGGATTTCCAATTGAAGAATTTAATGTCGAAACCAATAGAGTAAAGAGAAATCATAGTTTGTCTACTATTTTGAGACAATATGATGTTAGCTTCGGAACAATTGATAAAATAGCTCGAAAAGCTAAGAAGGTATTTAATGTTCGTAGAATTAAATCTGGACATGAATATTCAATTCTCTTTACAAAGGATAGTTTAAAAATGCCAGAATATTTCGTTTACGAGAATACGCCTGTAGAATATATTGTTTTTGACTTACGTGATACCTTAAACGTATTTAAGGGCGAAAAGGAAATTGTTAAACATAGGAGACAAATTAAAGGGAGTATTGAATCGTCCTTGTGGAATGCGATGGTGGAAGCCGAAGCAGACCCTTTGCTTTCTGTGGAGTTGTCTGATATTTATGCATGGACTATTGATTTCTTTGGAATTGGTAAGGGTGATCAGTTTAATATTATTTATGAAGAATCTTATGTTGATGACAAGCCAATTCATCAGTTGAAAGTAATTGCTGCAAACTTTGTGCATCATAAGTCGAATAACTACGCATTTGCTTTTGTTGAAGATGAAAAGGACGGATTTTTTGATGAGGAAGGTAAAAGTTTACAAAAAGCCTTTTTAAAAGCACCACTTCGTTTTTCAAGAATTAGTTCTAAATTTTCGAACCGAAGATATCATCCTGTTTTAAAGCGTTATCGTGCTCATCATGGAGTCGATTATGCTGCCCCATCAGGAACTCCTGTTCATACCATTGGAGATGGTGTTATCATTAAAAGAGGATATCAGAAAAATGGTGGTGGAAATTACTTAAAGATTAAACACAATAGTGTTTACACTACTACATATATGCACTTGTCACGATTTGCAAAAGGTATGAAATCGGGTGCTAGGGTTAAGCAAGGACAAACAATAGCCTACGTTGGGACTACTGGTTTATCGACTGGTCCACATCTAGATTTTAGAGTTTATAAAAATGGAAGTGCAATCAATCCTTTAAATGTGAAATCACCTCCTGTTTCTCCTGTTAAAAAGGAGAACGAAGTAAGATATCAGTTAGTGATGGAGAGCTTAATGCAAGAGCTTAATAAAGAAGAAGCAATTACCTTAGAGTAATTGCTCAATAATTTTAGGGAAAAATTCGTACTCTAATTGATGAATTTTTTCGGCTACATCATCAGCAGTGTCGTTAGGAAAAACATCACATTTCGTTTGAAAAACAATTTTACCTTCATCGTATTTTTCATTTACCATGTGAATGGTAATTCCAGTTTCTGTTTCTTTATTTGCAACAACAGCTTTGTGAATATTCATTCCGTACATTCCTTTTCCTCCATACTTAGGAAGTAGAGCTGGGTGAATATTAACAATAGAATTCGGAAATTTCCGCAATAAATTAAGAGGAAGTAGCCATAGAAATCCAGCTAAAACAAGAAAATCGACCTGCTTTTCGCCTAAAAAATCAACGATTTTATCCGTTTCGTTAAATTCTGAGCGAGAAAAAACGAAAGTTGGAATATTTAAGTTTTTCGCTCTGGATAGCACAAAGGCATTAGTGTTGTTAGAAAGTATTGCAGAAATTTCAAAATCAGGTTTATCGCTAAAATATCTTGCAATATTTTCGGCATTACTTCCTGATCCGGAGGCAAATATAGCTATCTTTTTCATGTTGATTTTTAGTGTTGTCTCAATTATACAAATATATGCAAAATGCATTTCGAAGGGGAATTATTTCGCAGAAAAGGAAAAAGAATTACCTTTGACCGCAACTTTGTGAAATAAATTTGAATTATTTAGAGTAAATTTATTTCTTTGCACAGTTGAAAAATTAATTAGTTTATATATTTAATCACTTAAAATTTAAAAGTTATGTCTGATATTGCATCTAGAGTAAAAGCTATCATAGTTGATAAGTTGGGTGTGGACGAAACTGAAGTTACACTTGAGGCTAGTTTCACTAACGATCTTGGAGCTGATTCATTGGATACAGTTGAGTTGATCATGGAATTCGAAAAGGAATTTAATATTGCTATTCCAGACGATCAAGCAGAAAACATTGGTACAGTAGGTGACGCTATTTCTTACATCGGAGAGAACGCTAAGTAATTATTAACCAGAACCTTTTTTATGGAATTTAGAAGAGTAGTGGTTACTGGTCTCGGAACAATTAACCCAATCGGTAATAATATTGCCGAATATTGGGAGAATTTGGAGAACGGAGTGAGTGGATCTGGAAAGATTACTCATTTTGATGCTTCAAAGTTCAAGACTCAGTTTGCCTGCGAAGTTAAAAATTTCGAGCCTAAAGATTTTTTCGATCGTAAGGAAGTACGAAAGTTAGATTTGTATGCTCAATACGCTTTGGTTGCTACCAAAGAAGCTATGGAGGATTCAAAGCTAGATCTTGAATCGGAAGATTTGACAAGGGCCGGAGTAATCTGGGGTTCTGGTATTGGCGGAATTAAAACCTTCTTAGATGAAGTTACAGGATATGCAAACGGGGATGGAACTCCTCGTTTCTCTCCTTTCTTCATTCCTAAGATGATTTCTGATATTGCCGCCGGTCATATTTCTATGAAATATGGCTTCCAAGGACCAAATTATGGTACTGTTTCTGCATGTGCATCCGCTTCACACGCTATGATTGATGCGATGAACTATATCCGTTTGGGTAAGGCTGATATTTTTATCACCGGTGGTTCTGAAGCATCTATTAATGAAGCTGGGTTGGGTGGATTTAATTCTATGCAGGCACTGTCTACTAATAATGAGGAGTACGAAAGTGCATCTCGTCCTTTCTGTAAAACTCGTGACGGTTTCGTTATGGGTGAGGGAGGTGGATGTTTGATATTCGAAGAATACGAGCATGCTAAAAAACGAGGAGCAAAAATCTACGCCGAAATTGTTGGTGGAGGAATGTCAGGTGATGCATATCACCTAACAGCAACTCATCCTGACGGACGAGGAGCCATTAACGCTATGAAAATGGCTTTAAACGATGCTAATCTTACACCTGAAGATATTGATTATATCAATGTTCATGGAACATCAACACCTGTTGGTGATATTCCTGAGACTAGAGCTCTTCAGACAGTGTTCGGAGAACATGCATACAAATTGAACATTAGTTCTACTAAATCGATGACTGGTCACCTATTGGGAGCAGCAGGTTCTGTTGAGGCTATTGCTTGTATTTTAGCAATGAAGAATCAAACAGTTCCTCCTACAATCAATCACAGAGAAAGTGATCCAGATATCAATGAGAAGCTAAACCTAACACTTCATAAAGCTCAAAAACGTGAAATTCGCGCTGCTTTGAGTAATACTTTTGGGTTTGGTGGACACAATGCTTCGGTAATTTTCAAACCTTTTACTGATTAATTTGTGGTAAAGTCTATATTTCAATCCATAAAACTTTTATTCTTTCCGAGAAGGGAGTTTTATGGATTGTTTTTTGATTTTTTGGGCTTTAAGCCCAATAAACCGGATTTATATGAACTTGCTTTCATACACAAATCTGCTACTATCCAAAAAGATGGTTACGGCTTAAATAATGAACGTCTTGAATACCTTGGAGACGCAATTTTAGGTGCAGTAATTGCTGATATTCTTTATAAGTATTTCCCAAATAAAGATGAAGGATTTTTGACCCAGATCAGATCCAAAATCGTAAGTAGAGAATCCTTAAATAAACTTGCTGTTAAAATTGAATTGAACAAACAGGTTGTTTCGAATGTAAATTTGAATAACAACAAGCATATTTATGGAGATGCTTTTGAAGCACTAATTGGTGCAATATACTTGGATCAGGGTTACGATGCTACAAGAGAATTTATCGAAGATAAAGTCTTTAAAACTTATATTGATTTAGAGGAAGTGGTTACCGTTGAAACCAATTTCAAAAGTAAATTGATAGAGTGGGCACAAAAGAACAAAAAAGATGTGTTTTTTGATACGCACGAAGGAGGCGTTGACAAAGTCTTGCGTTTGCCTTTGTTTACTTCAGATGTTGAGGTAGAGGAAGTGAAAATGGGAAGCGGGAAAGGAACTTCGAAAAAGGAAGCTCAGCAAAAAGCTGCACAAGAAGCACTAATGCGTATTCGACAAAAAGAAATGGCATCCTAATAATCTAAAATTTTTATCAGAATTCTCATTTGTTACAGGCTAGTTTTGTGTGTAATAAAAATGCTTATGTCCTGTTGTGAACAATTGGATGTCGTTCAGAATTGGGCATAAAAAAAGGACGGTAACCACAACCGCCCTTTCATCTAACTATTAACCAAAATTTTTAATCAAGGAGATTGTTTCTTATAGATTCGCTCTCCAGAGGCAAATATAGTGTCAAATTATTAACTTCAAACAGTTTTTTTGTGAAATTTATCTGTTTTTGACTGTTTTTTGCTAATATATATTAAATCTAGATCTACGAAAGCATCGCTTTTTTGGTTCGATATTCGACTATAGATTGATGATCGTTTAACTTGTGTTAAAGATTGTTAAGCAGCCTTACTCGCAATCTCTTTTTTTTATATTTGTACCTATGAATCAAAAATATATTTGGCTTGTAACAATTGTGCTTTGTATTTCCCTGTCAGGACTCATCCTGGTTCAGATTAATTTCTTTAAAAAAGCATCTGAGATTCAAGAGGAACAATTTGCCTTAACGGTGAGTAAAGCTTTGGATCAGGTTGTGAATAAGCTCAAAGTAGATGACATGACAAAAGGGGGATATAATTATAATAATAGTTTCTCTAATAATAAGCCATCGAAAAATATAAGTGTATCAAGTTCAGTGCTGAACATTAATATTCCAATGAATCCTAACTTGCATGAAAAAGCAACGCTTAGTGTTTCTACTGGAAGTTCTCATTCTGTTATTGCTGAGGCAGAGTTTAATTCAAAAGGGTTGAGCGGTTTGTCTAAAGCAGCTGAAAAATTACAAAACCAATTTAATAAAGGACTAAATGGAGGTTCTTATCAGGTAGGGCAGATTGTAAATCAAATGGCACGCTCTAATTTAGCTTTGTCCGAAAGGATAAATATGAATGATTTAAAGAAGGTAATTGAGCAGAAGTTGACGGATAACGGAATTAAGTTGAAGTTTGAATATGCAATAAGATCAAATAGCAGGTATGTTAAAAATTCTGTAAACTATTTTACAAACCCTTCTTTTGATAAATATAGCAAGCAATTATTTCCTGATGATTTGAGTTTAAATTCTAATCATTTGTATATTTATTTTCCAGGGCAACAGAAATTTATGGTGCAATCCTATTTTATGCTTTTGCCGGCTTTCATTTTAACTTTGGTGCTTATTCTTTCTAGTGCTTTTACAATCTTTATTATTTTCCGACAAAAGAGATTGTCTAAAATTAAGAATGATTTTATTAATAATATGACGCATGAATTTAAAACGCCTATATCGACGATCTCTTTAGCTTCTCAAATGTTAAAAGACAATACGGTAACTACTACAGCATCTACTGTAGATCATATTGCTAAAATTATTAATGATGAAAGCCGACGTTTGAGTTATCAAGTTGAAAAAGTCTTGCAAATGGCAGTGTTCAACGAAGTAAGAATGAAACTAAAATTGAAGGCTACTAATGTTCATAAGATTATTCAGGTTTTATTGCCTAACTTTACGATTAGGGTTGAGGATCGAAAGGGTAATATGTACCAAAATATTGATGCTGAGCATGATTTAGTTATGGCAGATGAAGTTCATTTAAGTAATGTGATTTCAAATTTGCTAGATAACGCAATTAAATATTGTAAGGATGCACCTGAAATTAGTATCACTACAAGAAATAAAAACAAAGGTATTGTGATCTCAATTACAGATAATGGTATCGGAATAACAAAAGAAGATCAGAAAATGATATTTGAACGTTTCTTTAGAGTTCACACAGGAAATGTTCATGATGTTAAAGGATTTGGATTGGGATTGTCCTACGTTAAAAAAATTACCGATGCCCATAATGGCCAAGTAACTGTTGATAGCATTCCCGATAAAGGATCTAAATTTGAAATTTATCTTCCCTTAAAAAAATAGATACATATGGAACAAGTAAAGATTTTACTAGCAGAAGATGACGCTAATCTTGGACTTTTATTAAAAGAATATTTGGTAGCCAAGGGTTATGATACCACTCTTTGTGAGGATGGTGATAAAGCTTATGATGAGTTTTTGAAAAATCCATATGATCTGTGCATTTTTGATATCATGATGCCACATAGAGATGGTTTTACGCTAGCCAAAGATATTCGTTTGATCAACAGCGAGATTCCTATTATCTTTTTAACTGCAAAGTCAATGAAGGAAGATGTATTGGAAGGCTTTAAATTGGGTGCAGATGATTATATGACCAAGCCATTTAGTATGGAAGAGTTATTGGTACGAATTGAGGCTGTGCTAAGAAGAACTTCCGGAGTGAAAAATGAGAATACTCAGGAAGAATTTAAGTTGGGTCGCTTTTTGTTTGATTCTAAAAAGCAGTTTCTTCAAGATGGTGACGTTACGACTAAACTAACTACAAAAGAATCAGAGTTGTTAAAGCTTCTTTGTAATAATGTAAATAAAGTTTTGGAGCGTAATTTAGCTTTAAGAACGATTTGGTCGGATGATAATTATTTTAATGCTCGTAGTATGGATGTGTATATTACCAAGCTTAGAAAGCATCTTAAGCCTGAACCAGGGATTGAAATTATCAATGTTCATGGTAAAGGATATAAGTTGATCATGTAACAGATATTGAGATATAAAAAAAAACGCCGATCATTTGATCGGCGTTTTTTTTTATTAGATTCTCTAAAAGTCATCAGATTCTTCAGAGTCGTCGTTCTTTTTCTCATAAGCAAGTTCACGTTCGCGCTTTAGCATTTCTTGATACATGCTACGCATATATTTGATCCCAAATTGCATAGCTTCTTGTTTGCTTTGAAAATTTGATTTGATCAACTGGTGGACGCTTAACTCTTCACTTGGATCAGAAGTATAATAGAAAATATCTATGTTAGGTCTATTTCCTTTTTTCTTGATTTCCATTCCAAACCAGGTTACAAATTCCTGATCTCCTACTTTAATATGACGTAATATTTTTATCATTTTCTGATTTTTTTTCTGCTGCGAAGATACTTCATTTTTTTTAATGATAGATATTTCAGAGAATGAATTAATAGCACAAAAAAAGAGGATCTTGTTTCCAAGATCCTCAGTATAGAATAATTAAATTTTCTATGTTAAGATGTTTGTGGAAGCATTACTTCCGAGATTATTTCTTGATATTGTCCAGAGTAATTTTCCAAACACCAATTTTTCAGTGTTTCAAAATCTGTAGGATTCAGCCATTTTATGGCCTTTACTAACTCTTTTCTAAAAAGAGCGAAATCAAAACTAACATTAGCAAGTACGATTTTTGTTTGTTCAAGCATATTGGTTTGAATTTATAGTTTTTGATAAAGCTTGTGTTACGAATCTACAATTTTATTTGTAGTTAAAAGAGTCGATTAACATGCCTTAACATTTTTTACGATTTTACTTATCCATTCCAGTTTTTGTTTCAATTCTTTAAAAAAAAAGCGTAAAAAAAGGAACTATTATAGTTCCTCGTTCTTATTTTGTTCTAATTCTTTTATCTTTTTTTCTTGATTGTTAAGTAATACCATAGATATGGTAAGAATAAACATTACAACAAGTTCAATGTAAATTCCTGTTCTGTCGGGTTCTGGTGCCGATGAACTTAAAAGGTTTAAAATTGCAGCCACCATAATTAAAAAGGTGGACATGATTAAAAGTAGTTTAATTAGTTTCATATACGTTTCATTTATTCGTGGAATGAAATTATTAAAAAAAAGGTTCATAAAAAAATGGCTTTCGAAAAGAAAGCCATTGTATATTATTTCTCCGGTATAAAATCCGGTTTTGTAAGTTCTAGTCTGTTTTTTACAGGATTTGCATAGATCTCCAGGAATATTTGGCTTAATCGATCCATATCACCTTCTTCAGAGCTAATTTTCTTCTCCATGTGCTTTAAGAAAAGATCCTTTTCTTCTTCGGTGTATTTGTGTCCAAATTCTTTTGTGTTATTTACAATGTCAAAGGCAATGTAATTATCTGGCCACAGTTTGTAGTTTTTGTGAATTCTGTAATCGATTAAATCCGCAAGAGCTTTGTATTTATCTCTGCTGTCTTCCATTTTTTCAATCACATCTAACATTTCAGAGATAGGCTTTCCAATGACAAAGTTTACACGTCCTTTTTCATTTACCATTCCTCTAATCATGCTTCGCAAATCATCTTTTGGAGTTTTTTTGAAAGCAGCATCAGTTTCTTTTTTATAAAGCTCAATTGTTTTCATTGCATCGCACGGTTCGTATTCGTACGAAATTGCAACAGGAACAATGCGCAAGTTTTTAAAATATTCTGAAAAAGAACATTCTCCACTATCCATTTGTAGCATCTTCAACAAGCTCTGCTGAGTTCTGTCGTCACCATCCTTGGTTCGCCCTTCTCTTTGAGCAATCCAAATTGATGCTTTTTTAGTATTCAACGCGTATTGGATATATGAAGATAGTTGCTTGGAGCTAGTTAGCATTTCGCGAACTGAAACATTTCTTTGCACAACAAAGCTTTTGTTCAGTTTTACTAAATCTGAAATCCAGGGTTGAATTAAAAGATTACTACCAATTGCAATCTCTGTCGTTTCAAATCCATTGTTATGAAGCATTACGTTTAGTAGTGCTGAATCTAAAATAATATCTCGATGATCTGAGATAAATAAATAGCTTTCTTTTGGATCTAAATTGTCCAAACCATCAATGGTAATTCCCTTGGTAGTATGGTCGATAATATGTTGTGCCAGTCGAACAGTGAAGTTGCTCTGAAATTCTTTTACTGTATTAACACCTCCTAGAGATTTCACAATCATTTCTTTCGAAAATCCTGGGAATAACTGTTGGGCGAAACGAATAAAAGCTTCTTCTTTTATTAATCGCCCAATAATTTCTACTACTTCAGTGTCGTTATAGGGGCGAATGGCATCAAAATCTGAGTCGGTGAACATTGCTGATTCGTTTTGTTTTAAGGAAAGGCAAAAATAAGCAAATTATATGGAAAGTCTAAGAAATAGGACTTACTTTTTATCATTCAGATATATTAATCCCCTTGAAATTCAAATATTTGCATTTTTAGATAGGTTTACTATCTAACTGGGTTTGGGGAGGATGGCTCTTCATTTATGTGTGTCTTTATCTGTCAAATAGGCAGAAATAGAAAGTGATTCAAATTTGGCAAAGAATTTGACTTTGTGAGCTTGTTTATGGATATTACAGTTGGAATAAAAATAATTGGAGGATTAAAATGAGCGGAATTTGGATCATATTTATTGCATTCACTTTACTAAGTTGGTTGGTAAGTAGTCAATTAAAATCGAGGTTTAAGAGGTATTCGCAACTTCCTACGGCTAATGGAATGACAGGTCGTGAGGTTGTTGAGCAAATGCTACGAGATCATGGTATCAGTGGAGTAAGAATTGGTTCTGTTGGAGGTAAGCTTTCAGATCATTACAATCCGACAGATAAAACCATTAATCTCAGTCAGGATGTTTATTACGGTAAAAGCATTGCTGCAGCTGCCGTAGCTGCGCACGAAACTGGACATGCAATTCAACATGCACAGGCATATTCTTGGTTGCAGATGCGCTCTGCTCTGGTCCCTGTTGTTAGCTTTAGTTCCAAGTGGGTGCAATGGGTTCTTTTAGCCGGAATTGTCATGGTAAATAGCTTTCCACAATTACTTTTGGCTGGTATCGTGTTGTTTGCAGGAACTACCTTGTTTAGTATTATAACTTTACCTGTAGAGGTAGATGCTAGTAGACGTGCCCTTGTGTGGCTAAAAACATCGGGTATAACAACGCAAGAAACTCAAAAGAGTGCTTACGATGCTTTGAAATGGGCAGCATACACCTACTTTGTTGCGGCTCTTTCGTCTTTGGCTACCTTACTTTATTATGTGATGCTTTACATGGGAAGGCGAGATTAATGATCCTGATGTGAGGAGATTATAAAAATGAAATGTGTTGTCCTTTTGCTTTTTTACAAATGAGTTTGTGAAAAAGGAAAGGGACTTTTTCTGTTTGTAATTCCAGTCTTAAAAAACACAAGAATAATTTGATGATAAAAGAGGATAGAATTAAATACATTTTCTTATTTTTAATCAATCAAAATAATACTGGTGAAATGAATAAAATATCAAAATATGGATTTGTCCTTTCCTTTGTTTGGATTGGTTTTCTTTTAGCAATTAGTTTTATGGAGGCCTGGGTCAAATTTAGGGCACAATCGCTCGACTTACCAACTGCTTTAGAAGTAGGGACGCATGTTTTTGGGGCTTTAAATATGGTAGAGCGGCTGTTTAGTGCTGCTTTATTGATCTATGTATTCATTTATTATACGGATAAGATCGTGGTTGTGACTGGTTTGACCATTTTCACATTTATTGTTGCGCAGTCAGGTTACCTACTTCCAGAATTAAAACAACATGCTCAACTAATAATGCAGGGTATGGTTCCAGAAAAAAGTTCAGTACACAAAATGTACATTTTGATGGAGGTGCTTAAACTGATTGCTCTTTTTGTATTAGGTTTTAGGCAGATTAAAATTTTTAAGAAAGCCTAAAATGCGATGGGTTTTAGAAATCCAAATACTTGTTTGATTATTAGATAATACTCGTTAAAAAATAAACATTAACATAGCTAAACTCCATTCTGCGGCAAAGCTAGTCGCAGAGAGGGGGTGGATATTCTCAAATCCCCTTTTTCCTTCTGAAATTCTTAAGAAATAACCCAATTTCTGATTAGAATCATACTTTTTGCTTAAAGTTTTGCATTCTAAGCATTGATATGTTGTATAACATATCGAGTAAAAACTAATTTAATGTGTGTTTTTAAGCATGAATCGAATTGAAATTTTTCAACTCGATAGCGTAAAATTAACATTAACGTTTAAAATTGCACACAGAATTGATCGATATTGAGCAGTTTCATAAGAAATTTGATCTTGTTTAGAATGAATCAAAAGATGATGTTGTTTCAGTTTTTCACCATTTAGAATAAGTCTTAATATGAAGACTCGCAAACGTTTTCACTACTGCATTAAAAGTATATCTTTGTTTCGAAAATAGTTTCATAGCTTCTATTTTGTTTGAAATCAGGAGTTTTTTGGCGAAACAGTAAAAATAATTTTTCGATGAACAAGATAATTTCAATTACGGAGGCAGTTGCCAAATTACACGATGGAATGACCATCATGATCGGAGGATTCCTTTCGGTTGGAACTGCAAATAATATGGTTGATCAGCTCGTTTCTTCCAATGTTAAAAATTTAACTATCATTTGTAACGATACTGCATTTGCAGATAAAGGACTTGGTAAGCTGATTGCTAATAAGCAAGTGGTTAAAGTGATCACTTCGCATATTGGAACTAATCCTGCTACCATTGAACAAATGAACAATGGAGAAATTCAAGTTGAGTTTAGCCCTCAAGGAACGCTAGCAGAACGTGTTCGTTCAGGCGGATATGGTCTTGGAGGAGTGCTTACGCCAACAGGATTGGGAACGATGGTTGCCGAAGGAAAAGAAATTATTACCGTTGATGGTAAGGATTTTTTATTGGAAAAACCATTGCGTGCTGATGTTGCTTTAATTGGAGCAAGTATTTGCGATCCTCAGGGTAATCTTACCTACAGAGGGACAACGCAGAATTTTAACCCATTAATGGCTACTGCTGCTGATTTGGTAATTGTAGAGGCTCAACAAATGGTGGAGGCTGGAAGCTTGAAGCCAGAAGAGATTAAAACGCCTCATATTTTCGTAGATTTTATTGTAAACAACTAACTAATATATACAAATGGAAAAGGCAATGATTAGAATGCGCATGAGTTCTCATGATGCTCATTATGGTGGAAACCTAGTTGATGGAGCAAAAATGCTTCAGTTGTTTGGTGATGTAGCAACTGAATTGTTAATCCGTCGTGACGGTGATGAGGGATTATTTGCAGGATACGAAAATGTTGAATTCTTAGCTCCTGTTTATGCAGGTGATTACATCGAAGCTGTTGGTGAAATCGTGAAAGAAGGAAACTCAAGTCGTAAAATGACCTTTGAAGCTCGTAAAGTTATCGTTCCAAGAACTGACATTTCAGAATCAGCTGCTGATTTTCTTGAAGAGGCAATCGTAGTTTGTAGAGCAACTGGAACATGTGTTACACCAAAAGCTAGTCAGCGTAAATAATTAGAAGCATGGAAAAATTGATCATCACAGCTGCTATTAGTGGCGCCGAAGTAACCAAAGAGCATAATCCAAATGTTCCTTATACAATCGAAGAGTGTGTTCGTGAGGCTGGTTTAGCTTACGAAGCTGGTGCAAGTATCATTCACCTTCATGTTAGGAAAGATGATGGAACTCCTACTCAAGATAAAGATCGTTTTAAAGCAGTAATGGATGCCATTCATGCAAAATATCCCGATGTAATTATTCAACCATCAACTGGTGGTGCTGTTGGAATGACCAACGATGAAAGATTACAACCAACAGAGTTGAACCCAGAAATGGCAACTTTAGATTGCGGAACCTTGAATTTTGGTGGCGATGAGATTTTCGAAAACACAGAAAATACCATTAAGTACTTTGGCGAAAAGATGATCGAAAGAGATATTAAACCTGAATTAGAAGTGTTTGATAAATCGATGATTGACATGGCACTTCGTTTACACAAAAAAGGATTCATTAAATCTCCAATGCATTTTGATTTTGTAATGGGTGTGAATGGTGGTATTTCAGGAACACTTAGAGACTTTGTGTTCTTGAGAGAAAGTATTCCTGCTGATGCTACTTATACCGTTGCAGGTATTGGTCGTTTCGAATTCCCATTGGCTACAGCTGCTATCATTGATGGTGGTCACGTTCGTGTTGGATTCGAAGACAATACAATGATTGCAAGAGGTGTTGTAGCAGAATCAAATGGTCAGTTGGTTGAGAAAGTAGTTCGTTTGGCAAAAGAATTAGGCCGCGAAATTGCAAATCCAGCTGAGGCAAGAGGAATTTTAGGATTAAAGCAAAAATAAAAAATGCCATTGGCTTTTAGTCTTTGGCTCTTAGTGATTTTCGTAACGGGAATAGCTAATTGCCAACAGCTAATTGCTAACAGCTTTAGAATATAGAAATGAACAAAGGAAATAAATACGGAACTCATAGAGTACTTGAACCAAAAGGTACTCTTCCACAGCCAGCTCAAAAGTTGGATAACACAATGTCGATTTTCGACAATGAAGTTTTAATTGATGTTCAAACTTTGAACGTTGATTCGGCAAGCTTTACTCAGATAAAGGGTGCTTGCGATGCTGATACTGCAAAAATGGAAGAAATGATTCTTTCTATAGTAGGTGAACGTGGAAAAATGCAAAATCCGGTAACGGGTTCTGGTGGAATGTTGATTGGTACGGTTAAGGCTGTTGGTCCTAACTTCCCAAATCAAGACTTAAAAGTTGGTGATAAGATTGCAACATTGGTGTCTTTATCATTAACTCCTCTTAAAATTGAAAAAATCAAAAACATTAACCTTTCTAACGATCAGGTTGATGTTGATGCACAAGCAATTCTTTTTGCTAGTGGTTTATATGCTGTTCTTCCAACAGATCTTCCAGAGAAATTAGCTTTAGCAGCTCTTGATGTTGCTGGTGCTCCTGCTCAAGTTGATCGTTTGGTAAAAGAAGGCGACACGGTTTGTATCATCGGAGGTGGTGGTAAATCAGGTGTACTTTGCTGCTATCAAGCAATGGAAAAAGTTGGTCCTAAAGGAAAAGTGATTGTTGTGGAATATTCTAAAGAAAATGCCCAGCGTATTAAAGATCTTGGATTGGCTACCGATGTTTTGATTGGTGATGCTACGGATGTAATGGATGTTTACACAAGAGTAACAGAAATTACTGGTGAAGAAGGATGTGATGTAGTAATCAACAATGTAAATGTTGCTTCTACAGAAATGTCATCAATCTTAATTACGAAAGATAGAGGATGTGTTTATTTCTTCTCTATGGCAACTTCATTTAGCAAGGCCGCTCTAGGAGCTGAAGGTGTTGGTAAAGATGTTGACATGATTGTAGGAAATGGTTATGCAATTGGGCATGCCGATCTTACATTAGATATTGTGAGAAATTCAAAAGGAATTAGAGAATTGTTTGAAAAACTATACGTATAATGACTAACAACGACAGACGCAGATCAATGTTTCCTGAGGTAACCGATATTCAGTGGAATGACTGGAAATGGCAGGTTAGAAACCGTATCGAAACTTTAGAACAGTTAAAGAAATACATAAGTTTAACTGAAGAAGAAGAAGAGGGAGTTCGCAGATCATTAGCGACATTGCGTATGGCAATTACGCCTTACTATATGACCTTAATCGATCAGGAAAATCCAAATTGTCCAGTTCGTAAGCAAGCCATACCAACTGCTGCAGAAGTACATCATGCTGATGCTGATTTATTGGATCCTTTGCACGAGGATGAGGATTCTCCAGTTCCAGGATTAACGCACCGTTATCCGGATCGTGTTTTATTCTTGATTACCGATATGTGTGCGATGTATTGTCGTCACTGTACTCGCCGTCGTTTCGCTGGCCAGTCAGATGCTTCAACACCTAAGGATAATATCGAAAAAGCGATTGAGTACATTGCAAATACACCTCAAGTTAGAGACGTAGTTCTTTCTGGTGGTGATGCTTTATTGATTAGTGATGATAAATTAGAGAGTATTATTAGCCGATTGAGAGATATTCCTCACGTAGAGATTATCCGTATTGGAACTCGTACACCGGTTGTATTGCCTCAGCGTATTACTGATGGTTTGGTAAATATGTTGAAGAAATATCATCCGGTTTGGGTAAATACTCATTACAATCACTCTGATGAAATTACTCCAGATGCTAAGGATGCTTTAGCTCGTATGGCGAATGCAGGTATTCCTTTGGGAAATCAGTCTGTATTGTTGAAGGGAGTTAATGATTGTGTACATATCATGAAAAAGTTGATGCACAACTTGGTGTATAACCGTGTTCGTCCATACTATATTTATCAGTGTGACCTTTCAATGGGATTAGAGCATTTCAGAACGCCAGTATCTAAGGGAATCGAAATTATCGAGAACTTACGTGGGCATACTTCTGGTTTTGCAGTACCAACTTTTGTAGTGGATGCTCCAGGTGGAGGAGGAAAAACTCCAGTAATGCCTCAGTATGTGGTTTCACAAAGTCCAGGGAAGGTGGTAATGAGAAACTTTGAAGGTGTTATTACGACTTATACTGAGCCAACTCATTACGATAACAAGTGTGCTTGTCCGGATTGTACAATGAATGAAAAACACGAAGGTGTTGCTTCTTTATTGCATGGCGATCGATTATCTATAGAGCCAGATCATTTGGCACGTAAGGACAGAAATAAAAAGATAGATGCCGTTTCTTAACGACATAGAAAAATACAATAGTCTCTCGATTGTGGGACTTGAGAAAAATACCGGGAAAACCGAGTGTTTAAATTATGTGCTGTCCCGACTTAGGGACAGCCATAAACAAATTGCACTTACTTCCATTGGTATCGATGGTGAAAACCGCGATCAAGTCTCACAAACGCATAAGCCGGAAATTGAGCTTAGCGAAGGGATGTTATTTGTGACTTCGGAATTGCATTACAAACAGCGAAAGCTGGTTTCAGAAGTTGTTGATATCTCTCGTCAATCAACGAGTTTAGGTCGATTGGTTACCGCAAAAGCTTTGAGCAAAGGGAAGGTTCTATTATCAGGACCAGCCAGCAATCATTCCATTAAGGAGTTAATTGCTGATTTAAAAAATAAAGGGGTTGAGCTGTGCATTGTAGATGGAGCTTTATCTCGCAAGAGTATAGGATCACCAGCTGTAACAGAAGCCATGATTTTGGCAACCGGAGCAGCTCTTTCGGCAAATATTACCCAGTTGGTTTTCAAAACCAAGTATGTGTATGATTTAATTCAATTGCCAGAAATCGACAGGTATTTGAAAGCTCAATTAGCTGAAGTTGAAAATGGTATTTGGGCAATCGATTCTGTTGGGAATGCATTAGATACAGGAATTAGTTCTGTTCTATTGATTAAAAAAGAAAAGGATAAACTTTTTAAACATGGCAATAGCTTTTTTGTTAGTGGTGCCGTTACTGATCAGTTTTTAGAATTCTTAAAAAATCAGAAGCAGATTTCTGAAATCAAATTGGTTGTAAGAGATTTTACGCGAGTGTTTGCAAAACCTGAAACCTATTACGCTTTTTTAAAAAGAGGTGGACAAATGCAGGTTTTGAATAAAACCAATTTATTGGCGATTACGATTAACCCAGTTTCACCCGATGGTTACCGATTAAATTCGGATGAGTTGAAAAGTGCATTGCAGGATAAGGTAAATATTCCTGTATACGATATAAAAAGATTGTAAAGAAATGTTTCGAGAAGTAGTAGCACATACAAGCGGATTGCAATTTTTAATGGAAGATCTTGATTTAAGATCTCCAATGGGAAGACGCTATCTGTTAGATTCGAAAATGATGTGCTGCGAAAAGGAGATTGCTGCAGAATTGACTTTAGTTGATCGGGCAGTGGTAGCCTTAGAATCCAATTCTGATTTGATTGCCAAATTACAAAATAAATTGGCTCAGCTTCGCGATATCCGCGGTAGCGTGAATAATTTGATTGGAAACTTGGTGCTTGATGATGTTGAATTGTTCGAAATAAAGGTTTTTTCTCTGGTTGTTCAGGAAATTGAAGAACTGCAAAAGGGAGGGAAATTAAATTTTCTTGCTGTTCCAGATTTAAGTCAACTAATTCGTTTGTTGGATCCTCAGAATACAAAAATTCCATCTTTTTACATCTACGACAATTACTCGGAAGAATTAGCAGAGGCTCGAAAAGAACTGAAATTGGCTAAAAGTAAGAATGGAGATTCTGATTTAGATATTGAAGTTTTATTTTCTAAAATGCAGGAAATTGAAGCGAAAGTTCGTGAAGAGCTTTGTACTAAAATTTCTCAGTTTGGAGCTATTTTGGCAAATGCATTAAGTCAATTGGCACATTTGGATTTACTAATCGCGAAAGCGGTACAAGTAAGTAAATGGAATTTAAGTAAGGCTCAAATATCGGAAGGGAAAACTTTATATACGGGAATTTTCAACCCGATGATAAAAAATGAACTGGCAAATCAGAACAAGCAATATCAAGCAATTGATATTGATCTTGAAAAATCTGTTTGTTTGATTACTGGAGCAAATATGGCTGGAAAAACAGTGGTGCTAAAAACACTCGCTCTTTGTCAGTATTTGTTTCAATTTGGATTTTTTGTTCCGGCTACATCGGCACAAATTAGTATTGTTGATAAAGTGATGATATCGGTAGGCGATGAGCAGTCAGAATTAAATGGCTTGTCTTCTTTCGCTTCGGAAATGTTGAATGTGAGTCATATGGTAAAGGATTCGCAAAGTCAGAATAATGTTTTGATTTTGATTGATGAATTGGCTCGAACAACAAATCCAGTGGAAGGTTTGGCAATTGTGAATGCTGTTGCAGATATTTTTTATCTAGGAAAAATTAGAAGTGTTATTACCACTCATTATAGTGGCTTAAAATCCAAGTTCAGAAAACTTCGGGTGAAAGGTTTGGACAAGGATTTGGGTGCAAATGTAATCACCCACAAAAATATTAACAGTTATATGGATTATTCATTGGTTGAGGATCTTGAAGGGGAAGTTCCTCATGAAGCGCTTCGAATTGCTTCTTTATTGGGAATCGATAAAGAAATAATTGAAAGAGCGCAAAACCATTTGGATGAAGAAGCTAGCAAGGAAAATACATTTATAAAAGGATAATTGAAAATGCAAAGGAGTAAACTAGGTCTTGACTTTAAAAAAGTTGGACACGCAAAAGAGGTGTCGAAGCGAATTGCAGACGATGTTCAAACATTCGTTGACAACTACTCAACAGTTTCTGTTGAGCGTACTTTGTGTCGTCTTTTAGGAATTGACGGAGTTGATAGCAACGAGGTACCATTACCAAATGTTGTTGTTGATGAACTTCAGGAAAAAGGCGTTTTGAGCGAAGGTGTAATGTTCTTTTTGGGAAATGCTATTCTGGAAACAGGATTAAATCCTCAAGAAATTGCAGAGAAAATTGCTGTTGGAGAATTGGATCTAACGAAGATTCCTGTTCGTTCAACTGAAGAAATTCACAAAGCAATTCAACCTTTTGTTGAGAAAAGTATTAAGGTAATTAGAGATCGCAAAGCGAAAAGAGATAATTACATCGCTACAATTGGTGAAGGTCCAAAGCCTTATTTGTATGTGATTGTTGCAACTGGTAATATCTACGAAGATGTTATTCAGGCTGAAGCTGCTGCTCGTCAGGGTGCCGATATTATTGCAGTAATTCGTACCACAGGTCAGTCATTACTTGACTATGTACCTTATGGTGCAACAACTGAAGGTTTCGGTGGAACTGTAGCAACTCAGGAAAATTTCCGCATTATGCGTACTCACCTTGATAAAATTGGTGAGGAAGAAGGCAAATACATCCGTTTGTGTAACTACTGTTCTGGTCTATGTATGCCAGAAATTGCTGCTATGGGAGCAATTGAAGGTTTAGATGTGATGTTGAATGATGCATTGTACGGTATCCTTTTTCGTGATATCAACATGCAACGTACCATTGTTGATCAGTATTTCTCAAGACTATTGAATGGTTTTGCTGGTGTAATTATTAACACCGGAGAAGATAATTACCTAACAACTGCTGATGCATTTGATGAAGCTCATACTGTTTTGGCTTCTGATTTTATTAACGAGCAGTTGGCTGTGGTAGCAGGTTTACCTGAAGAACAAATGGGATTAGGTCACGCTTTCGAAATGGAACCAGGACTAGAGAATGGTTTCCTTTTTGAGCTTGGTCAAGCTCAAATGATAAGAGAAATTTTCCCTAAGGCTCCTTTAAAATATATGCCTCCAACAAAGTTCATGACTGGAAATATTTTCAAAGGTCAGATTCAGGATGCATTATTCAATCAAATTTCAATTTGGACAGGACAAGGAATTCAATTGTTGGGAATGCTTACCGAAGCAATTCACACACCTTTCATGTCTGACAGATATCTTTCTATCGAGAATGCGAAATACATCTTCAACAACATGAAGAGTATTGGTGACGAGATGGAATTTAAAGAAGGCGGAATTATTCGTCAGCGTGCAGCAAAAGTTCTTGATGATGCAACCGAATTGGTTGAGAAAATCGATAAAGAAGGATTGTTTAATGCACTTGAAAAAGGAATTTTTGCTGATATCAAACGTCCGAAAGATGGTGGCAAAGGTTTGGCTGGAGTTGTAGAAAAAGGAAACAACTACTTCAACCCTTACATTGAAATATTGCATAAAAAGTAACAAATAACAAGTATAAAGGATCAAGTAAAAAGTTCCAGGGAAATTAATTTTTGGAACTGGTGATTCCCTCTTTTAAAGGGAATTTAGGAGAGTGTTAAATGCTCAACTAAGATCACTTCTTGATTCTGCTTAAAATATAAGGAGATAAAAAAATGAGTGGAGGTCTATATTCAACTGATTCCAACGAATTTGATAAAACGCTTGATCTAACAAAGGTCAAACCTTACGGTGATACCATGAATGATGGTAAAACTCAGGTTAGTTTTACACTTCCTGTTGTAAAAGGCGAAGAAGCTATTGAAGCGGCTAAGCAAATGATGAGAAAAATGGGTTTTGAAAATCCACAGGTAGTGTTCGTTCAAGAGTTAATGGAAGGATTTACCTTTTTTAATTGCTATGGCAATTGTGTTCATACGGTTGATTTTACAGGAATTACGGTTCCTAAGGTAGAAGCAACAGCAATGGATATGCACGAAACAGATGATTTTGTGAAAGAAAATATTGGTCGTCCGATTCGTGTTCTTGGTGCTAGTACAGGTAGCGATGCGCATACTGTAGGTATCGACGCAATTATGAACATGAAGGGATTTGCAGGGCATTACGGTTTAGAGCGCTACGATATGATGGAAGCTTTAAACATGGGATCTCAGGTGCCAAACGAAGAATTTATTGCCAAGGCAATCGAATTTAAAGCTGATGTTCTTTTGGTTTCGCAAACCGTAACTCAAAAAGATGTTCACATTAAGAACCTTGTTGAGTTGGTAGAGCTAATGGAAGCGGAAGGATTACGTGAAAAAGTAATTTTGATTTGTGGTGGACCAAGAATCTCTCACGAGCTTGCTAAAGAATTGGGTTACGATGCAGGATTTGGAATGAACAAATATGCTGATGATGTAGCATCTTATGCCGCACAAGAATTAAGCAGAAGATTGAACGCATAAATACAGAGAAACTAGTACAAAGTATCAGGATTTAAGTCTTGATACTTACATCTTGATACTGAATACTAAAAAAACACTCAAATGGATAAAAAAGAAATCAGAGAGGTGATTGCTAAGAGATCTGCTCTCGAATTACAAAATGGAGATGTAGTAAACCTTGGAATTGGATTGCCTACAATTATCCCAAACTTTGTACCTGCTGATGTAAATGTTACACTACAATCGGAAAATGGTTTGTTGGGAATGGGTGCTGCTCCTGCCGAAGGAGAAGAAGATCCTGATTTTGTAAATGCTGGTGGTGGATTTATCACTTGCAAAGATGGAGCAAGTAGTTTCGATAGTTCTGTTTCTTTTGGAATCATTAGAGGTGGACATGTTGATGTGACTGTTTTAGGTGCTCTTCAGGTTGACGAAAAAGGAAATTTAGCGAACTGGATTATTCCAGGAAAAAAGACTCCTGGAATGGGAGGAGCTATGGATTTAATCGTTGGAGCTAAGCGAGTAATTCTTGCAATGGAACATACTGCTCGAGGAAATCACAAAATCATGACAGATTGTAATCTTCCTTTAACGGCTGCTGGTCAGGTAGACATGATTATCACAGAAATGGGTGTTATGGATATCGTTCCGGAAGGAATTCTATTAAAAGAATACAATCCAATGTTTACTCTTGAGCAAATTCAGGAGGCTACCGATGCAAAATTGATTATTGCTGAGGATTTAATTGAAATGAAAAAGTAGGGAAACGATTCATCAAATCCTTAACGATGTTATACCAATTAGAAAATTAAAATACAATGAGCAAAGTATATATTGTTGCAGCTAAGCGTACTGCAATCGGGAAATTTTTAGGAGCATTAACTCCAGTTAAAGCTGCTGATTTAGCTGCTACAGTAATCAAAAATATCGTTGAAGAAACAGGTATTGATGCAGCAAAATTAGATGAGGTTGTTGTAGGTAATATCCTTTCGGCTGGTCAAGGTCAAGGTGTTGCTCGTCAGGCTTCTATCAAAGCTGGAATTCCTCAAGAAGTTCCTGCTTATGGAATCAACATGATTTGTGGTTCAGGAATGAAGACCATTAATTTGGCTTACGCTAATATCAAATCTGGTGAAGCGAACTTGATTCTTGCCGGAGGTACAGAAAATATGTCAAACTCTGGTTTTGTAATGCCAGGTACAGTTCGTGGCGGACACAAAATGATGGATTTGAAAGCTGTTGACCACATGGTTTTTGATGGTTTAACAGATGCTTTTGAAGGATATCACATGGGTATTACAGCAGAAAATATTGCTGCTAAATATAGCTTAACTCGTGAAGAGCAAGATGCTTTTGCATTTGGATCACAGCAAAAAGCAATGACAGCTCAGGATAATGGGAATTTTAAGAATGAAATTGTTCCTGTAGAGATTAAGTCGCGCAGAGAGACGATTGTTTTTGATGCTGATGAATTCATCAACAGAAGAACAAGCGAAGAAAAATTAGGTGGTTTACGTCCAGCTTTTAAGAAAGATGGAACAGTAACTGCTGGTAATGCTTCTGGTATTAATGATGGTGCTGCTTTTGTATTGGTTGCATCGGAAGAAGCTGTAAAAGAGCATGGTTTAACACCAATTGCAGAAATCGTAGCTACCGGTCAAGGTGGTGTTGATCCTGCAATTATGGGTATGGGACCAGTTCCTGCAATTGCTAATGTATTGAAGAAAGCGGATATGAAATTGGAGCAAATGGAAGTGCTTGAATTGAACGAAGCTTTTGCTGCTCAATCATTAGGAGTTGTGAAACAATTGAGTGAGGATCACGCTGTTGATGCTGATTTCTTTAAAGAAAGATGCAATTTGAATGGTGGAGCAATTGCTTTAGGTCACCCAATTGGAGCATCAGGAACTCGTATTACTGTTAGTTTGATTCACGAAATGAAGCGTTCTGGAAAAGAGTACGGATTGGCTTCACTTTGTATCGGGGGTGGTATGGGTACTGCATTAATTTTGAAAAACGTGTAATTAGTACTGAGTCGTTAGAGCGCAGTATGTTATCTGTCTTATCTCAGCCCTTGTAAACAGGGATTTGTGGTGATGAGTATAGAGGCGTATTGTGTTTTTTCTACAAACATCTAATAAAAAATATGGATTTTAGCTTAACAAAAGAACAAGTGTTGTTTCAGCAAATGATTAAAGATTTTGCTGAGAGAGAGGTAAAGCCTTTGGCTGCTGAAGTGGATGATTTGGAACGTTTCCCGATCGAAACAGTTGAAAAAATGGCCAAAATTGGAATTATGGGTATTCCGATTCCAAAGCAATATGGTGGAGCAGGTGGAAATAACGTGATGTACTCAATGGCTGTTGAAGAACTATCAGCAGTTTGTGCTACAACGGGAGTTATTGTATCAGCTCATACTTCATTGTGTGCAGCTCCAATTATGGAGCACGGAACAGAGGCACAAAAGCAAAAATACCTTCCAAAATTGGCTTCTGGAGAGTGGATTGGAGCTTTTGGTTTGACCGAACCTAACGCCGGTACCGACGCTTCAGGACAACAGACAACTGCAATTGAAGAGGGCGATAACTATATCGTTAACGGAAGTAAGATATTTATTACCAATGCTGAATT
This sequence comes from Labilibaculum sp., assembly GCA_016342745.1. Lineage (GTDB taxonomy): Bacteria > Bacteroidota > Bacteroidia > Bacteroidales > Marinifilaceae > Paralabilibaculum > Paralabilibaculum antarcticum. The sequence continues at coordinate 66,410 of JAEINT010000018.1, forward strand.
TGCTCACGTTTATGTGATTTTGGCAATGACTGATAAGTCACAAGGAACTCGTGGAATTACTGCTTTTATTGTTGAAAAAGGAACTCCAGGTTTCTCTATTGGAAAGAAAGAGAAAAAAATGGGTATTCGAGGATCGGCTACTTGTGAATTGGTTTTCGAAAATTGTGTTATTCCTAAGGAAAACATGTTGGGTAAGTTGAGTAAAGGATTTGGTATTGCTATGAAAACTTTAGATGGTGGACGTATTGGTATCGCTGCACAAGCTTTGGGTATTGCTCAAGGTGCTATCGACGAAACGGTGAAGTATGTGAAAGAAAGAAAGCAGTTCGGTCGTCCGATTTCTGCATTTCAGAACACACAATTTCAGTTGGCTGATATGAATACCAAAACAGAAGCTTCTCGTATGTTGGTTCGTAAAGCAGCTTATAAAAAAGATGCTAAAGTGCCTTATTCAGTGGATGCTGCAATGGCTAAACTTTATGCTGCTGAAACAGCAATGGAAGTTACAAACAAAGCAGTTCAACTTCATGGTGGCTACGGATACACAAGAGAATATCCTGTTGAGCGTATGATGCGTGATGCAAAAATCACAGAAATCTACGAAGGAACATCAGAGGTTCAAAAGATGGTAATTTCAGCTAACATGTTGAAATAAGATATAATGTAATTGTAGGGTCAGGACATGTCTTGACCGTATGAATCATTACCGAAACGCAGTTGATCTGTTGTTTCAATAAAATCAGAAAAAATGAAAATAGTTGTCTGTATTAAACAGGTACCGGATACAACCGAAATAAAAATAGATCCGAAAACGGGAACTTTGATCCGTGACGGTGTGCCAAGTATTATGAACCCTGATGATAAGAGTGGTTTAGAAATGGCATTGCAATTAAAAGATGAAAAAGGAGCTCACGTTACTGTAATAACTATGGGACCTCCTCAAGCAGATTTAATTCTTCGTGAAGCTTATGCTATGGGAGTTGATCGTGCGATTCACTTAACAGATCGTAAATTTGCTGGAGCAGATACTTTGGCTACTTCACATGCTTTGGCTGGTGCCTTAAAAAAGATCGATTTTGATCTTTTGATTACAGGTCGACAGGCAATTGATGGTGATACTGCTCAGGTAGGTCCTCAGATTGCTGAACATCTTGATTTACCTCAGGTATCTTACCTTGAAGATTTGAAGTTCGACGGAGATAAGACTTTCACAATGAAACGTCATATTGAAGAAGGATACCAAATGCTAGAGGTAGAAGCACCTTGTGTGGTAACTGTTCTTTCATCGGCAAATACACCTCGTTACATGAATGTTGGTGGTATTGTTGATGCTTACCAAAACGAAGTTGAGGTTTGGGGATTCAACGAAATTGAAGTTGAAGAGAAAGATCTTGGCTTAAAAGGATCTCCTACAAGTGTTCACAAAGCATTTGCGCGTGGTTTGAAACCATCAGGTGAACTTTATGAAGTAGATACCGATGAGGCCGTAGGAATCATCATCAAGAAATTAAAAGAGAAATTCATTCTAAACTAGGGAGGACAATATGAACTTAGAAGATTACAAAGGCATATATGTCTTCATAGAGCAACGCGAAGGTGTAATTCAGAACGTAGCTTTAGAATTGTTAGGACAGGCTAGAAAGTTAGCTGATGAGTTGAACGATAAGGTGTACGCAATGTTATTAGGAGATGGAATCGCTGATCAGGCGCAGAGCTTAATTGCTCGTGGTGCTGATGAGGTGATTGTTGTTGATGCTCCTGAATTAAAAGAGTACACTACGGAACCATATACACAGGCAATTTGCCAAATTATAAATGAAAGAAAGCCAGAATCGATGTTGATTGGTGCCACTACTTTAGGTCGTGATTTAGGCCCAAGAGTATCGGCTCGTGTTAGCACAGGTTTAACTGCCGATTGTACTAAAATTGAGATCGGTGAAAAGGGAGAGATGTTAATGACTCGTCCTGCTTTCGGTGGAAACTTGATGGCAACGATTGTTTGTAAAAAGCATCGCCCACAAATGGGTACTGTTCGTCCGGGTGTATTATTCGCTATGGATGCTGACGAAAGTCGTACAGGAGCTATCGTAAACTACGAAGTGAAATTTAACGCTGCAAAGTTCAAGGTGAAGTTGTTGAAAACCGTTAAGGAAGAAACTGATTTGATCGATATAACTGAAGCTAGAATTTTGGTTTCTGGTGGACGTGGGATTGGTAACAAAGAAGGATTTGAAGCAATGGACGGATTGGCTCATACATTGGATGCAGAAGTTTCTGCTTCTCGTGCTATGGTTGATGCAGGTTACATTGGTCACGACCGTCAGGTAGGTCAGACAGGTAAAACTGTTCGTCCTGATTTGTATTTTGCATTTGGTATTTCAGGAGCCATTCAGCACGTTGCTGGTATGGAAGATTCTGATTTAATCATTGCAGTAAATAAAGACAAGCACGCACCAATTTTTCAGGTTGCTGATTTGGGTATCGTTGGGGACGCTAAACAAATCATTAAAAAGCTTACTGAAAGATTGGAGAAATAGATAAGAATATCACTAACTAGTGTTTATTAAGCCTGCTCGATGCATTTCGAGTAGGCTTTTTATTTAAGTTTAATGATCGAACTTAGTTTTTTATAAGTTTTTACTATTTCTGGAAGCGGATCATTTAGCACATATTTCCAAGAAGAGTTTTTAATGCTTTTTAGTTTGCCTTGTTGAAGTGCTTGTTGGGCAAGATAAAATTGAGTTTTACGATAGCCAATAAAATCGATTGTTTGATTTTGTGCGAGTTTTACCATTAATATTGGAAAGTTAACACCAGCGTATAAAGAGCCAATTAAAGTAGACCACAAGCGAGGATTAAAATCAATAAGGTGATAGGAGTTAGATTTAGGATCGTGAACAAAATCTAAGTGAGCAATGCCATTCCAGTTAAGTTTTTTGATAATAGCTTCGGTTTGCTTTAACAGTTCATTATTATCAATGAACTCAATTCCTGTAGCGAAAGAAAGAGCTTCTCTAACCAATCCTTTTTGGATTGTATAGGCTTTAATAATACCATTTTTGGCTAGTAAGCTGATATCAATATCTTCACCATAAATATTTTCCTGAAGGATGAAATCTTCCTTGTTAAAATTATTTTCTTTTGTGGTTTCTAGATAAGTATCGGCTGACTTAATCATTTTAACCTTATTTCCGTTTGTGTCTAGTTTTGGTTTTAGAAGTATTGGAAATATTATGGATTGAAGTGTTTTCTCTGAAATTAAATAACTTTTTGGTGTTGGAAATGAATGTTCTTTCAGCCAATTAAAAAGTAGCCATTTGTCAGAAACGATTTCTAAGGTTTCTTTTGTGGATTGAGGAGGAAGAAGAGAACGATCAAATTCTCCATTTAAACTAGCGAAAAATGTATAGTTCGATTGTTTTACAGGAAGAACGACATCTATTTTCCATTCCCTTATTTTGACATTAATTTTTTCAATTTCCTCTTTTTTGCTTTTGAAATTAAGGTATTCATATTTTTTAACGTGACGAGAATAGGGAATGGTATTAAAATATTCTTTGCGTTCTGGTGATACTACATAGATATTAACATCTTGTTTATAACTCAAACATCGGATTGTATCCAGAATATACGGTCCTCCTTTATCGTCTACGAGTAAAATATTCATCTTCTGCATTTTGCTGATTATGTATATATCTATATAAGATAGGTATTTAGGCAAGTCGAAGCAAAATTAAATGATAGATGTGTAAAATGCGTTGATTAGTAGTTGGTAAAGGATATCCAAGAATGTGTAAGGTATTTTTATAAGGTTAAAAAAAGGAAACCCACCAATAATAGGTGAATTCCCTTTTAAGATTAATTTTTCACGCTTAAAGAAGCTCTTTCAAGGCTCTTTCGATAATTTCATCTTTTGTACGGTCATTCCAATCGAATGATACTTTAATATCTGGAGGAACACCGTTTTCGAATGTATTATTTTTATCCAATGTTAAAGCTTGAGTTATTGAGAATCGATAAGTCCAACCATTTGGAAGCTGACCACCATTTGGTAAGCCTAATCCGCCACCAGTTGTATCGCCTACAAGAATCATGTTAGGCAATGCCTTTGTTGCTAAAGAGGTAAACGATCCTGCGCTGTATGTTCCTCTGTCGACCAATACCATTACTTTGTTTGTGTATCTAATGCCATCGTGAGGAGTAACTTTTACAGGTTTATCTTCCGAAAAATCGTTGTGTGCTGGTCCTGTTTTTATTCTTGAGTAATTCAAGATTGTTTCTTTCTCGACAAAGCGACTCAGAATATTAAAAATATCGGTAACGGCACCTCCGCCATTTTCTCTTAAATCAAGAATCAGACCTTTTGTGTTTTTGTAACGATTCAAAATAAAATCAAGGTTTGTATTGTCTACTGTGCCCGTAAATGAACCAAAGCGTATGTAGCCAACCTCATTATTGGCTAGAAAATCGTGAGTAAAAGGGCCCGAGATATAATAATCTTCGGATAGGTATTGGTCTTTTACAATTCGAGAATCGTAATTATCCTGACCCAGTTGATCTACGCCAAAAAAGGATATGTTAAAATCGGAAATCAAATTGGTGTGATCATCTTTAAGTTCGGTAAGCATATCGCCTAATACGGTAAACAATGCCTCCTCCGACATGTCATTACTTATTTTTGCCGAGTACTTTGTTTTAATTTGATCCCAGTCGATATTTTTTAATTCAAAATAGGAGTATTTTTCATTACATTGGGTCCATAGGTATTCAAAGTTTGTCATTGGATCAGTGGAAGCCAAATCTTTTTCGAACATCGCGTCTTCGCAAGAAAAAAAGAATGGAATTATTAGGAGTGCTAAATATATCTTTTTCATTGTATTATTTTTTTATTTTTCGAGATACTAAATCATTAATAACACCTTCTGGTGAATTGGTGAGTAAAGTATTTTTTTACTTTTTATTGAATAAGAGAGCAATTTTTAGAGTGTGATTACTCATCTCGAATTGATCTAAATTCCCCCCTGTTTTGTAAGCATCCCATTCGTAAGAAAGGCGGATTCCATTTTTGTTTTTTAGATACACAGTGTAATCTAAGGCAGAGCTGAATCTTGCTCCAGAAAAAGCTTTAAATTCATATGATTTTAGAAAGCCATCATCATTTAATACACCTTCTTGGCCAGAATATGCATAGCCATTTCGATAAGTATTGTTCATTAATCCAAGGTTAAATCGAAACGAAAGAGTTCTATCTGCAGGCTTGAGTTTGAAAAATAAAAAACGATTAAGGCTTGAGATATCACGGGTTGCTTTAACGGACCCAAATAAGGTAGAGAAAAGTTCTAATCCTGTTGAGTTGTTTTGTAAAATTGGGTTAACTCGAAAATTACCTGTGGTATTAAAGAGTGCTCCAACTTTAACGTTCCATTTTTCGGTTGATAAAGATCGAATTGCATATAATTGGGAATAATTAAATGCAAATGTTTTTATTTGACTTGTTGATGTGGTGCCGTTAAAACTTGAACTGTAATTTCCGAATCCGTATGACAGACCAATTTCAATTTCTCTATTGTCATCTGCTTTTAAGCGGGAAACTGAAAATGTTTTTGCTGTTCCGTTGTAAAACAGTGGAGAGGTTGCAAAATCTCTGAATTTTGAAATGTTGAGACCAGCACTAAGATTGATATATGTTGGTCGTGATTTACGAATTTCTTTTTTTGATAAACTACTTTCTTGCATTTGGCTAAATGCTCCTAAAGGACAAATTGCCAACAATAAAATAATGAGCTGTTTTCTTTTCATTTGTGAATTGATATTAGTAATTATTTGCACTTAGTTTGGCACCAAGTAGGGTTAAGACAACCATGTTCGTGTAAACACGTACATGGCTAGGTTTTTTATATTCATGAAAAAGAAAAAGGGAACCCACCAATAATAGGTGAATTCCCTCGCTGCTAACTAAAATGTATCTCTACTTACATTATTGCTTAACAATTTTGAAGCTAACTGCTTCATTAAGGTTGATAAAGTGAATAAAATATAATCCTGACGGATAACTGCTCAAGTCTAGAGTGGTTATTGGTTCTAGTTTTTTGCACAAGATTAGTTTTCCGCTCGAATCGAGCAGTTTTAGCTGTAGAGTAGATACATGGTTGAAGTTATTTCGTAAATCGATTACAAGTTTGCCCTTGGTTGGGTTCGGATAAATCGACATGTTTTCTTTTAATAGGCCTGCAATACCAACAAGTATTACTTCGACAGATTCTGATTGTGAAGATTTGCATCCAAATTCGCTCCAAACTTCAACGGAGTAATTACCATCTTGTTCTGGGGTGAATTGTTGGGCTGTGAATCCGCTTAGAGTCTGATTGTTTAAATACCATTGGTACCCATTTTCGATAGTAGATGAGAGAATTCCATTTGCATAGCTTACGATTGGTGTTTCTGGAGTTTCGTAAAGGCTTAGATGGACTGCATCTGTTGCTTCACATCCATTTGCATCGATAACTTTCAAGCTGTAATTACCTTCCGTATCAGCAATTATCTCATTTGTACCTTCTACATCATTCCAAAAGTACTGTGCAAAATTGTCAGCCACACTAAAAATATGTTCTGAGCCTTCGCAGATATTGATATCATTACCTAAATCAACAGATGGAGAAGTGTAAAATGAAAAATTCACATCATCTGTTGCATCACATCCATTGTTATCAATTACTCGAAGGGTGTATGTTCCTTCGGTGCTAGTTAGGAACTCATTTGTACCTTCTACATTATTCCAGAAGTATTGTGCGAAATTGTCCGTAACACTAAAGGTGTGCTCAGATCCTTCACAAGCAATAACATTATCACCAAGCTCAATTGTTGAAGCAGGGAATACCGTTAAATGAACTTCATCGGTAGCTTCGCATCCATTGGCGTTAATAACCCGAAGCGTATACGTACCTTCTTCAGTTGCTGAAAATTCATTTGTTCCTTCTACATCATTCCAAAAATACTGGGTAAAGTTATCTGGAACACTAAGGGAGTATGCGCCACCTTCACAGATTTGTGCATCTTGTCCTAAATTAATTGATATGGATGAAATTGTTAGACTAACATTGTCTGTTGCTTCACAGCCATTGTTATCGATAACCCTTAAAGAATAATTGCCTTCTGTTGTTGCGATAATTTCGTTTGTACCTTCCAAATCATTCCAGAAATATTGAGCAAAGTTATCTTCGACACTAAAGGTATGTGAATTACCTTCACAGATTAAGATATCCTCTCCTAAATCTATGTTTGGCGTAGGATTAACAAGTAAGTTTACCACGTCGCTTGCTTCACAGCCATTAATGTCTATTACTCTTAAGGTGTATTCCCCAGTAACTTCTGTAGAGAACTGGTAGGTTCCTTCTACATCATTCCAAAAGTACTGCTCGAAATTATCAGGAATACTAAAAGTGTGTGAACCACCTTCACAAATTTGAACATCATCACCTAAATTGATAATTGCAGCAGAGTGAAAGCTTAGGTTTGCAACATCAGTTGCCCCACATCCATTTGCATCGATAATTTTTAAGTTGTAATCACCTTCGGTAGCTGCAATCAATTCATTTGTGCCTTCCACATCATTCCAAAAGTATTGCGCAAAATTATCAGCTATACTAAAGGTATGATCATTGCCTTCGCAGATTTGTATATCAGCACCTAAATTAACAACTGGTATAGCATGAATTGTTATTAAATCTGCCATGCTAGAAACATCCGATAAGGAATAAGTGTCGTTTGTCGCTGTTAACGAAACGGTGTACGAACCTGCTGTATTATAAGTGTAACTTGGATCAATTTCGGTACTTGTATTTCCATCTCCAAAATCCCACAGATAGCTTTCTCCATCAGTAGAATTATTATTGAATTGAACTGTTAAAGAACCACATTTTTCGGTGTTGTCGGCAGTAAAGCTTGCTTTAACAACTGCAATGCGATTAATGGTATCGCTAAGCGGCACACTCCAATTTCCTTGATCATCCTTAAATTGATAACTGATGGTTTGATCTACACCTGGCGGGATGGACAGTACATCTACCATCTCATTTAGAGAGAATTTAACTGTTATAGGATCAATAGTTACAGTAGTCAGATTGGTAAGATCGTCGTTAAACCAATATCGGTATTGATTCAGTTTGGCTACTTGCTGAATTGGCCTTTTAATAAATTGTTTTGTTATTACCGAAGACCAAATGTTACTTTCATCTTTAATCCGGACATTAATAACATGAAGTCCAACTGGTAATTCAGATAGTTCGATTAACTCCTTACTGTCAACTTTATCGCTTGCAGGAATGGTGGTAGTTACAATGTTTTCGATGTTGCTATCAAACCAATATTGAACTGTTGTAAGTTGATGTGCTTGTGTGTTATTTTCTCGTTTAATAATTTGTTCTGAAACAACACAAGACCAAATGTTTGCCTCATTCTTAATGCGATAATTCAATAGGTGCATTCCCCCACTCAAGGTGGATAAATCAATCAATTCGGAATGATCCAATTGATTTGTAGCGGCAAAAGTGCTTGTTATTGCACTTTCAACATTATTATCGAACCAATATTGTAGGGTATTCAGTTTTTGCGATTCAACTAATGCTTCACGCTTAATAATTTGTTTTGAAACTACACAAGACCAAATGTTTGCCTCATTCTTTATGCGATAATTCAATAAGTGCATTCCACCACTTAAGGTGGATAAATCAATCAATTCGGAATGATCCAATTGATTTGTGGCTACAAAAGTGCTTGTTATTGCACTTTCAATGTCATTATCGAACCAGTATTGTATGGTATTTAATTTTTGCGATGCAGCCAATGCTTCACGCTTAATAATTTGTTTTGAAACTACACAAGACCAAATGTTTGCCTCATTTTTTACACGATAATTAACCAAATGCATTCCATTGCTTAAGGCTGATAAATCGATTAAATCGGAATGATCCAATTTGTCGGTTGATGCAAAAGTGGTAGTTACTTCATTTTCAAGATCATTATCGAACCAATATTGTAGGGTATGTAAACTTTGAGATGGAGCCAAAGTTTCTCGTTTTGTAAATAGTTTATTTACAGTATTGCTCCATACCTTATTGGTGTCTTTAAATCGAATACTAATAGAGTGCAATCCATCGGATACAGTTGATAAATCTACTAGTTCGTTTATTGCAATATTATTACTTGGAGACGATAGGTTAACAGATGTTCTGTTTGCGATATCATCATCAATCCAATATTCATATTCTGTTATCTGGTTCTGACTAAATCCTGCTAAGGCAAATAGCCAGAAAAAACAGACCAGGAGTATTTTTTTCATATTGATTTCCTCCATTTATACCATTAATAAATTATTTTATGGGTATTTCCGATGTGTATTAATTAATCGGATTAAAGGAAATTATCTGTCTTGAGCTTGTACGCCTAGCTCCACACTTAACTTACCATCAGCATCGTTTTCGCTTGCAATATTAACTTTAAAAAAATGTGGATTGGATGGAACGGCAGAAGCTTTGCAAGGGTTAGCTGTTCCATATATTCCAACATTTGTTCCGTCAAGAGCAGCATTCACACCTAGAGAAGAAGTTTGTAAATGGTAATCATTTGCAAAATCGAAAGTATATTCTTTTCCAGATTCTATGTTCATGAAAATACTCGCAATGTCTTGATTAAATATGTTATCATCATCATCAGGTCCCATAGAACTAGCAAAATCTCGCCTAAATAAATTATTATTAAATTCACAAGTGTTAGGTATGCTGCATGTTTGATCGAGAATTACATTGGAGTTAAACACTATGCCTTGACAATCATAGAAATTATAGCCACTACTGCTAGATCCGGTATAATTGCGAATTAGCGTACAATGAGATAGTAAGGAGGTGTTTCTAAAATAAATAATTTGTCCTTGAATAATAGATTTTTCAATTGCAATATTAGTAGCAGTACCAGAGTTAGAAGATGAAACAGTCCCAAGAAGTACACATTCACTAATTGTAAAACCATCAATGGTTCCATTTAATTGAGTTTGTCCACCAATTCGACATCTACTTATTGTAATGTTATTAATAGTTTGTGATGATGTGTAGATATAACCGTTTGTATATAAACCTTCAATTTTTGATCCATCACAGCCAGTGTTGAGATAAAAATTTCCGATTACTTGTGTCATTCCAGAAGCAGCAGTAGAGTCGGCATAATGTCCTGTTCCAAAAATGCATAATTGTTTGTCAAGAGTAATGGTTTCGTTGTAGGTATAGCCAGGAATATAAATGGTGTCTGTTGCCACTGCTGCAGTTATTGCATCAGATATTGTTGTGTACAAAGTTGGGATTCCTGCGTGTTGTAATAATACTTTCTTTTGTGTTTGTCCAGCAAAAGAAATTGTTAATAAAATAGCGGTTAAGAGTAGAAGTTTTTTCATGATTTTAGTTTTTTTGGTTTTCAATTTGTCTCTAAAATAGCCTGATATAATAAGAGCTAATAGCAAAAAACAATAAGTGGGAGATTTCGATAATAAGTGGGCGGAATTAATGGCTCAATTATTATTAATTCGTCATTAATAATTACTTAGCGACCACTTATTAGCTTATTTGCTCACTTGTTATGTATTGAATAATAATTCGATTTAGAATTATTATCTTGAGCTTGGAAACCTTAAATCTATCTGTATAAACACTTAAATGAAACAAGTTTTTTTATTCTTGCTACTCATTTGTACTTGGTTTAGCATACAAGCACAAGAACGGCCGTATATTAATTATACGACGCATTCAGGCTTACCACAAATTCAGGTTATGGCTGTTCATCAAGATCCCTCGGGGTATATTTGGGCTGGAACGAAGTCAGGAATCGTTAAGTTTAATGGTGAGAGTTTTGAACACTTCTTACCCAAGGAGAGAATTTTCAAAATCAATAGTGATTCTCAGGGGCGAGTTTACGTTAAAACTTACGATAAACTATTTAGATATGATGGAAAAGAAATGAAGTTACTATCGACTTTCTCTGATATTTCTCGTGTATTTGTAGGAGATGATGATTATTGGCTTGTTTCAGCTAAAAATCTAATCAATTATTCTGATTCCATAGAGATTTGTAGATTCGAAATAGGAAAAGATATAAAAGGTGCAGTCAATTCTGTTGGATATGATAAGGCAAATAAGAAGTTGCATTTCAGTTCTGAGGGATCAAAAGAGATTCATAGCTGTTGCAATGGGAAAATCAAGAAAGAAGAATTTAATACAGACTGTAAGGAGGTAAGAGCAGTAGATTTTAATGGAACAATTGCATACATCGAAGTGCTTGGAAATACTGATAGATATATTGATCCTGAATCACTAAAGGAGTTTTTTACAGTTTACAAAACCAATAACCTTGTTGATAGTATTCAGGTTAAACATTTGCCTATAAAAAGTTATTTATTTTCACATGATTATTCTTACTTCCTGTTGGATAGTGTTTTGCGTTCCAGTACAAAAATAGATTTGAGCTTTATAAAAGCACCTTATCCTGTAATATTTGATCGTGATAATAACATTTGGTCTGGTTCAGATAATGGACTTTATCAGGTTTTTAATGGTGTAATAAAGAATTACCCACGTTCATTCATGAATGATGTGTGGACTCTGATTAAAGGTGCTGATCAAGAGTTTTATGGTGCCGTTTTTAAGGAAGCTTTGTATCGTTATGACTTTAACAATGAAACCAAAAGTGAGATTGTAGCTCCAGGACCATATAATCGAAAAGAGACAGACTATTATTATGGTGCTAGCAAAGATTCAAAAGGAGATTTATATTTCCCAACCCATTATGGATTGGTGAAATATGATTACAAGCAAACCAAGAAATTTGATACTGGAATTTCTTTAATCTCCAAGTATGATTCTCTTTCAAATCAAGTTGTTTTTGGACAAATGAATGGTCTCGGATTTATCGATGAAAACGAGAATGTTAAAATTTTAATTGATTCAAGTAAAAGATTTATTGCTTCCCATCCTTCTGCTATTGAGTTTGATGAGGATGGGAATATTTGGGTTGGAACAAAATCTAGCTTGGCAATGTGGAATCGACAAGAGGAGAGATTTACTTCAACAAAAGTGTGTCCTTCGCAAACTTTCACAGTTATTCATCGCGATAAGAGAAATAATATTTGGCTTGGCGGGAAAAATGGACTTTGGTTGTATAATGGAAAGACAAATGAGTGCAAAAGAATAGCCGAAGGAATTATAGATAATAATATTACAGATATCATTTCATCAAATAACAACTTTCTCGTAATAGGGACATCATTGGAGATTTTTGTGATGGATTTGAAGGCGTTTTTTAATGCTGGAGAATTGAAAATTAAGCTGTTTAATTTCCGTAATGGATTTTTATCTGAAGAAGTTTGCCAGAATGGATTTCTACTAGATAGGAATTTGCTTTATGTGCCTTCTACAACATGTACTTCAGTTCTTAATCTAGACAAAATTAATTTCGATGCGGATTTTTACGATGTGAGAATTAGCAAATTAAATGATGAGGGAATTGTATTTTCAGATACTTTGTCACGTTCGTTGTATACGGTGTGTTCCGGATGCAACGAGTTGGATTTTTCATTTGAAACCATAGGCTTTGGATTGCCTACTAGTCCAATGTTTAAATATAAACTTGATGGAGTAGACGATGAATGGAGTCCTTGGACAACAAAAGAATATGCAAACTATCGAAATCTTGCTTCGGGTAAGTACTGTTTTCATGTGATGGCTCGTCCCGGAGGAAATCCAAATTTGAGTGTGATAAAAGAAGATCATATTCATATATGCATTTCACTTCCGTTTTATAAAGAACCACGATTCTATCAACATGCATTGTTTGGATTTATTCTTTTGACTTTAATACTTGGATTTTTTGTGCATTCTCGATTCCATATCAAATTAAAAATGATTGATCGAGAAAGGAAGATAAAACTTCTTGAGATTGCTACCCTTCAAGCGCAGTTAAATCCTCATTTTATATTTAATATTCTTTCGTCGGTTCAAAATTTAATTAGCCTTCATAAACCAGAAATAGCCAATGAGTATTTGATTAAATTTTCACGATTAATTCGTTCCTACATGGAAGCATCTATTAAATCTTCGAAAGTTTTGTTGGGAGCTTCGGTTAGCAGTGAGATAAGTGTGAAAGAAGAGGTGGATCTTTTAAGGATGTATATTGAATTGGAAAAGGTGAAACACAACAGTGAGAAATTTGATTTTAAAATTGATGTTTCTACTGATTCTCTATTGAATAGGACTATTCCTCCAATGATATTGCAACCACTGGTCGAAAATGCCATTAAACATGGTTTGGAACCGAAAGAAGAAATGGGGTTTTTACAAATTTCTTTTTCAGAACTTGAAGAAGGAGTAAAGTGTGTTATAAAGGATGATGGAATCGGTAGGGAAAAGTCAGAGGAATTGAAAAAGGAATCAATAAAACTATATCAGTCACGAGGAGTGGAATTAATAAATAAAAAGATAGAAATTCTGAACGATTTGGATTATCAAATTCGATTGGAATATGCCGAAACAAATGTTGGCACGGAGGTTCATGTCATATTTTCAAATTAGTCAATTATGCAAGAAGTATATTCAGCATTAGTAGTGGAGGATGTCAAAGATACATCGACCTATATTCGACAGAGAATAGAGAAACTGTGTCCATCGATCAAAAGTATTCAGCAAGCTTTTAGCATTGATGAGGCCTACGATAAGATAATTGTGGAACATTTTGATATTATTTTTTTAGATATACAATTACCTAAGGGGACTGGATTCGATTTGTTACGAAAATTGTCCGAGGAGGGGAAAATTGATTTCGAAATCATTTTCATAACTGGGGAAAGTGCCAAAGAATTCACTTTGAGAGCGATTAAGTATTCTGCGCTTGATTTTCTTTATAAGCCATTGGATGATAATGATTTGATTATGGCAGTTAACAAAGCATGTGACAAGCTGAAAACGCAATATTTTAATCGGCAAATAAAATTGTTGTTGGATAGAGTTGGTGGAGATAATTTGAATAAAACCAATAAGATTGCCTTGCATCTGCACAATGGAATTGTTGAGTTTGTAAATGTTGATGAGATAAAATACCTCGAAGCTGACGGTGTTGTAGCTTATGTTTTCTTGAGCAATGGAGATAGACTTACAACAACTCGAAACCTGGGTTATTACAAAGAAATGCTGATGATGGATTACAATTTTTATCCAATTAGCAACAGTTTATTGGTGAACCAGGAATACATACTTCGTTACAATCATAAAGAATTGGAACTTACGCTAAACGATGGGACAAGTCTGTTTGCCTCCAAACGATTTGGTAAGAGTTTTAAAGATACTTTTACACAAAAAAACAATGGTTCAAGTGTTTTTAAAAGTATTACACAATTTTGGAAAAGGATACTCGAATAAATATCTACTGAATTTATTTAAAGATTTTAGATTCTATTAATTCACTGTCTTCTTTTGCTTCGATCTTTATTTTCACATCTTTTAATTGGTGAATTACAAGTAGGTTTCCTTTTGGTAAACGATGAATTTCTTCATTTGTATGAACAAGAACGGCTCCTGTTAAGATGTATAAAACGAGGTGTTCAATAGTGTCTTCTATTTGGCATTGAACTTTTTCTTTAGCTGCAATAGAAATGGCTGTTAATTCTCCATTTGTATTTCCTCTTGTCATTAAATTAAAATCGACACACTTTCCAATCGATGAGGTTTTCCAATCTCCTTCAAAACTATCAATATCGAATTTAGCGAGTTTTTTACGATATTGATTTTCATGAGTGATCTCTATTTCTCCCTCTAGAATCATTAATTTTCGTGATATACCTGGCAATGAAGTAAAATTTGATTTTTCAACTTCAACTGTTGCTGTACTTAATCTAAAATCAAAATTTCCTTGTTTATAATCAGAATTTGGAGGATAAATTAGTAGTTCAGTGCTAGTTCCACCCGACCACTTAATGGTATCAAAATTGTTAGGAGTAATGATTGAATATTGCATTTGTTGGTGTTTTGAAAAAGTATTCCAAATCTACTATAATCCATGAAAAGTGAAGTGATTTTTTAGATAGAAAAAAAGGGAATCCATCATAATTTGACAGATTCCCTTAGTATGTGTTTTTTTAGATTTAAGAATTATTCATCTTCTCGATTTTTCACATGTTTTTCAAGCCATTGATCTTGTTCCCATAGCAAGTGTAATATGCTTTCTTTGGCTCGATAACTATGACTTTCTTTAGGAAACATTACCAAACGAACATTTGCTCCTAATCCTTTAAGAGCATTAAAATAGCGCTCACTTTGCATTGGGTAGGTTCCCGAATTATTATCTGCTTCACCGTGAATAAGAAGCAAAGGAGATTTCATTTTGTCTGCGTGCATAAAAGGAGACATGTTGTAATATACCTCTGGAGCATCCCAATAAGAGCGTTCTTCACTTTGAAAACCAAAAGGTGTTAAGGTTCTGTTATAAGCTCCGCTTCGCGCAATTCCTGCAGCAAATAAATCAGAATGACTAAGTAGGTTTGCTACCATAAATGCACCATAAGAGTGACCACCAACAGCAACTTTATTTCTATCAATATATCCTAAAGCTTCAACAGCATCAATAGCGGCTTTTGCATTTGAAACTAATTGCTTTCGGAAAGAGTCATTAGGTTCTGTTTCACCTTCGCCAACAATTGGGAAAGAGGCATCGTCAAGTACAACATATCCTTTTGTTACCCAATAAATTGGGGATGCCCAATATGGATATGTGAATTCATTTGGATTCTGTGTGTTCTGAGAAGCACTGGCTTTATCCTTAAATTCTTCAGGATAGGCCCACAAAATCATTGGCATTTTTTCTTTCTTATTTAGGTCATATCCAACTGGTAGATATAAAGTTCCAGATAATTCCAGCCCATCTTCACGTTTGTAGTTTAATACTTCTTTATGAACGTTTTGGATGCTTTTAAAAGGATTTTTGAAGGTGGTTAGTTGTTTTAAATCTTCCTTTTTTAAATTTCTGAAATAGTAGTTAGGGTAATCTGTTTTCGACTCAATTCGCACTAATAGTTTGTTGTTTTTAGGATCAAAATCTCTTAAATCCTCAATTTTATCATCATAAGTTGATTGGTATAAGCGCTCTTTCTTTTCGGTCGTCAGGCTCATTTTATCAACAAATGGATATTGACCTTTATCCGAGTATCCTTCACCAATTAAGAATACATTATCACCTTCTAAAGCCAAAACGTAATTTCCATATTTATTTCTTTTGGTAACGAAACTTCCCGGATCATTATACCTGTCTTGGTAATTTCTATCAGAAATGATTTTAGTTTCCTGCTTGCTATCTGATGGGTTAAATAGGTAGGCTTTTGTATTTCTAGTATTCCACCAATAATCCATTGCAATGGCAGTGTTGTCGTTTGCCCAATTGATGGTGTAAAAGCGATTAATGGTTTTTAGAATACTTTTCGGCTCTCCATTAAAAGGTGCTTCAAGCTCAAAAACTTCATCTCGAAAATCAACTTTTTTCTCTGGATCTCCATCGTCAAGAGCAACTACAAAAGTTAAAGTAGCAGCTTTGTCATCACGCCAATCTAAATTTCTTCTGCCAGTGCGTTCTGCCATAAATCCTTTCGGAAGCTCTTCAATTAAAGGAACTTCCAATACGGTTTCTATTTTCTTCGCATCTTTAGAATATATTGTCGTTTTTGATGGGAACCTGCGGTAAGGAACAATATAAGAAAATGGTTTTTCAACAGTATTTACCATTACGTATTCGCCATCAGGAGAAAAACTAATGCTGCTATACATTGCTGCATCTAGCCATTTATTTTTCTGCCCATTAATATTCACCTTGTAAAGTTCCGAATGAGCCAGTTGTTCAAAATTATACTCGTCATTCTTATTTTTAAGCAGATCTTGATATGTTCTGTTTTGTGCCTTACTTCCTTCATTTACTGAAATGGTTGGCCCAGTTGGAATCGAACTTTTTGTATCGATTAGGTCTTTTTTATCCTTAGAAATCATCTTAACTAAAACAGATTCGCTATCCTCAAACCAATTAATTACATCGCGCATGTTTGCATTAACATTTGCCTCGGTTAGTTTTTTAGCTTCTGATTTTTTCATATCAACAAACCAAATTTCAACACCACTTAAGGTGGTATGAGTAAAGGCAATTTTCTTCTGATCTGGTGACCAAGAAAAGTTGGCTAAACGTGGATTATCAGGAAGCCCTTTAACCTCCACAGGCTGTTTGTCTTTATTTTTAAGGTTAATAATTTTTAAGTTGTTGTAATAATTGGTTCGACTTCCAATATTCGTTTTTGGATTAATTCGTAAGCCTCCCAAGCGCATTTCTTCCTCCGAAAGTTCAGCTATGCTTTTGTACGAATCACGGTAACGTAATAGCATAAATTCTTTACTTTCATCAATTAATACAGAAGGTGCTACCTGAACATCTACAAGGTCAAGTATTTCTGCTGATGGTTTTTGATAACCTAAATTTTCCTGTGCATTGGCACTTGAAAAAGCTAGGAGGATTAGCAAATACATTAGTCGTTTCATAATTTAATTTTTATGTTCCAATTTAACACTGTTTGTATTTAAAGTCAATTTTTTATAAAAAATGCCGAAAACTACATCGGCCCCTATTCCGTGTAATTTTCGGCAAAAATTATCTGCTCAATTTTCATAAATATGAATAATAAACAGCTGCTTGACCATACTTGTAAGAAAATAAGTTGCCAAGCTATTATTCCGATGGCTAGTAGGTAAATTTAACATGCATGGAATATTTTTATAGTTTCTTTTGTTGTGGTTTAATAGCAAATATCATACCAATAAAATGAGAACAAAGCTCAATTCAATTGAGGTGATCAAAGGAGGGTTGAGCTCCGTCTCATTTACACTTAATTGTCCAGTTAATGTTGTAGTTGTTATCTGGCTCTAGTTGTTGTCATCTAAAAAAAATAGTCAATGTGTGTGTACCTGCCAAACACATCTCCATAAAAGAAGAAGTGTTTGATTGCAGAATCTTTATAAACAGACTATTTCTTATCAATTTCGTTTAGTAGATGCTCAACTGCTTTTATAAGCTGTTGATCATCTCCTTTGGTTACAACTTCATAATCGTTTGTAACTCTAATATCTGGTTCAATTTGCTGATTCTCGATGTAATTCCCTTTTGTGTCTTTAACACCAACCATTGGCATTCCAAAGTACAAGCTTTGATCTTGCAATGTTTCCCACCAAACAGCTGTCATCGTTCCAGGAACAGGCATACCAATCAGTTTTCCTATTTTTAAAGTCTGGTATGCATAAGGAAATGCACAAGCATCAGAATAGTTACTTTCGCTAATCAAAACAGCAGATGGTTTCTTCCATTTGTACATAGGTTCAGTTCCAAAATCTTGACCTCTTGGAGATAAAGTTGAGTAAACTTCACCGCTTAATAAAGTCACTAAATCATCGTGAAGCCAGCCGCCTCCGTTAAATCTGGTATCGACTACAATTGCCTCATGTGTTCCATATTTGCCAAGCATATCCGAATATACTTTTCGGTAACTTGGAGAATTCATTCCTTTCACGTGAACGTAGCCAATTCTTCCATTCGAAAGACGCTTTACTTCTTCAGCTCTATTTTTCACCCAACGCTCATATAATAAAGTATTCACACTTGATACAGGTTTAACAACTTCTTCCCATCGTTCTTTTGTGTACGGACTGTAAAGGTTTAGCAATACTTTTTTACCTGCTTTGTGATTTAATAGTGGGTAATGACTTTTGTCTTTAGTGATAGCGATGCCATCAATTTTTTCGATAATTACGCCAACTTTAATTTTAGAATCAGCCTTGCTAAGCGGACCCTTATCTAAAACTTCAGCAATTCGTAAGCCATCACCTTCGTAATTCCAGTCGAAAAATGCTCCTAGTTTCGCAGTATTGTCAGCATTGCTTGCTCTGAAGCGATAGCCAGAACCTGTGTGAGAGGCATTTAGTTCACCTAGTAATTCACTTAGCATTTCTGAGAAATCGTGATTGTTGTTGATGTAAGGTAAGAAGCGTTTGTATTCAGCTTTGTAAAAATCCCAATCCAATTGATGCATTTCAGGATCGTAAAATTTTCTTAGCATGGTACGCCAAACGTGCTCAAATAAATATTCTCTTTCTTTGGCCTTATCCAAATACATTTCGGCAGTGTAACTAATATTCTTTCGTTTGTTTGTTGCTACATCTACTTTTATTATACTTTTGCCCGACATTAAAAATAGGTTTTTTGCATCCTTGTCGAATTGCATAGCGCCACCGCCACCTTTTAAATCAAGAACCTTTTTGGTTTCTTTCTTTTCAAGATCGTTAACCCAAAGATCATAACCATCCTCAAATTTACTTAGGTAGAATAATTTTTTTCCATCAGGTGTAATAATTGCATCCGATAGGTTCGAAGGATTAATTGTTAGGCAGATTTGACGATCTTCCAAACCAGAAAATTCGATATTCAAATCTTTCTCTTCTTCATCTTCCTTTTTATCCTTCTTGTCTTTTTTGCCTTTCTTATCTTTTTTAGAAGATTCCTCTTCTTTTTCACTTTCCTTTTTCGCTTTTTCTTCTTCCTCAATCAGCTCTTTTTCTTCTTTCGAAAGTTTGAAATCATCAAATGCTTTTTGATTAAAGAATTGTATGTAAACATCCGATTGTGAGCCCCAACTACCATGACTTCTGTAGCCTCGTTTGTCAGTATCCCAAATCATTGCATTTCCTTTGAGAGACCATTTGGCATTTGAATCGCTGTATCCACTTTGGGTAAGGTTTACCATTTTTTTATTTCCTTGTGCATCAACTAAAGCCACATCTGGCATAAAAATGGTGTGAGGATAAAAGTCAACCAAGAACCATTTGCCATCATTAGACCAATCGTAATGTTGATCTCCATCAGAATAAGAGTAGTTGTATTTTTTGCCAAGTATTTCTCTTACGTTTTTAGATTCTAGATTGATCACTTTAAGGATAACACGTTCCTCTAAAAAGGCAACTTCTTTTCCGTCTGGAGAATATTTTGGTTGATATGTTTCTGCTTCTGTTTCTAGAAGAGCTTCTTCTTTAAGCATAATTGCGCTTGAGAACTGAGTTTCACCTTCACGAACTAGCTTTGTCTGATATAAATTCCAACTGCCATTTCTTTCCGATGCATAAAGCAAAGCTTTTCCATCAGGGCTAAAACTTACCGATCTTTCTTGTTCAGGCGTATTGGTAATTCGTTTTGTTGTTCCGTATTCTACAGAAGTAACAAATACTTCACCTCGAACAACGAAAGCAACTTCTTTTCCATTTGGTGAAACACTCATTTCTCTAGCACCACTTCTTAATTTTTCGAAGCTTACTGCATTTTCTTTATTGTCTGTAGCAACACTAACAGCTAATTTTACTGGATCTTCACCCTCTTTTTGCGTGTAGATTTCCCCATTCCAAAAATAGCAAAGTGTGTTGTTTTCAGAAATGCTTAGGAAACGAACAGGATGTTTTTCAAAACTACTTATTTGTTTTAACTGAGATTTGTTGTTTACAGGAGCCTTCCAAACATTAAAACTTCCACTCTTTTCCGATAAATAGAAAATCGCATCGTTCGCAGCATTAAAAACAGGGTAAAGATCTTCACCTTTAAAGGTTGAAAACATGCTGTGTTTTTTATTTTTCACATCGTATAACCAAATGTCTCGTGTAACTGCCGAGGTGTGATGTTTTCTCCAATGATCTTCATATCCTTTGCTGTCTCTATAAAGAAGCAAATCCATGTTTTTATTGTACTTAGCATCCAATGCTGGTGTCGTTAAAACTTGAGTAGTTTTACCTCCAGCAACAGGAACGCTATACAATTCAGGAAGTACTCCAGAAGGAAACATTGCATTCTTAGAATCATCGCTTATCGATGATGAAAATAAAATGTTTTGCCCATCAGGTGTATAACTAGATGGTGTTTCGCCACTAGAGTTATAGGTGAGTCGAAGAGGAGTTCCTCCTTCAACTGGTATTGTGAAAATATCAAAATTGCCATATCGATTCGATGCAAAAGCAATTGTTTTGCTATCTGGTGACCAAATTGGCTGATAATCGTAAGCTTGATTTGTTGTAAGTGCTGTAGCCACACCTCCGTCCGATGATATTGTGAATAAATCACCATGGTATTCAAAGACAATAGTTTGTCCGTTGGGAGAGATTGATGGATATCTAAGCCACTGAGGAGTATCCATACCTAGAAGACTTTTAGCAAGAGCAATTAGAAATGTGGTAATGAAAAACAACTTTTTAATCATGTCTTATTAATTTGTGTTAAAAATTAAGGTCTTAGGTTTACTATTTAGTAAGAATCAAGTTTTTCTATCATAATTTGTACCAAAGCAAATAAGCATCTGGTAATGTGTCGTTTTAGTAAAAGAGTGGCTGCTCAACAGTAATATTTATTGTTCGAAAGTGGACAAATAGCTGTTCGGAATCGAACTTTGTTCGTTCGTGTAAAAGCTTTTAGAATTAAGCTGTTACGAATTGTGTTTTTAAGAAAAATTATTTTCTTTGTTTCGAAAATATATTGCTTAAAATTAATTGAATTCGATATGCTAAATTATCAAGTGAAAGAGCAGTCTGTTATAGCATCTTTGGAAGGAGTAAAGAGAATTAACGCTAAAATTTCAGACTTAGTGAAAAAGGAGATAAATGAATTTATTGAAAAATCAGGGCAGCAAGTAGTGCTCGATTTACGAGGTGTGAGTTTTATTGATAGTGAGGGATTTTCCGCCTTACAGGCAATTGCCGAATTCGCTCGTGTAAACAATCAAATCTTTTCCTACATGAATGTTTCTGAGGATGTAATGGAATTGATTGAGTTGGTTGGAATGAAAGAATCTTTTGTGATCTTCAAAAATTAAAGATCCTTGAACTCTTTAGGGTATTCAACGCATCCTGCTATGTCTTTTAAAGCATCTGGCAGTATTTCTTTGGCCATGAAAACTTGATCAGGAACATCAAAAGGAGGACTGATATTGAATTCAGAAGCTGCTTTGAATCCAAATTTTGGATAATATTTTTCGTGGCCTAAAACAATGATTGATTGGTGTCCTAATTTTTTTGCTTTTGCAATGCCTTTTTCTACCAATTGGGATCCAATACCTAAACCTTGTAGTTCTGGAATAACGGACATTGGCGCTAATGCTAAAGATTCAAAGCTTTCTTTTTCTGAATTAATTTTAATGGGGAAAAACAAGATGTGACCAATGATCTCATTACCCATACAAGCTACTAAGGAGAGTTCTTTTATGAATTTTCGATTTTTTCGCAGTTTCTCAATTAAAATACCTTCGTTTTCTTGTCCAAAGGCCATATCATTAACCATAGATATGATTTTATAATCGTTTTTGTTTTCTGGGCGAATTTGAATCTTCATAAAAGGTAAATTTTAAGATAGAAAGATAGTTAATTTTGAGGATACAGAAAATCCAACTAATACGATGATTAGTTGGATTTATATGTTGTTGTATCGTAACTAAACAGATACTCCTACAAGCGTCGCCTTGGTGCAAGAATTAACTATTACATTAGCAAAATCGCCGACCTCAAAGTTCCCTTTAGGAAATACAATTACTTTATTTTGTGACGTTCTTCCGTAAACATCTTGTTCTGATCTTTTCGATATTCCTTCAATTAAGACC
Organism: Labilibaculum sp.; assembly: GCA_016342745.1. Lineage (GTDB taxonomy): Bacteria > Bacteroidota > Bacteroidia > Bacteroidales > Marinifilaceae > Paralabilibaculum > Paralabilibaculum antarcticum. The sequence continues at coordinate 89,145 of JAEINT010000018.1, forward strand.
TCAAAAACTTCTCCGATATCATTTTGATTATTTTCAAGTGATATTTGATTTTGAAGATGAATCATTTCATCGAGGCGTTTACTTTTAACCTCTTCAGGAACATTATCCTCTAGGTTCTTGTAAGCGAAAGTACCAGGACGTTCAGAATATTTAAACATGTAGGCTAAATCAAATCTTGCCCATTTCATTAATTCAATAGTTTCCTGAAAATCTTCGTCGCTTTCATTATGAAATCCACAGAAAATATCAGAAGAAATGCCACATCCAGGGATGATTTTTCGAATTGCAGTAATGCGATCTTTGTACCATTCTTGCGTATATTTTCTACGCATGTCTTTCAATACAGAGTCACTTCCTGATTGCACTGGTAAGTGAATGAAATTGCAAATGTTAGAATATTTCGCAATTACATACAAAGTATCGTCACTCATATCTTTAGGGTGCGATGTTGCAAATCGAATTCTCATGTTGGGAACTTCCTGAGCTACCAACTCTAATAGTTCAGGAAAGCTAACTTGCGAATCAGAATTTTTGTAGACGAATGAATTAACGTTTTGTCCCAAAAGAGTAACTTCTTTGTATCCTTTGTCCGATAAGTCTCTTACTTCTTTTAAAATACTTTCAGGATTACGGCTACGTTCTCTTCCTCTTGTGTAGGGAACAATGCAATAAGTACAGAAATTATTACAACCTCTCATAATTGAAACAAATCCTGAAATTGATGTTTCATCTATTCTTGAAGGACAAATATCTTTGTAAGTTTCAGTAAGGGAAAGTTCAATATTAATTGCCTTTTCACCTTTTTCGGCTTTTTTAACTAACATTGGAAGGTCCATGTAAGCATCTGGTCCAACCACAATGTTTACATTTTTTTCTTGTTCAAATAATTTTTCGCCTAAACGTTCAGCCATGCATCCAATAACACCTACTAAAAGTTTTGGGTTTTTCTTTTTTAATTCGCTAAAGCCCTGAACTCTACCTCTTACTCTTGTTTCTGCATTTTCTCGAACCGAGCAAGTATTAACAAGAATTACATCAGCTTCCTCTCTGGTTTTTGTAATCTGAAAACCATCATGCTCCATTATAGATGCTACTACTTCACTATCAGCTACATTCATTTGACAGCCGTAGGTTTCCATAAATAACTTTTTATTGTCTTGCTCCATCGTTGTATTTCACCAGTTAAAATTTCCGTGCAAAGTTATATTATCTCAATTGATTGACAAGGCCTAAGAGAATCATTTAGAAAAGTTTAAAAAAAGATCCTTAAAAATAAATTTTGCTTTCCATGTTTATGATTATAAATAGTGGATTAATTCGTACTTTTAGAATTAAGTGAACTGTTTTTTTTATCCTAAAATATTTAGTTGATATTGGCTTGGAAATAGTGTTTGTTGCTAAATATTTTTGTGTATTTTTACCTCGCAAATTAGAGGTCTGAGAAGGGCTTGATTTAGAGTGGGTTTGAAGATTTCGTATCTGTTTTGAAACCTTTTTTATTTTAGAAAATGAAAAAAAAGGAATAGTTCTTGTGTTACGATAAGTAGTGTAAATGTAAAAGTAGACATCATGAAGCGTATTTTAGTTCCAATCGATTTTTCAGGAGATTCACTCAAAGCCTTGAGGTTTGCCATCTATTTGGCGAATAAATTGGATTGCCATCTTAGGATAATTCATGTGCAAAAATCCGAAAAGTTTGAAATTCCATTTCATTTTGAAGAAATGAAAAATGAGATCATTCATACGGTGCAAGAATATTTAGAAAAATTGATAGAACTTCATTCTGCTGGCTATTGTGTCAAGAATGGAGTTTTTGATTTTAAGATAAGAACCGGAAGTGTTTATCGAGAAATCGTAAATCAGGCTAAATACGGTGATGCCTACATGATTCTAATGGGTGCGTATGGAGCTTCTGGTTTTGAAGAATTTTTTATTGGAAGTAATGCTTTTAAGGTTGTTCGAAATGCTGATTGTCCGGTTATAACGGTTCAAAATGAATTTACAAAAGGGCAGTTGAAAACAATTGTTATGCCTATCGATGCGAGTACTGAAACAAGAAAGAAGATCCCTTTTGTTACTGATATAGCTTCTAGTTGCAATGCAAAAGTCCATATTTTAGGGGTTCATGAAACAACAAACTCGCAAATTGTTGGGAAAATTGAGCATTACATGAGACAAGCCGAAGGTTATTTTAAAGAGGCGAATGTCGAATTTGTGTCGAGCCTTCGTCAGGGAGATAATAATACATTCTCCTCTCTTGATTATGCTCGTGAAGTGGAGGCTGACCTAATAACAATAATGACAGAGCAAGCAGAAAGCTCGTTTAATATGTTCTTTGGATCCTATGCTCAACAAATGGTGAATCGATCGGAAATTCCAATTTTATCTGTTCCTAACGATTAAAATTCGGTTTTTAGATTAGACTTAGATTATTTAGCCGTTGTTCGGCTGGTAATCTTTTTTATTAGATTTTGATAAAAAGAGTAAAATGCAGTACAAGAAAATTATATTTCTTTCTTTTTTAATTGTTTTGGGCTTTTCCGCAAGAGCTCAATATGGTGCGGTTCAGGAAACTGAAATGGCAAGTGCAGATACCTTAGGGATAGTAAATATTATTCAGGACGCAAGGGTGGATCAGCTGTTGGAAACAGATCAAATGATTAGTGCTAAAAATCCTGGTTTTACAGGGTATCGTGTGCAAATTTTTTCTGGAAGAAGTACCGATAGAGAACGTGCTTTTAAGGTGAAACACGAATTTAATGAATTGTTTCCTGAGGAAAGAGCGTATGTAGTTTACAAAGCTCCAGATTTTCGAGTGCGTGTTGGTAATTTTAGAAGTAAAATTGAATCAATCGAGCTGTATAAAGCTTGCTTAGAATATTTTCCAAATTGCTATCCAGTAAAAACAAGAATATTGTTTACTGATCTAATTCCTATACAACAGGAAGTGGAAGAAGTGATTTTGGAAGAAGTGACAGAATAACAAATACAATCTAAATAACCATTTAAGAAGTAAGTAATGAGTGACCAACTAAAGCACGAGTGTGGTATAGCAATGATTAGATTGCTAAAACCTCTTGAGTACTATCAGGAAAAATACGGTTCCTGGAGATATGGTATTCAAAAACTCTATCTGTTGATGGAAAAACAACACAACAGAGGACAGGAAGGAGCGGGAGCTGTTGGATTGAAATTGGATATGGCACCAGGGAATAAGTACATTCACCGCCAGCGTTCATGTAGCGATCAACCAATAAAGGATGTTTTCGATGGAGTTTATAAAGATCTTGCAGCAGCTGAAGCTAGTGATCCAGATAAGTTTAATGATCCGGCTTGGGCGAAAGCTAATTTGCCATTCGCGGGGGAATTGTATTTGGGGCATTTAAGATATGGAACTTTTGGTCGAAACAGTATTGATTTTGTTCATCCAGTTATGCGAGAGAATAATTGGAAGTCAAGAAACCTAGTGTTAGCGGGTAATTTTAACTTGACTAATGTTGATGAGCTTTTTGACTTGTTGGTAGGTTTAGGACAGCATCCTAAAGATTATACAGATACAGTTACCATACTAGAAAAGGTAGGTCATTATTTAGATGAGGAAAACCAAATGTTATTCCGTCAGTATAAGAACGATGGTTTATCAAATAAGGATATTTCTCCTAAAATAGAAGAGAATATAGACATTCAAAAAGTACTTTCAAACGCAAGTAGAGATTGGGATGGAGGATATGCTATTGCAGGTATGTTCGGTCATGGCGATTCTTTTGTGATGAGAGATCCTTGGGGAATTCGCCCAGCATTTTATTATAAGGATGATGAAATTGTTGTGGTTGCATCGGAACGACCAGTTATTCAAACAGCTTTAAATGTTAGAGCAAATACAATTAAAGAGATTGAACCTGGAAATGCGGTAATTGTTCGTAAAAATGGTGAGGTTGATGAGGTTCCTGTGCGTGTTGCTCAGAAAAGAAGATCTTGTTCGTTTGAGAGAATTTATTTTTCCAGAGGAAGTGATAAGGATATCTATAAAGAAAGAAAAAAATTGGGGCATTTGTTAACGCCAGCAATTTTAGATACCATCGATCATGATATTAAAAATACTGTATTTTCATTTATACCAAATACTGCGGAAACTGCTTTTTATGGTATGATGGAAGGTGTTCGTGATCACTTAACTGAACTGAAAAAGCAGCAGGTTCATGATTTAAATGGAAGTTGGACTGAAGAAAAACTTCAGGAGATTATTTCTGTTGAGCCTAGAGTTGAAAAGATTGCCATTAAGGATGTTAAGATGAGAACCTTTATTACCAACGACGAAGGTCGTGATGATTTGGTTGGTCATGTTTACGATGTAACTTATGGTATCGTTAAAAACAAAGAAGATAATTTGGTCGTAATTGATGATTCTATTGTGCGAGGGACTACTCTTAAGCAGAGTATTCTTCGAATATTAGATCGCTTGCATCCAAAAAGTATTGTGATTGTATCATCAGCACCTCAAATTCGATATCCAGACTGTTATGGTATCGATATGACTCGTATGGGTGAATTTATCGCTTTTAATGCTGCCATTGCAATGTTGAAGGAACGAGGAATGGAAAGTGTAATTGATGAGACCTATAAGAAATGTAAGGCTCAAGAAAATCTTCCAAAGGAAGAGGTTGTGAATTACGTAAAAGAAATTTACAAGCCTTTTACAGCTGAAGAAATTTCTGGAAAGATCGCAGAACTTCTAACTCCTGAGGTTATGGATGCTGAGGTTAAGATTGTGTATCAAACAATCGAAAACCTTCATGCTGCATGCCCAGAAAACAAAGGAGATTGGTATTTTACAGGAAACTACCCAACACCAGGAGGAAATAAGGTTGTGAATACATCCTTTATAAATTACTGTGAAGGAAATGATAAAAGGGCTTACTAGTTATAGTTTGCTATAAAAATAAAACCCCGCTTTTTCAAAGCGGGGTTTTTTATTGGATAGGGAATAAAAAAGCATTCTGTTAGGAATGCTTTTTGCTATTATTTCTTTTTGAAAATATTTAATTTAGGAGCCTTTGGAAATTTGATCTTTAAGAATGAAAGATAAGAAGAGGTGTGTCTGTCAATTTTCTGATCGTAAACATCTCCAATTGTAATCATTATACCCGTTTCTTCTACATCACCAAAATGTGTATTTACTGCTGTTCCAAAGCATTTCATTGTTGGCGAAAGTCCCATGTATGCATTAATTAGTGGAGGGATATTTTCACCATTTTTGCGAACATTTTGCGATAAAACTTTATAGTTCTCTTCAAATGTATCGTAACAAAAATCTTTTGCTAGCGTCTCAGTATCCATGTTAGTTATAAGAGGCGTTGTTGGCGTAGCAAGTTTGTCTGGATCGTTAAACATTCTATCCATGAAGTACAAGATGTGATTTCTTGCATCTCTATTAAAGTCTGGATACATGGTAACCTTTCCAAAGAAATATTTAATTTCAGGATAATCAATAATTAAAGAACCTAAGCCATCCCAAAGATTGTCTAAAGCATATAAACTTTTTCTTCCTTTTTTTATTGATTGGTAATCGGGTTGAACAAAAGATCTTCCTAATTCAATGGTGTGAGGCATGTAATCCTTCTTGAATTCATCAGAAAAATTAAACAACCTGGAAGTTGCTAGGTAAGTTTTCCCATTTTCATCAATAGGAGCATCCTTGCATAAAATATAACGATAGCCACCAAGAATTTCTTTAGCTTTAGGATCCCAAACAATTAATTGATGGTATGGTCTTTCGTCTGTATCAAAAAGATCAATATCTATGTCTTTTCCAGTTCCACCACCAGCTTTACGGAAAGTAATTTCGCGTAAACGACCAACTTCTCTCATCAAGTTTGGAGAGTCGTGATGTGTGAAACTATAGATTTCATTCGAGCCCTTGTTGGTCTTGCGTACAAATCTTTCTTCAGTCAACTCCTTTTCAAGTTCCTCTCGCGCTACAGGGGGAATAATTTCTTTCATCACGTGGTGTATTGTTTCCTTAAATTAAGGAATATTATTACTTGGTTTTCTCTTTAATTAAAATGGATTTCGAAAATACCTACTTTATGGTCAATAATGAAATGTATAGTAACATTATTTGATTAAATAGTTTTAATCTTATTTAATTGAAATTATTGGTCCGCTAAATTGTAGGTTGCTCTTTTCATTTTTTCAGCCCACTTATCATACGATAAACTGCTGTCAAAGGTTTGGTAAGAAATCGGTTTGCCAATTCGAACAGTAAACTTCTTTCCTCTTTGCTTAAAAAGTTCGTTTGGCAAATATAACATTTCCAAATTAGATTTTAAGCCTAGAAATTTCCGAAGATTAGCTAGTCTGTAAAAAAAGTTAGAATTTCTTCCGTCAATATGAAGAGGTACAATGTCACGCTTGTGTTTTTTAGCTTTCGCGATGAAGCTTTTTTTCCAAGCTAAATCTTCAATCTTTCCGTTCTGTTTTCTTGAAACTAATCCGGCAGGAAAGGTTAACATTGTTGACTCAGATTGATATGCTTCTTCTATTATTTTCGCAGCTTCTTTTGCTTGCCCACCATGTTTGTTTATAGGAACAAAAACTTCCGATAGGTTCTTGATATTCATTAAGATGTCGTTTACCAAGAATCTGATTTTAGGAAATTGTTTTCCGAAAATACTGATAAGAATAATTCCATCAGGTCCTCCTAATGGATGATTACAGGCAAAAATATATCTACCATCAGTTTTAATGTTCTCAAATCCTTTTACTTCAAAGGTAATGTCAAGTTCTTCGAGAACACTATCAGCAAATTCGATTCCTTGTTTTTTATGGTTTCTAGATAAAAAATCATTTAGCTCATCTTGATGAAGGATCTTTTTTAAATAGCGAACAATAAAACCTGGTAATACTTTGGCTAGTTTTTCACTTTTACTTGCAATAACTTTTTCGATATCGATTTTTGGATAGCTTTCGCTTGTATTTTCTTTTTCCATAAATATAAAGAAGTCGTTTATTCAGATGGCAAATATCGCAATTTTATGTCATTGTTTTTTCTATTTCTAAAGCAATATCAAATTAATTGAGGGATAATTACTTGAGGAGTGATATAAAAGTTATTAACAAAACAATAAAAGTGGGGCGATGTGGTTGAAAGTGGGTAAATTTTTCTCTAATTTTACAATTGTAAATTAATTTCCCCAATGGTAACATTTATAGGTGATTATCCTTGTCGATTAGATGCTAAAGGCCGTGTTTTATTGCCTTCGGCCTTTCGGAAACTCTTAAATGGAGATTCTGAGAGTCGTTGTGTCTTGCGAAAAAATCTCTATGAAAAATGTTTGGACTTGTATTCGATTACAGAATGGGAGAAGCAAACAGAGTTGGTAAGAGCTAAGGTGAATCCATTTAATAAAAAACATGCGGGCTTTTTACGTGAGTTTTTTCGTGGCACCGCCGAAGTTCCAATTGATGCCAATGGGCGAATTTTAATACCTAAGAAGTTTTTTGAGTTTGCAGGTTTTACCAAAGAGGTCACATTAGCTGGGCAAGATGGTAAAATTGAAATTTGGGATACTGAAACTTACGAACAATCAGCATTAGGACAGGATGGGTTTAGCGATTTAGCTGATGAGATTCTGGGTGGTGATGCAAATGATGAGTAATCGTTGAAAATGAGCATTTAGAGTTGTTTCTTTGTGCTTCAATTAAAAGACAAAAAAATGAGTGAATATCACATACCAGTTTTACTAGGAGAGAGCATAGAAGGGTTAGATATTAAACCAGATGGGATTTATGTGGATTTAACTTTTGGTGGTGGAGGCCATTCAAGAGAAATTCTAAAACATCTGACAACAGGTAAGCTGATTGGTTTTGATCAAGATGTAGATGCAGAGGGAAATGTTCCTGATGATGATCGTTTCATTTTTGTTCGACACAATTTTAGATATTTTAAAAATTTCATGAAATACCTTAAATACCCAAAGGTAGATGGAATTTTAGCCGACCTTGGAGTGTCGTCTCATGAGTTTGATGTGGCCGAACGAGGTTTTTCTTTTCGTTTTGATGGCGATTTAGATATGAGAATGAATCAAACCTCAGAGTTTACTGCGGCTGATTTGTTAAATGATTACAGTGTTGAAGATCTGTTTCGAATTTTCAAATACTATGGGGAAGTGAAAAATCCTGGTAAGTTGGTTCGGTTGATTGATAATCGAAGAAAAGAAACACCTTTTACAACAATTCAAGATTTTAAAGAGGTAATTGCACCTTGCACGCCAAAATTTAAGGAGCATAAATATTTAGCTCAAGTTTTTCAGGCCATTCGTATTGAGGTTAATCAAGAAATGGATGTGTTGAAAGAGATGTTAATGCAGTGTGCTGATATGTTAAAGCCTGAAGGCCGTCTTGTTGTAATAACCTATCATTCTTTGGAAGATCGATTGGTTAAGAATTTTATACGAGATGGGAAGTTTGATGGTTCTGCAGAGAAGGATTTCTTCGGAAATGTACAAACGCCATTGATGGCGGTAAACAGAAAAGTAATTCTTCCGAGCGAAAAGGAAATTGAATTAAACGGTAGAGCACGTAGTGCAAAAATGAGAATTGCTCAACCTAAATAGAAATGTAGGATGTTTAAATTTCGTAAAAAATACAATGATTTTATCAAGCCTAGCGAGGAACTGAAAGAGACACCTTCAGGTTCGATCAAGGATTTTATTGATGGAAGTATTTTATCGAAAACGGCAGTTGTACAGCAATTGCCTTTTATCCTTTTTTTAGTGGCTTTAGGTATTTTTTATATCAGTAATAGATATCGTTCCGAAAGAATTTACCGTGATATGGTAAGTCTGGAGAAAGAACTAAAAGATCTTCGATTCGAAGCCATAACTACAGCTTCGGATTTGATGTATATGAGCAAGCAGTCAGAAGTTGTTAAAAGAGTAAAAAGAGAAGGCTTAGATTTGATTGAATCTACAGAGCCTCCAATCAAAATATATTTAGAGAAATAGTGCCAATAAAAAAGGATATCATATGGCGAGTTGGGGCTATCTATACTTTGGTGTTGATTTTTGCAATACTTATTGTAGGTAGAGTTGTAGCCTTGCAATTGTTCGAAGGAGATAAGTGGAGAAGTAAAGCTCAGACTCTTTCGCAACGAGATGTGATCGTACATGCCAATCGTGGAGATATTTGTGCTGCTGATGGACGTTTATTGGCAAGCTCATTGCCTTATTATCAGATCCGTATGGATTTTAGAGCTCACGGATTAACAGATTCAGTTTTTCGTGCTGATGTTGATTCTTTAGCTTTGTGTTTGTCTCGATTCTTCAATGATAAATCAGCCAGAGATTATAGAAATATGCTTTGGAAGGCGAAATATCGCACCAAAAAAAATCGTTATTTCTTAATTAATAGAAGAAAAATCAATTACAACGGATTAAAGAAAATCAAAACCTTTCCCCTTTTTAGATTAGGGAAAAATAAGGGTGGCTTAATTTGTGAGCAAGAGAATCGAAGAATTCAACCGCATCTAAATCTGGCAAACAGAACAATAGGTTATTTGTTAGAGGGAGAACAAAAGCAAAAAATTGGTAAAGTTGGTATTGAGGGAGCTTTTGAGAGTGAGTTAAAGGGTGTTGATGGAATTAGCATCATTCAAAAACTGTCTGGCAGATGGTTGCCTGTTAATATGGTAGAACCAAAAGATGGTAACGATCTAATTACGACTATTGATGTGAATTATCAGGATGTTGCGCAATCGGCATTGGAGCAACAGCTAATTAAATACAACGCTCGTCATGGTTCGGTAGTTTTAATGGAAGTGAAAACTGGAGCTATCAAGGCAATTGCCAATTTAGGTTTCGACGAAAAAAGTCAATCTTATAAGGAAAATTACAATTATGCTATTGGTGAGGCAACAGAACCAGGTTCTACATTTAAGTTAGCATCGGTAATGGCATTGTTGGAGGATGGCTATGTTGGTCCAATGGATTCTGTTGATACAGGAAATGGCGTTTATAGTTTCTACAAAGAAAAAATGCGTGATTCTCATTATGGGGGATATGGGAAGATAACTGTGCAAGAAGCTTTTGAAAAATCATCAAATGTTGGAATTTCAAAATTGGTGAACGAGCATTATAAAAATAAGCCAAGATCATTTATCAATCGGTTATACGAATTCAGATTAAACGAACCTTTAGGTTTAGATATAAAAGGAGAGGGCATTCCAAGTATAAAATATCCTGATGATCCAACTTGGTCAGGAGTATCCTTGCCATGGATGTCAATTGGTTATGCTGTTGAGCAAACGCCGCTACAAACGCTGACCTTTTACAATGCAATTGCCAACGATGGTAAAATGATGAAGCCACGTTTTGTAAAAGAGCTTCGTTACCATGGTGAGGTGATTCGTGAGTTCGATGATGAGGTTTTGAAATCGAAAATTTGTTCTAATCAAACTTTAGAATATGTTCAGAATATGTTGGAAGGTGTTGTTTTAAGAGGGACTTCGAGAAATTTACGAAATGCCAATTATTCGATTGCCGGAAAGACAGGAACTGCTCAAATTGCTGATAAAAACAAAGGATATAAAGTCAAGGTTTATCAAGCTTCCTTTGTAGGTTATTTTCCTGCAGATGATCCGATGTATTCTTGTATTGTGGTTGTTAATCGACCAAACAAGACCAAAGGATTTTATGGAAATCAGGTAGCTGGACCCGTTTTTAAAACCATTGCTGATAAGGTTTATGCAATGAGTTATTCAATGCACCCTATTAAAGTGGACGAGGAAAGCATAGAGCCGCTTGTACCTGTGTCATTAAATGGATTTAAAAACGATTTAGATAATGTTTTTGGTGAATTGGATATCGAGATCGCCAATGAGGATATTAATTCTGATTGGGTAATGACATCTCGAAAAGATTCAATTATTGAATACAAATATAGAACGGTTAAGAAGTTTGTAGTTCCTAATGTAAAAGGAATGGGCGTGCAAGATGCCTTGTACATTCTCGAAAATGCCGGATTACGAGTGCAGGTAAAAGGAATGGGATCGGTTGCAAAACAATCTCTTCGACCTGGTTCTTATTTTAAAAAGGGAGATCGAATTTCGATTAGTTTATCGTAAAAAAGGAACAAAATGAGTGTAAATATTAACGAGCTTTTTGCTTCGGTTAACATACAGAGTGTAAAGGGGAGCAGAGATGTTGAGGTGAACGAGGTGCACTTCGATTCGCGAAAAGTAAAAGAAGGAGATTTGTTTGTTGCCTGCAGAGGTACTGTCTCCGACGGACATGATTTTATTGAAAAAGCAGTAGAACAAGGTGCGAAAGTTGTTGTTTGTGAGGAGTTGCCAAAATCTAGCTCTTCTGAAACAAGTTTTGTGTTGGTTGAAGATGCTTCGGAAGCATTGTCGCACATTGCTCATAACTTTTACAATAAACCTACAGAAAATATTCAATTAGTAGGTGTTACGGGAACAAATGGAAAAACAACCGTAGCAACATTATTGTATGATTTATTTAGAAAGTTAGGATATAAAGTTGGCTTGTTATCAACGGTATGCAATTATATCGACGATAAAGAAGTGAAAGCAACTCATACGACCCCAGATTCATTGCAATTAAATGCTTTGCTAGAAGAAATGGTTGAAGCTGGTTGTGAATATTGTTTCATGGAGGTTAGCTCACACGCAATCGATCAGAAAAGAATTGGTGCTTTAAATTTCAAAGGTGGAATTTTCACAAATATCACTCACGATCATTTAGATTATCACAAAACTTTTGATGCTTATTTAAAAGTAAAGAAGGCATTTTTTGATCAATTAGATAAAAAATCATTTGCGGTTACAAATGTAGATGATCGGAATGGGAAGTTAATGCTTCAGAATATGAAAGGACATAAGTTCACGTATTCGAAGCGTTCTTTTGCTGATTTTCGTTGTCAGATTTTGGAAAAGCATTTTTCTGGAATGTTACTTGAGTTAGATGGAGCTGAAATTTGGACCAATTTTATTGGTGATTTTAATGCTCATAATTTGCTTGCTGTTTACAGTACTGCTTGTCTTTTAAATCAAGATAAAGGGGAAGTGTTAAGAGGAATTAGTGAGTTAAAATCCGTTGATGGTAGATTTGAAAGCATTATTTCTGATGATGGAATTATGGCAATAGTCGATTATGCTCATACTCCTGATGCTTTGAAAAATGTATTGGAGACAATTGGATCCTTGCGAACAGGAAATGAGCAAGTGATAACTGTTGTAGGAGCTGGTGGCGATAGAGACAAGAGCAAAAGACCATTAATGGCAAAAGTAAGTGCTGAGTTGAGTGATAAGGTAATTCTAACATCTGATAATCCAAGATCTGAAGATCCAGATCAGATCATTCAGGAGATGAAAGTGGGTGTTGATGCGCACAACCTTCGTAAGGTTTTGGCCATTACCGACCGTAAAGAGGCAATTCGCACGGCTTGTATGCTGGCACAAAAAGAAGATATTATTTTGGTGGCTGGTAAAGGACACGAAGATTATCAGGAAATTAAAGGAGTGAAGCATCATTTTGATGACAAAGAAATAATTAGAGAAATTTTTAAGCTGTAGCTATGTTATATTATTTATTCAGGTTTTTAAATGAATTGGATTTTCCAGGAGCAGGTATGTTTGATTACATCTCTTTTCGTGCTGCTCTGGCAATTATGACTTCCTTGTTTATTGCCACTGTATTTGGAAAAAAAATCATTCAATTATTGCAGAAACAACAAATTGGAGAAATTGTTCGTGACCTTGGTTTGGCCGGACAAATGGAAAAGAAAGGTACACCTACAATGGGTGGGATTATTATTATTATTTCCATTATTATTCCTGTATTATTGTTTGCTAAACTAGAGAATGTCTACATCTTATTAATGATTATTACGACCATTTGGTTGGGCTTAATTGGATTTATTGATGATTACATTAAAGTCTTTAAAAAAGATAAGGCCGGTTTAAGTGGTAAATTTAAAGTTGTCGGACAAATAGGTTTGGGCTTAATTGTTGGGGTAACGCTTTATGTGAGTGATGATGTAGTTGTTCGAGAAAAGGTATCCATAGATGAGTTAGGCGTTCAAACAGAATTGGTTGATGCAGGTTTTACCGCAGAAGATCCAGGAGTAACTCGTTTAACGAAAGATGTTAAATCAACAAAAACGACGATCCCATTTTTTAAGAATAATGAGTTTGATTATGAATATTTAGTAGCTTTTGGAGGCGAACATGCTCCTAAATTGGCTTGGCTGATTTTTATAATTGTCGTCATATTTATTGTAACAGCAGTGTCAAACGGAGCTAATATCACCGATGGTTTGGATGGGCTGGCAACAGGTTCTTCAGCAATTATTGGAGCTACTTTGGGAATCTTAGCATATGTTTCGGGTCACGTTGTCTATGCAGACTATTTGAACATCATGTACATTCCGAATTCGGGAGAATTAGTTGTGTTTATTGCCGCTTTTATTGGTGCAACTATTGGTTTCATGTGGTACAATTCTTATCCTGCTCAGGTTTTCATGGGAGATACAGGTAGCCTTTCTTTGGGAGGTATCATTGCCGTATTTGCAATTGTGATTCATAAAGAACTCTTGATTCCTATTTTATGTGGGATTTTCTTGATAGAGAACATTTCTGTTATGATGCAGGTATCTTGGTTTAAATACACAAGAAAGAAATATGGAGAAGGTAGAAGAATTTTCAAAATGGCTCCTCTGCATCATCATTATCAAATGAAAGGATATCCAGAACCAAAAATTGTAACTCGTTTTTGGATCATTGGAATTTTCTTGGCAATTATTACCATTGTTACTCTGAAAATTAGGTAGTTATTAATGTTTAAGGATGAATTGTCACCAATCAATTGATGAAGGAAAATGTAATAAGGGTTAAGAGTTTTGTATTTGCAATTCGGATTGGGAGGCTGCATAAATTTTTGTCTGAGGATAAAAAATAATTTACACTTTCTAAGCAGCTTTTACGAAGTGGAACAAGTGTTGGTGCAATGATCCGAGAGGCTGAATTTGCTGAGAGTAAAAAAGATTTTATTCATAAAATGGCAATAGCTCAAAAGGAGATTAATGAAGCAATTTATTGGATTGAACTGTTGAGTGAAACTGGCTTTTTAAATTCGAAACAATTTGAAGATATAAATAAGGATGCCATTGAGGTCATAAAATTAATAACGAGTATTATTAAGTCAGCAAAGGCATCATTAAGCAATAACAATTAAACATTAATCATTGAAAAATAGAATCGTCATATTAGGAGCAGGAGAAAGTGGGGTTGGCGCAGCTGTATTGGCTAAGTCAAAGGGCTTTGATGTGTTTGTTTCAGACTTAGGAGAAATAAGTCCTAAGTACAAAGAAGCGCTTAATCGATATCAACTAAAGTTTGAGGAAAAGAAGCATACCGAGGAATTGATTTTATCAGCTGATGAAGTTGTTAAAAGTCCGGGGATTTCTGATACAGCTCCATTAATTTTAAAGTTGAAAGAGAAAAAAATAGCTGTGATTTCGGAAATTGAATTCGCAGGAAGGTATTCCGATGCGAAAATGATTTGTATTACAGGAAGCAATGGCAAAACAACTACAACTATGTTGCTGCATCACATGCTAAAAAAAGCAGGTTTAAATGTTGGTTTAGCAGGAAATGTAGGGGAAAGTTTAGCCTGGCAAGTGGCAGAACAAAATTACACCCATTATGTGATTGAATTGAGCAGTTTTCAGCTAGATGGGATGTATGATTTTAGAGCCAATATTGCCATTTTATTAAACATTACGCCAGATCATTTAGATCGGTACGATTATAAAATGGAAAACTATATCAATTCAAAATTTAGAATTTTGCAAAATATGAAATCCGAGGATTCATTTGTTTTTTGCACTGATGACGAAATCATTAGAACTGAATTGTTGAATTGTGATACTCTCGCTCAATTATTACCATTTTCGGTTCAGGAAGAAAAGGAAATGTGTGGATGGATTGAGAACGAACTTTTAAAAATTCAATACAACGAAAATTTATTTTCAATGGATAAAAAAGATTTGTCTTTACACGGAATTCATAATGTTTATAACTCACTAGCTTCTGGGATTGCAGGCAACGTTCTACAGATCAGAAAAGAAGTTATTCGTGAAAGCTTAAGTGATTTTCAAGGTGTCGATCATCGTCTAGAAAAGGTTGTGCGTGTTAGGGGAATTCAATTTATTAATGATTCAAAGGCGACAAACATTAACGCAACTTGGTATGCGTTGGAGAGTATGGAAGAGCCAATTGTTTGGATTGTTGGTGGTGTAGATAAAGGAAATGATTACGCTATATTGGCTGATTTGGTTTGTGAAAAAGTGAGTGGTATTGTGTGTTTGGGAGTTGATAACTCTAAAATACATGCCGCTTTTGATGGAAAGGTCAATACAATCGTAGATGCTAGTTCGATGAAAGAGGCGGTAAGTCAGGCTTATCAAATAGCAAAAAAAGAAGAAATCGTTTTGTTATCTCCAGCTTGTGCAAGTTTCGATTTGTTCAAGAATTATGAAGATCGCGGAAATCAGTTCAAAGAAGAAGTACGAAATTTATAAATACTTGAGATGGGGAAGTTGTTAAAGAATTTAAGCTTAAGGGGAGATAAGGTGATTTGGGTCATCATCTTCTTTTTATCGATGATTTCTTTGCTGGTTGTGTATAGCTCGACCGGAACGCTTGCCTATAAGGTAAAAGGTGGTAATACCTCTTACTTTTTTATCAAGCAATTGATATTATTAGGTGGTTGTTACATGATCATGTATGTGGTTCACCGGATACATTTTAAGGTTTACTCGAGTTCGGCAAACTTGGTGTTGATCGTCTCCATTGGTTTGCTCATACTGGCCAAATTTGTAGGGACGAATTTGAACGATGCATCCAGATGGATTACCATTCCTGGGATTGGCTTTAATTTTCAGCCCTCGGAACTCGCAAAGTTGGCCTTAATACTTCATGTTTCCAGGACTTTGTCGCGATTTCAATCCGAAGATTCCTGTAAAAAAGAAGCTTTTCTGCATATAATTATACCCGTAGGAATTGTCTGTTTTCTAATTTTTCTAGATGACTTTTCAACTTCGGTACTGCTTGGAGGAGTTTGTTATTTGCTAATGTTTATTGGTAGAGTAGCTAAAAAGTATTTGCTTGGATCGGTAGGAGTTGTATTGGGATTGGTAATTATGCTAATTGTTATGGCGCCACTATTGCCAAGTATTGGTCGTGTGCAGACCGTAAGAAGTCGAATTGTTAACTTTTTCGATAAAGATGAAACCAATGTAAATAATAGTCAGAATTATCAGGTAGAACAGGCTAAAATTGCAGTTGTATCTGGCGGTGTTTTTGGTAAAGGTCCGGGAAATAGTAGCCAGAGAAACTTTTTGCCTCACCCTTATTCCGATTTTATTTACGCTATTATATTAGAAGAAATGGGATGGATTGGAGGTTTTGTAATCTTGATCTTTTACCTCTTTCTTATGTATCGGGCCGGCTTGATTGTTCGGAAATGCAATCGGACATTTCCAGCACTATTGGTAATAGGCCTTGCATTAAGTATCGTTTTTCAGGCGCTAACAAACATGGCTGTGTCTGTAAATTTAATTCCGGTAACAGGACAACCTCTTCCTTTAGTTAGTATGGGAGGAACATCTTTAATATTTACGAGTGCTGCATTTGGTATGATATTGAGTGTTAGCAATTGGGTAAATGAGGAAGAGAAACTGAATGAACAAAAATTGAATGAAGGAGAAAATTAAAATAATCGTAAGTGGTGGTGGTACTGGCGGACATATTTTTCCTGCCATTTCAATTGCAAATGCTTTAAAACAAAAGCATAGCGATTGTGAAATCCTATTTGTAGGAGCTGAAGGAAAAATGGAAATGGAAAAAGTTCCAGCTGCAGGTTATGATATTATAGGATTACCAATTCGCGGATTGCAAAGGAGTTTTTCGAAAGAGAATTTAAAATTCTTTTCTCGCTTGCTTCGTAGCATCTGGAAAGCAAAAGCGGTAGTAAAAGGATTTCGACCAGATGCTGTAGTTGGCGTAGGTGGATATGCAAGTGGACCTCTTTTACATGCAGCGGCTAAATTGGGAGTGCCAACGCTTATTCAAGAGCAAAATTCTTATGCTGGAATTACCAATAAACTCTTGGCCAAAAAGGCTAAGAAGATATGTGTTGCTTACGAAGGTATGGAACGGTTCTTTCCAGCAAATAAAATACTATTAACAGGAAATCCTGTAAGAAAAGATTTACTTGATATCTCTTCTAAAAAACAAGAAGCGGTAGCGTATTTCGACTTAGATCCAGCAAAGAAAACAATTCTAATTGTGGGAGGAAGTTTGGGTGCAAGAACAATTAACAACAGTGTTCTTAAGTCACTTAAAGCTCTGTCAGATTCGGATGTTCAGGTAATCTGGCAAACAGGAAAATTTTACATTGAAAAAGTTCGAGAAGAATTAAGCAATTGGGATATTCCATGCTTGAAAGTATCCGATTTTTTAAGTCGTATGGATTTGGCTTATGCTGCCGCGGATATGGTTATATCAAGAGCGGGTGCAGGTACAATTTCTGAACTTTGCCTGGTCGAGAAAGCATGTATTTTAGTACCTTCTCCTAATGTTTCTGAAGATCATCAAACCAAAAATGCAATGGCATTGGTAAATAAAAATGCCGCTGTAATGGTTAAGGATATTGAAGCAGAGGACAAGTTGATAGGTACAGCTTTGGAATTGATTAAGGATGAAGAAAAATTAGCTCTTTTGTCAGAAAACTGCAAGGCTTTAGCTAAGCCAAACGCAGCAGATGAAATTGCAGAACAAATAATTGCATTAATATAGATTATGCGGATTGAGGATTTTAAAAATATTTATTTTATAGGCATCGGTGGAATCGGA
This sequence comes from Labilibaculum sp., assembly GCA_016342745.1. Classification (GTDB taxonomy): domain Bacteria; phylum Bacteroidota; class Bacteroidia; order Bacteroidales; family Marinifilaceae; genus Paralabilibaculum; species Paralabilibaculum antarcticum. The sequence continues at coordinate 107,080 of JAEINT010000018.1, forward strand.
ATGAGTGCTATTGCTCGATATTTTCATTCCATTGGCAAGAATGTGTTTGGTTACGATCGAACACCGACTCAACTCACCGCAGAATTAATAAAAGAAGGAATTGGAATTACGTTCGACGAAGAGCTTAATCAAATTCCTGAGCCATACAAAGCAAATGAAAAAACGCTAGTCGTTTATACTCCTGCTATACCTTCTAGTCATGCGCAATTGAAATTTTTTCAAGCAAATGATTTTGTGATTAAAAAACGTTCTGAAGTTTTAGGCTTGCTTTCCGATCATTTAAATGGAATAGGAATAGCAGGAACGCATGGAAAAACTACGGTTTCCACTATTACATCACATATTTTTAAAACATCATCTCTTGGCTGTAATGCTTTTTTAGGTGGTATTTCGCGTAATTATCAATCTAATTTGTTGCTTTCAAAAAATAGCCCTTGGGTTATTTTAGAGGCTGATGAATTCGATCGTTCATTTTTACAATTGCATCCACAAATTGCGGTAATAACTTCGATGGACGCAGATCATTTGGATATTTATGGCGATAAAAATGAGTTGGAAAAAAGTTTTCAGGAGTTTGTTTCTCAAATCAAAAAAGGAGGAAGTTTAGTTCATAAAAAGGGCTTGATTCTTAAAACGAATGACATATCAACTTACTCTTATTCTTTAAAAGAGGAGGCTGATTTTTATGTGAAAAACATGAAGTTGGTTGAAGGATTTTATCAATTTGATTTAATTCATCCAAGTGGGGTTCTTCAAAATTTAAAGTTTTCTTATCCAGGTAAGATAAATGTAGAAAATGCAGTAGCGGCAACAAGTGTGGCTCTGCTTTGCGGAGTGAAAGAAGAAGAAATTCGAATAGCGCTGGCTTCTTTTGAAGGTGTGCGCAGAAGGTTCGACTATCATATCAGAAAAGAGAATTTGGTTTTTATTGATGATTATGCACATCATCCTAAGGAGCTTTTGGAAAGTATTTCGTCAGTAAGAGAATTGTATCCTGATAAAAAAATAACAGGAGTTTTTCAACCTCATTTGTATACGCGAACAAGAGATTTTGCAGAGGGTTTTGCAGATAGTTTAAATCTTCTGGATGAGGTGATTTTGTTGGATATTTATCCGGCTAGGGAATTGCCTATCGAAGGCGTTACTTCTGAGATTATTTTTAAAAATTTGAAAGTGCCTTCTAAATTGTGCAAGAAAGAGGAATTGATAGAAGTACTTAAGGAAATAGAACTTGAAGTTTTACTAACTTTAGGAGCAGGTGATATTGATAAATTAGTAGAGCCAGTGAAAAACCTATTGAGTGAAAGAATAAAATGCTGAAGAAAGTAGCGAACATATTGGTTTGGGTATTCTTTTTTGGATATTTAATTGTGGTTTTTTCTTTTGCGAACAGCAAAAATGAGAAGCTTAGTTTTGCGGGCACTACAGTTAACGTTGTAGATAGCATAACAAGGGGGTTTGTGAATAATTCTGATGTTGAAAGAATTATAAAAAAGGAATATCCCTCTTTAGAAGGATTGCCAATTGCCGATATTAACAAGGAGGTATTGGAAGAGCTGATTGATAAAATTCCCTACGTGAAAAAATCGGAGGTTTACAATTCTCTTTCGGGAAAATTGATTGTTGAAATTAAGCAACGCAATCCAATTGTTAGGATACTTCAAGGTAATGGGTATTATATTGACGAAGAAGGAGAGAAAATGCCTTTGTCGAGGAACTATACATCAAGGGTTTTAGTTGTTTCAGGGGCAGTAAATGATAAGTTGATAAAAGAAGAGCTGTTCGACTTGGTGAAATTTATTACAAATGATGAATTTTGGAAGTCGCAAATAACGCAGATACATGTTAGTAGGAATAAAGAGTATATATTGATTCCACGCGTTGGTGCACATAAAATTGAATTAGGGAGTATAGAAAATTATCATCGGAAATTTCAAAAGTTGGGTGCTTTGTATTCTGAAGGTTTTTCAAAAAAAGGCTGGAATGCATACAAAACGATCAACTTGAAGTATAAGGATCAGGTAGTTTGCACAAAAAAGTAATAGAATGACGGGTAGAAATAAGATAATAGCAGCTATCGATATTGGCACAACAAAAATTGTTGCCATTCTGGGAGAGAAAAACTCCGAGGGGAAATTGCGCATTCTTGGAATGGAGAAGACCGTTTCGAAAGGTGTGAAACGAGGAGTTATACACAGTATTGAAGATACAATAGAAGCAATTCGAGAAGTTGTTGAGAAATTGATGGCAAAATCAAATAAAGACATCTCTCGCGTGTATGTTGGCATAGCAGGCCAACATATCAGAAGTATCAAAAACAGACAATTTAAATACATTCAGAATGGAATTGGTGAAATTACCAAGGCGGATGTAGACGAAATATTAAATGAAAATTTGAGAATTCCGATTGAGGTCGGAGAACAAATATTGCATGTAATTCCACAAGATTTTGTTGTGGATAAAGAGGCAGGTATTCGAAATCCAGTTGGAATGGCTGGAAGAAGATTAGATGGTAACTTTAACATTATCATTGGGCGAACTGCATCTGCACGTAATATTGAAAAATGTGTGAAAGAAGTTGGGCTCGAGATTGAAGAACTTGTTTTGGAACCTTTGGCTTCTTCGCTTGCAGTGCTTACCGAAGAGGAAAAAGAAGCTGGTGTTGTTTTGGTAGATATTGGAGGAGGTACTACAGATATTACTGTCTATTTCGATGGTATATTAAGACATACAGCGGTAATTCCATTTGGGGGAGACATTGTAACTCGTGATATTAAAGAAGGTTGTTCTGTTCTCATTAAGCAAGCCGAAGCTCTAAAAATTCAGTTTGGTGAAGCTGTGGCTGATATGGCTGCCGAAGAAAAGGTAGTTACCATACCAAGTGTTGGAGGATGGGATCCTAAAGAGATTTCTTTTAAAACATTAGCTCAAATCATTCAATGTAGAATGGAGGAGATTATTGATAGTGTGAAATTTCAGATTGAGATAACTGGCTTACATGATAAAATTGGAGCTGGAATAGTTTTAACTGGAGGTGGTGCCTTATTGAAAAATCTTGACTTGTTAACGCAAGAACAAACTGGACTTGATGTTCGAGTTGGATATCCAGGTACTTCTGATAAGATCGAATTGGAAGAAGCTTTGGATTTACCAATCTTTTCAACAGGAATCGGATTGTTGTTGCAGGGAATGAACAAGCCTGATCAAGAGACTCAAAATCGGAATTCAGACAAAGGGAATAAACCAAAAAAGAAAGGTTTACAGCGGTTTTTTGGTGCTTTGTTTGATACTGATGATATGAAAATGTAAATAGAATATTTGTAACCCTAATACTTGTGAGATCATGGTTGACGAATTGTTACCGGTTGATTTTGAACCTAAAGAGAAATCTATAATTAAAGTGATTGGTGTTGGTGGCGGTGGAAGTAACGCTGTTAACCACATGTTAAAAGGAGGAATCACAGGGGTTGATTTTGTAATTTGTAATACCGATGCACAAGCATTGGAAAATAGTCAGGTACCTATTAAAGTGCAACTTGGTAGATCACTTACCGAAGGCAGAGGAGCTGGGAATAAACCAGAACGTGGAAGGGAATCTGCAAAGGAAAGCATCGAAGAAATAAACAGGGTTTTAAGCCAAAAAACCAAAATGATATTTGTTACTGCAGGTATGGGAGGTGGAACTGGTACTGGTGCCGCTCCAATTATTGCAGAAGCAGCAAGACAACAAGGTGTATTAACAGTTGGCATTGTAACCATTCCATTTCGATTTGAAGGCAAACGGAGAATTGAGCAGGCGATGGAAGGAATTGCAAATCTGGAGAAACATGTTGATGCACTTTTGATCATTAATAACGAAAAGTTAAGGATGATGTATGGCGATTTAAAATTATCGGATGCCTTTGCAAAGGCTGATGATGTTTTATCGATTGCAGCTAAAAGTATCGCAGAAATTATTACAGTTCACGGCTATGTAAACGTCGATTTTGCCGATGTTGAAACTGTGATGCGTGATAGTGGAGTAGCCGTTATGGGTTCTGCATCTGCCTCTGGAGAAGACAGAGCAATTCGTGCAATCGAAGAAGCTCTTACATCACCACTATTGAATAGCAATAACATCTGCGGAGCTCGAAATATTCTATTGAATATTATATCGGGAAAAGAAGAGGTTACAATGCAAGAAGTTAGTCTAATTACCGAGTACGTTCATGATGTAGTAGGTGATGAGGTGAGCATTATATGGGGAAATGGGAATAGCGATCAGTTGGATGATGAGTTAGGTGTGACCATAATTGCAACTGGCTTCTCTGAAAATCCAATTCCTGATTTGAATATAGAACCAAGAAAATCAGTTCGTGACGCAGCTCCTAAATTGGAATTAATTATCGAGAATCCGGCTGAGTCGGAGGAAATTGCAGCAGCAAAAAGACGAGAAGAAAAGCAGCGTCGGGAAGAATTGATGCGAAGACGTTCAGAGGAAGCGCGTAGCGAGGTGGTTGAAGAACAGGAAGTGAAAAGAGAAGCTCCTGTTCAAAAAAAGGAACCTGTTGAGGTCGAAGAAACACCAGAAGAGGAGCACAAGAAAGGTGGATTAGACAATTGGTTTATAGGTAAGTTTACACAGATTTTTGATAATGATGATACTTCTATGTAGTGTCGAGTTGTTGAATATTTTGATCTGTATAATATAAGAAGAAATGAGTGAGGAATTAATTGATTTTAGCTTGCCAGAAGAAGAAGCATCTATTATTAAAGTGATTGGTGTAGGTGGTGGTGGTGGTAATGCTGTAAATTATATGTATAAACAAGGTATTAAAGATGTTGATTTCATCATCTGTAATACTGATGCCCAAGCATTAGAGACAAGTACAATTCCAGTTAAAATTCAGCTGGGAGAATCGCTTACCGAAGGGCGAGGTGCAGGAAATAAACCTGAAAGAGGTGAGCAGTCTGCAATCGAAAACCTAGAGGATGTGAACGAAGTATTAGCTGATAATACCAAAATGGTATTTATAACGGCTGGTATGGGTGGAGGTACCGGTACAGGAGCAGCTCCGATAATTGCAAAAGCTGCGAAAGAAATGGGTATTTTAACGGTTGGAATTGTTACCATTCCATTTCGTTTTGAAGGTCGTCAGCGCTTGCATCAAGCTATTGAAGGAATTAACAAGCTAAAGGAAAATGTTGATTCTCTTTTGGTGATTAACAATGAGAAGTTAAGTGAGATTTATGGTGACCTTAAGTTGTCTACCGCCTTTTCTAAGGCAGATGATGTGTTGGCAACAGCAGCTAAAGGAATTGCTGAAATCATTACTTTGCATGGATATATAAACGTCGATTTTGAAGATGTTAAAACAGTAATGACAGATAGTGGTGTTGCGGTAATGGGTTCTGCTTCTGCAGAAGGAGAAGATCGTGCAGTTAATGCCATTCGTGAGGCTCTTACCTCACCATTATTGAATAGTAATGATGTTCGAGGAGCTCGTAATATTTTATTGAATATTAGTTCTGGTCAGGAAGAAGTAACGATGGACGAAGTTGGAGAAATTACTGACTACGTTCAAGAAGCTGTTGGTGATAGTGCTTCCATTATTTGGGGTACAGGACAAGATGCTAGCTTAGAAAATAAAGTTTCGGTTACCATCATTGCAACAGGGTTTGATAATGGTTTGATTCCAGAACAGAACCAGCAATCTAGAACAACGGCTTTTCAGGCCAAACGAGGTCAGGCAAATACTGCAGAACAAACCAAAATGCAGCTGGAAGAAGAAAAAGTAGTGGATGAAAAACTGATCCTTACTGATTTGAAAGAATCTGAAATTGATGAAATCGAAAATGTACCCGCTTACAAAAGAAAGTTAAAGAATCTGGGTAGACATGGATATCAATCAGGAAAAGTAATTAAATTTACTCTTGACGAAGAATAAGGAATACATACTGAAAATTTAAATAGACAGAACAATGAGCTTATTAGAACAGATCAATTCGGATATGAAAGCTGCCATGAAGGCAAAAGCAAAAGATAAATTACAAGCTATTCGAGCATTGAAAACGGCTTTTACTCTGGAGATGACTAAAACTGGAGCTAGCGAATTAGATGACGATTCAGCTGTTAAGCTTGTTCAAAAATTGGTAAAACAACGTAAAGATTCAGCAGATACTTATAAGTCTGGTGGACGTGAAGATTTAGCAGATAAAGAATTGCTTGAAATGGGCTTTTTAGAGGTGTATTTGCCTGCTCAGCTAAGTGATGAGGAACTAACTACTGCAATTCAAGAGATCGTAGCTAAAACAGGAGCTTCTTCAATGAAAGATATGGGGAAAGTAATGGGAATGGCTTCGAAACAATTGGCCGGAAAAGCTGATGGAAAAGCAATTGCTGATAAGGTAAAAGCAGTATTGGCTTAAACCATACGAGAGAAAATACATTGAAGAGGTTTAGCTTTGGCTAAGCCTCTTTTTTTTGGCCTGTATACGATGCATCAAATGCTATTAATTTTAATGTGGCATAAGGAATTAGGCATAAAAAAAGCGAGATGAAATTCATCTCGCTTTTTTTGTGGTTTTACTAATCTCTAGTAAAACTTGTATCTTTTATCAACAACATTAGCATTTTCTTTTAATGCTTGGAATGCTTGATAGTTTGCTCTGTATTGGTAACCTTGCTCTAATCTCGATTTGAAAGCTTCAACAGTCATATCTGTTACTTCATCAGAAGTTTCATTTGTTACAACCAACATGTAAACACCTTGGTTTCCTTCTATAGCTGAAGAGATCTTACCTTTTTCAAGTAAAGCAGCAGTACTGATAACTTTTGGCTCAATTCCAGCTCCAGGAATCTGGAATGATTGGAAACTGATACCAGTAGCAGTTTTAACTTCTAAGTTTTCTTTTTGAGCTACAGAAAGTAAACTTTGAGCGCTTGCACTATTTTTATTCATAGCAGCAATAATTTGCTCAGCTTTCTTTTCTTTTCTAACTGCACGCTTAATAGCAGAAACTTGATCTTGAATTGAAGCAATTCCTTCTTCTTTGATATCAGAAAGAATAGCGATAACAAATTTGTTTCCAAATTCGAATACAGCAGAGTTGTCATGTGTTAGTAAAACACTTTCCATTTCATCTGTATTGTATGCAGCTCTAACTAAATCTCTAGAGTTTTCTAATCCTGGAATTAACTTGGTATCTTTTTTAAGATTTGCAGTTCTACGACTTAAGTTCTCGGCAGTAATTGCTTTTAAGAAAGCAGCTCTTTCGATATTGTTTCCTGCAAAAGTACGAGCTCTAGCATAAACACCTTGAGTTGTTTTTGTGCTAGCTTCAACCTTACGGTCAAGAACGGCAAGCTGTACTTTTTTAACTTCTTTGCTCAATTTTGTTACTTGAATAATGTGAGCGCCAAATTGAGTTAAAACAACTTTTACTTCATTTTTCTTTGAAGAGAAAGCAGCATCGTTAAATTGCTGAACCATTTTACCTTGAGTAAACCAACCTAAATCTCCACCGTTAACAGCAGATCCTTGATCGTCAGAATTACTTTTCGCTAGGTCAGCAAAATTAGCACCTTTAGCAATTAATGTTTTCAAACTATCAGCTTTAGCTTGAGCTCCAGGAAAGTCATTGTTAACCGGACGAATTAAAATGTGACGAGCTTTTACTGAATCAGCCATCATTTTAATTTCATTCACCTTAGCCATTTTGTACATTTCATTCTCGAAATAAGGACCATATACATCACCTTTAGCAGCTGCAAAAGCAAAGTCGTTTACTTCCTTATTAGACATTTCGTCTTTCTTGAAATAATATGCGTTAAAATCAGTATCACCATTCAATTCAACAAACTGAACATTGTTACTTTCTTTTGCGAAATCTTCTTTTTGATCAGCAATCCATTTCTCAGTTGCTTTGTAATCTTCAGTAGAAGGCTCGATGTCAAAAGTAACGTAGTCAATTTTTCTTGACTCGCTTTGCTTGAATAGATCTTGGTGATTGTTATAATATTCTCTAATTTCTGATTCAGTAACAGTAATTGTACTATCAGGAATAAGATTATAACTTTTTACGATATAGTTGAAATCAACTTTTTTACTTCCTTTAGTTGCCATTTCTTTAATCATTGCACTTGGCATGTAAAGACCTTTTTGAACTAAAGAGTTGTATTTAGCTAATGTTCTTTGCGTACTCATCGCTTCTTCAATGCTTAACCATTGAGTTTTTTGAGGACTTCCAGCAGGAGCTGCAATTAATTGCTTAAGTGTTGCTCTTACTTGATCTTTATCAACAAGACCGTTTTCATTTTGGAAAATCTGACGGATCGTTGGATCGATATTACGACCTTGAACCATGTCAAATAACTCGTCAGAAGAAATCGAAATTCCTAACTCATCATATTCGCGGCCCATTACATATTCTTGAACCATTTGTTGCCAAACTTGCTCTCTTAAACGTTCAATCTGCTCCGATGGAATTGAACTCTGTCCTGACATGAGTTTGGTTACCTCTAAACTATGATTGAATCGGTTTTGGAAATCACGATAATTGATTGATTCCCCTGCAATCTCTGCCATCTCATTTCGTGAGTTTGTCAACAAAGAACCACCTGATTTAAGCGCATCACCAGCAATAAATGCAAGAAGAGCTCCACCAATAATGATTCCTATTAAAACACCACGATTTCTTATTTTTTGTAATGTTGCCATCGAAAAAGATTTAAATTTTCTTAATTAGGCTACGAATATACAAAAAAATGGGAAATGATCGCCTTTTATTTCATTAGGATTGTTAGGTTTTATAGTAAAATAAGAAGAGATTGAAAAACAGATCTGTTAATGACTGATAAGAAAGGCTTTTACCTACATATTTGTAGAGAAAAATCAGATAAAAGCGTATTTGTTATTGATATAAATAGTGAACTTCTTCCTGAGTTTCTCCAATATAAAAAAGGAGAATTATTCGAGAATTGTTAGGCGGATTTTGTCAACCCTTGTACTGCTTACTTCCATTATTTTAAAATGGAAATTTTCAATGCGAATGGTTTCATTGTATTTGGGAATACTTTCATGGGTAAATAACAAATAGCCGTTAAGTGTTTCGAAATCCTCCGATTCAGGCAGATTTAGTTCATACTTATCGTTTAAATAGTCTATTTCTAACCGTCCAGATAAGATATATTCAGTATCCGAAATTTTTTCTTCCTCTAAATCAATATTATCATGTTCATCTTCAATTTCACCAAATATCTCTTCCATGATATCTTCGATGGTAACCATTCCTGCAGTTCCACCAAATTCATCGACTACTACAGCAACACTTTTTTGTTGACGAGTAAACAGGTTTAATAATTTGTGTGCGGCCATTGTTTCAGGAACAATAATAATCCTGCTTAAAGCAGATTTAATGCTTTGTGGATTTTTAAAAATTACCGATGAGTGAACGTAGCCAATGATGTTATCTATGGATTCTTTGTAAATAAGTATTCTGGAATAACCTGTTTCGATTAAGCGCTGGGTTAACTCTTCTATCTCACCAGTGATTTCCATCGCCTCAATTTCATTACGAGGAACCATACATTCTCGTAATTTAACCTTCGAAAAGTCAAGTGCATTTCGAAAGATCTTGATGTCATGAAGGTCATCTTCTGCAATTGTCTGCGTGTCTTGTCCTTCTTGAACCAAATGATCCAAGTCTACTTTACCAAAAGCTCTGGTTTCTTCGTCTTCGCTGATTTTTGTTTTGAAGACCTTATAGATAATGTTCTTCGATAGAAAAATGGTAAACGAGGTAAGCGGATAGAAGACAATGTAAAAAAACATCACCGGAAGGGCAAAAAGGTTTAATGCCAAATTCGGATTGATACGAAAAAGTGTCTTCGGAATAAATTCTGCAGTAACCAGAATTAGAATGGTAGAAATAAGGGTTTGTATGGTTAGAATTAAGGATTCTGTATCTACCCATAAAGCAATGGATGGTTCTAGCATTTTTGCCATAACAATACCATAAACTACCAAGGCAATGTTGTTTCCTACCAACATTGTGCTGATATAGTGTCCAGGGTAGCGTGAAAATATTGAAATAACCTTTGCCGAAACAGTGTTTTTATTTCGATCTAGTTCCATGCGTAACTTGTTCGCCGCAATAAAAGCAATTTCCATTCCTGAAAAAAATGCAGACAAGGCCAACATGATAAAAATGATGATCAGGTCATTCATTTATTTCGGGGATTGGTTTTTCTCTTGTAACTTTCTCATGTATCTTCTACTGGCGAACATTAATGTTGCAACAAGAGCGATAACATAAAGTAAAATGCTCTCAGAAAAACCTGATTGTGTAGTTTTGTGAATGGCAGCTGCTAGAGCTACAATCATAACCACAAACCAAATGATTTCTAAAATAAAAGGTAGTTTCTGTTTCACGTTATAAATGATTTTAGTTGCAATATAATATGAATTTTATCTTATTGTTCTGTTTCATCTTTTAAATATACTTCACCAGAAACTTTTTTCAATATAATATTATTCATTTTCTCATCTGAAGAAAAACTATTGCCTTCTAAAACTTGACCATCTTCATCAGTAATTCTCACATATTGATCAGAGTAAATCTCACCCTTTTTCTGATCCCAATACATTAATTCAGTGTTAATGGTTTTCCCATCATCGCTTAGTGCAACAACATTGTTTCGTAGTTCCCATAATTGTTCAGAGACAATGTGTTTGGCATATTTGGCTTCAATTTGTCCAGCTACCGTGCCATCTTTATCGTATGAAATTAGTTTTCCTCCTTTAGGAAATTCGTCATATTCTTTACCTTCCGTAGTAATTTGGGTAAATTCAACAGCAAATGCGCGATGTACAATTCTGGTTGAGTCGGTATAGATAAATTCTACTTCTTCGCCCGATACTTCAGGAGTGTCTTCTTTGCTTGTGGCATTTTGCACCTCTTTGATACTGTTTTCACAAGACAAAAGCATTGTAATCCCAAAAAGGACTACAATGCTTTTGATAATATTGTTGATATTTTTCAATGTCTTATTCAGTTAATCTTGCTTTAGTAGATTCATTAATCCAAGCACCTACTTTATAAGTATCACCTTGCTTAATTCCTTCGAAAAAAGCTTCTTCTGTTCTTGGAAAGTGTCTTGAGTAATCGTTAATTAACCCACGAGCTTCTTCTGCACATTCAGCATCTACAGCTTTTGCTTTTATGAATTTGTCAACAGCAACCCAGTATACAGCTTTTTTTTCTAATTCCGTAGAACCATATTTTTGACTATAAGCAGCATAAGCTTTTCCTATAAGCATGTAAGGCTGTCCCCAGTTTGGTCTTAAAGCAGCAGCTTTTAAAGCATTAGATTTTACAGCGCTATATTCTTTTTTGAAAAATTTAATACTTGCTAATTTATAGTGTAAGTCAGCTTTAATATCAGCATCTTCTTGCAATTCGATAGCTTGAACTAGGTAACCTTCACTCTTAGAAAATTCTTTCTTCTTGATAAACATCTTTGCCAAGTTAAGTGCAGCATCTGCATTTGGCTCCAGTTCATATTTTCTTTCAGCTACCATTGCATACAAAGCACCATCTTCACATTCCTGACGGTTCAACATGCGAAGAGTCTTGTTGATCAACTTCATGTCGTCTTTGTTAGCTTGAAACTTAGGCATAAAGATATTACTTAAGGTTTCGCAATCAGCAACACCAGCAGCAAAGAAAATTTGCTCAACGTTTTTACGTGCATTATCAAGATTCTCCTTTTTCTTAGGGTTGGCTTCAGCATCCATTTGCTTTTTCGCCATATCCATATACAATAGATAATTATCGATTACTTCCTCTGCTTCAATCTCGTTGTTTTGAACCAAAATTTTAGAAGCTTCCATTGTATTAGCAATTACCTTAGCTTCTGATTTTAATCCTTGAATTTCGATTGACTGCTTAAGAATGCCATAAGCTTCTTTAACAGCAGGAATACTTTTCTTTTTGTATTTGAATAAATCACCACCTTTACGACCAAGAATCCATCCTTTAGAATACTTACGATCGGTACCGAAATATTTAATTCTTTTATCGTAAATCATCATCAAGGTATCCACGTACTTGGAATCTTTTGTAGCACGCAATTGTGCAGTCATGATTTTTACACCATTAATATAAGTAGACTTCTGATAGGCAGGAGCATTATTATAAACATATCTCCATTGTGATATTGCTTCAGAATAATTATTTTGCTTTACCATCTCAATATAAAGAGATGCATTCAAAATTGTCTGAGTACTATCTAACCCATATTTTGATTCCAAAGTCTGTGCTTTTGAAGTAAACAGACCTGAAAACAAAAGAACCATTGTTACGAATAAAATTCTTGTCTTCATATTACTAATTTTTATAATCAAGTTTCTTTTTGTTTCTAAACTAAAATTTCGATCTCTAGATTTTACTGATAAAATCAGATTTCAAAATCATGCTATAAATATAACGAAAGTTTTAGTTATGTCAGAATTAAAACTGCAAAACTCGTACCAAAAATTTGTACAAGCTTTAAAAACGCTCTTCAACTGCTCTTTTTTTGAGCTCAATGCAAAACTATAAATAAAATGGAAAGTTGCAAAGAAAAGTGATTATTAAGAGTGATTCAACAAATTAAATTCCAGTATCTTGTTTAAGCCTTCTAACACAATCTCAGGAGCTAAGATTACTTTGTTATTGATTGATTTGACAAGAAAAGGAGCATCGCCACCAGTAAAAATAACTTCTAAGTTGCGATGAGTATTTTTTAAATTGTTGATATAAGCATCAACTTCGAACAGTAAACCATTTTGAACACCTGATACAATCGCATCATTGGTATTCTTGCCTATTAGATGAAAGTCATCATTTTGGGAAAGTTCAGGAAGCTTTTGAGTAAATTCATGCAGAGCTCTAAATCTCATTTTTAATCCCGGTGAAATACAACCTCCTATATATTGTGCTTTATCATTCACAAAATCAAAAGTAATTGCAGTTCCTGCATCTATCACAAGAAGATTTTGATTGGGGTGATTGCCATAAGCACCAACACAAGCGGCTAAGCGATCATATCCTAATGTGCTTTTCGATTCGTATAAATTTTCAAGTGGAATAGCAATATCGGAATTTAAAAAAAATGCTTTCCCACACTGTAGTTTTAGGAAAGAGACTAATTCTTCAGAGGATTTTCGAACTGAGGAAACGATGGCGTTTTGAATTTTATCTGTCTGCGAAAAGATTTCTTTGATAAAATCAATTTCAGGCTTACTTGATGTAAAAAGCTTAACCAATTGATAGTTTTCAAATAAGGCAGCTTTTATTTGCGTGTTTCCTATGTCGATTATTAGATTCAAAAGAAAAAATGTAAACTTAATTATTATAAATATCTTGTAAAATCGCTTAAAATTAGCAAACTTTATGCATATATTGGAGTGATACTATGGTTTTACAAAATCATTTTAAAGGGAAGAGGTTTTACATCTTCAATTTTAATGCGAAGAAATGATAGGATGTAGTGTCAATGTAGAGTTAATTCGATTAATTATTCAATTTCAGATTGATGAAGAAAAAAATATTAATTGTAGAGGATGATAGTTTGATTTCGACCATTTTTAGAATGTTCTTGAAAGAATTAGGATATGATCTTTTGGAAATTGTAGAAGATGGTAAGGAAGCTATTCGTTTATGCGAAACCTTAAAGCCTGACATTATTTTAATGGATGTACATTTAGGTGGAAGCATGGATGGAATTCAAACCACCGAATTAATTAAATCTAAATTTGATATTCCAGTTATTTTCTTGTCGAGCGATACCGAGGAAAGTACAATTCAAAGAGTAATTAATACGCACTCGTATGGTTATCTGGTAAAACCCATTGATAAAAAAGAATTGGGTATTTCAATAGAATTGGCTTTTTACAAACATCAATTCGATTTGGATCAGAAAATGCGTGAACAACGGTTTAGAAATTTTATTACTGATTCTCCTGAGGCCATTATCGTAATTAATGAAAATGGACTGATTGAATATTTAAATTGCTTGGGTTTAAAACTTTTCAAAACAGCATACATTGAAGATTTAATGGGCTTGCCTTTACTTTCTTTTGTAGATGAAAATTACGCTGCTATTTTCAAAGAACGTTTGGAAACTTCTTTAGCAATGGAAAAGGGAATTGCTTATACACATCTTAAGTTGAAAACAATTCATGGTGAACTTTTTGATGTTGGTTTAACTGGTGCTCAAATTGAGTTTAACGGGAAAATGAATTTGCAATTAATTGTTAGAGATATCACCCAGGAATTTGCATATCGTCAATTGTTAGCCGAAAAAGCGAACATTATTAATAATTTGGCAGATGGTGTTGTTACTTTCGATTTAAATGGAACAATTAAATCATGGAATCGAGCCTGCGAACGTATTTTTGGAATTGAAGAAGCTAAAGTTCTTGGAAAGGAATACGAAGAAGTAATTATTGAAGGAGAAGAAAAATCTTTTGTTGGAGATATATTAAGTCCGGTAAGAGAAAATGGAATTTATAAGGTGGATGTTTCTTTAGACATTAAGAATGAAAAAAAAGACTTAAAGCTAATGGCTAATCTGCTTAAAAATGATAACGGTGAAGAAACGGGCATTGTATGTTATATAAGAGATACAAAAGCATGTTCTTAAAAAAATAAACTCCCATTCAAATTTGAATGGGAGTTCTTATTATTATAAAGTATTAATTAAAGTCAGTATTTCACTGGCTTTTTTTATGTTGTTAATTTTATCGAAACTTAGACTCAAACGATTTTTTGCTTCCTTCATTTTGCACGGAATTGGTTGCGTTTGTAAGAATTGTAAGACCTTACTAAATTGGGCTGATTGATAAAAGGCAGAGCTTTGATCAGAAATAAAATAAAGAACTAGCTTACCGCTTTTCAGAATTACTTTTTCAATTCCTAAATCAAGAGACAACCAACGTAAGCGAACGACATTAAGTAATTCTGCACTTGGCTCTGGCAATTCTCCAAACCTGTCTTTTAATTGTGCCTCAAATGTCTCAATATCTTCTTCTGTTTTAATATTATCTACTTCGCGATACAAGCGAACTCTTTCCGAGATGCTCTCAACATATTGCTCTGGGAAAAGAATTTCAAGATCGGTATCGATTTGGCATTCCGAGATGAATCGGATCACTTCTTTCGTTTCCTCTTTTTTCTCATCTTCAAAAACATCTTTAAACTCATTCTCTTTTAATTCCAAAAGAGCTTCGTTTAAGATTCGATGATAGGTTTCGTAACCAATATCAGCAATAAACCCACTTTGTTCGCCACCCAATAAGTTTCCAGCGCCACGAATATCTAAATCTTGCATGGCAATATTAAATCCACTTCCCAATTCTGAGAAGTTTTCGATGGCTTGTAATCTTTGGCGAGCTTCCTGTGTCATGGAATCATGAGGAGGCGTTAACAAGTAACAAAATGCTTTTTTGTTCGATCTTCCAACACGACCACGAAGCTGATGCAGCTCGCTTAATCCAAAGTTTTGACCATTATTAATAAGAATCGTATTGGCATTAGGAATGTCAAGACCCGATTCTATGATTGTTGTGGCAATTAAAACATCGTAATCGCCACGAATAAATTCAAGCATAATTTTTTCGAGCTTAGGACCATCCATCTGACCGTGAGCTACAATTGTCGATACGCCAGGAACTATTCTGTGAAGCATTGCTTCCACTTCCTTGATGTTCTGTACTCTATTGTGAATAAAAAAAGCTTGACCATTACGCTCTACTTCGTAGGTAATTGCCTCTCGAATAATGTCTTCATTAAAATTATGAACTTCGGTTGCAATAGGATATCTATTTGGCGGTGGCGTGTTGATGATGGATAAATCTCTTGCGCCCAATAATGAAAATTGAAGGGTTCTAGGAATTGGAGTTGCCGTTAGTGTTAAGGTATCAACATTAACCTTAAACTGTTTGAGTTTCTCTTTTACAGATACACCAAATTTTTGTTCTTCATCAATAATCAGTAAACCCAAATCTTTAAATCCGATGTCTTTTCCAATAATTCGATGCGTACCAATTAGGATGTCTATTTGACCAGCTTTTAGATCTTTTAAAATTTCTTTTTGGTCTTTTGGCTTTCGCATGCGACTGATGTAATCAACTCTGCATGGAAAATTTTTTAAACGATCGTTGAAGGTTTTAAAATGTTGGAATGCCAATATGGTCGTTGGAACTAAAATAGCAACTTGTTTGTTATCGGCTACAGCTTTAAAGGCAGCACGAATAGCAATTTCTGTTTTTCCGAATCCAACATCACCACAAACCAATCGGTCCATTGGGAATGGCGATTCCATACCTTCTTTAGTGGCAATGGTTGCCTTTACCTGATCTGGTGTGTCTTCATAAATAAAAGAAGCTTCCAATTCTTGCTGCATATATGAATCGGGACTAAACTGAAATCCTTTTTCATTCTTTCTTTTTGCATAAAGAGCAATTAAGTCTTTCGCAATATCCTTAACCTTACTCTTGGTTTTGTCTTTTAGTTTTTGCCACGCACCAGTTCCTAATTTGTATATTTTAGGAGTTCCTCCATCTTTCCCTTTGTATTTTGAGATTTTATGAAGCGAGTGCAGACTAACAAACAAAATATCATTGTCTTTATAGACCAAACGAATTGCTTCTTGAGATTTTCCGTTGACATCAATTTTCTGCAATCCACCAAATCGTCCAATTCCATGATCGGAATGAACAATGTAATCACCAGGATGTAATCGGTTGATTTCTTTTAGAGTAACAGATTCTTTTGCTTTGTGAACCGTAGCCGTTTTAAGTTGGAATTTGTGGTATCGATCGAAAATTTGATGATCGGTAAAACATGAAATTCGCAAATCCTGATCAGAAAAGCCTTCGTGAAGCGTTTGATTTACATCTTGGAATTCAACTTCAATTCCTTTATCTTCAAATATGTTGTGTATCCTTTCGATTTGTTTCGGATTATCGGAAAGAATAAAGTTGCTTTCTGCTTTCGCATTGTTATTGAGTAAATGCTGACCTAACAAATCAAAATTCTTATTGAAAGCTGGTTGCGGACTTTGGTTAAATTGAATTACCTCTTGCGCAGCTAAAAAGAATTTCTGACCAAATTCAAGAATGGAAAAATCGTTAATCTGATGTAAGAATTCTTTGCTGTCTATTAAATAATCTTTAGTAGAAACTCGGTCTTCTCCAAGTTCTAAAAAAGGTACTTTCTCAATTGTACTTTCGTAGATAGACTGAATTCTATCACAAGAAAATTGGAAGTTTTTACACCAAAAAATAGTATTGTTAGGAACAAAGGAAAGGAATGAGATTCGTGATTCCTTTAACAGATTCTCTTGTATGTTTGGGATAATATCAACCGCATCGAATTTTTTAATAGAAAGCTGATTTTCCACATCGAACATACGAATGGAATCTACATCTTCTCCAAAGAAATCGATTCGGTAAGGTTGTTCATCTGAAAAGGAAAAAATATCGATAATACTTCCTCGAATAGAATACTGTCCTGGTTCAACAACGAAATCAGCACGCTCAAATTCGTAATCTACCAGTACTTCTTCAACAAATTCGGGCGATAACTTTTCTCCGACTTTAATGCTTAAGGTGTTTTCTTCTAATTGCCCTTGCGTAATTACCTTTTCAACAATAGCTTCTGGAAAGGTGATGATAAATGTTGGATGTTGGTCTGAAGTTAATCGTTTTAAACATTCAGCACGAAGAATGATATTGGAACTATCTGTTTTCTCGTATTGTACCGATCGTTTGTATGAAGATGGAAAGAACAAAACACTTTTATCATCTATAAGATTACACAAATCGTTGTAGAAGTACGCTGCTTCTTCCTTATCGTTAAAAATTAAAACATGTGGACGTTTACTTGGCGAAAGTGCAGATATAACCAATGACAAAGAAGATCCAATTGCACCTTTTAAATGAAGTTGAAAGTTCTTTTTTTGTTCTAGGTATTTTTCAATGCTATAACGAGCAGGATGCTCAGAGAAAATTTGTATAAGTTGCTTTAGTTCCAAATCCTTATCCTTTTATTATTTGATTGGCAAATTTAGGGAAAATATTTTAGGGACAGGTTAAAAGTGACAAGGATCAAGAACAAAGTGACAAGTAACAAGGAGAAAGGATCAAGAACCAAGGAAAAAGTACAAATATTGGTAAAGAATATTTAGCAGTGTATTTTCAAATTCAATCTTTCCCTTTTAAGGGAAAGTGCCGATAGGCGAAAGGGTGAAATAAATGACAGTAATTGTTCCTATATTTTTAGATTCTTTAATTTATCATAAATAATGTTTACTTTCGAAACTTGGTTTTTCATTAAATACAAAGCAAATAATAAATCATGTTCATCATATCATTAACCTATAAAGTGCCTTTAGAAAAGGTAGAGGCCGAATTGAATAATCACGTTCAATATTTAAAGGAGCAATATGCTTTAGGTAATTTTCAGGCTTCGGGAAGAAAAGTCCCTAGGACGGGTGGTATTATTCTATCACAAATGAAGGATAAGAGTCAGTTGGAAGAAGTTTTAGCAAAGGATCCTTTTCATAAAAATGATTTAGCCGATTATACAATTACCGAATTTATTCCTAGCATGACGAGTGATGAATTGACCTGTTTGTTGGAGGTTTAGTTTCCTTGAGAGGTATTGGGAATATTTTTAGAACTATTAATCATTAGAATAAGATGAAAATATAGTACAAAAGAAAAAAATGGAATTCCTTCTTTTCAATATCTTATAGAGAATGAAAGTGATCAAGATATGTTCTTGGCATTCCCTATTGAAGGTAACTGTAATTTAGTTATCAAGAACAGTAACTCTATCGATTCATTACAAATTAATTTTGAAAATTCTCACTAAAATAAAAGCCACTTCACAATTGAAGTGGCTTTTGTTAATAGTAGTGTGTTACTTTATTTTTCTGAAAATCCTGTTTCAGATGTTGTTAAAGAAATGTAGAAATTCTTCTGTTTTTTCCACCATTTTTGTTGATCCAGTATAAAAAGGAACACGTTGGTGAAGAGATTCTGGTTTGATTTCTAAAATTCGTTGTGTGCCATCCGTAGCCAAACCACCTGCTTGTTCAGCAATAAAAGCAACGGGGCTGCATTCGTAAATTAATCGAAGCTTACCTTCCGAATTTTTATTGGTTTGTGGATAGATAAAAATCCCACCTTTTAATAAATTACGGTGAAAATCAGCAACTAAAGAGCCAATGTAACGAGATGTGTAAGGACGCTTGGTTTTGGCATCTTTTTCCTGACAATACTTGATGTATTTTTTTACGCCACTTGGGAAATTAATGTAGTTGCCTTCGTTGATTGAATAAATGGTTCCATTTTTAGGCGTTTTGATGTTCGGGTGTGAAAGACAAAATTCTCCAATTGATGGATCAAGGGTGAAACCATTAACTCCATTTCCTGTTGTATACACTAACATGGTTGAAGAACCATATATTATATACCCAGCAGCAACTTGTTTTGTTCCTTCTTGAAGGAAATCTTCTAATGTTGCAACTTCTCCTCGCGGAGAAATACGTTCGTAAATAGAAAAAATGGTTCCAATGGAAACATTTACATCAATGTTCGATGAGCCATCAAGTGGATCCATTGAGAAAACGTATTTCCCATTTTTACTCATTTCATCATCAAAAACAATGATGTCTTCATTTTCTTCAGAGGCAATAGCAGCACATTCTCCACTGGCTTTTAATGCATCAATAAAGTGAGTATCTGCAAAAACATCTAATTTTTGTTGATCTTCTCCTTGTACATTCTGATCTCCATGCTCACCTAAAATATCAACTAATCCTGCTTTGTTAACAGCACGATTTACAATTTTAGATGCAATACCGATATGATGTAGCAATCTGGATAATTCTCCTTTTGCTCCAGCATGATCGGATTGTCTTTGGATGATGAATTGATTTAGTGTTTGAACATTATTGTGTTCATTCATTTTTAATGGCTTTTTGGTTTACATTCATTTGGTGGCATAAAGTTATGCTTTTTTGTGAAACGCCGAAACACTTATTTCAAACGTTTTCGGGAGGTGTTTTTGGGGGTATTGGCCTAGGTATACTAGGTAGAGGTAGTGATTCATTATTTTAGCCAATTTGATTAACAATTAGATGATTTTTTAAGAGAAGTGAAATTGTGTCATTTTTTATGGTTTGAGAAGCGAAAATTAGAACAGAATTCTTTAATTTTTGGTAAAGATGAAAATGCTAATACAATATTTAGTAACTTCATTTTTTAATTCTAAGAATAGAGTTTAAAGTGTTAATTTAAGAATCGTTTTAATAATTATCTGATGAACATATTTAAATTTGGTGGAGCTTCGGTAAATAGTGCTGATGGCGTGCGTAATTTTGTGAAGATCGTTCAGTCGTATAGGGAGGAAACAATAATTGTTCTATCTGCTATGGGGAAAACGACTAATGCGTTGGAAGAAATTGTTGAAGCCTTTTTTAATAAAAATGATCTTGACTCTAAATTATTAGCTGTAAAACAATATCATTTATCAATAGTAAATGAATTGTTTCCTAAAAAGGATGATGCAGTATATGAAAAGATTGAAGTTCTTTTTAATCAATTGTCGCAATACCTTGAGAAAGAGCCGTCTTTGTGTTATGAGTTTGAGTACGATCAAATTGTATCTTTCGGGGAGCTGATTTCAACCACAATTGTATCTGAATTTCTTCGCTTAAGTGGTCGTCCAAATAAGTGGGTAGATATTCGTACTTGTTTAAAAACGGATGATACATACAAAGAGGGGAGAATTGATTGGAAATTATCAGAGAAGTTGGTATCACAAACATTTAGTTTCAACAGTACTTTCGTTTATATAACTCAAGGCTTTATTGGTGGAACAAAAACCAATCAAACAACTACTTTAGGAAGAGAAGGCTCTGATTATTCAGCCGCAATTCTTTCCTATATTTTAGATGCTGATAAGTTGGCAATTTGGAAAGATGTACCAGGAATCATGAATGCAGATCCGAAATGGTTGCCAGATGCACAAAAATTAGAACGGATTACTTATCAGGAGGCAATAGAGCTTGCATTTTATGGAGCAAAGGTGATCCACCCAAAGACAATACAACCAATAAAAAAGAAAAAGATTCCATTGCAAGTACGTTCTTTTCTTGATCTGAATGAATCGGGAACTTTAATTAGCACCGCATCTAAAAAATTAGATTATTTACTTCCTGTTTACATTCAAAAAAAGGATCAGGTTTTGATTTCGATTCGCCCAATTGACTTCTCTTTTATCTTGGAAGAAAAGTTAAGTTCCTTGTTTTCGTTATTTGCGAAACATCGAGTTAAAGTAAATTTAATTCAGAACTCTGCAATTAGTTTTTCGGTATGTGTTGATAATTCTGACAGACGATTAAAAGAATTAATTGAAGAAATATCAATTGATTTTGAGGTAAAATACAATGATGATTTGGAATTGATAACCATTCGTCATCATAACCAAGAGGCAGTTGAAAGAATGACGAAAGGTAGAGAAATACTGTTAGAACAGCGAAGTAGAGACACAGCTCAATTTGTGTTGGTTTAGGATTTTAACTTAAAAAATAAAAAGACAAAGAGGTCTTAATTGTTTGGACAATTAAAAAACTTCTCTATCTTTGTCAAAGTTATTTAAGGTAAAACTCCTAGGAGGATATCTATAATTTATACAGAAGAAGTAAGAGACAGGCTCGTTGACCTTCTGACAACCGCGGCTACCATTGCTGAAAGGTGTCAAATCCTGACCAAATAATTGGTGAATATAAATTAAAAGATCATGAAGCAGAATAAAACTCATTACTACAATCAGGAGGCTCAACAAGAGCAAAATTTTCAGTTGCAATCTTTGGCATCTATTACTACGATGATGCGAATGCAACGAATGATGCGTATGATTTAACGCATTCTTTCTAAAATCTTTCCCCTTTTTTAGATACTGGTGCGTATAAAATAACACCGAACCGGGAATTCAAATTCAATCTTGCTTAATTTTCATGTTTCTGTATTTTCAGAACAAGGAATAGGTACAACTAAACCTGAAAAAACCACATTCAGATAGTTTACTGATAAGATAGATCTGTATTTGTGACCATTCGAAACCTTTTAGGTTTCTAACCAATTAAACAATTTTTTTAATCAAGGAGTAGGCTTTTGTGCTGGATGGCAAATCAGGAAAACTGGTGGCCATGCTAATAAAAAAGCAAATAGCTAACAGCTATCAGCCTGTTCAAAATACGAATCGCTATGTCAGATAAATTAAGATACGAAACACTACAGATACACGCAGGTCAAGAAGTAGATCCAACAACGAACTCAAGAGCAGTTCCCTTATATCAAACAACAGCTTACACTTTTAACAATTCAGAGCACGCAGCCAATCTGTTTGGCCTAAAAGAATTCGGGAATATTTATACTCGTTTGATGAATCCAACCAATGATGTTTTTGAGAAAAGAATAGCTGCATTAGAAGGTGGAGTTGCTGCCGTTGCAACCGCTTCTGGTCAGGCTGCACAATTCTTAGCATTAACAAATATTCTTGAAGTAGGAGACAATTTTATAAGTGCTTCTCAAGTATATGGTGGAACATACAATCAGTTTAAGGTTCAGTTTAAAAAACTAGGAATACAATGTCGTTTTGTTGATATCGATGAGCCAGATTCAATTATTCCATTGATTGATGAGAATACCAAAGCAATTTACGTTGAGTCCTTACCAAACCCTAAATTCTCAATACCAGATTTTGAAAAAGTATCAGCAATAGCGAAGAAATATGACTTGCCACTTGTTGTGGATAACACTCTTGGAGCAGGAGGATATTTATTCCGTCCATTGGAGCACGGAGCCAATATTGTTGTTGAATCAGCAACAAAATGGATTTGTGGTCATGGAACTGCAGTAGGTGGAGTTATTGTAGATGGAGGAAACTTCAACTGGGGAAATGGAAAATATCCTCAATTTACAGAACCATCGGAAGGATATCATGGTTTGGTATTTTGGGATGTTTTTGGTGCAGATGGACCATTTGGGAATATAGCATTTGCAATTCGAGCAAGAGTGGAAGGCTTAAGAGATTATGGCTGTAGCCAAAGTCCGTTCAATTCGTTCTTGTTACTTCAAGGATTAGAAACGCTTTCACTTCGTTTGGATCGTCATGTTGAAAATACTGTTGCTTTGGCCGAATGGTTACAAGATCAGGATTGGGTAGATCAAGTAAATTATCCAGGATTACCTTCAAGTCCATATTACGAAAGAGCACAGAAATACTTCAAAAAAGGTGCAGGATCGGTTCTTACTTTTAAAGTAAAAGGTGGAAAAGAAGTTGCTGATAAATTGGTTGATGGAGTTGAATTACTTTCGCATGTTGCCAATTTAGGAGATGCAAAAACTTTAATTATTCACCCAAGTTCAACTACTCACGAGCAATTATCATTGGAAGAGCAGAAAGCTTCCGGTGTGGAACCAGGATTGTTGCGTATTTCAGTAGGAATTGAGCACATCGAAGACATCAAAGCAGATATTAAACAATCTGTTGAGAAAGCAATTAATGTAGAGACAATCAATTAGTTTTTATAGTTTATCCCAGCCGATCATCTTCTCATAGGTGATCGGCTGGAAACTACAATTTGCACAAGTTTAGCATTGTGCAATCTATTCTTAATACAAAACAACAAACAAAACAAAAATTGTAAACTGTGAATTCCAATTGTTATATCCATAAAGAAGGTTTAGAACTTGAATCAGGCGAATGTCTGAAAGAGCTAGAACTAACTTATCACACCTATGGGGAATACGATCCGCAAAGGAATAATGTGATTTGGGTTTGCCATGCTCTTACTGCGAACTCTGATGTTTTCGATTGGTGGGAAGGATTATTTGGTGAAAATGATTTTTTCAACCCTAAAGATTATTTCATCGTATGCGACAATACACTTGCTTCATGTTATGGCTCAACTGGTCCTCTTTCAAAAAATCCGGACAACGGACAGGCTTATTATCATGATTTTCCTCAATTAACGGTTCGTGATTTGGTGGGAGCTCATGAAATTTTGAGAAAGCATTTAAAAATTGATCGTATTCATATGATGATTGGTAGCTCACTTGGAGGCATGCAAGCTTTAGAGTGGGCTTATCGTTTGAATGGTAAGTTAGATAATTTGGTGGTTTTGGCCTCCAATGCAAAGCATTCTCCTTGGGGAATTGCCTTTAACGAATCGCAAAGAATGGCAATCGAAGTTGATCCTTCTTGGAAAGAATCGAATGATAAAGCAGGATTGAATGGCATGCGTGTTGCTCGATCGATTGCCTTATTGAGCTATCGGACTTATGCTACCTACGATCATTCTCAGCAAGAAAATGAAGAAGGAAAAGTAGATGATTACCGTGCAAGTTCATACCAACGATACCAAGGAGAGAAGTTAGCCAGAAGATTTAATGCCTATGCTTATTGGCATTTATCAAAGATCATGGACAGCCATGATATGGGAAGAGGTAGAAATGGTTTGGTTTCAGCTTTAAGCGGAATAAAATCAAGAACATTGGTTATTGGTGTAAATTCTGATCAAATTTTCCCAATTCAAGAACAAAGATTTATTGCAGATCATATTCCAAATGCAGAATTCCTTGAAATCAATTCGATTTACGGACATGATGGATTCCTTTTGGAACAAGAACAACTAACCCAAGTATTAAAAACCTTCTTAATCGACAACAACATCAATGAGCAATAAATTAAAAATAGGCATTTTCGGATTCGGAGTAGTTGGTTCTGGATTGGCCCACGTTCTTAAAAATAGCAAAGGTTTAGATGCATCAATCGTAAAAGTTTGTGTGAAGGATGCAGATAAGGAAAGAGATATAGATTCTAAATTACTAACCACTAATCCAGATGATATTTTAAATGATCCGGAAATTAATGTCGTTGCAGAATTGATTGATGATGCTGATGCAGCTTACCAAATTGTGAAAACGGCTATGCAAAATGGGAAGCATGTGGTTTCGGCCAACAAAAAAATGCTGGCCTATCATATAGAGGAGCTGATTCAATTGCAGTGGCAATACAAAGTTTCCTTTTTATATGAAGCTTCGGCATGTGGCAGTATTCCAATTATCAGAAATTTGGAAGAGTACTACGATAATGATTTGTTGCAATCGGTTAGCGGAATTTTGAACGGTTCATCGAATTACATATTGACAAAGATTTTTAATGAGAATCTGGATTATGATCTTGCCTTAAAACAAGCTCAAGATTTGGGCTTTGCAGAAAGTGATCCAACTTCTGATGTTGGCGGATTTGACACCTTATACAAACTGATTATTCTAACTGTTCATGGATTTGGTTTGTTTGTGCATCCCGATGAAGTTTTCAATTCGGGAATTGGCAATTTATCTCCAAAAGATATTGAGTTAGCATCGCAAAAAGGATATAAGATTAGGCTGCTTGGTAAGGTTTCTAAGGTAAATGGCAATCATGTAAATTTGTTTGTTGCGCCTAAATTTGTGAAACCCGAAGAGCATGCATATACCGTAGAAAGTCATTATAACGGTGTATTGATTCAAGGGAATTTTTACGACAATCAGTTTATGTATGGAAAAGGAGCTGGTGCGCACCCTACAGGTTCAGCCGTGTTGTCTGATGTTACAGCTTTGGCTTACAATTATAAGTACGAATACAAGAAGTTGAAATATTACGGTGGGTTAGAATATACCAATGATATGGATGTTGAAATCTATTTAAGGTATTCAGATACCAACGACTTGGCTTTATTTAATTTCAAAGAAATATCAGAATCGCTTAAAGGGAAAGATTTTAATTATGTGATTGGAACTTTGAATATTTCAGAACTCATAAAAATCCGAAAGCAAATTGAAGGGAAAGATATTTTCCTAGCATACTTGGGCGAAGAATAGCAACACTAATCAGATATCAAAAAATGATCATATATAAATTTGGTGGCGCATCGGTAAAAAATGCGACTGCTATCAAAAATATTTGCCAAATTATTGGCAAAGTCAAGCGTCCACTCACTGTCGTGATTTCGGCGATTGGTACAACCACCAATTTGCTGGAAGAACTTGTAGATGCTTATTTTTCTGGAGATACAAAGACCTTGGAACTTTTTGATTTACTGAAGAGAAACCACACTTCTGTAATCGAAGATTTATTCGAAGAAATTCCTACGAGGCTAAATTCGGAAATTAACGCTCTTTTCATTGAGCTAAAAACCAAAATTTCGAAACCATCATCTGATCAGTTCAATTTTGAATACGATCAGGTGATTGGTTTTGGAGAGCTTTTATCAACAAAAATTGTATCGGCTTATTTAAATTCAATTGAGCAGAATAACAAATGGATTGATGTCAGAACCTGTTTGGATTCAGATGATAATTATGTAGATGCCAATATTCTATGGGATTCTTCCAAAGAAAAGGCGAATGCTGTATTTTCTGATAATCCGACTGCATTGTACATTACGCAAGGGTTTATTGCCAGAGATCCGGAAGGAAATACAACTTCTTTAGGAAGAGAAGGATCTGATTATACCGCAGCCATTTTGGCTCACTTGCTTGTCGCTGATAAAATGATCATATGGAAAGATGTGTTGGGAATATTAAATGCAGATCCTGATTATTTTGAAGAAACTACTAAGATTGATTTGATTCCATACCATGAGGCAATAGAGTTGTCGTACTATGGAGCAAGAGTAATTCATCCGAAAACCATAAAGCCTTTGCAGGCAAAGAAAATTCCTTTGTGGGTAAAATCTTTTATCGACCCATCGCAAAAAGGAACATTAATTACCAAGGGAGAACAGCCGCAACCATTGTTGCCAAATTACATTGTAAAGAAAAGGCAGATGTTAGTGACTTTAAAACCCTTAAATTTTTCATTTATTGGTGAGAAAGACTTGGTTTTTATCTTCACCTTGGTGACAAAATATAGAATAAAGCTTAATTTTACTCAGAACACTGCAGTTAGCTTTGCTTTTTGTGCAAACAGTTCGGCAAGAGACATGCAGAGTTTAGTGGAAGAATTAGAGCAAAAATACGATGTTGAATTGAGTGATGATTTAGAATTAATCACTGTTCGACATTACACACCAGCTACAATTGAAGAAATACAACTAAAACATCACGTTTTGGTTGAACAAAAAAATAGTAATACCGCAATCTATCTAACAGTCGCAAATTAAAATGGAGCAGAAATTGATATCTATAAAGGAAGCATTAAAGAAGCAAATTCTTGTTTTAGACGGAGCTATGGGAACAATGATTCAGGCACATAAGTTGGCTGAATCGGATTTTCGTGGAACTCGTTTTGCAGATTTCTCAAGTGATCAGAAAGGACATAACGACTTACTTACTTTGACTCAACCTGAAATCATTAAAGGGATTCATCGTAAGTTTTTAGAGGCGGGTGCAAATATCATTGAGACCAATACATTTAATGCGAATGCAATTTCATTGGCCGATTATCAATTGGAAGAATTGGCTTACGAATTAAATTTCGAATCAGCTAAAAATGCGCGTGCAGCCGTAAATGAAATGAATGCAATTGATCCGGAAACGCCACGTTGGGTTGCTGGAGCAATTGGTCCAACCAATAAAACGACTTCAATGTCGCCAAAAGTTGAAGATCCAGGATATCGTGAGGTAGGTTTTGATGATTTGGTGAAAATTTACACCGAACAGATTAAAGGATTGTTAGATGGAGGTGTTGATGCTCTTTTAATTGAAACGATTTTTGATACTCTAAATGCTAAGGCTTGTATTTACGCAGCCGATTTGTTCTTGGAAGAAAGAGGATTGGATATTCCAATCATGATTTCGGGAACCATAACAGATAATAGTGGAAGAACACTTTCTGGTCAAACATTAGAAGCTTTTATTACTTCTATTAAATGTGATCGACTGATAAGTATTGGTTTGAATTGTGCTTTTGGAGCGAAAGATTTGGTTCCATACATTCAGCAATTGGATACTTTGCTTCCTGTTTATGTGAGTGTTTATCCGAATGCAGGCTTGCCAAATGAATTGGGTGAGTACGATGAGACTCCTCAAACCATGTTGAGCGATTTGAGAGAATTGTTGGATAACAAGAAGATAAATATTGTGGGTGGATGTTGTGGTACAAGACCAGAGCATATTAAGATATTGGCTGATGCGGTTAAAAATGCAGAGCCTAGAGAGATTCCTGTAGTTGAAAAAGAAACTCGTTTGAGTGGATTGGAACTACTTCGTGTGAATTCCTTAAGCAATTTTGTGAATGTTGGTGAACGTACGAATGTAGCGGGATCGCGAAAGTTTGCACGTTTAATTAACGAAGAAAAATACGAAGAAGCACTTTCTATAGCGCGTAATCAGGTAGAAAATGGTGCGCAAATCATCGATGTGAACATGGATGATGCCATGTTGGATGCAGAAAAAGAGATGGATGTTTTCCTAAAACTATTGGTATCCGAACCTGAAATTTCTCGTGTTCCGATCATGATCGATTCATCAAAATGGTCTGTTTTAGAAACTGGATTAAAATGCGTTCAGGGAAAATGTGTGGTAAATTCGATATCCTTGAAAGAGGGAGAAGAAGAGTTTATAGCGCATGCAACTAAAATTAAAAGATACGGAGCCGCTGCAGTTGTAATGGCTTTTGATGAAAAAGGTCAGGCAGATACTTTTGAGAGAAGAACTGCAATTTGCGCAAGAGCGTATAAAATATTAACGGAAACTGTTGGATTCCCTGCAGAGGATATCATATTTGATCCAAATGTATTGGCAATTGCAACAGGAATTGAAGAGCACAACAACTATGCTGTCGATTTTATCAAGACAGTAACTTGGATAAAGGCGAACCTTCCTCACGCTAAAATTAGTGGCGGAATCAGTAATTTATCATTCTCTTTCCGTGGAAACAACACGGTTCGTGAAGCAATGCACTCTGTTTTCTTATACTATGCCATTAAAGAAGGTTTGGATATGGGAATTGTAAATCCTGGAATGTTGCAGATTTACGATGAAATAGAGCCAGAACTTTTGCAGAAAGTAGAAGATGTCGTGTTAAATCGTAAACCTGAGGCAACCGAAATTCTAATTGAATTTGCCGAAGGATTAAAATCTGATGGAAAAGTTAAGGTGAAAACCGATGCTTGGAGAGAAAAGCCTTGTTTCGAAAGATTGTCTTATTCATTGGTGAAAGGAATTACCGATTTTATTGAAGAAGATGCTGAAGAAGCCAGACAATCATTACCGCGTGCATTGGATGTAATTGAGCAGCCATTAATGGATGGAATGAATATCGTTGGTGATCTTTTTGGCGATGGTAAAATGTTCTTACCTCAAGTTGTAAAATCTGCAAGGGTAATGAAAAAGGCTGTTGCTTACCTTCAACCATTTATCGAAGAGGAAAAAAATACTTTATCTGAAGCTAGTAATGCAGGTAAAATATTGATGGCTACGGTAAAAGGCGATGTTCACGATATTGGTAAAAATATTGTTGGTGTTGTTTTAGGATGTAACAACTTCGAGGTAATCGATTTGGGAGTTATGGTTACGAGTGCAAAAATATTGGAAGTTGCCAAACGTGAAAAAGTAGATGCCATTGGTTTGAGTGGATTAATTACGCCATCATTAGAGGAAATGTGTTTTGTTGCTGAAGAAATGAAGCGCGAAGGATTCGATATTCCTTTGGTAGTTGGAGGAGCCACAACATCGGAATTACATACAGCAGTTAAAATAGAGCCAAATTATGAGAATGGAGTAGTACATGTTGTAGATGCTTCCAAGTCTGTTGGTATTTTTAAGAAGTTGTGTGATAAGAATAAGCGCGATGAATTTCTGTCAACCGTTAAAGAACAATATCAGGAAGTTCGAACTGCTCACGAAAATCAAAAACCAAAAGAATATTATTCTATAGTAGAGGCTCGTGAGAATAGGGAACGTTACGATTGGTCTACTGAACCGATTCATAAGCCGAATAAAACAGGTTTGCAGGTGTTAAAAAACTACTCGATTGGCGAAATTCGTAAGTACATCGATTGGACTTTCTTTTTTGTTGCGTGGGAACTGAAATGCATGTATCCTGAAATAATGGAAGATCCTGATTATAAGGAAGAGGCTGAAAAGCTGTTCGAAGATGCCAATAATGTACTGGATGTGATCGAAAGAGAAGGTTTATTGGAAGCAAGTGCAGTTTATGGTTTGTTCCCAGCCAATAGTGTAGGAGATGACATTGTTTTATACGAGGATGAGGATAGATCGAAAGAAATTACACGCTTCTGTGGTGTTCGTCAGCAAGAGAAATTCAAGAAAGGCTTAACCAATTTATGCTTGAGCGATTTTATTGCTCCAAAAGAATCTAACAGAACTGATTATATAGGTGCATTTGTAGTTACAGCTGGTCTGGGATTAGATGAGATTGTAGAAAAATTGAACGAAAATCATGATGATTACAACAGTATCATGGTAAAGATTTTGGCTGATCGATTGGCAGAAGCATTTACTGAATTGTTGCACGAAAAAATCCGTAAAGAAGATTGGGGTTATGCTACCAATGAGGATGGAAGTATAGAGGACATGCTTCGTGAAAACTATCAGGGAATTCGCCCGGCTTTTGGGTATCCATCATTACCAGAGCATTCCGAAAAACAAGTTCTTTGGGATTTTCTTGATGTTGAAAACAAGATTGGAGCAACATTAACCGAAAATTTTGCCATGTACCCGACAGCATCGGTTAGTGGATTGGTAATGGCTCATCCGGAAGCAATGTATTTTGCGATTGATAAAATCAAAGAAGATCAGTTGAAGGATTACGCATCCCGTAAAGGAATATCAGAAGAAAAAGCAAAAAAATTGCTTAGTGCAATCATATAGTATCAATAATAATTTCGTTTTAAATGTTTTCGGAGATTATATTCGACTCATTTATAAGTCGTTAAGGCATGTTGTTTTTTTAGGGGTATTATTTAAATTACAGGTTGAGTGGCATTAATTTAAAGAGCTTTTGTATTCCCTTTAAGGTTTAGTAAGACCGGGAAGTTTCGTCCCGATAGCTATCGGGGTTGTTCGAAAATCACCCGGCCGCACTTAAGCTTGAGGCAAATAAGAAAGCTTTTTAAAATGTAGCCTTGATTTTTTTTGCTTCCGTTTTTTGTATTCAAGACAAAAAATGAAGTCGGGTTTGGGCGGATAGCCCAAGACAAAAAATAAATAGGACAATATAGTATCAATAATAAGGATTGAGATTTCTGTCTCGAAGCTTATATCTAACTAAAACCAATGAAAGTAATTGAATTATTAAATCAAGCAATTGAGAACAAAACCACACACTTCTCTTTTGAATTATTGCCTCCTTTAAGAGGGAATAGTATATACAAAGTTTTTAATACCATTGATAAGCTTAAGGAGTTTGATCCTAAATATATAAATATTACTGCCCATCGGGATGAGGTTGTATTTACAGAATCGGCAAGTGGAGTGATCGAAAAGAAAATTACCCGAAAACGACCAGGAACGGTTGCCGTAGCTGCAGCAATTCAAAACAAATACAAGCTTACGGTTGTTCCTCATGTAATTTGCAGTGGTTTTACTCCTGAAGAAACAGAGAATGCCTTATTAGATTTAAATTTTCTTGGGATAACTGATTTGTTATTGCTTCGTGGAGATTCTTCGCCTCGTCATGGCTTTATTCCAATTGAGGGAGAGCACAAATATGCGATTGATTTGATTAATCAGGTGAATCAGGTGAACAAAGGTGAGTTTTTAGACGGAACGCATGTTGAACCGTTCGATACTCCTTTTTCTTTTGGTACTGCCGGATATCCGGAAAAGCATGAAGAAGCTCCAAATTTGGATTCTGATATTTATTGGTTGAAAAAGAAAGTGGATGCTGGAGCTGAATACATCGTTACACAAATGTTCTTCGATAATCAGAAATATTTCGATTTTGTGAAAAAGGTGCGAGCTGCAGGCATTACGGTTCCTGTAGTTCCTGGAATTAAGCCAATTTCTGCACTTAGCCAGTTAACAGTGCTTCCGCAGATTTTTAAAACAGATATTCCAGAGGCTTTGGCTGCTGAGGTTCGTAAATGCAAAACCAACGATGAGGTTAAACAAGTTGGCGTGGAGTGGGGAATTGAGCAATGCAAAGAGTTGATTCAACATGGCGTTCCTTCATTACACTTTTATACCTTAATGGCATCGAATTGTGTTCGAGATATCGCCAAAGTAGTTTATTAATGATAATTGACCTATCAGAGTTCGAAGAATCTGTGAGAGTCTAATGAAATATTTTGATCCCTGTTCCTGATTGGAGCAGGGATTTTTTGTTTTATAAAGTAGGTATGAAATAATTTATTATCATATTAATGAGCGTGCTTTGTCAGCCTGCCGCTAGGCATGATAATTTGTTACAACGGAGTGGAGACAAGGATCAGGCTGACTTGATTCTTTTGTTTACTTTTCTCATCTAAGGAGAAAAGTAAAAGCCTTACGGCTTGAGTTATGAAAAGGATATATATGACTTTTAATTTTTTCTACTTTAAGTAGTCTTGAGTTTTTTACTTCGTTGTTGGATTAAGCCAAAAATGAAGAGCCTCTATGGTTGTAAGAGTTTAAAAATAAACCTCTAGGGTTAGAGTAATCCTAAACTCACTTAAGTTTTGTTGAAAAAATCCTTTTACACACAATAATGTAAGTTCGTCCTTAGTTTCTACTTAATAATTTAAAGAGTACTTATGAAAAGAGGAATAGTTTTATTGGGTTTATTATTTATTGTGTTGATAGGAAACGCGCAAGTTTTTAAAACGGCAGGAGTATTGAGAAGTGGAGAGGCAGCAATCGGCTTTGAACCTTCAATGTTTGTATATGATGGAAATGCAGAGTTCTTGATGTTCTTTCATGCGGGAGTTGGTGTTGGAAGAAATGTTGATATCGGCGCAAAAATTGGTGCTTTTGGAGATGAGAACTACTATGGTGGTGATGTGGAATTTGGAATAAGTAAAAATCTGTCTTTATCGGCAGGAGCGCATCATTTCCATGATTTTGGTTTCGATGGAACAGCAAATATTACAATACCACTAACATCAGGAACAAAACTAATCACTGGTTTAGACATGGACATCAACTTTGGAGATGAAACAACAATTCCATTGTGGGTGCCAATCGGTATTAGAGTTTCAATAGGAAATGGATGGTCTGTAATTATGGAATCGGAAATTGAACTAACCGATGAGGCTTATCACTACTTTGGATTAGGTATGGCTTACGGTTTCTAGTTCTTATGTGTTTTGATTCTAAAATGTTTTTATGCTAAATTAATCCTTTGATTGTTGTAAGTCATTGAAAGCAAATTAATATTAGAATCATTGTTTATGGAAGGGGAAAAATCAAGTATTCAGAAATTGCAAGATTTTGCAAAAAGTACAGGGCGAGATATTAAATCTTCAGAGGATGCCTACTCGTCAAATGCTATGCAGCCAATTGTGTATCATAAAAGATTAGTATACATTAAGAATCATCCTAACAGTAATACTTTCTTTACTTGCTTTTCTGATCCTAAAAATGTTAGTGGAATAGCACATTGTAGTGGGGTATTTTTCTCTTTGCCAGTTTCTAAGTCAACAAAAATTAGTCTTCGTAAGAAGTTCATTATCGATAAATTGAACTTTTTCTCTAACAATGAGAATAATAAAACTGGAAGTCAAAATTTCGATTCTAAGGTAGTTTTTGAAAAATATCAATTGACTGGAGCCGATCGAATTTTCACAAATACGAGAGTACAAGAAATAATTAAGAATGCTCTGGAATTTGATTTGCGTTTAAGGGTCGGTATTAATGGTGTTGATGTGAGTTTTGTTCCTGAACTAAAGGGAGAATCTCATTTTGGAATCTATACAACGCAAGATTGGTTTGAGGAACCAGAGAAGATTGAAATACTATTTAAATTTGTTGAAAAAATTAGAACTTATGTAATTCGCGAAACAGAACCGAATTTAATAGGATAGATTTGATCACACCTATATAGTAACAAAAGCCTCAATTCGTTTTCGAATTGAGGCTTTGTTTTATTTTAATGGAGATTACTTCCCAAATTCATCAATAATCTTCTGAGCCGTAACTTCCGAGAGTTTTATATTCGATTCGTGTGTCCAACCACCAACATGCGGGCTAAGCAATACTTTTTCCGATTCTATTAAAAATTTAAATTCGGCAGGTAGTTCCGATGCATGCAAATCTTCGAAAGAAGTCTTTTCAAACTCCAAAACATCCAAACAAGCACCAAGTACCTGACCGGAATCAAGGTTTTTTACCAAATTAGCAATACGAACCACTTTTCCACGTGCTGTATTAATAAGGTAGATCGGTTTTTTGAATTTTTTCAAGAATTCGTCATTCACCATAAACATCGTTTCCTCTGTTTGTGGAACATGCAAGCTTAAAATATCGCATTGTTCAAACAAGTCTTCCATTTGCTTTTCTTCACAAAACTCATCCGAGTAATCGAATTTGTATTTATCGTATGCAATTACCTTGCAGTCGAAACCTTTTAATCGTTGAGCAAAAGCAGCTCCCATATTCCCATAACCTATAATTCCAATGGTTTTGCCTTTAATCTCAATGCCACGATTTTCTTCTCGTCGCCACATTCCGTTTCGAACTTCCCAATTGCATCGGCACAAATTGTTGAAAAGAGTCAATAGCATACCTATAGCATGTTCGCCAACTGCATCTCTATTTCCTTCCGGAGCATTAAAGCATCTAATTCCTTTGCTTTCGGCATAGTCAACATCAATATTTTCCAATCCAGCGCCAACACGGCCAATAAACTTTAAATTTGCCGCCTGATCTAATTCTTCCTTATTCAGCTTAAACTTACTTCGGATAATAAAACCATCAAACTCAGGAAATATCTCTAAAAGCTCTTCCTTGTTTTTTTCTGGAGCATAAGTGCAATCAAATCCTGCTTCAACAAGCATCTCCATCAATCTAGGATGGGTAGAATCTATAAATAGTACTTTCATTCTTTAAGTGTCAAGTTTAAAGGATCAAGAATCAAGAATGTTCGAGACTCAAATATTTTGTGCAAAAATAGATGGAAAATCAATCGCGTCCTAAACGTTTCTGAAAAAAGCTTTTACTAAATTTATTTAGACGTTTTAATAGTGTGTGATCCTATAAAGGAATATTGTATAAGGCACACGTTAAGTGGCATTTATTTTAAAGAGTTTTTGTTTTGCCTCTAAGATTTAGTAAGACCGGGAAGCTTAGTCCCGATAGCTATCGGGATTGTTCGAAGATCACGCGGCCGCACTTAGGCTTGAGGTAAATAAGGAAACTTTTTTAAATACAGCCTTGATTTTTTTTGCTTCCGTTTTTTGTATTCAAGACAACAATTGGAGCAAAGCGGAAATCATGAATACAAATAAAAGTAGACTTTAATGAATAAATGAAGTCAGGTTTGGGCGGATAGCCCAATGCAAAAAATAGATTGTAATACTTATAAGCCTTAAGTAATTAAAATAGTTATTTTTTATTCAAGTTTAAATCAACCACAAAACTAGCCTTGTAACCACGAACAGCTCCTTTACCATCGTATACAGCATAGCCCAACATTATTTTATTAACCTTCTTGCTTAAGGCAAGTTCGTTTTTATCCCAATACCATTCTTCTTCAAATTGTATATTGGCCGTGTTCTCGCTTAAATTGCCTTCTTTAATGATTTCTTTAATTTCCGATTTTGATAATTCATGATTGTCGTAATAATCAAAGGCCGGTAAATCTCCATTTTTTAAGGCTTTAAGAATGTCCTCTACCAATATTTTTGTGTCGGTATTTGCCAAGCACTCTGTTTTCCAATCATCATCGGGATTCGGATTTTTTACCAAAACTTCATAAGTAATAGGCTTTGCTATTTTTATTCCCGTTTGCTCATTGTTTTTAACTGTCTCTTTCTGCTGGCAGGAAAACAAAAACAGCCCTGAAAAAATCAGAGCTGTTAGTATATTATTACGTTTTATCATTTTAGTACAATGTTATTTTTCAGAAGATCTATCTATCAAAACTCAATCGCATTCCTTTATTACTTTCATCAAATTGACCATTATCGTAAGCCAAATGTCCATTTACAAAGGTTTTTTCAACTTTATATTGGAATTTTTCTCCATCAAAAGGAGTCCAACCACATTTGTATAAGGTGTTTTTTTCTGTAGCAGTCCAACTATCCTCTGTTAATAAAACTAAATCTGCAAAATAGCCTTTGCGTATAAAACCACGTTTTTCAACCTGAAAAACTTCAGCAGGAGCATGGCACATTTTCTCAACAACTTTTTCAAGAGTAATTTTTCCTCTACGAGCTTGTTCAAGCATAGCTACTAAAGAATGCTGAACCAAAGGACCTCCACCAGCAGCTTGCATATAGTTTCCATCTTTTTCTGTAGGAGTGTGAGGAGCATGATCTGTCGCAATCACATCCAAACGATCATCCAAAAGTGCTTCCCAAAGTGCATCTTGGTCATTTTCAGTTTTAATCGCAGGATTCCATCTAATTCTCGATTTCTTGGTTTTGTAATCCTGATCGTTAAACCATAAATGATGAACACAAACCTCAGCCGTTATTCTTTTATCTTTAGAAGGTATAGAGTTGTCGAACAAATCCATTTCCATAGCAGTCGATAAATGCAGTATGTGTAATCTTGTATTGTATTTCTTCGCCAGTTCAATAGCTTTCGATGAGGATTTATAGCACGCTTCAGCACTTCTAATTTCACCATGATAATCCATTGGAATATCATCGCCATATTTTTTCTGATATTCCGCTTGGTTTTTATCAATAGTAGGAGAGTCCTCGCAATGTGTTGCAATTAGGATAGGTGCTTTTTCAAAAATCTGCGAAAGAGTATCAATGTCATCAACCAGCATGTTTCCAGTCGACGAACCCATAAATATTTTAATACCACAAACCGATTTAGGATCTGTCTTTAAGATTTCATCCAAATTCGTATTCGTAGCACCCATATAAAAGGAGTAGTTTGCCAAAGACTTTTCAGCACCCAATTTATAGCGTTCTGTAAGTAATTCCTGAGTAACCGTTTGTGGTTTAACATTCGGCATATCCATAAAAGAAGTCGTTCCACCTGCTACTGCAGCTCTCGATTCAGTATATAAATCACCTTTTTGTGGCATTCCCGGATCACGAAAGTGTACCTGATCATCAATAACACCAGGAATTAATATTCTTCCACCAGCATCAATCACCTTGCAATTAGGATCTGTTACTTCTGGTGCTGAAGTATAAATTTTTTCAATCAACTGATCTTTTACAAGAACACTTCCTGTAAACTTTTTGCCTTCATTAATAATCAAGGCATTTTTTATAAGAATACTTGACATTTGGTTGTTTAGTTATATAGTATAGTAAATCTATCTTTCGTATTTGGTGAAGAAGCTTCTCAATTTCATTTTAATCACGCCCCAAACAGCTTCATTAAAAATTCCACCACTCATTTTAGAGGTTCCTTGGGTTCTATCAGTAAAAATAATCGGCACTTCAATAATAGTAAAGCCAAATTTCCATGTGGTAAATTTCATTTCTATCTGAAAAGCATAGCCTTTAAATCGAATTTTATCCAAATCGATCGTTTCAAGTACCTTTTTCGTGTAGCATTTAAAGCCCGCAGTAGCATCATGAATCTTCATACCAGTAACGATACGAACATATTTCGATGCAAAATACGACATCAATACTCTACCCATAGGCCAATTTACAACATTTACACCGGAAACGTAGCGAGAACCAATGGCCATATCACCACCTTTTTCCGAACATGCCTTATATAGGTGTACCAAATCTTCCGGATTGTGCGAAAAATCAGCATCCATTTCAAACACATATTCATAATTGTGTTCTAATGCCCATTTAAATCCAGCAATATATGCCGTACCCAATCCAAGTTTGCCCTTACGTTCTATAATATGTAGCTGCGAAAACTCTTTTTGTAGCTTTTTCACAATAGCAGCAGTCCCATCAGGCGAGTTATCTTCTATAACAAGAATATCAAAAGGGGTATCCAGCGAAAAAACCTTCCTTACAATAGCTTCAATGTTTTCCTTTTCATTGTAAGTAGGTATAATAACAATACGATTTGTCACCATGAGAGAATTAAAGTGTTAAAACAATTTTATCGTACGAAGATAATATATCTACCTAATTTCTTTTCCGATGGATAGTTAAAAAGACTAAAATTTCTATTTTTTATCTGGCCATTCCCAATTATCTATTTGTTTTAATAGATAATTGGTCGGGCTATCGGCTAAATCTTTTCTCTCGTTCCTCGTCAAAAGGATATCGCTTCTATCCCTAATGGGAAATGATTCTTATGGGTAGCGAATGCAGTTTTTGAAAATGCCACAACCGAACATTCGCTCATTTAAACTTTTTTATATTTTTTTCATTCAGGTTACCAGTGCTTTATGTGAGGTGTGTCACAAAACTTCACTTTTCCATTTGGAAGTGCAAAATTTTATCCGTTATCTTTGCACCGCTTTCAACGGAAAGTGTGTTAGTTTTTGAGTCT
>JAEINT010000030.1 GCA_016342745.1 Labilibaculum sp.
TACTGACCTTTCGGTGGGTGTGATCATGCTCATGCAGGGCACACACAAAAGTTAAAATTAATGGGCGTTGACGCTCAATTTGATAATGCAATAAAAACAATAAACATAGGCGGTTTTGATATGGTGACAGTAATAAATCGCCCTCAAATTTTAGCAAAACCGTTAGCAGCAATAAAAAACAAGACAGTGAGAAACCTATTTTTACTTTTAACATTTAGCACTCTTTTATTTAGACTTTCAAATAGTGTAAATGCACAAGGTTTTGAAGGCAAAATCGTATACCAAAAGGCAATAGAAAATGCTAATCCTGAAAAAATAACAGAAAAAGAATTTAAAGCATATTTTGTTAATCCACTAGCAACATCTGTTTTATATATAAGGCAAAATCAATACAAATTGGCAACTCATTATGGAAATAAGAAAAAACTCCACACTATAGATTACTACAATCCGAATTCGAGATGTGCTATTCGATTTATGAATTGGGAGAATAAAATATATCAAGAGTATAACATTGAGGAATATTTTCAGAGATCAATGCCTGTCACAGAGAATATTAACGACACAATAAATGTATTAGGGCATAAATGCCATTCAATAACAATAACAACAAGTATAAAGCCTTTTAGGACAACAACAGTATATTTTTCAAGAGACTATAAATTAGACACAAAATATCTTAAAAATGATTCTTATCGGTTTCTAAAATATATATACGAATGTGGAGCACTCCCATTGAAAATTATAAAATCAGGTAAAGATGTATTTTATAATGAAGTATTCACTGCAGTCAAAGTATCTAAGGAATCTTTAAAGGACAAAATATTTAAACAGCCCAAATTAAAAAGATTTAAGAATGTGACCTTGTGAAAATTTAAAGCTGCTAACAAAAGCTAAATTGTCATGGGCACTGATGAGCCAGTTGAAAGTTTCGTACAATTAAGAAAAACCAGCAAGCCAATTAAACTTGTCTTGCTCAAATTATAAATAAGTAAATTTAATCGGCTTATTTCGGTGCGCACTGATAAGGAAATCTCATTAAATCGCCCACAAAATTTTAGCAAGATTGTTAGCAATAATATAGAACCAACAGAAATTCAATAAATATGAAGAACATACTTTTAATATTAACCTTAATTGCGATAAACATGATAGGTTATTCTCAAGAATTACCTACAGAACCAGCAAATGGATATGCATTTCCAATTGGTAGTAAATTCACTATTAAGTTACATCCAATTGACTCAACAAAATTTGACTACTCAATTATAGAATATGAACCATTTCAGGAGATAATTGATACGTGGGAAAATGACTCTATTTTTAAAGAGAATGGACAAAAAGGAACTATAGAATTTTATTTTTGTTTATCAGCAAGTGGTGATTCTCAAGAAGAAAAAGAAAAAAACATGAAAGTCCTTTTATTGATGAAAAACAGGACTGAATATTCTTTAACATACAATTCAGATATTCAAACTGATGAAAATGGAGAGTTTAAAGGAACATCAAATGTTGGGACATTCTCAGGAGCAAAAGGTACAGAAATGTGGCCTTATATGATTCATCAAATTGGACTGAATGATTTTAAGAAAATGGAATAAATACTATTGCTAACAAAAGCAAAATTATCCTGGGCGTTGATGAGTAGTTTGATCCCGATAGCTATCGGGAGTACAAGAAACTTAGCAAGAACATTAGGGGAACTTTATGAGAAGACTAATTTATATATTTCTAATACTTTCTATTTCCTTGAGTTCTTTTGCTCAAGAGGATTCAATATTCAAAGTCCTTGAAGAATTGAAGATGGATAGTAAAATTCCTGCAGAAATTGCAGAAAAGTATTTCGGAGCTAAACCTGACTATTATGGAGAAGTACAGCCTATTGAGCTGGAATATTATAAAAAATATAATGACACTGCATTGATTATACTAAAATATTATACTGGTGTTGGATCGTACAGTGTTTTAAAGTTCATTAATGAGTCAAAGAGTCGCGATGGTGAAGAATATGTAATTATGCAGAATAGTGATCATGAGGGATCATACGCAGTCGCAGAATCAACTGATTACATTCTTATTAACGATAGCATAATTGAATTAATTGACAGAAAAGAAATTGTAAAAGACACATCTAAATATAATCTGAAAACCAACTGGATTAAAGGTGATAGCTCATTTTGGGATTTAGAAACAGTTACTTTCTATAACTACAGGTATATTAAAGTTGACTCAAAGTGCATCGTGTCAACCTTTAGTCCAAATACTAAAATTAGTGAAGGTAGGAAGTACAAGCAAAGCTCTGAAAAAATATTAAGACATAAAGACCTTAATGAATTATCAAAAGAAGAATTGAGATTAATGAGAAATGAAATATTTGCAGATTACGGCTACATATTTAACTCAACTGATCTTAAAAACTACTTTAGCTCAAAATCATGGTATCATCCAAAGTATAAAAATGTGTCATCTAAATTATCAATAGTTGAAAAAATAAATATTAAAACCATTTTGAGTATAGAGGGTAGAAACTCCCCCTAACAAAAGTTGAAATTTATGAGCGGTGACGCTCTCCCGAAAGCTTTCGGGGTGGATAACACAACAAAATTTTAAACGTTAGCAGTTTTGACAAGGCCACTTAAAGCCCGATAGTTATCGGAAGCACAAGAAACTTAGCAAAACCTTATACTTTATAAACGAAAAACCTAAACCCTAACAAACCCATGAAAAACTTTATTTTACTAGCAACAATTATTGGATTCATTTCCTGCGATTCTAAGAATAGCAAAACGACGAACCTAGCCCAAGAGAATATTGCAGATAATGCCGAACTGGTTGAGATGTTTAAAAATGACCAAGCAGATCGAACAAATCATATCGATTGGAATATTGTACAAAAAAACGATAGCATAAGGGAAGCAAGAGTCTATGAATTATTAGATTCAAATAAAGTACGTACATCAAAGGACTACAATAATGCGGCATTAATTTTTCATCATGGAGAAGACTCTGTTGCCTATGGAATGGCAGTAAAACTAATGACCAAAGCGATAGAATTGGATTCAACAACAAACAAATGGTTCCTGGCTGTAGCGACTGACAGATATTTGTTGAGTACAAATAAACCTCAAATTTATGGTACGCAATACAAGAGATTAGACAATAAAATTGTTGTGAGAGAAAAAATGGACTCAACAAAAATTACTGACGCCGAAAGAATCGAATGCAAGGTTGAAACTTTAGCCGAGCAAAGAGAGAAAATAAAAAATTTGAATCGAAAAAAACTAACAGAATTGCTAGAGGAAGGAAAAACCATTGATGAAATAGTACAAATTGTCAAGCAAATTGAAATTAAGAACTCCCCATACGATTTGCGTGAGAATTGGATGAACAATTTTGGCTATCAGCTCATTAGACAAGGTAAAAAAGAAGAGGCATTAAAGATCTTTAAACTAAATACAGAATTGTACCCAAATAGTTTTAATACGTTTGATAGTTACGGTGAATGTCTGTTAGATTTAGGAGACAAAGAGAAGGCAGTTAAGGCTTATCGGAAATCTTTAGAATTAAATCCAGACAACAAAAATGCTAAAAAAGTAGTAGCGGAAAATCAGTAGTACCACATAAAGTGTGTAAGTTATTCTGATTTTTTCACAGCCCTTAACAAGCAATTTACCCCCAATAAAAAAACACCTAATCTTTCGGTTAGGTGTTTTTTTATGCGTTAAATTGACTTTAGATTATTTCGCATTCCGCCTGTAAATATCCAAATCTCTTTGTTTTGCTTCTAACTTCTCCTTCAATTCTTCTATTATCTTGATATAAGATTCAATATCTGTTTTAGCATCCTCCAAATTAAGCAATTCAATTTTTGCCTCCTTTAATTCAAGATAAGTAAGAATAATATTATTGTACATGCCAACATGAGAAGTGCTGTCTTCTGCAACAAATTTGCTTCTCATTATCGCTAATTCTGTGGAAATCAACTGATCTGTAAATTCTATATTGGTCCCCTTTATTTCAATGGAATCAATCAAGTTTTTTACTTTATCCATCTTTTCGCCAAAAAGATTGGTGTTTTTTTCTTCCAAACTTAGATACTCAAGTCTATTATGAAGATATCTATTTTCCTTTTCAGGAACTTTTAGATTAAAGAACACGATAACAACAACCAAGGAAGACGTTAGTAGAAATAAGAAAAGAAAGCTAATAAATGCCTTTCTTCGTTGCTTTACATTAAGTGATTTCATATTATAATAAGCTTTACTTTTTTATACTCAAATTACGTAACACTACTCTTTACCAAAAAAGAATGGTCTTTTTTTCTTTGCTGTAGTACTTCCCTCAATCTCCTCTTCCATCAGTGTCTCCTCCTTAACAAATAGGTCTGTTTCTATTTTTTTACCGATATAATCTAAACCAGAAAGAGTATGTAGCATCTGCTCTAACAAACTAAGCAAGCTTACTATTTTCTCTACCGAAAAATCTATCTTATTATGGTCGTAACGATGTTTAATAACCTGACTTAAGGCATCTTCAAATTCAGCTTCATTAATGTTACACCAATCTGAAATGTAGGTCATAAACTCATCTCTACCACAGCCTTGCCATCCATCCAGTGAATTTTTCACAATACGAGCCAGGTCCATCACCAATATCACCATTTCAACAGGTGCACCATATGGTGTCGAAATTCTATATTTCGATAAGCTAACGCTCATTAAATCTAACAACTTGCAACAAATTTCATTTAATGCTTTTGCCAGTGGGTTATCTTGTTTCTTTAAGCGGATTTTATTAATAATTGAAGACGAAAATCTCTCTATTGAGCTAAGGTAAATTTCCACTCTTTTATAAACATCAAACAAGTTTTGGTTCGATGATACAAAAGTTGATGCAATGATATAATCCGTATCAACAGTCCAAGTTGCTTCGAACTTTGTTGTTCTACCAATTACTAAATGATTAAGCCCTAATAACATCTCAGACAATTCATTCTCTTCCACAATAGAAATTTTCATTTCTGATGTCACAAAAGGCTTTCGAATTGGGCTTTCTGCTACATCGGCCATTCCAATTGGCTGGCGTGAAAATGGATCTACCGACAAAACAACATAGTACACAGCATCACTTTCAGTATTCGGCAAATCACAGGTAAACTCCTTTTTAAATTCTTTTCCGTCTACAATACGATATTGAAAGCCACTTGGAAAAATAACATCCACAGGCTTAAAATTTACCAAAAGCTGTAGGTCATTATCTATATCCATCCATAAAAAATCTGCCTCACTCCTAACCAGTCCAAAACTTAAAGGAGATACAGATAAATTAGCCAAACCCATACTGTTCTTAACAAATGAGTTTTCTTGGGCAATAAAATGTTTTTTATTAATATT
Source organism: Labilibaculum sp. (assembly GCA_016342745.1). Taxonomy (GTDB): domain Bacteria; phylum Bacteroidota; class Bacteroidia; order Bacteroidales; family Marinifilaceae; genus Paralabilibaculum; species Paralabilibaculum antarcticum. Next base: position 5,394 of record JAEINT010000030.1, read on the forward strand.
CATACCATCTACCCAGTTCACAGGCAAATGCATTTCATTTTCGTTTATCATAGCAAATCGTTTTTAAACCCTCTTTTTTTCTTGTAGCGAATAGTAACTGTCATAATTTTGGTACTATTTTTTCTTATCGTAGAAAATTCCTTTAATACAATGTTTTTTCCTTCAACATCCTTTACCAACTTTTCGAATGTTATCAGATCTCCATTGCACTTTACCATCAGGTTTTTATTGTTATCATAGAAATACTTCATGAATTTCTCTTTGTCTCCACCTCCTTTAGCAATCTTCAAAAACATCGCTGTAAGTTCCGCATCATCAGGCAATGATTCGTCTTTTTTACTTGCATTTTCTTTTTCAATACTTTTAAAGATATCGTATACCTCTGGAGTCTCTGGAATATAATCCTCTTCCTTTTTGACAATTGAATTATTACTCTCTGTAATTTTATGTTTCTCACTTGGCTTAACCCGAACATACACTTTCTTCTGAGCAGTAAACTCGTTATTCCCATCAACAACCAAACTAATTGTTTTATAACCAGGTTTTGAAAATGAAAATTTAACAGATTTCTTTTTAGAATATACCTTACTAGAACCATTTAGTCGCCATGCCCATGAGCTTCCCCCTTTTGTACTACAAGTGAAAAAAGCCGAGGCTCCAACATACATTCTTTTAGGGCCAGCAATTCTTGGAATTATAACCATAGGCTTTTCCTTCTTTATCTGCCCCACATGAACTACTTCCTGAAACTCATACTGGCCATCTACAGTAAGGCTAACCATATAATCGCCATGCTTCGTAAATGTATGTATTGGTGACTTTTCCTGAACTAGTTCTGTACTATCTCCAAAATTCCACTCATAAGAATGATCACCTGCTGTATTGTTCCGAAACTTCAACATTTCATTCTCCATGTGATCATCTCCTAAGACATCAAAACTCACTTCGGGTGGAGCTTGATATTCATAGTATTTAAATCCCACTGCTGCGGCCAAAGGGATTAAAAGAATTATGAAAAAATTAGAAATCATTGAGTCAATCCTAAACTGACGAGGTTCAACAGTATTTTTTGCCATTATTGTTTGAATATTTGCATTCCATTAATAAATAAACAGTAAGGATAAATATTACTTCCTCTTTCCTCCAAAACATGCAAAACTTCGCGTCCTTCAAACACTATTGCATCATCTTCGCTTAATTCCCGATTGATATTTAATTTTATATCAATGGTTCTTACAAAACCAGTATGAGAATCTTCACTCTCCATCAATCCTTTTTCAATATCAATCTGTTCAACGATCTCGCCAAAAATATTATACACCAAAGATTTAATATCCTTTTTGGTAACAATTCGCCCTCCCGACAACATCATATATCTATTGTTATACAATTGCTCATCGGAGTTTAAAACATTTCTAGCACCCACCATAGGAGTAATAAAATAACCTCCCGTTTGTTGAATGGACACCCCTTTATATGGCAATATTGGCGTATTCGGTTTTATTCCTTTCAAAACCTTTCCTGCGGTAGTATAATATTTCACAAAAATTGTATCAGCAATTTCTCTATACTTAAGAAACATATACACAGGACTATGATATCTTTTCTTTTGAGTTACCGACTGTTGCAAACGGGAAACAATTTGACCAAGTACTTTTAGGTCATCGGAGAACTTACCATTATCGAGCATTGCAAATGCAGCACTCTCATTCCTTAATTTTCCGATTAAGAAATTAATAGCTTCGTTAGCATTTTCTGTCGACATACCTGCAACTCCATCTCTACGCAATAAGAAAGTTCCATTTTCCCATTCGCCTCCATTTTGCACTCCGTACTCTTCATAAACAACTCCATCATCACCTTCCACCACATCCAGAGCAAAGAAAGCTTCCTCATCCTGCAAACTAATTACTGATAAGTTTTCACTACTCTTAAAAACTTTCTCTCGTTCGGTAAGATTTACAACCGGAATGGCATTTGCAAAACAATTAACCGACGATAATATTCCCGAATCAAAATCCTCATTAAAACAGATTCTCAACCAACAAATATTTCCTTCGTTTTGGGAACCATTGGCACTAAAATCTGCTTCTGAGCCCAGAGGTCTTGTTATTTTTACAAATTGCCTATTGTAATAGGATAGTACTCTTTTTTTAATTCCTACAAGTTCACTATTCGAGCTTCCCCAGTCAACTGATAACTCATCATCTTCTTCGCTCAATAAACCAAAGTCAACATCTAACCTCTCATCATTAAAATAGAATTTTGCATTTTTTAATTGTCGATAAAAAGTATCTCTAATCACGCTGTTTTCTTTCGAATCGAAAAACAAACGAAACTTGTTTAATCCTTCCTTATTTTCTGGTATCTCAATCCCTAGCAGTACATCATTTTTTTCAACAGAAATATCTTTAAGAACTTCAGATTCAATCCGAGACTTAAAGCGATAGTCTGTCATTTGATAATACGCAGAATTAGAAAGCATATACTTAATGCCTCCTTTAAAAAGGAAGGCCTCCTGCAGTGAAATAAATTGCATTTCCCGAAGCGCGTCAAACTCATTCCGAACCCTACTTAAAAATTTATAATTTGCAGGTAAGCATGCAACTGAATCTGTTGGATTAATTATGGCAACAGAATAACCCGGTTGTACACCTCCATGGATATGAGGAATCAACTGATTCATTAATTTTTGGGCGACACGATCCTGTACCTGATCCATTTCATGATAGATCGATTCAGTTTCTGCTGCAAGTGCCGAAATTAATATTCTTACCAAAGGATCAAAAGAGGATTCATCATACACCTCATCAATGGCCCACATGCGTGATGCCTGCCTCAACATCCTCTCTTTTATTAGCTCTTTATGCTCCATCTACTTCTAATCAATTTAATAATAGGACAATGGTCCCATGAAAAAGTACCCTGAGAATGCAAAAGGTTCATCCGTTTGTGATAATTTCCCAGTCACGATCAAATCCAACTTCTTCTTCATGCTAGTTACATTCTCTCCAACACCAATTAAAGCTTGCGAGAAGCTTATTTCTACACCCAAATCATCCAATCTGCTTTCATGATTTTTAATCGATAAACATAATCCTGATTTGATTTCTTCTTTCAACCTACTATCATTAACTTTATTATCAAAGTCACTATCCCATATGGAACAACCGAAGGTTTCATCATACAAACAATCCCCTAAAGCAGTTGTTATTATTAAATACAAGTTTTGAGATATCGATTCTTTCAATGAACAATGTTCATGATCTTTTTTTTCACATAACTTCCCAAACTTCAATGGCAACGTATAGTACATCTTACTCTAAATATCATTATTGACACAAAACTATTAACTCAACCAAACAAGCTTTAATTATAGATTATCAAACAGTAAAGAAATTACGAATTTATCAAAAAAATTAAATACTTCCATTTTTATTTAACTAAAAAATATTCTAATAAATAACTTAATAAAATATAATAATTATATTTGTTATGCTTGATTAATTAAAATATTAAAACTTTATGATCTATAAGGCCTTAAATTACAAGCCTTATTTATGCATATTGTTAAATTATAAAACTTAACATGGTAGAAATCGAAAATGGCTTATTAAAATTATCTGAAGAGATCAAAAATGCCATCATAGTAGCTCAATCTTGCGCCAAAGAATATAGCAATCCTTGCTTTTCCCCTGCTCACTTATTAAAAGGACTATTACACAAAGACAGCGGTATCCGTGAAGAACTATTTTCTATGGATATTGATGTTTATTATATGGAAGAATGGGCTGAAGTACGAATGGAAGGCTATCCAAAAGGAACAAAATTGTCCAATCCGATTCCTGCCGATGATGGCGTAGATAATATTTTTCAGGAAGCAGAAGAAATCAATTTACTATCGGAACAAGATGAACTTACCTCTTTAAGCGTACTTACAGCACTTACAACGCCCGGTGTAGGATTTACTTTCGATCAGCTAAAAACTTTTCCACTTCAACGCGATCAATTACTTAGCAAATTCTCTAGCGAAAGTAAAGCAACATCAAACAAAACGAATACAAAAGAAATAAAAAGTGAGTTTGAGTACCGAACTGACTTAAGCCTTTTAGCAAAAAATAACCAGCTCTCTCCAGTAGTAGCCAGAGATCAGGAACTATTAAATATTACTGAGACAATTGGCCGATTCACCAAACCTCACGTACTTATTACAGGAGAATCTGGAGTTGGCAAATCTGTAATCATAAATGGCTTAGCTACAATTGTTTCACAAGGCAAAGCTCCCGAACTTTTAACTCAGTCAAAAGTATTTAAGCTTCAACTGGAAAACATTCTAGCCGGAGCAACCTATAAAGGAGAAATTGAAGATCGTCTTCGTAAAGTTTTCAAGCAACTAGAACAGCTTAAGCGTCCAATCTTATTTTTAGATGACCTACAAACCTTAATTGACGACAAATCTGGAAATACAGGTGTTATTCACCTACTAAAATCGGAACTTAACAAAGGCTACTTTGTACTTATTGCGACGATTCCGAACGATTCTTTTCGTAAATTAATTGATGGTGACAGTGCTTTAAAAAGGCTTTTTGAACATGTAAACATAGAAGAACCAGATAGTGCTCATGCAATTGAAATGACGGAAAGTGCCATCTCTCAACTTCAAGATCATCATAAACTAACAATCCATTTGGATCAAATTGCAGAAGCGGTTACTCTTGCCTCTCGTCACTTTAGCGAAAGAAAACTACCAGATTCAGCCATTGACCTTATTGATAGAACAATGGCAGGTACACGTGCTCAAATGGACACATTACCAAGTGAAATTGATCAATTAGAAAAACAACTAGAAGCAACAAATTGCGAATCTAATGATATTGGTCTTATTGATGCAGGACTTCGAAAATTCCTTACTTATATTGGTCAACCGCAAGACGAATCGAGTGATGTAATTGTTACGACTGAAAACTGTCGAAACATGATCGATCTTTTACGACATGAAATATCAACCCAATCGGACAAAATAAATTTTCACAATTTAGCAACTACTGTTGCCAGAGTAAGTGGAATTCCTGTTGGTAAGATCATGACTCGCGAACGCGATCGACTATTAGGCATGGAGGATACATTAAAATCTTCTGTAATTGGTCAAGATCAGGCAGTAACTGCGGTTTGTGAATCCATCCTAGAATCACGCTCAGGACTTAACAGACCAGGGCAACCAATCGGCTCATTTTTCTTTTTAGGCCCTACAGGAACAGGAAAAACAGAATTGGGAAAACAATTGGCAAACTTTCTATTTCAGTCTTCAGCTTCTTTAATTCGATTTGACATGTCTGAATTTAAAGAAGAGCATTCTGCAGCTTTATTATACGGAGCGCCTCCGGGATATGTTGGCTATGAAGAAGGAGGTATGCTTGTAAATAAAATCAGGCAAGAACCTTATTCTGTTGTTCTTTTTGATGAGATCGAAAAGGCTCACCCTTCAGTTTTCGACATATTCCTTCAAATACTTGACGAAGGAACCATACACGATCGACTAGGAAAAACTGGTGATTTTTCAAATGCAGTTATCCTTTTCACATCGAATATCGGCAGTCAATCTATTGTTGATCAATTTGGTGAAAACCAAACACTGCCCGCTTCAGACAAACTAATGGAAAACATGGCAAATCATTTCCGCCCTGAATTCCTAGGTAGACTAACTGGAATAGTGCCCTTCGCCCCAATAACAAAAGAAAATATTACCAAGATTTTCAACCTACAACTTAAGGAGCTTACCGAAGCACTTAAGCAACAGGATATAGAATTGGAAATCAATAACAAAACAAGAGAAAAACTTGCTGCAGAAGGATATTCTCCTCAGTACGGAGCTCGCCCTCTTCGCAACATTATTCGAACTCGACTTCGAACACCTCTCTCACGAATGATTATAGGCAATGAGCTTAAATCAGGACAAAAAGTAACAGTATCGTTCGACAAGAAAAATACATTAAAACTAAAAGTTAAATAAAACAGCTGGATTTTAAAGAAGCGTAATTCAACGCCTCTGCAAATCCGACAATTATATTTTACGATAGAAACCTATTAATAAACATTTTAAAAATACAAAGCATGAACGGAAATTTTGAGCTTGGTGGATCAGAAGTAAAATTAGATGCCGGTGAGGCTATCCAGGAAATTCCACAAAACAAAACTCTTTTAATTGAAAAGTTAACTTACGATGCTCCTATCAAACCAGACATCATAAAGGGACTTAATACTGTGGAAGAAGTTTTTCAACACTACAAACCACAAATTGAAGTGGATTTTGAAACCTCAGAAGGAACTAGTCAAAAAGAAACGCTTGGATTTAAAAATTTAGGTGATTTTGGCATTAAAGGCATAACAGCGCAAAGCGAGTTCCTTAAAAGTCTAACCACTGAAAAAGAACAACACAATAAAATCATTAAACAGCTAAAAACAAATAAAATTCTTAAAGCTGCACTTACCGATCCTGAAGCGAAAGCTGCCCTTTCTGCTGCTATTAGTGGATTAATTGAAGAATTAAACGAATTGGAGAGATAACACGATGATACAAAATAAAGAACAAGTCGCAAATTCGTTAGCAACTAACGATCTGCCATTAGAAGAAAATCTTAACACACTAGCTAAATATGGTGGTTTTGATCTGCTTGAAACTGCAATAGAAGGAGTTCAAAACATGAACCCTGAGCGAAAGGCTAGAAAAAAAATCTTCTTTACTGAAAATACAAAAAAAGAAGAGCGCGAACAATTAAAAAGAACTCTTGAAATATGGTCTGAAGCAATCAACAGCTCAAACGATCTTAATGAGATGATTGACAGCAGCAAAGAGAAAGCTACTGAAACCGCTCAAACACTTAAGAAAAACCTAAGTACTGTTGTTGAACAAACTAGAGACTTAGAAAGATCATATCGAAGCACTGCCTTATTCTACAAAAATTCAGAATTGGATAAGGTGAAGAACATTTCCATTATGAATGCCGATCCAGATCAAATAAAAGATTTGGACAACACACGTTTCATCGATGCAGTATCCTCCGAAATAAAAAATACTTACGATCGACTTGACCTTAGCGACAACTATGGCTTAATGGTATTGCCAGGTTACCTTGGTTCAAACATGCTAATTGAAAAGTGGGGAAAAATCGCTTACGACAACAAAGTAATGATGGTAACCGATTTTGAACATTTGGACGAAGCTGACGATGTTATGGAGATGTTTAGTGCAGCAAATCTTACTGGTGGTGATATGTTTCGCTCCAATGTAATGATGACCTGTAACTGGCTTGTTGGCCGCGGCAAATTTGACGAACTAAACGAAGATGACGATCTTTACGTTCCACCTGCTGGAGCATTAGCTGGTAAAGTTTATCAAACACTTATGTCGCAGGTAACTGCAGGTAAAAAGTTTGGAGGAATTAACGAAGTACAAGGTGTGAAATTTGACCTTCGTAAAAGCGAAATTTCTAGCCTTGAAAAAATGGGCTTAATCCCAATGGTTAACGAGTATGGAAAAGTAATGGCTTTTTCAGCTAAAACCCTTTTTAATGGTGCCAACCTAGGTCTTCAAACCTATTCGGTTGTTAGAGTATTCGATTACGTAACCAAGGTTATGATGGATTTCTTAAACCGCAGAGCTTTTGAAAATTTCAATGCAAAAACACGTAAAGAGCTATTAAAGCAGATCATTCAATTTTTGGATACCATATCAGGTCCTGACAAATTAATTGAAAATTTCACCATCAAACGCTTCGAACAAGATCCAATTCAAAAAGATCGCGTTCATCTTGATATTCATATGAAGCCATATTTTCCGGCTAAGAACTTCCTAATAAAAATGGAAGGACAAAAAGGAGATGATGGAAACGAATGGGATAGCGAATACGAACAAGATTAACTCATCTAATTTATGAGACCATAACAAAACAGGCTTGCTAAATAAATAGCAAGCCTGTTTTGTTATATCCTATTTGTTAAAAAACAATATTAATCACTCAACCTCTGGCACACAATTACATTGTTTTCTTTAATGTTATTTCTAAATACTGTTTGCTCTGTATTCACTTGTTTCCATCTTCCAATAAAGCGTGGTCTACGATAAAAGATCCAACTCTGTAATTTTTCTTCCTTTGCACCGTAATGTATCAACTCCTCAGGATGCTTCTGATTGTAATCATTAATGAAATGATAGAAGAACATTCCAAAATCCATATTCTCTGGAGCACGAACTCTAAATCTTGAAATAAACTCAGCTTCTTTCGACTTAAAAAACTCTAGCGTAATGATATATGGGTTTTTTAAATCTTCGTGATCTGGTCTTACGTACTTTTTATTAATCGGATACTCCCACTTCTTGTAAATAGCCAAAGGAATATCCATTGCACTATTAAACAAATGAAGAAATAACCATGGAAAAATAACACCAATTGTTGCTGTTGAAAAGAAATAATGCATTCCAACAACACCAAATCGACCGGCAATCTGAACAAATACAACAAAGCCAATTAACACACTAACAAGTATTAACATTAGTTGCGCCAGCCACTTCAACTTATCTGGCCATTCGAAATACTTTTCCAAAGCCATGATCATTAAACTCCCAAACAACAAACTCATCACCATAATTGCGATGTAGTTCGATGTTATTCCGTAAAACATTAGATTTTGAATGGTAAACAAAGAACAAACTGCATATGCTAGTGCTGCAACTAACAAATATAGAATCACCTTCTTCCTATCGTGCGAAAATAACTTCTTTAAGCTCTTTGCAAAAGCAAAAAACATCGCTCCAAAAAAAATAAACAGGATAGAGATCGCATTAATATCCCCAGCTAATAAACTTTTTAATATCATAACTCTAATCTGTTTTTAGGAATTTAATACGGACGAATAGCCAAGCACACCATAGCCTGTAGTTGCATATTCCAGATCCGTTTTACACTTAATCTCGAACTCATATTCTGCTGGCAATAAATACTCCAGAAACTCAACAATAAACTTATGCATAGAACCACCTTCCAAGTAATCCTTAACCTCATCATCCTCAACTCCATCGATCTGAAACTTAATCATAGGAAGCTCTTCTGTTGAATTTCCAACTATAAAATTCCGCCCCAAAATAATTTCCTTATTCACTTCTCTATCATCACTTCTTATACAGATCAACTCTCTATTATAAGAAACCGATTTCTCCAAGAATACTTGTAACACTTTACACATCTTGGCAATATTTCCCTTTAAAGAATAGGCCAAAGGAGCAAGCTTAAGGAGAAATTGTTTTTGACCTTCCGTAATATCTGGATCTATATCCCAAAATCGAATTAAAAAATTTTGAAATTGATGATCCTGATTTTTAAGCAAACCTACTTCTTGCTGCTCAATCTTAACTAAAACTCTAAACAATTCATTTTCGAACGGCTTAAAAAAACTCCTCGCTTCTTTTTCTTCTTTCTTTTGTTTTTGATGAATCTGAATTAGTTGTTGTATATTCTCTTTCCCTTTGCCTTCAATTCTTTCGTGAATAATTCCCTCCGGCAACAAATCGTAAATGCCATTTCGAGAAAGAAATAAACTTAGCTGATCACTCTCTTCTTTCATTCCCAATTGAGCCTTTTCAATATCCCTTCTAAAAGGGCGATTAAAAGCACTATTTAAATGAATTAACAGGTTTTCAGAAGAAACTCCACGATCAAACAATAGATTTGCGATTATCTCTGCTTTTAGATTAAAAGGCATCACATTTATGTCCTTCACGAAATCCCCTAAGGTTTTCTCATTTTCCATCCTTAATAATCTTAGCATTTGAAATCACATGGAATTTGGAAATAGAATCCCGTAAATGATGGAAACAAAGATCTCCACCTGCATCGGCAGCAACAAAAACATCATTATCTAAATAAAAACCAACCTCTTTAACAGCTCGATACTTTTCTTTAAAAAAAACCAAATCGCCCTCTTCTAAAAAATGACAATCATTAAATAAATAAGTTTTACGCCCTTTGTAAAGCTCATTAATCCCTATCGGTAATTTAGTTTTAAGATTTAAATAATATAAATATTGGACAAAACTCATATTTAAAGATCCCAGCTTAAGCATATTTGAATCTTTAACAGTTTCCCACTCATCAATTACCTGATAAAGAGAAATGTTACTTATTTTATCCTTCTCAACATGAAGAATTCCCGCATATTTTTCTTTTAAAGCTACAATTGCAGGTTCATCATTATAAATGGTATTGTGAACTATTTTTTTTGATCCACAAGAAAACAAACTGCTCAAATAAATGATCAGACCAATTGCTATAATGGCATTCCCATATCGTTTTTCTCTATTTATAGAAGTCTTATTTACAGGCATCGAATATTCAATCTAAGTTTAATGTACTCCCATTATGGAATAAAAACACACTAACAAAATTATGAAAGATTACTACCAAGTAAAAATATTAAACCATAATTTTTTGCTTAAATTATCAAATGCTTCTAGAAGTCCTGTAAAATAGACATTTTTATGTTTCTTGCCTGCAATTAATTATTTTTCTACAATAATGACTAATTGTGCTTATATTCATCAATACACGCTTTCACAAAAGAATTGCAAATTAAAATTTAAAAAATAATCTACATCAATATACTTTCATAACCTATTAATTTACAATGATTCCATATAAATTAAAAAATTAATAAAATTTTATAACAATTACAAAAACCACGAAAGCTCTTTATTGAAAGGAACACAGCTAATATATTATATGTTAATTTCTAATGAACATTACTCGAACAAGTAATTTTACTCAATACATTGTTGGAAATTATAAATTCTATTCATAATTTCACAATTGTATTATTATTATTATTAACATTAAATTTTACTATTATGTCATTTAAGGCGAAATTAAACGTAGGTGGAAAAACAATGAATGTTTTATCCTGCAATTACGATTTAACTCAAGAAGTTGATGCAACAGGTCGTCCATCATCTGTTACTCGTGGCGGTCGTGTCATGTTAACAGTAGAAAGTACTGGTGATACCGATATGTTCGAATGGATGTGTAACAACTTCGAGAGAAAAGATGGCACAGTAACTTTCTTAAAGCGCGATACCGATGCTAAACAGAAAGAATTGTCGTTTACTGAAGGTTACCTTGTAAAGTATGAGGAAAAATTCAATGCCTTCGATAATATGGCAATGGCCGAATCGTTTACCATCTCTGCCCGTGAAATTAAAATGGGTAACGGTGAGCATGTTAATGAGTGGGTATAATCTTACTCAAGAAAGAGGGACGACATACTAATGTCGTCCTTCTCAACTACTATCAGGATACCTTCACGTATTCCCAATAAGGTAAAAGTATAGAATTATCTGAAAAAAGAATAAAAATATCCTGATAAAGAAGCTATCGTATTTTGCGATAGCTTCATTTTTTCATTTTACAGCCTCCGTTTATCGGCATACAAATTAAAAAGTTCTTAATCAATAAACGGACAAGCCTGATTTTCAACCATACTAAAACGTTATCCATATGTCATTTTTGGCTGAATTTATTATAGACAACTCTGTAGCAAAAGTAATTAATTGCCATTTTGGAATGGATCAATCGATTACCGTTAACGGACGTGCTTCTCAAAAACCTGTTGGTGGAGGAATTATTGAATTGGAATTGGAATCAACATCTAGTACCGAATTCTTCGATTGGATGGCTTCGCCCGACAAACGCAAAAGTGGAAGTGTAACTTTTTACCGCCGTGATGCTATGTCGCGACTAAAAAGGCTCGATTTTACAGATGCTCTTTGCGTTTCCTATCACGAATATTTTCATGCTGAAGGATCGCATCCGATGGTTACCAAAATGAAATTATCGGCACGTGAAATCACTCTCGAAGATGTTTCAGTTGTTAACGACTGGAATGCTGAAGCTTAAAAAGAAAGCAAAGCCCCTAAAATAATATCGATGAATGTGTTGAGTTTATTTTAGCGTATTTCTCAAAGAGAAAGGATCCTAAAGCAATATTAATTCCGGAATGAAATCTATTCCAATAATTTATATACTAGATAAAATTCTAACAGCATGGCACTGCAAACAAATACAGTCATAAAAATAAATGGTGTGCAATATCCTAATTTTCTTGATTTACAGATTATTCAAGGAATAAACACGCATCATCATTTTGACATCAGCATATTGTGGGAGCAATTTACCGAAGAAGGCACTGCCATCATCGATAAAACACAATCCTTTATTGGGCAAAAAATAGAAATTCTCATTACTGATATTGTTGAAGGATCAACGATTCCTGAGGGTGAGTTTGTTGGAATTATTACCGAAGCTGAATCGGTAAAATCAGAATTTTCATCGCTTGGCGATCACATCAGAATAAAAGGCTATAGTCCTACCATTTTACTTGATGATGGACCTCATTGCATTGGTTACGAAGAAAAAGACCTAGCCGAAATTGTTCGTTTGGCAACTGCATCTTACCAAATTGAAACGCCAGCAACTATCAATCCCATAACAAGAGATGTTTTTCCTTATATCGTACAATACAATCAAAGTGCTTATGGCTTTTTAAGTCATTTGGCATCTCGCTTTGGCGAATGGTTCTACTACGATGGACAAAAAATAATTTTCGGATCGGAAAGTGCTGAGCCCCTACCCTTAAAATACGGTATCGACTTACTCGATTTTAACCTGAAAATGCAAACACATCCCAAAACATTTAACTACGTAACAAGAGATTACTATTCCAATGAAAAATTAGAAAGCTCGATTGCTGCAGGAACAGAATTGCCAGGATATCATGCATTTATGGCGGAAAAATCGGAAGCCATGTTTGGACAAGAAACCATTGTCGATTTTCACAGGCATACTGCCGATGGAGATTTAAATCAGGCATTGGAAAATTCGATTGTAAAGCAAGGGGAAGCAAATGTTGCCCGAATGGTTGTTTTAACCGGAAGTACAATGAATCCAGGACTTAAAATTGGAGGTTTAATATCTATCGCACAAAAAACAGCCAATGGTGAAACACCTTACGGTACTTTCATTGTTACCAAACTAATGCACACCTGCCAAATGTCGGGCGATTACAAAAATAGTTTCGAGGCAATTCCCGAAAATGTTGTTTATCCACCCTACACAAATGTGTCGCTCTTTCCGCAATGTCACACACAAACCGCTTTGGTTGTAGACAATGCCGATCCGCAAAGCATGGGAAGAATACGCGTTCAGTTTAGCTGGCAGTTGACTGCTCCATCACCATGGATTCGAATGACTCATCCGCATGGTGGCGTTGAAAAAGGATTCCATTTTATTCCAGAAATAGGAGAAGAAGTAATGGTTGGTTTTGAAGCTGGAAATGCAGAAAAACCTTTCGTAATTGGTGCTCTATACCATGGTGCTGCCAAGCCAGAAAGTTTTGCAAGCGATACCAATGATGTTAAAGCCATACGCACTCGTAGTGGACATACCATCGAATTAAATGATTTAGAAGGTGAAGAAAAAATTAATATTTACGATAACGAAGGCAGTATCATCACTTTCGACACACAAGCGAAATCACTAACAATTAGCTCTGTTGAAACCATTGACATTAGTGCCAAAAATATCAATATCTCAGCTGAAGAAAATATCCAAATTGCTGCTCAGCAAAATATTGATGTAGCGGCACAAGCCGATGCAAACATTCAGGCTGAAGGCAATTTAGCACTACAATCGACTGGAGATACTACTGTAAATAGTAGTGCTGCATTAACGCTTGCTGCAACAACCGATGCCGCTATGAGTGGTCAAAATGCAAGTGTTTCGGGACAAGCAGAAGCAGGCTTATCGGGAATGCAAGTTAGCGTTGAAGGACAAATAACAGCTGTGCAAGGTGCTAGTGGGAAGATTGAAATAATGTAAGAAATAATCCAGCTGAAGCAATGGACTATATATCAAAATACACCGATGAAATGGATATTCATATTGAAGAATATCGAAATACCATTCTAATTAAGCAACGATGGAAATATAACTGGTTAAACGAAGAAGGAACCAGCCCATGGACTTATATGGAAAAGAAAGAGTTTCATCATAAATGTGATAAACAGATTTGGGGAATATGGGGTAATTATTACGATTTGGAAGCTTTTGGAGATTCAGACTTTGTTAAACGAAATAAGAATAAATTATTTCATGTAAACTTTGATATTGAATGGGTTAAGAGTAACCAGCATTGGACCGTTGATGCTAAAAAAGTAAACGATCCAAATGCTCCATTTAGCCGTATGTGTTGGGCTGAAAGAAAAATTTGGCTTACACAGCAGGACTATAAAAAAATTAACATTGTTAGATCTTATGGCGCTTTTGATCACGTAACTGTAGCCCATGAGTTTGGTCATTCTATTGGGAATGTTCCTGATTTTCAAAATATGCATTGGGATGAATATCGCGAAGAGAGCAAATATTATTATGACAAAACAAGCATGATGAATCTTGGAATGAAGCTAAGGTATCGTCATTTAGATTATGTATTGGCTGTGCTTAATATGATGATCTTAGATACTGAATTTAAACATTCTGATTGGTTCTAATTAATTAATAGTGTTAACATATAGTAATGAGAAACTTATTAGCTTTTTTATTTGTACTTAGTTTATATTCATGTCAAACAACAGGAAATGAAAAAGATACAATTAAAAGTGTACCGTTGACAATTTCGGATACTACGATAGAAGAATATCAAAAGAGATTTAATAAGGACAACATAACTGATCTATCATTAGATTCATCAGTTGTTATATATGGGAAACCCTTAACCTGTTACGATTTCACAGTTAATGAAGGAATAAATCCATTTAGGCTTTTTTTATATGATATGTACAATGAGGAGGAACGTGCACGGCGAACTATTAACATGAAAGAAGCTACATGGGAGCTAGATTCGGCTTATCGTTTTACAATATGGTATGAGGTGTTAGATGATTCAACAACAGTTGCAAAAAGTAGCATTTCGTATCATAAGTTTACATGTTTCTAAGTTCATATTTCAACGATAAAAACCCAAAACTCTGTCTTCCATACAAATAAACTAACATCTACTATTTAGACAATAGAAAATTATGGCCGGAAAACCAATAGCAACAATGGGAAGTATGCACATGTGCCCGATGTGTAGTGGAACCGTACCACATGTTGGCGGTCCTATTTCAGGTCCTGGAGCACCCAATGTTTTAATTAATGGAAAACCCGCAGCACTTATGGGCGATATGTGTGTTTGTGTTGGTCCACCCGACGTAGTTGCTCAAGGAAATCCATCGGTTCTTATTAATGGCGTACCAGTTGTTTGTCAAGGTGACTTAACAGCTCATGGTGGTGCTATTACTGCAGGCGAACCAAACGTAATGGTTAGTGTGGCTCAACCAAATGCAAGAGCTACCATGCCACTTTCTCAAATACCATTTCCCGAAATTCGTCTATTCGAACATATAGGTGCTGCTTTAAATAGCGATACTGTAGATCTTCAAGAAGCGCAAGGAAATATTGAGGCCATTCAGAGGGGTGATGCTGAGGTGGAGCCGAGGATTTATAATGTGAGGTGGGTGAAAGAACAAAATACTATACGAGAATCAAAAATTCTCAAAGAAGTTACATTACGTGCTTCTGTTCTAAATATAGATGATGGAGAGAGCGTAACATTTAAAGTAAAAAAATTAGTTCCAAATTCTGATGGAACTGAAGAACAGGAAGAAGAGATTGTAGAACTGACAGGAACAGTTAGCAATAAAGAAGTAGAAGTAATTTGGGAAATTGAAGATCCTGAAGAGAATGAAAATTCTTAAGTTATGGCAGATGAAAATTTACAGTTAGAAGAAAATCAGGTTAAGGAGCATACAGATAAAATAGCTGATTATAGTGTTTGTGTTGAAGGAGCAGGTGCACCCCAAGTAGTAGGGCCGAGACTCACAGCAACTAAACCTGGAATTCGTCTGCATTTTTCGCGCTATGGCCTATTTCCAAATAGCGCAAAAGATCAATCGCAACCTAACCGATTAATTAGTGGACATCTAGGACAACAATCAGAAACCATTGAAGAAGTTTTTCCAGAGGGAGTTCCACCAGTAGAAGGTTTCTTTTATGCAAAAACATACTTGAATGCGGGCTATGTGTATATTATGGATGAAGGAAATCCGAATCTTTGGTACGAGTACGAAGTAGATGATTTAGGAAATTTAAGTCCCATTTTATGGGCAGATAATAAAAGTTCTGATGGTAAATACCTTGATATCCGAACATCATCCGGCAAAATTGTTTCTGATAAAACTTTTAAACAAGGCACTGTACTATGGATTGCCTATTCACCTGTTCAATGGTCAATTGACTATCATACGCTTATACGTACCGATACACAACGACGAGAAGAACGAATGGTTAAAGTGGAATGCACTGGTTTCGAAAGAGGAGCTGAAAGTAGCACAAACTTTATTACCCCTTTTGATAATACTCACAATGCTTTTTTCTCGGAGAATAAAGCGCAGCCATTTTGGTTCAATAATAAACTAAAAGAAATTATTGCTGATGACAATGCTGCTCTTGAAAAAGATCCTCAATCCATTAAAGAGGATATGTTTATTACT
Source organism: Labilibaculum sp. (assembly GCA_016342745.1). GTDB lineage: Bacteria > Bacteroidota > Bacteroidia > Bacteroidales > Marinifilaceae > Paralabilibaculum > Paralabilibaculum antarcticum. The sequence goes on from JAEINT010000030.1 coordinate 22,030, forward strand.
TTGCATTCGCCTTTAGCTTGTGCTCTTGACATAAATTATCAATTAGGTATTAAAAACATTGAATTCAGATCACTTGTCGAAAATATTCAAACTGGGCAGAATATGGAAGACATCAAGAATAAATTAATGGATGGAGATATCGATATTCCACCTATTAGTACAGAACATCAATCCTTATTTTCATTGGCTCTAGCATGCTACCAAATAGTTTATTCTGATAGGGAAACAACAAAAAAATACGATGGAGGAGTTCCTGGACTTAAAGGTTCTGACACTCATTTCCCTAGAGAATATGAAGTTCAAAAAGCAGAAGATGAAAGAATAAGAAAAGAAGTACTAAAAAATACTGGTAGTGGAACTACACGAAGTGAATGGTATGGAAAAGCACAAACCATAAATGCGAGACAACAAGCAATGCCAAATAGGATCAGTCCTGGATTTATAGGCCATGGTCTTGATAGAGAAAAAGTAGAAGGAATACTCGGCGTACTAGAAAGACAGGAACTTCGGAAGCAAGTATTAATTTTAAGAAGTACATTAGCAAAGTTTCTTAATTCCCCATATTGCAAAAAGATATTAGATGACTACTTACACAACATCGAAGCATTAAAACTAGATGGAATGTCAGGTCTTGCTGTAATTTTCGAAAACTTGTTTGTTAGTCCATACGATATAGATAATCATCTTTTACTTAAAAAAGACAGGAAAAAAGATGATAAAATAAAAAAATGGATCTATGAATTAATTGATGAAAAATCAGTTCACTCGGATGTTACCCAAACTGGCATCAAAAGCCAAACCGTAGGTTACCAAAATATGGATCCATTACATGCTTTAATGTCTTCAGATTTAAATCTGGAACATACTTGGGAAGAACGATTAGGCACGGAAGTTAAAATGGCTGGTTTTGGAAATGCTATGTTAGGCTTTATGACAAAAAAAGCCTTTGATCTTAAAGTAATAGATGGTAAAAGCTTGCGAAGCTTAAAGGAAATAAAAGAATTTGTTGTTAAGAAGCTACAAACCAAATACAAATACAGAGGTAACCCCATATATTTACTACGTAAAAGCGAAATGTATATGCAGCTAGATGCTTTCGGTGTAACCGGAGAAACACTAAAAACATATGTAAAAGTAGCTCCTTATGCCGGACGAAAAGATTGGTTAAGGATATATAAAGATTCTCCAGAAGTGCATGTAGAAATTGATGGAAATAACAAAATGATTTCCATGCCTATTGAGTACGATGTAGAATTATCGCAACGAGATGTACAAGTCAATAAACTCAACCAAAAAGCCGCTAAAATATTAAACAGCAAAACTTTTACTACAGGTATTGCTGGTTTGCAAATGTTAAACATGTATAATGCAGTTACTGAGTTTGGAAAGGCACATAACAATATTGAAAAGTTAAAAACAGGAGCAAATACAATTGGTGTAGCTGCTGACTTAACAGAAGCCATATTAAATGTGCAAATGTCAAGGTTGACAGCTAGAGGAGTCAGGAAGATAGGAATGAAAGGGTTATTTAGAGCAAGTAACGTATTTGGAGCTATAGGAGGATTTGCCACTTCAGCCATGTGCGTTTGGGATTCGGTAGATGCTTTTGGTAATTTGGATGTTGATGCTGGAGTGGCTTGGGCAGGAGCTGGAGTGGCTTATGGTGTATCTACGGTTATGGTAACTTTTTGCAGTGGTATGGCATTTGCTGGACCTATTGGTTTAATTGCGGCTGGAGTAGGCTTAGGATTAGTTGTACTTGCCAATGTATTAACTGATACCGATTTGGAATACTATTTTAAACACTTTTTATTGTGCGATCAATTAGCGTTAGCTAAAAAAGAAGGCCAATTACCAGGTACCTATGCAGCATATATATTGGGGAACAAAAAAAAGTTAATGGGCGAATCTCCTAAACAAAAAGATATAGATACAATAATGAATCCCGACGATGCGCAAGTGCGCTTATGGGATTTGTTAGTTTGTACCGAAATGCTATTTGTTCCCATAGATTCAAAAATGACATCTTATACATCGTACTCAAGCATTGGTGCCTCCACTAGTAGTACAATAAAATATTATAGTTTTGATGTGACTATGCAGTTTATGCAATTTTTAGAAGTAGATAGTAAAGTGGAAACCAAGGCATTTTTATATCCTAAAGGATTTAAAAAGGGTCAGTCAATGGAAATTTTATCAAAGAAAATTTCAACAAGTAAAATGCTTGAAATCGACATAAATCAAGAGCAAACCAATAGTTTGAAAATAAAATTAAGCATACCTACAATATATAGAGATCAGGTGACCGAATTCAGCGATATATTATTTGCAGTTCGCATTAACAATAAAGATACATCTTTTCCATTTTTTAAAAATGAGAATCAAAAAAGATATCTCGGAACCATAGCTGACTTAGGAACATTAACTCCTATTTTAGGAACCAAACAAACCGAAAAAATAAGAATTGGAACAATAAATGAGTTAAAAGGGAACGAAATATGGTAGTGAAAAAGAATTCTAAGAACAATAAAGATCCATTATATCGCAAAGTAACCCATTCCGAATATACTGGAATAAAAAAAATAGGTGATAAAGGACCACAAAGTTGGTTACAAAAAGTGATTGTTCCTTTGGATAAGTATTTTTATAAAGGTAAAATGGGTGATAAAACTGTAACAGACGAATTTGTTGAATCTTCTGCACAAGCCTATATAGCTCCATTAATTTTTGGAGGAGTAGCTTCATTATTTGTTTTATTATCATTGTACATTCTTTTTACTAATGATGAAATTGATGGATCTGGTAATGAATTTATTTATTACACATTATCAATAAGCATATTAATACTATTATTTATTATTTATTATTATTTCACAATGCCAAAAAAAGAAATAATACTAAACAGAATGGATGGTACCATAACTTTTCCAGGTTTTATGTGGAAAAAGAACATTACTATGCCTTTCGATAAAATCAAGTTTTCCTACACATCAGGAGGTCCGAATTTTATAGGAGCATACCGATTAGTTATTATTAGACCAGATAAGGCAGGTTCAACTCTAGGATTTCCTTTTCCCGGTATTGATTGCTATCAAGATTTAGCCTACTTAACATGGTACATGGATAGGAATCGTCCATTACCTCCTGCTGAAGATTTAGATGCCTACCGAGAAAAAGATTTCGAGCGTCGCAAAAAGGGAAAGTTTAAAAAACCATTGTACCGCAGTCAAATAGCAACACCAGAGGCCACAGCAGAACAGCAGGAAGAAAGAGAAAGAATTGGAAAGTGGTAATCTAATGCAAATAAAAATATGGCTGAAAAAGAAAAAGATCCGTTATATCGCAAAGTAACCCACACCCAATATACTGGAATAAAAAAAATAGGCGATAAAGGGCCACAAAGTTGGTTGCAAAAGGAAATTATTAAAAGTTATGGTGAAAAATTAGGGTTCAAGTATGTTTCAGATGAGTTTGTTAAAGTGCCTGCGGATGCACATATTGCTCCGTTTGCCTTTGGGGGTACAATTTTATTTGTTATTATTCTTATTACGTACTTTTCAATAAAAGACGGAAGTTTTGGTAAATCTCCTGATGTGTATATATATATAGGAGCTTGGCTTAGTTTTGTGGCTGTAATAATATATTATTTTACTATGCCTAAGAAGGAAGTGATTTTTGCTCGTTTAAATGGAACTATAACTTTCCCTGGTTTTATGTGGAAAAAGAACATAACAATGCCTTTCGATAAAATTAAATTCTCGTATACATCAGGAGGTTCTAATGCAATTGGTGCTTATCAGTTAGTCATTGTCAGGCCAGATAAAGCTGGGAGTACGCTTCAATTTCCTTTTGGGGGAGTAGATTGTTATACCGATTTGTCTTTAATTACTTGGTATATGGATAAAAATAGACCATTACCTCCACATACAGATTTGGATGCCTACCGCGAAAAAGATTTCGAGCGTCGCAAAAAGGGAAAGTTTAAAAAACCATTGTACCGTAGTCAAATAGCAACACCAGAGGCCACAGCAGAACAGCAGGAAGAAAGAGAAAGAATTGGAAAGTGGTAACCTAATGTAAATAGGAATATGGCTAAAAACATGCTACAACACGAAACAAAATTCGATGCAATATTTTCGTGTGGTAATAACTGATAAACAACAAATACAGCTTGGCATAAATGTCTAGTTAGTGATGAAAAGATAAATTACATCCATTACAACCCTGTTGATGAAGATCTTCTAACCTACCTAGAAGAATACATATATACCAGTGCTAAAGATTACAGAGGAGAAAAATGAATATTAGAAAATGTGATTGCTGTGATGTAAAAGCCACGCAATAGGATTCTTGTGGGAGCAGCTTACTGATCATCATCAACAGATTTATATTCTAATTTAGTGCACCTTTGGTAACAAAATAAGATACCACCAAGAGAAAAAGCCTTACAAGAGATTTGGGGCGATGATAACTTCTACACAACACGAAGTATGGATGTGTATATTACTAAGCTCAGAAAGTATTTAAAGTCTGATCCCAGCATTATAATAGAGAACATTCATGCTAGTGGTTTTCGTCTGTTGCAGATCGATACTCCGTTCGACTCTCCTAAGTAAATAATTCCTTTAAAAATAGTACGGTGCACATTCCAACACCAGAGTTTACAGCAAAAAAAAAGAGTCTTACTCCGTATGGAATAAGACTCTTTAAAAGTTGGCGTCGACCTACTCTCCCACATTTCTGCAGTACCATCGGCGCTAACGGGCTTA
>JAEINT010000002.1 GCA_016342745.1 Labilibaculum sp.
TAAGAAACCTAGTATTGACCAATAAGACCAAATAGCATGAAAAATTTTGAAATAGTATCGCAAGAAGAATTACAAAACATTAAAGGTGGTGAAAACGAAATGAATGACGTGTGTGTTTGTGACGACTGTTTAGTTTAATGACCAAAAAGTGACCAATTCCAAATTTCCTAAGAAACCTAGTATTGACCAATAAGACCAAATAGCATGAAAAATTTTGAAATAGTATCGCAAGAAGAATTACAAAATATTAAAGGTGGTGAGAACGAAATGTCTGACGTATCAATTTGTGAAGACTGTTTAGTTTAAAACAAAAAGAATCGTTCTTCAATTATTTTGATAAAGTCAGTAGTCTTTTTTATATTTACTGAGCCCATGCCTAAATTTGAAGAAATATCCACACAAGAAATGAACCTCCTAACTGGTGGTGAAAATGAAATGAATGACGTGTCGATTTGTGACGATTGTCTTGTCTAAATAAACCCAATACCAATTTCCTATAAAAAATTATACTAATAAAATTAGTTCACTTTGTTTTTAGTAGTGTGAAAACAGAATACTAATTAAACTCTATTATTAAGACCAAATTCATTTGCATGGAGAAACGTCCTACATATAAAGAACTGGAAAAACTGCTTCTAGAGGAAAAAGCAAAAACTGCAAAAGCAGAAGAGCTTAAAAATTCCTTTTTAGCAAACATGTCACATGAGATTCGTACGCCGATGAATGCAATTATTGGTGCTTCAGAATTATTGCGAGACGATTCCCTTTCTAAAGATGATAGAAATGAATTTACTCATATTTTAAATGCTAGTAGTAAAGAACTATTAGATCTTTTCAATAGAATACTAGAACTTTCCCAATTAGAAAGTGGAGCAATGGAATTCCAAGAATCAGAAATCACCATTCACACCTTATTCATAAAACTGTATTCTATTTTTGGACAAAATATTAGTGAGTCACAAAAAAGGCTCATTCTTAATTTTACAGAAGATATTCAAGAGATCAAAATCTTTTCTGATCTTGAAAAACTAACAAATGTATTATCTTATCTTCTAGAAAATGCTGTTAAGTTCACCGAAAAAGGTGAGATTGATTTTGGTTGTGCAATACAGGATAGAAACAACATTCTTTTCTACGTAAAAGATACTGGTCCTGGAATTAGCAAAGCAGAACAAGAAAAAATATTTAATAAATTCACTCAGGTGGATAACTCTTACACTCGAGTATACTCTGGAGCTGGTTTAGGCTTGAGTTTGTGTAAAGAGAATGTGAAATTTTTAGGTGGAAAACTATTTATTGATTCACATCCAGGACAAGGTTCTATCTTTTATTTTACAATACCATTAAAATATTCGGAAGCAAACGTTGTACTCAAAGAAAAAATAGAAACAATTTTAAAACGAAATATAAACGATATATATTCTTTATCTACTATTAAAAAGAATATTGCTATTTAGGTAAATTACTAGGTTAATATAAAAGGAGCTTGCTGGTCACAAGCTCCTTTTTCTATTTTGTTTTGAATGAGATTTCTTTCAAGTTGAGCAAAAGATCTAAAACAATACTAATTATTAAGAAATTGAATTTTTGATCCGAACCAATCATAAAACTTAAGCAGGCAACTATCATCAAAAAAATATTAGCCAAGCGAAAAACTTCCAGAATTTTTAAAGATTTTACACGAGCATAATCCAAAGTTGTAAATCGATAAACTATATTTAAAACAAGTCCTGAGCATAAAACGAAAAGACCATAAGTTTCATTTTGTAAAATAAATAGAGCTCCAACAATAATTAATACTGTTGCGATGGTATAAAGTGCTGATAATATTTTAGTCATAGTAATCTTAAAAAAGTAATTCTGGGTCGTTAAAACTGGATTTCCCGAGATGAGAATACGCGAGTGGTGTTACTTCTCTTCCTCTTGGAGTTCGTTTAATAAATCCTTCCTTAATGAGAAATGGCTCGTAAACTTCTTCTATTGTTCCACTATCCTCTCCAACTGCAGTTGCTATCGTAGAAATTCCAACTGGTCCTCCATTAAATTTATCAATTACGGTATTTAAAATTCGATTGTCCATTTCATCTAAACCGTGTTTATCGATATTCAATGCCTCCAAAGAAAATTTTGTAATTTCTAAATCAATATTTCCAGTTCCTTTTACTTGAGCAAAATCACGAACTCTTCTCAAAAGTGCATTAACAATACGTGGAGTTCCTCTACTACGAGAAGCAATTTCTCCTGCAGCTTCATGAGAAATTTCAACATCCAAAATTTTTGCTGAACGTTCTACAATTTTTGTTAGTACTGGTAAGTCGTAATATTCTAAATGACAATTGATTCCAAATCGAGCACGTAATGGTGAAGTTAATAAACCAGAACGTGTTGTAGCACCAATTAAAGTAAAAGGATTTAATTCTAATTGAATGGATCGTGCAGCGGGCCCCTTATCGATCATTATATCGATCTTGAAGTCTTCCATCGCTGAGTATAAATACTCCTCTACAATCGGACTTAAACGATGAATTTCGTCAATAAACAACACATCGTTAACTTCTAGGTTTGTTAAAAGACCAGCAAGGTCACCTGGTTTATCCATTACTGGACCAGAGGTAATTTTCAATCCTACTCCCAATTCGTTAGCTAGAATATTTGACAAAGTTGTTTTTCCTAAACCTGGAGGTCCGTGTAACAAAACATGATCCAATGCTTCTTCTCTCATTTTAGCAGCTTCAACAAAAACAGAAAGATTTTCCACTGTTTTTTTCTGACCACGAAAATCATCAAACTCAAGAGGTCTTAGCTTCTTCTCATATTCTTTTTCGTTGTCTGAAAAATTATTGTCTCTGATATCAAGGTGATCTTCCATTCGAAGCATTTTTTTTTTTACTACCAATAATTCATTCTGGTAATTTGAATAAAAGCAAACAGAAATAGGATGATTTTTTGAATAGTCTGAAAATCCAGTTCTGAAAATTAAAGCTGCAAATTTATTTAAAGATCTAGACTTTTTAGCACTTTAAACAAACTTTCAATTTCGAAAGGTTTCGTAATATGAGCATTCATTCCATTTTTAAGACATTTTTCTTCATTAGCAATCATGATATCTGCTGTTAAAGCAATGATCGGAATCTGCTCCTCTGATTCTAATTTTCTAATTTCTTTTGTGGCTTCTAATCCATCCATTTCTGGCATCATGATATCCATCAAAATAAAATCGTATTTTCCATTCTTAAATTTCTCTATTGCTTCAAAACCATTATTTGCAACATCAATTAAATATCCATATCGCTTCAATGTAAATTTAACTACAGTTTGATTTAGCTTGTTATCTTCAACGAGTAAAATGGAATAGTTTTTTGTCTCCCAGCTCATACTTTCTTTTGTGGATTTTTCAATGGAATGCAAGATAAGAAAATCATAGCAAAGATTAATTAATCAAGTGAACTTATCGTCAAATCTAAAAACAAACTTCAATTCATATTTGAACTACTATTAACACCCTTTATATTATTATTTGTTTTTTTTAAATTTCTAAAAGAATAAGATGATTATAATATCCTGTTAATAGTGTTGGTAAGAGATCTGTTGTTTTATTGTTTTTTTCTTAAAATTTAGTCTAATAACACGAAGTTAACAGGCATTGTTAATTTAGGCCTATTGAAACACAATTAAATAACAACGATATTAACATGTTGTTAATAAGTGTAGCTGTTGATGAAAAATGTTATTATTGATATTAACACACTGTTGAAAACATGTTGAGATATTGGATTCTAGAATTGAAAAATAAAGTTGGTGCGAGTATGTTTTTTTTCTATACAGACAAGAAATCATATGTTCCAAAGAAAAGATTAGAATATTTAGTAAGGAAAAATCAACAGTATGTTAACGGAATGTGAATAACATTGTTTATAAAGTGTAAATGATCGTGTAAGGTCCAGATTTACTGTATTTTTGAAGATTAGGTTAATGTGAATATCAGGAAAACTTCAGTGAGTCATTTTTTTTTGAATCTACTAAGTTATTTTACGTAGTTTTGTGGTCTTAAACAATGAATATTTTAATGTGAAAAATGTAGAATTAAGGCAAGAACAATATTGTTCTTATTTACCTGATTCTGATAATTAAATTAGAAATGAATAAAATTAAAGTAGCTATTGCTTCGGATCATGCAGGTTTTCAATTTAAGAATAAACTGGGTGAATTATTAAAAGAAAGAGGATATGAAATAATGGATTTTGGATGCGATTCGGAAGACAGTATGGATTATCCTGATACGGCACATCCTTTAGCTGAAGCTGTAGCTGCCGGTAAATTTAAATACGGATTTACGCTTTGCGGAAGTGGAAATGGTATTACAATGACTGCTAATAAACATCAAGAAATTCGTGCAGCTTTGTGTTGGAATGCTGAAATTGCTGAATTGGCAAGATTGCATAATGATGCAAATGTATGTGGAATACCTGCTCGTTTTATTTCTTTCGAAGAAGTTGAAAAAATAGCAAGCATATTTTTATCTACTGATTTTGAGGGTGGTAGACATCAGAACAGAGTAGATAAAATTGCGGTTAAATAACTTCTTTTTTGTTTTGATAAACAGAATCTAAATAAGGATTAAAAGAATTAAAGATGCTTTATTAGGGGTAAATATTATTATATTTGTCCTGATTGTTAGATGAATGTGGAGTAAAATAAAAAGAAAAGAATGTTATCGAATACCTGTAAATATGCAATTCGTTCTGTTATTTATTTATCGTTGAACGCCAAAGAAGGAACTAAAATAGGAATTAAAAAGATTTCTGAAGATCTAGAAATTCCAACACCATTTTTGGGGAAAATATTGCAAAGCTTAGCTAGACAAAAATTACTAACTTCTACAAAAGGACCTCACGGTGGTTTTGGTATGGGGAAAAAACCAACTGAAATTACATTGATGAATATTGTTGAAATTGTGGATGGTTTGGATATGTTTGAGAATTGTTTAATTGGTATGAGACCATGTAAAACAGATACAAACAAACGTCCTCCTTGTCCGGTACACAACCAGTTTGGTAGTATTCGTAAAACGATTTACGATTTGTTTAACGGTAAAACGATTGGACAATTAATAGATGAAATGGAAAATACATCTGAGTACATCAGTTTATAGAATTTTCTTTAGAAAAGATATTTGATTAAAGGGCTTGCGGTTTAACAGCAAGTCCTTTTGTTTTTTTATCCAAGGATATAATAGGATTGCTAACAAACCTCCTATAACATCAGCTAACAAATCCAAAAAGTCTCCACTCCTATTTGTAAAAAAGTTTTGCTGTAGGTATTCAATAAAACCTCCATAAATTGCGATTAAACTAAGTGCGATACCAACTCTGATTGGCTTCTTAAATTTAGTTTGATAACGTATTTCAGCAATTAAAAAGATTCCCATTATGAAGAACATTCCAAAATGAACAAACTTATCGAAATGAGGAATGCTTACCATTGATGTTTTTGGAAGATCATCTCCAGGAATTGAACAAAGAATAAATATGATGATAGCCCAAAGAATATTGCGCCAAAATAGTTTTGATTTCATTTGTGAAAATTTAATGACAACCAAAGGTAATAAGCATTTTTCATATTGTTTAATTATCCCCTAAATTTTAAATGAGTGGTCATTTATTTTGATCAGTAATGGAGTTTTTCGTAAATTATTAGTTAAACAAATATTGTTAAACTAATTGAAGTGATTTATGAGGAATTCTACTGCTGAAATGATGCATATTTTGAGTAATGAAAAAATAAAAACCTGGTTCGATCTAGGTTTATTTATTGATCGATTTAAGGAGAATAAACATACACCAGTAGTTGAATTCAATCAATCATTTACTAGCTTTAAATCTAAGCTTAATACAAAAGGAATAGCCTTTATTACCTTTTATTTTTCAATTGATGGTGTTAGTATTGAAATAGAAAAGTATGCTAAAGCTTTTCGAAATAACATTGCTAAGAATCTTCCTGTACACTATATTTCAGGGAAGTTTTATCCAGAGTCAGATAAACTGGTTGATTCAAAAACAAAAACATTTACGATAGAGGAAATACAAGGGTTTGATGATTGGACTTTGTATAAAGATTTCTTTTTTACAAAATTGGAAAGAGGAAGTAAGAAGTATAATGAACTGATTATTAAGTTTTGGTCTCAAACATTATTGATTTGTGAAAAGTTAGGAAAATACATTGAGGAGAATGACATTGGAATGTTATATCTAATCAATGCCTGTTCTAATCCTGGGAACGTTTCTCTGGCCTTGGCAAATGTTTTGGTTTCGGAATTTATGGGTATTCCTGTAATTAATAACAATCATGATTTTTATTGGGAAGGTGGTAATTCCGAAATAGATAAAGAAGTAAAGGGATTAAAAAAAGGACCACGTGATTTCTTTTTTATGAATTCACATTTAGGAGAGGTTTTTTCAATAATAGAAGTATTATATCCATGGGAATCTCGTTCGTGGATGAATGTAAATATCAATAGGAAGCAAAGTGAACATCTAATATATAAGAATGGACACAACCCAGCTAATGTTACTGAAATTGGAACAGCTGTAGAAATAAGAGATTATTCAAATATTAATAAACGCAGCAGAATAAACTCCATGTATCAGATGGAAAAAATGCTGAGTAGATATAATGAGGATGCATTAATTAGCTATTCCGTTAAAGATGTATTGGATTATAAATTGGTCAATCGGAAAAATCCAGAACCAATTTATATAGGGTACAAGACGAAAGCAATGCATAAATTTCTTTCGGAAAATATCATTTTTTTGCAACCAACACGAGTTGTTTCTAGAAAGCGAATTGAAATAAATTTCGAATTAATTAGGAAAATGTTCGAAGTGAAAAGTCTGCAAACTAAGGTTCGTGAGTCGGATGATTTAAAGATTACCATTTTAGTAACAGGACCTATTCCTTCAGGGCAATATCCTTACTACGTGAAATTAGTACAGCGTTTTGAAGCCTTATTAGAATCTATCGATATTGAATTTAGGAAAAGAATATACCTCGGATTCTTGTTTAGTGAAATGGATAAAAAGCGCTTTAAAGACCATTTTGAAAATCCGATTGGAATTCCAGAATTGTATAGTATTTCATCTTTGGTTCTTTTGCCATCGAAAACAGAAGGAAGAGGCTTGCCTATTATTGAATCGGCCGCAGCAGGTATTCCAATTTTCTGCAGAAGGTATCAACCAGAAAATGTTTATTCAGAAGTAATAGGTGAACATTTACCAGAAAATGAACGCTTACGGGTAATTGAATTTGAAGGTCAGAAAATTAATGATTCTCATGTTCAAGAGGTGATTGAGAAAGTGTTTTTTCCGCATCTTCATCATAAGCATGTTAGACACAATAAGGATGTTTTAGCAAAGCGCTATAGTTTTAGCTCCCTCGATTTGAGTATTAATATCATTTTGGAAAAGCTACATTATCAATTAAAGTCGAATACGGAAAATCTAACTAGTGTGGAAGTTTTGTTTGATGATTTTACTGAAAAACTGAACTTCAAAAATGCGGATACCGAAGCTTTACTGAATACAAAAAACAGGCATTATTTACCTGGTTATGGACGATTGGGTTTAATGCTTTATTTGAAATCTTTAATAGATCCAAGTGCGTTTCGGAAAGAGGAGCAAGAAATAAAAGGATTCACTTTCTACTTTGCGCGAAAGCAAATTTTAGAACATCCGAAAAGAGATAGCTTAAGTGAAGAAATCGTTCATGACTTTTATAATGCAGTAGATAATTTGTTTTTGATTCGTAAAAATGAATTGGATATTAGGCACGATCATTCCTTTACTTATCGTCATAGGAATAAGAATCATTATGCATTTCACGATTTAACACATCAGGAATTGTCTGGTATGGTTAACGTTTTGCAATCGGAAATCTTAACAGAGAAGATTGGGCGTAAAGTGAATGGAGCATCTCGTTTCTTTTTAGATAGAAACTTGGCTTTATCGCAATTAACCTCATGTTCTGAAATAGCCATTGACGATCGAAAATTTTTATTTGAAAAATTGAAAGAGAATGTTCCAATGGCATATTTTCCAGGTAAATATGTGAAGTATGAATTGGAGTATTTTGTGCTGAATTCAATTAAAAATAGATTTGGAATTGCTATGCACGAACCAATTACTTTAGAAGTAATTGAAAATAAAAAAATTGCAAATATTTATGTTTTTGCTCCTAAAACAGCCCTTACTAATTGGACAACTAAAAGAGATATTAAGAATTTTATTGAGAGTGGATTTGATGAAGAATTGAAATTACTCTATGATCATGATATTCTTCAAGTAATTACAAATGAGTCTTTAACATTAGGGATTCATATTCCACAAATGGGAGAGAAAGCAATAGCTGTTTTACGAGAAGTAATGGAACAAGGAGGATATCTGATTTCCAATAGAAGGAATGCCACTTTTATGACCGATATTTTGAATATTGATCGTTTTCATATTGGTATGGTAACAACAGATTTGGCAGCCAATATAATGGGAATTCCGAATGAAACAGGATACATTCAGTATGTGCCAGCTGGGGTAAGAACTACCTTGGCCTACCCAACTCCAATTCAAACATCGAAAGATTTTTCAGACTTATTGCATTCACAGCTTTTTAAATCACTTTGTGAAAAGTATGGAGAAGATAAAGTTTTTGAAACAATAAAAGAAGATGCTCTTACAAGTGGGTCGCCACTAAAATTGGTTTTGAATAAGCTTTCCTCAAATGAAAAGGAGAATAAGGAAGTCAATTATTCTTTTGTTACTGGAATTTATGAAGATGGTAATCCATGGAATGGGGTTATGGCTAAGGCAAATTTAGATTCTAAAGATTGGGAATTTGCAGCCATTAGTTCCCCAAAAACAAAAACGGTAGTTGACTTTGTGAAGGATTTTGAATTGGAAAATCAAGCAGAGGCAAAAATTGCTTGGAACGGTGGTTATATCTTAAATCCAGAGTTGGTTGGTAAGCTAGGATTACCAGAATCGTATATTGGATCACCGCTTGGTTTATTAATATCTGATGGTGAATTGTTGAGTGCACCCTTATTTAATAAGCCAGCTTTGTTGATTACAAAAGATGGTCAGATCGATCTGCAAAGAGTAAATTGTAAATCTGGATTGAAAGTAACAATTGAAGGAATTGAATACGAGTTTTCGAGTGAAAACTACAACAATTGGGACGAGGATAATTGTTGCTATTTTGATTTAATGTATGGTGAAGAAACAATTCCCGCTGCAAATTGTATTTTGATTCGTTTGGCTGGAAATACCGTTAAAGAAGTAATAAAAGATCAAGAATCAGTTTGTCAAATACCGGTTGGTTTGACTCTGTCAATACCCAACAGCATTCTAAAAAAGAAGCTACCAGAAGTTGATACCAAACTAAAAATCCATGTAAATGGATTGGAGCATATTTTTCATGCTGTTGAAGCAGGACCAATGTTATTAGAGAATGGTGAGCAATGTATTGATATGGAAATGGAAGGTTGGAAAACAAGTAATTCGATAAAAACACAAGCCGCTCGTTTGGATTTTACGGATATGCGTGGACCTAAGATTGCCGTAGGAATTGATACAAAAGGGGATTTGAGTGTTTTAACTATTAATGGTAGAATTCGCGAATCAGTAGGAGCTAGACATCATGATATGGCAGATATCCTATTGCAAAATGGCATGCAGAAAGCCATGGGATTCGACCCAGGAGGAAGTTCAACCTTAGTTGTAAATGGGGAAACACTTAATATTTCACCTTACAATTCTCAGTACGAACGAAATATTTACTCCTTACCGCCTGAACCAAGAGCAGTTTCGAATGCAATTATAGGCTATAAAAAAAAGGGATCTAAATGATCCCTTTTACTTAATTATATAATTTCATTTATTAGTACTTTTTCAAACTTCCAAGGAAAGAAATGTCACTGGTAATTTTAGGTTCTCCTTTGTATTTTACCGATCCAATGCCCGAAATATTTACTCTAAGATCATCTTTTACACAAACTTTTCCGCTGCCAACTCCACTTATATCGATACTCCCTTTTTTGGCTATCAAATCGTATGCACTTACACTCCCAGCACCCGAAATATCGATAGAAACTTCTTCACATTTACCTGCTAATTTTATGGTAGATGCACCGCTGTTATTAATAGATAATCGATTAGCAGTAAGTTTTAGTTCTGCAGAAGAAGCCCCATTAATTTCTATATCGAGTTCATCAAAACGAAGCATTTGATCACTTTTTAAAGAAATAGCACCGTTGGCTTTTAATCCGCTAAGGTGTTTAAAGCCGATATACAATTTCATTTCTTTCGATTTGTAGATGCTTTTCTCGGTTGAGATGTAAAGAACATCACCTTTTACTTTGGTTTTAATAATGTCTAATAAATTTTCATCTGCAACTACCTTAAGGCTGTAATCATCATCCTGAGAAAGGTAAATTGTAAATGCTCCATTTACTTTAATGGTTTCAAAACTGCTTACTTCTCTCTCTTCAGATTGTACATTTCCATTTCCTTTTATCCCATCTGCCTGTGCAGGTAGCACGAATAAAAAGCTGATGAATACAAGTAATAATGTTGAACTTATTTTTCGAATTAATTTCATATCAGTCACTTTTAATTACACTTTAAGCTTAGGTTGTTTAAAGAAAAGACGATTAAAGAAGGAAACTGTTGCACGCTTTTTAATTTGTCCTCACTAAGCCAGTAGTAAAAGATAGAAAGAATTTTATTTATTCTGATTTCAAGATGGAAAATAAACGAAATGAATTTACCTTGCAGAAAAATAGATAGATATGTCGGGAGTATATTTTCACATTCCATTTTGCAAACAACTTTGCCACTACTGTGCTTTTCACAAGAGTATTTCTTTACAGGCAAAAGACGATATGTTTGAGTGTTTTAAAAAGGAATTAAAATACAAAAAAGATTATTTGGGTAAGGAATCAGTTGCTACTATTTACTTTGGTGGCGGAACACCTTCTATTTATCAGCCACATGAAATTGAATCTTTGATTGATGAAGTGGCCAAATACTTTACCATTGACTCGGATGCTGAAATTACCTTAGAAGCTAATCCAGATGATTTAAGCGAAACTTATTTAAGAGCTTTGCAAAATACTCCTGTAAACCGACTTAGTGTTGGAATTCAGTCTTTTCATGATGAAGATTTGATTTTGATGAATCGAAGGCATACTGGAAAAGAGGCGTTTGAGGCTATTCGCAGGGCTCAGGAGTTTGGCTTTGATAATATCTCTGTTGACCAGATTTACGGGGTTCCAGGCTTAAGTATGGAGAAATGGATAGAGAATTTAGACTTGGTTTTTGAATTGGATATTCAACACATCTCTTCTTATCATTTAATGTTCGATCCGAACACCATTTTCACCAAAAAATTGGAAAAAGGACAATTGGTAGAGTTGGATGAAGAACAGAGTTTTGAACAATTTAAATACTTGATAGACAAAGCACGAGAAAATGGATTTCATCATTATGAGATTTCTAATTTTTCTAAAGAAGGATTTATTTCAAAACACAATTCAAGTTATTGGAAACAAGAGAAATACTTGGGAATTGGACCATCGGCGCATTCTTTTAATTTAAAGGAGAGAGAGTGGAATATTGCCCATAATTACAAGTATATAAAAGCAATTAAAGAGGAAGCTGAATTTTCAGAGAAGGAACATTTGAGTTTTTACGATCGTTTTAATGATTTTGTCTTAACTTCTTTACGTACTTATTGGGGAATGGACTTGGAAACGGTTCGCAAAGACTTTGGCGATCAATTGTATAATCATTGCCTTGCGAAGGCTGAAAAATACATAATATCTAATCATGTTCGACAAGATGGGAACTCGCTTATTCTTTGCGATGAAGGGGTTTTTATATCAAATGATATAATGTCTGAATTTTTTTGGGTGGAGGATGAGTAATAGATCAAAAATTTGACCGTTAATAGATTAGAAACTCATAGATATTTAGTGGAATGAAATCAATATATACTTTTTTACTAATCTTTTTTGTGTTGAGTACATCAAGTGTGTATTCACAAACTGATACCATTCAAGTGATAGGTCCGAAGCAATTTAACCAGATCTTACAACTGAATGAAAATGCTGTACTTATTGATGTGAGTTGTAGAAAAGATTTTAAAATGAGGCATATTAAAGGAGCTCACTTGGCGCAAACTTCCAAAGACTTGTTTCATTTAATAGATACCCATGGAAAATCGAAAGTTTACCTTTTGTATTGTAAAGAAGGTTACCGCAGTATAGATGCTGGTAAAATGATCTATGAGAAATATAAAATAAAAGTATGTTCTCTGGATGGAGGATTAGATGCATGGTTACATAGTGGATTAGGATTGGAATAAGGGTACACCAAAAATATAAAAACAAAAGGCAGATTCATTAGAATCTGCCTTTCTGATATCTCCTTAAGTTTTGACTATAATTCAGCTTCGATCCAAGACCAAGCTGAGATGTCAAGAGCTGTAGCATCTTTACCAGAGTTTAACTCATATTTGCTAGTTTCACTGCTTAGTAAAGTAGCGTCGGCATCAGCACCGGCAATTTGCACGTTTGATAAGGCACCCGAATCCTTCATATCAAGATCAACATCGTAACCTACAAGGTGTAAACCTGTGATTGTAGCACCTGATTCTTTTTTAAATTGCAAAGCTGTTCCTCCAACAGTAGAAATGGCTGTTACATTTACAAAATTAGGATTGTTGTTTATTTTATCTCCTTCGAAAGCAGTAGAAAATCCAGCGATTGTGTGAGAAATGTAAGTGTCAGTCACTGTACCATTCCAACCTTCAGTCCAGTCTACAGAATCATCTTCGTTGTTTTCTAAGTAAAGATTGCTTACCGAAACAGTGCCACCAAAAAATTCTACACCATCATCAGAACCATTAATTACGGCTACATTTTCGATTGTTGTACCTGAGCCTACAGCGTAAAGAGAAACACCATTGTATTGTGATTCTGAGTTAATTTGAGCACCAGTTCCTTTAATTACTAAATACTGTATTGATCCTGAGTTATCATCATCAGTTGTTCCACCGTAAATAAATCCACCAACTTCAGCTTCAGAATTGGCGCCAGCAGTTGTCGTTGCTTTTCCACAAATTGTTAATCCACCCCAGTCACCAGGCATACCTTGGTCTGAAGCAATTACAACAGGATTATTAGAAGTTCCATTGATATTGATTGTTCCCCCCATTAATACTGCAATATAAACTTCTGTTCCACCTGCATCAGCGTGAATTTTTGTTCCTGCAGGAATTGTTAAAGAAGCACCATCTTGTACAATGTAAGAGCTAGTTAAACGGTAAGCTTTTGCAGCATCTAAAGTAACATCGCTAGTTACGTTTCCAGCTAATTCTTCAACAACAGCAACTTCAGCATCTACCCAAGTCCAGCTTGATGGATCAACAGTTGCAGCAGTATTGTAACTGTTGGCAACTTCAGCAGCAACACCTTCGATAATAACATTTGCCAAAGGACCATCATCTTTCATATCGATACTTTTGGCATATCCGCTTAATGATAAACCTGTAATTGTAGCACCAGATTCTTTTTTGAATTGTAGTGCAGTTCCTCCAGTTGTTGAAACAGCTGTTAGGTTGATAATTTTTGGATTGTTATTTACTTTATCACCTTCAACAACAGTTGAGAAATCTTCAATTGTATGCTCGACATATGCATTGGTAATTGTTCCGCTCCATCCTTCAGTCCAGTCGATAGCGTCATCTTCGTTATTTTGCAAGAACAAGTTCGTTACGGATACAGTTCCACCGAAAAATTCAACGCCATCATCAGCACCGTTAATTACGGCTACATTTTCAACTGTTGTTCCTGAACCTACTGCGTAGAAAGAAACACCATTGTATTGTGACTCAGAGTTAATTTGAGCACCTGTACCTGTAATTACAAGGTTTTTAATTGTACCTGAATTATCAGCATCTGCAGTTCCACCATAAATAAAACCACCAACTTCAGCTTCTGAATCGGCACCAGCAGTAGTTGTAGCTTTACCACAAATGGTTAATCCACCCCAGTCGCCGGCATTTCCGCTTGCCGATGTCATTACAACCGGACTAGATGTAGTACCGTTGATATTGATTTTACCGCCCATTAAAACTGCGATATAAACATCGGTACCACCATTATTAGCAATAATTTCTGTACCTGCAGGAATTGTAAGAGTTAAGCCATCAGGAACAATAAAAGAACCTGTAAGGTCGTATTGCATGCTTGCATCAAGAGTATAATCTTCTGTAAGCTGACCTTTCATTTGACCTGTTTGTAACAATTCAATTACCTCTTCTACTGGAGTAGGAACTGGATCGTCATCATCATCGGAACAACTTGATAAAAAAGGCATTGCTAAGATTGCCAAACCTAAGATTTTAATCGTTAATTTTTTCATTTTAATTTCAATTTTGGAATATTAAAAAGTTATTTAGTTTTCTAATTCAAATTTATTTTAAGACTCAAACTAAGGCTGATGCCCTTTTTGTACGACTTAATAATTTCGTTTGAAGCATTTCCGGAAATCGGCTGAATTTCTTGTGTTTGTTTAATTTCAGGATTCAGTAAGTTTTTACCAGAAAGCTTAATAGAGAATCGATCTGATAGTTTTTTGCTAACTACCATATCAAGTGTTACAAACCCTTTTTCAATAATTTCATTGTTGAAAAAAGTGTCGCTATAGGTTTTATCCTCAGGTGCACCTAAGGCAAAAATTTTATCTGATGAATAGTTACCTGTAATGGCTGCTTGAAATTCATTTACTTTATTGTTTGAGAAACTCAAAGTTCCATTGAAGATCAAGTCTGAAGCTCCTTGCAGATCGGTTTCGGTTTTGTTATTGTATTGATAATCTTCGAGAAGATCTTGCTTAAACCACATTTTGCTTGCATTTAAAACCACGTTTAGTTCCGGCATTTCTGTATTATCAGGCTTTATTAGCGCAAATCTGGTTTCCAATTCAACACCATATACATCTGCTTTATCTCCAGTATTTTCGTAAATAAAGTTTCCAGATGATCCTCTCGTTAGAGCAAGATTGATAGGATCATTTATCATTTTATAGAAAGCGGAAGCTGAGATTAGCTGTTTAGCAGTTGGAAACATTTCCCACTTTATATCCAGATTATAATTTTCCGAATTATTTAAATCAGGATTACCTTTTGTTACACGACCAGTTGGTGATACGTATTCGAATGGAGCTAATTCCTTAAACTCAGGAAGCGTAATTGTTTTGCTTACAGCTAGTCGGAGTGCAGTTTTATCGCTTAACTGATATTTTAAATTTAAGGCTGGTAAAATATTATCGTATTTATTTGAAAGATTACCAATTCTTCCTACAAAATTGGCCACATCCCAATCAATTTCAAGCTCATCTTTTTCGTAACGAACTCCTACATTTCCTGAGAGCTTTTTCAGTTGGAAATCAGCATTTAAATAGCCAGAATAAACATCTAAACTTGCATTGTAAGTATCTGGTGTTCTTTCACGAACAATTAATGTGTTGTTATTGTATAAGCTTGTATTGAGCAAGGCTTCATTTAAATTATCAATTGAAGCTACTTGAACTCCTTTTGCTCTAACTCCAATAAATAAAGAGTTAAAATCTCTTTCTTTTATTCTGAAGTTTCCACCAAAATTTAACTTCAATTTTTTGTCATCCTGATCGATGAACTTTAACTCATCTTTTAGGTATCCATTAATTTCAGAATCTTCGATATTTTGCTGTGATTTTCTTTGTTGGAAATCACCAACGTGAGCAAATTGAACTGTATTTGCATCCAATATATTTACCTCGTTGCGAATACGATTTGGTTCATCTGCTGTTACTTTATTATAACCAACCGCCCAGTTTACCTTATTCTTTTCACCAATTATATGCGATCCAAGTAATTGGCTAATCAACAAATTGGTTTCTTTTGTGTTTTGATCTCTAACAAAAGCACCATCTTCTTGCGGATCCTGATCGAACACATATCCTTCACCGTTTCTGCCTTGTTCATATAATTCATCAGATGTTTTGTGAACCCAAACAGTATTTAGACTAATGCTGTTTTCAGGGTTAAAATCGTAACTAAGGTTTAATAAACCGGTAGTGCTAATTTTTGTTTTATAGGTTTCAGCATCAGTAAATGAATTGTCTAAAAAATTCGAGCGATACTTTTTAAATACACCATCAGAGTAAGCAGATTCAGATTCGTTTGAAAGTGTAGCGAAAACAGATAAATCTTTTTCGAACAGTTTGAATTTCTTTCCAGCAAGAACTGAAAAATCATATCCTAAAGGAAACTTTCTTGTTTTTGTATTCCAGGATTGATTAGTAACTGCATTAACTGTGTTGTACGATTTGTTTGAAAAGCCTAAAGTTTGATCATGGTAGTTTCGAGTTGTTTTAAAATTATCGAATATACCATTTTTTACTACATTGCTATTTGCCTTTGTACTTAGGCCAATACTTAGCTTGTCGCTATACGTTTTTGATGCAATATCAATATTACCTGAAGTTAGATCTCCATAATTCTCAACCGAATAGGTTTTGTTAATGCTAACATTTTTAATAAGCTCTGTCGAAAATAGATTCAGATCGATATTTTTCTTTTCAACATCATCGGATGGTATTGGTAAGCCATTCATTGTGGTTGACAAATATCGATCACCTAAACCACGAACGTAAACATCGCCAGAACCTTCATTTTTAGTAACTCCTGAAATTTTTGAGGCTGCTGTAGCTGCATCAGAAACTCCCTGGCTTGCTAATTCTTGTGCGCCAATGGATTGTTTAATCCCAATTGATTTTTTCTGATCTATTAATAGAACAACTTCAGATTCTCTGTTGGCTTTTGCTACAACTTTTACATCTGCCAAAGCAACAGTTGATTCTCCCATTATAAAGTCAACGGAAACAGAATTTCCCACGTTTACCGTAATGTTTTCCTTTAATGATGTTTCGTAAGATATAAATGAACACTTAACAGTTACACTTCCCGTTGGCACGTTTAGTAAGGTATAATTACCATCAAAATCGGTAACTGTACCTATGGTAGTACCATCAATGTAAACTGATGCTCCTATTAAGGTTTCTCCGGTTTTTCCGTCTTTTACATTTCCTCTTACGCTTCCCTTTTGCGCAAACACAACAATCGAAGAAATTGTTAATACTAAAACTAGGAATACTTGTTTAATCATTTTCAATAAATAAGTCAATACGTTTTTTTCTTTCTTTTACACTGCGATGTTAGGGAAGAAATATGATCAGAATGATAAGGGTGTTTTAAGTAAAAATTACCAATACACTCCTCCTGTGTTAAGGAAAGGTTAGATGATGACTCGTATGTAAATAAAACCTAAATAGAAAGTTAACTTAAGAAACTATCATGCCTATTCAATGATTTCATAATGAGCATTTAAGGGTTTTGTTTGTTTCGATTTCATTACAATGATATTGCATTAATTTTACAAGTTTTTTGGAGTCGATTTTTTAAATAATGAAGATTTTTTAGAAAAAAATAGAATTGATATTAAAAGAAAATTGAAGGATCAATTTTCTGATGCTACTTTCTATTTTTGTGTCTTAAATATTAAGATTTTGTTAAAATTCAAAGTCCTGAATAACAATAAGATTAACGAAAAGTTAACATGGGTTTTGATTTTTATCTTACTTTTATTTAAATATTTGCTAAACAAATAGAAGGTGTGCTTTTCAACTATAAATTGAGTTCTATAAGTAGTTAAACAGCTTGTAAATTGAAGAATTGAGAATGAAAACCCAATAAGAATTTTTAAAATGAAATTGATTTCATCAAATAGAGTTAATATTTACCTGAGCATATTTGTAATAGCACTTATCGTATTGCAATACTGTTTTATTGCTTTTTTGCCCTATAATGTGTGGTATTTATTTTTGTTTGCTGCAATTGTTGGTGCTTCAGTTTATGCAATGAGTAAATATCTGGTAAATCGTTTTTTGTATTCTAAAATAAGGATGCTTTACAAAACAATTCATGATACACAGGTCATCGATAAAGAATTGTCGAATAAAGTTCAAAATACAGATGCACTTGAAAAAGTAGAAAAAGAGGTACAAGAATGGAGTGAAACACGAGGTTCACTGGTTTCTCAATTAAAGAAACAAGAAAAATATCGAAAAGAGTTTATTGGAAATGTTTCTCACGAATTAAAAACTCCTATCTTCAACATACAAGGATACATTCTTACTTTATTAGATGGTGGTTTAGAAGATAAATCGATTAACCGTGCATACTTGGAACGAACAGAGAAGAGTATTAATCGAATGATTACGATTGTAAAAGATTTAGAAGTGATTTCTAAATTGGAATCAGGAGAACTTAAATTAATTTTCGAACGCTTTAACATTATCGATTTAATAAATGAGGTACTCGAAATGCAGGAAATGCGTGCGAAAAAGCAAGGTGTTAAGTTAATTTTTTCTCAAGAGGATAGCAATTCGATTTTTGTTTATGCTGATAAAAAAGAAATTTTCCAGGTACTAAATAACCTAATCGTTAACTCCATTAAGTATGGCAAAGACAAAGGAACAACCCATATCGAGGTAATGAGCATGGATAAAAACATATTGATTGAAGTTCGAGATAATGGTATTGGAATTGAAGCCGATAATTTACCCAGAATTTTTGAACGATTTTATCGTGTTGATAAAAGTAGATCGAGAAATATGGGCGGCTCTGGATTGGGACTTGCCATCGTTAAGCATATTATTGATGGGCACAATCAAAACATTAATGTAAGTAGTAATTACGGTGAAGGATCTAGTTTTACATTTACATTAAACAAATCGAAATAAAAATACTAAATAACCAATAGTAAGATGGAAAGTAATAATTACAAAATTTTATTGGTAGACGATGAACCTGATATTCTTGAATTTTTAAGTTACAATCTTAAGAAAGAAGGATTTCAAGTATCAACAGCAGGAAATGGTAAAGAAGCGATAGAAAAAGCCAAAAAGTTTCATCCTCATTTAATTATTTTGGATGTAATGATGCCAGAAATGGATGGCATCGAAACTTGCGAAAAAATAAGATCACTTCCTGATTTTACAGATGTTTTGATTTCTTTTTTAACAGCGAGAGGTGAAGATTATTCGCAGATTGCTGGATTTGATGCTGGAGCAGACGATTATATCAATAAGCCAATCAAGCCAAAGGTATTTTTGAGTCGCGTAAAAGCACTTTTAAAAAGAACTGGTCGCATATCAAGTGATGATTCAAATCCATCTACTAGTATCATTACAATTGGCAACATTTCAATTGATAGAGAACGTTATTTGATCATTCAAAATGGGAGTGAATTTTCTTTGCCAAGAAAAGAGTTCGAATTGCTGATATTATTAGTTTCTCGTCCACAAAAAGTATTTACTCGCGATGAAATTTACGCTGCTATTTGGGGCGAAAAAATTATTGTTGGCGATAGAACAATTGATGTTCATATTCGAAAACTACGAGAAAAAATTGGCGATCGTTTTATCCAAACGGTAAAAGGTGTTGGATACAAATTTGTAGATGTAGATTAGGCATAAGCCAATGTTGCAATGCTAACCTGTGCTCCTTCTGCTTTTAATATTGCATGAGCACAGGATTCAAGAGTTGAACCTGTTGTTACAACATCATCAACCAATAAAATATGTTTGTTTACCAATAAAGTTGGATCAATAAGTTCAAAGATACTCTCTACATTATGCCAGCGCTCTAGTTTGTTTTTCTTCGTTTGCGAATCGGTATGAACCAAGCGAATCAAATTAGCTGTTTGAACAGGTTTTTGCATTGATTTACTTAGTCCTATTGCTACCAAATTAGCTTGATTATATCCTCTTATTTTTTCCTTTTTAGGATGAAGTGGTACAGGTATAATGAAATCAATGTCTTTAAAAAATTTTGAATTTTTCAAACTTTCTCCAAAATGCCTTCCCAGTGCAATTCCAATTTCTTGCTTGTTATGGTATTTTAATTTGTGAATCAGATTTTGAAATTGACTTCCTTTGCTAAAGGTATAATAGGATGTTGCATACTTAATTTTAACTCTTCCCCAGAACAATATGGAAACAGGGTTGTTTTTTTCCAAATGAAAATCGGTTTTTGGCAAATGGAACAAACATCTGGTGCAAATACACACCTCATTTTTAAACAGGTAATTGTTGCATGATTCACATAAACGTGGATAAAATAAATTTATGAATGCGCTGAACCATGCTGAAATAGAATGTTTTTTTCTCACGTTGTTCGATTTGTAATATTTCCTCAATAAAAAGTTAACGCTAATTTAAAAGTTTGATAAGTTTCTTCTAATCAAAATGAATGCAGCCTGCCCTATTTTTGTTGGTGTAATAGAATGATAGCTTGTTAGGCTAGTCATTATATCACTAAAGTAACAAAATTAAGTTAATTATTGAGAGAAGAAAATGGTCTTCATTAAATGATAATATGAAGTGCCAAGATTAAAATCGAAAATACTAAAATCATGAAAAAATTTGTATTCCTTTTTGCAGTACTGCTTGTTTTAGGTCTTGAAAGTAAGGCAATAAAAGTAGTAACACCTGAGGGTGATAAAGAAATGGAAACTGTTGAAATGGCAACAATTAACACCACTAGTTTATCTGGAGTTGTTTTAGATACTGAAACAGGAGAGACTCTTGCGGGTGTTGCAATTCGTTTCGAGGGTTCTAATGAAACAGTTTATACTGATTTCGATGGGAATTTTAAAATTAGCAATGTAGTTCCAGGTAATTACAATGTATTATCGAACTATATTTCTTATACCGATAATAAGCTAAAAAATGTAAATGTAAGCGGAGTAAACAATGTAATCCGTTTGGTACTAAAAAAGGATTAATTAAGCGTAATGATTAAAAACGTAAGCGTAATTTTAGGCATTTTATTTTGTCTGCTGACGAACCATTCCTTTTCACAAGCAATTGAAGAAATTGAAGGATTGTATTATAATACTGCAGGAGATCTTTATACGGGAACCTATACTGAATTTTATGAAAGTGGTACCAAAAGAATTGAAATGAACTTGGAAGAAGGAAAACGGAATGGGAAAATTACCCTCTTTTTTGAAAACGAAGAGGTTCAGGAAGTTCGTTCTTATGTATCAGGTTTAATGGATGGAATGTGGGTTACTTGGAATGATAAATCTGTAAAAATTGCTGAGGCAAATTACAAAGGGAATAAGAAACATGGAAAGTGGTATATCTGGGACGATAATGGTGTTAAAAGATATGAGATGGAATACAGTGAAGGAGACAAAATTGGAACCTGGTACATTTGGGATGCCGAAGGAAACTTAATAAAAGAACGGAAGTTTTAGTAAATTCAATAATAAAAGTTCAAAAAAGTCGCTTACTTAATAGTTAAGCGGCTTTTTTTATGCGATACCTTTTGCAATAATATTATGGATACCCGAGAATTGTTAATAATTTTGTATTAGAATCGTTAATATTGCAAAACGAAATTAATAGAGGAAGAAAGAATGAATTCAATAGTTAGTATATTCAAGAATATATTTAAAGGTTTGCTCGCCTTTTTCGTATTCCTGTACCTTGAATTTATTGGTTTCTTAAAGCGAAATAAATATGGTGTAATGGGTACTATAGCTTTCCATATGATCGTTATAATTATGCTACTGGCTTTTCAATTAAATACGAAAACAAAATTTTTGGAGACGGAAATATTTATTGACATCCCTCCAGAGCTGGCAGAGCAATTCTTAAAAGAGGAACAAGAGAAAATTGAAGAAGCAATTGAAGAAAAAAATTCCGAAATAAGTAAAAGTGTAGACGAACTTCTTCGTTCGATAGCCGTAAACCAAAACGTTAAAAAGTCCGATTCTGACCCGAGAAAGAATTTGGATAAAATGATTGATGATATCCGAAAAGATTTGGAGCAATATGGTTCTGATGATGCGGCAGAAGGTTCTGGTGATTTGAATGAATTTAAAAAAGATAGTATTTCAGCAGAAGAGGCAAGGGAAAAACAAAAGCTTTTGGATTCATTAGAAAGTATCGAATACAGTGGTCCAAGTAGTGTATATTACAGTTTAGAGGGGCGTCATAAAATTTATCTTCCTATTCCTGTATTTAAATGCGAAGGAGAAGGATTAATTGTGGTTAGAATTGTGGTAAATAGAGCCGGTAGAGTTATTCAATCGAAGGTTTTAGAAACTGAATCGGGCGTACAAGATGATTGTTTGTATGATGCTGCTTTACAGGCTTCAAAAAGGACAAGATTTAATGTTAGTACTAGTAGTCCTGAACAACAAACGGGTAAAATTACTTATCAGTTTGTAAAGCAATAAATCTGTTTTTAATAAAGCATAAAAATAGATTATTGATTATTAACCAATAATATTTAAATTGGGAACTCGTTTTTATCAAAAAAAATAAATTCACTATGGGCTTTTTTTTAGCATACAAACTTCGTAAAGCTTCTGATACTGTTAGTCTTGAAAAGAAAAGAGATGGATTGAAAAATGACTTTGAAGAGTTTAAAGCTTTTTCTAAATCAGAGGAATTAAAGGAATTTAATGAATTAGAGACTTTTGTCTTGTCAGAAAGCTTCAAGAAAAATCGAAAATCGATAGAAAGTAAAAGCTATAAAAAGAGCGATCTTTTTGCGGATGAAAAGAAATTTAAACGGTTTCAAAAGTCAAAACGATTCAAAACTTATTTTCGATTAAAAGATTCTTCTGAACTTTCAGCTTTCGAAATGACTAAAGAGTCAGAGGAGATTTCTCGATATCAAGAATTGGATAAGATTGTTCATGCTGCGGGTTTTAATAAAAAGGAACAAGCAGAGGAATTGAATGAATTCAAATTGATGAAGAATTCGCAACGAATTAAAGATTATTTCAAATTTGAGAAATCGAAGTCGTTTAAAGTTTATCAGGAAGTTAATGGATCGAAAGATTTAAAAACCTATCAGGAATTGGAGGAAAAGATTGCATCTGAAGAATTCCAAAAAGAGAAATCTTTTCTTTTAGATAAAAAGCGATTTGAAAAAACAGAAGATTTTGAAAAGCTTCAGGAATATATAAAATTGAATGCTTCGGATAAGTTTAAAAAGTATTTTGCACTTCAAAAGAAAAATTCTTTTGACGAATTAAAAAAGTGGGAATTGAGCTTTTCGGAAGAATTTGATAACAAACAGTTGGATTCTGAAAAGTGGATAAGTAAATATTTTTGGGCAGATGAACTTTTAAATAAATCTTACAGCTTAGAATCTGACTTGCATATTTTTACGGATGGAAAAAATATAGAACAGGATGGTTCATCGGTTGTTCTTCAAGCTCGAAAAGAAAAGAAGGAAGGTTTAATGTGGAATCCTAGCATGGGATTTGTTCCTAAGGAGTTTGATTACACATCTGCCATTATTAATACAGGAAAGTCATTTCGTCAAAAATATGGTCGTTTCGAGGCGAAAATTAAACTTTCAAACCCAAATCAAGTTGATCATTCATTCTGGATGGTATCCGACAAGAA
Organism: Labilibaculum sp.; assembly: GCA_016342745.1. Taxonomy (GTDB): domain Bacteria; phylum Bacteroidota; class Bacteroidia; order Bacteroidales; family Marinifilaceae; genus Paralabilibaculum; species Paralabilibaculum antarcticum. Next base: position 23,589 of record JAEINT010000002.1, read on the forward strand.
AACACCGCATGTCGATGTTTTAAAGACCTCTCCTGATGGAAAATTACTCATGGGTAATTATTGGGGCAAGGACACTCAACCGAGCTTAAAACAGTTTAAAATAAAAGGTGTTGATACCTCGAAAGGATATTTTATTTATACTTTGGATTGGAGTCAAAATGAATTGGTTTGGAAAATAAATGATGTTGTAGTTAAGACACAAACAGAAGGAATTCCACAGGAACCAATGTATTTAAATTTTAGCCTTGGTGTTACTAAAGAGCAACAAAGTGTTAACGCAGCCCTCGAAATAGATTGGGTTAGATGTTACAAAAAAACCGAATAAAAAAAGTGCCCTTTCTCAGGGCACTTTTTTAATTTAATGAGGTTCCTACATTAAATACACTAAAATAATTATCGATTGAATCGGCGAGTTGTGATTTTAAATCATCCAATTCTTCTTTTTCCATTTCGTCTTCATCCCAATAGGTAAGAATGATATTTAGGTAATCTTTAATTAGTGCAGGAGAAGTTTCTAAACCTAAATCCTCTCGTAGTAACAGATTGAATTCTGAAAACCAAAGCAATGCAATTTTATGCTCGTGCACGGTACCTTCTACAAATGAGCTTAAAGATTTAAACTCTAAAAATTTCTTAATGGTTCGTTCTGACGCCAAATAATACAATCTAGTACCCAATTCAAGGAACTCTTTCTGAAGTTTCTTAAAATTACTCTTACTCTTCTTTTCGCATAATATTTTCATGAAAAAAGCATTAATTCGAAGGAATTCTTCCCGTTTTTCATTGTTATTATTTGCAGAAGCAGGGATCTCAGAGCTTGTTTTTTCAACATCCTTTTCGCTGTTATCCCTTATGGTATTTTTCTTATCTTGAATAAAATAAGAAATTAGGAAAGCAAGTGCCGCTAGGGTAATAATCTGTAATATGATTGAGGCGATTTCCATGGTTAAGAGTTTTATTAATATGGTTAATATGGTTGAACGGTAGTAACAATCTAGTATTTAAAAATTTACGAAATATTATGTTCCTGCGCAAAACCTTGGTATCTGTTTTTATTTATCGTCTTATTTTCTAGATAAAACGATCCTTTTTCATGACTAAAATTCGATTTTAATTTTTTATAAATTATAGTACTAAAATCAATAAAATCAGCAGGTTAAGATTTATGTTAAAAATAGCAAGTTTTTTTTTATAATTAAACGATTCAAGTTTTATTTCAGATATTAATTTGAGACCTATGTTAATTTAAGGGAAAGTCTGTAAAAAAAGCCGGTAATTATTACCGGCTTTTTTTAGATCTAAATTATTTTTTATTTCTAGAGAATAGATTGTAAAATCGATGCTCTATTTGAGTAGAAAGCCTAAACATTACTGGCGCTATTATTAAGGTTAAGAATGTAGCAAAACTTAAACCAAATATAACTGTCCACGACATTGGTCCCCAAAATGCAGTACTATCACTACCAAAAGAAAGGTAAGGATTGAACTCGCTAAAAAGGGTGAAGAAATTAAAGTTCATGCCAACAGCCAATGGGAGAAGACCCAATACAGTTGTTATTGCCGTTAGCATTACCGGACGTAATCTGGTTTTACCTGCACCAGCAATACAATCAATTTCTTCAGCCGAGCTTAGATACTTACGATTGCTCATATCTGAATTTTCAATTTTTCTCTTTCGAAGCAAATCGATATAATCCACCAGTACAATTCCATTATTAACTACAATTCCAGCAAGCGAAATAATTCCAATACCTGTCATTAAAATTACGAATGGCATTTTAAAAATTCCTAAACCAATAAATACACCAATTGTACTAAATAATACGGTAATCATGATAATTAGTGGCTTAATAGCTGAATTAAACTGTGATACCAGAATCAGGGTTATCAATGCTAGTGCAATTAATAAAGCTTGTGTTAAAAAGGCCGATGTTTCTTCCTGTTCTTCCTGCTCTCCGGTTAATTTGTGCGTATAACCTTTAGGCATTTCGAAATCGGCTAAGGCCTCTCTAATTTTTGTGTTGATTTCATTTGCGTTAAAGCCTTCTTCTACATTTGAATAAACCGTAACAACACGAGTATTCTCAATTCTATTGATTCTCTCATATGTAGAACCGTAGCTGTAAGTTGTAACTGCCGAGATTGGTAATTGAACCATTTGATTGCTTACCGGACTCATTACATTCAGCTTCTGATTCATTAGAGAAGGAACATCATATCGATACTGATCTGCTAAACGAAGCATAATGTCGTATTCATCTTCTCCATCTTTAAATTTAGAAACTTCTAATCCGTATAATGAATTACGAAGTGCCCGAGCAACTTGGTTGGTTGATAAGCCAAACCTTCTTACTTTATCGCGATCGATATTAATCAGCATTTCTGGTTTTCCCTGATCCAGATCCAATTTTAACTCTTCAACACCAGGAATTCTTTCTTCGTCTAATTTTTGTTTTAAACGATTAGCCTGGATTAATAATTTCTCAAAATCATCACCCGAAACCTCTATGTTAATTGGATATCCAACAGGTGGGCCATCAGAGTTCTTTTCAATGAAAATTTTCGCCCCAACAAATCCTTTAAACTTACCAGTCAGTTCTTTCATTAATTCCGAAGTACTAACTCCACCCCTTTCTTTGTACTCAACAAAAGAAATTGTAGTTAATGATTTATTTGGTGAACGGCTACCTTCAAACATCCCTCCTTTTCCAGATCCTACATTCGTTGAAATTGAACGAATAATATCCTGATAAGGTTCCATGGTTGTTTTTACAATGGTCTCAATCTCTACTGATACTTCGTTCGATTTATGAATATCGGTTCCCAATGGTAATTCCATTGTAACATAGATTGATTTAGGATCATTATCGGGAAAGAAAACAACTGATGGATTTCCTCCAAAATAAAACATTATTGAACCAATCATTAATAAGAAGGTTGCAAGGAAAAACACTAATGGTCTAATTCCTTTAAGAGCATATCTTAGGGTCTTTTCGTATGAATTTTCTAATACAACCAAAAATGTTAGTTGAAACCAGCGCGCAAATGGTTTTAGTACCAATAAGTTTAAAAGTATCAGTAAACCAAGGCATGCCAATAGATTTGCCATTAAAAAGGTATCTAAACCTCCTGAAATTTTAAAGGCATAAAATGGAATGGAGGCGATTAAAAAAGCTCCTGAAATAATCCCAAATTTCTTTGCATCCATTTTTTTAGACACATCATCAATTTTCACAAATGTTGCTGTAAAAACAGGATTTAGAATTAAGGCAACAAAAAGGGAAGATGACAATACAATGATCAGTGTAATCGGCAAATATTTCATAAACTCACCCATAATTCCACCCCAAAGTAGCAATGGGAAAAATGCAGCTAGTGTTGTTGCTGTCGATGAAATAATTGGACCGGCAATTTCACTTACACCTTTCTTGGTTGCTTCCAATTTACTCATCCCTTCTTCATGCAGTCGATAGACATTTTCGACGACAACAATCGCATTATCAACCAGCATACCCAAGGCCAAAATAAGAGAGAACAGAACCATTTGGTTAACCGTATAGCCCATTTGATTAAGGATAATGAAAGAGATAAACATTGACATTGGAATTGCTAGGCCTGAAAAAAGAGCATTTCTTAATCCCATAAATAAATACAGAATTAGAATTACCAACAACATTCCCATAATGATGGAATTCTCCAAATCACTAACTTGTCCGCGAACATCCTCAGAAGTATCATCGGTAATGGTTACGATTAAGTCGCGCGGTAGATTGCCAATTTCTTTCTCATGCGATATAATCTTATAAATCTCCTCGGTTGCACCCAGTAGGTTTTCACCTGATTTTTTAGAAATAGAGAGGGAAACAACTGGGTTGTTGTCCAACCTGGAAATAGAAGAAAGTTCTTCGTACCCATCTTCAATTTCGGCAACATCTTTAAGGTATACAACTCTACCATTTGTTACTTTAACAATGGTATTTTCAATTTGTTTCATGCTCGTGTAATCGGCACTTGTTCTAATACTACGTCTGGTATTATCCGTAATTAATGTACCCGCACTTACCGTAACATTTTCATCTCCAATTGCAGTTTCAATATCATGAAAAGAAACACCATTTGCTTCCATTTTGTGCAAATCGGCATTGATTTTTATTTCTCTTTCATCGATACCTTTTATATCTGCCTCAGAAACTTCAGGAAGAGCTTCAAATTTATCTTGTAAATCTTCTGCATATGCCTTTAAATCATCCAAACCAAAATCACCAGAAAGATTGATATTAATAATTGGAAAATCAGCAATATCTATATCCTCAACGATTGGGTCCGTATCCAAATCATCAGGCAATTCGCTTAATGATTTATCTACCTTATCTTTTGTGTCTTGTAGTGCTTGCTTTACCTCTACATCGGTGTTAAACTCAACAACAATCACACTCATGTCCTCGAAAGATGCAGAAGACATTTTCTTCACTCCTTTTAAGGATTTCAGTTCTTTTTCAATCGGTCTGGTAACCAAATTTTCAATATCAACAGGAGAGTTACCTGGATAAGGAGTCGATACCATAATGTTTGGAATCACTACTTCAGGGAAATACTCTCTTGGCATACTTTGGTATGAAAACCATCCAAACATACAGAGAATTGCGGTTAGAATAAAAATGGAATTCTTATTCTTTAATGCTCCAAATGTTGGTTTAAACTGCCGAGTAATTTCATTACCAGCAGGTTTTGTATCTTTAATTTCATCCATTTTTAACAAAATTATTTGGTGCTAATTAAAGCTCCGTTCACAACTTGAGAAAATCCTTCTGTAATAACTTGATCACCAAGTGAAAGGCCAGATTCAATCATGGATATATTGTTATAAGTTTTCGAAATGTTTACATATACTTTTCGAGCAACAAGGTTTTTACCTTCCTTTTTTGCGATATATAAATAGTTTCCTTCAAAGTCTTTTTTAATGGTGATAGAAGGCACTACCATAGCATCTAAAACCTCATAATCTTTAATTTTCATTACCGAAATTAGGTTCGGCTTGATCATATGATTCGCATTGTTAAGGTTAATTCTAATCTTAAAGCTTCTATTAGCTGGATTGATTACATTACTTGTGCGATTAATTTTTGCCTTTGTTTGAAAGTTAATCGCTGGAAAATCTAGGTCTGCTGTTGCACCTGCCTTAATAAAATTCAAGTAACTTTCGGAAACATCTCCTTCCACATAAACCTTATTGATGTTTACTAATTGAGCAAAAGGAATAGATGGTCCAGCCAATTCTCCTTTTTTCTGATGAATTTCATCTACAATACCACTAAAAGGTGCTGTGATGATAGCCATTTCTTTTTGAGCATTTAGGGCTGCTAGATTATTTTCAAGCGCTTCTTTTTTCGCTTTTGCTTCTAAATATTCAACTTCTGAACCAATTTTTTGATTCCAAAGACGCTCTTGTCTTTCGAAGAGGATCGTGCTCAATTCAAGATTCGTTTTTATTTCATCAATCTGTTGTTGAATCTGCGAAGTATTTAGTGTTCCTAAAATATCTCCTTTATTTACTTTTTGCCCTTCAACTACATTAATAGAAATAATATTACCTCCAGTTTCAGGAGTTATCGTAATATTTTTATCAGCTTCTACATTTCCTGTAATTTGAATATAGTGCTCAAATTTAGATGTGGTCAATTTTTTAACTACCACATTTATTTTCTCTTCGTCTTGATTTGTATTGCGAATTTCTAATTCTAAATCGGATATTTTTGCTTTTAAAGCAGCAAGTTCCGTTTTGTAATTCTTCAGCTGTTCTGCCTTATTTACGTCTTTCTCCGAATCTTTTGCTGAACAAGCAAAGAGTAATGGAATTATGCAGGCAATTAGTATCTTTTTCATTGTATATATTTTTGTAGGATGTTAGTATTATAATTTACCCAAGGCCTTTTTAAAGGCTATTTTTGAATAAAGTAGATTAAATGTTGAATTAATATATGCTGAATGTGAGTCTAGATATTGTTGCTCGTTCTCAGATAATTCGGTACTTGTTGAAATACCTTCATTAAACTTGATAAGCGTTTTATCGTAAATTCGTTTTGCAATTTCTACAGCAACAACATCATTTTCATATTTTTCTTGTGCACTTAATAAATTTGAGAAAGACAAGGTCAAATCCTTTTTAAGATTCTGCTCAGTCATGAGTTTGGTATTTTCCAAACTTCTATAATTTAGTTTTTCCTGATTTACCTTAGACCTTCTTTTACCTGCCGAGAATATTGGCATTTTTACCTGCAAACCTACTACCGATGATTTAAACCATGGAACCGATGATTTAAAAACATTTGAATAATCGGTACTTGTATTTTTACCATAGTTATAAAAAGCTGAAATAGTTGGTAAATAGCCTGCTTTTTCATTTTTAAGAACCAAGTTTTGAGCTTTTAATTGGGTGTCAATAATGCGGTAGTCAATATGGTTTATTGATTGATAATCCCCTATAACTGGTTCTTCCGAACGTATCGGATCAACAAGTTCCTTAAGATTTTCCGCTAATTGAATATTTTCATCGATGTCCATTCCTATAGAAAATTTAAGAATGGTGAAAGACGTGTGGATAGCTCTTTTGGCATCAGCTAATTTGTTTTTAGTTTGGTTTAAATTCAAACGAATCTGGTCAACATCTAGTTCTTCTCTAAAACCATTTTGATAGTAAGCATCGGTTTCTTTCAAAAGTTTTTGATTGATCAACAAGTTCTCTTTTATTGTTTTGAAATTTTCTTCTGCTACCAAAACATTAAAATAGGCTTGTGCAACATCATCTTTAATCTGTATTTCAGATTTTTCTTTTTGATCTTTCGATAATTGAACAAAAACTTTTGCTGCCATCGTTCCAACAATATAGGAACCATCGAAAATTTTCTGACTCACGCTTATGCTTGCTGTACTACCATATTGTTGACCAAATTTTACGGGAGTGTAGCTTCCAGCTTCACCACCAAAAAATTCGGCTGGTAAAAGAGATACGGCAACATCTAGGTTGTTATTGTAATCAAAAGAGGCATCAACTTGTGGTAAACCATCGGCGATTGTTTCCCAGACTTTCTTTTTAGCAATTTGCAAATCATAATCCGTTCCTTTTACCGAATATGAATTTTCCAAAGCATATTCCTGTGCTTCGGCTAAAGTAAATTTCTTAGGACCATCAGTTTGTGCTTTTGTAGTGAAACTGGAACCAAGAAAAATTACCATCAGTGTTAGTAGGATGTTTTTCATTGTATCTATTTGAATTTATTTTTAAAATATTCTATTCCTTTATTTGTACATATCCCATGCAGATGATATCGAGTAAGTTCAAAATGCATATCAATATTAAATACTTCCTCCCCAGTAAATACCTGATATTCTGTGCTTGATAGGTTTAAATAAAAACTAACAAAGTTCTTACTAATAAAATTGATATTCAGTTCTTCGCGATAAAAACCTTCTTCAATTCCTTTTTGTAAGTTAAATAGTATTTCATTTTGAAAGGCTTTTATTTTTTCATCTTTAAATTTAGCCCATATTTCAGGATAGTACTTTTTTAAATCGTAGTCCATTGAATCGCACTTTTGCTTAATTTTTTCATTTACAAATTTGAAAAATCCAAAATATTGCTCCAATGCATTCAGCTCTTTTAATTCATTTGATTTAAACGAAAATTCTGGATTTGCCATTTCCCACTCGCATGCTTGATTTATCAATTCCTTCTTATTAGGAAAAAATTGATATAGCGTTTTTTTGGATATGCCCATTTTTGCAGCGATATCATCCATCGTTACACTTTTAACACCAAATTGGAAAAACATTTCCCAACTGACCGCTAAAATTTTATTTTTTTGCTCACTCATAGTGCAAATATAAAGCAATAATAAACCAGAGAAACTTTTAAAGTGTTAAAAGTTTCCAATTTTGGATTAATATTTGTTTCAAGATTATTATGCTTGAAGGTATCTGTCTATTAATCATTAGTAAAAGTATAACTCAGAGTTGCAATATCTATTTACAAATAGGTAATTGGGATGATTTTATCGGTAAATGGAGATTAAATATTATAAATTGTTAAATAAACACTTGTGAATCTAATATCTTTGTAATAAATAAATTCATTATGAGAGCAATTATAACTGTACTATTAATTTTTTGCATTGGGCATATAAAAGCTCAACAATCAGGAAAGATTAGTTTGCAATCTACTCAATCTACGGAAAACATAAGATATTCCCAACCGGGTGACCAAAGGGTAAATTATTACAGTGCCTGGACTGAACGGGGAGCTAAAGTAGTTCCTTACGGCGAAATTCATTTAGGTGCTCTTGCTGTTAGTAGGTATGGGAATTATCCTAAAACGGAAATAAATTCTCAGTTATTACTATTTCCTTTTGCTCCAAATGTTGGGTTTAAGCATGAATGGTTGGGTGAAAATACCATTTTGTCTACGCAACATACTGTATATTATCCAAGTTTAGGATTAAAATGGGCTAGGAACAGTGGCTTTAAGGATTAAATACCTGAATCTGCTACGATTCCACATATTTTTACTTTTAGAAATGAGCTAATTGTAAGTCGAATATTGAACCCACAGCCTAAAGATTGTTTTGTAAAAATCCCGGAACTAATTCTTACTGGAAGGTTGGGTTTCGATTTTTCTCTTTCTTCAGGAGATTCTCAATTACCCCTACTCGACTATCATTTTCTATACCATCGAACTGCTTCGTATCATAAAAGTCAAAAGCTTTATTTCATGGGATTAGAATTAGCCGGGAATGCTTACAAAAATTTTAACTTCTCAATTAATGCCGATTACTACTCTATTAATTTTAATGGAGAATGGGCAATGGAAAGTCAGGGGAAGATTCATTGGCATAGAGATTCGAGGTTTTCAGTATCGGGAGGTTACAAATTAGCATACGTAAATACCGATTTTGGGACTCAATTTGTTACCATGCCGGTTATAGATTTAGTATTTAAGTTGAGGCATCAATCGAGATTACAGAATGGATTGTTTAAGAAATAAGAAAGAGCCATTCATATTGAATGGCTCCCTTGTTTATTCATGATACAAACTCGTGTATAAGTATCGTTTAATATTTCGTTTAGGTGTCTTTTTAAATTCTTCTGGGAAAACAATAATTCTGGATATTTGCATGAAAGCAGGAAAATTTTTATTCAGTATTTTTTTGTCTTCGTTTAGAGCTTCTTCAATTTCATCCTTGTTTAAACCTTCCGCATCGCAAGCTTCATAATCTGGATAGATTAATGCAATTAGCTTACTGTCTTTGTCATCGGTAACAATAGATTCTTGTATAAAAGGCATGTTATTAAGTCGTGCTTCAATTTCTTCAGGATAGATATTTTGTCCCGAAGGTCCTAAGAGCATGTTTTTACTTCTACCTTTAATATATATCGTATCGTCTTTGTCAATAATTCCAAGATCACCTGTTCCCAACCAGCCATCTTTACCTAGACATTCTTTTGTAGCTTCTGGATTTTTATAATAGCCTTGCATTACATTCTCACCTTTCACCTGAATTTCACCAACAATAGTAAAAGGATCTTTAGAGTCAATTCTTACCTGCATACGATCCACGACTTTACCACATGAGTGTGGACGGAATTCTGTATTTGGACTATAACTTATGAGCGGACCACATTCGGTCATACCGTATCCAATAGTGAAAGGGAATTCTATTTTTTTCAAGAAATCTTCTACCTCTTTACTTAAGGCAGCTCCTCCAATAATTACTTCTATAAAGTTACCGCCAAAGGTTTCAGTAAGCGACTTTCTAATTTTTTTGTAGATTTTCTTTTCTAACAATGGAATCTTAAGCATCAATTTTACTCTTCTGCTTTCCAATACAGGTAGTATTCTCTTTTTATAGATTTTCTCCATAATAAGAGGAACCAAACAGATTAGCCGAGGTTTTACTTCCTGAAACGCTTTGGTAATTAATTGTGGAGTTGGAACTCGCGAAAGGAAAATAACATGGCAACCGCAGCAAAATTCGGTTAAGAATTCGAACATACAGCCGAAAACATGAGCCAGTGGCAAAAAGGAAACAACTTTATCTCCTGGTCTTAAATCGATGTAATCGAAACCAATTTGAACATTCGAATACAAAGATTGATAAGCTAACATCACGCCTTTTGAAAACCCAGATGTTCCAGAAGTATAGGAAAGTACTGCAATATCACTATTCTTTGGATCTGCGTAATCAAGTTGATCTTTATCTAATGTAGTTTTACTTGCCTTTTCGTCGGCTTTTTTAACTGCTTTTTCTAATTTTTCATTACACGCACACAGTATTTCAAAATCTCCCAAAGAAATAATTCCTTTCAATTTCTTGATTTTAGAATCGTCAATCTTATTAAAGATATTTTCGGTTGTAAAAAGAAGCGAAGACTCAGAGTGATTTACGATGTGGTGAATATCGCTGGAATTAAAATCAGGAAGAATTGGAACAATAACAGCACCGTAAGTAATAGCTCCCAAATAGGTGACTGCCCAATTGTTTAAGTTACGACCAATAACGGCAATCTTATCTCCTTTTTTTATTCCTAACTCCTTAAAAAGGAAGTGCATCCATTGAATTTTTTCAGCAACATCCTGATAAGTAATTGTATCTTTTTGGTAATTGGTAAATGCTGGTTGATCCCAGTTTTTATGTATTGTTTCGTGAATCGAATTGATTAACTTGTTTTTAATCATGTACTTACTAAATTGGTTGAAGGGATTAAAGATACTAATTCGATCAAAAAATCATAATTTAAAACCTAGTAAAATCAGGAGTAGTAGTAGTAAGTCTAATAAAATCAATCGTTTGCAAGCTGAAATTTAATCTTGAAAAAAGTAGCTAATTTAAATTGATTCACTTAAACAGGTATACAATTCAACTTTTTGCTCTTTACCTCTTAAGTGAATTTCTCCAATGTTTCTGGATTGATAGGATTGATCTGGAAGGTTCAATTTGGTGAGAAGGTATTTAGAGAAAAGAATATCAACACCCAGTTCATTACATTTAGATTGTATTCTAGCTGTTGTATTTAAAACATCACCCGAAAATGCAATGTCGCGTTTTATAACCCCAATTTCTCCAGCCATCACATACCCATAATGCAATCCTGCTTTAAATTCAGGGATAACATTATAAGTTTCTTGGTAGTATTTGTTGTTGTCTATCAGTTTTCTTTTGATATCAAAGAAACAATTTAGGCAATTTGCATTTTCAGTTGCTTTTAAGGTAGGCCAACTAATTACAATTTCATCACCAACATATTGATATATTTCTCCTTTTGTTAGTAAAATACTCTTTGTAGCATCTCTATAAATATCTTTTAAAAAATGAAAGTATCGCTCTTCACCTAATTTTTCTGCTATTGTTGTAGATGAACGTAAGTCTAAGAACATAAAAACTCGTTCTTCTCTTTTTGGATGAAAATATTTACCGAGTAAAAAAGCACGAAACATACCAGGACCATATTTGTCGTTTACCAGTAAAATTATGTGCGTTCCAATAACTACAATAAGCCAGAATATAAAACTTTGCAACTGATCAAAATTAGCATGTTCTGCAATTATTATTTCCCAAATTTTAGCCGAGAATACCGGTAAATCCAATTGATTACTGGTTACATATAAAGTTGTAGGTATATCAACCATTAAGTAAATTACGAAATAGGAAAGGATAATACTTATAATGGTCCATCCGTAAGGTTCAGTACGAAGCCATTTTTCCCAAATAAAAACAATTCCACTGCCACCAAATATACCTGCTAGAATTCCAACTAGAATGCTTCCTTTAAAAGCGATCATTGGATCGATATGTGAAATGTCTACGTTTAAAGATCGTAGGTTAGCATAAATGTTAAAAAATTGAAATAACGAAATAAATGTCCAGGCTACAGTTATCCAAAATACTTTTAGAATTTGACTTTTTAATTTATAGGAAGTTGGAAAATATGTGAAGCTCATTTAGTATTAATTAATTTGATTACGATCATGATATTTTATCAATCAACTTTGTAAGGGGAGTTAAGAGATTGATTAATAGATAAAAACAAGTGAAATATTGATGAGGTAGTTTTGTGTTTTTATCATTTAATGATAGGTAAGTTAGGTAATTCTTGGGAATTCCACACGCTATTTATTTTATGATTTAATTCTGAATTGGATATTCTTTTGTCAAGAAATTAGACTAATCTTCTAATAATATTGACTTCCAGTTCATAATTGAATCCATTTTTATATTTTTGTAAGCTTATTGTCTGATCTAATGATCAAACAACAGTTATTATCTCATTAAGTAATAATAAAAATGGAACAGAAAAGAATTAAAATCAAAGACCTATTGGCTTCAAATGAAGTGGGTAGTGAAGTAAATGTGAAAGGTTGGGTTAGAACAAAGCGCGGGAATAAGCAAATTAATTTCGTGGCTTTAAATGATGGCTCTACTATTAATAATCTTCAGATTGTTGTTGATGTTCCTAATTTTAATGAGGATTTACTAAAGAAAATTTCTACAGGTGCAGCAATTTCAGTTGTAGGAGAAGTTATCGAATCTCAAGGTAGCGGGCAAGCTGTTGAAATTGCAGCAAAACAAATTGATGTTTTAGGTGTAGCTGATCCAGATAAATATCCTCTGCAGCCTAAAAAGCATTCTTTGGAGTTTTTAAGAGAAAAGGCTCACTTGCGTTTTCGTACAAGTACGTTTAGTGCGGTATTTCGTATTCGTCATGCAATGGCATTTGCAGTTCATGAATTCTTTAATAAAAAAGGATTCTTTTACATGCATACGCCACTAATTACTGGTTCAGATGCAGAAGGTGCTGGAGAAATGTTCAGAGTAAGTACATTAGATCCTAAAAATCCTCCGCTAAACGAAGATGGTAGCATTAATTTTAAAGAAGATTTCTTCGGAAAAGAAACCAATCTTACCGTTTCTGGTCAGTTAGAAGGTGAGCTAGGTGCTATGGCATTGGGCGAAATTTATACTTTCGGTCCTACTTTCCGTGCAGAAAATTCAAATACAACTCGTCACTTGGCTGAATTCTGGATGATTGAACCAGAAATGGCATTTTATGATATTGTTGATAACATGGATTTGGCAGAGGAATTCTTAAAGTATATGATCAAATATGCTTTGGATAACTGTATGGAAGATCTTGAATTCTTAAGCAAGAGATTGCAAGAAGAAGAAAAAGGGAAGAAAGCAGATGAGCGTTCAATGGAATTGATCGAAAAGTTACGCTTTGTTTTAGAGAATGATTTTGTTCGTTTAACCTATACCGAAGCAATTGACATTCTTCGTAATTCTAAGCCAAACAAAAAGAAAAAGTTCCAATATGTAATTGAAGGATGGGGAGCTGATCTTCAGTCGGAGCACGAGAGATATTTGGTTGAGAAGAAATTCCAAAAACCGGTTATCTTGATCGATTATCCAAAAGAAATCAAGTCCTTCTACATGAAGCAGAACGATGATGGAAAAACCGTAGCAGCTATGGATATTTTATTCCCTGGTATTGGTGAAATTATTGGTGGATCGCAGCGTGAAGAAGATTACGATAAATTGGTAACTCGCATGAATGAAATGGGTGTTCCTGCTGACGAAATGGATTGGTATTTAGATACTCGTCGTTTTGGTACTGCAACTCACTCTGGTTTTGGATTGGGATTTGAAAGAATGATGTTGTTTGTTACCGGAATGGCTAATATTCGTGACGTAATTGCTTTCCCAAGATACCCTAAAAATGCAGAATTTTAAAAATATATAACTGGGAACTACTTTAAATGGCTCCCTTATTTTAGAATTATATAAGATCCAGTGAGACTATTCTCGCTGGATTTTTTTTGTTTTTAACTCTCGTAGAATGATGCTTATTTCTGATCAAAACACAATAAGGATTATCAATGTATTATTGGCTAATTTAAGATCTTTAGCTAGAAGTAGATCAATTGCCTTAAAAGTGAGAAATAAGCCCGTAAAACGCGACTAAGCGCTTTCATTAGTGATGTTTTTATCTAAAAGCCGTATTTCTATTAATAATATTTCATTAGGCAATTAAAACATAGAAAAGCCACCCAATCTAATTGGATGGCTTTTATGCTTTGATGAATGATGATGTAATCTATTCCAGTCTATTGATAATTTCTAAAGCTTTTGTCTTGTAGAAACTATTTCCTTGAGCAATTACATGAAATTGCTTAAGAGCTTTATCTTTTTCATTTGTCATGAGATAACAGAAGCCAAGATACCATTCAGATTGCTCAATGAATAAATTGTTCTTGTGCTTTATTACCCGAGTAAAGTTTTTATTTGCCTTAGAATATTCATTGATTTCAATATTCGAAATTCCTGAATAAAAATTACTCGTAATGTTTGTACTATCCTTATCCAATATTTGCTTGAATAAAGTCAGTGCTGTACGATAATCTTTCGATTCATAACTATTAACAGCGCTCATTAAGATGTTGTCAACTGTTGCATCAGCAGAACGAGTGTTTACCACAACATTATATGGCTTGTAGTAATTGCTAAATATTTGGTCGTTAGAGTAAGAAGATTTATCATTGAAGATATACATCAAACTTCCCAAACCAATAAGTAAAGCTAAAGATGCTGCTGCAATATTCCATTTTGTTAGAAATTTCAGCTTTCTCTTCTTGCTAGGATTGGTTGGTGTTTCAATAGCCTCTAGCTTACTTCTTAAATCCATAATATCTGTTTCCATTATGGCTTCGTCAATCTCTTGGTGAAGATCTAGTTCCATTTGAAGATCTGAGTCATCAAGCAAATTCTGCTCAAACTCCTTCAATTGTTCTTGATTTAGATCACCGTCAAGAAAATCCTCGATACGGTCAAAATTCATTTCATCCATCATTATACTTCTTTAAATTCATTATCATTTTTAATACTCTCTATCAATGTTTGTTTACACTGATATTTCTTCTTCTTCGCATATTTCTCGCTTTTGTAGCCCATAATTTCGGCTATTTCCTTTAAGGAAGTTTTTTCAAGCGACAGCTGAAGAACTTTTTTACAATCAAGACCTAGAAGTTGGAAGTGCTTTTGATACAACCTATATCTTTCTGTTTGATCATAGGTTTGCGTTGCTTCATCCAATCTATTGTCTAAAATAGCATCCGAAGTAATTTCGTTGCTATTCTTTCTCTTTTCAAGTTGCTTTAGCCATAAAAGCCTGCAAATTGAATAGATGTATGTTTTAAAATTACAATTAAGAACCAGTGGTTCTTTTTTCATTTTACGATAGATAACGATAATCGCTTCTTGAAAAAGATCTCTTGCATCTTCTTCTTGGCCATTATTGTTTTCTATAAAATTGCGAATGCTTGGGAAGAACTTATTATAGATGTAATTTAATACATCATTGTTGCTCATGCTGATCCCCTCAAGTATCGCCTCCGTAGTGTAATCCATATTTCCTACCCCTTTATTCCTTTAATGGTTAAAAGGTAACCCACTAAAAGTGAAAAAAGTTTTAAAAAAACATACTTGATCATGTAAAAGACTGATTGAGTGATTGATAATGATATTAAAAAAAAGAATTTTTTTAATGTAAAAAATGAAATTTTAACATAAACTGATCCAATATACACTTTTCTTTGATATTTGGCTTTGCAAGAAGTGAAAATTATTTGACCAAATAATAATTGTTTGCGATTAATGATAGATTAAGATGTGTGAATGCAGATTTTAGGCAAAAAAAAAAGATCAGTTTTTCAAGTGAAAAACTGATCTTTTCGTGGGCGATATAGGATTCGAACCTATGACCCCTTGGGTGTAAACCAAGTGCTCTGAACCAACTGAGCTAATCGCCCGGGGTATTGGGAATAAATGCTTTTATAGTGGGCGATATAGGATTCGAACCTATGACCCCTTGGGTGTAAACCAAGTGCTCTGAACCAACTGAGCTAATCGCCCTTGCCCTTAAAAGCGATGCAAATATAGGGTGGAATTATTTTATCTGCAAGAATAATAATTAAAAAAGTGAAAAAAGATTTCTGAAGAGCGTTTATTTCTTGAGAAAACTATACTTTTAAGCGTCATAAAAAATTGATACTATGGATAATAATTTAGAAAGCGACTGGAACAAACTTTTATATAAAATTTCTGAAGATTTTGATGTTAATGCCGATTTGAACGGAACTTTACTCCTAATTGGCATTCAAGAACGCGGAAAAGGTTTTCAAGAAAAGTATTCCAAGGAAGATAAAATGGATCATATTAATTTAGCAACATGTAAGCTATTGATGAAATGGAAATATTACGAAATGGTTGGTTTGGACGAAAATGAGTGGCCAATATTTAAAAAAAGTAAAATGGTTCCTCCTTTTTCAAAAGAAAAGGAAGAGTTGTTGTTAAAATCATCAATTGTGGAATATTTTAAGGAGAATGACTATTTAGAAGTTTAAATTAGCTCACCAAAATTATATTAGAACAGATAGATATGAACAAATTACTTTACCTAGGCCTTGGTTTACTCTTAATATCTTGCCAGCCAAAATTGGAATTGGGAAAAACAGATCGAATTGTTGAAGTAGAAACAGAGTATGGAAATATTAAAATTAAACTATACGATCAAACACCTGCTCATCGCGACAATTTCGTGAAATTGGCTCACCAAAAATATTTCGATGGTACTTTATTTCATCGTGTAATTGATGGTTTTATGATTCAAGGAGGTGATCCTGATTCGAAAGGTGCAAAACCAGGTGAACATTTAGGTGAAGGTGGTCCGGGATATCAGATTCATGCAGAATTTGTTCCGGAGTTGTTTCATAAAAGAGGGGTTTTGGCTGCCGCACGCGAAGGAGATCAAAACAATCCTGAGAAAAAATCATCTGGTTCTCAATTTTATATCGCCCAAGGGAAAGTTTATACTGTGGGCGAATTGGATACTTTGCAGATGAAAATGAATGGGAAGCTAAAAAGCTCTATTTTCAAAACGGTTCAAATGGAGAAAGCAGAATATCTTTCAAAATGCCAAATGGATGGGGAAATTGAAAAGTTGAATGAAACGATCGAGAGAATAAAGGTGGAAGTAGATTCTTTATTTGAAGAATCAAAAATCCGCTTGACGAAAGAACAGATAAAAGCCTATACTACTGTTGGAGGTATTCCACATTTGGACAGAAATTACACTGTTTTTGGTGAAGTAGTGGAAGGAATGGATTTGATCGATTCCATAGCCGGTGTTAAAACAGATGATTTTGATCGACCTTTGGACAATATTGAAATGAAGATTAAACTATTAAAATAGGATCTTGATTGGTTTAGAAAAGCTTCGTTATCAACGAAGCTTTTTTTTTGCTTAGCAAAATCGGTCTATTTATCTTAGACAAAATTTTAAAAATTGTGTAATGATTAGCAGTAAGAAATTCTTATTGGGAATATTATTCCTTTTTCTGGTAAAGTTTGGACTTGGACAAGCTACAAATTCCATCATTTTAATAGAAACCAATCTTGGCAATATTAAATTGATGCTTTACAAAGAGACGCCGAAGCATAGAAAGAACTTTCTTCAATTAATTGAAAACAAGCATTTCGATGGCACTTTGTTTTATCGAGTTATAAAAGGTTTTGTTGCGCAAGGCGGATCTCAAGACTCCAGAAATGCTGCCGCTGGAAAAATGATTGGTTATGGCGATTCAAATCGAACCATCGAATCAGAGTTTAACGATCGATTTTTTCATAAAAAAGGTGCGATCGCTGCTCCTCGAAAGCCCGATAAGGTAAATGTTTTTAAAGAATCGGATGTTTCTCAGTTTTACATTGCTCACGGTCGAGTTTTTTCTGACGAAGAATTGACCTTAATGGAGAAGGAGATAAATGTACCATTGAGAAAGAAGATTGTAAAGAAATATTTAACCAAGAGTAAAAGAGCTGTTTTGGATTCCTTAAAAAAGGCAAAAAAGGTTGATGAGTTTAGGGCAATTGCAAAACAAATTAAAGGATCGATAGAATTTGAATACAGTAGTACCAATGAAAAACTAGAATTTTCCGAGGCAAGAAGAAAGGCCTATACTACTGTTGGTGGCGTGCCACATCTCGATAATAATTATACCGTTTTTGGCGAAGTAATTAGCGGTTTCGATGTTTTGGATAAAATTGCTAATCTAAAAACAGATGCTAACGATCGGCCTTACACGGATGTAAAAATGAAAGTAAAAATATTGAAGTATTAAGAGCTTTTGGTATTTAGCTATTATCATTTGGCTAATGAGAAAAAACTTTTTGTAACTTTGCCGCCTATTAGATTTCAAAAGATAAAGAACATGTTAGACAAAATAAAGAATTTACTTGAGGAGCTGAATGGATTTTCAGCAACGACACTTGAGGAAGTTGAACAATTTAGAATCAAACACCTTAGTAAAAAAGGTAGTATTGCTGTTTTGTTTGCTGATTTTAAAACCGTTCCTAACGAAGAAAAAAAGGCAGTTGGACAAGCTTTAAATGAATTAAAGACAGCTGCTATGGATAAAGTGAATTCTTTAAAGGATAGCTTTACCAATACAGAATTCGGAAAGTCTGGTTTGGATTTGACTTTATCTGGCGATCCTGTAAAGTTAGGATCTCGTCATCCGCTTTCATTGGTGAAAAATGAAATTACAGAAATCTTTTCGCGTTTAGGATTTACTATTTCTGAAGGACCAGAAATTGAAGATGATTGGCATAATTTCTCAGCTTTAAATTTCCCTGAGGAGCATCCAGCACGTGATATGCAAGATACTTTCTTTATTGAGAAAAATCCAGATGTGATTTTACGTACGCACACATCGTCGGTACAAGCGCATGATATGTCTGAAATGGAATTACCAATTCGTTGTTTAACGCCAGGTCGTGTTTTCCGTAATGAAGCAATATCAGCTAGAGCTCACTGTATTTTTCACCAAATTGAGTGTTTATACATCGATGAGAACGTTTCTTTTGCTGATTTGAAGCAAACCCTTACTTATTTCGCAAAAGAGTTCTTTGGCGAGAAAACAGAGATTCGTTTGCGTCCATCTTATTTCCCATTTACTGAACCATCGGCCGAGGTTGATGTTACTTGTTCACTTTGTGGTGGAAAAGGATGTAATGTTTGCAAAGGAACAGGTTGGTTAGAGATTTTAGGTTGTGGTATGGTCGATCCAAACGTATTGGAATTAAACGGTATCGATAACAAGAAATACACAGGTTTTGCATTAGGAATGGGAATCGAAAGAATCACCATGTTGAAATATGGTATTAAAGATCTTCGTTTGTTCTTCGAGAACGACCTTCGATTCTTAGAGCAATTTTCTGCTGCAGGATTCTAAACAAAAAGATTGATTATTATATGATATAGAGAGTGCCTTTCAATTTTGAAAGGCACTTTTATTTTTTTGTAAAGTACAGACGCACGGCCGTGCGTCTCTTCAAATACTATTCCTCATGATAAATAATCTCCGAAGTAACAGGAATTGCCTGTTTGTACAAAGCACTAACACCGCAATATTCTTCTTCAGATAATTTTACGGCTCTTTTAATTTTTTTATGAGGTAAATCGGTTCCAAAAAATTCAAAAACAATATGCATGTTTTTGTAATAGCTAGGTTGTTCCTCTGTTAGTTCACCTTCAACTGATACTTTGATGTCCTTCACATCAACACGCATTTTTTTTAGGATAAGCGCCATATCAATACCAGTACATCCAGCTAAAGCGGTCAACATTAGTTTTTTTGGACGAAAACCTCTGTCTTCGCCACCAACTTCTGTTCCTGCATCGGTTATCATTTTGTGTCCATCCATGTCTGTTTCGTAAGCCAGATTTCCCAACCACGACATTTCTACTTTATGCTTCATATTATTGTTGTTTTTAGTCTACTATAAGGCTTGTATAAGTAAAACTTAAATTTGTATATTTAAACCTGAATATAATTCGTTTTTGATTTATATTAAAAGTATAAAAAAGCCATCTAATCATCTAACTTTTCATGTAGCTTTTAAAAATATAAAAGCTCTGATTGAAAAAGAGTTGTTGAAATGGTAGTATTAGTTTCAGTTTTAATTTGAAGTGAATGAAGCAGAATCAAATTCTTCCAAATTGTAATCAATTAGCCGAGAAATTTGGCGAACGATTTCAGCATCTTCAGCGTGAGGATATGAATCTTTTGTTCTGGGACGAAGATGTACATTTCTTTAAGAGAGGAAGTGTGATCTACTCAGAGGGAGATTCAGCAAAGGGATGTTATTTTCTTTTCTCAGGAGTTTTAAAAGTTTTTAAAACAGGAATTGAAGGGAAAGAACAAATTATAAAATTTGCGAAACCAGGTAATTTAATTGGTTTTAGATCCGTATTAAGTAAGGAACGTGCTTGTACTTCAGCGAAGGTAATTGAAGATACCATTGTATGTTTTATACCAGGTAATGTACTTACCAAGTTAATACGTGAGAATTCAGACTTTGCGATGGAACTAATGGAAATTACTTGCAAAGAATTGGATGAAGCGAACGATTACATTACTGATATTGCTCAAAAAACGGTTCGTGAACGTTTAGCAGAGATTTTAGTGCATTTAGAGAGTACTTTCGGTCTAACAGAGGACAACACACTTAAAATTGCATTAACGCGCGAAGAACTCGCCAATATGGTTGGTACAGCTACCGAATCGGTTATTCGTCTGTTATCAGAATTTAAATCAGATAAATTGATTGAATTGAACGGTCGAAAAATTAAAATTCTTAACAGTAAAGCACTTAAAAAGGTTGGTGGAATATTATAAGCCAACTTACAAAATATACAATCCCCATCTGGTTTACTAGGTGGGGATTTTTTCATTAATTTTTTTCAGAATTGATTGATGCCTGAAAATGTGATTAACACTGGCAAATAATTACTGTTAAGCTATAACTGTATGTCCAATTAATATTATTTCTCACTTATTATTTGGGTGAATCTCATAATGTGTTTACTTTCATAGTGTTTTTTACTGTTAAATAAGTAAAATGATAAAATTTCAAAATAAATACCGCATTCCATCGGCGCGTGCTGTGTGGTGGAATTATTCTAACGAAGGCAGCTATTTTGTAACCATTTGCAGTCATAAGAGGCAGTTCTTTTTTGGGGATGTTTCTGATCAGAAAATGGAATTATCCTCCATTGGAAAATTGGCCGATCAATTTTGGAGTGAGATTCCCTATCATTTCCCATTTGTAAAATTGCATGCATTTGTGGTGATGCCCAATCATGTGCACGGCATTATCGAAATTATAAATCATGCAAATAATGCAGAGACGTTGCATGCAACGTCTGTACATGAAATGCCTATGCCGGATAAATCGAATGCCAAAAATGAAAATATGGCGGCCATATCCCCTAAAAAAGGATCATTGGCCTGCATCATCCGATCCTACAAATCGGCCGTTACGAAAAAGGCCCGGTTAATTAATCCAAAATTTAAATGGCAAGAGCGATTTCACGATCATATTATTCGCGATGATCAGGAATATTATCGTATTTCAAATTATATCAATAATAATCCGCAGAAATGGGGTGAGGATAAATTTAAAGAATAATTGCAGGAATAATTTTTATCGTACGTCTGTATCAAAAACAAAAAATGAAAAAAACATTATTACTCGCATTATTGGTAGGATTTGCAATATTTAGCAAGGCACAATTAAATTACATCAACTATCACAACGAATTAAATCAGGCTAAGCTTTTAATTGCCAAAGCAAATTATGTTGATGCCTTAGCGATTCATTTAGATGTATTCAAGAAGTATCCTAAGCATTTTTATAGAGATGTTCACAATGCTTGTGTTTGTGCCATTCGTTGCGAAAAGTTTTCAAATGTAAATTTATTGGCTTCTGAATTGGTTTTGCTTGGATATAAATTGGAAGATTTTGAACAATCAGCTTTTGATGCGTTTAGAAACAGTGATCAATGGAATTCTTTTTGTAAGACTTATCCTAAGCTGCGAAAAGAATACAAAGCGGGTTTTAATGATTACTTGAGTAAAAAGTATTACTGCATGTTCAGAGAAGATCAAAAAATTGCATTATCTTCTCCAAAAGGCAATCCAATATCAGATCAAGCGCGATGGGAATTATCAGCTCTTTTAAAATTGGATTATCAATCCAATGGTATTCCGCAATTTATGCATTATAAAGATCCCTTGTTTCTTCAATATTATATCATGTATAGACACTATTTTGGAAGAATAAACTATCTCAAAAATCATCCTGAAATTGAAGGAGGGAAAGAAATTTTGGAAAAATATAGAAAAATAGATTTTAATAAAATTTTGATAAGCGAAATTAAGAAAGGAAATATTTCTCCAAAAACCTTGGTTGATGCCGCTACTTATAACGCAAATCCTTATGGAAAGGAATCATTGCTAAATATAGATTTTGAAAATGAAAAAATTTATCTAAGTCTTAATGAAAATTTTGAAGAAAGAGATCAGATTGAGAAAAATAGACTTGCAATTGGAATGCTTACTTTAGAGGAGGAATTTGGATTAGAAATTTGTGGGACGTGGTATTCTGAATATCCTTTTCCCCAAATTAAAGAGCGTATTATGAGTTTAGATACTAATGACAAAAAATTAGTTTTTAAAATTATTGGAGAAGAGGAGGCGAAAACCAGAAAAAAATACTCAAATAAGTTAAAAAAGATATTTTTTCTCAATGCCTATGAGAATGATAAAGAGATCAATTATTTAGGACTTTAGTAATTTTTCTTTGGACGATTACTTTCAGATTAAATGAACACATTTTTATGGGTTGTAATGAAGACTGATTACGAGTTAGAAAAAATATTGGAATACTTATTTGAACTGTTTTTATATTTATTAATATAAATCCTCTGTTTAGTCCATTCCAACAATTTTCCCTATTTTTAGCTTGACTATAATAAATTACTAACTACGATTCTACTTTGAAGAAAAAATTTCCCCATTTCCGCCAATTGGATGCCATGGATTGTGGCCCAACATGTTTGCGAATGATTGCCTCTCATTTTGGTAAGAACTTCAGCCTTCAATCTTTACGAGATAAATCGCACATTACCCGAGAAGGTGTTTCTATGTTGGGCATAGCCGATGCAGCGGAAAGTATTGGTTTGAAAACTATGGGTGTTCGAATTAGCTACAAGCAATTACAAGATGATGCCACGCTTCCTGCTATTTGTCATTGGGGGCAAAATCATTTTGTGGTAGTTCACAAAATTGAGGTCAAAAAGAAAAAAACCATCGTTCATGTTGCCGATCCGGCATCCGGTTTATTAAAATTTACCAAAGAGGAATTTATTAAGTCGTGGGCAAGTACACAAAGTCAAGGGGAACAGAAAGGCTTGTGCTTATTGGTAGAAACAACACCTGATTTTTACGCTCAGGGCGACGAGGATGTATCCAATAAAAAAAACATTGGCTTTTTATTAAAATATTTAAAACCATACAAAAAATTTCTTGTTCAGTTGGGCTTGGGAATGTTGTTTGGTTCTTTGTTGCAACTAATATTTCCTTTTCTAACACAGTCAATTGTTGATGTTGGTATCAATACCCAAAACCTGGATTTTATCTATTTGGTATTGATTGCACAGCTGGTTTTATTCATTTCTCGAATGTCGGTGGAATTTATTCGAAGTTGGATTCTTTTGCACATATCAACGCGAATCAACATCTCATTAATATCCGATTTTTTAATCAAGTTAATGAAGTTGCCAATTGGCTTTTTTGATATTAAAATGATTGGTGATTTGCTGCAGCGAATTCAAGATCATACACGAATTGAAAATTTCCTTACATCATCTACCTTAAGCATTCTTTTTTCGATGGTTAACCTACTCATTTTCGGAGTAGTTTTAGCGATTTATGATCTGCAAATTTTTGTTGTTTTCCTTATTGGATCAGCTTTATATATTATCTGGGTAAACCTTTTTTTAAAGAAAAGAAGGGAATTGGATGGAAAGCGATTTGCACAACTTTCCAACAATCAAAATTCATTGGTTCAGTTAATTACTGGAATGCAGGAGATTAAGCTGAACAATTGCGAGAAGCAAAAACGTTGGGAGTGGGAACAAATTCAAGCAGAATTGTTTAAAGTTAGAACCAAAGGTTTGGCCTTAAATCAGTATCAGGTTTCAGGTTCGGTATTCTTCAACGAAACAAAGAATATCATCATCACCTTTTTGGCCGCAAAATCTGTTTTGGATGGCGGTATGACTTTAGGTATGATGCTGGCGGTATCCTACATTATTGGACAATTAAATTCACCTTTAGATAATTTGGTTCAGTTTATTCATTCTTGGCAAGATGCTAAAATCTCGCTAGAGCGATTGGGAGAAATTCATGAAATGAAGGAAGAGGAACTTCCAAATGAGGATCGTTTAACCGATTTACCAGAAGAAAAAGCGATTGATATTGAAAAGGTGTTTTTTCAGTACGAAGGACCTCATTCCGAAATGGTATTGAATGATGTTGAGCTAAAAATTGAACAAAGTAAAACGACTGCTATTGTTGGTGCTTCGGGAAGTGGTAAAACAACCTTAATAAAGCTGATGTTGGGATTTTATCCAGCCACGAAAGGGAGAATTTCTTTAGGCGGTGTTAATTTGGATAATTACAGTTCTTCTATGTGGCGTCAAAACTGTGGTGTTGTTATGCAAGACGGGTTTATCTTTTCAGACACCATGGCAAAAAATATTGCAGTGGGTGTTGAGCACATCGATAAGAAAAGGCTTTTGTATGCTGTTCAGGTTGCGTGTATCGATCAGTTTATTGAAAGTTTACCATTACGCTACAATACTAGAATTGGAGCCAATGGGCACGGTTTAAGTCAAGGACAGAAACAACGAATTTTAATTGCCAGAGCAGTTTATAAAAATCCTGATTTCTTATTTTTCGATGAGGCAACAAATGCTTTAGATGCCAACAACGAAAAGGCGATCATGAATAAGTTAGATGAGTTTAGTAAGGGCAGAACAGTTGTTGTTGTTGCGCACCGTTTAAGTACAGTTCGAAACGCCGATAAAATCATTGTTTTGGATAAAGGAAAAATTGTTGAAGAGGGTAATCATGAAGAACTTACAAAATTGAAAGGTGCTTATTACGAGTTGGTAAAGAATCAATTAGAACTTGGAAACTAGATTTAATTAATGATAATGTTAGACGCAGATTTTTTAAGATATTTATGATTAAAGATGATAATTATAAACATAGCGAAGTAACAGATAAGATAATAGATGCTTATTATACTGTATTCAATAAACTTGGTGTTGGTTTTCGTGAATCGGTTTATGAAAACGCTTTGTTGATCGAGTTGGATAAGAGATTATTAAAGTTTGAGCAGCAAAAGAATATTAAAGTTCATTATGATAGCCAATTAATTGGTAATTTTTATGCGGATGTTGTTGTTGAAGATTGTGTAATTCTTGAATTAAAAGCGATGGAAAGTTTAAGACCCGAGCATGAAGTTCAAATGGTTAATTATTTGAGGGCAACTGAAATTGAAGTAGGCTTACTTTTAAATTTTGGCAGTAAGCCTCAATTCAAAAGAAAGGTATTTAGCAATTCAAGAAAAAATCTTAATCATCGTATAAAATCATAATAATCAGCGTCTAATATCTAATAGTATCTATGTCTTATGGAAAAGGATCCAAATATTGAATTACGATCAGATGAAGTAAAGGAAATACTGCAAAGAATGCCGAATTGGATCATTCGTAGTGGCACAACTATGTTCTTTCTGATCATTTTATTAATTGTTGTGGGCAGTTGGTTTTTCCGTTATCCGGATATAATACATTCCAAATTGGTGCTGACAACCCTGAATCCACCTGCCGAATTGATTGCTCGATCATCCGGGCAGATTCAAAATCTGTATGTTGCAGATAATCAAGAGGTGAAAAAGGGAGAGCTGCTAGCCATTATAGAAAATCCAGCTGTTAATGATGATGTTTTTGTTTTAAAATCAAAAATGGAAGAATTTCATGAGCATCTTACTGGTGTGGATGGAATTAAGTCCAAATTGTTAGAAGGTGATTTTCGTTTGGGACAAATTCAATCGTACTACAATGGTTTTTTAAAGTCATATGTTGACTATCAACGTTTTTTTGATTTAGACTATTACGATCGCAAAATTGCTTCTTATCGAGATAAGATCAGTAAATACAATTTGTATTACGATCGGCAGTACCAACAAAAAGTTATTTCTGAAAGTGAATTGGCAATAGCTAAAAAACAATTTATTCGTGATTCATCCTTGTTTGTTAGGGGGGTTATTTCCCAGTCTGACTTTCAAAATGCTCGTAAGAAATATCTAGAGCAAAGTTATGCATTCCATGGTTCTCGCTCTTCGCTGGCCTCTACTCAGATTAGCATTTCTGAGGTCAATCAGCAAATCATAGATTTAGAACTTAACAAGGAAAATGAAAGAAAGGAATTACAGAATCTACTCATTCAATCCTTCGATAATTTAAAGGCTCAGATTAATATTTGGGAACAAAAATATGTGCTCACAACACCTATTGATGGTAAGGTTAGTTTCAACCGTTTTTACAGCTCCAATCAAAATGTAAAGACGGGAGAGAGGGTTTTTACTGTTTTGCCTTCAGATTCTGCCAAAATAGTTGCTAGGGTTGAATTAGGAGTACAAGGAGCTGGTAAGGTTAAAATTGGGCAAAGGGTGAATATAAAATTAGATAATTATCCTTATCTTGAATATGGCATGTTGGAAGGAACCATAAGATCTATTTCAAAAGTTCCAGAAGACCAGAAATATAGTTTGGACGTTGATTTTCCTAATGGCTTGGTAACAAACTACGATATTGAGCTCGAATTTGCTCAGCAAATTGAGGGGCAAGCAGAAATTATAACAGAAGATTTTAGATTGCTTCAACGTATTTTTAATCCAATTAGAGCGCTTTTAAAAGAACGTTTATAGTTTTTCCTTTTATTTAAGCTTAATTATTTTTAATTTGAGATAATCATAATTTAACTCAAATAAATTCTCGTATGCAAAAGCTTGCTGTTGGTATAGATATTGGTGGAACGAACACGGTCTTCGGATTGGTTGACAAGGAAGGGAATTGCCTTGTTCAAGACTCCATTTTTACCAAACAGTTTGATAATTTTGATGATTTTGTAAAAGTTCTAGCCGAAAAAATAAAATCCTTATCTCAAAAGTTACACTTTAAATTTGAATTGATAGGTGCAGGAGTTGGAGCTCCAAATGCAAATTATCGCGATAATAGTATAGAAGAAGCTTCTAATCTTCCTTGGAATGGAAAACTTCAACTTGGAGACCTCCTAAAAAAGGAATTGAATATACCAGTTTACGTCACTAATGATGCTAACGCTGCTGCTGTTGCCGAAATGATTTTTGGTGGTGCTATTGGAATGAAGCATTTTATGGTTTTAACACTTGGTACAGGCTTAGGATCTGGGATTGTTATTGATGGTGAATTGCTATATGGTTATTCTGGCTTTGCAGGTGAATTGGGGCACGTAATTGTTCGCCCAGAAGGTCGTCATTGTGGTTGCGGACGATTGGGTTGTTTGGAGACCTACGTTTCTGCTACAGGAATAAAAAGAACAGTTAGCAAACTTTTTGCTAAACATCATGATAAGAGTGAATTGCGTAATCTACCTTTTAATAAAATGAGTGCTAGGCGCTTAGCTGATGCTGCTTATGCTGGTGATAAAATTGCATTGGAGTCTTTTGAATTTACTGGAAGAATTTTAGGTTTAGCTTTGGCAAATGTTGTTGCTCTAAATAATCCTGAAGTTATTTTTCTATCAGGAGGCTTGGCAAAGGCTGGAGATTTAATTCTAAAACCTACTCAATATCATATGGATGATAATTTACTTTCTGTTTTAAAGGGTAAAACTAAAGTTGAGTTAAGTAAAATACAAGGGAATTCTGGATTATTGGGTGCTGCAGCTTTGGTATGGAAAGTTCTTGAATAATTAGTAGATTTGATCTTCTTCATCAAATGACTGGTTATAAGAATTACATGAGAGCATTACAACTACTATTTTACTTCCTTTTTTTAATTCCCATAAATTCTTTATTGGCACAAAAGGTGGTAAGGCCTTTTCAAACTCACAATCAAAGTCCTGTTGTTCATTTTTTTGGATTGCCAACTAATCCTGGAGGAATTGTTTTAGAGAAAGGGGAATTTTATATTGGCAATTATTTTAATATTGCCAACAATGCAACGAGTGCAAAAAAGAAAGGTGAGGCCATATACTTAGATGGTGAAATGTATAGAAATGAGCTCCAGTTTTCCTACGGATTTTTATCTAAATTGGAGTTGGGTATTTCCATTCCAATGGTTAGACACTCTGCAGGAGTAATGGATTCATTCATTAGTGATTGGCACGAAACTTTTAATTTACCTGAAAAATCAAGAAAAGTTATGCCAACTTATAACCTAAATTATTTTTTCTTAGAAAACGAAAGTTTCGTTTTTAATATGAATGAAAGTAAATTAAGAGTTGGCGATATTTCTGTCTCATTAAGTACACCTATTTTTAGCGGAAAAAGTCATAAATTAGCTTTACGCTCTTTTCTCAAATTAGCAACTGGTAAAAAAGAAACTCTGGTTGGAAGTGGAACGAATGATTTTGGTGTTCAGTTAACGGGTACTATTAAACCTATTATTGAAAGAGGACAGTTTGCTTGGTTTTATTCTTTGGGCTATTTAAGAGTTGGTACAGGTGCTGTTTTGGACTATAAAATTTCCAGAAACGTGAGTTTTGGAAGCATTGGTTTCTCTCACAACTTAAACAATAAATGGTTTCTTAAATCGCAATTCGATTTCCATACTAGTTTTTACAAAGATTCAGAAACTAAGCAGTTAGGATATGCTTCAGGGCAATTGGTATTAGGCTTGGATTATTTGTTGACTGAAAAATTAGTATTGACAGGTGCATTTATAGAAGATATAATCGTAAACACTGCGCCAGATTTCACATTGCAATTCGGTGTGTCTTATCATTTTAAATAGATAAATATGAGTATTATAGGAAATATCATTTGGATAATTTTTGGAGGAATTTTTATCTTTCTGGAATATATTATTTGTGGGTTATTAATGTGTTTAACCATAGTTGGGATACCCTTTGGACTGAAAATCATTCAGTTATCAGTGCTTGGATTAGCCCCATTTGGACAAAGGGTTGAATACAATGAGCATGCAGGTGGTTGCCTAAGCATCATTCTAAACATCATCTGGATTTTTATTGGAGGATTGTGGATTGCCTTAACGCACGTGTTGTTTGCCTTGTTGTTTGCAATTACAATTATCGGGATTCCTTTTGCTGCGCAGCACATAAAATTAGCTGGTTATGCACTAACACCTTTTGGGAAAAGTATTCGGTAGTTAAAGCCTTTAAATGGACGGTTTGTATAAAAAGAAAAATCCCAACCGAGAGGTCAGGATCTTCACAAAATACTTAAACAACAAACACTAACATAAACGTTCCTTAACGCGTATGACAACAAAAGTGAATAAAATTTTTGGAATATGAAAACTTTTAAAAAGATATAAGACCCAAATTATCAAATATTTCCGTCGAAATCGTTTGTGTTGGTCTTATTTATTTTCGATATAAATACCAAATGGTCTTTTTTACCTTTTCAAAATAAAAATTGCTCCACGTGGAACGTCAAAATATTCATTTCGAAGTCATTTTCAAGCAGTTTACTATAATTGGCGAATAAAAAGAGTTTATATTTGCCATTTTTAATCCAATAATTACACAAATTTTGAATCCATTAAAGAAACTTGCTGGCGAAACAGTTATTTATGGTCTTAGTTCCATCTTAGGAAGATTACTTAACTGGTTACTTGTACCACTATACACCAATGTGTTTTTTCCAGAAGAATACGGAGTTGTTACTAATTTAATGTCATACGTTGCCATTTTTCTGGTTATACTTACATATGGAATGGAGACAGGATATTTCCGTTTTGTTAGTAAGGAGAAGGATTCATCGATTGTATTTTCTACTGGTTTTATTTCGTTGTTAGCAACAACAGGTTTATTCTGGTTACTGGTTTTTACTTTTCTAAGTCCTTTAGCAGGACATTTAAATGCCAGTGAAAACAAAGAATTTATTGTTTTATTGGCTTTAACTTTGGGTTTTGATGCCGTTACCGCCTTGCCATTTGCCAAATTACGACAGGAGAATAAGGCCATGCGATATGCCGGACTAAAATTAATTAACATCTTTTCCAATCTTGGTATTAACCTATTTTTCTTATTGTTATGTCCTTGGATTTATGAAAATTACGCTTCTATTCCAATAACTAAAATCTGGAATCCCGAATTTGGCATTGGTTATATATTTGTAGCATTTTTTGTTTCAAGTTTGTTGAATTTAGTATTGTTACTTCCTGATTTCTATCGAATTAAGCTTAGGTTTGATGGCAAGTTGTTACGGAAAGTATTAAAATTTTCTGCTCCTATATTGGTCGTAAGTATTTGTGGAATGCTAAATATCAATTTGGATAAATTGGCTATGCCTGAATTGATTCCAGCAGATCAAAATCCAATGTATCAAACGGGCATCTATGGTGCGAATTACAAGTTAGCCGTTATCATGACTCTTTTTATTCAGGCTTTTAGATATGCTTTTGAGCCTTTCTTTTTTGCGCAAGCTAAAGAGAGTAACTCGAAACAGGTTTATGCTGATGTATTAAAATATTTTGTGATTTTTGGTTTGCTAATTTTCCTTGGAGTAATGTTCTATTTGGATATCGTAAAAATATTAATCGACTCGTCCTATCATGAAGGGCTTGGAATTGTTCCATTTGTATTACTTGCCAACTTGTTCTTTGGAATTTTCTTCTCCTTATCTTTATGGTATAAACTAACCGATAAAACACGATATGGAGCTTATATTGCTATTGTTGGTTCTGTTATTACAATTGTATTGAATATCGTACTTGTTCCTCGAATTGGATATTATGGAGCGGCTTATGCTGTATTGGCATGCTTCGTTACAATGACAGTTGTTTCCTATATTCTTGGACAAAAGCATTATCCAGTCCCTTATGATCTAAAAAGAATTTTATTTTACATGACATTTGCCATGATCCTTTTTGGGGTGAGTACTTGTATTGAGATGGATAATCAATGGTTGAAAATGGCTGCCAAAACACCCCTTTTAGTCCTATTTTTATTGGTACTTATTCAAACAGAGAAGCTGTGGTTACAAGTGGGCAGATTGCTTGGTATAAACAGGAAATTAAACTAAGCATTAGTAAATCACAATCTTTCATAAGAGATTTGAAAAATGTATCTTAGCGATTCCAAAAAATAAAAATAGCTACAATACATATGAAAGTAAAAATCGTTAACAAATCGAAACACGATCTACCAAAATACAGTACTGAATTATCTGCTGGAATGGATCTTAGAGCAAACCTAGATGAGTCAATTGTATTAAAATCTTTAGAGCGTAGAATTATTCCAACAGGTTTATTTATTGAATTACCAGCTGGTTTCGAAGCGCAAATTCGCCCTCGTTCAGGCATGGCTTTTAAAGAAGGAATTACAGTTTTAAACAGTCCAGGTACGATT
Source organism: Labilibaculum sp. (assembly GCA_016342745.1). Lineage (GTDB taxonomy): Bacteria > Bacteroidota > Bacteroidia > Bacteroidales > Marinifilaceae > Paralabilibaculum > Paralabilibaculum antarcticum. Next base: position 55,186 of record JAEINT010000002.1, read on the forward strand.
GATGCAGATTATCGAGGCGAAATAGGTGTTATTTTAGCAAATCTTTCAAATAAAGATGTTGAAATTAAAGATGGCGATCGAGTTTGTCAAATGGTGGTAGCAGCTCACGAAACTGTGAATTGGGAACCTGTTGAAGACTTAGAGACATCAGAACGTGGAGCAGGTGGTTTTGGACATACTGGTAAGGCTTAATGCGTTAAAATATATTAAATCGGATCAAAACTAATTCCAAAACAGTACATTTGATTCGTTTTTTACCTAATTTAGAATTACACTACTAATCTATACTACAAATGAAAATTATTGTTCCAATGGCTGGAATGGGGAAACGTATGCGTCCTCATACTTTAACTGTACCAAAACCTCTTATACCGATTGCAGGAAAACCGATTGTTCAGCGTTTAGTTGAGGAAATTGCAAAGGTATCTGATGAGGCAATTGATGAAATAGCTTACATTATTGGTGATTTTGGCAAGGAAGTTGAAGAACAGTTGGTTGTAATTGCAGAACAAATTGGTGCTAAGGCAAGCATTTATTATCAGAAAGAAGCATTGGGTACAGCTCATGCAATTTATTGTGCAGCACCATCTTTATCCGATAAGGTTGTAGTTGCTTTCGCAGATACTTTATTTAAAGCAGACTTTGTTTTAGATGCAAATGCAGATAGTGTTATTTGGGTACAACAAGTTGAGGATCCTTCGGCTTTTGGAGTTGTTAAAATTGACGACAAAAACAATATTACTGATTTTGTTGAGAAGCCTAAAGAGTTTGTATCGGACTTGGCAATTATTGGGATTTACTATTTTAAAGATGGTGATAACCTAAGAGACGAATTAAAATACTTAATGGACAATGAAGTAATTGTAAATGGAGAATACCAACTTACAGATGCTTTGGAGAACATGAAAAATAAAGGACTAAGCTTCAAGCCTGGTCAAGTGATTGAGTGGATGGATTGTGGTAATAAAGACGCAACAGTTCATACCAATCAAAGAATATTGGAATATCACCGAGAGGATGAATTAGTTTGTTCAACTTCAAATGCTGTTAATTCCATTATTATTCCTCCTTGTTATATTGGGGAGAATGTAAAAATTGAAAATTCAGTAATTGGACCTCACGTTTCAGTAGGAGCCAATACAGTAGTTAGTAATACTTTGGTTCGTAATTCTATTATTCAACGAAATTCAAACCTGGAGAATCTGAATCTTGAAAATTCAATGATTGGTAATCATGTTGAAATTCAAGGCGATGTATCTGAGTTGAATGTTGGTGATTTTGCGAGCTTTTCAAAATAAAGATGGATGAAGGTGGGACGTAAATTTTGGATAGGAATTCTTTTAATAAGCATGATGGCTGGTCCAGTTTCGGCTGGTGAAATAGTGCCAGGTGCAAAAAAGGATAAGCTACAGAAAGAACTTAAATTAACTGAACAGCAAAAATTAGAATTTGATTTTGCTTTTACCGAAGCAACAAAGGCTGTTTTACTGGGGGAATTAGAAAAAGGGGTTTCTTTGTATGCTTCATGCTTAAAAATCGACCCATCGAGTGCTGTCGTTCATTATGAATTGGCCAACATTTATCTGAGTCAAGAGAACTATAACAACGCCTTAGAGTTAGCTCGAAGTGCTGTTGCATTGCAACCTCATAATTTGTGGTATCAAATTCAATTGGCGAACATTTACCAAAAAAAGGGTATGATAGATCATGCTTGTAAGGTCTATGGTGAGCTGGTTGAATTGCATCCTGAGCGTAACGATTTTTATTATTTGCAAGCGAGTCTTTATGCTTCAGTTGAGAAGTTTGAAGAAGCAATTGAGGCTTATAATCGTTTGGAAAAAAGGATTGGTGTTCAAGAGGGAATTTCATTGGAGAAAGAACGTTTATATATTGCTTTAGGAAATCGTAAAATGGCTTATGCTGAACTTCAGAAGCTAATAAAGAAATATCCATATCGAGCAGAGTTTTATGGAATGTTAGCTGATTTATATTTGGCCGATAAAGAGGAGGATAAGGCATTTAAACAATACCAGGAAATCCTTAAAATTGATCCAGACAATGGTTTAGTTCATTTCTATTTAGCTAATTTTTATCGCCAAAAGGGCGATGTTGAAAAGAGAAATAGCGCTTTATCCAAAGCATTTGAAAAAACAGAAATAGATTCAGATCAAAAAATACAATTTCTAATCTCTATTCTTATGAACGGAGAAAAGGATAGTATGTCTGATGAGTTTTTAAAAGAGTTGTTGGATAAATTAGTTGCAATTCATCCTGGTGAAGTAAGAGTGCATGCTTTGTATGCTGATTTTCTGAAAAGAAGAAATGACAATGAAGGTGCAAGATTTCACTTAAGAAAAGTGCTTGAGGAAGAGAAAACCAACTATGTGGTGTGGGAGGAATTATTATTAATTAATAATGCTTTATTGGATTTTGAGAGCATGTACAATGAAAGTACAGAAGCCTTAAAATATTTCCCTAGTCAGCCATTATTATACATTTTTAGAGGTGTTTCTGCAGCTCAAAAAGAAGATTATAAAACTGCAATTGAAAGCTTAGAAGAAGGATCGGCATACATAGGTGAAAATTTGGCTTTGAAGATTCAGTTCCAGACTTATTTGGGAGATGCTTATTATCAAATGGGAAAAGCGGAAAAAGCTTTCAAAGCTTACGATGAAGTTTTACTTTTTGATTCGAACAATGTAATTGTGTTAAACAATTATAGTTATTATCTTTCGGTTAAAGGCGTGAACCTCGAAAAAGCAAAGAAGATGAGCTCTTTATGTGTGAAGTTGGAAGCTGAAAATTCGACTTATTTAGATACCCACGGATGGGTTCTTTACCGCTTAGGTGAATTTACTGATGCTAAAAAAGTATTGGAGAAATCATTGGAGTTTGGAGGTGGAGAATCTGCCGTTATTGTTGAGCATTACGGTGATATTCTTTATCGTTTAGGTGATAAAGAAAAGGCTCTAGAAGAGTGGAAAAAAGCAATTGAGATAGGTGACGGGTCGGAGTATTTGGCTGAGAAAATAAAGACAGGAACAATTCCTGCAGAGACGGATAAAAATGAGCAATAGAATATATTCAAAAATTGTATTGAGGGCTTTGATCATTATCATTGCCCTTTTTCAGTTTTCATGTAAATCATTTTATGAATTAGGTGTAGAAAAAGCCAGACCAATGTCTGATAATAAACTCTACAATAGTTTGCAGGATAGTAGCCTTCATTATTCAAGTTTTTACGTGAAAAAGTTTTCGGCAAGCTTTACCGCAGATGGCATAAAGAAGAGTTTTAAGGGCTCAATGAAAATCCAAAAAGATAGTCTGATATTGATAACAATAACGGCACCAGTCGGAGGTATTGAAGTAGCTAGATTGTTGGTAACGCCAGATTCTGTTAAAATGCTTGATAGAATGAAAAAGCGTTATTTTGTTGATGATTTTAGTTTCTTTTCAGATAAGCTAAACATGGATTTGGATTTTAATTCTTTTCAAAGCATCCTTACCAATTCTATTTTTAGTGTGGTTAATAATGAGAAGGAAAAGGCTTTTAAACGAACTTTTGACGGTAAAATAGTAGAAAATAAATATGTTTTTATATCCGAAAAAGCGAGGAAGATAGATCGTAAATTAAAAAAAGATAAGATTCGTAAATTAAATCGATTTGGCTATCAACGCTTTGATATCGACCCATCTTTAATGAGAATTACAGATGTTCTGGTGAAAGAGTTTGATGATGCTAGAAATATATCCATTAAGTATCGAGATTTTAAGCCTTTTGAAAATAAGAAGTTTCCTCAACGCCTAAGTTTTGAGGTTAAGGATCCAAAACATTTATTATCTTGTAACGTTAAGTTTAACAAGATAAGTTTTGATGAAAAATTAAGATTTTCATTTAGAATCTCAGACAAATACGAAAGAATTTATCCATAAAACATATATGGGCAATAATAGATTAATTATCAGCAAAATATACTACATTGTTTTTGTACTACTGTTATTCATTTCGGTAGACATGCATGCTCAAACCAGTATTTCTACCCTTAAAAAAAGGAAAGAGCAAAATGCGAAAGACATTGCTTATACTAATACTCTATTAAAGAATACTTTAAAAACCAAAAGTGTAAGTCTTGGCCAGTTAAATCTGTTAAATCAAAGAATTAAGGCTAGGCAAGCACTTCTAAAATCAATAGAAAATGAGATTTCTTACATGGGATCTCAGATTGATAAAACGAATAAAGAAGTAAAAACTCTAGAGAGTGAGTTGCTTAAATTAAAGGATCAATACGCCAAGGTGATATTGTATGCGTACAAGCAAAAGAATTCATACGAAAAGTTGATGTTTTTGCTTTCTTCGAAAGATTTTAATCAGGCCTATAAGAGGTACAAATATTTGCAACAATTTTCAGAATACAGCCGAAAGCAAGGCAAAACAATAGCTCTTAAAAGGGAGAGCTTAGAGGTTAAATTGAACAGCTTGAACTTGGCGAAAAAGGAAAAACTGGTTCTTTTATCAGAAAAAACAAAAGAGAACAATAGTTTAACGCAAGAAAAATCGCAGCAAGCGGCAATTGTTTCTAAGCTAAAGAAAAAAGAGAAGCAATTAAGAAACGACCTGAGAAAGCAACAGCAGTATTCAAAAAAATTAGAGAAGGAAATTCAACGAATTATTGCTCGCGCAGCGAAGTTGGCTTCTAAGAAAAAAACGGGAACAGGTAAATTTGGTTTAACGCCAGAAGAGAAAGTTTTATCCGCCTCCTTCGATAAAAATAAAGGTAAATTGCCTTGGCCAACGAAAACAGGCTTCATCTCAGAAAAATTTGGCGAGCACAAACATGCAGTACTTAAGCATGTTAACGTTCGAAACGATGGTGTTAACATTACGACTGATGCCAAGTCAGAATGTCGATCTATTTTTAAAGGTGAAGTAACGCATATCTTATCCATGCCAGGCTTGAATAATGTAATAATTATTCGTCATGGAGAATTCTTTTCGGTGTATTCGAACTTGTCTAGTGTAGTCGTTAAAAAAGGAGATACAGTTACTGCGAAAGAGAAAATTGGAGTTGTTTACACAGATCAAGCGCAAAGTCAAACGGTTCTAAAATTCCAGTTGTGGAAAGGCAGTACTAAGCTAAACCCTTCTTTGTGGTTGTATCGTAATTGATTCTTTTTACGTAAGATTTTGGTATGGAGACCAGTCAAGACATTTTCATTGAAAAATTAGATCGATTTATTCGAAAATACTATCAAAATCAGCTTCTAAGAGGTTCGCTTTTGGGTATTATTCTTGCATTTTCCTACTTTATAATTATTTCCTATTCTGAATATTTACTTTACTTCTCGGTTCCCTTTCGAACCTTTTTAGCCATCTTTTCTTGTGTGTTTTTCGGAATCCTTCTTTTCCGTCTTATTTTATTACCACTGGTTGGATTGTTACGAATCGGCAAAAGAATTTCTTATCGACAAGCAATTGGGATTATAACAAATCATTTTCCTGAAGTACAGGATCGCTTGGTGAATACTTTAGAGCTTACTGAATTATCTGAGAAAAATGGAACGCTTAATAATTCACTTTTGGTTGCAAGTATTAACCAAAGAATAGAATCCATTCGATTAATTCCATTTCGAAAAGCCATTTCATTTAAGTCTAATATCAGCTTTGTAAAATACTTGCTAATTATCGCGATTGCTATTGTATCTGGTTATATTTTTATGCCTGATATGTATTCTGCTAGCACAAATAGGTTAGTGCATTTCAGACAAGAATATAGCCCGCCTGCTGACTTTAAATTTGTGATGGATACATCATTAATGAAAGTGGTTAGAGGCTCAGATTTTAATTTAAAAGTAGCAACAGAGGGAAAATATGTTCCAGCTGATGTTTACCTTATCTATGGTGGAAATCAATTTCTACTGAAAAAGGAAAAAGGGAATACTTTTTCTTATGCCTTTAGAAATTTAAATTCAGATGTGTCTTTTTATTTAAAGGCAGGTAAAGTCGTTTCAAAAACCTATCAGATTGAACTCCTATCTAAGCCCGGAATTAAAGCCTTTAATTTACTGATTAAGGCTCCTGCATATACAAATATCCCTTCCAAAAAGGAGGAAAGTTTAGGAGATGTTAGCGTGCCAGAAGGATCTTTGTTGCAATGGTCTTTTGAAGCTGACGATGCTAGTAATATTCAAATGTTTTTGAAAGATTCTGTGCACTTAATCAATTCTAAAAAGGCATCTCCAAACTATCGCTTTTCAAAGGAGATAAGACAAAAAACCTCTTATCGAATCTATCTCGACAATGATCATTTTAAGAATTTACAATATGCCAATTATAAAATAGATGTAATTCCTGATTTGTATCCACAAATAAATGTGTCTTCCTTGCAAGATTCTGTTCTAACATCAGGTTATTATTTTAAAGGTATCATTAAGGATGATTATGCTTTTTCAAAATTGCGCTTTTGTTATATTTTGAACGACCAAATTCCCGTTTACATTCCAATATCGATTAATCGAAAATTGAGTTCGCAAGAGTTTTATTTTGCTTTCGATTTTACGAGTGTTGATTTTACCGAAGGAAGTCAAATCCAGTATTATTTCGAAGTTTTTGATAATGATGCTGTGAATAGTCCTAAAATGACACGTTCTCAACAATATTCTTTTTTAATTCCAGATTCGAAACAGTTGTATGATTTAAATACGACCATTCAAGATAGCATTGCCAATCAAATTGAACAAGGAATTGATTTGAGTCAATCGATACAAGATGACATTAAGCGTATGCAAAAAAATCTTCTTGACGGTATGGGAGATAAATGGCAACAGCAACAAATGTTTCAAGAAATTGAAGAAAAGAAGAAAAATTTAGACCAATTATTAAATCAGATCAAAAAAGAGAATGGGAAGAAAAATCAATTGATGAATTCAATGGGTAAAAAAGATTCTCTTCTTCTTGAAAAACAAAAACAGATCGATCAGCTTCTGGAAAATGTGATGGATGATGATTTGAAAAAATTATTCGAAGAATTCAATAAATTGGCCGAAGAATTCAAACCAGAAGACTTAAATAAGCTTGGAAACAAAATTCAGATGTCTTTCGACGATTTTCAGAAACAAATGGATCGCAACCTTAGTTTGTTGGAACGTTATGATATTGAGCTACGTATGAATCAAATCGCCGATAGAATTGAGAAATTAGCTGATCATCAAGACGAAATCAGTACCCTAGCCAAGAAAGAGGGCGAAAAAATGAAATCTCAGCAACTTGAGGATAAGAAAAAATGGGACGATTTACAAAATGACTTAAAAGAGTTATTAGAAAAGAATTCTGGTATTAATGACCCATATCAATTTGATGATTCTTCAGATGATGTTCAGGAAATTTCAGAGAAAATGAAAGAAACTGAAAATCTATTGGAGAATGGAAAAAATTCTAAGGCGACAAAAAATATGAAGGGTACTTCAAAAATGCAAAAAGCCCTTTCTCAAAAATTAAAGAATAATCTTGCGCAATCGGTAGGAGCACAATTAAGTGTTGACATTGACAATTTAATTCGTTTAATGAATAATTTGATAGATTTCTCTTTTCAACAGGAAGATCTAATAACAGATTACAAAAGGATAGATTATCGAAATCCTTTGTTTGTAAAAATGATTGAGCAGCAAGCTGTCTTAAAAGAGGAGTATATTTTAATTCAGGATTCCTTACTTTCTTTATCTTCTCATTCTCCTCAAGTGGCAGCTTTAATAGGAAACAGAATTTTTGACATTAGCGATTACTTAGATCAAATATTAGAGTTCGCGAATAATAGAAGAAAAGTTCAGGCCAATATTGCACAACAAAAAGCGCTAACTGAAGTTAATGAGTTAGCACTCTTCCTCTCTGAGGCTCTAAAACAATTGATGGAACAAATGGCGAATGCCATGCCGGGAGATCAAATCGGAGATAAAAAAGGCGGTAAGCCATCCTTCTCGGGAATGAAATCAGAGCAGCAGTCTTTAAAAAAGATGTTAGAGCAAATGATTCAGGAAATGAAGGACGGAAATGGAAAACCAGGTTCAAAAGAGAAGCTAGGCAAGTTTTTGCAAAAACAGGAAATGTTTCAGCAAAATTTGCGTGAAATTCTTCAAAAAGGAGGGATTGGAGATGAAAGCGAGAATATATTACGTGAAATAATGAAAATGATTGATAAAACGGAAGTAGAAGTATCAAATTTTTCTATAAATTCGAATACTCTTAAAAGACAAAATAGAATTATTTCACGTTTGTTAAAGGCCGAAAACGCCCAGAGGGAAAAAGATTTTGAGAAAAAAAGAGAAAGTAAATCTGGAAATTATTTAAAATTGAGTAACCCTACAGAAATATTTGAGTATAAAAGAGTACGAACAGATTTTGAAGGCGTTTTCAATGACTCTTATGTAAAGATGTTCGATTATTATAACAAATTGTATTTGGACTACATGATTAATATTAACAATGACTAAATCTGAAAAATTGCTAATCTTTCCATCCGAATTAGAGAACATAACTAGAGTAGAAAAACTCATTGACGACATTTCATCATCTCACAATTTAAGTGCTGAGATATATGGAAAAATCTCTGTTGCCATAATCGAGGCTGTTAACAATGCAATCTTGCATGGGAACCAATTAGATATTTCTAAAAAAGTAAAGATAGAATACGATATTGACGACGAAGCAATTAGCTTTTTGATTGAAGATGAAGGGAAAGGTTTTGATTTTGCAAGCATACCTGATCCAACACTTCCTGAAAATCTTGAAAAAACGCATGGTCGTGGTATCTTTTTAATGAACCACTTGGCTGATGACATTGAGTTTAATGAAAATGGTGCATTGGTTGAAATGAAATTTAGATTAGTATAAATGTTGATTACATATGATTCGTGTGAAACTAGTATTCCCGCGATTGATCAAGAGCGTATAAGCAATTGGGTCAATCGCGTTGTTGTTAATAATGGTTTCGAAATAGGAGAGATAAATTACTACTTTTGCTCCGATAATTACTTACTAGAAATGAATCGTGAACACCTAAATCACGATTATTTTACTGATATTATTACCTTCGATTACACTGTTGCTGATATTATTTCAGGAGATTTATTTATTAGTATTGATACAGTTGCTGATAATGCAAAAGAATACAATTGCGAATATCTGCAAGAATTGTATCGCGTAATGATTCACGGTGTGCTTCATTTGTTGGGAATTGATGACAAAACTGATGAAGATCAGGAAATAATGACCCAAAAGGAAGACGAATCATTAGCATTACTTTCCAATATTCATTAAATTTGTGAAATTTTTTTAATCTATCAAACTGAATTATAGCGATTTAACGCTTTGTGGCGTTTTGTATTTTATTGATATTCAGTATTGTAGATAAAATAATTATCTTTGTAGAGAGATAAAGAATTACGAATATATATATCTTTTATTATATGTTGCCAAAGTATGATGTTATAGTAGTGGGAGCCGGTCATGCCGGATGTGAGGCGGCAACAGCTGCAGCAAATCTAGGATCTTCGGTTCTATTGATTACCATGGATATGAATAAAATTGCTCAAATGTCTTGTAATCCTGCCATTGGTGGAATTGCAAAAGGGCAAATTGTTCGTGAATTGGATGCATTAGGAGGGTATACTGGTATTGTCACAGATCGTTCTTCTATTCAATTCCGTATGCTAAATCGTTCAAAAGGACCTGCAATGTGGAGTCCTAGGGCGCAATGCGATCGAATGGTTTTTTCTGCTGAATGGAGAAGAATCGTAGAAAACACGGATAATTTGGATATGTGGCAAGATGCCGTTGTGCAAGTTATTATTGAAGATGGAAAAGCTGTTGGTGTAACAACAAAGTTGGGAATTGATATTTTTTCAGAAACAATTGTATTAACCAATGGAACTTTCCTAAATGGATTGATGCACATTGGTAGAAAACAAGAGATGGGTGGTCGCTCAGCGGAACCAGCCTCTTTAGGAATCAGTGAACAATTAAAAAGTGTAGGATTCGAGGTTGGAAGAATGAAAACAGGAACTCCAGCACGACTAGATGGACGTAGTATCGACTTTTCTGTTATGACAAGGCAGGATGGAGAAGAGGGCTTTTATCAGTTTTCTTATTTAACAGATCATGTTGAAAAAGGTCTTATTCAAAGACCATGCTATATTACTTATACGAATCCAGAAGTGCACGATGAGTTGCGTGAAGGTTTTGAAGAATCACCAATGTATAATGGAACAATCCAAAGTACAGGACCAAGATATTGCCCAAGTATAGAATCAAAACTATCTACTTTTGCCGAAAAAAAGGAACATTTGTTGTTTTTAGAGCCAGAAGGAGAGCATACTCATGAGTACTATATTAATGGTTTCTCCTCCAGTTTACCATGGGATGTGCAGTTGAAAGCATTGCAGAAAGTTCCAGGTTTAGAGAAGGTGAAAATGTACCGACCAGGTTATGCGATTGAATATGATTACTTCGATCCAACACAATTGTATCATACTTTGGAGACAAAATTGGTAGGTAATTTATTTTTTGCTGGTCAAATTAACGGAACAACTGGTTATGAGGAAGCAGGTGCCCAAGGAATGATGGCAGGTATAAATGCAAGCTTAAAAGTACAAAAGAAGGATGCATTTACATTGAATAGAGACGAAGCTTATATTGGCGTTTTAATCGATGACTTGGTGACAAAAGGAGTCGATGAGCCTTATCGAATGTTTACTTCAAGAGCTGAATATCGTATTCTTTTAAGACAAGATGATGCAGATTTACGTTTGTCACCAAAAGCATTTAAGCTTGGTTTGGTGGAGCAAAAGCGTATTGATTTATTAGAAGAGAAGATTGCTTATAGAGATAAATTAGTTACCTTTTGTAAAGAGTTTAGCTGTAAACCAAAATTCTTAAATCCTGTTTTAGAAAAATTAGGAACTTCACCTTTGAAGCAAGGAGTTAAGTTACATGATATAATTTTACGTCCTCAGGTAACGATTTTAGATTTAGTAGAAGATGTTTTACCTTTAAAGGAAGTGATTGATTCGATCCCAAATAGGAGAGAAGAAATTATTGAGGCTGCCGAGGTTTTAATTAAATATGCGGGCTATATCGATAGGGAAAAATTAATAGCCGAGAAGCTAACTCGATTGGAAAATATCAATATTAAAGGAAGATTTGAGTATGCAAGTTTGCAATCAATTTCTACCGAAGCACGTGAAAAATTAGATAAGATACAGCCGCAAACTATTGGGCAAGCATCCCGAATATCGGGTGTGAATCCAAGTGACATTAACGTTCTTTTGGTTCTTATGGGACGATGATGTTCCACGTGGAACTAAGGGGTATTTTAAAAAAGTTTACTCCTTAAAACGCCCGAAATTGCCTTTTTGCTTTCGCAAAAGATAATTTCGGGCGTTTTGGGAAGCAATAAAGGCTTAAATCAGTAATCATTCAGAAGAAACAATAATAGAAAGAGATGGCAAATAAAAATTTTTCAATAGCAGGAAATGTAATTGATGTTATTTCTCGTGAAATACGAAAGGCAGAAGTGAAAGTGGAGGATGGTGTAATCGTAAGTATTACTCCTAAGGAATCTGTTCCCGATTGTTATATTCTCCCAGGCTTGGTTGATGCACATATGCATATCGAAAGCTCATTATTAATTCCAAGTCGATTTGCTAGTTTGGCGGTTCAGCAAGGAACATTAGGCTTGGTTACCGATCCTCACGAAATTGCAAATGTGTTAGGGGAAATAGGAGTCGACTTCATGATTAATGATGCAAAGAAAGTTCCACTGGAGATCCGTTTTGGTGTTCCTTCCTGTGTTCCTGCTACGCGTCATGAGACTTCAGGGTTTGTGTTGGATAGTAATATTGTGGAAAGTCTTTTGCAAAGAGAAGAGGTTGTTTGTTTGGCTGAGGTGATGGATTTTGTTGGTGTGATTGAAGAAGATCTTGAAGTCATGAAAAAGATTGTGGCTTGTAAAAAATTGGGGAAGAAAGTGGATGGTCATGCTCCTGGACTAGTCGGAGCTGATTTAAAAAAATATGTAGCATCTGGCATTTCAGCAGATCATGAATGTTCGACAATTGAAGAAGCTCTTGAGAAGATTGCCTTGGGTATGATGATTCAGATAAGAGAGGGTAGTGCTGCAAAAGATTTTGATGCTCTTTATCCTTTATTGGAAACTCATCCAGATAGAATAATGTTGTGCACAGATGATTTGCATCCTGATGATTTAGTAGAGAAAGGACATATTAATTACCTTATAAAAAAAGGACTTAAAAAAGGACTTGATTTGTTTTCATTGCTTCGAGCTGCCAGCTATAATCCAATTCATCATTATGATCTAAATTTGGGTTTGCTTCAGGTGGGTGATGCCGCAGATTTTATCGTAATTGATAATCTTGATTCTTTTTCGGTAGAACAGGCTTATCGAAAAGGGGAATGCATTTATAAAGACAAGGAAGTTTTATTTGAGGTAAATAATGAGATCATTCTAAATAATTTTAGTCGTAAGCCAATTCAATTATCCGATATTCGAGTAGAACCACAAAATGGTAAAATTCGAACGATGCTGGTAAAGGATGGAGATTTGATTACGGATTCAATTTTGTGTGAACCAAAGATTCAGGATTCAAATGTTGTATCTGATGTGGAGAATGATTTGCTGAAAATGGTTGTGATGAGTCGTTACGATAATGGAAAACCTGTGGTCGGATTTGCTAAAGGCTTTGGATATAAAAAAGGGGCTATTGCAGAAAGCATAGCACATGATAGCCATAATATTATTGCTGTAGGAACAAGTGATGAAAACTTATTACAGGCGATTAATACTTTAATAGATATAAAGGGAGGGATTGTTGCATCAAATGAAGGCAGAACTGAAAGTGTCAATTTAGAAGTAGCCGGTTTAATGTCTAATAAAACAGGAGAGGATCTAATTAAAGATTACGAAGTTTTAAGTGATTTTGCTTCTAGTTTTGAATCTGATTTTCATTCCCCTTTTATGACGCTAGCATTTATGTCTTTGTTGGTAATTCCAAAGTTAAAATTATCGGATAAAGGCTTATTTGACGTAAATCAATTTAAAGTGGTTAATCTTTTTTCAGAAGAGTAAGCTATCTTAGAGGAAAATTATAATCTGTGATAAAAAACAAAAATATAGATCATTTAAAGTCTCTGGTTTCAGCTTTGCCTGAAGAGCCAGGAGTATATCAATACTTTGATGAGAACAATACGATTATATATGTAGGAAAAGCAAAGCGACTCAAAAGAAGAGTTGCTTCCTATTTTAATAAAGTTCACGATTCAGCGAAAACCAATATCATGGTTCGGAAAATTGTGGATATAAAACACATTGTTGTAGAGACGGAAGAGGATGCGTTATTATTAGAGAATAATCTGATAAAAAAACACCAACCTCGTTACAATGTTCTTTTAAAGGATGACAAATCATTTCCTTGGATTTGTATAAAGAAAGAAGCTTATCCAAGGGTACAGGTAACACGACATTTGGTGAAAGATGGATCGGAATATTTTGGTCCCTATACAAGTGTTAAGATGGTTCGAATTTTGATGGATATGATTCGTTCTTTATATCAATTGCGAACGTGTAACTTGCGATTAACAGATGAAGGTATTAGCGATTTAAAGTTTAAAGTTTGTTTAGAATACCATATCGGTAATTGTAAGGCGCCATGTGTAGGGAAGGAGAGCAGAGAAAACTATGAGCAAACGATTCAAGATATTCGTAATATTTTAAAAGGTAATATTGGAACTGTTACTTCTCATTTAAAGGAAAAGATACAAATTCTTGCTGCTGATTTTAAATTTGAGGAAGCTCATATCATTAAAGAAAAACTTGAACTACTTGCAAAATATCAAAGTAAATCTACCATTGTAAATCCATCAATTAATAATATTGATATTTATTCAATTCTAGATGATGAGAATTTTGCTTACGTTAATTTCTTGAAAGTTGTAAATGGTGCCATCATCCAAGCACACACAATCGAGATGAAGAAAAAGCTGGATGAATCGAAAGAAGATTTATTGGCTTTGGCAATAACCGAAATTCGTCAGAAAATATTTAGTACTGCAAAAGAGATATTGGTTCCATTTGAATTGGATTTACCAATTCAGAATATTCGTTTTGTAGTTCCTCAACGTGGCGACAAGCGAAAATTACTAGACCTTTCGCTTCGGAATGTTAAATATTACCGTCTCGAGAAGTTAAAGAAGGGTGATAAATCTTTAAAACAGTCACATTCTGATAGAATTGTTCAAACTATGAAAACTGATTTGCGCCTAAAGGATGCACCAGTACATATTGAATGTTTTGATAATTCTAATATTCAAGGAACACACCCGGTTGCATCTTGTGTTGTATTTAGGAACGCGCGACCATTCAAAAATGACTATCGCCATTTTAATATTAAGACCGTTGTTGGAGCAAATGATTTTGCTTCCATGGAAGAAATTATTTACAGAAGATACCGAAGATTACTTGAAGAAGGAAAGAGCTTACCACAATTGATTTTAATTGATGGTGGTAAAGGGCAGTTGGGTGCAGCTTTAAATAGCTTAGATAAGCTAGATCTTAGAGGAAAGATTTCGGTTATTGGTATTGCTAAAAAATTGGAGGAGATCTATTTTCCCGGTGATCCATATCCATTGTATTTGGATAAGAATTCAGAAACCCTTAAAACCATTCAACACCTGCGAAATGAATCGCACCGTTTTGCAATTACTTTCCATCGACAAAAACGGTCAAAAGCTTTTATTAGTTCAGAATTGGACAAAATTGAAGGAATTGGACCAAAATCAGTTCAGAAGTTAATCCAAAGGTTTAAATCGGTAGATAATGTGAGGATTGCCACAATCGCAGAACTGGAAACAGAATTAGGAAAATCTAAGGCCTTAACTGTCTATAAACATTTCAATTAACAAGTTTAGTTAATTGAAAAGTTTATGTGAAAATTCCTTCTAAGAAGTGACGAAATTTTCTAAAAAAGTGCATCAATTAACTGATTTTCATCTAAATTATTAAAGTATTCATCTAAATTGAGTCCTTTAAGTGTCTTTAAAACAGTGCTTTTGTTGTGTTTGTTGTTCTGAAGTAAGTTTTCAAAGGATTTTATTTGATCAAATTGGATGCAATTACCATCAAGTTCAACTTTTTGAATCAGTCCTTTCTCAATTTTAAGTTTTACCTCTAAAATATTACCGCCAGGAAAATTCGAAAATTTCTCAAAGCTATAATTAGGAGAGTAGCCATAGTTCCATTCCCAATTATTATATTTTTCTGTCATGAGTACTTCTATCTTTTCTTTATCAGAATTATTTAGTTCAAATGCTTTGGCATCAGGAAAATTGGATCGAAGCTCCTCAATAATCAATTTACTAAAAGTATCGAGCGATAGAGGAGAGGAAAGATAGTCTGAGATATTTGTTACGCGGCTTCTAATCGAGCGTATGCCTCGATCTTTAAACCTTAAGGGATTTACTTTCAACAGTTGGTTTAGTCGCTTTAAATCGCTTGAAAAAAGCATTGTTCCATGCTGCATGATCTTACTTTTAAAAACATGTGAGGCATTTCCCGAAAACTTCTTACCATCTATCGTTAAATCACTTTTCCCTTCAAATTTAGCATCTACGCTTAGCTTTTGTAGGGTATCAATAATTGGCTGACTGTATTTCTGAAAATCTACCAACTTGCCTTTTTCACCTTTCTTGATAAAGCAGTAATTTAAATTTCCTTCATCATGAAAAACCGTTCCACCTCCCGAGAGCCTTCTCACAACTGGAATGTTTTCTTCCTCTGTTTTTTCCAGGTTAATTTCAGCTAAGGTATTTTGGTGTTTTCCAACGATTAGAGCAGGGCAGTTGGAATACAAAAAAAAGAAATCCTCTTCGTAATTTTTTAAAAGATATTCCTCCGTTGCTAAATTGAAAGCTGGTTGATGCGATGAACTGATAAAATATAACATATTGGTCTTGCTTGTTGTTTTGATATACAAATATGATTATTATTTGCGAATTATCTTAATTTAGATTGAATTTCAATAGGGTGCTTTGAAAGCTTTTCCCAAGTTAGTTATCCGTTAGGTATCAAAGGGAAAAGCTTATATTTGAGAGAATTTCAAAATGTTATTTTAATAAATATTTAGTTATGCGAGTTGTGATTCAGAGAGTTACGGAAGCGTCAGTGCGAGTTGATTCTGAAATTATTGGTCAAATTAAAAAAGGATTGATGGTTTTGGTGGGTATTGAGAATGAAGATTGCTTGGATGATGCAGAATGGCTCAGTAAAAAAATCTGTAATCTTCGAATTTTCGATGATGAAGATGGGGTAATGAATAATTCTCTGATAGATGTAGATGGAGACATTCTGGCAATCAGTCAGTTTACGCTGCATGCTAAAACTAAAAAGGGAAATCGACCATCTTATATCGCAGCAGCAAAACCAGAAGTTTCAATACCTCTTTATGAAAATTTTGTTGCCTGTTTGGAAAAGGTATCTGGAACAAAAGTCGAAACTGGAAAGTTTGGTGCCGAAATGCAGGTTTCGCTAATTAACGATGGACCAGTTACCATTGTAATGGATACTAAAAACAAAGAATAAGCTATGAATCAGATCGGAATTAAGGAAGCTCAAGAAATGGTCGATCAGTGGATCAAAAAATATGGTGTTCGATATTTTAACGAACTAACCAATATGGCTATTTTAACGGAAGAAGTAGGTGAGGTGGCTCGTATTGTTTCTCGTAAATATGGCGAGCAATCTTTCAAGGAAAGTGATAAAAAAGTTGATTTAGCAGATGAAATGGCCGATGTTCTTTGGGTTTTGATGTGTTTGGCAAATCAGACAGGAGTCGATTTAAATGAAGCTTTTCAAAAAAATATAAAAAAGAAAACCAATCGGGATAAGGATCGGCACAAAAATAATGAGAAACTGTAGTGAAACTTAAGTGTGTGAATCTGAGGATTTCAACATATTTATTATAGTTTTGTGGTTTAGAAAAGTAGTTCAGAAGAGCAATCTTTTGTACATATGGAAAAATCAGCGGAAACGTCCGCAACTGGTTTATTTTTATTTATTTACACTGTGTAGCGACAAATGTAGGATTTGGCGCTCCATCCTAATTAAAAATTTAGAAGGATGAAGAGAGACATTTTAGAAATCTTGAAATCGTACAATTTAGAATTGAATGATCAAGAGGTTAGCAATCAGGTAAAAGCGATTTTAGCTTCCGATTTTGATTCTTTGTACACTGTTGAGAATTTGAAGACAAATTTCTCGTTAATTGATTTAACGACTTTGAATTCTACCGACACCCACGCAAGAGCAAAAAGTTTTGCAGATAATGTAAATAACTTCCAGAATGATTTTGACATGCCGAATGTTGCAGCAATCTGCGTATACCCATACCAGGTTCCAACATTAAATGAAAACTTAAAAGCAGAAGGCGTAAATATTGCCTCTGTTGCCGGTGTTTTCCCATCTTCTCAATCTTTCATTGAAGTTAAGGCATTAGAATGTAAAATGGCTGTTGAAAAAGGAGCTGATGAAATTGACATTGTCATTTCAATTGGAGCTTTCTTAGAGGGAAACTATCAAACTGTGTTCGATGAGATCGTAGCACAAAAAGAAGCTTGCGGAAAAGGGCACTTAAAAGTGATTTTGGAAACAGGAGAGTTGAAAACGGCAACAAACATTCGAACAGCATCAATTATTGCAATGGAAGCTGGTGCCGATTTTATTAAGACATCAACTGGTAAGGTTCCGGTTAACGCAACTTTGGAGGCTGCTCACATCATGACTCAGGCCATTCAAGAGTATTTTAATAAAACAGGTCGAATGGTTGGTTTTAAACCTGCAGGAGGGATTTCAACAGGGAAAGACGCCATCGAGTTTTTTGCAGTATCGAAAAACAATTTAGGAGAGGAGTGGTTAACGAATGAATATTTGCGTATTGGAGCATCTAGTTTAGCCAATAATATTTTGTCTGAAATTCATTTTATAGAGACAGGTGAAAAGAAAGACATAAAATATTTTTAAAAGAGATTAATAATTAAACAAAAAGTCGGATATTTTCCGGCTTTTTTTTATTTACTTGCGATAGATTTATTTAACACCGCAATTAAATTGTTAACACTTTCATGAACACCGAATCCCACCATCTGCTAAAAAAGAGAATTCAAGAACTGGAAACAGAAGCAGAAAGATTACGTGGACTGATTCCACAAGAGTTTATCACAGAGGAATTTCTTGATAGAGTTTCAATAAATGACACGAATGATTCAGTGTCGGTAATAGATACGAACTATACTTTGGTGGAAGTAAATGATAAGCGTTTACAAGGAACCAACATGCAGAGGTCTGCATTAATTGGAGAGAAGTGTTATAATGTTTTTTATGATTTAAATAAGCCATGTGAAGAATGTACAATTGAGAAGGTGATTGAGAGCAATGCGCCTGATCGTTTTTTGAAATCCTACATGGAGAACAGTAAAATAAAATTTGAAGAAAAATACATTTCTCCGGTACTAAATAAAGATGGTGCTGTTGAAAGAATTATAGTTCAGAGTAAAGATATTTCTAGTTATTACCATTTGGTAGATCGCGTTGGGCAAAGAGAAGAATTTTACAAAAACACATTTGAATCGGCGGGAGATGCATTTCTTGTTCATGATGAAAAAGGGCAATTAATTGAGTTTAGTTCTCGCTTGTGTAAAATGTTGGGTTATTCAGAAAAAGAATTGGCTCAACTAAATGTTAATGATATAGATGATCCAAAAGATTCTGAAGACTTTGTAGTTAGAAAGAATGAAATGGATATTAACGGAACTGCAATTTTCGAAACCAATTTAGTTCGTAAATGTGGTAAGAGAATTCCCGTTGAAGTAAGCGCCAATATTAATCGATTTGCGAATACAAAAATCTATTTTGTTGCCATAAGAAATATTGAAAAAAGAAAAATTGCAGAGCATAAATTAAGTGAGAGCGAAGAACGTTTTAGAACCTTAGTAGAAAATGCTCCAGATTTAATTATGCGTTTCGATAGAGATCATAAGCATCTTTTTGTTAACTCTGCCTCCAATACCGTTCTGAATATAAAACCAGAAGCTTTTATTGGGAAAACACATTTCGACATGGGATTTCCAACAGATATGTGTGAGTTCTGGGAGCAAGAAATGAACTTAGCCTTTGAAAGTAAACAGCAGCATTGTGTCGACTTTACTTTAACTCTTGATGATGAGATTCGCTATTTTGAATGGCAATTAATTCCAGAGTTGAATTCAGAAGGAGAGAGCGAAACATTAATGGCAATTGCGAGAGATATTAGTGTTCGAAAAAGAACTGAAATAGCTTTAAACGATGCGATTAAAACAAAGGATAAGTTTTTCTCAATTATTGCTCATGATTTAAAGAACCCTTTTAATGCCTTGTTACCAATAGCCAAAAACCTATTTCTCAATTGTAATGAAATGTCTCAGGAACAAATTGCTGAGTCATCAGAAATCATTCATTCTTCTGCATCGCAGGAATATAAGTTATTAAATAATCTTTTGGAATGGGGTAGATCCCAAATGGGTAAGATTAGCCTTAACCCAAAACAAATCGATTTACAGAAAATAGTCACTTCAAATGTTTTATTACACAAAGCGAAAGCGGATAATAAAAGGTTAGCGGTAAGTGTTGATATTATCAATGGAAGTATGGCATTTACCGATGAGTATATGATTGATACAGTAATCCGCAACCTTTACTCTAATGCTTTGAAATTTAGCAGACCTGGTGGTGAAGTGAAAATAAAAATAAGGAACAATCAATCCAAAGCTATCCTTAGTATAGAAGATAATGGTATTGGAATAAGTGCCGAAAATCAGAAGAGACTTTTTAGAATTGACACGAATTATACCAGAATGGGTACTGAGGAAGAATCAGGAACAGGTTTGGGACTAATCCTGTGCAAAGAATTTGTCGATCAGAATAACGGGAAAATTTATGTTGAAAGTACGGTAGAAAAGGGAAGTGTATTTTTTGTAGAGTTACCTTTGCAATAAGCTGTTTACTTGTTTCTTGAAATGGTATAATCAACCAGATTAATTAATGCCTCTCTAGCTTCTGAAGTCGGAAATTCATGTAAGATATTCATTGCTTTTTGTTTGTATTCAATCATTTTCTGACTGGTATAATCAATACCTCCATTATCTTTAACAAAACTTATTAATTCGTTAACCTTTACCTTGTTTTTATTGTGTTTACGGATAATTTTTAAAGCCCAACGACGATCCTTATCGGATATATTTCTTAAAACATAAATCAAAGGAAGCGTTAACTTCTTTTCTTTGATGTCATTACCCGTTGGTTTCCCAATGGTTCCTTGCTTTTCGTAATCAAATAAATCATCCTTCATTTGGAAAGCAATTCCAAGATGTGACCCAAATTGTTTTAGCTTTTGCTGATCTTCTTCACTTGCTCCAGCCGAAATAGCCCCCAATTCTGTACAAGAGGCAATTAAACTGGCCGTTTTCTTATAAATAATATCAAAATAAACCTCTTCGGTAATGTTTAGCTTTCGCGATTTTTCAAGCTGAAGTAGTTCACCTTCACTCATTTCACGAACAGCATTAGAAACGACTTTTAATTGTCCAAATTCATTATTATCCAAAGCAATTAATAAACCTTTCGATAAGAGAAAATCACCAACCAATACCGCAGCTTTTGTTTTCCATAAGGCATTTACAGAGAAAAAACCTCTTCTTTCGTAGGCTTCATCAACAACATCATCATGAATTAAAGTTGCCGTATGCAGCAGCTGGGTTAGGGCCGCAGCTGTGTAGGTAGAATCGTTAATAGAGCCAGCTAACTTGGCGCTTAAGAACACTAAGATAGGCCTTATTTCTTTGCCTTTTCGTTTGATAATGTACCTGTTAATGACGTTTAATAGGCGTACCTTGGTTTTCATTGAATCCTTAAAGTAGGTTTCAAATTGATCCATCTCTTCTTTAACAGGAGCCTTAATGTCACTTATACTGGTTTTCTTCAAATTCATAGCAACCAAAGTTAATAATTTATCGTTCTCATAAAAGGTTGAAGTTTCAAAATTTTCGGATTCAGAACTCTAGTATTTATTAAGACTTTACCTAAATTATATACAAAACGAGAAATTTAACTATTTCAATATGAATATGCTGTTCATTTACGAATATATTTATATATTTGCATTTGATACTTTACGTGAATAATCTTTGTGTATGAAAATTAAAGAATTAGAACCTGAAAAGCTCGAGCAGGCCGCGAATATGCTAAAGGCTATTGCGCACCCAATGAGAATTGCAATTTTGGGGTATCTGGAGGATGGAAAAAAGCTTACAGTGACTGAAATTCATGAATTATTAAAAATAGAGCAATCAACTACATCTCATCATTTGGGAATTTTGAAAGATAAAGGTGTGCTTTCTTCTAAGAGAGAAGGGAAGAATACATACTATTTTTTAAAGCATTGTAGTCTAAGTAATATTGTTGATTGTATCAGCAATTGTACTCACGGATAAAAAAATAAAAAACCAGTTATTACTGGTTTTTTTTATGCAAAATAAAAAATGGCAAAAGTTAGATTAACCAAGGAGTTTCGTTTCGAAATGGCTCATGCCTTATGGAATTATGATGGACTTTGTAAAAATATCCATGGACATTCATATATCCTTTTTGTAACTGTAATTGGGGAACCAATAACAGATGAAAATAACCCTAAATTGGGAATGGTGATGGATTTTGGCGATATGAAAAAAATCGTTTCGGAGGAAGTTGTTGATCAATTGGATCATTCGGTTGTGCTTAGCAAAGCAACACCAAATTTAGAACAATTGAATATCGATCAAATGTTCGAACGCTTTTTTATTACTGATTATCAACCAACATGTGAAAATATGATTGTTGATTTCGCAGATAGAATAAGCAAGCGTTTACCTCAAGATGTTACACTTCACTCATTGAAGTTACACGAGACAGCTACTTCTTTTGCGGAGTGGTATGCTGAGGATAACTAGATATCAATCAAGATACTATTATTGACCTGGAAGAAATTTCAGGTTTTTTTGTACCCAACAGTTTATATCGTTTTAATTACTATCTCAGATAATAGCGAGGAAAATAACTTAGATGGCAAATACAATTCGGTATTATTCATTAATAATTAATCATTCAGAATTGCTCTTGCGCGATTATCTTGTACTTTTGTTTGAATACAATTAACATTTAGAATCTTATGCACTCATCAAGTTCCAATTCGGGTAAAAAGTTATTTTTATTAGATGCTTTTGCCCTGATATACAGATCATATTTCGCATTTATTAAAAATCCAAGATTTACTTCTACTGGAATTAACTCTTCGGCTATGCTTGGGTTTACCAATACTTTATTAGAAGTACTTGAAAAAGAGAAACCATCACATATTGCAGTTGTATTTGATCCAGTTGGTCCAACTTTCCGTCACGATATGTTTAAGGAATACAAGGCGCAGAGACCACCTATGCCAGATGATTTAAGGAAATCAATTCCTTACATCAAATCAATTATTCAGGGTTTTAACATTCCTGAATTCGATGTTGAAGGTTACGAGGCTGATGATGTGATTGGAACTTTAGCCAAAAAGGCCGAAAAGGAAGGGTTTACAGTTTACATGATGACTCCTGATAAGGATTACGCTCAATTGGTGAGTGATAATATCTTCATGTATAAACCGAAACGATCTGGAAAAGAAGTTGAAATTTGGGGATTACCAGAAGTTCAAGAAAAATTTGGGATAGAAACTGCCGATCAAATTATTGATTATTTAGGATTAATGGGAGATGCTTCCGATAATATCCCGGGCTGCCCAGGAATTGGACCCAAGACAGCGCAGAAATTGATCGAATCATATAAATCGATAGATGGGCTCTATGAGAATACCGATAAACTAAAAGGAAAGCAAAAAGAGAAAATTATAGAATCGGAAGAGCAAGTTCGTTTTTCGAGAGTTTTGGCAACAATAGCTTTGGATGCTCCAATAGATTTTGATGAAGAGAATTATAAATTGATAGATTTTGATGAAATCAAATTAAGAGCCGTTTTTAAGGAATTGGAACTTTTCACTTTGGCCGAACGCGTTTTCAAAAATCAAGGCGATCTTTTTCCTTCTGAGAGTGAAAAATCTACAGACAAGGATGCAGTAGAGAATAAAGAGGTGATTCTAAGGAACTTAAACGACTTAGCTTGCAAGTTTTTTGTGATTGATAATCAGGCTTCTAGAGCTGATTTAAAGGCAGAATTATGTGTTCAGAAAGAATTCTCATTTAGAACAGTTTTGTCAGATTTAGATCCAAATACGTCTAATTTGTTAGGTTTGGCCTTTTCTTACCAAAACGATAAATCATTTTTTGTTCCGTTTCCACAAAATTTTGAAGAAGCCAAAAAAGTGGCTCAAGAATTCAAATTTATTTTTGAAGATGAAAATATTTTAAAAATTGGTCACGACTGCAAACGCGACACTCTAATTTTGCGCTGGCATGGTCTTGAAGTGAAAGGGCCAATTTTCGATAACATGATTGCTCATTACTTAATTCAACCAGAATTAAAACATGAATTTGCCTTTGTTGCGAATTCAGTTTTAAATTATCAGGTAATTGAATCGGATGATAAGTCGAAAAAGAAAAAAGAGCAATTGAGTTTACTATTGGAACCAGAACCAGTGAAACATGATTCCTTTTGCGAAGAAACAATTCTTAGTCTTGAGTTGAAGAATGAATTAGAGACTAAGATGAAGGAGAACAACTTAATTGATTTGTTCTACAATATTGAAATGCCATTGCTAAGCATATTGGCAGATATGGAATTTGCAGGAGTAAGTATCGATGTACCAACATTGAAAGAATATGCGATTGTTCTGAACGAAGAAGTAGATGGCATAGAGAAGGAAATTAAAGAAATGGCTGGTGTCGATTTTAACGTAGCTTCTCCAAAACAGTTGGGCGAAGTATTGTTCGATACAATGGAGCTCGATAGTAAAGCTAAAAAAACGAAATCGGGGCAATATTCAACTTCGGAAGCCGTACTTTCCAAGTTAAAAGGCAAGCACGAAATTATACAGAAGATTTTGGATTTTAGATCGCTGAAAAAGTTGATCTCAACCTATGTTGAAGCACTTCCTACTTACATTAATGAAAAATCGGGTAAGATACATACCTCTTTTAAGCAAGCGGAAGCTGCAACGGGGCGTTTGAGTTCAACAAATCCAAATATTCAGAATATTCCGATTCGCACACCTCAGGGGCGTTACGTTCGAAAGGCTTTCATTCCATCCGATGAGAAACATGTTTTCCTTTCGGCAGATTATTCTCAGGTTGAATTGCGTTTGATGGCACATATGAGTCAGGATCAGGGAATGATTGATGCCTTTAATCTTGCTGCCGATTTTCATCAAGCAACGGCTGCTAAAATATTTAAACTTCCTCTTGAGGAGGTGACTAGTGATATGCGTTCGCAGGCCAAATCTGCAAACTTTGGAATTATTTATGGAATTTCGGCCTTTGGTTTGGCTGAGAATCTTGGAATATCTCGTAAAGAAGGTAAGGCTTTAATTGATGGGTATTTTGAATCTTATCCAGGCGTAAAGATCTTTATGGATAAAGCGATTCAGGATGCACGTGAGAATGAGTACGTAAGTACCATTAAAGGGCGTCGTCGTTATTTGAAAGATATCAACTCAGGCAATGGAATGATGAAATCTATTGCTGAGCGTAATGCCATTAATGCACCCGTACAAGGATCGGCTGCCGATGTCATCAAAATTGCAATGATTAATATCGACAAACGAATGAAATTGGAAGGCATGAAATCAAAAATGTTGATTCAGGTGCATGATGAATTGAACTTTGATTGTTTAAAATCAGAATTGGATCAAATGAAGCTTATTTTAAAAGAAGAAATGGAAAGTGCGATACAATTATCGGTTCCTTTAACTGTAGACATGGGAGTAGGAGAGAATTGGCTGCAGGCGCATTAATCAATAGATAAAATATATTTAATGTGTCGAATAGAGGATCGAACCTTTGTTCGGCACTTTTTTGTTGTTCACTTTAAATATTATGCTAATTTCACACACTTAAATTTTAGTAAACCAATTAATAGAATAAAATAGGTGTCATTTCTCTGGCTAACTAAGTCGAGTATAATTAGACCGATCAGCACAAATGACGTAAATATGTCGCAAGCTTGACACAATCTTTTGTTGACTCAAAAACTATATTTGTTTTAAATCAAAAGCAAAACTAGAATGAAGAATAAAGAATTAGCAAAAAATATTAAGGCCTTAAGAAATAGGAAAGGTTTTTCTCAAGAAGAGTTATCTGAAAAAACGGGATTAAGTTTACGCACAATACAAAGAGTTGAAAATGGAGAAACTGAACCGAGAGGAGATTCTCTGAAGAGACTAGCTAATGCATTTAATGTATCTTCAGACGAAATTATTGATTGGAATGTACAAGAGGATAAAGGACTTCTTATAAGTTTAAATCTATCTGCGTTAAGCTTTATCTTCTTTCCGATTTTGGGAATTTTGGTTCCATTAATAATTTGGATATCTAAAAAAGATAAGATTCGAGATGTAAATGAAATTGCTAAAGAACTTTTAAATTTTCAGATTACATGGACAATGTTACTTTTTGTCGGATACATTAGTCCTATTGTATATTTTATCTATAGCCTGAAGACGACAGGGAATACTAATGCAGGAAGCATTAGCTCACAAATTATGATAACTTTACTAGTTTTTGTCGTAATGTACTTATATAACTTGGTAATTGTAATTATCAATTCTATTAGGATCAATAATAATAAGAGTGTGGTATATTTTCCAAAAATCAGATTCATTAGAAAATGAAAGTATTATAAAATAATAAAAGCTCATTCTTACCGTAAGAATGAGCTTTTTTATATTAATTTTTACTTGAATCTCTTATTTGTTGAAGGCGTGTAAACCAATGCTACCATCTAAAATTCCTGTATATTCTGTTTTGTTTTCAAGAATTTCTACAGCCTTTTGTAATGTTTTATCATTTTGTAATTGGTATTCAATTCCGCCTTTTTGATAATGAAATCTCTTTACAATTTCATGAGCTAGCAATTCACTAATTTCATCTTTAAATCGAACCAAATCACGATCTAAGTTTGGAGCAATTTTAGCTGCAAGAGCATCGAATTCAGCTGTTGAAATATCGTAGTACTTCTCTTCTTTAGCAGCTTTTTTAAGTGCATCAAGAATTTCAGTACTTTCCGATTTGTAATCAAATTTTTTCTCTTTTATGAACTTGGTAAAATCTGAAAATTCCTGATCATTAAGTTTAAAATCTTTTGAATCAGCTATCTTATCATGAGTGTTTGAATACAAAGTAGCATAATCAAATATCATGAAATTACGGATCAGATTAACAGACAGGCTACTATACATTTCACTCTCTATTTTAATATCAGGGAGAATTCCTCCACCATCGAATACTGTTCTGCCATTTTTTGTATGGTATTCAGTCAATAAAGAATCAGCGATTTTACCAACACTACCATCTTCATTTCTGTTGCTATAATCCAGGGCTTGAATACATCTTCCACTAGGAATATAATACTTTGCCGTTGTCACCTTTAATTTAGCGTTGTAGGTAAGATTACGGGTGGTTTGTACCAATCCCTTACCAAATGTTCTTTGTCCCAATACAACGCCTCTATCAAGGTCTTGAATAGCTCCCGAAACAATCTCCGAAGCAGAAGCAGAACCTCTGTTTACCAATACAACAATAGGAATTTCTGCATCAACAGGAGTTTTTGTGGCTTTGTAGCTTTTGTCCCATTTCGAAACCTTACCTTTTGTATCTACAATATTTTCCCCTTTGTTCACAAAAAGATTTACAATTTCAATTGCTTGATCAAGTAATCCTCCTGGATTGCCTCGTAAGTCTAGTACAATAGATTTCGCATTTTGTTCTTTTAACTCACTTAATGCTACTTTAATTTCTCCTGCAGCTTTATTGGTAAATTGGTTTAAATAAATGTACCCAACCGAATCAGCAATCATTCCAAAATAAGGAACCGATTTTAACTGAATTTTTTCACGAACAAACTTTTTCTCTAATGTTTTATCAACACCAGGTCGTTTAACTTTAATGGTTAGTGGAACATTTGGCTGACCTTTTAGAAGGTTGCTAACATCTTCAGTAGACTTTTTAACAACCGAAGTGCCATTAATTTCAAGCATAATATCTCCAGCCTTTAAACCTGCTTTATGTGCAGGAAAGCCTTCGTAGGGTTCAGCAATTATAACATGATCTCCATGTTTGCTAATCAAAGATCCAATTCCAGCATACTCTCCAGTTGTCATTAACTTAAAGTCCTCAATTTCCGATTCAGAAATATAAGTTGTGTAAGGGTCTAGCGATGTTAACATTGCATCCATACTTTTCTTTACTAGGTCACCCGGATCAATCTCATCTACATAAAATAGATTCAGTTCTCTAAATAAAGTATAATAAATGTTTAAATTTTTGCTGATTTCAAAATTTCTCTCATCCCTGCTAAACCCCCAGAATGCTGCACTACAGAAAAGTAAAACAGCAAGTATCCAGATGGCTCCCGATTTTCTTCGAAGCGTCATATGTTTTTGTTTAAATTTGATTGTAAAATTAACCTTCCTCGCAGTATAGCTTTCGCTATCTCTATCTCACGAATTTACAAATTAGAGTACATAAAATAATACGTAGGCTTAAACAAATATAATTATTCCCTTTTTAAAACAATTCACTTTAACATTTGTTAACCCTATAGCACTAAAATTCAGCAATTAGAGAATGATAGAAAAGTACTGTTTCTTTTCTACGAGAATCTATTAAGAATTGTTCTAAGTAATTTGCTAAAATATAAAAATAGGATCTATTGTGGGTTAAGGAACCGGGTCATGTCCATGTCCTCCCCAAGGATTACAAGAGAGTATTCGCTTAATAGCAAGATAGGTACCTTTAAAAGGGCCATGTTTTTTTAATGCTTGAATAGCATAGCTAGAGCAAGAAGGAGTATATCTGCATGCAGATGGAGTTAAAGGAGAAATAGCATACTGATAAAACTTAATTGGCAGTATCATGATGAATAGAATCACCTTTATCAGAAGGTTGAGAATGCATTTCATATTCTTTTGGAATTCGCTTTAGTGCTTTTTTGAACTTGGCTTCCATTTCGGAAGTTTTGAGTACTGTTTTTGGTAAATATACTACCATAAATGCAATGTTTGCACCTTTGCGTTCAAGCTCTTCGTAAAATTCTCCTTTGTTAAGACGATAAAGTTCTCGAATTCGTCTCTTTAAAAGATTGCGGGTAACTGCTTTCTTAAAATTTCGTTTTGCAACTGTAATGGCAACTTGAGCTGGATATTCCGAATTCA
Source organism: Labilibaculum sp. (assembly GCA_016342745.1). Taxonomy (GTDB): domain Bacteria; phylum Bacteroidota; class Bacteroidia; order Bacteroidales; family Marinifilaceae; genus Paralabilibaculum; species Paralabilibaculum antarcticum. The sequence goes on from JAEINT010000002.1 coordinate 83,674, forward strand.
ATTTCGCTTCTTTCCAAACAATTCGAAAAGGGTAACAGATAAATCCTTTTCCTTCAGAAAAAAGTTTTCCAATTAGGATCTTGTGAGTTAATCTTTCCGCTTTTTTAAATGTAAAGCGATTCGTTTCTACCATAATTACAAAAATCGACAAAAAAAGGGGAATAATTTCCCCTTCCTTTGTTTTATTATATCAGTAAAGGATTCTTATTTATTGTCCTTATTGAATTTTTTAATGTACTGATCTAAAGCCATTGTCATAGACGGAGCTTGTGGCATTGGTGCTTGAATGTCAAGGCTCAGTTTATTGTCAATAACTGCTTTTGATGTAGCAGGTCCAAATGCAGCAATAAGCGTATTGTTTTGCTTAAATTCAGGGAAATTCTGCAATAAAGAAGTAATTCCTGAAGGACTGTAAAAGGCCAAAATATCGTAATTTACATCAGCTAAATCAGATAAATCGCTACTTACAGTGCGATATAAAATAGCTTTAGAGTACTTAATCTTACTCTTGTCAAGCAAGGTAGGGATCGATTGTTTATGAATATCTGATAGAGGAACTAAGTAGGTTTCACCTTTGTGCTTTTGTATAATTTCCATCAAATCTTCAAATCGCTTTTCACCAAAGAAAATTTTTCTCTTACGGTATACAATGTATTTCTGTAAGTAGAAAGCTGTCGACTCTGAAATACAGAAGTATTTCATATCATCAGGTACCGTAATTCTTAATTCTTGGCAAATTCTGAAGAAGTGATCAATCGCTGTACGGCTAGTAAAAATAACAGCTGTGTGATCCAATACGTTAATTCTTTCCTGTCTAAACTCTTTAGCTGAAACTCCTTCAACTTGAATGAATGGTCGAAAATCAATTTTCAAGTTATATTTATCGGCCAAATCAAAATACGGGGACTTATCAGTTTGTGGTTTAGGCTGTGAAACCAGTATCGTCTTGATTTTCAAAATAGTAGAGTTTAGTTTGACAATTCGTTACACTACATTACACTAATAAATACAACAGTTTGTAAATCATTAGTAATGGTAAAATTTCCAGTGCACAAAGGTACAAAATCATATAAAATATTGAAACATGTTGGCGAAATAATATTTTAAACCCTCTAAATAACCTAAAAGTATAGAATATTAAGGTGATAAATAAACCGAAATTTAGTAGCATTGGCGTGGCATACGGAGCTATAAATGGAACACTAATTGTTATTGGCAAAAGGAATAGGCCAAGGTTTTTATTATAGATAAAAACGGTATGTAAGTACTCTTTAGCTTCCTTTATTGCACCAAATATGTATCCCATAAGGCGAATAATGATAGCTTTTCCACTATAAACTACGACTAAAAGTAAGAATGAATAAAGAAAGAAGATAAAGTTGTTATTCTCCTGGTTTAAAGAGAGAATGTAAACTGCATATTGAACCAAAAAAAGAGCTAGGTTCACAAAGAATAAGAAGTTTAAAAAGATAGAACCTCTTAAATTTCGCATGTTTTTTTCAGAAAGAAGATTAGAGGCCGTTTGGTAATTGAGAATGGAGTCGAAAACTTTAAAAAGGTATTTGCTAAAAGAAAATCGTACAATAGCCATTAAAACAAGAGCAAAAAGCAAGACTCCAACCATCCAATCACTATTAAAAGAGGTGATAGGAACACCTTTTTCAGCCTGAAAATTTCGCGGCACAGACTCAATTGTATCTTGAAGAGATGGATTAGAAATCAGTAAAGAATCTGATTGGGAAGTACTAAAAGTAAGTTTTAAACTCGAATCGATACTTTTATTTAGTGTATCATTTATGGGCGAAATAGTTTCCCTGCTTAGGGAATCATTTAATTCAGAAATCGGTATTACTGTTGAATTTTGTGAATTATTTTGCACCATTTTGTATCAGGAACTTGTCGGATTGATTTTTACAAAGATAATTTTATTTTTTGTGGCGCTTTACTTCTTTAAGAAGAAAGCCCGAATTTTTATTCGGGCTTTGATATACAACTACAATTCTTCGTAACCGATTAATTGTTTAATCCTTAGATTCTCCTTTTCCGAAGCATTTAATTTTCTCTCACTTTTTAGTACTTCTTTTTCCCACGAGCCATACATTGGATTAGGCAGCACAATAAAACGCTTACCGAATTGTTCTTTCATATCATCAACTTTTGCAAAGCCAAATGCTGTTGAGCGATCTTCTAAAATTTCATCGAAATCGCCGATATTATCGCCAGCTAAAATTAAGATCTCATGACTTTCACTAACTATATTTCTTCTTTTGGTTTTTATGCTTGTATCGCTTTTTAAAAGGATATGGTCTTTGTCAGCATAAGGAAATCCAAAAGCCTGAAGATTTTGGATGGTTTTCTCAATATCGTCAACACTTCTGTTTGAAATATAAAAGGTTTCAACACCTTTCGATTCGGCATATTTTAAAAACTCAAGTGAACCTGGCGTTGGTGCAGCTTTTGCCATTTCAACCCATTTTTTCCAAGCTGCAGCGGTAAAAGCTTCACCCGTACGAATCGAATTGGTTTCAAAAGGACTATTGTCTAAAACAGTTTCATCTATATCGACAACTACAGCTTTTGGTTTTGGATTATTGTTAGTGGCTAATTGTTTGTCCAATGAAACTTTTGCCAAATTAAAGGCTTGATAATACAATGCTTTGCATTCAGAAGCTCTTTGAAACCATAGCGTTGCCATTACGAGATGATCATTAGCATTCTTTGTCTGAATATTCTTTTCAGTAGGTTTACAAGATGTGATTGCAATGGAAATGAGTGCAAGAATGAAAAATATTTTTCTCATGTCGAGTTGAAATTTTTAAATTTAGAAATTCATCATGAATATGATGTTGGACTAAAACGAAGAAGAATTTATTAATATCAGTAAAATGGTTTCAAAATCGAAGATAATAAAAAATGTCTGTAACTTTTCAAGATAGCTAGTCGTCTTAAATTTGACTGCCACTAAATATGAACCTAAACGAATACAATATAGCCGTAGATCAGCACGCTGATGGAATGTTTCGTTTTATCCTCAAAAACATTAGAGATGAGGATAAAGCTAGGGATATTGTGCAAGATAGTTTCGAAAAATTGTGGCGGAATGTGGATGGAGTTAATTTTTTAAAGGTAAAGTCGTATTTGTACACAACGGCATATCATACAATGATTGATTTAATCAGAAGAGAAAAAAGAAAAGAAGATTTTGAAAATGTTGATGTAGGAAAATATGCTCATTCGGAGCAATATACAGACTTAAGTGAAGTCTTAGATGAGGCATTGAAACGCTTGTCGGATGTGCAACGGTCGGTTATTTTACTGCGAGATTACGAAGGTTATTCTTATGCAGAGATAGCAAAGATTACCAATTTAAGCGAGTCTCAGGTGAAGGTTTACATTTATCGAGCACGGAAGAGTTTGAAGGAATACATTGGTAGCATTGAATCGATAGTTTAAAAAGAAAATGAATAAAATTACCAGACATAACTATGAGGAATTCTTTCTCGATTATTTGGACGGAACCTTAAATCCGGATCAAATGAATGAGTTGGAGGTTTTTCTGATCCAAAATCCAGACCTAAAAGAGGAGTTGGAGGAAATGGAGTGTCCGGTAGTGGCTCAAGAAAGTATGTCAATAGAGCCTAATTCACTTAAAGAGATTCCATTTAGAAATAGTTTCGATGATTTTTGCATTGCTCGTTTGGAGGGAGATTTATCGGTTGATGATGAGATTGCTTTTGATCTGTTTTTAGAAAAAAATGAAACATTTAAAAATGAGAGTAATACTTATCAAAAAACGATTTTAATTCCTGATGATAAAGTCGTATTCGAGAACAAGGAAGGGTTAAAAAAGGACGAAAGAAAGATTGCTTTTTGGTGGTACTTCTCAAGAATTGGAGCAGCCGCTTCGGTTTTATTACTTTTTTCCTTGTGGAGCATCTTTTACCAATACGAAGATGTAAACACGGATATCAAATCAATTTCTCAAGTTCAGCCTGAGCCTACTAAAGTAGAAAAGCTAGTTGTTGAAAAGGTGACTTCTATTGACCCAGAAAAGGATTCTGGTTTTCAAGCAGAAAAAATAAAAGAAGCAAAGAGTTTAGTTAAGGAATTGCAAGAATTAAGCGGTCCTAAAACGGTTCCTGCAAAAGAACTTGAAAAAATAGTCGAAAAAGTTGCTTTGCCAGTGCTAAGTTCAAATGTAAAGGTAGCAGCTCTTTCGAACAAGGCTAATTTTGAGCCTAAATTAAAAGTGATAGAGAAAATTTCTGTCAAAACAGTTGATCAAAACAATGGACTGGCTCAATTGGGTATGTCTTGGAAATCGAGTGCTCCTAAAAAGAAAAGTTCAGTTTTGTATGCAATTGCAAAATATGGTGTTGATAAAATAGGAGAGATTGCAGGTAAAAATGTGAAACTAGAAAAGACCTATGATTCTGCAACTGAGAAAACAAGATTGAATTTTAAGAGTGAAGGAATTGGTTTTTCAAAAACAATTAAATAAGCCTGTAACTATTCCTCAAGTACTTCGTCTTACCTTTAGAAATAAGAAAAAAATAATGTTATGAAGAAATTACTATTACTAAGTATAGCTTTTTTATTGGTTTTCGGAATTAATGCTCAAGTAGTTGTTGATACTGTAAAAACGGACAGCATTAAAAAGAAGGTATTAATTGAAGATTCTTGGTCGAGCAAAAAGAAGAAATCTGATACCAAAAATAGAACAGAGACAATTTATAAAGTAACCAAAAGCTACGGGGAGGATACTACCAAAGTTAAATTCATGAAAAAAGATGTCGTGAAGGTAGTTGAAAGTGACAATGGGATTAAGGCTAAAATTGGAAAGATTGGTAAGGTTGGTTTTGAAGAAGACCGTGATACAACTAAAATAAGAATTGGAGGCAAGCAAATTAACATTATCGATGGTTGGCATGGTACTCGAATTCGAATTCAAAAGGTACATCCATGGGATTCTGATCAAGATAAATTCTTTATTGATGAAGAAAAAGGTTTTAGAGGACATTGGGCTGGTTTTGAGATGGGTGTAAATGGTTTTGCTGAAGAAGATTATAGTATGTATCCTGCAGAACAAAATGACTTTATGGATTTGGATATGGCCAAGTCTCTTGCGGTAAACTTGAATTTTTTGCAATATGATATAGGCTTGCAAAAAGAACGAAACACCATTGGTTTGGTTACTGGTTTAGGTTTAGAGTGGAATAATTATCGATTCGATCAGAACATAAGTTTGGAAAAAGGTGGTTCTGATTTAATTCAACCATACGCAATTGACTCAGATTGGTCAGTAAAGAAAAGCAAATTAACAAGCTTATATCTTACGGTGCCTTTGCTTCTTGAATTTCAAATTCCAGTTAAGTATAAAACCAGAAGAGTCCACATGTCGGCAGGAGTAGTGGGAGGTTTACGTTTAGGTTCTCATACCAAAATAAAATACAAGTCGAATGGTAACAAACACAAGGACAAAGATCATGACGATTTTAATTTAAATACACTTCGTTATTCTGCGCAGGTACGTGTCGGTTATCGTTCTCTAAACTTTTTTGCTACTTATGGTTTAAATGGACTATTCGAAAAAAATGATGGCCCTGAATTGGATCCATTTACAGTAGGAATTACCTTGATAACATTCTAATACCAAATAATAAATAATATTATGCCAGATTCTTCTAGGATCTGGCATTTTTATTTATATACAGATCAGTTTTGACGAATGTTGAATTATGTGTCATAAAATAGTATATTAGTGGCATGAAAAAGAAATCCCTACTCTTATTTTGTTTTTTTTCTGCTCTTCTTGTCTTACCTACTTTCGCCGGTTTTCAAACAAGTTTGGATAGTTTGAATAAACGTTATGAAAATGTGTACGGCCAAGAGAAATTAGAGACTTTGCTTGAAATGAGTAAGGTTTATTGGGAAATAGAACCTCGGGAAGGAATCGCTAAAGGATTGCAAGCACTTGCTTTGGCTCAAAGCCTAGAATATGATAACGAAATCATAAAAGCGATGTATTATGTAGGAACTGCCTACTACATCGATAACCAGTACGATAACTCTCTGGATTATTTATTGAAAGCATATCGATTTGCTCAAGATCATAAACTTCTAAAAGACATGGCGGATATTAGCCGACAATTAGCCACGGTTTATTATCAATCAGGAAAATATAGTAAGACGTATACCTATACGCTTGAAGCAAAAAAGATTTATGAAAATATTGATGATAAAGTAGGGATAGCAAGCTGTTTAAATTTGCTAGGACTCTACTACAAGGCGATTGATAGGCATGATCAAGCTTTGGATTACCTGCAAGAAGCTTTGGCTTTGGGTAAAAAAATGGCTCATAGAGTAATTGTTGGTGACGCTCTGAATGATATTGGAAGTTTGTATACCGAAATGGGAGATACCTTAAAAGCGATTCGAACTTATCGTGAAGCTGTTGATTATTACAAGTCGAAGGTGCCAAATAATAAAATCGGCTTGTTCGAGTTGAATATGAGTGAATTGTATTTGGATCATGGCGAATTAGAAAAAGCTAAACATCATCTTGATAAAGGATACTTGATTGCCTCTCATTTAAATTCTAAAAGACTATTTCGAGATTATTACAAGTATTTATCACTCTACTATACCAAATTAGGGAACTATAAAAAGTCAGTTTTGGCCCATCAAAACCTTCAGGCTTATCAGGATTCGATTACATCAGAACAGTTATCTAATAAAATTGATGATTTGGATTCCAGACACATTGAAGATGTGAAAAATCAAGAGAATCAGTTGTTGAGAGACGAAAATCAAACACAACAGTTAGAGATCAATAGACAATATACAGTTGGTTTGCTAATTTTATTAGTCTTACTTGTTGTTATCTTCTTATTGACTTTTAGATATCGAAACAACTTAAAAGACAATGAATTACTGTATTTGAGAAATCGTTTGGTTAGTCAGCATCAGGAAGAGCTCATAGGAGCAATGAAACGTCTCAAAGACAGTGAAGATAAGTTGAGAACTGCCAATAAAACGAAAGATAAAATGTTCTCATTAATTGCTCACGATTTAAGAGGATCCATTGGAAATATTAGCAACGGTTTACGCATGATGCTAACCGATAAAGAATTAAACCTAAGCGAAGAGGATAAAACAGAATTTTTGGTGTCTCTTTTTCATTCAGCAGATAACTCATTTGAGTTGTTAGAGAATTTATTGTTTTGGGCAAAGAATCAAACTTCAACAGTATCAGCAAATTTGCAAATGGTTGATGCAAGTTCAATAATTAATTCAAACATTGGTTTATTAGCTGAGTTGGCTAAAATTAAATCGATTAAATTATTTACAAGTTCTAATGCTTCTGTAGAAGTATATGTCGATTGGAACATGATCAATACGGTTCTTAGGAATTTGATTTCCAATGCAATAAAATTCACGCACAAAGAGGGAAGTATCGAAATTAAGTCGGAAATAGGCGAGTATTTTGTTAAGATTTCAGTAATTGATAATGGTATTGGAATGATGCCAGAACAGATTGAGAATATCTACGAAGGAAAAACTACAGATGGTACTGCAAATGAGAAAGGTACTGGCTTGGGAATTACCTTATGTCGAGATTTTCTAGTGAAGAACCATGGTCAAATGATGGTCGAAAGTGAAGTGGATAAGGGAAGTACTTTTTCGTTTATAATTCCTCGCAGACCAATGGGCAATGATAAATATCTAGAATTTGTTGAAAAAGAGAGCTTACTTTCCTTAGTAAATAATTAAATTTAAAGCTGAAATACACATCAGCTTAAACTAAATTTAAATACTAATGAGATTATTACTAATCAGTAATTCAACAAATCCAGGTGAAGAATACTTGGACTACCCAAAGAATAACATCAAAGAATTTTTAGGTGAGAAGCCAGTAAAAGCATTGTTTATTCCTTATGCGGGAGTAACAGTTTCTTTTGACGATTATGAGGCAAAAGTGAAAGAACGATTTAATGAAGTAGGACACGATGTTGTTTCTATTCATCATTTCGAGAATCCTGTTAAAGCAGTTGAAGAAGCCGAAGCAATTGTTGTTGGCGGTGGTAGTACTTGGAATTTGTTGCATTTAATCCACAAATACAAGCTAACGGAACCAATTAGAAACAAAGTAATTAACGAAAAAGCCCCATATATTGGTTGGAGTGCAGGTTCAAATTTAACTTGTCCTACTATTAAAACAACCAATGATATGCCAATAATCGATCCACTAGGTTTCGATGCTTTAAATTTGATTCCTTTTCAGATTAATCCTCACTATTTAGATAAAAATCCAGCAGGGCATGGCGGAGAAACTCGTGAAGATCGGATCAATGAATTCATGGTCGTTAATCCTGATATGTACATTGCAGGATTACGCGAAGCAACAATGTTTTTGGTAGAGGATGGCAAGATTAAGCTAATTGGAGATCGAAATTGTCGAATTTTCAAAAATGGCTTGGAAGCCTATGAATTGAGTGCTAAAGATGACTTTAATTTCTTGATGAAATAAGAATCAGTAAATAATAATTTAGAGCGGTTGAATCAAATTCAACCGCTTTTTTTCATTTGAATTTTTACCTTTGTGCTCTTGTTGGGAATCGCCTCTTGGTTTTCATATTATTTAAAAGATTTCTTAAATGGATTTATTGTCATCTACCTATTTTGTTCTTTTTCTGATCATTGCAATCGGATTTGTTGTGGGTAATATCAAAATAAAAGGTATTTCTCTGGATGTTTCAGCAGTTATTTTTGTAGCACTTGTATTTGGCCATTATGGTGTTTCTATTCCGAACGATATTCAGAAAATTGGACTAACCTTGTTCATCTTCACAATTGGTATTCAGGCAGGACCCGGTTTTTTTGAATCTTTTAAAAAGAATGGTAGAGAGTTAATTTTACTAGCTTTGATCTTGGTAGGAAGTGCATCTTTGGTGACCCTTTTATTAGCTATCGTATTTCAAGTCGATATGAATATTGCTATTGGATTGTTAACTGGTTCACTAACCAGTACGCCTGGTTTAGCTGCAGCTATTGAAACTACTCAATCACCAATGGCTTCTATCGGTTATGGAATTGCTTACCCATTTGGGGTAATTGGTGTAATTCTTTTTGTAAGGTTATACCCAAAATTAACTGGTGTTAATATTCAAAAAGAGGCTGATAAATTAGAAGAAGAGATTTTAAAACAGAATCCAGAATTAGTCAATAAGAATTTTGTTGTTGAAAATGAGAACATTGTAGGTAAAAGCATTCGTGAATTGAAAGTTCGCTCAATGACGCAAGCAAATATTTCTCGAATTATGCATGAAGGAAAAACAATTGTGCCTTTGCCTACCACAAGACTTGAAAAAGGGGATATCGTAAAGCTAATTGGAACTGAACAAGCTATTGAGAAAGCCAGACTGCTTATTGGTGAAGAAACAAGCGAGAAGATACCTTTAAGTATCGATTATGTTGTAGAATCGGTATTGGTAACCAATAAACAAGTTGTAAATAAAACAATTGGTCAGTTAAATGTATTGGCAAACTACAATGCTCGTATTACAAGAATAAGAAGAGCTGGAATTGATATTGTGGCTAGTTCGAAATCAGAAATTCGTTTTGGAGATAAATTAGTTGTTGCCTGCGGTACAGGAAATATTAAAAATGTTCGTCATCTTTTTGGTAACGATAGTAAGAAGTTATCGGATACCGATTTTTTCCCAATTGCAACGGGAATTGTTTTAGGTGTTTTGGTTGGGAAATTAAAGGTTTCATTTACCGATGAATTTACATTTAGTTTAGGCTTAACCGGAGGTGTTTTAATGGTTGCTTTGATTTTGAGTAGAATCGGAAAAACAGGGCCAATTTTATGGACCATGTCTGGATCTTCGAATCAATTGCTTCGTCAACTAGGCTTACTAATGTTCCTTTCGGTAGTTGGAACAAGTGCAGGTTCACATTTAGTTGAAACATTCCAAGAATCTGGTTTAGTTTTGTTCGGTGTTGGCATAGGAATCACATTAATCCCAATGATAATCACCACATTAATAGGCCATTTTGTGCTAAAAATGAACATTCTAAATTTGTTGGGCGCTTTAACAGGAAGTATGACAAGTACTCCAGGTTTAGCTGCTGTTGATGGAATGGCTGATTCCAATGCGCAATCAATAGCTTATGCAACCGTATATCCAATAGCAATGGTTCTTTTAATGGTTTGCGTTCAATTGTTGAGTATGTTTTAAATTAAAAAATCCCGAAAAGGAATTCTCTTCGGGATTGATAATAATTTGACGGATTTAAAAATCAACTTCAACTACAACCGGACAATGATCTGAGTGTACGATATCTGCAAGAATAGAAGCTCCTTTTAGCTTGTCACGCAATGGTTCGCTAACCATATGGTAATCGATACGCCAGCCGAGGTTTTTTCCTCTGGAGCCAGCTCTGTAGCTCCACCAACTATATTTATCTGGAGATTGATCAAACTCTCTAAAGCTGTCAATAAAACCATTATCAATAAACTGACTTACCCATTCTCTTTCTTCGGGTAAAAAGCCCGATACGTTTTTCTTTTTTTCTGGCCTACTGATATCTATAGGCTTATGGCATATGTTATAATCGCCACCAATAATCAAATTAGGTCTTTCCTTTTTTAATTCAGTAATGTATTCTTGAAAATAGGCTAGCCATTCCATTTTATAATCTTGACGAGGACCACCTGTTGTTCCCGAAGGGTGGTAGGTACTAAAAACGGAAACATCACCAAAATCAGCACGAATAGCTCTTCCTTCTACATCATATTTTGGATTGTCAATACCAATAACAACATGATCAGGCTTTATCTTACTCAAGATACCAACGCCACTATATCCTTTTTTTTCTGCAGAAAACCAGTAGCAATGATAACCTAATTCTTCAAAAAGATGAGTTTCGATCTGTTCAGGTTGTGCTTTAGTTTCCTGTATAAGAAGAATATCTGGGTTTTCCTGCTTTATCCAGCCAATGAAATCTTTACCTAAAGCGGCACGAATTCCATTTACATTGTAACTTATTATTTTTCGCATAGCGTATGTTTTTTATTTGGAGTGAATAAAGATAAAAAAGAAAATACCTGATTGGCCAGAATGTGAAAGGAGATTTGTTAAAAAATCAGAAAATGAAAGGAAATAGTCTAAAATTGCTTGGAATCAACTACTTTTGTAATAAAAATAAGCGCATTGAAAGAAGCATTAGTAATCAAGTCGACAGGAAGTTGGTATACGGTAAAAACCAACGATGGAGTAATTCATAATTGCCGAATTAAAGGGAAATTTAGAATGGATGGTATTCGTACCACCAATCCAATCTCCGTAGGCGATAAGGTGGATTTTGAAGAAAAAGAAGAAGCAAATGTAATTGTGAAGATTCATGATCGGAAGAATTACATTATTCGAAAATCATCAAATTTATCGAAACACAGTCAAATTATTGCCTCGAACGTTGATCAGGCATTTTTGATTGTAACGGTAAATTATCCGCTAACGACAACAACTTTTATCGATCGTTTTTTGGCTGCCGCCGAAGCTTATCGTATTCCTGTAAACCTAATTTTCAATAAAATTGACCGCTATCGTCCAAACGATATGGAAAGATTGGCTGAGTTAAAAGGAATTTACGAATCGATTGGTTACAAGTGTTACGAAATATCCGCAAAAGAAGGTACACACTTAGAAATTATTAGAGAAGCATTAAAAGGCAAGATAAATTTGCTTTCGGGACACTCGGGAGTTGGTAAATCTACCTTAATCAATGCAATTCAGCCTGGTTTAGATTTAAAAACGGGTGAAATTTCAGAAGCTCATTCACAAGGAAAACATACGACGACTTTTTCAGAGATGTTTGAATTGGATTTTGAGGGATATATCATCGATACACCTGGAATTCGTGGTTTTGGAACTATAGATATGGAAAAAGAGGAAATGTCTCATTTCTTTCCAGAGATATTCAAAACGTCAGAGCATTGTCAATTCAACAATTGCAGCCATGTTCACGAGCCTAAATGTGCCGTAAAAGGTGCTGTTGAGATTGGAAAAATTAGCATGACCCGATACGAAAGCTACTTGGGCATGATTATGGAAGATGAGGATAGCAAGTATAGAATCTAGAAAAATTATGATTTCTTACTTAGGAATTGTAATTTTCTTATCTCATTTCCGATGCTTGTCGGAATTATAACTTACAATTCTTATAACATGACTTCACACGAAATAGATTACAAAATTTACGGGAACGATATTCAACTGGTTGAAATTGAATTGGATCCTAACGAAACGGTAATTGCTGAGGCAGGAGCAATGTCCTATATGGAAGAAGGAATTGCCTTTGATACCAAAATGGGAGATGGTTCGGAACCTGAAAAAGGTTTATTTGGCAAGTTGTTGTCTGCAGGTTCGAGGCTAGTAACTGGTGAATCACTCTTTTTAACTCATTTCACTCATCGTGGATCTGGAAAAGCAAAGGTTGCATTTGCAGCACCTTATCCAGGAACCATTATGCCTATTGATTTGAAGAAATCAGGTGGCTCCTTAATTGTGCAGAAAGATGGATTTCTGTGTGCTGCATTAGGAACTAAGGTTAGCATTACTTTCAACCAAAAGTTGGGTGCTGCTCTTTTTGGCGGGGAAGGTTTCATTCTGCAAAAATTACAAGGAGATGGCAAAGCTTTTGTACATGCTGGAGGAACAGTCATTGAAAAAGAACTAAACAATCAAACCCTTCGCGTGGATACGGGTTGTGTTGTTGCTTTTGAGGAAGGCATAGAATTTTCCGTTGAAAAAGCAGGAGGCCTTAAATCAATGTTTTTTGGAGGTGAAGGTATGTTTCTAGCAACCTTAAAGGGAACTGGAAAAGTTTGGTTGCAATCCATGCCAATTAGAAAATTAATAAAAGCGATATCTCCTGCTGGAGAAAATCGATCAAAAGGAGCAAGCTCCATTCTTGGAGAGTTTCTAGAAGATTAACAAAAGAAAATAACAAAAATAAGCACGTAAATTCTACGTGCTATTTTATTGAAATAAAACGAACAAATGGCTACCGTACTTAATCCAAAGGAATTTCTTGAAATGGGTAAAACCATTCCAATGGTTGATGTTAGAACTCCAGCAGAATTTGAGCTTGGGCACATTCCAGATGCTTTAAACATTCCAATTTTCACCAACGAAGAAAGAGTATTGGTTGGAACAAAATACAAAAGAGCAAGCAAGGATTCGGCCGTTTTGTTGGGCTTAGAATTGGTTGGTCCTAAATTGGCACGATTTGTTCGACAAGCAAAAAAGATAGCACCAGAGAAAGTGATCATGTTGCATTGCTGGAGGGGTGGAATGAGAAGTGGTAGTATGGCCTGGCTTTTCGAAACTGCAGGATTTACGGTTTACTTGTTAAAAGGTGGCTACAAGGCGTACAGAAGCTATAATCGGGATCAGTTTCAAGAGAAATCAGAATTGGTTGTACTTGGAGGAATGACAGGTAGCGGTAAAACTGATATTTTACATGAGATGCAAGCTATGGGACATCAGGTTCTTGATTTGGAAGGTGTTGCCAACCATAAAGGTTCTGTTTTTGGAGCTTTAGGTCAAGCCAATCAACCTACAAATGAACATTTTGAAAACGAACTAGCTAAGATTTGGTCCGGATTTGACGCTAATCGACCAATTTGGATCGAAGATGAAAGCAATTCTGTAGGAACAGTGCGGATTAATGATGTTTTATTTGGAAGAATGCGAAAAGCGGAGGTGATTCGATTAGATGTTCCGAAAGAAGAGCGAATTAAACGCTTGGTAAAGGAATATGCTTGCTTTGATATTGAACTGTTGAAAGGTTTGGTTTTTAAAATTGAAAAAAGGCTAGGTGGTTTAAATGTTAAAAATGCCTTTGAGAGCCTCGATAAAGGAGATTTTCATGCTGTCGCGGATATTACCTTAACTTATTACGATAAGGCCTATAAGCATGGCCAGGAAAAGCGAAAGGGGCAAACAATTCATCCGCTTCAGGTTGAAAGAGATGCTCCAAAAGAAAATGCCGAAGCAGTCTTGAACTTTTACGAAAAACTAGAAAAATAAGATCAATTTCTTGATATTTGAAACGCTTTCAATAATGAGGATAAGAAATCAGAAGATTTGTCGTTATCTTTAATGAAACCTTAGAACTCGAAACCTTGGAAATCTATCTTAAAAACCGTCATTGGAAAATTTACTTTCTACTGATTGCTCTTGTAATTATTTTGAGCTCAATTTTTTACACCAGTAACCTGGTGGATAAGTTGGCTCACGAAGAAGTCAAAAAGGTAGAGTTATGGGCTGCTGGTTTACGCAGTTTAGATGCAAATCCCAATCAAGATGTAAGTCTTATTAATAGGATTATGGAAGAGAATGAAACCATACCTGTTATTTTGGTAGATGATGATGACAATATTGTTGCACATCGTAATATTGCCTTCTCCGAAAAGCAAGAAGATCGTATTTTAAAGAAGCGATTAAAAGAGATGAGGGAAGAGGACCATTCCATTGAAATTGATCTTGTAAATGGCAAAAACTATATCTATTTCGACGATTCTAACTTACTAAAACGATTGGCATGGTACCCATTCGTTCAATTGGGCGCAATTATTACTTTTATTCTAATTGCCTATTTGGCTTTTTCTTATTCAAAATCGGCAGAACAGAATCAGGTTTGGCTTGGTATGTCGAAAGAAACTGCACATCAATTGGGAACGCCAATAAGCTCTCTTATGGCTTGGATGGAGCTGATTAAAGATGGTAAAATTGATTCAAACCTATCAGAAGAGATGGCAAAGGATGTGAGCCGTTTAGAAGTGATTGCAGAGCGTTTTTCTAAAATAGGATCTAAACCTGTTCTTAAATTTTCCAACATTGTTGATGTTTTGGATAGCAGTATAGAATATTTAAAGAAGCGAACCTCTGATAAAGTTGAATATAGTTTAGAAAAAGAAGATGTAGAAAATGAAATAATTCCGATTAACAAAGAATTGTTTTCATGGGTAATTGAAAATTTATCTAAGAATGCTGTCGATGCAATGGAAGGAAAAGGTCAATTGAAGTTTTCACTTTCTAGCAAAGCAAATCAATTAATAATTGACATTAGTGATACAGGAAAAGGAATAGCTAGAAATCAGTTTAAAACGATTTTTAAGCCTGGATTCACTTCTAAAAAGCGTGGATGGGGCTTAGGATTATCACTTTCGAAGCGAATTATAGAAAATTATCACCGAGGAAAAATATTTGTTGTAAGTTCAGAAATGGGTAGTGGTGCGGTCTTCAGGATTATTTTACCTCTAAATTGAAACAATTGGATTTCAAATAGCTTGTTTTTTTTTGAAACCTCCAAAGATCTACCTATTTTTGCACCCCGTTTTTATAGGAATTGAAGCATTGAAACTGGCATTCAGATTAATAATTGATTGGTCATGTCAAAAAAGATGTTGTAATTTGTAAAGACGTATGATTAATTTTTATACTTTTGCAAAGTTTTATTAGAATATTTTGGATTATCTAGCAAAATATACGATCCCTTTCAAAGGATTGAAAGATGGTAAACATGAGTTTCATTATACCATTGATCAGAAATTCTTTGAGCATTTTCAAGAGGAAGATGCATACCAAACTGACGTTTCAGTGAAAGTTACACTGGAAAAGAAGACATTGGTTATGACTCTTACCATTGAATTGGATGGGGTATTGAAGATAGCCTGTGATCGTTGTCTTGATCAAATGGATGTGGAAATAAGTGGCGAAAGCTCTGTTTACGTGAAATTTGGAGATGAAAGCGAAGAACTGGCAGAAGATGTAATTGTTATTTCAGAAGCAGTAAACGAACTTGAGACGGCACATTACATTTATGAGTTGTTTTCACTTAGCTTACCTTTAAGCTTTGCTCATCCTGAGGATGAAGATGGAAACAGCACGTGTAACGAAGAAATGATTCAGAAATTGAATAACCATTCGGCTGACAATGAAGAGAACATTGATCCGAGATGGAATGATTTAAGAAAATTGATTGATAATAATTAGTTAAATAGGTTGAAAAATGGCACATCCAAAACACAGAACGTCGAAGCAGAGAAAAGGTAAGAGAAGAACTCATATCAAAGCAACTCCTGCTACTCTAGCATCTTGCTCAAATTGTGGAGCAACTGTTAAATATCATACTGTTTGCCCTGAGTGCGGATATTACAGAGGTAAATTGGCTATCACAAAAGAAGTTACAGCATAATCTAAGTCTAGTTATTTAGGTTAAACGCAATATGTGAATTTGCTCCTCAGGAATAACTTGGGAGCAATTTTGCTTATTATACATTTTCATAAACTTTTCTAAGGGGGACTTAGTGAAAACGATCAGCTTATGCTCGTATTTCTTAATCTGTTCTCTTACGGCAGTATGTGAATTTGTATAGAAGAAAGCTGAATCTATCTGATAAACACTAAGTAAGCTAAAAGAATGTCGAAAATTAATGCAGTAATAACTGGTGTGGGAGCTTATGTTCCAGACTATGTTCTTACCAATGAGGAATTGAGCACAATGGTTGATACAACCGATGAGTGGATCATGACTCGTATTGGTATTAAGGAAAGAAGAATTCTAAAAGGCGAAGGAAAAGGATCTTCAGATCTAGGAGCAAAAGCTGTTGAAGAGCTTTTAAAGAAAACCAATACTTCTCCTGAGGATGTTGACTTGTTGATTTGTGCAACAGTTACTCCTGATATGCAGTTTCCTGCAACGGCTAATATTATTAGCGACAAAGTAGGAATTAACAATGCATTTAGTTTTGATTTGAATGCAGGTTGTTCAGGTTTTTTATTTGCTTTAGCAACTGGTTCTAAATACATTCAATCAGGAATGTATAAGAAGATTGTAGTTGTTGGTGCTGAAAAAATGTCTTCTATTGTAGATTATACAGATCGTCAGACCTGTGCAATCTTTGGTGATGGTTCAGCAGCAGTAATGTTAGAACCTACAACAGAAGAGCTTGGCGTAATGGACGAAATGTTACATACGCAGGGATTTGGAAGAAAGCATTTGCATCAAAAAGCAGGTGGATCTTGCAAGCCAGCAAGTCACGAAACAGTCGATGCACGCGAGCATTTCATTTACCAGGAAGGAAACCATGTATTTAAGCATGCTGTTTCGAATATGGCAGATGTTTCTGTTGAGATGATGGAGAAACATAATATGTCGACCGAGGATTTAGCTTGGTTGGTTCCACATCAAGCGAACAATCGTATTATCGAAGCCACAGCTAAACGAATGGGCTTAGCAAAAGAAAAAGTAATGATCAATATTGAAAGATATGGCAATACTACTTCTGCTACAATTCCATTGTGTTTATGGGAGTGGGAAGACCAATTACATAAAGGCGATAACATTATCCTTTCAGGATTTGGCGCTGGCTTTACTTGGGGTTCTATTCTATTGAAATGGGGTTACGATCCAAAATAAGACAAAAACAGATTTTAAAATATACTAAGGCCTCCAATTTGGAGGCCTTTTTTTTGTTTGTAATCGTTTGAATTAAATGGTATTTCTCATCCAATTTTTTATATTTGTATGGCTTGCATTAGAGTATTGCAAGATCTTTTCCCGTATGGGGATACTATTTTTAATAATATTGAGTTGATTGAATACTAAGGATGAAAAGAATAGCGATGGAGTAGACGCTTTATCATAGCTACTAATTGCTGATGTTTTTCAATCTTGTTTTGGTTTTTATTTGCCGACTTAGCGATAAATAAGTACTAATATTACTCGAAATTATATTTCAATACGATCATAAAATGTTTAGTAAAAAAAATAAAATGAGCAGAAACAACGAAGTACAGCCAACCGCAGTTAATTTAATCTGTGACGGAACATCTATTAAAGGTGATGTTAAAGCATCTAGAGATATTCGAATTGATGGATATCTAAATGGGAAAATGGACGTGAATGGAAAAGTTGTTGTAGGAAACACTGGAAAAATTGAAGGTGATGTAAAGTGTAAAACAATTGACGTTTCTGGCCGTGTTGAAGGGAATATCATGGCATCGGAAATGGTTAACCTTAAAAATACAGCGGTTATTTTAGGAAATATCGCTACAGATAAAATTTCAGTGGAGCCTGGTGCCAAGTTCACAGGAACATGTAAAATGGGCGAACAAGCTCCTAAAAAGGATGAAAAAAAATAAAAAGGATAGGATAGACACTTTTGGAAAGCGGAAAAAGCAGGTTGGAAGTATTGCAAAATATTCTGGTCTTGCTTTTCAAATGATTATAATTATTCTTTTGGTTTTGTACGGAGGAATGAAGTGGGATGAATTTTTAGAACGAGAATTTCCTCTTTTTACAATAATCGGAGCTTTTTTAGGTGTTGTTTTATCTCTTTATTTTGCTTTAAAAGATTTGCTTAGAAATAAGTAAGCATATTTAAATATCAACATGGAAAAATCAATTAAAAAATACATTCTAAATCTGGGAATCATATCCGGAGTACTATTGGCAATATCAGTTCTGATGTATTTGACGATATTAGAGCCTTGGTTTAATTATGTTTTTCCTTTTGTAATTTTGTATTTTTTTCTACTTAGTTCCTTTCAGCATTACAAATTGCTTAATTCTGTTAAGAATAATCCTCGAGTTTTCAATACAAATTACATGGCTTGGTTCGGAATAAAACTATTCGCACATCTTAGCTTTGTAATTGTTTATGTCTTGCTGGATCGTGCGAATGCATTGAGTTTTGTCCTGTATTTTGGATTTTGTTACATCGTATATACAGCTTACGATGTAGTAACTTTATCTAATACTTTAAGGTCTGGAAATGTTAAATGATTATAAAAAGTCACATGCAATAGTTTTTTTATTAAATTTGGGTGACAAAATTGAGAATCACCAATATTTTATTGGATGATTTAAGTAATAAGTGAATGAGTAATCATTCTTGAAAATATTGTTAGTTCAAATAGGGTTTGGATTAACACATTAAGCAGATTAGATCAAATAAATCCAAAAATAGATAGCTTGGGTTTAATATCAAACCAAATTGTTTGGCAGTTATTAAAAGTAAGTCTTTTTACGTATGAAACATATTTACCGTTTACTGTTGATTATTTTCCTTGTGAGTACTGTTGTACCTATTTTTGCTTCTGAAGAGAAGCATGAAGAACATACTTCTCATGAAACACATGAAAAGAAAAAGTTCGAGCCGGGAAGTTTTATCATGGATCATATTGCTGATGCTTATGATTGGCATATTTTTTCATACGGTGATTTTCATGCTACCGTGCCTTTACCTATCATCGTTTTTTCTGATCACTCAGGATTTCACATGTTCATGTCGAGTAATTTTCATCATGGTCATTCTTCATACAAAGGCTTTTCAATAGCGAACGAAGGAGATTACAGAGGAAAAGTGGTGGAAATGGTTGATGGACATCAAGTTCGTCCTTTTGATATTTCAATGACAAAGAATGTGGTTGCCATGCTCATTAGTATGTTCATTCTAGTATGGGTATTTGTATCAGTAGCGAAAGCCTACACCAAAAGAAAAGGACAAGCACCTAAAGGGATGCAATCCATGCTTGAACCGATTATTATTTTCGTTCGTGACGAGATTGCAAAACCTGCTATAGGAGAAAAAAAATATGCAAAATACATGCCTTATCTGTTAACAGTCTTTTTCTTCATTTGGCTGAATAACTTAATGGGCTTGGTTCCTTTGCTTCCAGGAGGAGCGAATGTAACCGGAAATATTACCATTACTTTGGTATTGGCTCTATTTACTTTTGTCATTACTACGATAAATGGAAATAAGAATTATTGGGCACACATTTTCAATACACCTGGTGTACCTTGGTGGTTGAAGTATCCAATTCCATTGATGCCATTGGTAGAATTTATGGGAGTTATTACAAAACCATTTGTTTTAATGGTCCGACTTTTTGCTAACATCACAGCAGGTCACATGATTGTATTGGCTTTTGTAAGTTTGATTTTCATTTTTGGACAAATTAGTCCTGCATTAGGATATGGAACTTCTGTAGTATCGGTACTATTTGTAGTATTTATGGATCTATTGGAACTTTTAGTAGCATTAATTCAGGCATATGTATTTACGCTTCTTTCAGCGCTTTATTTCGGTATGGCAACGGAAGAACATCACTAAGAATTTATTTACTCCTTAATTGGAGCTTTTAATAGTTTTTAATCAATTAACTAAGAACGCTATGATTACATTATCAATTCTTCTTCAGGCTGCTGCTAGTATGGGCATTGCCAAAATGGGTGCTGCTTTTGGAGCTGGTTTGGCTGCTATTGGTGCTGGTATCGGTATCGGTAAAATTGGAGGTTCTGCTCTTGAGAGTATTGCTCGTCAACCAGAAGCGTCTGGAGATATTCGTTCAAACATGATTGTTGCTGCTGCCCTTATTGAAGGTGCTGCTTTTTTCGCGATTATCATTTGTTTGTTAGCTATCGTATTGTAATAGCATAATCCACAATTTGCCATAAGAGATTGTCTGCGGCAAATTGTGGTAATTATTTGAAGTTAACATCACTTTAAGTGAATTAAAATAGAATAACATGGGCTTGGTAACACCTGAATTAGGAACTTTTATATGGATGCTATTGGCTTTTGCCATTGTATTATTTATCCTGAAAAAGTTTGCCTGGAAACCGATTTTAAATGCATTAGCAGAGCGTGAAGACTCAATTGAGGATGCACTTCGTTCTGCTGAGCGTGCCAAAGAAGAAATGGCTGAATTACAAGCCAACAACGAAAGAATTCTTCAGGAGGCTAGAAAAGAGCGTGAGGGAATGCTAAAAGAAGCAAAAGAGCTGGGTGCTACTTTGGTTAGTGAAGCTAAGCAAAAAGCAACGCTTGAGGCGGATAAAGTAATTGAATCAGCTCGTATCAATATTGAAAGTGAAAAATCAGCTGCTCTGGGTGAAATTAAAGCACAGGTTGCCTTGCTTTCAGTAGAGATTGCAGAGAAAATTCTTCGTCAGCAATTTGCTGATGACCAGCAACAGAAGGATTATTTCAAAAAGTTGATGGACGAAGTAAAGTTGAATTAGTAAAAGAGTGAGTGGGAGTTGTTAAAGCAGATCTCATATCTTATCCTGAAATTTTTTTGGGACTAATATCTAAAAAAATATGAACGAAAGTAAAATCTCGGTTCGTTACGCTAAGGCTCTTTTCGAATTAGGAAAGGAGAAAGAACTAATTGATACCGTAATTAAAGATATTCAGCTAGTTGATGAAGTTTGCAAAAGCATTGCAGATTTTTGGCTAATGGTTGAAAGTCCTGTGGTTAAAACTTCTCAAAAACGCGCTTCGATGAAGCAAATATTTGGAGATAGAATAAATGCGATTACCCTAAATTTTTTAGATTTAGTTGTTAAAAATCGAAGGGAAATTTATTTGAAGGACATATCTCGAAATTTTTTAGCCTTGTGTCGTAAAGATCAAGGAATTTTATCGGCGACTCTTACTTCCGCAACAACTATTGAAGAGGGTAGTAAGGAAAATTTGAGTACTCTTTTGTCGAAATCGTTCAATTCAAAAATTGAATTGGAAGAAGTTGTTGATGAAGAAATTATTGGAGGATTTGTACTTCGAGTTGAAGATCAACAATTGGATGCAAGTGTAAGCACTCAATTGAATAAAATTAAAAGAGAATTACTTTCAAATCACAATAAATAAGGTGTTTATTGGAATTTTCCTTTAAGCACAGTAAGATTGATATTACTTAAGGCACTATAAATTGTTTAAATAGTATAAATATGGCAAGTATAAAACCTGCAGAAGTTTCGGAAATCCTAAAGCAGCAACTAGAAGGATTAAAAACCGAGGCTGAACTGGAAGAAGTCGGAACCGTATTACAAGTGGGTGATGGTATCGCTCGAATTTACGGTTTATCACACGTTGAATCCAACGAATTGATTGAATTTCAAAATGGCGTTTTAGGTATTGTATTGAACCTCGAAGAGGACAATGTAGGAGCCGTTCTTTTGGGAGAATCTCAAGGAATTAAAGAAGGCGACGTTGTAAAACGTACCAAGCGTATTGCTTCTATTAACGTAGGAGAAGGAATGCTTGGACGTGTAATCAACACCATTGGAGAGCCAATTGATGGTAAAGGTGAAATTACGGGTATAACATACGAAATGCCATTGGAACGTAAAGCTCCTGGGGTACTTTATCGTCAGCCGGTAAATGAGCCACTTCAAACAGGATTAAAATCCATCGATGCAATGATTCCAATTGGTCGTGGACAACGTGAGTTGATCATTGGTGACCGTCAGACTGGTAAAACAGCAATTGCTATTGATACAATTATTAATCAGAAAGAATTTTACGACAACGGCGAACCTGTTTATTGTATTTATGTTGCAATAGGACAGAAAGGTTCAACTGTTGCCAATATTGCCAAAACTCTTGAAGAACACGGAGCGATGGCCTATACAACAATTGTATGTGCTACTGCTGCAGATCCTGCAGCACTGCAATTTTACGCACCATTTGCTGGTGCATCAATTGGAGAGTTTTTCCGCGATACGGGACGTCCAGCTTTGATTATTTTTGATGATTTATCGAAGCAAGCCGTTTCTTACCGTGAGGTTTCTCTTCTACTTCGTCGGCCACCAGGGCGTGAGGCTTATCCAGGAGATGTATTTTACTTGCACTCAAGATTATTAGAGCGTGCAGCTAAGATCATTAACTCTGATGATATTGCTCGTCAGATGAATGATTTGCCAGAAAGCCTAAGAAATGCAAAGGATGAAAAAGGAGAATCAATTATTAAAGGTGGGGGATCATTAACTGCACTTCCAATTATTGAGACTCAAGCGGGTGATGTTTCTGCTTACATTCCAACCAATGTAATTTCGATTACGGATGGACAGATTTTCTTGGAATCAGATCTTTTTAATGCTGGTATTCGTCCTGCCATTAACGTTGGTATCTCGGTATCTCGTGTAGGAGGTAATGCTCAGATTAAGCCAATGAAAAAAGTGGCTGGTACATTGAAATTAGATCAGGCACAGTATCGTGAATTGGAGGCATTTTCTAAGTTTGGATCGGATATGGATGCAGCGACTCTTTCAGTATTGAATAAGGGTGCTAAAAACGTTGAGATTTTAAAACAAGGTCAATATTCTCCAGTAACTGTTGATAAGCAAGTAGCTATTCTTTACTGTGGTTCCCAAGGACTTTTAAGAGATGTTCCTGTAGAAAAAGTAAAAGAATTTGAAGTTGATTTTATTGATTTTATGGACTTGAAACACAAAGATGTTTTAAAAGAAATCGGATCAGGAAAATATACTCAAGAAGCACAGGATGTTATGAAATCTGTTGCTGCTGAAATTTCTGCAAAATATAAATAAAGTATAAAAGCTTAAAGTTGATTGTTCTTGGTTTTTAGTTTAATAGCTAAAAACCAAAGGCTTTCTACCAAGAGCCCAAAATATTGTAAATGGCTAATTTAAAAGAAATTCGTACTCGTATTTCGTCGGTTCAGAAAACCAAACAGGTTACTGCAGCGATGAAAATGGTTTCTGCTGCCAAATTAAAAAAGGCGCAGGATGCTATTGTGCAAATTCGACCTTTTGCTGATAAACTTCATGAGATATTATCGAACTTGACAGCAAGTTTGAATGATTCTGATGTTAATTTATATGGCGAAGAGAGAAAGCCTGAGAAGGTTTTGTTGGTTGCAATTACTTCGAACAAGGGCTTATGTGGAGCTTTTAATGCGAATGTAATTAAGCAAGTTAATGTTCTTGCAGGAGGTGTCTACAAGGAGCAGAATGAGAAAGGTTCTCTGCATGTTTTAGCCATTGGAAAACAAGGATATGAAATTCTTCGCAAGAGCTTAAATGTGATTGGAGAGCATAATGAAGTTTACAATGAGTTGAATTTTAAAAATGTTTCTGCGATAGCATCTTCTGTAATGCAAGATTTTGTAGCTGGAACATATGATAAAGTTGAATTGGTTTACAATCAATTTAAAAATGCTGGTGTTCAGATCTTAACCACGGAACAATTTTTACCAGTTGTTCAGTCAGCTGAAGATAATGACACACAAAGTGAATATATTTTTGAACCAAATCAGGAAGAGATTTTGGAAAATTTAATTCCTAAATCGTTAAGAACACAGTTCTTTAAAGCAATGTTGGATTCTTTTGCCTCAGAGCATGGAGCAAGAATGACATCAATGCATAAGGCGACTGATAATGCTACTGATTTGATTCAAGATTTGAATTTGACATACAACAAGGCTCGTCAGTCTGCAATTACCAACGAAATATTGGAGATTGTATCTGGAGCAAATGCACTAGCGAACTAAGCTAGTTTAAAAGACCATATTAAAACAATTTATAATTGCTGCAAAGCTCACCTTCGGGTGAGCTTTTTTTGTATCGTAAATTCTGGGAAAAGAATAATATTGGAAATTAAATTTTATTGTATAAATTTGACATGTTCAAACATATGTACAAAATGGAATTAAAGATAGATCATAACAGTCCGCTTCCTTTGCATGCTCAGGTAGAGAGCTTGCTAAGAGAAATGATTGAACTCCCTGAATATAAAAATGGCGGATTTTTGCCAAAGGAAGTTGATTTGGCGAAACGTTTGGGAATTTCTAGAAATACTTTACGCCAAGCAACTAATAAGTTGGAATACGAAGGATTATTGATCCGCAAGAAAGGAATTGGAACGAAGGTTGCAGAGAAGGGAATTACTACAAACTTAGATAGTTGGCAAAGTTTTACACAAGAAATGTCTGATCAAGGAGTTGATTTTGTGAATTTTTTGATTGAAGCTAAATGGGTAAAAGCTTCAGCTAAAATTGCTAACTTTTTTAATATTCCGGAAGGAGAAAAAATTCTTTGTTTGTCTCGACTAAGAGGCTTTAAAGATGGACCTTTTGTATTCTTCGAAAGCTATTTTCATCCAAGAATTGGAATGACAGGGAATGAAGATTTTACCAAACCGCTTTACAGCATCTTGGAGAATCAATACAATGTAGTTCCATCTATTTCAAAAGAAGAAATTAAAGCCAAATTGGCATCTAAAATTACAGCAGATCGTCTACAGATTAAAAAAGGTGACCCAATTTTGGTTCGTGAGCGTTATGTTTCCGATCCAGGCAACAGACCCTTGGAATACAATATTGGTTTTTACATCGCTGAAAAATTTACCTATTCAATAACCATTACAAGATAGTTTAGCATGAATAATAAGATTTCGATTGGAGTAGATGTAGGGGGAAGCCATATTAGTTGTGCAGCCTATGATCTGAATAGCAGAAAATTACTTGAAGAAAGCTTTTCTCACTCTGCTTTAAATAACCAAGCTAGCAAGGAGGAAATTGTTTCTGCTTTTGCACGCCTTTTACAAACGTGTATTGGTAAGCTTGACGGAGAACAGATAGAGGGAATTGGTATTGCGATGCCCGGACCTTTCGATTACGTGAATGGTATTGGTTTATTCTCTGGATTAAATGGGAAGTTTCAGAACTTGAATAATGTGAATGTAGAGTCAGAATTGCAGCAATTATTGAAACTGGATGAAGTACCAATTCGTTTTATAAATGATGCGACAGCTTTTGCCATAGGAGAATATTTCTCGGGTAAACTAAGTGGCACTAAAAAAACTTTGGCAATCACCTTAGGAACCGGTTTAGGCTCTGCTTTCTTGTCGGATGGAATTCCGGTCATAGTTGAGGATACAGTACCTGAAAATGGATGTATTTGGCATCTGCCTTTCGAAAAAGGCATCGCTGATGATTATTTCTCTGCAAGAGGACTTTTAAATCGATATTTTGAGCGTACGGGAACAAAATTGACAGGTGTAAAGGAAATTGCAGATTTGTCAACAGAAGATTTGCAAGCAAAGGAATTGTTTGTAGATTTTGGTGAAAAGTTAGCACTACTTCTTTCTCTATGGATAAAGAAATTTAAGGTTGAAACATTGGTTTTTGGAGGTAATATTTCGAAAGCATCCAATTTGTTCGATGGAGCAATGAATGAGCAGTTTAAGAAGGAAGGATTAGATGTAGAAGTGGAATATTCTGATTTACAAGAATCTGCTGCTTTTGTTGGAGGAGCACAACTGTTAGATGAGGAATTTTGGCAATCTGTTAAAACTCAATTACAACACATGTAATCGATAAAGATATGACAATGAATACTGTAATAGATTTTGTAAAAGTGTGTTTTTCTATATGTTCAAACATTAGAACAAAATAATTAAATATGAAAAAAATTTGTGGCTTTCTGTTAGGTTTATTGATTTTGGTAAGTTGTGGGAACAGCACTAAAATTAATCCAGAATTGAAGAAGTCGATATTGGAGAATGAAGACTTCGCTTTCGTGAAAAAGAAAGCATTGGAAGTGGTAAAAACCGGTTTTAATGCAGGTGATGGATATGGCGAAGTATGGATTCGCGATTACAATACTTTTATCGAACTATCAGCAGAAGTATATCCCAAAGAAGAACTCAAGGAAAACCTGCGGGTATTTTTTAGGTTGCAAGGGGATGATGGAAACATTATTGATGGATTTATTCCGAAAGAAAAGGCCGTAGATGTTGAAGGTGGATACACATACATCTACAATGATTTGGAACCAACCTATTGTGGACATAAAAATACGGTTGAGACCGATCACGAAGCATCATTAGTTCAGGCGGTTTACAAGTACGTTCAAAAAACTGGAGATAAGAATTTCTTGAAAGAGAAAATAGGCGATAAAACCGTTGCCGATCGCATGGAATGGGCAATGGAATTTCTATTGAACCACCGATGGAGTAAAGAACATGGATTGATTTGGGGAGCTACAACCTCCGATTGGGGCGACGTTCAACATTGCCACCCTTGGGGAGTTTACATTACTGAGGATACCAAGTATTGTGTTGATATTTACGACAATGCAATGTTTTTAATTGCTATAGACAACTTATTGGAGTTGGATCCTTCGAAAGAAGGAAAATGGAGATTGGTTAGAAATGATCTTGCAAAAAATACCATGAAATATCTTTGGGATAATGAAAATCAGAAATTCATTCCTCATGTGTATTTGGATGGTTCTCCTTTTCCTGAAAGTTTTAATGAAAATGAGATTTTCTATCATGGTGGAACAGCCGTAGCGATAGAAGCAGGTTTATTAAATAAAGATCAGATTAAAGTTTCCTTGAACAAAATGATTGCTAATGTGAAAGCTTCAGGAGCAGGATCTATAGGATTAACGATGTATCCTCCATATCCTGAAGGCTTTTTTGAAAATAAAGGAATGTATCCTTACGGATATCAAAATGGTGGTGACTGGACTTGGTTTGGTGCAAGAATGATTCAGCAATTGGTAAAATATGGATTTGTAAAAGAAGCATACGAGCAATTACAGCCAATGACCAATAGAGTGGTAGTGAACGATGGTTTTTATGAATGGTATACCGTTGATAACAAGCCAACTGGGTCGGGAACATTCCGTGGTTCGGCAGGCGTATTGTATAAGGCGATTGAAATGTTAGAAGAAGTTGAAAAATAATAGGGTGATGGAGAATAGAAGAAAATCAGATCAATACTTACTTCCTCTTCAAAGAAGTGAGTCGGAAAAAGGAAAATACGATTTGTATCCTTCTTTGCAGATGGAAGATGGAAAGGTTCATGTTGGAGTGGAGAAATTAGCTCAGGACTTAGTCAATGAGAAAATCATTGTTATTGATGGATATGTTGGTGTTTTTTACGATCAGATCAAAGAAAAGCTAAATGCACAATTTACAGTCTTGGGAAAGAAGGTAAATTGGGTAAATGTTGAATCAGCAATGAAAGCAGAAGCTGAAATTGATCAACTAATTGAACCATTTTTAGGTGGTGACAATCCTATTTTTGGAACCAAGGCCAGCATTTCCTTGTCGGAATTCTTTGATCAGCAAAAGCTTGAAGGTTTAGAGCAAAATACGAAAGTAGATATCAATATTATTTATGGTTCGGGAGCCTCTTTGGCCAATTGGGAAGGCAAGTTAATTTACATTGATTTGCCAAAGAATGAACTGCAATTTAGAGCTCGTGCGCAAAGCATTACCAATTTAGGAGCTAGTACGCCATTTGAGAACAAACCGATGTACAAACGCTTTTATTTTGTCGATTGGATTGTTTTGAATGAACACAAACAGGCACTTCTTCCTAAAATTGATTTTGTTGTAGATGAACAACGTTTGGATGTAATTACCTGGATGAGGGGAGATGATTTGCGTGAAGGTCTGCGAAAAATGGCAAACAATATTTTCCGTGTTCGACCTTGGTTCGAACCAGGAGCATGGGGAGGCCAATGGGTAATGGATAAAATTGACGGGCTAAATAAAGAAGTTGTCAATTATGCCTGGTCTTTTGAGTTGATTGTTCCAGAAAACGGATTGTTGTTCCAGAGCAGCGGAAATTTATTGGAAGTTTCTTTCGATTGCATCATGTTTCAGGAAACAGAAGCGGTAATGGGTAAGCATTCGGAGCAATACGGATACGAATTTCCGATCCGATTTGACTTTCTAGATACTTTTGATGGAGGAAATCTTTCCATTCAATGTCATCCGCAACCAGAATACATCAAAGAACATTTCGGCGAGAGTTTTACTCAGGAAGAAACCTATTATATTCTGGATGCTGGCAAAGATGCCAAGTGTTATTTGGGATTTCAGGAGGATATTGATCCGAAAAAATTTGAAGCCGATTTACAATACAGCTATCAGAATAAAAAAGAGATTGATATTACCAAACATGTACAAATTCATGATTCAAATAAGCACGATCTGTTCTTGATTCCTCCGGGAACCATTCACGGATCGGGAACCGATAATTTGGTGCTGGAAATTAGTACAACACCTTATATTTTCACCTTTAAAATGTACGATTGGTTACGTGTCGATTTTGATGGAAAACCTCGTCCGATAAATGTGGAAAGAGGAATGGAAAATTTGAATTTCGATCGAAAAGGGCAGTATGTGAAGGACAAATTGATATCTCATCCTTATTTGTTGGAAGAAGGATCTGATTGGAAACAATATCATTTGCCAACACACGAAAAACATACCTACGATGTGCATCGATATCACTTTAATACCGAAGTAGCTATCAATACGGAAGGCAGATGCAATGTGCTTTCTCTAGTAGAGGGAAAAAGCATAATTGTAGAGACGGAAAATGGGATGAGACAGCGATTTAATTATGCTGAAACCTTCGTAATTCCTGCCGCAGCCGGGTCTTATAAAATCATCAATGAATCCGAAGAAGAAATAATGGTTGTTAAAGCATTCATGAAATAAATTTAAACAGATGAAAAACTTATCCTTTTTAATTCTATTAATAAGCATGCTATTTGCTGCATGTACACCAAAAAATAAGACAATTTGGCAAATAGGTGAGAACAATAATTCTGCATCAGAATTTGCTTTGTCTAACAATGAATACAAAGATTACATCGCTCATGATTTTGGTTGGGAAGACAAGTATTTCTTAGTTGGAACATCAAATGAAAATACCGATTGGCCATACATTATTCCGGGTATTAGTGATACTTGGGGTGGAACATGGGGAACTTCAGGTTGGAGATCAAGTACTTTAAATATTTTGTTTGGAGTTGAAAAACTTTCAAAATCGGGAGAATGGAAATTGACAGTTGATGTTTTGGATTGCAATTCAAAAGATTTACCGCTTTTTAAGGTTTCAGTAAATGGAAAATCATGGAAATATAGACTTCCTGTGATTAATGAAGATTCAAAAATTGATGTTTCTCCTAAAGATTCATCTGAGTATTTAATTGAAATCCCAATTCCAAATCAGCTACTAAAAAAAGGAGGAAATGAGATTTCTTTAAGCACAATTGAAGGATCATGGTTGAAATTCGATCAAATTAAACTAGAAGGTCCTGGGAACGTTAAGCTTGTTGAAGATAAGTTAATTCACTTGCGTGGTGTTTCGCCTGCTGATTACGAGATCGATGTAGATGGAAGTTCTTATCAAGCTATGTTGGTTGATGTTGAGCATTTATCGGGTAAGCCAGAGATAAAGGTTTTACTAGATGGTGATGAGATTTTTAGCGAAACTGTTGAGAAAGGACGATATCAATTTGAAGCGCCAATGCCAGCTGTGGAATCAGAGGTAAATAGTAAGTATAAAATATTAGTTGATGATGTTGAAATAGAGTCTGGCAAGGTTCATCGAATGGCCTGCGATACAATTACTTCGGCTGAATATGTTGATACGAAGATGGGAACAGGTCATTCTCGTTGGATGATTGCTCCAGGACCATGGATGCCATTTAGTATGGTGAAGTTAAGTCCAGATAATCAGAATGCGGCTTGGCAAGGTGGTTATGAACCAAATTTTGAGTCAATTGGATGTTTCAGTCACATTCATGAGTGGACAGTTGCAGGCTTGGGAATTATGCCAGCAAATGGTCCTTTAAAAATCAAAGTAGGTGATGAGAAAAAGCCTGATAGTGGTTATCGTTCACGAATTGATAAGTCGAGTGAAAAAGGACCGTTGGGATATTATAGCGTTCAGTTAACAGATTATAATATCAAGGCAGAATTGACATCAACAACTCGATGTGGATTTCAGCGATACACGTTCCCAGATTCTTTGGAGAACAGAATTTTGATTGATTTGCAAATTCCTTGCGAATACACTTATCAAAATAAAGAGGTGGAAATCACCAAGGTTAGTGATACACGAATTGAAGGATTCAGCCATCAATTAACTGAAAATACTTGGGCTGGAGGAATTGATCAGGAGTATACAATTTTCTTTGTTATTGAATTCGATCAGCCAATTGCGAAAGCTGGTGCTTGGATAGATGATGCTATAATTGAATCAACAAAAATCTCTCATAAAAATCCTAAGGATGCTGGGTTCTATGTTGAGTTTAATAAACACGAAGGAAATCAGGTTCAGGTTCGAACAGGTATTTCTTACGTAAGTATTGCCAATGCATCAGAAAATTTACAAAAAGAAATCGCTGATCCTTTCAGTTGGAGTTTTGATGCGGTAAGAGCTTATCATGTTTCAGAGTGGAACAAATTACTTAGTCGAGTGCAAATTTCAAGTAATGATAGAGGTGAAAAAAAGCGTTTTTACAATGCCATGTATCGCTCCATTTGTAGTCGTAATATTTTTTCTGATGTAAATGGAGAGTGGAGAGATGCCGATGAAAAAATCAGACAATTGGAAGATCCTTCTTCGCCTGCTTTAGGTTGTGATGCTTTCTGGAATACCTTCTGGAACTTGAATCAATTTTGGAATTTGGTAACGCCAGAATGGAGTAACAGATGGGTAAAATCGCAATTGGCCATGTACGATGCCAATGGTTGGTTGGCTAAAGGTCCTGCAGGAATGGAATATGTTCCTGTAATGGTAGCAGAGCATGAAATTCCTTTAATTGTTGGTGCTTACCAAATGGGAATAAGAGATTACGATGTTGAAAAAGCTTACGAAGCGGTTAAAAAAATGCAAACAACTCCTGCTCAAAAAGTTGGTGGTGGCTTTGCAGGTAATCGTGATTTAGTAACTTATCTGAAACATGGCTATGTGCCTTACGACGAGGGACGATTTTCTAATTCACTTGAATATTCTTTTGATGATTGGACGGTTTCTCAGTTTGCAAAATCTTTAGGAAAAAATGCTGACTACAAAACATTCTTGAAGCGTGGTTATTATTGGAAAAATATCATCGATAAAGATATGGGTTACGCTCGTATGAAAGATGCCAAAGGAAATTGGGCCAAAGATTTTGATCCTTATAAATCGGGAGCCAATCATCATTATGTAGAAGGAAATGCATGGCAATTGACCTATTTTGTTCCTCAGGATGTTCCTGCTTTAGCCGAAGCTATAGGAAAGGATCGCTTTATTGAGCGTTTGGATTGGGGCTTTACTGAAAGTGATAAAACACGTTATAACGGACTGAATGATCAATATTGGAACTATCCGGTTATGCAGGGAAATCAACAATCGATGCACTTTGCCTTCTTGTTTAATTGGGTTGGAAAACCTTGGCTGACTCAAAAATGGAGTAGAGCTATAATGGATCGATACTATGGCTTAGGTGTTTCCAATGCCTATTTAGGCGATGAGGATCAAGGACAAATGAGTGGTTGGTTGGTAATGGCATCTTTAGGATTATTCCAAACAGATGGTGGTTGCAGCACCGAACCTGTTTACGAAATTGCTAGTCCATTATTTGAGAAAGTTGAAATAGATCTAGGAGCCAGATATGGAAGAGGAGAGAAGTTTGTAATTGAAGCAAAGAATGCATCTCGTTTGAATAAATACGTTCAGTCGGCAAAACTTAATGGGAAGACTTTACAGGACTTTAAATTTCCGGCTAGCGAATTGCTAAAAGGCGGAAAATTAGAGTTGGAAATGGGAGCTGAACCTAATAAGAATTGGGGAATAGTTCAAAAGTAATTGATAAGATTAGAAATGATAAAAGCTCACCTTCGGGTGGGCTTTTATCGTTTAGGAATATGTTTATCTTTACACCCAAATAAAAGATATAAATTATTCTGATGGAAGAAATTAAAGAAAAAGCCATCCATTCGTTTTACAATGGGATGAATTGTGCCCAGTCTTTACTGACTGCTTATTCTGATTATTTGGAATTTGATCCAAAAATGGCTTTATCCGTATCTGCGGGTTTTGGTGGAGGAATGGGAAAGATGCAAGAGACTTGTGGCGCAGTTACAGGATCTTTTATGGTATTGGGTATTTACAATTCTAAGAAATATGCGGATAATGTTGATGCTAGAAATGCCACGAATGAAATGATTGAAAGGTTTAGCCTTTATTTTAAATCTTTACATGGTTCCCTCGACTGCAAGACAATCTTGAATTGTGATTTTAAAACACGAGAAGGAGAGAAGGAATTTAAGGATCAGGATATGAAAAAGAACATTTGTTCCAAGTGCATTTCCGATTCGGTTAAATTAATTGAATTGATAACAAAAGAGTAATACAAATTGTCAGATATAAAAAAATCCCCGCCATATGGCGAGGATTTTTTTATATCTAAAAGCTAACAACTAATAGCCAAAAGCTTAATTTATTCCTTAATCTCGTTGATTGCTTCACTTACGTTGATACAGTAATCACCAATTTTTTCACACTCAGAGAACATATCATTGTAAATAATACCAGCTTGATACTTGTATTTATTTTCTTCAACATTTGCTAAATGCTCCGTTTTAAGAGCAGTTCTATAATCGTTGATTTCACGTTCAATTTCCCAAGCTTTTTTAATACGAACTTCCGAAAATTCCATTTTAGTATTTTCGTGCATCATTTCAAGAGCTTCATCAACATGCTCAAACATTTTGTTGATATTATCTCTTAATTCCTGAGGGAACCAAGCCTTTTGCTCACGCTTTCTCTTCATTGCTTTCGCAAGGTTTAAGGTCGAATCACCAACACTTTCAATATCACTTACCATTTTAAAGTAAGCACGTACACGCTCCGAGTTTTCAGTACTTAAACGAGTTTCAGAAACAGAGGTAAGGAAATTAGCAATTTCTACTTCCATATCATCACTTTCATCTTCGCGCTGAGAAATTTTATCGAATAACTTATTGAAGGTTTTATCGTTGGTTTCATTAAATGCTTGCTTGGTATAGCTAAACATTTTCTTAGTACTTTTAACGTAAGTACTAATTTCTTTTTTCGCCAAAAATAAAGAAGCTTCAGGAGTTGAAAGAGTACCCGTTTTAATGTGCTGAAGTTTAAATTCTTCTTCTACATCTTCTTTAACAGGTACTAATTTGGTCACTACCTTCACAATAAGATTAGCAAACCAAATCATAATCACAACATTAAGAATGTTGAATCCTGTATGAAACAAAGATAAAGTTACGGGTACAGCTGCAGCATCGGTAAATGCATTGCCTTGTCCAAAGAAATTTTGACTAACCCAAGCTACACTTTCAAGGAAATAAGGCAATACCAATAGCATCCAGAAAACTCCAAGCGTGTTAAAAATAAGGTGAGCTCTTGCTGCTCTTTTCGCCGAAGTGTTTGCAATCATAGCTGCAAGGTTGGCCGTAATGGTTGTTCCAATATTCTCACCAAGAACCATAGCTGCAGCCATCTCAAAGCTAATCCATCCACTGTTACACATTACCAAAGTAAGTGCCATTGTAGCCGATGAGGATTGAATTAAAATGGTAAGTAAAGTACCAATACCCATAAATAAAAGAGTAGAGGCAAATCCCATATCTGTATAACTAGTCAGGAAATTTAGAATTTCCGGGTTGTTTTTAATGTCAGGCATTGATGTTTTTAGGAATTGCAAGCCAATAAAAAGCAAGGCAAAACCCATAATCAATTCTCCCCAGTTCTTTTTAGAACGATTTTGAGAAAAAAGGAATGGTAAACCCAAACCGATTAAAGGTAGTGAGATAGCACTCATACTTACTTTAAATCCCAAAAGAGAGATTAACCAAGCAGTAACTGTAGTACCAATATTGGCACCCATAATTACCCCAACCGACTCAACTAATGATAGCAATCCAGCATTTACAAAACTAACTACCATTACTGTGGTAGCCGATGAGGATTGAATAAGAGCAGTAATTAATACTCCTGTAAAAACACCTTTTACTCGGTTAGAAGTCATTGCTGCAAGAATACTTCTCATTTTATCTCCAGCAACTTTTTGTAGAGCCTCACTCATTAGTTTCATTCCGTAAAGGAAAAGACCAAGAGAACCAATGAGCGTCAAAATATCGGCTAAACCGTAATCCATAACTTGATTAATTTTTGTTTTTCAATAGATTAGTTTCAATAAGGTCGCAAAAATAGAAGATATTTATAGAATCTCTAATTTTTGGCAATGTTAATTCAGTATTAAGACAAGGTAAAAATAAGCTTAAAAAATTATTACAAACAGATTACAAAGGTAATTGTGTAAGTTTTTATTATTCTGCGAGATAGCTTTGAAATAGAAAGATTGTCATCAGCTTAAAATACTTTTTGCAAGCCAATATTTGATTAAAAATCGTGCGGGCGAACGTAAACCATT
This sequence comes from Labilibaculum sp., assembly GCA_016342745.1. Taxonomy (GTDB): domain Bacteria; phylum Bacteroidota; class Bacteroidia; order Bacteroidales; family Marinifilaceae; genus Paralabilibaculum; species Paralabilibaculum antarcticum. Next base: position 118,771 of record JAEINT010000002.1, read on the forward strand.
ATGACCAAATGGCTAATTCATTTGATGAAGCAAATTAATTTCTTAAATATCAGATGATTTCATGGAAATTACGTAATTTTAGTTCATTAGGCCTTCAATTATAGGCTTTGAGGATTCTGTAAACAGGTACTTCTTTTGAAAAAATGATTTTAAGTCGTATTTTCGCCAGAATCTTAAAATAGATCGAGATTTTTTAGCAGGGAATAGTATGTGGAATAGAATTGCAGGATTAATTCTTAGGAATAGAATTTTACTTTTGGTGATAATTGGACTTGTCACTGTATTTATGGGATACAAAGCTCAATTTGTTGAGATGTCGTATCAGTACGCGGCATTATTACCTGATGATGATCCAGCTTCGATTCAGCATGAGCGGTTCAAGAGCACTTTTGGGTCGGAGGGAAATGTAATGTTCTTCGCGGTTCAGGATCCGGATTTTTATCAATTAGAGAAATTTAACGATTGGATAGCATTAGGCGACAGTTTAAAGTCTTTAGATGGAATTGATGCAGTCGTTTCTATTGCTCACACCTATAATATTAAGAAAAATAAGGCTGATAAAAAGTTCGAATTTGAAACTATTTTTCCGAAGAAATTAAAGTCACAACAAGAGCTAGATAGTTTAGCTAAAGTTGCTGAATCCTTACCATTTTATCACGGAAGTTTAATTAATCAAGACAGTCATACCTTTTTAATGGGGGTAACTGTTAACGCCAGAATTATTAATTCGAAGGCGCGTGAACCAATGGTTGCTAAAGTTCGAGAAATTACCGATCATTTTACTGCAAAGCACAAATTGGAAATGAAATATTCAGGCCTTCCTTACATTAGAGTGGTTACTGCTCAGATGATTAAGAAAGAGATGAACATGTTTATTTTGCTTTCACTTCTGGTTACAGCAGTGATACTTTTTATGTTTTTCCGATCGTTTAAAGTCGTTTTCTTTTGCATGTTGGTGGTTGGCTTAAGTGTAATTTGGGCTGTTGGTTCGATGGTTTTATTCGATTACAAAATTACTTTGCTTACCGCGATGTTGCCGCCATTATTAGTCGTGATTGGGATACCAAATTCGGTTTTTTTAATCAATAAATACCATGGCGAATACATTCGTCACAACAATAAAATAAAATCTTTGCAACGCGTTGTTGCCAAGATTGGAAATGCAACTTTTTTAACCAATCTAACTACAGCATCAGGTTTTGCAACCTTTATTGTTACTTCAAGTCAGATTTTAAAAGAGTTTGGTGTGATTGCGGCCTTAAACATTATGGTGGTATTTATGCTATCTCTACTTTTAATTCCAATCATTTTTAGTTTTTTAAATCCACCAGATCAGCATGCAACTAAGCATTTAGATAATAAGCTCACGGTATGGTTTGTAGGGCGATTAGAGAAAATTGTTCTGAACCATAGATCAATAGTCTATGGAATAGCAATCACATTATTGGTTTTAGGTGGATTTGGAATCAGTAAAATGAAAAGTACTGGTTATATGGTTGATGATTTGCCACATGACAATGTTATTTTTCAAGATTTGAAGTTCTTCGAGAAGAATATGGATGGAATTATGCCATTAGAAGTAATGGTAGAAACAAAGAAAAAAGCTGGAGTGTTAAAATTGTCAACCTTAAGACGATTGAATACATTGAATGATTCTTTGAGTAATTATCCTGAAATTTCATCGTCGGTTTCAATTGTTGAGGCCGCAAAATTTGCCAATCAAGCCTATTTTAATGGCAAAGAGAAATACTATAAGTTACCTAGCAGCAATACACGCAATGTAATTTTATCTTATTTAGCTAAAGCTGATACAGGAGAAGATTCTAAGGTGTTTGAAACTTTTGTTGATTCTACTCAGTCCGTTACTCGAATGAGTTTCCGAATGAAAGATATTGGAACGACGCGAATGGAAGAAATGGAAAAGAAAATCCTTGCCCACGTAGATCATATTTTTCCAAAAGATAAGTATACGGTTCATGTAACAGGTTCTAGTATCATCTTTTTTAAAGGAAATAAGTATCTGATAAAGAATTTATTTTTGAGTCTTGCTTTGGCAATTTTCTTAATTGCTTCCTTCATGGCTTGGATGTTTTCTTCAAAGCGAATGGTTTTGGTAGCCTTACTTCCGAATCTATTGCCCTTAATCATTACGGCCGCCTTAATGGGGTTCTTTGGCATTCCTATCAAAGCATCAACCATATTGGTATTTAGTATTGCATTTGGTATTTCTGTTGATGATACGATTCATTATTTGGCCAAATACCGACAAGAATTAAAAGCTACCAACTGGAGTATTCGTTCATCAGTTGTATTGGCACTTCGCGAAACCGGACAAAGCATGATGTACACGTCCATTATTTTATTCTTTGGATTTGGAATTTTTACTTTGTCAGAATTTGGAGGAACAGTTTCCTTGGGTGTCTTGGTGTCCTTAACCTTATTATCTGCAATGTTATCGAACTTGGTTTTACTACCATCCTTGCTATTAACTTTAGAAAAGTTGATTACGAATCGTTCATTCAAGGAACCATTGCTGCAGATCTTCGATGAGGAAGAAGATATTGAGTTGGATGATCTTAGAATTGCTCCGATAACAAACAAAGAAGAAAAAGAAAGCTTAATGAATTGATTTTTTTATAATTTAGTGAGCTGTTTTTAACACGCACTAAATTATAGATTATCGATCATGCATAGTTTTACCGAACTTCAGGAAATCATAGAGAAAGAGATAGGTGGATTGGAGTTTTCTTCTCCGCCAGAGGGGCTTTTTGAACCAATGAGATACATATTAGGAATTGGAGGGAAGCGACTTCGCCCAATTTTAGTATTACTTGGTGCAAATCTTTACAAAGATGATCTTTCAAAAGTTTGTCTGCCAGCCATTGGAATAGAAGTATTTCACAACTTCACACTTTTACACGATGATGTAATGGACCATGCGCCAATGCGTCGAAGTAAACCTACGGTACACGAAAAGTGGAATAGTAATGTTGCTATTCTATCAGGTGATGCCATGTCTATCAAGGCATATCAATACATCGGATCTTGCGAAGACAAATACTTACGGGATGTATTAACGGTTTTTAATCAAACTGCTTTAGAGGTTTGTGAAGGCCAGCAATTCGATATGGAATTCGAAGACCGAAACAATGTTGAGGTTGACGAATACTTAAACATGATTCGTCTGAAAACAGCAGTTCTTTTAGGTGGAAGTCTTAAAATGGGTGCAATTATGGGTGATGCAAGTTCGAAAGATAGCGATCTGTTGTATCATTTTGGTGTCAATTTAGGTATGGCTTTTCAACTTCAAGATGATTTATTGGATGTTTTTGGAGATGAGGCTGTATTTGGGAAAAAAATTGGAGGAGATATCTTATCCAATAAAAAAACTTACTTGCTAATAAAAGCTTTAGAATTGGCTTCTGGTGATCTGGAAAAAGAGTTAAAATCATGGATTACAACAAAAGAATTCGATCCAGAAGAGAAAATTAAGGCCGTTAGAGACATTTATGAGAAACTAAATGTACAAGAGCTATCTCAAAATAGGATAGACGAATATTTTTCTATGTGTCTGGAATACTTAGATAAAGTAGATGTTTTGGCTGAAAATAAAAAAGAACTTTATACCTTAGTAAAGCGATTGGTAAATCGTTCCGTTTAAGAATGTTAAAATTTCGGATAAGATTCTCCTTTATTGGCAAAAAATTTTAAATTTGTTGTCACGCTATATTAATGATCCAAAAAAATTAATGTAAATGTCACAAAATACAGGCAAAATTGTACAGGTTATCGGACCTGTTATCGATGTAAGTTTTGATAAAGAAGGAACCAAGCTTCCTGAAATTTTCGATTCTTTAGAGGTCGTGATTGAAAATGGTAAAAATTTAATTGTTGAGTGTCAGCAACACATTGGTGAGAACACTGTTCGTGCCATCGCAATGGATTCAACCGATGGTTTGCGCCGTGGAATGGACGTAATTTCGACAGGTTCGCCTATTATGATGCCTCCTGGAGATAAAATCAAAGGTAGATTGCTTAATGTTGTAGGAGAAACTATTGATGGGATGGAACCTGTTAGTAAAGAAGGTGGATATGAGATTCACAGAACGCCACCAGCATTCGATCAATTGAGTACAGAATCAGAAGTTTTTTATACCGGAATTAAAGTAATTGACTTGATTGAACCATATGCAAAAGGTGGTAAAATTGGTTTGTTTGGAGGTGCTGGTGTTGGTAAAACGGTACTGATTCAGGAATTAATAAATAACATTGCCATTGGTCAAGACGGTTTATCTGTATTTGCTGGTGTTGGTGAACGTACCCGTGAAGGAAATGACTTGCTTCGTGAAATGATCGAATCAAGAGTTATTCAATACGGTGAAGAGTTTGAAAAAGATATGGAAAAGGGTGGATGGGACCTTTCTAAAGTAGATAAAAATGCTTTGGATAATTCTCAGGTATCACTTGTTTTTGGTCAGATGAACGAACCACCAGGGGCACGTGCTCGTGTAGCTCTTTCTGGACTAACTGTTGCGGAAAGTTTACGTGATGGTGATGAAAAATCAGGTGGACGTGATATTCTTTTTTTTGTAGATAATATTTTCCGTTTTACTCAGGCAGGATCTGAGGTTTCGGCACTACTTGGTCGTATGCCATCGGCAGTAGGATATCAGCCAACTCTTTCAACAGAGATGGGTGTTATGCAGGAGAGAATTACCTCAACAAAAAGAGGTTCAATTACTTCTGTACAAGCAGTATATGTTCCTGCGGATGATTTAACTGACCCTGCTCCAGCGACAACATTTGCTCACTTGGATGCAACAACAGTATTGAATCGTAAGATTGCTGAGTTAGGTATTTATCCCGCGGTAGATCCATTGGATTCTACTTCTCGTATTCTTACTGTAGATGTTGTTGGTGAAGCTCACTACAAATGTGCTACGGATGTAAAAGAAATTCTTCAGCGTTACAAAGAATTGCAGGATATCATTGCAATTTTGGGTATGGAAGAACTTTCTGAAGAAGATAAATTGGTTGTGCATCGCGCTCGTCGTGTGCAGCGTTTCTTATCTCAACCTTTCCACGTGGCAGAGCAGTTTACTGGTCTAAAAGGATGTTTGGTTTCTATCGAAGATACAATCAAAGGATTCAACATGATTCTGGATGGAGAAGTTGATCAATATCCTGAAGCAGCATTTAACTTGGTTGGAACAATTGAGGAAGCTATTGAAAAAGGACAAAAATTATTAGCAGAAGCTGAAGAATAAGTACTTAATCTTGGAATATATGCATTTGGAAATTGTTACACCCGAAAAAAGTCTTTATTCTGGAGAAGTTACTTTAGTTCAACTTCCTGGTAAAAATGGTTCTTTCGAAATTTTGAAAAACCATGCTCCAATTGTTTCTACTCTCGAAAAAGGAGTAATTAAACTTCATCCTGTAGAAGGAGAAGAAATCTTTTTTGAAGTTAGTGGAGGAGTTGTTGAATGTAAGAAAAATGTAATCTCTGTTTTAGCAGAGAGTTAATTGAAGAAAGATTTAAATTATTATATCTCTCAAACCCCGGATGCAATTCCGGGGTTTCTTTTTTGCAGACAATTTGATTTTTCTACTTTTGTTCTTAATTCTATTTTTGTCCTAAATTCCCGAATTGAAATTTATTAAAATGCCAAAAAAGTTCCTGATCATTCGTTTTAGCTCTATTGGAGATATCATTCAGTGTATGACTACAGTAGACGGAATTTTAAATCATTATCCAGATGCAGAAATTCATTGGATAGCCAGAAAAGACATGTCCTCTTTTTTAGCAATGGATCAACGCATCCATAAAGTATGGGGTTTTGAGAGAGGAGCTGGATTCAAAGGACTTTTAAAGCAAGCAAAAGAGCTTAAAAAGGAAAAGTTCGATTACGTATATGATGCACACAGTAATATTCGATCTATCGTTCTAAAAACAGTACTGGTTCCGCGATGGAAACGTTGGTTCGGCATCGGACCCAAATTTACCATGCGAAGCAAGGATCGTATCAAGCGAATTTTGTTGTTTAAATTGAGAATTGATCGTTTCCCAATGCCTTTTAAAGGAATGCTTTCTTTTCGTAAACCTCTCGAGAAATGGGGCTTAAACGATTATTCTAAAGTGAATACCAATTGGTATTTCCCGGAGGAGTTGAAAGTGAAAATGGATACAAATGTGTTCACTAATTTAAAGGGAGATCAGTCTAAATTAATAACATTAGTGCCTTCTGCGGCTTGGATCATGAAACGTTGGCCTGTTTCACATTGGCAGAAGTTGGTAAGTTTACTTCCTGATTACAATTTTATGATATTGGCAGGTCCAGATGATGTTTTCTGCAAGGAAATTGAAAATGAAGCACCAGATAGAATCTTAAACTTGGCTGGAAAAACGAACCTACTGGAATCCTGTTATCTTACGCAAAAATCTAATTTGGTGATTTCAGGTGATACCGGATTTTTACATGCTGCCGATAAATTTAATGTAAAAGGATTGTCTTTAATGGGACCAACAGCCTTTGGTTTTACAACAGGTGAGCACATTACAACTTTAGAACTTGATATGAAATGTCGTCCTTGCACCAAAGATGGATCAGGGAAATGTTCGCAAGCTATTTATCAACAATGTATGGTTGATATTACTCCGGAATGGGTTGCTAAAGAGGTAATTCAAAGAATGTCTTAAGTCTTTAACTGATATTTAACAATCTTTATTTGAATCAATTCAAAATAAAAATATATATTTGTATCGCACGCGACATTAATTGCGTATATATTGAATATCAACAAAGACTAATAGTAAAATAAAAAGATGAAAAAAATTGCCTTAGTACTGTTTTTAGCAGCAGGATTGTTTTCAAATCAAGCGATTGCACAAAAAGAAAAAAAGAAAGAATGTAAAAAGGAGTGTTGTTCTAAAAAGAAATGCTCTGCGGATAATATTTACAGCTACAAAATGAACTCTTTAAACGGAGAAGAGCTTTCATTGGATGCATATAAAGGAAAATTGGTTTTAATCGTTAATACGGCGAGTAAATGTGGTTTAACGCCACAATACAAAGGCTTAGAAGCGATGTATAAGAAGTACAAAGATCAAGGCTTGGTTATTTTGGGATTCCCGAGTAATCAGTTCATGGAACAGGAGCCAGGTTCATCAGAAGAAATTGCGGATTTTTGCCAAAAGAACTATGGTGTAAGCTTCCCAATGTTCGAAAAAATTGAAGTCCGTGGAGAAAATGCACATCCGCTTTATAAAATGCTTACCAAAGAAAAAGCATTTTTAGGTTTTGACGATTCAGAAGGTGGTCAAATGTTTAATGGATTTTTAAGTGAAAAATTTCCTGAAATCTACGAAGGTGATGGTGTAAAATGGAATTTCACAAAATTCATTGTTGGTAGAGATGGTAAAGTAATTGAGCGTATTGAACCGAACATTGTTCCAGAAGACTTTGAAGAAGAAATCAAGAAATTGTTATAATTTTTTAATTTAAAAATATAAAATGAAAGGGCTCCTAGTTGGAGCCCTTTTTTTCATTTAAGCAAGTAGTTTTAGGCTTAAAGGGTCGATTTTTAGGTGAATTTCTTTTCCAAAATAGGTCGGTTCTCCATCTATATGTCCTTGATCTGATTGTTGAACAATTGTTATTTCATTGGTAATGATTTCACTAAACAAAGAGGAAGTATTCAGTCCTTTCGTAAAAACTTTCCAGCCTAATACAGGAATCTGAAACCATTTTGGTTTTTTTAGTAGCGAAATGTTTATTTTTCCATCATCAACTTTTGCCGAAGGAGCAATGTAGGCGTTGTTTCCAAATTGAGATGAATTGGCAAAACAAAGCATCATTCCATTTTCTATTGTTTCGATCTCTTTATTTTTTAATACAAATGATTGGTTAGAGAAAATTCGGAAGCACTTTAAAATAGCTTTAGCATAGCTTGCTAATCCTCTGGATTTCATTTTTGCAAATTCGTGAGCAATTAAAGCGTCAAAACCAATACCAGCCACATTTATAAAACGATAATCATTTGCTCTTATCGTATCTATTTTGTTAATAGTAGCTTTGTTTATCCATTGAATTGCCCTTTTTGTATTCATTGGAATGCCAAGGTGTCGTGCCAAGCCATTACCCGAGCCACAAGGAATTATTCCCATAGCAACATCGCTAAATGTTAATGCATTAGCTATTTCATTAATGGTTCCATCTCCTCCAATTGCAATTACGACATCAAAATCATTTGTAACAGCAAGCTTTGCTAATTCGGTGCCATGTCCTGCGTAGCCTGTCTTTTCTACTTGAAGATGAAATCGCTCATGGTCGAGATGTTTTTTTAAAAGGCATTCAATATTTTTTTGTTTACCCGTTCCCGAAATGGGGTTAACTATTGCAAGGGTTTTTAATGCTGTTATCATTCTTTTAAATTAGGGATAAATTTAAAGATCTTTAGTGTTTTGATTATTGATGCATTAAATTAATCCAAAAAGTTGTATCCTTTGTGATGAAATAGATAACTTGCTGTTTGGTAGTAGCTTATTGCTTCTTCTAATTCCTGTTGATCAACTTTAGCCACTTTTTGTTTGTTATCAATTACTTGATAAGATTCGACTTGCTTGGTAGGTATTTGAACAGTCAATTTTCCACCTTTTAGCAAACCAATTTTTTGGTAAGTTCCTATTAGGGCTCTATTTGGTTCTTCAAGAAGAATATCTTTTCCAAAGAATTTTGAGGTGTAATCCATATTTAGAAGGCCCATAATTGTTGGAGCACAATCAATTTGAGAGGCCAATGTGTTAATTTCTCTTGCTTCGAAAATTGCGGGAGCATAAATCAGTAAAGGAATATGATATTTTTCTACTGGAAGAGATGTTTTTCCAGCGCTAGAGGCACAATGATCCGCAACAATTACAAAGATGGTGTTCTTAAACCATTCATGCTTCTTTGCCTCACGTAAGAATTTAGCAATGGCAAAATCGGTATATTTTACAGCTCCTTTTCTACCAGAATGCGAAGGAATATCAATCTTTCCATCAGGATAAGTGTAAGGACGATGATTAGAAGTAGTCATGATGAAATTATGAAATGGTTTCCCTTTTTGGTAAGCTTTATCAGCCTCTTGACTTGCTTTTGCAAACAAATCTTCATCACACACGCCCCAAGCGTTTTCGAAGCTTATTTCATCTTTTGTAAAGTCCTTTTTATCAACAATATTGTAACCACTGTTGCCAAAAAAGAAGTTCATGTTATCGAAATAACCGTTTCCTGCATAAATGAAGTTGGTTTCGTATCCTTTTGATTTAAGAACATTACCAAAGGTGAACATATCTTTATTATCTGGTCTTTTCACGATAGAATAGCCAGGAGTTGGTGGTAAGGAAAGCGTTAGAGCTTCCATTCCGCGAACAGTACGTGTGCCAGTAGCATAAAAGTTGGTGAAAAATAGAGATTGCTGAGCAATTGTATCCAAATTAGGAGTGATGTTATATTGCCCTCCAAATTTAGTGAAAAATGAACCACTTAGACTTTCTACAGTAATCATCATTACATTGTAATTTTTGTCTTCACCCTCATAAGTAATATCTCTTCTCACATCAAATATGTCATCGCTAATAAATTCGCTATTCGAAGTTTTAATTAGTTTTCGAAGATTCATGAAAGCTTCCTTATCATCAATGGATTTGTAAAAAAGTTTATAGTCTAATTCGTTGTTTCTAAAGGCAGAGAAAATTTGGTAAATACCATTGTGAGCCAATTCGTTTGAATAGGTATTCTCCCTTATTTCAGCAGAAGACTTGTCAATTGAAAAAAAAGCCATAAGAGGCAATGCCAATAAAATTATACTGGTTGTTAGACGAGAGGTAAACTTCGATTTTGAATTAATTATTCTGTCGAAATGTTTTTTTACCAGAGCAAAAATAGCTGATGAGAGTAAAAGCATTCCCAAAATAATAACAGGCATTGGGTAAGATTCTTTAATATTTGAGATTACTTCGTGTGTATAAACCAAATAATCAACAGCAATAAAGTTGTATCGAACACTGAATTCTTCCCAAAAGAACCATTCGCCAATACCCGAAAATACAAGAATTCCGATACTGATAATAAAGAAAACATAAGAAATCCAGCGGTGTATTTTGGAATTGAAAATTTGATCTGGAACAACAAGCAAATACAGAACAAATGGAATGATGAAATAGGAAATAGTTATTAAATCATAGAACAAACCAAAGCAGTAAATTTGAAGCAATCGAACAAGATTTAAATCAACATTTTGAATGTCAGTAAGAAGTAGAATGGTTCTAACCAAAAAAGAAAGTGCGAGGAAAATAAAACTAAATATTACAAGACCTCCATAACGACTTTGCAGGATGCTTTTGAATTTCATATTATTGAATTGTTGACTTTGATAAATGACTCAAAGAAAGAGGTGAGTTCTAACAAAAATCTAACAATTCGCCCCTTATTGACTTGTAACCTGTAGAAAATTTTGAAGAATAAAAAAAGGTCCATAAATGGACCTTAAGAAAATGGATTTTTAAAAAATAAATATAGGATTGATGAACTATAAATCTCTTTGTTTGTATTCTTCGATATTATAAAACTAAATTTTAGCTGATATTACTGCTGACTCTTTATTTTTGAACCAGTTAATAAATATATCTATTCCCTCTTCAAAAGGTACTTTTGGACTGTAGCCAATCAAATCTCTGGCTTTGGAGATATCGGCATATGTTTGCTCAACATCACCAGCTTGCATTGGTAATTGATTAATGATCGGAGTAACAGCACAATTTTTTGCAATTACCTCAATCATCGTACTCAGCTGAATAGGATAACTATTACCAAGGTTAATGGTGTTAAATACCGAATGATTTGCAAACAAGTATTCACAAGTTTTTACAATTCCATCAACGGTATCATCTACAAACGTATAATCTCGAGCTGTTGAACCGTCTCCAAACATTGGAATCGGTTCGTTGTTATGAATGAGTTTTACAAATTTATTAATAGCCAAATCGGGGCGTTGACGAGGACCAAAAACAGTAAAAAATCTCATGTTAATGATATCCAGATCGTAGAGGTAGTGATAACTATGATTTAAAATTTCACAAGATTTTTTTGAAAAGGCATAAGGGGAAATTACATTGTCTACATTTTGATCTTCGGTAAAGGGTACGATAGGGTTGTTGCCATATACTGATGAGGAAGAGGCGAATGCAAGTTTCTTGATTCCTTTTTTCTGCATAAAATCAAGAATATTTCTAGTCGCACTAATGTTGCTATCAATATAGCTTTGCGGATTTTGAATGGAAGGACGAACACCAGCCTTACCAGCCAAATGTGCAATAAGAGAAATCTCTTCTTGTATCATATTTAAACTACCATTTTGGCAAAGGTCTAATTGGTAGAATTTAAAAGCCTTATTTCTTTTGAATCCCTCCATATTTTCCATTTTTAAGTCAATGGAATAGAAAGGGTCAAAATTGTCAACACCAATAACCTTATATCCTAAACTTAATAATGTTTCGCTGAGGTGAGAACCAATAAAACCAGCACATCCAGTTACAAGAACTGTTTTCGCTTCTACTTGTTTGCTAACGATACCCATAGTTTCTAGTATTGCTTGATTCTAATATGTTATTTATTTGATGATATGATAGAAGTGGAAGATTTAGCTTCACTATTGTTTAAAGGAGTAATTAAGCTGACATATTTTTTAAAATGTTCTTTGTTTCTTCTTTTTCCGGCTCTTTGTTTGTTGTTATCAAAATGATCGATAATCGTAAGATTCATTTGATTTTTTTGAGCTTCGGAGAATAAATCATTGGGATCCTCAGATGACATAACAACAAAAGGTTTATTTTCTGGGAAAGCAGGATTCATTTTTGAATCCCATGCAGTAATGTCTTTACCAATTTCATATACCAACTCAATTCGAAATGCTTTTTCCCCAATGCTGTAGTAATTGAGACTATTTATTTTGGCGTTATTGCTTACTTCAGATATACTTTTGAATTTTGGGTTTTTATTTAAAACACCTCCAGTGTGTGGTATAATAAATACAAGAACAACCAACATTAATGTGGTCATTCCAATCAGCATTCCTCTTATGTTCTTATTAATCCAACAAACAATTAGAATTACAAAAATGAGTTCTGCAAAAATCGAGAAAAGTGCAAAAGTTTGAATTGACATCAATTTTTGTTGGTGGAACATTAGAAATACAACAATTGGTAAAGCGAAGGCAACAATAGCTATCAACCAAATGTTGATTCCAAAGAGAATTCGATCAATTTTTTTTGAATTATTTTCTTTGAAAACCAGATACAGATGATGAAAAAATTGTCCTGCTAATATTGCACTTGGAATCAGTACTGGTAATAAGTAGCGATCTTTTTTTTCGGGAATTAGCGACAGTAGAATTACGGATGATACCGGCCATATTAAAGCAAATTTATATTCCTTTATTGCCTTAAAATTCTTTAGAGCATAAGGAACTAGTAGGCTAGTGAAAATTGCCATAGTCCAAATTCCCGATTGAATTGGAAAGTTCCAATAATAGAAAAATGGCCGTACATGTCGATTCATCCATGAACCAGATTCTAATTTTGCTACAGCTGCTGCTTCAGGAGCATGAGCAATAGCAATATAAATTGGCCACCAAAAACTGACTATAATGAAAATGATTACGGAAAGAAGTAATGGCTGCCATTTTTGCAAAATAATTTTGCCTCCATAAATCCAGGAATAGGCAATTACAAAGGGAATAAGCATTGCAAAAAAGGCAACGGGCCCTTTGCTTAAGAAGGATAAACCAAGCAATAATCCTATTGCAATAAACAAAATGTAGGATTTAGAATCCCTAGTCCATGCCTTATGAAAAAGCCATATTGCACCCAACATAAAGCTATGACAATAGATATCCCAAGTTCCCGTACGACTCATGTATAGAACATAGAAGCTGGTAGTAAGTATTAAGCTATTAATTAGTGCTTTATTTTTATCTCCATTTAAACTTATGGTAAATAGATACATGAAAAGTACCATCAGAGAACCCATTATTCCAGCAGGGAATCTAAGTAGACTTAGATTTTCCATGCCAAACCACATGCCAAATAATGCTGTAATCCAAGTTGGTAGAGGAGGTTTGGCTAATCGTAATTCTCCGTTCATAGTGGGTACTAGCCAGTTACCCTTGTCTATCATTTCGCGAGCAGTTACAAAGTTTCTCGCTTCCATGATATTCACAAAAAACTCGCTGTTGAAGATGAAAAATGAGATGTAGCATGCAATTATAAGTATTATTGCATGACTGTATCGGTTATTATCTAAAATTGAATCCAAGTTCATTTTTATTAATTTTATGCCTTAAGAAGGAGTCTTTTTTTTCGAATTAGAATGATATTTCGGACGTATATGAGTACTCCAAATCCTTGTCCAATAAACAAAACGGGGTCGGTACGATAAATTGCATAGGATAAAATCATACATGATCCAACGATGCTTATAATCCAAAATCCTAATGGAAGGCAAGATTCTCCTTTACGTTCGGAGTAAATCCATTGGTAAATGAATCGGAATGTGAAGGTAACTTGTCCTGCAACTCCCCATATTAGAAGAGGAAGAGGAACATTTTCATTGTGAAAGAATTGTTGATAATGTACATCCCAATTACGAAGTATACTAATAAAGGCTATAATAGGGGTTGATAGCGCGATTATCCTCGTTATAAGAGGAAGTTTACTCCATTGATTTTGCAATTGCAGATTTCTTATATAGATTGTATAAGCAATAATTTGCCCAATAATAATGGCAAAATCATTACGTAATAAGCCATAAATAAACAACAGCCAAGATGCAAGAATGCTTAATTGCCAAAAGATAGCAGGCGAAAGGGAATCGCCAGCTTTTTCTGATTTAATCCATTGTGCAATTAATCGTGCAGAAAATAGTGCTTGCGCTAAAAAACCAATAATATAGATGTAATAATTTTCCATCATCCTTGATTGATAATTTCGTAATTGATGTACCGTTTTTTCATCCATCGATAAGCAAAACAATCTTTAAAAGGACCAATCATTCGATTAAACAAATGATATTTGGCTTCACCAGCAATTCGTGGAAAATGTTGAACGGGAACTTGTTTTATTTTACCATCCTGTAGCATAATTAACGCAGGGATAAATCGGTGCATTCCTGTGAAAAATGGGATTTTTTTGGCGTAATCAGTTTTCATGATTTTAAGCGGACAACCAGTATCTTCAGCAGTATCTTTTGTCATGTATCTGCGAAAGCCATTGGCAACTTTAGAACTCATGTTTTTTACAAAACTGTCCTTTCTGTTTTGTCGAACACCTGTCACTAAGGCGTAGTCGTGACGATATTCCATTAACAAATCGAAATCGAAAGGAGTGGTTTGCAAATCGGAATCGATATAACCAACAAATTCGGTATTTGCATAGTCGATTCCAGCTTTTAAGGCTGCACTCAAACCCATGTTATTGCTTAATTGTAGGTAGCTGTATTTGTTGGAGCTTTTACAAATACTTTCGATGAACATCTGGCTATTGTCCGATGATCCATCGTTAACGAATAATACTTTTGATCGATATGGAGATTTGGATAAATAGGAATCAAATTCCTGTTTTACTCTTTCTAAATTGTCTTCCTCGTTAAAAACGGGAACAACGATGGTAAGTTCAAATGCGGTATTAGAATTGTTCATTTTTAGATCAGTTAAATACTCCGTTCCAATAAAAATCATGGAACAAAGGAATCTAACTGATCTAACAAAAACCTAACAAAGGCTTAGTGAAAAAGTGAATTGATGTTTACAATTGTTAAAATTGTAGTGTATTGTCATTCCGTAATGATCTGCAATCTTTTTCACAAGAGCCAGACCTATTCCTGTTGATTTACTGCTTTCACTTTCTTTATAAAAACGATTGAATATCGATTCGGGGTTTTGAATTGGCTTTTCACCGTAATTAGAAATACTGAATTGATTTCGAGCTATTTTAATTTCAATAATTTTACTACTTGGGCTGTAATTTATCGCATTGGTTGTAATGTTCTGTATAAGAAGGCTTGCCAAACGCATGTCCATTTTCACGAGACAATCTTCGGCTGCACTAATATCTACACTTAGGTTACGATCTTGTAAAATATCCTTTAGGTTTTCAACACGCAATTGAATGAGTTGGTGTAAGGATATCTCTTCTGTATCGTTGAATTGACCGTGATCAATTTTTGCTAGTAGAAGAAGTGCTTTGGTAATCCCTGATAATCGATCTGTTGAAAGGTATATTTCTCGAATGGATTGAATCGTTTCATCGTTTAAGTTTTTCTCAGAAAACAGATTTTCACATTTATTTCTGATTATGGCAAGAGGTGTTTGCAATTCATGAGCCGCATTGGCTGAAAATTCTTTAGAAGCACGATAATCTTTTTCCAATCGATTAGACATGCCAGTAACAACTTGATTTAGATCATCAAATTCATCTATGCCAGTTGTATTCAATTGTAATTTTTCATTAGAACTGAATGAATAGTTCTTTAATAACTCCACATTTTTATTAAATGTTCCCCAAAGTATTGCATTCATTTTTTGAGTAAACAAGAGAACCAATACAAATATTAATCCTAAAACAGTTGAAATTAAAGCGGTGTATAATGAGAAGATATCATCAAACTCCATTAACATTTGCCTTGTAGTAATCCTATAATGTTTGCCTTTTATTGATTTGTAAACAGTGCATTGTCTATAGGGAACCAGTTCGTCTTCACTTGCTTCATAGATTAAGGTATCTTTAGATGATTCAACTCCTATTTCAGAATAGGAAATTTCTTCGGCAATGTCTGTGGGATAAGCACTGTGAAAATTACCTTCTCTTCTAACTGTTTCAGCAATAACTTCAGTTTCCATTTTTAATTGCTGATCCATTTCATCTTTCAAGAGGTAATTACTCATCAGGATAATTACTACATCAGCTATTAGAAATACAAATAATCCGTATTTAAAGTAGGTTCTATTAATCTTGGAAAGTAATTTCATTTTTTAATGAATTTCTAGTTTGTAGCCAAAGCCATGTACTGTTTTAATGTAGTTTTCGCCAGTATGTGTCTTAATTTTCTTTCGTAGGCGATTGATATGAGTGTAGATAAAATCGGAATTATCCATAAACACAGAATTCTCTCCCCAAACATGTTCAAACAGACTCTCCTTAGTTAATACTCTGTTCTCATTTTCAATAAAATAGAGTAAAAGATCATATTCTTTTTTACTGAAATCGATTTTTTCACCAGCTATTTGCACAGATCTATCGAGCGTGTCAATTTCAATATCTTCAAAATTAATTTTGATTTTATCAGTATGGAAATTACGACGTAAAAGTGCGTTTATTCTGGCATTTAATTCAGACAGATGAAATGGTTTTACCAAATAATCATCAGCTCCTAAATTTAAACCATCAACTCTGTCTTCTAGTTTTTCTCTAGCCGAAATAATAATAACGCCTGTGTCTTCCCAAATGGATTTGATAAAAGAAATACAGTCCAATCCGTCACCATCAGGTAGGCCCAAATCAAGAAGAATAATTGGGTAGAATTTTTTATCGAAAATTTCTTTGGCCTTAGTAATTGTATTTGCTTTGGTACAATTAAAGCCTGAATTTTCAAGAAAATCAACAATGGTCTTTTGTAAAATTAAATCATCTTCAATTATTAAGATCTCTTTCTTCATATCTCATTCTCCATTTCAGATTGCACCTAACAAACATACGAAAAGCAAAGAATATTTTATGAATGAAGTATTTTTTTCCAAAATTCTGTAAATTCGAACCAGTAAACCAATCATAAAAACCTTTACGGATGAGTAAAATTCGCGATTATTTTGACTTGACAATGAACTTCTTAAGCAGGGGAGTATGGAATATGCGCTTGAAAGAGTTGTCGGGACATCGGTATTTTTTGATCCGACAGTTGCGAATTTACCTATTAGCGATTAAAGGATTTTATGAAGACAAATGTCAGTTAAGAGCATCAGCCTTAACTTTTTACTCTGTATTGTCAGTGGTGCCAGTACTGGCAATGGCTTTTGGTATTGCTAAAGGTTTTGGCTTAGATGAGAAATTAGAAAAAGAACTGGTTACCAATTTATCTGGACAGCAAGAGGTATTAAATTTCTTAATGGAGTTTGCCAATAAAATGCTCCAAAATACCGAAGGATCCTTAATTGCAGGTTTGGGATTTGTGATTTTGTTTTGGTCTGTGATAAAAATGTTGAGCAATATCGAAGAATCTTTTAATGATGTGTGGAGAATTAAAAAATCCAGAACATGGGGAAGAAAGTTTAGCGATTATACGGCTATCATGATATTTGCACCAATTTTATTGATTGGTTCGAGTGCAGGAACAGTTGTCTTAAAAACAATGATCAAAGAATTTACGAAAGGAAATACCTTGCTTGAAGCTGTTGGTCCATCACTTACTTTTTTAATCAATTTGGCTCCGTTCTTCTTGGTTTGGGTCTTGTTTACCTTGTTGTACACTTTTATGCCCAATACACATGTGAAGTTTAAATCGGGTTTGATAGCAGGAATCATTGCAGGAACAATTTATCAGTTATTCCAAGTTCTTTATATCGAATTTCAGGGAATGGTTACGACCTACAATGCCGTTTACGGTAGTTTTGCGGCCTTACCACTTTTCTTGATGTGGTTGCAATTAAGTTGGTTAATCGTTCTTTTTGGTGCGGAAATATCCTTTGCAGAACAGAATGTTGAAAATTACGAGTACGAGGCGGAATCAACCGAAATTTCCTACGATTACAAGCGTTTATTGAGCTTATACATCTTGCAGGTAATCATTCAAAATTTTGAGAAGAATGAAGAACCGCTGCACTCACAAGAAATATCGCACAGGTTGGAAATGCCAATACGTTTGGTTCGAGAAATACTCTTTAATTTGAATAATTCAGGTCTTATTTCTGAACTGGTAACCGATACCGATAAGCAAATGGCCTATCAACCTGCTTTTGATATCAACAAAATGACCATCAATAAAGTTACAGATGTGTTGGAAAAAGCTGGATCTGATAAAATTCCTGTGTTAGAAACAGATACTTATTTCGAACTTAAAAAGTTAATGGAAGAGTATAGAAAATCGGTTTCATTGGATCAGAAAGAGACTTTATTGAAGGATATTTAATCCTAATTCTATTTCTCTCTTATAAGAAGAGAATAACAGCACTTCTAAACAATTTCTCCCTTTTAGGGGAGATTCCGACAGGGAGAGGGGTGTATTGTAGGAATTAAAACTAATAGTTAAAATCTAAAGAAGTAATAGGTAATTCTACCTTGATACTTTTACTTGGTACTTAATACTTGATACGCCATGATATTTATTTTTGGAGCAAACGATAAAGTTGTTGAAAGACAACAACAATACTCACAAGAGCATTGCGGCAACTGCAACAATACGACCAATTGGATATTAGAAAAGAACGCCACCTATGCTAGCCTTTTTTTCATATCCATTATACCCATAAAAACTAGATACATTTATTACTGTCCTATTTGTAAAAATGGTCGTAAGCTCGAAAAAGAAGAGTACGAAAGGATGAAGTAAGTTTTCAATTGAAAATTATTAGCTATTTTTATATGAAGTTTGAATTCATGCAATTCGATGCATGAGTACAGGTATCCCAAAAGCCAAATCTGATTACCTAAAATTCAAATTAATGAACAGATCTGTTATTGCTATTTTTATTGTTTTCACAATGATGTTGACCTCTTGTAAACAAGAAAAAAAGCTTCCTAAAATCGCCATTGCTGGATTTTGGATAGAATCAAGCACTTTTTCTCCTGCCAGAAGCGACATGAACTCCTTTAAGCAATTACGTGGAGAAGAAATCTTCAACTATTACCCATTCTTCGGAGTTGATTCAGCATTAAGAAAACAAGCCAATTGGATTCCAACTCTTCGTGCGAGAGCTATTCCAGGTGGAATGGTTACCAAAGAAACTTATGAAACACTGATTGGTGAGATTCTTGAAAAATTGAAGCAAAATGCACCTTTTGATGCCTTGTTTTTAGATATCCATGGAGCGAGTAGCGTAGAAGGAATGGACGATCCGGAAGGGGATTTTTTAAGAAGAGTTAGAGAAGTTGTTGGATCGGAACCTTTGATTTCTACGAGTATGGATTTACACGGTAATGTAACCAAAGAATTGGCTCAACATACCGATTTAATTACTTGTTTTAGAATGGCTCCGCATGAAGATGCAACAGAATCGAGAAGAAGAGCGGTAACGAATTTATTGGATCGATTGGAGAGTGGTAAAGGGAAGCCGAAGTACAAAGCTTGGATTCCTGTTCCTATTCTTTTGCCAGGAGAGAAAACCAGTACTCGAATTGAGCCAGGAAAAAGTTTGTACGCGAAAGTAGATCCACTAACAAAAACAGATGGCGTAATTGATGCTGCTATTTGGATTGGCTATGCTTGGGCAGATGCACCTAGAAATAGAGCTGCAGTAATGGCTTATGGCGATAGTAAGAAAGAGGTAACAAAAGCAGCCGAATATTTGGCAAAAAGTTTTTGGGATGTGCGTGAAAAATTTGAGTTTGTTGCACCTGTTGCTAGTTTGGAAGAGAGTTTGAACAAAGCAATTGCGAGTAAAAAGCAGCCTTTTATTATTAGTGATATGGGTGATAATCCTACTGCAGGAGGTGCAGGAGATGTAACCTGGACTCTTCAGGAAGTTTTGAAGCGAAAAGAATTTCAGAAAGAAGACGGAACAAGTTTGATTTATGCATCCATTCCAGGACCAAAATTTGTTGAGAAAGCCATTGAATTGGGTGAAGGAACAAAGATTGATGCCTTTGCTGGCGCTAATGTAGATGCGCGGTATGCTGGTCCGGTAAAATTGAAAGGAACAATAGAAAAAATTAGACATGGTGACAAGTATGCCGAAACGGAAGTTGTAGTGAAAGTGGGTAGTGTGCATGTTATTGTGACAAAAATACGTAAGCCCTACCATCATGAAGCTGATTTTACCAATTTGGGCTTAAATCCGCGTAAGACGGATATTGTGATGGTGAAAATTGGTTATTTAGTTCCTGAATTGTACAATATGAGAGGAGATTGGCTAATGGCTCAAACACCTGGTGGAGTAGATCAAGATTTGGAACGAATTGGTTACAAAAGAATTCAAAGACCAATGTTTCCTTTAGATCCAGACATGGAAGATCCCGATTTATCGGCAAGAATGATTCCTTTAGCAGATCAATTAAAGTAAAAGATAAAATTCAAAAGAATAATGGCAGTTCAGTTTTGAGCTGCCATTTTTGTTTCTTCGACTCCTATAA
Source organism: Labilibaculum sp. (assembly GCA_016342745.1). GTDB lineage: Bacteria > Bacteroidota > Bacteroidia > Bacteroidales > Marinifilaceae > Paralabilibaculum > Paralabilibaculum antarcticum. Next base: position 139,148 of record JAEINT010000002.1, read on the forward strand.
AGGAGAGCTTGTGTGGGGTGATTGCAAATAATTTTTCAAGATTCTCTCTTTTTTAGGGGAGATGTCCGAAGGACAGAGGGGTGTGTTCGCTCTTTTACTATTTTCTCAATGAAAAAGTAAGAACCAGTCTGGCATAAAGACTAGAGTGAAAAATAAAGTTCATTTTCCCATAGGGTATTCTTACTTTTACTCATCATACTATCACACATAAAATATTAAATAATGAAGAAACTCACTTTAATTGTATTAACACTAGGTTTTTTTCTAGTATCGTGTCAGCAAAAAGCACAAAAAACTGAAGCAAGCTTAGAGACAGAGCAAAAGGCAGATTATCCTAAAGTTTTGGAATTTCCTTCCATCGATTCACTTATTATTACTGCACATTTGTATCAGATCGATGAAACATCGCCTTTTATCTTACTTTGTCATCAAGCACGCTTTAACAAGTTCGAATATGCCGGTATAGCAGAGCGATTAAATAAAATGGGTTTCAATTGCATGGCAATAGACCAACGCTCAGGCGGACCAATCGGGAATACTCAAAATGAAACTTATTTGCGAGCAGTTCAAGCAAATAAAGGAATTGATTATGTAGATGCAGAAGTTGATATTGTTGCCGCACTTGATTTTATCAATGCAAATTATTCGAAAAAGGTAATTTTATGGGGATCATCTTATTCATCGACCTTGGCATTGTATTTAGCAACAGAAAGAGACGATATAAGGGCAGTTATCTCCTTTAGTCCTGGAAATTATTTAGCTGATGTTAAAGGTTCTTTAATTGAGAAATTAGAGGCATTTGATAAGCCGATGTTCTTAACAAGTTCTAAAAATGAAGCAAAATATGTTGAAGCATTATTAGAGAAACACAAATTAAAAGAAAAGCAGATTCACTTTGTTCCAGAAGGTAAGGGGCATCATGGTTCACGTAATTTATGGAAGAATCAGCAGGGTGGAGAAGAGTACTGGACTGCTATAAGTTCATTTTTGAATAGCATAAAGGAATAGATCAAAATATTTTACTGATTGAAATGAGGAATGGCTTTGCTGTTCCTTTTTTTAATGAATTGGAATAGAATTTTATCGTAACTTCAGGTTAATTAATTAACCGACGATCATGATACAGAAATTATTAATTGCTTGCCTACTTCTTTTTGTGATTTCCTGCACATCTTCTCAGGATGATAAGCGGATGATTAATGCTGAAAAATTGAACCATTTAATAGCCAATAAAGACAAAACCTTGGTTTACATATGGACAACTTGGTGCAGTGGTTGCAGGGAAACTTTGCCTGAAACTCTTCCCAAACTGCAGGAAACTATCGATACCTCGCAGGTTCAAATACTATTAATAGCAGCAAGTAAAAACAAAGCAGAAGTCGATTCGTTGGTTTCCACTACAGCGTTTAAAGGGAATTCCTACCTACTTAATTTCACAGGTCCCGATAAAGGCGTGTTTCAAAATTTAGGCATTCAGTTTTTATTGGAAGGATCCTTTCCTAACGATGAAATATTTACCCGGGCCATTCCAGTATTCTTTCTAGTTGACAGAAATGGAAAAGTTCTGAATAAAAAGCTACCACATTCTTGCGAGGAGTTAATTAGTAATTTAAAGTGAAAGGTTTAATCACAAAGAGCACAAAGAAAAGTTAGTTACGAATTTGTAATGCAATTTGAGCGTGATTTGTCAGCCTACCGCAAGGCGTGATAATAAGGAAAAACGAAGGGCAGACAAGGATCAGGCTGACTTGATTCTTTTGTGTACTTTTCTCATTTAAGGAGAAAAGTAAAAGTCTGTCCGACTTGATGACAAAGTCAAATACTAAAAAGACCCATCAGAATTCTGACAGGTCTTTTTATAAAATATCTATAAAAGCCAAAGCTTATTAGTCTTCATACATAAACTTATCCGCAAAAGCTGGTTTTAAATCATCCAACCAAAGTGCTTTCGGATCGTACTTCGCAAAGAAAGGTTTTCCAACCCAATCGGTATTTCTTGCCTGAATAAAATTCAAAACAAATACCTTTTCTCCGTTAATCTCTGTAATTCCAGAAACTTGTACTTTTCCAGGGTTAGCCGACATGCTTGGTCCGCGAACAGTACGACAAACACCGCTTACCTGAGTGTATGCCTTTATGTAAATATTATAGGCTTCTTCTAAGCTCACTGCAAAATATTCCTGTGCTCCGGTTTCACGAGCAATAAACATGTAGTAAGGAATCATTCCCATGTCCACCTGTTTTCTCCACATACGAGCCCACATGTCAGCATCATCGTTCAAATGCTTCATTATAGGCGATTGCGTGCGAATTACCGCTCCGGTTTTGCGAATATTTTTAACTGCTTCAGCCATAGCATCTGTTTTCATCTCATTAATGTGGTTAAAATGTGCCATAATTGACAAGTTTAAACCATTATCAGCGATCTTTTTGAATACATCTAATAATTGTTGAGCATCATCATCGCTAGTGTAGCGATATGGCCAGTAACCTAGTGTTTTGGTTCCAATGCGAATCGTTTTCAGGTTTGGAATATCAGCTGCTAAAATTGCATCAATGTAATCCTCAAACATCTTCGATTTCATTACCATCGGATCGCCGCCAGTAAACAACAAATCTGTAATTTGTGGATTGGCTTTTAGATATTCAATTACCAAATTAACTTGCTTCATCGCAAATTTCAATTCATTGATACCTGTAAATTGTGGCCAACGGAAACAGAAAGTACAGTATGCATGACAAGTTTGTCCCTGAGAAGGGAAAAACAACATGGTTTCGTTGTATTTATGCTGGATTCCAACCAATTTCTCACCATTCAGTTCAGGTACGTTGTGTACTTGTCCTGCAGGGTTTGGGTTCAGTTCCATACGGATCTGATTGGCTGCTTTTACAATTTCGTGTTTTGGAGCTTCTGCTTTAATCAATTCAGCCATTCTATCGTAATGACTTTTCGAAAGCATGTCCTTTTGAGGAAATGTCAATATAAAAATTGGATCGTTCTCAAAATTATCCCAATCAATCAATTCGTCAACAACATAGTTGTTTACTTTAAAGGGAAGAACCTCTCCAACCACTTCAATATCAAAAATCTGTTCTTCGCTTAACCTCGAAATTTGAGGGATCTTTTTAAAGGTCTTCAGCGTGTAAGCTCTATACTTCATAGGCCAATATCCATTTTATGTTTTAACATGCAAACGCGTTGTGAAAACGATTGCTTATGCCTTAATCGTTCATTTAAAAAAGCTATTAGGATAGGGTAGCAGCGAAATATTATAAAACTCGCGAAAATTAGAGGCTACAAAAGAGATTCCTAATACAAGTTAGGAAGAAATGGGATATTTTCCATATAAACTGTTCACCATCAGTCGTAAAAGGAAGGCTATTATCCCAGTGTATCAAATAGCTGTGGCGCAAAAGTAAATTAATTAAATTTCTTAAACAAGAGGCAGATTTTCGATTAAGCAGTATAAAGCCAGAGAATTAACTGTTTTGGAAGCTTTATTTGTATTGCAAGACTGGCGCAGAAAGAGTACTTTTGCTGAAAATCAGAAAGTCTGTGCATTTGTTGGCATATTTGTATTTAACAGCTGTACAAAGGCTTAAATATTGTAATTTTTATTTTTTCCAGATTAAGGAGATTTATTAGATGAATAGAAGTGAAATTGAATTAATGGCACCAGTTGGTTCTTATGAATCATTAATGGCAGCTATTCAGGGAGGAGCCAATTCTATCTACTTTGGTATTGAGCAGTTGAACATGAGATCGCGATCTTCAAACAATTTTACCATTGAAGATTTGCATAAAATAGCTTCCATTTGTAAGGAAAATAATATCAAATCTTACCTTACTGTGAACACAGTATTGTTCGATCATGACATAAAGGTGATGCATAAAATTGTAGATGCGGCAAAAGAAGGTGGCGTTACAGCCATTATTGCTGCCGATGTTTCTGCAATCATGTATGCACGTACAATAGATGTAGAGGTTCATATTTCTACGCAATGTAATATTACGAATATTGAGGCGGTGAAATTTTACGCACAATTTGCCGATGTTGTCGTTTTGGCTCGTGAGCTAAACCTGAATCAGGTTGCAGCCATTTACAAGCAAATTGTTGATGAAGAAATTCGCGGACCAAAAGGCGAATTGATACAAATTGAGATGTTTGCACATGGAGCTTTGTGCATGGCGGTATCAGGAAAGTGTTATTTGAGTTTGCACGAAAAAAATTCTTCGGCCAATCGTGGTGCTTGCATGCAAACTTGCAGAAAAGCATATACAGTTACGGAGAAAGAATCTGGTAACGAATTAGAGATCGACAATGAGTTCATCATGTCACCAAAAGATTTGTGTACCATTGGCTTCGTAAATAAAATGATAGATGCAGGTGTTCGTGTTCTAAAATTCGAAGGTCGAGCTCGCTCTCCAGAATATGTAAAAACAGTACTTTCTTCTTACAGCGAAGCTGTTGATGCTTATCTTGATGGATCCTATAGCAAAGAGAAGATAGATGTATGGATGGACCAACTTGCAACGGTGTTTAATCGTGGATTTTGGAATGGATATTATTTGGGACAAAAGCTTGGAGAGTGGAGTAGCGAATATGGTAACCGTGCTACAAAGCGTAAAATGCTAGTTGGAAAAGGAACCAATTACTTTGCCAAGATAAAAGTTGCAGAATTCCAATTGGAATCTCAAGAGTTGAGTGTCGGTGATAACATTCTGATTACAGGACCTACAACAGGCGTGATAGAAACCACAATAAAAGAGATTCGTGTTGACATGAAATCAGTAGAGAAAGCAGTGAAAGGTGATAGCTTTTCCATTGCATTGGATACAATGATTCGCCGATCAGATAAATTATACAAGATTGTTGAAGTTACTAACGATCTAATACAGTAATAAGCTTTCAGCTTCAAGCTACAAGCTTTAAAATATAGAAATGTACAGACGCACGGCCGTGCGTCTCTAAAGAGATTAATATGAAAAAACTACTATTTGCATTAATTGCCCTAATTGCGACAACAAATTTAATTGCTGAAAATCACAAAGGATCGCTTTTGAAAGAAGGTGATCAGGTACCAGCTTTTACGCTTACAAGTTTGGATGGGAAAGAGATATCGATTGAAAAATTAAAAGGAAAAGTAGTTTTGGTTAATTTCTTCGCTACCTGGTGTGGACCATGTATGAAAGAACTGCCAGAAGTTGAAGCGAAATTGTGGCCTAAGTTTAAAGGTGAGAACTTTGCAATGGTTTCAATAGGTAGAGAACATACAAAAGAAGAATTGCTGAAATGGAATAAGAAGAAAGGTTTTACTTTCCCTATTGCTCCAGATCCTAAACGTGAGGTGTATTCTAAATTTGCAAGTCAATACATTCCTCGTAACTTTATTGTTGATAAATCAGGAAAAATAATCTGGCAAGGCGTTGGTTTCGATCAAAAAGAGCTAGAGCAGATGATAAAAGTTATTGAGTCGAATTTGTAAACAGCAGTTGAATGCAAAAACAAGGAAATATAAGAAAAATGCATACTGATCTTAACGATCAGGTTAAGTATCAGCTCCCAATTGGTGATGAAAAAATTGATATGAATGCTTTGATTGGCAAAGAGGTAAAACTTACCTATTTGGGTCAGATTAATTGTATTCATTGTGGAAAAAAAACAAAAACATCATTTTCACAAGGTTATTGTTACTCTTGTTTTACAACCTTACCTCAAACAGATCCTAGTATCTTACGTCCGGAGTTAGATCTTTCTTACCTTGGAATTGCGAGAGATATGGAATGGGCAAAAGAGAATTCCTTGAAACCACACTATGTATATTTTGCCTATTCAGGGAACTTAAAGGTAGGTGTGACACGTGAATCTCAGGTGCCAACAAGATGGATTGACCAAGGTGCGAGTAAAGCCATAAAGCTTGCTAAAACACCTAATAGACATATTGCAGGTGTAATTGAAGTTGCTTTAAAAGATCATTTTTCTGATAAAACAAACTGGCGAGGAATGTTAAAGTTGGAAGATTCGAATGACATCGACTTAGTTGAGGAGAAATCAAAAGCAAAAGAATTACTTCATCCTGAACTACAGCAATATATTTCTCTTGATGATGAGATTACTGACATTGTTTACCCAATGGAGATCATACCAGAAAAAGTGGTGAGTTTTAGCTTTGAAAAAGAGAATGAATTTACTGGAGTTTTGAAAGGGATTAAGGGACAATACTTAATTTTTGATGAAGGGAAAGTAATAAATATTCGCAAACACAACGGATATTTAATTGAATTGAAAGCAGAATAAGCAAAAAAGGAATAAATTGTAGGCAAAAAGATCGAATTTCTTAATATATTTGTCTTTGTATTTTAAACTCAAAACAAAACACAATAAATATCCTTTACTAATCGTAAAATTCTTAAATAGAGATGGAAAAAATTAACTGGGAAGAATTTGGTTTTGGTTACACAAAAACTGATTACAATGTTCGTTGTCACTTTCGTGATGGAAAATGGGGAGAATTAGAAACTTCTTCTTCAGATCAAGTAAATGTACATATTGCAGCAACTGGTCTGCATTACGGACAGCAAGCATTTGAAGGTTTAAAAGCTTTTAAAGGCCCAGATGGAAAAGTTAGAGTATTCCGCATCAATGAGAATGCAAAACGTATGCAATCTTCTTCTCACGGTATCATGATGGCTGAAATGCCTACTGATTTATTTGAAGAAGCAGTTGTAAAAGCAATTAAATTGAATGAAAGATGGATTCCTCCTTATGAATCAGGAGCTTCTCTTTACATTCGTCCTGTTTTATTCGGGAATGGTGCGCAAGTAGGTGTTAGTCCAGCTCCAGAATATACTTTTGCTGTATTTGTAATGCCAGTAGGACCTTACTTTAAAGAAGGTTTCAAGCCAACCGATTACGTTGTTTATCGCGAATACGATCGTGCAGCTCCTCAAGGAACAGGTACAATTAAAGTAGGTGGTAACTATGCTGCTTCATTAAGAGGTGGTTCTCGTGCCCATGACGAAGGATATTCTGCAGTATTGTTTTTAGATGCTAAAGAGAAAAAATACATTGACGAATGTGGCCCTGCTAATTTCTTCGGAATTAAAGATAACTCATACGTAACGCCTAAATCAAACTCAATTTTGCCTTCTATTACAAACAAAAGTTTGTGTCAGATTGCTGAAGATATGGGAATGACTGTTGAGCGTCGTCCGATTGAGGTGACTGAATTAGCTGATTTTACAGAAGCTGGAGCATGTGGTACTGCTGCTGTTATTTCTCCAATTCGTAAAATTGTTGATGCTGATAACAAAATTGACTATTTCTTTGGTGATGAGGCTGGTAAAACTAGTTTCAAATTGTACGAAACACTTCGTGGAATTCAGTACGGAACAGTTGAAGACAAGCACAATTGGAATACAATTATTGAATTTTAATCAATAAAAATATAATTCTATGGATAATCTAAATTGCTGATTATCCATAGAATATTTTGCCTTAATTATAGGCAACTTCTTCTAACTGGTTTGCCAAAAGCAAGCCTTTTATTTTATCATCAAATGCCGAAAGGGCGGCTTTTGATCCTTCTCCCATTGCAATTACTATTTGCTTGTAAGGTACAATTGATACATCACCAGCAGCATATATTCCTGCCTGATTAGTTCTACAATTTGAATCAATTTCAATCTCACCAATTCGATTGGTCTGAACTGTATCTGAAAATACTTGGCTGTTTGCGGTTAAACCAATTTGAATAAAGACACCGTCGGTTGTTAAAACCTCTTCCTTATTCGTTACACGGTTTTTATATCTAATTGAATTTACTTTGCTTCCATCACCCTCAATGCTTAAAGTTTGAGCACTGGTTGTAATACTTACATTCGATAATTCTTTAATTTTATCTTGAAGTACCTGATCGCCTTTTAATTCATCCATAAATTCGAGCACCTTTACTTCAGTGGCAATTGCAGATAAATCAATTGCAGCTTCTAGTCCAGAATTTCCACCACCAATTACAACCACTTTTTTCCCTTTGTAGAATGGACCATCGCAATGTGTGCAAAATGCAACTCCAGCACCAATGTAATTGCTTTCGCCAGGGATATTTAATTTCCTCCAACTTGCTCCGGTAGCAATAATAAGAGCAGGTGTTTTTAGTGTTTCATTTAAGGATGTAGTAAGTGTTTTTATTCCATTTACAACTCCTAAGTTTTCTACCCTACGATTGTCTAAAATATCAATAGGATAATCGTTAAGATGTTTCATTAAGTTACCAGATAGCTCAGATCCAGTAGTTTTAGGAATCGAAATCATATTTTCGATAGAAACTGTTTCAGTAACTTGGCCACCAATTTTTTCAGCAACAATGGCAACTGAAAAACCTTTACGAGCAGAATAAACAGCTGCAGAAACACCGGCAGGTCCACCACCAGCAACAATTACATCATATTCTTTGTCTTCTTGTGCTTGTGGCTGGTAATCACTTCCAAACTGATCTTCAATTTTTCCCAATAATTCACCTAATGATGAACGACCAGCATGCAATTGTTTTCCATTTGCATAAACACTTGGAACTGCCTGTATATTTAATTTTTCAACTTCTTCAATATTAATGGCACCATCTATTATTTCATGAGATATGTTCTCATTATAGAAAGCCATGATATTCAATGCTTGAACAACATCAGGACAATTGGTACAAGAAAGTGAGATAAAACTCTTTAATTCTACCTTTTGTGAGATGCTTTGAATTCTTTGCGTAAGAATTGCATCAGGTAAGTTTTTCCCAATTCCATCTAGATTTAAAATAGCTAATAGCAAAGTGGTAAATTCATGACCGTTTGGAACAGCCTTGAAGGTTACATTGGTATTTTTGTTGTTCTTTAGGATGGTAAAAGATAATCCCGATTCTTCTTGTATTACCACATTTACTTTATCTGCACAAGATGCAACATCACTTAAAAGCGAAACCAATTCGTCTTTGTTAGGATGAGTAGAAGCAAGCTTAATTTGAAATGTATATTGATTTTTAAGCGATGCAAATAAATCAATAACCTGATTTTTAATATTTTGTTCGAGCATTGTTTTTTTTTTGAAATAAAACTGTCCCTAAAATAAATTTAGGGACAGTTTTTGGGTGTTATTCTTATTATATTTTACCAACCAAGTCAATATTTGGTTGTAAGGTTTCATTTCCTTCTTTCCATTTTGCAGGACATACTTCAGAAGGATTTTTAGCTACAAACTGCAATGCTTTCAATCTTCTTAGTAACTCTTCAGCATTTCTTCCTACGTTTCCTGCAACAACTTCGTAAGCTACAATTTCGCCTTCAGGATTTACAATAAAAGTACCACGCTCAGCCAATCCAATTTCTTCAATCATTACATCAAAGCCACGAGATAAAACTCCTGTTGGATCTGCTAACATTGGATATTGGATTTTCTTGATTGTGTCTGAAGTATCGTGCCATGCTTTGTGTACGAAATGGGTATCGGTAGAAACCGAATAAATTTCACTATCGATAGCTTTAAACTCAGGATAAAGGTTCGCAAGATCTTCCAATTCAGTAGGACACACGAATGTAAAATCGGCAGGGTAGAAGAAAAACACAGACCATTTACCTAGTAAATCTGATTTTTTTACGCTTTTAAAATCGTTGTTAGCAAATGCTTGAACTTCAAAATCTACAATTTGTTTTCCAATTAATGACATACTTATTTTTTTTAATATGATTATTTATTGTTTTATTTTTTATCTGCTGCAAACCTAATACGACTTGCGGTATAAATCAAATAGATAATAATTAAAAAACCATAGATAATATCGATATGTATTACTGTAAGCCTTTATTTACGTATGTTTCATAAGTGGAAATTAATTTATTATAAAGATTAATTCTATCTAAAACAGGTAATAAGTGATCGGTTTTATTAAAATTAGATTGCCTGAAATCAATTTATAGATATGTTTAATTAGAATTTATTGAAAAATAAAAGAGAGAGTCCCAAATGGAACTCTCTCTTATCTCATTGTAAGGTGAGAATTAGGATTTATAACTACTAAAAAAGTGTTTGATTTCAATAAAAATCAAACGGTTAAACATTTGTTATTCAATAAGGTTTGAATCGATTCAGCCAAGCGTTGAACACCAATTCTATTCTGGTCTTCATCCATATAGGAAAAGTTAATCCTCATGGTATTTTTGCCACTACCATCGCAGTGGAAAACCGAACCCAATACAAATGCGACATTCTTCTTAATTGCAATTTCATAGAGGTCTTCCGCATCCATATCTTCAGGCAAGATAAGAAAAAGAAATAAACCACCCTCGGGTTTTGTCCATTTAACTCCCTTAGGCATAAATTCTTCAAAGGCTTCTAACATCACATCGCGTTTGCGATGATACATTTTTATAATGTTTTTTAAGTTTTTGTCGAACAATCCTTTTTCTAGATATCTGGCGGCAATTTTTTGTACAAAAGGAGAGGTGCAAAGGTCAGTCGACTGCTTGGCTTTCACAAATTTGTCAAGAATCGCTTCATGAGCAATTACCCACCCAATTCTAAATCCAGGAACAAATATTTTAGAGAAAGTTCCCAAGCAAATTACTTGCCCTGAATTGTCCAGATCATACATCATTCTTTGAGATTCCCCCTCGAATCGTAATTCTCGATACGGACTGTCCTCAATGATTAAAATATTGTATGTTTTTGCAATATCGATAATTTCCAATCTTCTCCATTCTGGCATTGTGATGCCGGCAGGATTTTGAAAATCAGGGATTACGTAAATGAATTTTGGTAAATCATTAGCTGCTTCAAGTTTAGACAAGCTTTCTTCTAGTAAATCTGAGCGCATTCCAAATTCATCAAATTTTATTCCAACAAGAATTGCTCCATAGTTCGAAAAAGCACCTAAACCACCTAAATAACTTGGTAATCCGCAAATGATTTTATCGCCACGGTTAATGAATATTTTACCCGCTAAGTCGAGTCCTTGTTGCGATGAAGTGAGTATGCTAATGTTATCAATACTAATATTTAAGCCAATTTTTTGATAGCGTTCAAGCAGGATTTCCCGAAGATGAGTTTCTCCCTCAGTTTGACCATATTGCAAAGCCGAACTTCCCTCTTCTTCCAGAACTTCATTGCTAATTTGCTTTAGTTCTTCAATTGGAAAAGTACTAGGAGCAGGTAATCCGCCCGCAAAAGAAATGATGTCAGGTCTTTGAGTTAATTTTAAAAGCTCTCTGATAACCGACCGTTTCATGCCCTTGGCACTATCAGAAAGAATGTTTTCTAAATTTGTGATCATGTTCCCCCTTTTCTAGAATGTGTGTTGTGTTCAATCACTTATGTGTTGATTATCACTCTATTCAATTTACGCCAATTTTTAAAAGAGATCAAAAAAATTGATGTTGGAAACGGAAGGGGTTTGCTAATTTAAAATCAATATACTCAGCTTAAATAAAACAGTTAAATCAACTCTCTAAGTTTATCGAGCTGTCTTATTTTATTTACGTCTCGCATGTTGCGTGCTGTTTCGGTAAAATACTGATGATTCTCTATGAATTTGATTTGGAGTCTGTTCCAGTCGTCAATGCTTTTGATTTTACTATGCTCTTTCAATTCTCTATACAAATTTCCCGATACTGGAATAAAATCGGTGCGACCAAGGTAATCAAGATCAGCATCGCATATGATCATCTCTAATTTTGTCTTTGGTTCAGGTGGAAACTTGGTATTCATAATAAGATTGGCAACCTGATCAATTTGTTCTTCAGAGTAGAAATATTTTGGTAAGATATGACGAGCCATTTTAACACCACATTCTTCATGATTATTATACGATAAGATAAAACCTGTATCATGAAATAAGGCTGCAGTTTTTAGAATAATCATCTCAGGATCTTTAACACCTTCTTTTCTGCCAATAATTTCAACCTCTGTAATTACATCAATGGTGTGTTTTAGGTTGTGATAATATAGATTTTTAGGCAATTCATTTTCCAACTTGGTTAGAATGGCTTCTTCTAAATCATCGTAACGCAGCATTTGAAATTGCGTGATGAAATGTTGATTTGGTACCAAGCCCTTTAGATCGGAAGACATATTGGGCTTAAAACCTTTTACAAAGTACATGTCAATATTTCCTTTGTATTTGACTGGCATACGTCCTCTGTATTCACAAATAAAGAAATCACGAACTAGCATATAGGTCATTCCTGAAATATTGATTTCGCTTACAGAACCAGATGATTCCATTCTACTTGCAGTGTTTACAGTATCGCCCCATATGTCGTAGCTAACTTTTTTAGTTCCAACTACACCAGCAATTACAGGACCAGTATGTACACCAATTCGTAAGCCCCAAATGGCTTTTTTACCCGCTTTTGAGTTGATTTTCATGCTTTTCATGTACTGCTGAATTTCCATGGCAGCCAAAATTACCTCTATTGGGTTGGTTCGATTTTTATTTGGAATACCACCGGCGCACATGTAAGCATCACCTACCGTTTTAATTTTTTCAATATTGAATTTTTCAACAACAGAGTCAAAGTGCATAAAAAACTTGTCCAGTTCATCTATTAGATCTTCTGGGTTCATTTGTTCGACAATTTTGGTAAATCCATGAATGTCGGAAAACAAAACGGTTACCATTCTATATCTTTTAGAGCTAACTTTTCCTGTAGATTGTAATTCTTCTGCAGTTTGTTTAGGAAGTAAATTGGAAAGTAATTTCTCTGCTTTTTCTTTTTGATCTATTATCTCTTGATTTTTATCGTAAAATTCATTTTCAATGCTTTTTCTTTGTTTTTTTAACCTTAGTTGATGCCATAAATACATCAAGGCAAAGAGAAATATTTGAATAATCCCAACTACTACTATGTTTTCGGATATGAAACTGACTGTGTTTTCCCCCAAACTTAAAAGCAAATTTGAAAAGTAATTGGCTGGAAATAATAAACTTAAACAGTATAGAGAGACGTACATTAGATTCAAATTAGTATTCAGTGCAAAGAATGGTAATAAAAATAGCCAAGAATTTTTAAAATATCAGCCTTCTTCGTAAATTAATACTCAATCTTAACAGAAGCCCTATATATTTGCTTGTTTAGAAGAAAATAGCTAAATTGTCCAACGGTTATGTTAATTTTTTTATTGACCATCCTTTTTACTTAAAACTATGGAAAACACTAAAAGATCAATACTCGTGGCATGGGATTTTTCAACTGTCGCAGAGTACGCATTAGAGCATGCTTTAATATTTGCTGAAAATGTTGATGCAAATGTAACATTGCTGCATATTGTAAAAAAAGGATCTCATATTGAGGAAGCTAATGCAAAAATGCTTGAGGCCGTTGAGAAAATTGAAAAAGAGAAGGGAATTCGCCCTGAAATAGTTGTACGTGAAGGAAGTATCTTTACTTCAATCAACGATATCGCAAAAGAAATGAATTCCATGTTAGTACTTATGGGTACTCATGGCATTAAGGGAATGCAAAAATTGACAGGTAGTTGGGCTTTAAAGGTTATTATTGGTTCACGTGTACCTTTTATCGTTGTGCAAGCTCCTCCTGTTCATAAGAAATATTCGTCTGTTGTTTTGCCTGTTGATTTTAAGAAAGAGAACAAAGAAAAATTAAGCTGGGCTGAATTTTTAGGTAAATTCTTTAAAGCAAAAATGCGAATTATTACACCTAAAATACCTGAAGGTCAAATGCTTCAGAGAACAAAAGCCAATTTGGTATTTGCTAAAAAGTATTTGGAGAACAGGGGTATTGATTATGAAATTGATACGGCTGATGGGGGTAGCGATTTTGCAATGGAAACAGTTGATTTTGCTAAAAAAATAGAAGCAGATATCATCTTAATCATGACAACAAAGAACATTTCATTCCAAGATTATATGTTGGGTGCTCATGAGCAGTTTGTAATTGCTAATTCGGCTCACGTTCCTGTAATGTGTGTTAATCCAAGAACAGACTTAGCCAAATATGGCAGTTTTTATTAAAGCATAAATTTGAAATTTATATATTTGAACAACGGTTGTATGGCCGTTGTTTTTTTGTATCCATAAACTGATAAGAGAGTAATTATGAAGCTTGTTTTTGCAACCAATAACCTAAATAAATTAAAAGAATTACAGCACATTTTAGGTGAAGATATTGAACTGTTAAGCTTGTCGGATATTAATTGTACCGACGAAATTCCAGAAGATTACGAGACATTAGAAGAAAATGCGAACCAGAAGGCAAAGCATATTTTTGACAAGTACAATGTAAATTGTTTTGCTGATGATACTGGTTTAGAAATTGAAGCTCTAAACAATGAACCTGGTGTATATTCCGCTAGATACGCTGGCATTGATAAGGATGCGAAAGGCAATATGAAAAAGGTACTTGCAAATTTGAAAGGCATCGAAAATAGAAAAGCGCGATTCAGAACGGTAATATCTTTATTAATTGATGGTAAAGAGACTCAGTTTGAAGGTATCGTTAAAGGAAATATCCTTGAAAAAGAGCGTGGAATTGATGGGTTTGGATACGATCCAATATTTGAACCAGAAGGTTACGATGTTTCTTTTGCGGAAATGGAAATGAGCGAAAAAAATAAAATTAGTCATCGAGCTTTGGCAGTACAAAAACTAGTGGCGCATCTAAATAAGATTAAATAAATCCTTAAGAACAATCATATGTCAGGTTTGCGAAATCTACTTCTTGCACTATTCGTTCTGGTTTCCGTAAAGGGTTATGGACAATTGCGATTAGGTGAATGGCGTGAGCATTTACCCTATCAAAAAGCCAATAGATTGGTAAAAGCTGGAGATAGATTGTATTGTTTAACGGAATCAGGTTTGTTTTCCTATTCGTTGATTGATAATGAAATTGTGGCATACAGCAAAACCAACGGCCTTTCAGAATCGAAGGTTAGTTCAATGGCTTGGTCAGAAAATGAACAAACATTATTAGTAGCCTATGCAAATGGGAATTTGGATTTAATATCAGAGGGAAGAATTACAAACCTTCCTGATATTAAAAACTTTGCTTTGGTAAGTGATAAAAAAATCAACTCAATTGTAATTCGTGATGGGCTTGCTTACCTAGGAACTAATTTTGGAATTGTCGTAATTCATATTGATAGAGAAGAAGTTGCAGATACTTATTTTATAGGCAGTGGAGGAGAGCAACTTGTTGTTAATGAGTTGGCTTTGAGTGAAAATGAGATTTGGGCAGCTACCGATCGAGGTATTTTCTCAGCAAATTGGAACGCGATAAACTTGGCTGATTTTAACAGTTGGACACTTCAAAATGGTATTCCTGATTTTCAAAAGGAGTGTAAGCATTTGACGTTTTTGGATGGAAACTTTATTGTTAGTCGTGATTTTTTAGAGACGCAAAGTGAGTTGTATCAGTATAAAAATGGTTTGTGGTCTACTTTTGGAAGTGGTTTTTCAAAAATCCATTCATTGAATAGTTTAAACGATCAATTGTGGGTTGTACAATCGGAAGAAACACAAATATTCAACTCAAATGGCATACAGGCAGATGCAATTGGTTCATCGAGTTTGTTGCACATGCGCGACGCTTATAAGTTTGATGGTAGAACATTTGTTGCCGATTGGGAACAATCATTAACGGAAATAACAGGAGGTAATTTGAGCTTTATTAAGCCTGATGGTCCTTTGAGTGGAAACATTAGCAATGTTTATTCGAATGGCAGTGATACCTGGGCTGTAGCAGGAGGATTTGATGATTCCTATGAAGCTTTGGATCGAAAGGCTGAGTTGTACCAATTTCGCGATCAGGAATGGTCTAATTATACTGAAAAGAATACAGATGCTTTTATTGGGAGTTCCGATTTGATTGCAATTAGTGGGAATCAAAGAGATCAATCGCTTGTTTATACAGCTAGTTGGGGCGATGGAATTTTTGTTTTTAAAGATCAGCAATATTTAGAGAAATGGAATTCTGGAAATTCACCCTTAGGAACAAAAGGCATAAGTGGTCTTGATAGCGATACAGATGGAAATTTATGGATTTTGGATGCCAACTCATCAAGTCCGGTAAAGGTTCTTTCTTTAGAACGTGAATGGACAAGTTTGAATTATTCAACACTTGCAAATCGGGTGAATATGAGAAAGATTCTCTGTTTGTCGAACGGTGATAAATGGGTTTTAAATAATCTGGGCCAATCCTTATTTGCATTCAATGAAAATGGAAGCTTGGCAAATGAAGATGATGATGTGATTGCTTCTTTTCTTGTTCGGGATGAAAATAACGCCACCATCAGTTCGCAGGTATATGATGCCGTTGAGGATGAGGATGGAAATGTTTGGTTGGGAACAGATAATGGAGTAGCGGTTTACGCTAATCCTGGAAATCTTTTCCAAGGTGGTGACTTTATTGCTTATCAGCCAATTATCACAATCGATGGATCAACTCAATATTTATTGGGAAGCGAAACTGTGGTAAGTATCGCTGTTGATGGAGCCAATCAAAAATGGCTAGGAACTGAGAATTCTGGAGTGTTTTTGGTATCTGAAAATGCAGATGAACAATTGGCACATTTTACAAACGAAAACAGTCCTTTACCTTCTAATTATATTCGAAAAATTTCAGTTAATCCTTCTAGTGGCGAAGTGTTTTTTCTTACCGATAAGGGAATGGTATCCTACAAAGGTGGAGTTACAGAAGGACAGGAATCTTACAATGATTTGTATGTTTACCCAAACCCAGTTAGAGAAACTTATCATGGGGATATTGTTGTGAGTGGCTTAATGTCTGAGTCAACTGTGAAAATTACCGATATAAGTGGTAATTTGGTGATGGAAGGAAAATCAGCTGGAGGCCAGTACATCTGGGATGGCAAAAACTTTAACGGTTCTCGTGTTCATACAGGTGTTTACCTAATATTCTGCTCCAATTCAGATGGTTCCAAATCAAAAGTGATTAAATTACTCTTTATTCACTAAACTTATTGGCATGATTCATCAAACCAAAGGCATTGTATTTAGCCAGTTAAAGTATGGCGAAACAAGCATAATTGTGCAAGTTTATACAGAGAAATTTGGACGTCAGGCCTATATTGTAAAAGGTGGTCGATCGAAAAAGTCAGTTAGTAAAAGCAATTTATTTCGACCTTTCTTTCTTTTGGATATGGAAGTGTACCATAGAGAAGGCAAGAATCTTCAATCCTTGAAAGAAGTTCGATTGTGCGAGAATTTAAACAATCTGGTTTTTGATGTGTACAAAAGTGCTATGGTACTTTTCTTAGCAGAAGTTTGCTCAAAAGTACTTCGTGAGGAAGAGCATAACCAAGATTTATTCGTTTTCTTATACAATAGTATTCGTTACCTGGATTTAACGGAAGAGTCGATAAAACGATTCCATTTGTATTTTTTAAGCAAGCTAACACGCTTCTTAGGCTTCTTTCCACAGTTAAATTGGTCGGATGAAAATGCCTTTTTCGATATGGATAATGGCTTTTTTGTACCTGAAGCAAAGACACATGCTCATTGCCTGAATTTACAGCTTAGTCGAAAGCTTAATTCTTTATTTAATACTTCAATTGATCTTGTTAATGATTTAAAGATGAGTAGTGAAGAGCTTGGTGAGGTTTTAAGAGCTATTTTGAATTTTTATGCCCTCCAGATTGATGGTTTTAGCAATTTAAAGTCTCTATCTGTACTGCATGAAATCTTTCAGGAGGAGGAATGATCTGTCCATTCTTTTTATTTATTAAATCCTTTCTCCAATTGTTTTGCTGATTAACAAGATTTGAATATTTTTGCATGTCTTTTGGCCCCATAGTTCAAGGGATAGAACAAGTGTTTCCTAAACACTAGATACAGGTTCGAGTCCTGTTGGGGCTACTTTTATTGATTCTAAATTGCTGATAATCAATTGTAATTTATTTTTCATCCCCACCTCATCCCCACATTGAGTAAAAAAGACTATTATTTACTTCTTTTTATGGACTCCAAAAACTAGGGGTCGAATGTTAGGTTTTATTAAGTTTCTAATTCTTTTGGCTCTTTTTCGAACTTGAATATTTAAAAATTAAAATACCCTACCTAGAATTAACTAAATAGGGTTTTATTTTAAGTAATGCATGAATTAAATTTCAATTGTGATATCTGCTAGTTCTTCGGTTTCTTCCTCTATTTCGGGTTTTTTCTTTGGAATTGCATAATCTAACAATTTTAACATTGTATTAATACGGTCTTTAGGTTCTAATAAATCAAGATCGTTTTGCAGTTGGTCTATATTATCAGCAAGAAGTGAATGTACAACCTCTTTTATTTTTGCTGTCTGTTTGTTTGGAGTTCCTTTTGTTCTGCCTCCGTGCTTCTTTCTATTATTCATCGTATTTCTATTATTAACTACTTTAGTAAAAGTAATGATTATTTAATTTTGATAGATTTTATCTAATTGTCTTTTTATGGACTCGAAAAACTTAACCAACATCAAACAAACGATATTGATCTACTGGATAAATCCTTTTCTGTTTAATCTCAATATTGCTTTTAGTATTTCTGATGTTGTGGGCAATCTCGAATACTTGTTTTTTTAGGTCGGGTTCACTCCAATAGTCCGTTAAATATTTTTCTTTCAACATATCAAATATTTTAGGGTAATGCTTTTGATAAAAATAGAGTCCTGTATGCGATAACATTTTACTTTCTTCTTTCTGATTGTGGATTGATAAACCAGTTACTACACATATTCGATTCTCTTTTTCTAGGGGTATCTGAATTGACAATATAACTAAAGGGTCAATATGGATACCCTTGTCTATTTTTATAGATTCCAAAATGGGAAAACTTGGAGTATATTTTTCTTTCTTCTCCTGATTCAATTTTCGGTCAATTCGGATACCCCTACAAGAAAGGATATTTCCTTTTTGTTCGATTAGGTTTGATATCTGTTCTGATATATTGTCAGAATTTTGAAGTATTAGTTTAGATAATTGTCTTTTATGCTTTTTGAATGAAGATCTTGTTTTCCTTTCTAAAAGTTCCTGCCAGTATATCGGATTATTATACTTTAGTAATAATTTACTGTCTGATTTGATTGTAAAATCATAGAATAAAATCCTTTGCCATTCCTCAACTAATACCGAAACAAAATTTTCTAATTTGTAATCAAGTAAGTCCTGGAGGTTAACAATTCCTAACCTCTTTAGTTTCTCCATTTTTCGGTACTTAATTTCAAATCTTAGTATTTCGGATTCAATGTTATATCCTTTATCTCGGTATTGCTTCGCCTTGTTATATATTTTTATCAGATATTGTGAGTGTTTCGCCTGTATGTATTGCCCATTGTTTTGAACATTACACCATTTAAAAGGTTCTGAACAATGAATAAAACAAGACTTTAATATTTGCTTTGTATCGTGCGTTGTTGTGATGTTTACGCCCAATTCTAAACCCTTTAAATCCATTTGATGAGGTGTAATATTAAATTTATCCTTTATGTCCTTTAAAACGTTTAAAATGGATACAATATTGAAGTCGTTGTAATTGTGTTCCCCATTGTTCCAGTACTTATGCAAACTACCTTGAACTAGTACGTATTCACTAGGGAAAATTTGAAATAGTAAACCTCGATATTTTGCCCGTCCTTTTAATATTTCTCCCGTTGCTTCGTCAAATTCACCAATAAAATTCAAATACTTATTTTCTTTTAGTTCTGATATATTGACGCCTTGCAATTGAACTTTGATATAGTCAATCATATTCCTAACTTAGTAGGGTAATGCGTTGCCAGTATTACACATTTGAATAATACGAAAAGGAGGTTTTAACGCCTCCTTTTGCATTGCCCTATGTTTCTACTGGTATTTGTCTAAAATCGCCTTAAAATTGCCGTTAGTAGGGTAGTATCCTTTGTAATAATCAATTAATAGATACTCTTTGTCATTAGAGAATTTAAAAACGATCAAGTTCTTTTTCCCTAAGTGTATACGGTCACCAAAAAACACATTGGAATTATCGGTTTTCTTTAGTCCTGTAACCTGTTCCGATGTTTTCCAGTTACTTGTATTTCTTAATCTTAGATACTCATCAAATCCTTTTCCGTTGCTGTACTTCCTAAACTGTTCTATTCGGACTAGGTTGGTTAATACTGGGGTTTGTGTAGTTGGTTTTAACTGATAAACGGTATAAACCTTTTTCGCTCTCTCTACCTTGTAAATGTGACGAATGTATTTTACGTTGCCAGTCATCACTTAAATAGATTGAATTGGAATAATCGCCTGTTCTACTTCATGGCGTTTGTAGTAAATGCGGTTGCCGATACCGTACGCCTTTAGTTTGTTTTTCTTAGTCCAATTGTGAACCGTGGAAAGGTCGATGTGTAGTAGTTCCTTAACCTCGTTTCGGGTTAAATACTCTGTTGGTTCTTTTGGTTGGAATAAGTCCTTTAGTTGGTCTAGTTGTTCCTTTACGCCTGTAATAATGGCGGTTTGTAGTTGCTCAGGTGTTACCTGAATCATTTGAATTTGTTGCATATCATTATATTTAAATGTTCTGCTACAAATGTGTTCGGGGGAAATAAGGGGGAATCGTTAAAATTCCCCTATTTTATTGAATGTTATTGTTTTGCATTAAAAATATCATTTAATCCTAATTCTGTTAATTTGCCTCGAACCGAATTAATATTATTTTTTTTCAGTGGGTTGTTTTTATCCCTATTCTTGATACCGTTGATATATCTTTTTGCAGTACCTGAATTAATGCCTGTAAAGGAATTTATTAGTGAACCTAGATCTGCTTCACTAAAATTGTTCGGCAGTTTGCTTTTTAGAAAATCTAAAATTCCTAGTTCGTGTAGCATTACAATTTTCCCGATATTATCAGGATTTGAATCCTCCAATACTTCACTTTCTGATAATGATGCAATTTCATTAAAATTGTTGTTTATAAATGCCTCTATTGTTCCTCCTACCGTCCGCCATTGTACACACTGAGAAAGGATTTTTATAAATGGATCAGAGTGATTCCCTTTAGCGCAATATGTATTATATCGTTGATACTTTTCCTTATTGCAGTTTTTAACATTGATAATTACATCATCAAATAGTTGCATTATTTCGGCATAGTTATCAGGTGTATTCTGCCTAGTTTTCAATATTTCTAGGTTTCTAGCACCATAATAGAGTATTTCCATTATTAAATCAAGTCTGAGTTCCAACTCATCTTTAAACTGATTTTTAAGATTCTCCGAAATACAATTATTTGCGTATTCTTTACGTAATTTCCCGACGAATATCATTGAATTAAAATCTCCAATATCAAGTAGTAAATTAGTGTTGATATCAGTAATATTATTTAATTGTATTCGTCCAGTTATTGAATATATTGTCTTGTCGAGACTTTTTAATGAATCAATTGTATGTATTTCGCTCATTTGAATAATATGATTTGTTTACGTTGCCAGTTGTTTATTTCGCTTCCTTTAAAACAGTTAATTGCGGTTCTTTCTTTGCTTGTAATGCTTCTTTAGTCCAGTATTCTGCAAGTTGCATTGCTTTGTCTTCTTCGTTTTTACCGATGTAAATTAAGAAAGTTTTTTCTTCTGTGTGTCCTGTTGCACCCATTAAAATTGGTGTTGGAATTGTACCGTAGTAATTTGTCGCAAACGAACGTCTGCAAATATGTGAGGTTATTAATTCCCATTTTGGATATATTCCTTGTGCTTTTCTTTTGGTTTTATTGTCGAGTTTTGCCCCTTTTGTTGGTGTGTTGATCTCTGCCAATTCGCAAACCTCTTTTATGTATTTATTAAACTTTACATCTGAAATCATATGAGGAAATAAACCTCCATTACGTTCTAAAATACTTTCGATAATCGGATGAAGTGGCGTTAAAATAAGTTTATTAGTTTTCTGTTGTGTGAACTCAATCATTTGAATACTATTTCTTACTACCAAATTATCATTTGTAAGGTTCAGTAGATCTGAAACTCTTTGTCCTACATAACAACCAATAACCAACCAATCACGTGCATTCGATAAAGATGTTTTTTCAAACTTGAAATTATTGATTTTTTCTAACTCATCGAATGATAAGGTTATTTTTTGACTTGTTTCTTTTATGATATCAATATCAGATAGTCTTTTGTGGGTTTTTATTTCGTTGCTTCTTGCATTTACACAAACCGTTTTAAGATACTTAACCAATGAACCTACATAGTTTACTGAGTAGTTCTGTTTAAGTAGATAAGTAGTGAAGTTTTGCGTAAACTTTGGACTTATATCTGATATAGCAAAAACAGATCTTTTGCTTTTTTCGTATTCTGTAATCTTATTTTTTAAGGTCTTGAATTTTTTTAAGGTGTGAACCGATACACCTACTTTTTTAGTCCTTTTCTGAATGTGTGTAGGTAGTTCAGCAATGTAGTGCTCTATGTATTTGATGAGGTTGTTTAAATCGGTTTCCTGATCTCTGTTTAAAATCTCATCAATGTTATACGATAACCATGATTTGTTTATAGTATCGCCTTTGGTCGTTGCTTCGTTAAAACGTTTAAGAATTTCTACATCTAGAATCCTTAAATCCTCATTTAATTTTTTACCGTTTTCAGTTTTGGCATTTGGCTTTTCTATTGCGCCTTTATTGATTGGATTCCCCTCTTTATCCTTTTTTTTGGGTTTTATCCAGTCTTCTAGGTTTACCAAATAACCAGTTTCATTTGTAATATCTACTTCTTTACCATGCCTTAAACGTAGTAATACTGAAATAGGATTTTTTTTTCCTTTGGTAATAAATTTGATAGTTGCCATAATTACAGATTTGAATTATAACAAATATATGAATTCATTCAATCTCATCCCCACCTCATCCCCACCTTTTTGCAATCTTATCCAATTTCATGCAATTCCATTCAATAATGGAATGTTTTTAAAACCCCTTATTTTAGTAGGTTTTATGCCTATTTTGTTAGTGTTTTCGGTGGTTCTGTCTTGTTGTGGTATTGGGTATTTAGTACTACTGTTGGGGCTACAAAAAAACACTGATAATCAAATGATTGTCAGTGTTTTTTGTTTTGATGTTGTTTCAGTTCTATTCTGAACAGGCAAATTCTTCGAAATAATATTACTCCCTTTGTAGACATTTTAGCCATGTTCTAAATAGTTAGCGGCTTAAATATGCCAAATCCTTACAATTTATCCATTCATTCTGAAAGTCCTTTAGGAGTGGATAAAACCTGTTTAATTTTCATTCCGTTATTCAGCTACATTTTATTGTACATTCTGTTTTCTTTTGTTGTAATATTTAGCAGTATATTTATTAACAAAGAATACATGATCTAAATGAGAAAACCATTCTTTGATTATAATAAATTACACGTTTCGATCCTATTCTTACTAATAGGGTTAACTGCAAGTGCTCAGGATGTTGATGCATTAAAGCCAGAATGTAATTTAAAAATTAACATAGATACTGATAGTGTTCTTCTTATTAGAAAGCATCAAAGTTTTAAGGCATCTGTTTTTGTAAAAAGCCAGAATGAAATGTACTTAAATCGTATTATTTATGATTCGGAACATTATTTTGACAATGGCATTTGTTACGAATTGCAAGGATTGTACAATGGTAAATTTGTTTCTTATAAGGAATTCGAAGGAGCATATGGTTTAGATGTTGACTATACTTTTATCAATGGATTTTCCACTGATTTATCGAAGGACATTACCTACGATTGTAACCCTTTTGAATACCATTACCCAATTTCGAATAGGATTTATAGGTTCAGAGTATTTTTCCGATTAAAGGGAAATAGAATAAGTAGTTCTGAGTGGAAATATGTTTATGTTGTTAGGAGGAAAGGCCAAATTAAAGAACTTAAAAAATGGCGCAGATTGGGGATAAGAAATTCGATTAAAACTCAAATTTCGGATTCATTAAATATTGACTCGTGCCTAAAAAAAGCGGTGTTCTGTCTCAGGCAAAAAGAGTTTGAGATGTCACGAGAATATAGTTTGAAAGCTATCGAGATGGATTCTTTATGTGGAGAGGCCTATTTATTAATCGGTTATGCATATGGTGAATTTACCAGATCATTAGAGGTTAAATATTTTCACAAAAAACTGATTTTTTGCCTTGCTGTTGAAAAATTTCAGAAGGCAATGGAGGTTGATCCGTCTGTCACTGAAAAGGCTGAGTCGTTGATGGAATCGTACTCTAGACATTTTCTATTAAGAGATGAATTCCATGATGATTTTAAAGATGGTGATAAATTCAGAGTAAATTACTGGATCAATGAAGAAACTACTTTTAGGTATTCAAAGTATTGATTTTGAAATAGGCTCTATTAAAATTACACGACAAATCCTCCTAAGTACATACTTACGAGGATTTTTTGTTTTTATGCAAAGGCATGCATTTTATCACTATGTTTGGCGCACATTAAACAACAACAACAAATAACACTAAAAACGGAAATTAACATGAGTGGAGTTATCATTAAAAATTCAAGAAACACCGAAAATGCACCTCAAAGTTCTGTATCTACGCAGACCGTAGCCTTTTCTCATTACAATAATTTTTCAGCTCAATTACCTATCGATCCAAAATCGGGTAAAATAGTAGCTGGTGGAGTAAAGGAGCAAGCAGAGCAATGCTTGAAGAATATTAAGGCAATTGCAGAAAGTATCGACCATGTTATGGACGATGTAGTTAAAATCAATGTATTCGTTAAGAACATCTCAGATATTGATGCTATCGATGAAGTTTATGCATCATTCTTTCCAGGCTCTCGTCCTACACGTACAGTAGTTGAAATTGCTGCTTTACCAATGACTGATGCTTTGGTACAAATGGATGCACTTATTTCGAACGGTGAAGGTACAGCGCCTCAAGCTCCTTGTGCACTTGTAAAAGTCTCTAGAAACACGAAAAACGCACCAAAAAGCGCTATTTCTAAACAAACGGTAGCTTTTTCTCATTACAATAACCTTTCTTCTCAATTACCTATCGATTCTAAATCGGGTGAGATTGTAGCTGGTGGCATAAAAGAGCAGACAGAAAAGTGCTTAAACAATGTTAAAGCAATTTTAGAAAGTATCGGTCACGTTATGAATGATGTAGTTAAAACAACCATATTCCTTAAAAACTTATCGGATGTTGAAGCTGTAAGTGAAGTTTGTGCTAAATTTTTCCCAAACTATGTTCCTGCACGTTCAATTCTTAATGCTTCTGCTTTACCAATGGACGCTTTGGTACAAATTGATACTGTTATTTCACACGGAGATGGCACACCACCGCAGCTTCCTGAAGACACAAGCCTACTTGTGATTGAAGCAAGCAATACGGAAAATGCACCAAAAGTGCCTTATTCACATACGGTTGCTTTTTCTCATTACAATCATATTTCAGGTCAACTACCTATCGATCCAAAGTCTGGAGATATAGTTGCTGGTGGAGTTAAAGAGCAGGCTGAACAATGCCTAAAAAACATCAAAGCAATTGTAGAAAGTGTTGATCATGCTATGGATGATACAGTTAAAATAAATATCCAACTAAAAAATATCGCAGATGTTGAAGCTGTAAATGAAGTTTACACAACATTCTTTAAAGGCGATCTTCCTGCAAGAACAGTAGTTGGGGTTTCAGCTATCGCAAAGGATGCTTTGGTACAGATTGATGCCGTTGTTTCTAATGCTGAAGGAACACCTCCAGCTAAATAAGGAGATCCATTTTTGATTTCAGATCATAAACAGGATCTTATAAACTGCATAAATACAAAAAAAGCTTGGGCACAACCCAAGCTTTTTTTTGTATTTATAATTTACCTTGTAATGAAAAAAGAAGATTAAGCTGTTGGTTATATCGATATTCAATAGCTATCCTAGCTTTAGATTCTTCTAATTAGAGATAAAATTATTTTGTATAAGGTATTCTTCTTGAGACCTTTCGCATTAATATGTTGATTAAATCTTGAGCGTCAGTACCAAGTGAACCTTTTATTTTTTTAAGATAGTTTACAACTAATTCATCATCTGTTGTGCTCATGAAATCCATATTCATTGTAGCAGTACTTGTAGCGAACATACCACCAGTTAAGACCATAAGTCCAATTGCAGCACCATTTGACATGGGTTTTGAAGTTTCAAAAGATCCCATGATGACTGTTTCAACACCCAAAATTTTTCCTAATTCGCTAGGTAAATACTCAGAGTACGAATGAATATCAATCCCATTCTTTTTAAGTAAAGCATTAGTTCGTGCTGGATTTTGTACACTTACCAATAAAGATCCTCTTTTTTTTCTTGTCAAAAACCAAGAATACATTCCTTTTTGAATATCTAGAGCTTCATCTTTATTCATTGTTTCAATTTGCTCTGAAGTAAAATCTTTTAATTGTTTAGGTCTTAGTTTTACTTGAACTTTTAATGGCAAAATTGCAATTGTCTTGGTGTTTGTAACATAAGTGTCAGCATCAGGATGAACATATAGTTTTGTTTGTGAAAATGATACTGTTGTAATGAATACTGCTAAGGTGATGAGTATAAGTTTTTTCATAAAAAATAATTTGTTTTCTACTCTTATGGATTTTCGAATGACTCCCCGTTTATTTTAGTGGGCTCTGGCTTCCACTGTTATAGGTTATAGATCAAGAAATTGACGATTGCTCTGTTGTTAATTTTGGCACAAAAAAATATGTATTTTTCTATTGGTATTAATTTTATTTAACTCAAAACCTTTAGTATTTATAGGTGCTTTCTGAATTTATCGTAAAGATATGTATTGAAATCTAATATTAATACTGTCAAGTGTGCCAATTTTTTTGAGTCGCAATTTAAAGATTTAAACAAAGGAGATTTTTAGCTGGAGAGAATTGTGAATTTAGTAGGTGATGGTATTTGAGGAAATACTCCCTTTTAGTTATGCTATCGAATATGATTTGAGAAGAATTTTTGTCTATAAGTGAAGAACACCTTTAACCTTTTGTCAGTTGAAGTCTTTGAGTATAGCTTACATATGCCTCACCGATTGGCTTTTGACTAGTTTAGACTGTTGCATGGTTATTTTTGTGAGTTACATTTCAAATATGGCAGCTTAATTAGCTAATCGGATGCCCTTTTTTGAAAGAAATATTTAACTAACGAAAGGCTTTTTTTAGGAATTGTTGTTTGGACTTCCTTACAGCAATCATTTTATTTTTACCGTATAAGCATGTGTATAATAATTATATATAGAGAGATAAGAGAGCTGTTTTAGAAGGTTTGAAGGTTCTTTTTTCAAAGAAATATCTATATTTAGATAACCGAGAATAACCACATTTAACGATGCCTTAAAAATCGGATTGCAACCTAATTGATTATTAACTAAGCAATTTGTATGTTCCAAATCGACTTCCCCACAGTCTTTATTAGCTATTTAATTACGAATATTGTCAGCCTAGTTGTAATTGGTCTACTCTTTTTACAAATCAAAAAGAGGTTTCCAGGTACAACTGAGATACTGCTTTGCTTTGTTTTTAATGCATTAGGAACCTTCTTAATTTTTATGCGCGGTGTTTTTCCCGATTGGATTTCAATGACGGTAGGAAATACTTTAATTTTCTCATCAGGAGTTGTAATGTTAATTGGCCTTCAACGTTTTTACGGTAAAAGAGCTTCTCAACTTCACAACTACATTTTAATATTTGTCTACTTTCTTGTTCATTTTTATTTTGCTTATTTCAGCCCAATGCTCTTTGCAAGAGTCCTTATTTCATCCTTTGTTTTATTCTATATTTTTTCTCAAAGTGCATGGTTCATGTTGAGAAAAACGCCCCTTACGATGCGAAGTATGGCAAGAGGAGTGGGTATAATTTTCCTCATTTTTAGTTTGATCTATGTATGGCGGATCTTTTATCTTTTAAGCGAAGATCAATTCACAACTTACTATTTTAATGCAAACAACTCTGAAACAGGCTTTATCATAGCCAATCAAATTGTTTTTCTGTTCCTTGCTTACAACCTCACTTTGATGTTTAATAAGCGTTTGCTAACGGAAATATCAACACAGGAAGAATTGTTTCAAGGCCTCCTAAAAAATTCTTTTGACATGATTGCTCTTCTTGATTCTAAGGGTGTTCAACATTATGTGAGTGAATCTTGTGAGAAAATTTTGGGTTTTAAAGCAGAAGAACTGATAAATATTCCCGTTATAGAAAGGTTAATTCATCCAGAAGATCAAGAGTCAGTGCTAAAAGATTTTCTGGATATGATTGAAAATAAGGAAAGTGGAGGAGTCCAGTACCGACATCGTCATAAAAATGGAAATTGGGTTTATCTGGAAGCATTTGGGAACAATCAATTAGATAATCCTGCAATTAACTCGGTTATTGTTAACGTTCGCGATATAACGGAACGAAAACTTGCAGAAGAAAAACTGAAAGAAAGTGAGATAAAATATAAAGATTTAGTTGAAACAGCAGACATAGCAATTCTTATTGATGATGAGGATGGATATTTTAAATTCTTTAATGATAAATTTTGTGAAATATTCGGTTATACCAGACAAGAAATAGAACAATTGCCCATACGAGGCTTAGTCCATCCCGATGACGTTGAATTCGTAATGAATCATCATGATAATAGAGTAAAAGGTGAAAAAGCCAATGCAAAATATGAATTTAGAGGTGTTCGTAAGAATGGTAAAACCGTACATTTAATGGTGTCAGCAGTTTCTGTAAAATCGAATGGTGAAATTACAGGTTCGCAAAGTTATATATGGGATATTAGCGAACGCAAACAGATGGAAGCTGTACTTTTGGAAAATAAGCATCGTAACGAAAAAGCTCAGGCATTGGGGCATGTCGGAAACTGGGAATATAATCTTAAAACAAATGCTTTTTGGGTCTCAGATGAATCAAAAAGGATTTATGGTTTTAATCTGGATTCAAATAATTTTAGTGTGGAACAAGTTGAATCTTGTATTCCAGAAAGAGAAAAGGTGAATCAAGCATTAATTGATCTTATTGATCATGATAAAAAGTACGATTTAGAATTTGAAATTATACCTGCAAATAATACTTCTCGAAGAATACTTCATTCCATTGCAGAGTTGGAAAGAGATGCTTCTAATAATCCCTTAAGGGTACGTGGTGTGATCCTTGATATTACAGAACGAAAACAAACAGAACAAATGATCAAAGAAAATGAAATCCGTTTAAAGGAACTGAATGCTACTAAAGATCGTTTTTTCTCTATTATTGGGCACGATTTAAAAAGTCCTTTTAACAATGTAATTGGCTTTAGTGATCTTATTGTAGATCAAATTCAGGAAGGTGATTACGAGAGGGTAGGTAAATATGCCACTATTATTCAAGATTCCTCAGAGCGAGCTATGAATCTGCTCAATAACCTTCTTGAATGGTCGCAAACACAAACTGGTAGAATTAAATTTAACCCAGAACATACCGATTTAGTAGGTATAATCGATGAGGTGCTAGAATTGTCAAACGTTGCTGCTCAGCAAAAGAATATAACTATTTTTAAAGATATCCCTAAAAGCATTTCGCTTGTCGCTGATAAAGACATGATCAATACCATATTGAGGAATTTAATTACCAATGCTATAAAGTTTACCAATACAGGTGGAGAAGTAAGCATTAGCACCAAACAAAGCGAAAAGGAATTGATTGTTTCTGTTGCTGATAATGGAGTTGGGATGAAAAAAGAAGACATCGATAAACTATTTCGAATAGACTATTGCCATTCCAAAGAGGGTACAAACAAAGAAGCAGGAACTGGCTTGGGCTTACTACTTTGCAAAGAGTTTGTCGAAATCCACAAAGGAAAAATTTGGCTAGAAAGTGAACTAGGAAAGGGAAGTGTATTTAAATTTTCTTTGCCATGGGTCTAATCTAATGCACTGGCTATCCTCTTTTTATTAGTTACTCTTTAAGTAATGCGATCAATTTCTGCAATAAATGAATTAGTGATAACAATCGGCGACATACCCATAATACAAGCTGTTTAGCTTTGTTTCATTTGTGGCAATATGCTCAAAATAGTTAGTTCTAAAATCTGATTGCGCTCACAGCCAGATATTCACGCTCTTGTACTTTTCCTTTTTATATTGCCAAGTATAACTTTACTTTAGGGTAGCAATGAAAAAAACAGATAAAAAAGAAAATAACAAAACCATTTCTCTTTATTGGAAATGTCAATTCTTGGGATGGGGAACGGTCTCTATCTATTGGGCTTATGTTGTTTTTTATAGAGACGATTATGGATATTTATTCACCTTAGCCAATTATGTGCTTGACATCGCAATTGGGATATTATTAACCCATGGCTATAGATTCTTTGCTTTAAAATTAAAATGGAACTCGCTTAGTTTGCGTCAATTGTTTGTGAGAATTATTCCGGTAATAATCTTTTTAGCAATATTATATATGACGCTGGTAAATATAAAATGGCATTATTATTGGCTTATTTTTGGGGGTAAAGATGTTGTTTTAGGAGAATCGCTAAAATATTGGGATCCTGTTTTTATTACCGGTTTGCGATTAATGGCTATTTGGATATTGGCCTATCATTTATACCATTACTATCAGAAAGAAATTGAAACTGCCCAGAAAAATGCTGAACTTTCAATCATCGCCAAACAGGCACAATTAGACAATTTAGCAGTACAATTAAATCCTCATTTTTTGTTTAATTCTCTTAATTCAATTAAGTCATTAGTGATTGAAAATCCTAAATTGGCAAGGAGAGCCATTGATCTATTATCGGATATTTTACGCTCTTCACTTTATGAAAAAGATGGATCGTTTATAACAATTAAAAACGAATTGGGGCTGGTAAAAGACTATATTGAACTTGAGAAGGTGAGGTTTGAAGAGCGTTTGAACATGGATATAGTAATGAATCATAGCTTGGAAAATTACATGATTCTGCCATTAAGTATTCAGCTCTTAGTGGAAAATGCAATAAAACATGGCATTGATAAACGAAAAAATGGTGGAAGTATTCATTTGTCCATTATTGAAAAACAGGAACGTATTCAAATTATCGTTCAAAACCCAGGAAATATAGTTGATAATGGCTCAGAAACCGGAATCGGATTAGAAAATTTAACAAAAAGATTGCAGATACAGTACAATGATGAGGCAAGTTTCACACTCGAAAATAAAACTGAAGATCTGGTAACGGCGACTTTAACAATCCCAATTCACAAAAAATGAAGACATATAAAACCATAATTATAGATGATGAGCGTTTAGCGCGTGAAGAGGTTAAAAGAGCCCTTTCAAATTATTCTGAATTTGTTGTGCTAGGAGAAGCTGCTAATGTTGATGATGCAATCATTTTGGTAGAAAAAGAAAATCCCGATCTGATTTTTTTAGACATCCATATGCCAGAAAAATCAGGCTTTGATTTATTAGAAGAACTAACATTCGTTCCTGAAGTGGTATTTACAACTGCCTACGATCAATATGCAGTAAAGGCCTTTGAAGTAAATGCGCTAGATTACCTTGTAAAACCTTTGCGAGAAGAGCGTTTTGCAATTTCGATTGAAAAGATAAAAACGGAATTTTCTAAAAAAGAAGCAAAGAAGAATCCTTTGCCAATGCACAACAAAATATTCATAAAAGACGGTGAGAATTGTCATTTTATTCCTTTATCAGATATTAGACTCATTCAATCGATGGACAATTATGCTCGTTTGTATTTTGGCAAGGACAAGGCAATGATAAAAAGGTCCTTAAATTTAATTGAAGAGAAATTAGACCCGAATGTCTTCTTTCGCGTTAATCGCAGCCAGATAGTGAATACCGAATACATAAAACAAATAGACCCATATTTTAAAAACAAATTAAAAATAACCTTAACCACAGGCGAAACACTCGAAGTTTCAAGTCGTCAATCTGCAAAATTTAAAAATTGGAACAGTTTATAAATACACAACAATGATTAAAATACACAACATATCTAAAGTATTACTTGCATTTTTCATGTTGTTTCAGTTGCAGGTTTTTGGTCAAAAAGCCGAACCATTTGCAATAGGAACAATACATAAAATTCAATCAAAAATTTTAAACGAAGAACGAAGCTACTTTCTTGAACTACCAAGTTCTTACAAAACAAGCTCAAAAAAATACCCAATATTGGTTTTGTTAGATGGAGAGGTGACATACCATTCTCATTCTGGAATTCTTAAACAGATGGTTCAAGGTGGGCAAATACCCGAATTGATTATTATAGCCATAACAAATGTAGATAGAGTAAGAGATTTTACACCAAGCAAGTATTTGACAAACTTAAATGGATCTAGCGCGGTAGAAAACCATAAAACGAGTGGGGGAAGTGCTTATTTTTTAAATTTTATTGAAGAAGAATTGTTACCAGAAATAGAGGCCAATTACAGAACAAACTCATTCAAAACCTTAGTGGGAATATCACACGGAGGCTTGTTAGTGGGATCAGCTTATCTTTCCAGAACCTCTTCATTTAATGGTTTTATTTCTATGGATCCAAGCTTTTGGTGGGACCATCAATATGTTGTGAAGCAAATCGCTAGCACCAATCTTTCTCAAATAGAAAACAAGAGAATCTATGTGTCTACTGCAGATAAGTTTGAGAATTTTGATAGAATCCCACAAGTTTTCAAAGCAAATATCAACAGTCATGAACGATTTAATACGGCTTTAAAAAACAAAGGTGTATCACCTTCAAATATCGAACTGGAATATTTTAAAGAAGAAAATCATTGGACTGTGGCTTTAATGAGTTTGTATCACGGCATGCAGTTCCTATTTAAGGATCTGGAAATGAAAAATATTCGAAACGCTTCTATTAACGAGATACTAGCATATTATAAAACGAATTACAATGGTGGTTTTTTACCGCCAGAAAATGCCATTAATACAATTGGATATGAACATCTGGGAACAGATAAAAAGAAGGCCTTGGCATTTTTTAAATTAAATGCTACGAATTATCCAACTTCTGCAAACGCTTTTGATAGTTTAGGTGAGGTTTATATGCTTTTGGGAGATACCGAAAATGCGATTCGGAATTATAAAATGTCCTTAGAACTAGACCGTAATAATGAGAATGCGAAAAAAATGATTCGCAAATTACAAACAAAATAAGCCATCAGAACTTTAAGAGAACCATATCTTGTTCTTAGTTTTAGAAAGCTTAATAAGGGGAAGAAAACAATAGCTAACAAATAGAAATTTATCTATTAAATACAGAAAAGGATGTTCATTTGAACATCCTTTTCTGTATTTTAAAACGTTCATCCATATTATTCTGCGTTCCTGTACTTCTTCTTTTATCAATGCAAAGTATTTCGTTGCTTTGATACAAACAAGAGGAAAAGAGTAAATTAAAACTGGAATAGTTTGTAGTAGGTTTTACACAAACCAACCATAAAATAAATACAATTAGTAATCTTTTCGAAGCTAAGTTTACGAAAAAACAAAGCAATATTAAGATGATGAAAAACGCAGTAATTTATTTAATAGCAATTCTAATGTTTAGTGCTTGCACCCAGCTTTCTGAAACTGAGAAACCAAGCTTAAAGGATTATGAAATTGGAGAAAAATGGACTTGGAAATGGAATCGCTCTGTAGAAGGAGAGGTGCAAGCACAAGGTGTAGATTATAAAGAGGTTGTGAAATATAAAAATACTCTAGGTTTTTTTTATGGTAAGGATACCCTTAAAATAGCAAGTGTTATAAATAGCAAACCTAGTAAAACACCTCGTTATGATTGGCCATTAGAAGTAGGCAAGAAATGGAAATATGAGATGAAATGGGAGAATAATGAAGGAACAAAAGGGAAAACCAGTCAAGATGTAGAAATAGTATCGTTTAAAGAGGAAATTGTTGCTGGAGGAAAATTCATGGCCTACAAAATAGTATACAAAGGAAGAATTTCAAATTCAAGAGGATTTGATGGTGAGTTGGTAGATATTTGGTGGTACGCACCTGCAATCAAATCATATATAAAGCATACTCAAGATGATGGAGAGGGACTGTATGTAAATGAATTAAGTAACTATTCTAGCGCTCAATAAAATTGTTGTTCTTTCTAACGGAACGAAACCAAGTCGTAAATTGGTAAGCTCTATGTCAGGAATAAAAGAAAAGGGAATTATGAAGAAATTAATAGCCTCAATGTTTTTAGTCCTATTAAACCTAGCTGGTATAGGTCAAGAACTAATATTCGAAAAAGTAGAGTTATCAGATTCTACAGGTCTTGCAATGAAAATGCAAAAGTTGGCAATAGATTATTTGCAACAAAGCCAAATCAAAGACCTTGAAATTGAAGCAAATGATTCTTATGTGATTGAAATACTGGCTGGGCAATATGAGGCTTCGATAGAGGCTATGGAATCCTTAAGAGGAAACATTGAAAACCAAAAGAAACACCAGCCCTATATTCAATATGAGATCTTTTCTAAAGCAAAAATCAGACAATTATCTTCAGGTATCGATTTTAGGGCAGCATTCCGATCTGTTTTTAAAGAGTATCTAATAAGCTGCAATGATGAGTTGGCGTATTCAGCCACTACAATTTTTACAACTTACGATGCTGTGGCCAGATACACCAAGCGTTTTGAGACCATTTACAAGAATACTTCTAACACGTCTCTCAATTTAGATCAGGCCCAGGATCTCCTTCAATCATATTTTTTATATCAGGTTAATACCCTAACCGAACCCATTGTTTTTAAAGAAATAAAACAGGATGAACACAGAAGGTACATTATAAATGAAGAGCTTATTGTTTCCCCCAGAGATGGGGCAGAAATATCAGTTATTACGGCTCGGAAAAGAAATTCAGGTCCAATGTCTGCCGTTTTAGATTTTACCATTTATACAGACGAATCAAATGCGAATCACGCTATATTAGCTGCTTCGAAAGGCTATGCAGGCGTTGTTGCTAACTCGAGAGGTAAACGGAAAAGTAAGAACGCTATTGAACCACTCAAACATGAGTATAAAGATGTTTATGCTGTTATTGATTGGATCAGTAAACAAGAGTGGAACAATGCCAAAATAGGGATGTATGGCGGCAGTTACGATGGCTTTTCTCAGTGGGCCTCCATGAAAGAAAAGGTACATCCTGCTTTGAAGACGATAATTCCATTAGTATCGATTGCTCCGGGAATTGACTATCCCATGGAAAATAACGTTTTTTTTAATTTCCCTTACAAATGGATTCCTTACGTAACCAATAACAAGTTTTTGGATAAGGCTGCAAATTTTGATCGCCAAAAATGGAATGATCTGGAGATTAAATGGTTCGAATCTGGCAAAGCCTTTAATGAAATGGATCGTATTGAAGGAACTCCCCGCCCTTTATTTCAAGAATGGATCAGTCATCCTACTTATGATACGTATTGGCAAGCTATGATCCCTTATAAAGATGAGTTTGCTCATATTGACATCCCCATTTTGAGTATCACAGGCTATTATGATGGCTCACAACGGGGTGCTTTGTATTATTATTCAGAGCATTTAAAATACAAACCTGATGCTGAGCATTATTTACTCATTGGGCCATACGACCATTGGGGAGCACAATTTTCATCAAGTGCTAATTTACGGGGATATCAAATTGATGATGTGGCACATATTAATATAAGACAAGAGCTTGCATATGATTGGTTTGATTACATTTTAAAAGATGGTGAAAAACCAGCAATACTTAAAGACAAGGTGAATTTTCAAGTCATGGGTGCCAATAAGTGGATTAACAAGCCATCTCTATCAGAGATAAGCAATGACTCACTTGTTTATTATTTGGGAAAAAACAAGATTGACAACGATTATGAATTAGTGAGCGAAAAGCCCAATGGAAGTAATTCTATAACACTCAATGTTGATTTTGCTAACAGAACAAAAATGAACAATGCCGATTACTATCCTTGGCCGATAATCAAAGACAGTTTAAACTTCCATGATGGACTGGTGTTTATCAGTGAACCCTTCCCAAAGGGAATGATCATTAATGGTTCTTTTACAGGGGAATTATTACTAGAAAGCAATAAAAAGGATTTTGATTTTTCGCTTACTCTATATGAACTGACGCCAGAAAACAAATATTTTCACCTGAGTTATTATATAGGAAGGGCGAGTTATGCCAAAAGTAGAGAGTATCGGGACTTGTTAATACCCAATAGGTCAACTAAAATTACATTCGACGATACAAGAATTACCAGTAAAAAAATATCAAAAAACAGTAAGATCGTTGTAGTGATCAATGGGAATAAAAACTCCTATGGGCAGATTAACTATGGCACTGGAAGAGATGTGAGTAGCGAATCAATAACAGATGCAACAATACCTTTGAAATTAAAAATAAATACACGAAGTAAGATTACATTACCTATATGGAGAGAAAAATAATCAATAAAATTTAACAAGTCAAAATACTTGCAATGGAATACATTATAAGGATGATAAACGAATGCTTGAGGTATTGAAAAATAAGGCATAGGATCAATTGATGTTTTTTATTTTCAGCCTACAATAGTTTCAAAATCAAGCCATCCAATTTTGGAATTCAACTATTTTGTATATTTTTGTGCCGATATGATTAAGTAATCTACATACACGAAGCTTCAATCCTGAAGCCATTGACAATATTCAATGCATGCCATTTTTTGATAGGCAGAAGCATTGCAATATCAAATTTCAACACAATTAATTTTTTAAGAACGAATACTGTTTACACCAAGCAGATGTCTTGTGCTGTCAATCAGTAGAGAAAAAAATACAAAATGAAATTAGTAGATATTCATAACAAAGCCACAAAACCAGAACTATACGAAAAAGGAAATGCAGTAATGTGGACCGATCCCCATATTTCAAAACAGCTGCTTCATGTTCATTTAAACGCAGAGCTCGACCTTGGCAGTCGCAAAACCAAAACAATCATTAGCACTGTCGATTGGGTCCTTAAAAGTACCAATAACAAACAGTTGAACATACTCGATTTGGGTTGTGGTCCGGGACTGTATTCAGAGATGCTCGCAAAAAAAGGCCACAAACTAACTGGGGTCGATTTTTCCGAAAACTCAATAGCCTATGCACGAGAACAAGCTGCAAAAAAGCAACTCGACATTACCTATTTGAAGGAGAATTACCTAAATCTCGAGCTAGAAGAAAATAGCTTCGATTTGGTTATTCTCATCTTCACAGATTTTGGTCCACTGCTGCCAACTGAAAGAGAGCAGCTGCTTTCTGTCATTAAAAAAGCACTAAAGCCAGGAGGTATTTTTATTTTCGATGTGCTCAACGATAAAAACATCCACAATAAAATAAGTCCTAAAAATTGGGAGGTATCAACAGGTGGTTTTTGGGATGCCAAGCCATACATGGCTCTTTCCGAGTCTTTTGTTTACGATGAGGCGAAAGTCATTCTCTACCAGCACCTAGTGCTTAACGAAGAAGAAACCCTTAAGGTTTATCGTTTCTGGACTCGCTTTTTCTCTCACGACGATCTGAGTGAAATACTTCTAAGCAATGGATTTAACAATCTCAGTTTTCACGAGAATGTGCTACCCGAAGGTGATCTGTGGAATGGCGATAATGTAACTTTTTGCAAGGCCATTAATAGCAAATAGGCCCAAGGCATAAACAATAGAAACTCCTTCCAAACAATGGTTTGGGAGGTTTTTTTATACCCAAGTCATGTCCTGACTATTACCAAGCCGCAAATGTCAGGCTATGACTGAATTGTTCTTTCAGCTTTTTAAAAGTCTCCCCTTTTCAGGGGAGATATAGAGGGGTGTTAGGCCAGAACTTAATTCTTGGCAGTTCCTTTATTAAGCCCCTTTAGGGGTTTGGGGTTTTTAAAATCCCCCTTTCAAGGGGGATACAGGGGGATGTTATGTCCTGAAAATACAAGCTTTTTAGGTGTGCAAAGCAAATTGACAAACTTGACAGTATAAATCTTAGTTTAGGTTTACTACTTTTAGCAAGAAGATTAGTGTCATTTAAAACTAGCAAACCATGTGGATCATTCCAATAACCTATAAACTCAAATATGACATTGAAAAATTCAATCAAAATGAAATAATGGATTTGATTGAATCCTATTTATATGAACTTGACTTTAATTATATAAATAAAAACGATAAGTACATTAGTTATCACATGGGTTTCGTGACTAGCTCTTGGAATTTTAGAAATAATTTGGGAAGTGGCTCAATAAGAATAGATACGAAAAATAAGCAAACGATTATCACGCTTAAACATAGTTTTGTGTTCCTTTTTCTCTTCTTTTTTACAGTTATTTATCTATTGATGACATCTCGATTTAGCACATTCGACGATTTTGATAAACAAATTTGCACAGTTGGATTTGTATGGCTTTTTGGAATGAATTATTTGTTAAAACTCAGCGCTCATTATAAGCTAAAAAGAAAGTTAAATGAACTAATAAAGGAAAATGCAAAGCTTAAAGACAAATAAAAATTGACAAGCAAATGATTTTAGACCAAGAACAATCTGCAACAGAAACGAATAAATTATCAGACAAGGAAATATTTATTAAGATTTGGACTTCGCCCCGTGAAGTATTTAAATATATTAACGATAACAAGTATGACAAATTCGTTCATGTGCTTTTAGTTCTTGCAGGGATTGCAAAATCTTTCGATAAAGCATCAGAAAACGATATGGGAGATAATTTACCTCTACTTGCGGTAATTGCAATATGTGTGTTTTTTGGTGGTCTATTTGGTTGGATAAGCTATTTTATATACGCCGCCTTATTACGGTGGACAGGATCGTGGTTAAATGGAAAAGGGAATACTGAATCATTACTTAGAATGATTTCTCATGCATTGATACCATCCATATTTGTTTTGGTTTTATTAATTCCACAGATTTTATTATTTGGGAATGGCATATTCAAAAGTGAATTAGATGCTTATGGAGGCGAGACATTTTTAACCATCGTATTGTATTCAAGCATAATCATAGAAATGTTATTGGGTATTTGGACCCTTATTATTTTTGTGATTGGCTTATCAGAAATTCAAAAACTATCAATTGGCAAGTCAATTTTAAACATGATTTTACCAGTGCTTATTATTATAATTCCGATTGCATTAATCGCATTTATTCTTGGAGATTTATTCAAGTGATAAGCTGAGAAATTGGATTTCTTTCCGCTGGTGCGCGATTATATCGCGTCCCATTTTTTTGAATAAAAATAAGATCTTCAAGCAAAAAGAATCCTCTCAAACCACAGTTTGGGAGGATTCTTTTTGAGTACAAGTGTTCCAATAATAGCAAGTCATTAAAATATATTTTATGTATAAGGTAAGTTGGCAGGTTTGACAGTAGGAAGGATAAGTTATTATATCTAGTTTTAAAATCATAAATAACAATCACCTAACATATTAAATAATAAGAAATGAAAAAACAGTTATTTTTATTTGCCGCTATAATAACACTTGCTTTTAGTGCTTGTAGTAAGGATTCTGATGAAGAAGAGCCAAATGTGAAGTTGCATAAGGTTGTATTTACACCTGAATATTTCAACAGTGAAATTACACCTTTAAAATCAGGAGAAGAAAAACCTACTTATTTTGATTATGCTTTATTCGATTCTAACGGAAAGAAATTAAAGATTGTAACCTATCCATCAACACAGGAAATTACAGATGAATTACCCTCTGGTGAATACACCGTAATCATAGTAAGTAAATATAGCGATCTAATAACTTTAGTAGACGTAAATACAGGAGATACAGATCTGGAAAAAATCGGTTTAGCAACATTTTGGTACGAATGGCCTGAGATTTTTATTGCTAGAACAAAATTGGTAGTATCCGAAGCAGCTGTAAATCAAGCAATAGTTTTAAAACGTTGTACCGGAAAAATCGAATTCGATATTACAGATTTGGGCGAAACGGATGCTACAAAAATAAAGATATCTTCTTCAAATACCATCATATATGCATCTTGTATTGAGCCATTTAATGGTACACATACAGCAAATGATCAAAACACAGATATTACAGACATGAGCAACATATTTATGCCTTTAGCTGTAAATTCCGATGAAGATTTAGTAACAACAATAACCCTTGAAGTAAGAAATGCTGCTGAAGAAGTTATTGCAGTAAAAACCATTCCAGATGTAACGGTTCGTCGTAATTGCAAAACAATATTAACAGGTAAAATACTTACTCCGCCTACTACTAATGCAACAAGCTTTGATATAACTCTTCAAGATACTTGGGGAGAAACAATTAATGTTGAATTTGGCAATTAGAATTAATTGTAAGTAAAAAAGCATTACAAGCTCAAACAATATAAAATCCTCCCAAACCACAGTTTAGGAGGTTTTTTTTATACCCAAGTCATGTCCTGACTATTACCAAGCCGCAAATGTCAGGCTATGACTAAATTGTTCTTTCAGCTTTTTAAAAGTCTCCCCTTTTCAGGGGAGATATAGAGGGGAGTTAAGCAAGTCGTAAATGTCAGGCAATAGCTAATTCTTTTGATCCCTTTTTTAAGCTGCTTCAGGGGAATGTATGGCCTTGAAAGCACAAGCCAGCACACATCTTTAAGAACTTTCTTAAAATATATTTTATGTATAAAGCAAGTTGGCAGGTTTGACAGTAGGAAGGATAAGTTATTATATCTAGTTTTAAAATCATAAATAACAATCACCTAACATATTAAATAATAAGAAATGAAAAATTTTTTGAAATTGATGAAAGCATTAATGTTGGCATCATTAGGCTTGTTATTAGGATTATATCTTTTAAAAAATGTTGGTGTTAGTGAATTCCCTTTGTTGGAAACAATAATAGGAATTTCGAATGTTCTGTTCTGGGGAGCATTACTATTTTGGGTAATTATAAGAACGATTACCAATGCTATAAAGAATTAAAACGAAATACCAACAGCGATACACGCCATACAGAATAAGCTTGTCATCCATTCTAAAAAAACTAACCTTATCGTAAACATTTAATTATGAAAGCAGGAAAAATAATTTTAGCCTTAATTCTACTATACTCAATCGGAAAAGAATTTATAAGCGCGGGATTTCAAGTTGGAACTTTTTATAGTCCTGGAATCCTAATTGGTACGCTTTTCATGTTAATTTTAATAGCATGGTTATTTGGAAGTGCTGTATCAAAGGAAAAAGTTAAAATAGTTTCATGGAGTTTTCTTAAACACTACTTTATTTCCTTAGTCGCCTTTATTGTCATTGCATTTTTTAGTTTGGCAAATTATAAAGCACCTAAAGAAATTGTTGAATACAATGGAATAAACATATCAATAGGGGAGTTTTATACCATGACTAAAAGAGTATATCCAAATGATGAAGAACGACGAGAATACGTTTTATGTGTTGTTTCAAAATTGGCTTATTCAGAAGAAATTGTAAAAAAATACAGAACGGAATTGGAATCTGGTAAAATCAACAGAATATTTCAGGAATTGCAAGGAACGTCAATTTTAGGCGAACTAGGGTTGGAAGAATGTACAGTTATTAATAAAATTGAGAGTTCATCACAACAAACAGATAATTAAGGTAATTAATAAGAAATCGTAGCGAGATGCTACCTATAATGATACTGAAAGGAAGCTATGTTTTTTATCTGCCCTAGGGCAAAATTAAAAATCAAATAATGAGACAAATATTTATTCTATCGCTCTTAATAATTATTGGAATTCAAAGTTGCAACGTGGGAACTACAGGATTTTGGAAAGATGAAAACATTAGCCAAAGTTTGAAAAATGAAATTAATAAATTAGATAAGAAAGTATTTGAAGCCATTGTTTCCAATAATCACAAACAAATTAAATCTTTAATGTCTGACAAATTATTGGACATTAGTGGTGATAATATTGACAAACTAGTAGACCAGGCAAACACAATAATTAAAAATGACGATTATAGGGTGTTAAATCAATTTTACGTTAAGAATTCAACTACCGGAATAGGAAATACGGTAATGACTGGATTTAGTGACCCAGAGGATTACATTATTCATTACAAAGCACTTAATAAAGAAATGTTTATTTCTTTAATAATACCTACAAATGGTCTTGACGAAGCCATTATAACAAATATATACGGGAAATATCCAGAAGGATGGAAGCTTAATATTATTCAGTTAGGAATGTACAAAGTCAATGGTAAAACGGCTCCACAACTTTTTGCCAAAGCAAAAAAAGAATTAGACAATGGATATCTTGTTGATGCAGCAAATAGTATATCGCTATGTACAAGGGTTATAAGGCCTGCGAATAAGATTTGGCAGTACCAAAAAGAAGAAGATATAAAGAAAATTCAAGCAAAAATAGGGACTGAAATTAATTTGAATTATTCCTTCCCTTTAACCCTTAACGGAATTCAGACTAAACCTAAAATACTGACTATTTATCCACTAGGGACATCAGATGGTTATTTTCCTATGATAGAATATTTGACAGATATTAACCTAAAAGATACAATCAGAACAAAAGAAGAAAATCAGTTGATTCACAATTCAATAGGAGAAGTATTTAAAGGAATTGATATGAATAAAAAATACATCCTTTACAAAGCATTTAGTGAAATGCCAAATGGGGTAATTCCAGTTCCAACATATGGATTTGTGAAAGAAATCAAATAAGAAATAGGCTACAACAAAACTAAAAGCTCTCAATAGCATCATCACATCGCCTTCTTTTTGGGCGCTAACAATATTATCTTTAAGCAAAAAGAATCCTCCCAAACCACAGTTTAGGAGGATTTTTAGTTTAAATGATTTAGATTTTTTGCCCAATATAGAAGGCATAACCATAATAAGCCTTGTATTTGTTATACAATTGCTCCTCATGCCTCTGGTTGGCTATAAAACCTTCTGCAGCCTTATTGCCAGCATGCTTGGCTAAAAACGCCTCCTGTGCTG
This sequence comes from Labilibaculum sp., assembly GCA_016342745.1. Taxonomy (GTDB): domain Bacteria; phylum Bacteroidota; class Bacteroidia; order Bacteroidales; family Marinifilaceae; genus Paralabilibaculum; species Paralabilibaculum antarcticum. The sequence continues at coordinate 182,045 of JAEINT010000002.1, forward strand.
CCACCTGCGGTGCATAAAAATCATCAATCCAGCAGCTATCAGGCAAAATAAAAGAAGCCACAGGTTTGTAACCTGCCTTTTGCATTTGAGCTAGCTTATTGGGAATCGTATCTATTTCAGGATAAGCATCCATCCAAAAATCTTCGATCTCCTTAGGTCGCTCATCGCTAAACCACGATCCTTCCGATACAGCAACAAAACCACCCGTTTTCAGAAATGCACGCCATTCCCTAAGGCCACGTTCAAAGCCGATGTTGTAAATAGATCCTTCCGACCAAATAAGATCCAACTCTTCATCCGAATAGGGGAGATTGTCCATCGAACCTACAAGACCTTTTACCCTGTCCTGAAGCTTTTCTTCCTTGGCTTTGGAGTCGAACAGCTCAATAAATCTGGGAAACAAGTCGATACCTGTAATGGTGCCCGGCGAATGTTGTGCTAGCACTCTGGTTTGGCCGCCTGTGCCGCAACCCAAATCCACTATGCGCGAATCCTTATTCAAATTATCAACAAAGCTTAAGGCCTTACGTGTTATTTCAGGACTACCGGGCCCTTGTCGTTCTACGCTTGCGTAATATTCGCAGATTAAACTCACGTCAAAATCGTGTATTGATGTATTTTCTTTACTCATGATGTTAAAATTTGGTGCTCGAAATCAGGGCATAAGCTAATTTATAGCCTTTGTGCCAAGTTTCAAACTTTTATAAATGTATAGACATGAAACGAGCTATTGAAAATCTTTCCAAACAAAAGGGAATGACTTATTTTGCGAGTTCCATGCAACAAATAAAAATCAGATAATAATGCATGCAAATAAGTCCGACAAGAATATGCCTGACTTCTATTAGAGGATAAGCTTGGCAGAAAACCAAAGCCTATTTACTTCACCAAATCCTTCTTACTTTTTAACATCAATTGTTTTTAGACAATGCAATAATAAGAATTTTTTATTTTGAGTACAAATTCTCAAAATAGTAAGCTCCTTACAATGTATTTTAGGTTTACAAATCAACAGGTTTGACAGTATAAATCTTAGTGTAGATTTACTATTTTAGTAAAAATATTGGCGTTTTTTATAGATGACTTTAGAATATTTCTTATTTCTCTTTTACTTCACCAAAATTGAAGCTAGTATAATTAACTTTATTGATACGTCCTTTTAAACGTATGGTGTCTTTTTGGCGTGCATTTTTATATGTGATATCGAAATTGCCAAAGACATTATATGAGTCCTCATATACGAAATCAACTCGAGTAATTTCTATTTGCCCTGAAATGGGTCTGTATATTATAGTTTTAGATTCGTTCGTTACTGAATCTAATTTCCATTTAATCAGTTTAGAACTAAAGTCCTTAAGCTGATAATTCCCTAGATCTACTCGTTTGTTCTGATTGTTTTTCACAAATAGGAATCTAATTTTAGTATCCGTAATGGCATTAGTCTCCATTTTGAGTTCAGTTTTATTACTCAGAGAGTCTATTGTGAAATAGCCTAAAAATGTTGTTTGAATTTCCTGAGTGTCATTAAGCTCAAGATGTATTAAACCTGGATGAAAATATCTGGTTTTTGATGATTTCTTTTTTGATAGATCTGAGGGGATATTTTTTTTATTGAGCTCCTTAGCTTTTAACTTGTTTGTTGGGATATTCTTTTGAACGATTGCTTTTGGAGCACAAGCCGCGAAAATCAATAGGATAAAAGTGTATAGAATTAGTTTCATAAATGAAAGTATCTTTATTTAAAATAGATATACTTAGACGAATTGTAATTCTTTTTCTTTCACATAAGCAAATGATTGTGGTGCTTTAACACCAAATGTTTCTTCAATTGCTAGATGTTCTTTATACATTTTAAACCTTTTTATTTTGATAGCATAACCATTTTCTTTCCCCTTAAAATAATCAAAGAAGTAATCTTTAGTTATTCCAGATTGTTTGCTTGTCTCCTGCCATAAAGAATTAAGCTCCATATGTATCACTTCTTCAATGTCAAATTCTCCAACAACCTTGCTTATAGGGGAAGAAGCGTAAATTAGAATTTTTTTAACTTCTTTGTTTTTAAATAATAATCTTCTAAATTCAAACTTTTTAGTTCCTTCAAATATTTTTTCAACAAACTGTGGCTTAATCGATAAAATAACTTTCATTAGTATCTGATTCCTTAATAATTGTGTTAAATTTTTCCAAAGAAATTGGCTCAAATCCACGAGGTGCACTATGCACATCTTCAATTATGCCAAGTTCTATTAATTTAGCCATATTTAGCCTCTTTGGAAAGCTGTAAATGTATAGAAAATTCACAACAAATGGTCTGGAAAATTTATTGTAATTCCAATGTTTCTTTAATTCATTATCATCGAAAACACTCCTTTTACGACATAATGATATAAATTCTTGTTCATCTCTAATATTGTCAAATACACTATCGACAATTCCAATTGTTGTGGTGACACTTTGATGAAATCCTCCAGTTCTATAAAAAAGTATTATATCTGCTCTTTTAATATCGCGATTTAAAGAGCGTGATATATACACTTTTCTAATTGCATTCCTGTGTGGAGCATTTTCTAGAAAGTTCTCGACACGTTCGTTTCGTAAATGAGAATCAGGTAATAAATCAGTGTGATACTGTGGATATATCGGAACTATGAATTTAGAGGACTTACGATCAATATAAGGATATGATAATCTTGGATTATTTTTATTAACATTTGGCGTAAAATCTCGAACAAATACACATTCAATTCCGTTATCAGTTTCTTTTTTTCCCCATTCTTTAAATCCCCAATCCTTGAGCAATTCGATTAATCGTTTTTGTTCTTCCCTTTTATCAAAAATGGTTACATATATTTCTTCAACGTGATTAGCTTTTGCATTGTCAAAAATTATTTTTAAAAACCTTTCACCCAACTTATAACCCGTAGAGGTTACTTTAAAGGTTCCAATTTTTAATCTTTTCTTTGGCAGAAATTCAGGAGTAATGTCTTTATAAATTTCAGTACTTTCCTCAATTTTTACGAACAGAAAAGCTTTTACTCCTTCATCTGTTTCGCATATGTATGATTCCTTATCTGATTTTCGATTAAACCAATCTTCGAATTCAGCATAATCCCCTTTAAAAGAATCAAAAAAAGAGTCATCTAAATTAATATTCCCAAAATATTTTTTCCGAGCTGCTAAAATCTTATACTCAACTAGATCAGGATGTTCCGCAGTGCATTTTTCGATGAATCCATCAATGGTGAAAACATTATGAGAAACATTTAATGCTTTAGCCTTACGATGTAAACCTCTATCTTCAGTTATAATGCAATTAACCCTGTTTTTAAATAGTTCATTTAAAATTGATGTGTCAATTGAATCATTTTCATTTCGATCATGTTTCCTTAATTCTTCAATATCCTTACAGTCTGGAGCAATTGTCTTTAGGACATTATAGTTTTCAGTTTTAATTTTAAAAGTCCTGACAACTTCTTTGTCTTTATAATTTTCTATTTCTTTTAGAGAATAAGGATGTATGCATTTCTCATGATGTAGTTTATCAATCCAATTAAAAAGTAAACCGATATCTTCATTGTGTGCATAATTAGCCTCTCGGTGAATAACAATATTCGTATCTAATAATATCCTCATCTTTTAGGTAATGTTTTAGTTAGATTTATTGGGTTATCGTTTTTAATTTCAATAAAAGGAACATTTAATTTATGGGATATCTCTAGTGCATATTCAATCTCCATTTCTTGCATGAGTTTTAGGGTCATTTTTTCATAATTACACTCATCCCGTTGTTTTATCCTATCATATATTGTTCCTATGTCTGAAGTAACGACAGATATAACTTTGGGATTAATAGCTAAAAAAGTTTCTATCGGTATTTTCTTAGGAATATTATCCTTGTTTAACAAACAGAAGTGACCATCCAATAAATAATTACAAGAAGGTAAGGCCATAATAGCTCTTAACAATCGATCTTGAGTATTCTGTATATTGGCGACTTTTTTATTTCCCAATGAGCTAATTTCATCCCATCTTAAGAGTTCACTAGCTGTAATGTGATTTACATCGTGAGTTTTCACAATTTCTTTACAAATTGTTCCTTTACCAACTCCATGTATTCCTCCAATAAAATAGATATCCTTATTCATATTAATATTTTTTATAAAATATTCTCCCTATGCCATCCCAAAAACTCCCTACTCGGTAATCCTCTTTCAGGCAAAATCATATCTTGCCCTTCCAGTTTGCCAAAATGAGTTTGGTAATAATCTTTGGTGCAATGTTCCTTTAGGTTTGTTGAAAGAATCATGCGATAATCTTCATCGAAACTAATTAGGTGTTTATCGAATGCTTTATCGTATAAGGCCGAAAGGCAAATGCCATTGGCAGGGTTGAGGCGTTCTTCTTTGTTTTCTGCCCAAGGTAAAATGTGGCTAGCAATTAAAAGCTGCGGTAAGTCAATACCAGTTACCGCACATTTGCTGTGGTAGTTTGCCAGTATCACCTGTCTAAAGAAATTTTGGTTCACACGGGTCTTTACGTAAGTCGAACGAGTTTCACCTACTAAATTACCTAGTTCGGGCAGTTGTGCTTCATATTTGTTTTCAAGTGTAAGGCCTTGCAGGTCGGCAAGTATGTTTTCACTCTCAAATATTAATGCTTCTCTGTTATTTTGGAATTCATCAAAGATCAAACGGTCACCCTTACCCGCATTTTTCATCCCTTTTATACCTCTCGCTTGCAAGTCTGGATCGAAACTAGCTAGGTTCGAGAGCTTTAAGCCAACTGCACTAGGTGTACGGCCAATCATTTCAGCCAACTGAATAATTTGTGGATTCGATTTGGAAATTTTTCCAAAAGGTATTTTACAATAGAGGTTAAAAGCGAGGATGAGTTGCTCTCTTGTCCAGTTTGGGCTGCGCATTTATTATTGTTTATAGGTTTGGGTTGAGTAAAAGTAAGGAAAATATCATAATAATAGCTTTGGGAAATACAATACTTCTTTCTAATCGTTTATCCCTTTGTTTGCCCTTCTAGTATCTAGGAAAATAATCTGTTAAACAAGAAAAATCATAAATAATATTATTAAAATACTTATTGTTGATCATATTTTACTTAAATTCATTACTCAATTTAAAATAATGTTGAGGAGTGGGAGTTGTAAGGTGAAGGAAATGAGCTGTAAGTGGAAGGAGTAGGGATGCAGGCAGAAGCAGGAGAGAGGTAGATAGAAACAACAGCTTTGTAAGCCGAAGCAACAAACATGTAGGTCGAAGCAGAAGAGATGTAGGTGGAAGCAACAGACATGTAGATCGAAGCAGAGGAGATGTAAGCGGAAGCAACAGACATGTTAACAGTAGCAATTAAACTGTAATTAGTATAAACTTTAAAAAAACAATCCTCATGGGAACAAGACCAAAAACTTCCGAGTCAACAACATTAGAAGACTACCGCATCGCATTAGACAATGCAGAAGCCCAACCCGTAATTTCATTTGTAATGACCGAATTGGGTTACGATTCGGAAGAATTGGCAAAAGGCAAAAGATTATTGGCCACAACCCGCCAAGCCTACGATGCAAACAAAACCGAAGACGATGAAACCAGCGAGGCCTATGCCGATTTCTCTCACAAAAGAGCTTTACTCGACGATGTTTTTACCATGCACCGTAAAAAAGCCAAAGTGGTATTTCGCAACGATCTGCTAACCGCCGATAAATTGGGCATTACCAATGCAAAACCTCGTAGCTACGTTAAATGGATCGAAGCAGCTAAAAATTTCTACAACTTAGCCTTAAGCAATACCGAAATTCAAGCCAAATTAGGCCGCCTAAAACTAACAGCTAAAGATTTAAAGGGTGCCAGCAAGTTAATCAGCGAAATAGAAACAGCACGTTCGCTATACCTTCAAGAAAAAGGGGAATCGCAAGAAGCAACCCAAATAAAAGACGAAGCCTTTTACCAAATAGACGATTGGATGAGCGAATTTTTTGCCGTTGCCAAAATCGCTTTGGAAGACAAACCTCAATTGTTAGAATCATTAGGCAAAATCGTAAGAAACTAAAAGCCTACGCAGTAAGAATAATTAGACTACTACATTTACATACAACCAACTCAAACCCCTTTGGAATCCCAAAGGGGTTTTTAATTCTCAAGTCATATTCTGACGATAAGCAAGCCGCAAATGTCAGGTTATGACTAAATTCTTGGCAATCCCTTTTAAGCCCCTTCAGGGGTTTGGGGTTTTAAAGTCTCCCCTTCCAAGGGGAGATTCAGAGGGATGTTAAGCCAATACAAAACCTCCTGTTTTCACAATTTCCACTCGTATAAGTAATCGAACATCAAAACTGAGGATTAATAAGTATATTTATTCGCAGCTAATTGTTAATCAGATACAAGAGATATTATGACTTACCCTAAAGTATACCTAAGTTTTGGATTCTTACTTTTACCTTTTTTAGTATTGGCACAAAGCATTGATACCCTTTATCTGCATCAAGCTGTTTCGTATAAGGATACCATAACCTACAAGCGGATCATTGAATACAAAGAGAGTGATTCCTTGTATCATGTTCAAGATTATTACCCGAACGGTTCCATTCAAATGATGGGCACTTACAGCGCTTTGGATAAAAATGCAAAAGAAAAAAGCCTTTGGTGCAATTACAAAACAAATACAAAGGAGGGAGAATTTAGGACTTGGTATAAAAATGGACAATTGGAGAGAATAGCCTCTTATTCGAAGGGTTTACGGCATGGCCTTCATCAATATTGGTATTCAAACGGAGAAAGAGAGTCCGTTCAGCATTACAGAAAGGGGCAAAAACATGGGGAGTGCACATGGTGGAACAAGGATGGATCTTTGCAAAACAAGTTGGTATTCGATAGTGGCCTTAATCAAAATCCACGAGATACAAACTACCATTACATATTCTACACGCCCAAAGATTACAAAGTCGATAGCCTAAAAAAATGGCCATTGATAATTTTCCTTCATGGAGGCTCGTCTCGAGGAACCGATACCTTAAAACTTTATACCTATGGCATTCCCGATCAGATTTGGAGAGGACGAGAGTTTCCTTTTGTGATTGTTGCACCCCAATGTCCTATAAACCAACGTTGGTCTACCGACAATTGGTTCGATAATTTCTATGAAGAAATCAATGCCAAATTTCGCATAGATACAAATCGGGTTTACCTTACCGGATTAAGTTTGGGAGCTTCGGGCACATGGTATTTAGGCATGAAACACCCCGAAAAGTTTGCGGCCATTGCGCCTATGAGTGGTTTTACACGCCATATTGAATACATCAAGAACAACACAGATAAATTGGCCGACATGCCCATTTGGGCTTATCATGGCAAGTTAGACAAGATAGTTGAGTTTGAGGATACAGAGTGGATGGTTAATCGGCTAAAAGAGAAAAACAAGAAGGTAAAATTCACCATCATTCCTAATGAAGGCCATGGTATTCATTGGTTTGAGTATCGCAAACAAGAATTGTACGATTGGTTTTTACAACACAATAAAACCGAGCGCTAGCAAATATACTACTGCACTTACGCAAACCCATTTGTCTATTCAATAACCGTTTCCAATGTAGTACGATTATAGATCACTGGCATTTGCCCTTTCCAAGTAGCCCACGAGTTTTCATCGGTAATTAAATCAGCCATAAAGTGACCAACATTTATTCTACTTGTTTGCCCCGCATTAAAAATAGCACTTCTCGTGGGTGAAGGATGAATCTCGTAAGGACTAACATTTTCATGATCAACCAAACCATCCGGACGAACAGCAGCCCATTCTATTGCCTTGTTGTTTTGTCCAATCTGAGTTCGTAAATAATCAGCAGCCTGCTCATTGTCAACATGCGGAGGTAACAACAGGCGAAGAAGGCCAATCACACACTTCTGTCCAAAAGAGATCGCTTCCTTTACGTCCCGATTTCTATTGCCAGTGGTATTCATCAGCACAAATTTAATGGGCTTTTCCGAATCATTTGCCTTTACCGCTTGGCACAATCTGCGGGTAGCATCGGTAACCAATCTACGAGGTTTTCCATAAATACCTTTCCAAGTAAGATTATGCCCCAAACAGGAAGCAAGCGCATCGCAAGTGCTTACGAACTGTTCCAAATCGGCATCGCTAAGCTCAGATATAGCCGCTTCTTTTACACTTAAGTTTTCCTGATTTTTCAAAAAATCCGGCAGGCTATCAGCCGACCGAACAAGAATTTTAACCTGATGTCCATCATCAAGCAATTGCTTAACCAATAATCTTCCTGTTGCTCCACTTGCTCCAACCACTGCTATTTTCATCATCTATCTTTTAAAAAAATGGATTTTATTTCTGTCTAATAAAACTAATTCCATTCAAGTTACACTTTCTGATTTAGGAATTATAAAGTTTGCTAACCAAACTTTTATAGGTTTGACCAATGGGAATTTCATGCTCCTGAATGCGAAGTCGGTTGCCCTCAATAAATTTAATTTTATCCGTTGCCACGATAAAGGATTTATGAACCCGCATAAACTGATCGCTAGGCAGCAATTCTTCTAAAGCTGAAATTTTCTGATTGCTCAGGATCATCTCATCCTTTAAATAGACTTTCGTATAATGCCCAAAAGCTTCCACAAACAAGATGTGATCCCATTGTATCTGGTGGAATTTTTTATCTCCCTTTAAAAAGAGCGTAGACTTTGTATTGGCAACAGGAGAAAGGGGTGCTGCAGCTTGCGACATCGTTTTACTAAGGGCCTTGTTCACCGCTTTTACAAAACGATCAAAAGCAAAAGGCTTCAACAAATAATCGGCAACATCCAAGTCGTAACTTTCTAGGGCAAACTCGGCATAAGCCGTTGTTACAATTATTTTTGGCGGATTAGATAGTGTTCTTAAAAAATCGAAGCCTGAAAGTTTGGGCATGTTCAAATCGAGAAACAAAAGATCAACATCCTGTTCGTTTAAAAGCTGCATGGCTTCAAAAGCATTGTAGCAATTTCCCTTCTTCTCCAAATGCGGCAAATCGGCACAATATTTTTCGATTATCCGATGCGCAATGGGCTCATCATCTATAATAACATATCTAATCATAGCTTTTGTAGTTCTAATCTAATTTTGAAATTGGTTTTCCCTTTTTCAATGCTTAGTTGGTGTTGGTTTGGATAAATCAATTGCAAGCGTTTCTTCAAATTGTCCAATCCAATGCCAATTGTGGCTGCCTTTTTTGTTTGCTCATAGTTGTTCTCAATCTGAAAGATAAGGCTGTCCTTGGTACTTTTCAAATCAATATGAACATAGGCCTCATTGGTTAAACTCTCAACTCCGTGCTTAAAGGCATTTTCTAGCAGAATGATAAAAAGAAGGGGAGCAATTTTCAGATCTGTCGCGATTTCCTTATCAAAACGAATATCCACTTGTTTTTGGTACCTGATTTTATGCAGGGAAATGTAATTTTCCAGGTAGCTCACCTCATCCTTCAAGGCTACACGATCTTCTTTGCCTTTGTAAATGGTATAGCGCAACATATCCGATAGCTTTAGCACAACTTCGGGCGCTTCATCGGCTTTTTCAACCGTTAAGCCATAAAGGTTGTTCAGGGTATTAAAAAGAAAATGTGGGTTAACCTGATTTTTTAACAACTCCAATTCGGCTTTCCCCTTTTCATTTTTAAGCTGCTCCATTCCTTTCCATTGCTGATAAGTCCACAAATAAATAATGATAAAAAAGGGAGAGAGTAAAAGGATAAAAATTTCTTTCTGCTGCTGAAAGTAAACCGAACTATCAGCCGTAAAAACCCTTAGGTACATAAAATAGGCAAGCACCAAGCCATAAAATAAAAGAAGGGCATATTTGTACTTGAACAGAATCTTTGGTGCTAACATCAGCAAGCTAAGCGCTCCCCAAACAACAATCAGAACGATCGTTACCGGATTGTCCTCAATTCTCATGTGGTTGTCTATGGTGAGAATCAGCACAAGCGAAAAGAGCAAGCCGAATACTTTCAATACAAAGGCTTTGTTCGCAATAATATAAGGCGCTTTGTAAATCAGGATGCTGATAAGTGAACACAAAAAGCCAAAGGCCATAACATTTGCCAATATTTCAGTTTTGTCGATTAAGATTGCATCAAAAATGTCGAGCAAAAAGACCAGTAAGGCACTTATAAGGAAGCCGAAAACAATGCTTTTGTATTTTCTGAGAAATGATATCATAGGATCAAATTAAAGCTATTTACAGCTCATTTTATAACAATTTGAATGTACTGCCCAATTTTCTACACGAACAGGTCTATTTTCTGCACAAGTTGCTTTTGAGTGGAATAAAACACTGTGTGAATGCTCTAAAGCTACGTTTGTGTATAAACTTAGGAGCATTAGAAACAGAGCCTTAGGTTTACAGGAAAATAAAGGTAAACCAAAAACGGGAAAGAATGAAAACACAGATAAAAGCACTACTGATACTATTGATAATGGGACTTTCGAGCAGTTCCATTGCACAAAACAAGCCTGTAGAACTAAAGAAAACTGAAATTGTAAAGATTATCGATACGGTAGAAAAGCAGTTGCTAGAACGATATGTCGATTTGGATGTGGCAAAGAAGATGTCGGCAGCCATTAAAAGCAATTTAGCATCGGGAGACTACGATGGAATTACCAGCTCGAAAGTTTTTGCTAAAAGATTAACGCAAGACCTTCAAGGCATTAGCAAAGACAAGCATTTAAAGTTAAATTTTGAACCCCGACGAATTGCAAACAGCAAAAGAATCCTAAGCTCGGCCGATAGTGTAAAGCAGGCAAACAAGATGCGCAAAGGCATGCAATGTTCCAACTACGGCTTGCAAGTTGCTAAGGTAATCGAAGGGAATATTGGCTACCTAAACATCAAATATTTTGCCGATGCAGCATTTGCAAAAGAAACCTATCAGGCAGCACTTGCATTTCTAAGCAATACCAATGCCTTGATTATCGATTTAAGAGAGAATGGGGGAGGTCAGCCGTCTACTGTGAAGCTTTTGAGTAGTTATTTCTTTGAACAACAAGAAGTGCTCTTAAACACCTTCTATTCTCGATTCAATAAGGAGACAGAAGAGTTCAGAACAGAAAAAGAGATCGATGGCAAACGACTACCCAACATGAAACTCTTTATCCTGACAAGTGAGAAAACATTTTCGGCAGCCGAAGCTTTCGCTTACAACCTAAAACATTTAAACCGCGCGCTTATCATTGGGGAAACAACACGAGGCGGAGCGAACAGAACCAAACGCATGCCAATCAATCAGAACTTTAGCATTTCAGTTCCTTATATCCAAGCAATTCACCCAGTCAGCAAAAGCAATTGGGAAGGCGTGGGCGTAATTCCTAACATCGAAAGCACATCAAAAGAGGCGTTTGCATCTGCCTATGTCGAAGCAATCAACCAAACCATGGGAAATCATCCAGCAAAAAATACGATCTTGAATCGTGCGGGTTATTCTTTTCTAAACAGCAATGCCTTTACCGATGCAATTGGCATTTTAAAGGCTAATGCAGAATTACATCCTACCGATGCCAATGTGTGGGACAGTTTGGGCGAAGCCTACCTAAAAACTGGCGATAAAGAAAAGGCTTTACAATGCTACAAAAAAGCTTTGACCATAGATCCAACATTGCCTTCAGCAATAGAAGTGGTAAACAAATTGGAAACAAAAAATCAGTAAAGCATGAAAAAGAAATACAAGATACTCGGACTTTTATTCATTGGTATGCTAGCATTGATTTACCAACAATTGTTCCATCAAGCAAAGCTTGTGGATGCTACTTACCTCACGCTTAATCAGGAATTCACAAAACATGCCGATGAGGTTTGGGAGGTAAAGTTTGGCCCCAATGATTCCCTCATGCTTAGTGGCGGATTAGAGAACAATGTGAAAATTTGGTCAAGACAGAATGGGAAAGTGATCCACAATTTAAAACACCCATACGGAACACCATCCATGGATTTTAGTCCTGATGGAAAGACGGTTTGTACAGGTTCTTACGATGGAAAAGCAAGAATATGGGATGTGCAGTCGGGGAAATTGCTACAGGTGCTAGAGGGAAACGAAGGAACCTTATGGTCGGTAATTTATCACCCTTCTGGGGATTTAATTGCTGCAGGAGGCAACGACAACAAAGTAACCATTTGGAATGCGAATACGGGCGAAATTGTTCATGAGTTTCACGACTCGGAGCATGATGTTTGGGAAGTTGTTTTTAATCCTTCAGGGGAACTCTTGCTTAGCGCAGGGAATGATGATTTCATTCGAGTTTATGAAGTTGAATCGGGCCAATTACTGCATACCATTGAGGCACATACTCAAAGCATTCTAAGTTTAGCCTTTAGCCCAGATGGGAGATTGCTAGCAAGCGGTGCCGACGACAAAAAGGTGAAAATTTGGGATACCAGGAACTGGGATTTACTGCATACGCTTAAAGGTGAAAATCAGGCTCTCCATTCAGTTGTCTTTATCGATAACAATCGACTTGTAGCAGGAGGAACCGATAAGAAAATGCTCGGGGAAGTGTTGGAATATCATTTTGGCTACAAAGGAGCTGTAAATAATATTGTAGCCACTCTTTGGGACATTAAAAGCGAGACAATTCTGCAAACCATCACCCAACACAATGATGATTTGGCCTTAGGCTGCGATATCAGTTCCAATGGAAAGTGGTATTCAACTGCCAGTAGCGATCATACCGTTAAAATATGGGATGTTGAGTAAGGTTGCGAAGAACAAAAGCCGAAGTAAAATGTTATTTCTAGGTTAATTATTCTTTTTAAGACTAATTATAAATAATAAGTTATATTTTTAATGCTTTAAATAAAATAAAAGCAACAACATGAAAAGAAATAGAATCCTAAATACAATATTGGTCGTAGCATGCTGCGTGTTTGTTGCCTGTTCAAGTGACAGCAACAGTCCAGATCCGGAAGAAGAGTTATACATTGCCATTCCCGATGCTAGTTTTGAATCGAAACTAATCGAGCAAGGCATTGATTCCGATGGGATCGTAAACCAAAAGATCTTAAAAACAGATGCTGAAAAAGTGAATCGTTTGGATTTAAACCTTACGGCTAGCTTTGGTAAAATAGCTGCTTTAACGGGAATCGAAGCTTTCGAGAATCTGAAATTTCTTTCTGCGGCTAACCAAGAAATAGAGAATATCGATTTAAGCGCCAATACCTTATTGGATACGATTTACCTTATCGGAAATAGACTTTCCAGTATTGACCTTAGCAAGAATACCAATTTAATTTTTGTTGATATGCAGTCGAATGAATTTACCTTAAGCAGCTCAATTGTTGGACTTTCGAATGCGACAAACCTAAGAGATTTGGATTTATCGTGGAATTACCTGGAGGAGTTCAGTATTCACAATGAATCATTAGAGGTTCTGCACATGAGAAATAATGATTTGAAATCCTTAGATACCGATGGAGTTACCAATCTTAGAAATGTTTTATTGACATCTAATAAGCTCGAAACGGTTGACTTTACGACCAATACAGCAATAGAAACTTTGTTGATCTCTGATAATAAACTTGAAAACATTAACCTGGAATACAATGGAAAGCTAACGCACCTATACATTTCTAGTAACTCACTTTTTGACCTTGATTTGAGTAATAATCTTGACTTGGTGGAAATAAAGGTAGACAGGAACGAAACATTAACCTGCATTAAAATCCTGGATACACAAAACATTCCAAGTGCATCCTTATCGGATTATCAGGAATTAAATACAGTATGTAATTAATTGCTTTTGTAGTTTCAGTGACTGTAAACTTATTAAAACAAACACAAATAGAATGAAATTAAGCACAATTCTTGGTCAGCTACGTATTCTGGCTATTCTGGAAGGAATCTCTTTCCTCTTATTAATTCCAACCATTATTCTTAAATATGGGTTTGAGATGGGTTTACCAAATAAGATTGTCGGAAGCATTCACGGCATATTGTTCATCTTATATAGCCTTTGGGTAGTCTATTATGCCATAAAAAAGAAGTGGAATTTTATGAAGACACTCATTTGTTTAGCTGCATCTTTATTTCCCATTGCTACATTTATAGTAGATCAAAGAATTCTTAAAAAGGAAGCTGAAGGTGAATTGCAAGCCTCTGCGAACAACTAGTCATATCAAGTTATAATACTCTTAAAGCCATTCTCTTCGGGGAGTGGCTTTTACTTTTGTATTCATATTGAAAAGGTTCTTAAATTGTTAGATGAGTTGATATAGTGCAAATCATTTCTAAATAATATTCTTAACTTGTATAAATCATTTTGAAATTAAATAGGTATGAAATTTAACAAAGGGAGATTTCACGAAAGCAATCCTGAAGGAGAAGCTACAAATTTGGGCTACGATTTTAAAGATATTTTCGATTCTATGATTGTAATGTTTCAGGTTATTAAACTTACCTACGATAAAAATGGCAATGCAATCGACTATTCTTATTTGGAAGTAAATCCTGCCTTTGAAAAATTGGTAAACAAAAAAAGATCAGAACTAATTGGTAGATGTGCCAAAGATATTTTTGGAGTTGTTGAAGATCATTGGCTTAAAACCTACCAAAATGTTGACCAATCGGGGAAACCAGTTACTTGTGAAAATTATGGTGCTGAATTGGATCGTTATTATAACATCAATGCCTGGAAAGTTGGCGACAATCAAATAGCAATTGCCTTTACGGATATTACCGATCGCAAACAAATGGAAGTTAAATTAAAGGACAGTCAGAACCATTTGTCAGCGATATTTAATAACACCCAAGATTCGCAACTATTGTCAAAATATCTTGGGCATAAGAACTTTGAAGTTGTTGCCGCAAATAATTCGTACATCAATAAAATTAATCAATTTGGTTTGAATCTTACTGAGAAGGATTTGGTTGGGCAGAGCCTAAAAAATTTAATTGTAGAAGTACTTTTTTTAGATCGGAATGTCCTTGATTATACAATCGATTATTACCAACAAGCAATTGATAGTCAAAAACAAATAGAGTATACAGAAAGTATAGCGCTTAACGGGAAAGTATATCATTCCAAAACTACTTATATTCCAATAGTTAATTCGGAAGATGGGGAAAGTTATTTGCTTTACAATTCTCATGATATTACAAAGGAGCAAGAAACGATTGGAAAGCTGAAAAGTAGCGAAGAACGATTTGCCTTGGCCGTAAAAGGTTCAAATGATGCCATTTGGGATTGGGATGATTTGGCAAGTGATGAATATTATTGGTCCGATCGTTTGTATGAAATTTTAGGTTATAAACCTGATGAGGTGGAAGCTCGAATTTCAAATTGGGTCAAGTGGATGCATCCTGATGATTCTGATAAGGTTACGGAGGTCTTGCAAAACCACTTTGAAAAGAATCTTCCTTATCGAGTTGAATTTCGAATGAAAAAGAAGAGTGGAGACTATGTTTGGTTATTTGCTCGAGGGGAATCTGTTCGAGATAAAGATGGAAAACCGATTCGCGTGGCTGGATCAGTATCCGACATTTCGGAAAGAAGAAATGCTGAGTTAATACTGCAAGCGCAAGCAGAAGAGATTTCTAATCAAAACGAAGAATTGAATCAAACCAATAAGCAATTAACAAATGCAAAAGAACAAGCGGAAGAAAGTGATCGTTTAAAATCTGCTTTTCTTGCCAATATGAGCCATGAAATTCGAACACCAATGAATGGTATTTTGGGTTTTGCAGAATTGCTTAAAACACCAAAGCTTAAAGCGGATAAGAAAAAACGATACATCGATATCATTGAGAAAAGTGGTGAGCGGATGCTAAATATCATCAACGATATTATCGACATTTCAAAAATCGAATCGGGATTGATGGAATTAGAGATGGGTGATGCAAACATTAATGAACAAATTGAATACATCCATAGCTTTTTTAAGCCCGAAGTCGAAGAGAAGGGAATGATACTTAGCTTTAACAATACATTGAACTCAAAAGGTTCAATTGTAAAAACAGATCGAGAGAAGGTTTTTGCCATTTTAACCAACTTGGTTAAGAATGCAATAAAATATTCCAATAATGGATCGATAGAATTGGGTTATCATCGAAAGAATGACATGCTGGAATTCTATGTGAAAGACACAGGCATTGGAATTCCGAAAGAACGGCAAGAAGCCATTTTTGAAAGGTTTATTCAAGCAGATATTGAAGATGAAATGGCCCGTCAAGGAGTTGGACTTGGTTTAGCCATATCTAAATCGTACGTGGAAATGCTTGGTGGTAACATTTGGGTTGAAAGTAAAGAAGGGATAGGTTCTACATTCTATTTTACCTTGCCCTATAAACCTCAAGAGCAAATAATGATTTGAAATATTTGTTCGTTCCTATGCGATTGATTAGTGTTGTTTTTGTAATCTAAAAGCATCATTCAGAGCGGTATGGAAGACTTTATTAAAGCTATTTTTGAAAATTTGTAAGGGAATAGGTGAAATTTGAAAAGATGAAATAATAATGCGGACAGTTTGGTCATCGTTTTTTTCTAATCGTAGTAAGCAATTGCTTTGGAGTAAAAGTACTTTGTATTTATTTTTAATCGAAAAATTGACTCCAGAGGCAGATGCAATGAATACAAATGGTAAATTTAATTTCTAAATAGTACAAATAGCTTTTAAAAATAATTCGCTAAGGATACAATATTGCTTGTATGCTTAGCGAATTTTTTATGTGATCTAGATCCTACAAACTAGTTGACAATTTGATCCAAGCTAGTGATTCCATAAACTGGTGGAATTCCAGAGATGAACTCTTTTGTTAGGCTTTCACTATCCAATAGCATTTTTTTTCCTTCGATGATTTCCTCACCACGCAATTCTTGAGCCCATGAAATGATGTTGTCGATAGTAGGAACCTCAAGTACCAACTGATCGGCAAGCCATTTTGCAATGCACAGGCCATAGTGAATATCGTCCGTAAAAAAGCGGTGATCTTTGTCGATAACCCATTCGCTACTTTCCAACTGTACGGTAGGAGGTTTAATGGCGCCTAAAGTATGCGAAGTAGTAAAAGACTCACGAATATCAGTGTTTTCTGATTTGTAAGTAAGTCGTTCCAAACTTATGTAATCAAGCATATACTTAAATTCCTGCTTAGGATACTTTACTTTGATTGCTTCTCTAATTAAAGAGTAGTCCTTGTCTAAGTCTTGCAATAAATCAGCTGATTTTTGATCGTAGTCGCGATAGAAATAAGGAATATCTTCTTTCTTATCCCATTTGCCATCGCATTTAAGTGCAAGGCCATAACAGCGTGATGGGTGAATAATTTGGTTATCGACCGATAAGGTTAGTGATAAAAAGTTGTCAGCCTGCACAAAAGCACCCTTTTTCAACCATCTATTACAGATATTGTCTAAGAATTGTTCGTTTAGTTCGGTGAAACGATCTGCTGGCGATACTGCTACCAAGTTTACTTCCTTACAGCCGTAGGTCACACCGATTTTACCATATTCAATAATTCTGCAAATCCATGGAATCAAACCGATAGCAAAAGTTGTGATCTTGCTTAAATCAAATTTTTTCGTGATCTCATCTACCATCCAGTTAAAACCTGCCTGTCCGTAGATTGTTCCTACAAATACTTCTTTGTCTTTCGCAAGATGAGGCGCGAGATTGTGAAGCGCAATGCGGTATTTGCATACTGGCATGCACAAAATTACAAAGCTGGCCTGTGGTATAACTTCAGCAGGATCTGAACTAATTTTTGAGAGTTTGCCATTAAATTCTTCTTGAATCTCTCCATGAATAGAATGCAATTGAACATCTACATTCTTGGACCAATCCGTTGGTTTTCTGGTGAGAATATTAACTGTGAAACCCGCCCCGGAAAGAAAAGGAATCAAAATATGTGCGCTACTACCTCCGCCAACAATGGTTACTTCTTTTTTTCCTTGTACAGTCATGTTTTAACTTTTGGTTTGTAAATTTTTTATAGAGACAGGACTTCTTGATTGAGTACCTGTTAGGTGTGATTATTACAATAATTCAGCTCCAATTTTCTATTCGAAACGGAGCATGGCAAACTGCTGATCAAATCAGTAAAATGATATAAATGAGTATTGAAAAATCGAAATGCTCAGAGAAAGCATCGAGTAGAAAGGCATGAAGAAAATAGGCGATTTCCTATTCCTGTTGTAAGAAGTAATGATGTGGTGATGTAATTGTCGCCAGAGTAATCTTTCGAATTACTATTCATACTTATTCAATTGGTGTCATCAAAATGAACGTAAACACTTTGCTAAAAGTCCTTAGGTGTACTAAATTTTAGTACTCTGATGGAAGGATTGGTTACTGATAACTCAACTATAAATATGAAGTCTGCTAATGTGATGATAGATTGCTATTTAAAGCTCATCAACAAAAATAATAGTGAATGATTGATATCAAAAGATATGTAATCCGTTTATAAAGGTACCTGAATATTTTATACTTGCTATTAATTGCTTTCTTTTTTATTCTGAGCACTTTCCGTTTAAGAATAGGATTATATTTTTACAAACTCTTTGTCTCGATATTCCTCCATTTTTTGCATCATTAAATCCTTAAAAGGTTTTAATTCTTTTTGATGTTCTTGCAGGAATGAGAATCGAAAAGGAGCATGTTTCTCTATTTTTTGAATAAACTCGGAGCTAAAATCGTCTTTATTTTCAAAAACCGAAGCGATAAACAGCAAGCCAAAACTCCTTTTAATTAGCCCTTGAAAAGCAATTTCGTTGGGATAAAGATCCTGTAAAGTCTGATGGAATTTTTTTCCAAGAGAATAGGTTTTGCACAGCATTTTATCCAAATCGCCGTAAGGTAAATTACTCGAGAAACAGGTTTTAATATCGTCGAGGTAATCTTGTCGAGCATCTTGTAGATCATCGAGGATTTGAAGGTATGCTCCGTATTCGAAAAGAAAATGAAACTGTTTTTCATTCAAATCTCCTAAAACCAAATAGCCATCTGCAATAACCGAGCTAGCACCTTTTTCGATGCATATTTTCATGCATTCTGTATCGCTTATTAGTTCTTTATTATTCACCAAGGTCAAGCTTTGGGTTTGGGCTTCATGAATGGCAAGTAAACTTTCATAAACCTGAGGGAATTCTTGTCGCTCATATTCTCCTTCTATCATCTTTACCAAATCGTAAATTTTTTCTTCCAATACCGATTGGGCATGAACTTGTTTTCCTGAAAGACGAGCAGCAAATCGTTCAGAGAATTCAAGTTTTTCAATCTTGCTGATACTTGCATCATCTATTAGGTTGTCGGTATAAGGATAGAGTAGGCTGTAAGCTAAAAAGGATGGTGTTATTTGTATTTTTTTTCCAAAAAATGATTGCAATCCTAGCATGATCCAAACATTCCGGAGAGCCTGAAAAAGTTCTTCGTTTCCTAAATTAGAATCGAATTCCCAGGCTTTTTGAATGAAACTTTTTGTGGCACAAAGCATGTCATCCGAAAAAATGAAATGCAAATGCTCGTTAGAATAGTTTAGTGCTTCTCTAAAAAACGATTGGACTTGTTGTAATAATCTATTTTTGTCAGGATGTTCATTATTCGCTTCTTTTTTTATCACATGAAGGAAACGATCAAATTTCATTTCCCAAATTCGTTTTTCGAAATAGGAAAAGCGTTTCCCGGATACAGGGAATTGTTCCGAACAGATTGTCCAGTTTTGAAGGTATTGCTTCTGAAGTTTCTCGTAAAGAGCTGAATGTTTGATCATATCCTTATCTTTTTATGGCTGTTACCTACAAATAGAAAGAAAAAAAATGAAAACAGAAATTTAAATCGTTCAATCGGGAATTACACATGATCAAATTGAATTGTTCATTGAATATATTATCAGCTTGATCTTTTGTGTTTCGTTTTTGGATCAAGCCAAAAAGATGAAGTCGAGTTTAGACAGATAGCCCAATTCTATAAAAAATCTCATGGTTCATATCAAAAATTAAGGATCTATTATTACTTTAGATCGCAATTAAGAAATCAATCAAATACTTCAGAATAATGAAATTTTCTATACTTGAACCCATTGGAATTACAGCATGTAAATATGAACAGTTGCGTGTTGAATTTGATAAGTTAGGACACGAATTGATATTTTTTACCGACCGAAATGAGGATGAGGAAGAGTTGATTAAAAGGGCAGAAGGTGCTGATGCAGTTATTGTGAGTAACATTCCGCTTCGGAAGAGTTTTATTGCAGCTTGTCCAAAACTTTCGATGATATCGGTTGCTTTTACAGGAGTCGATCATATTGATATGGATGCTTGCAATGAGCGTAACATTTTGGTTAGTAATGCTGCAGGATTTTCTACAGAATCAGTAGCTGAGTTAACGATTGGAATGATCTTATCGCTTTATAGAAAAATAGTTGCTGGAGATGCGATCACTCGTTTTGGAGGCGATAGAGCTGGCTTTTTGGGAACCGAATTAAATGGCAAGACACTTGGGATTATAGGAGCTGGTGCAATTGGGCTTAGAGTGGCCGAGATTGCAAGGGTTTTCAACTGTAGAGTGATTGCCTACAATAGAAGTGAAAAGAGCGTAGAAGGCGTTGAATTCGTTTCTATGGAGGATTTACTAAAGGATTCAGACATTATTTCTCTGCACGTACCATTAACCGATCAAACCAAAGGATTTATTGGTAAAGAGGAATTCAAAAAAATGAAGCCTTCGGCTATTTTAATAAATACGGCTCGCGGGCCAGTTGTAAACAGCGAAGCACTGTGCGAAGCATTGGAAAATGGTGAAATTGCAGGTGCCGCAGTAGATGTTTATGAGAAAGAACCACCATTGGAGAAGGAGCACATTCTTTTTACTGCTCCCAATTTGATTATGCTTCCTCATTTGGCCTTTGCAACAAACGAGTCCTTCGATAAACGAATTGAAATTGTAGTGGAGAACATTCGTTTGTGGTTACAAGGAAAACCAAGAAATATAATGAATTAGGAAGTCTAAAGTAAAAAGGAGAAAGTTAAAAGTGTCCCTTTCTCCTTTGAACTTTTTTACTTTATGATCTTAACGAGTTCTGTAACCGTATCTAATTTTCCTTTCTTGTTGTACGATTCACTTCGAATGGTACCAATATCCTTAACAATCCACGCAACATTGTGCAATTGCACTTTTATAAAGCCCATTTTGCTTTGCACATCTTCTGATATTTTGTAGCATTTAAATGTACCTGCAGCTGTTGTGATATTTTCAAGCGCATCTACTTTTCGATTAAGAATGTTGGTTGTCATATTCATAATGCCATTGCCAATTTCAAGATTGATAGAGCCATCCTTTAAAGTCATTCCTGGTGATAGATTAGGTGGATAAATTAAATCGTCAGTGGTGATTTTTACTTCCATTCCTTTGAAGCCTTCCATCTGTTTCTGATTCAGGTATTTTTCCATATCGATATAAAAAACATTGTCTTTGCATCTAAAGCTGATGGTATCTTTGATGATGATTTTTTCAGAATCTTTTGGATCCTTATGGGTTTGTAACATTTCATAAATGGTTTCGCCACCATTTTCTTTGATGGAAATCATTTTTTGAGAATAAATGCCTTGAACTTTCCCCTTTGCGTTGGTCATTTGATAATGAAGTTCAGTGCCTACATCACTAGGAATATAAATTGTACAATCTTGAGAAATGGCGCTTGTTGAAAAAAAAGCCATTATCGTGCATAGAATAAGAAGTCTTTTCATTTGTGATGAATTGTTTTTTGCAATTGAATGCATAGGTTTTAGTGAATAAAGATTATAGAGTCGTTTAAACAATTTTAGAGAGAAAGGAGCCTCACTTTATTGATAATTAAAATTACGGAATTGTTAGCGAAGGAAAAAATAAATAAGAGATCTAGGTCTTTTTTGTCTTGTATCGCTAAAAAATGAATGAAATTTGATATTTTTACTTAGCAAAGTATAATTGGAAATAAGAAATGGAATTAAAAATAAGTGATTATCAGTTTGGTGAAAGACCAGAAGTAACAAAACCAAGTCCAGAAATATTAACAGTTTTGGGCGAAAGTGGAATCAGGAAATTAATTGATGAGCATTACAATTTACTTAAATTGAGCAAGTTCAATCCTTTGTTTCCACAAGAAGATGAGGAGTTCGAAGCCGCTAAATTACGTTCGTCTGATTTTTTTATACAGATATTGGGTGGTCCTGAGTATTTCAATAAGAATAGAGGCCAACCAAAAATGATTAATCGTCATGCGAATTTTAAAATCACGAAAGAAGCAAGAATTGTTTGGTTGGAGTGTTACCAGATACTTTTACCAAAATTAGATATGTCAGAAGAGTTGATTCTGTCCTTTTGGAATTACTTGAATGTTTTTTCATCTTGGATGGTAAATTCTAAAGAATAAAAAAAGGGAGATCAAATTATTTGATCTCCCTTTTTTAGTTTAAATAAACTTATGCTTTTATATATAGTCCGTTGCTATCCTTAAAGCTTCCAACTATTATAATAATTAAATCAATTAGAGTCCAGATACCTAATCCACCTAAAGTTAATAGCATTAATACACCAGTTCCTATTTTACCTGTATAAAAACGATGTACACCTAATCCTCCTAAGAATAAACATAAAAGTAAGGTTGCTACAAAATTTTTATCACTATTCTGAAGGGTAATTTGATTTTCCATATCTGTTTTAAATTATTATTAATAAGTGTTAGCTAATATAATAATAATTTAAAAAACGAATACTGTTTAGTGTAAATAAAAAAAAGCTGTTGAAAATGAATTCAACAGCCTTTTTTTGAAAGTATCTTTTGATTATATAATCAACATTGCATCACCATAAGTTCCGAAACGATATTTTTCTTTGATTGCTTCTTCGTAAGCAGCCATTACATTATCGTATCCTCCAAAAGCACAAGCCATCATCATTAAAGTAGAAAGAGGCAAGTGGAAATTGGTTACCATACTATTTGGTACATGAAAATCGAATGGAGGGAAAATAAATTTGTTGGTCCATCCTTCAAATGGTTTAAGCGTTCCCATAGTAGAAACAGAGGTTTCTAAAGTACGAACAACAGTTGTACCTACGGCACAAATGTTTTTCTTCTTTTTCTTTGCTTTGTTTACTTTTTCAACCGCCAAATCGTTAATTTCGATTTGTTCTGAGTCCATTTTGTGCTTGGTTAAATCTTCCACATCAACGCTTCTGAAATTTCCCAAACCAACATGCAAAGTAACTTCTGCAAAATCGACTCCTTTAATCTCTAAACGTTTCATTAGCTCACGGCTAAAGTGCATTCCAGCAGTTGGAGCAGCAACAGCACCTTCGTGCTTAGCAAAAATAGTTTGGTAGCGTTCAGCATCTTCTGGCTCAACAGCACGATCTATAAATTTAGGAAGAGGTGTTTCACCTAATCCGTAAAGTGCCTTTTTAAAATCTTCGTAAGGTCCGTCGTATAAGAAACGAAGTGTTCTTCCTCTTGAAGTTGTATTGTCAATTACCTCAGCAACTAATAAATCATCATCTCCAAAATACAATTTGTTACCAATTCTGATTTTACGAGCAGGATCAACCAATACATCCCAAAGTCTTTGCTCACGATTTAATTCTCTAAGCAAAAATACTTCAATTTCAGCACCTGTTTTTTCCTTGTTACCATACAAACGAGCAGGAAAAACTTTGGTATTGTTAAAAACCATAACATCTTCATTGTCAAAGTAATCGATAAGATCTTTGAAAATTTTGTGTTCGATTTTTCCAGTTTCCTTGTGAAGCACCAATAAGCGAGATTCATCTCTGTTGTATGCTGGATGTAAAGCAATAAGTTCGCTAGGTAATTTATATTTAAACTTCGATAACTTCATAATGCAGTATGACTTTTATTTTTGGTTTTTTGTTAATAGGAAAGGGCAAAGCTTCCCTTTTTACGAAAAGATCGCAAGATAGTTATAAATTTTCTAAGAATTTTATAAAATCTTCAATTTCAAGGGCATCGTTGATGTGAAAATCGCCGATTTTAGTTCTTTCCAATGCAGTTAAGTGTGCGCCACTATTCAGTTTTTGGCCAATATCGCGGGCTAAGGCTCTTATATAGGTTCCTTTGCTGCAAACAACTCTTATTTTTAAGCTGTTTTGATCAAATTCTAAAACTTCGATCTCATCGATCGCTAAAGTTTTCATCTTAATTTCTACCTCTTGTCCTTTGCGAGCATATTCGTAAGCTCTCTTGCCATTTACTTTTACAGCAGAATAATCGGGAGGTCGTTGCTGAATTTCACCAATAAATCCTTTTAAGGTTTCATTAATCAATTCTCTGGTAATGTGTTCTGTCGGGTACTTTTCATCTATTTCGGTTTCGAGATCGAATGATGGAGTTGTAGCACCCAATTGCAAAGTAGCAATGTATTCTTTTACCTGAGATTGGTAGGAATCTATTTTTTTGGTGTACTTTCCTATACAAACAATTAAGAGCCCAGTTGCTAAAGGATCTAAAGTTCCAGCATGTCCAACTTTAATTTTTTTGAAGTGATATTTATGCTTGATTTTGAATTTTATTTTATTCACTAAATCAAACGAAGTCCATTCATAAGGCTTATTGAAAAGAAGTAATGCCCCTTCTTGAAAATCATTATCAGTCTCAAATTGAATCATCTATAATCGGATTAAGTGGGAGAACCCATTTTTTAAATTAGGCTGCAAAAATAGCAATAAGTCCGATAAGAAGGCAATAAATTGCAAAATAGATTAGTTTTCCTTTTTTCACCAACTTAATCATCCAGCTACAAGCCAATAAACCAGATAGAAATGCGCCAATAAAACCAACAACAAGTGGCATTAATTCTATCGATCCTTGTGATGTATAGGTTCCTTTAAAAATACTAAGTATGTTTTCCCCAATAATAGGAACCAAAACCATTAAGAAAGAGAACTTAGCAACTTCAGATTTCTTATTTTTTAACAATAAGCCAGTTGCTATGGTTGCTCCAGATCTTGAAATACCAGGAAGAATAGCAAAAGTTTGGGCTATGCCGATAAGTAGAGCATCACGAAAGGAAATCTCTTTTTCTTTTTGTTTGGCGTAGTAGGTAAAGGCTAAGAATGTGGCCGTAATTAAAAGCATAAAGCCAACCACGAATAAAATTCGGTCGGTATTAAAGATTGCCTCTACTTCGTCTTTAAAAAACACACCAACAATTCCTATTGGAATCATAGAAATGGCAATTTTAGAAACGTATTGGGTCGACTCGTTCCATTGGAAACAAAAAAGACCTTTTAGAAGTTCCCAAATATCTTTACGAAAGACTATGATGGTACTTAAAACAGTTGCGCCATGAACAACAACTGTAAAGGCTAAATTATTTTCGGCGTTAACACCTAAAAGTACTTTGCCAATTTCCAAATGGCCACTGCTACTAACCGGTAAAAATTCGGTCAATCCTTGCAGTAAACCTAGAAGTAATGCTTCAATCCAGTTCATACAATAATAAATAGAAGGCTAACCAATTGAAAAATTGGCAGCTATTAGAATGTTATTAAAAAGATTTATTGTTTTTTAGGCTTTTTCATGATGGCGTAGATTTCAAAAGCGAAACCAAACAAGACCACCATCGGCGCTAAAGTAATTCTTCTAAAACTAAAAATGCTTTCATCAAAGACATTAGGATCATCCGATCCGCCTCCCATCATCAATAGAAATCCTACAATAATAATTACGAAACCAATTACAATTAGCTTGTAGTTTTCTTTTGAAAGGGCAAAATCGAGTTTTTTATCTTGATTGTTCATGTGTGAAAATTTTGTCTGTTTTGACAATTAGAGATCAAAAATACAATAAACTATTTAAAGTGCCTTATGTTATAGCAAATGCGACCAATAAGATCGGTATTGCAAATCAAGGCAATTGCTAATACAAAGATCTTGATTCTAGACTTAAGTATTTATTTACAGCAAATAAGGTTGATATCCAGGTAATAAAAAGCCCCATCAATAAAATGATTAGAAACAAGGCACCAATCATTTCAACATTAGTAAAATTAATAACCTGTCTTAATTCTTTTTGTGAAAAATAGATTACACCTAAAAGCATTGCATTGGCAATTAATGCACCCAATATTCCTTGCATTAGGGTTTTAGCCATAAAGGGTTTGCGAATAAATCCACGAGTGGCACCAACCAATTGCATGGTGTTAATAATAAATCGCTGTGCATAAATGGAAAGGCGAATGGTGTTGTTAATCAGTGTAAAAGAGATAATGAAAAGCAATGCGCTAAAGCCTAAAATAATTAAACTGATGCGTTTTACATTCTCGTTAACAAGGTGTACCAATGATTTTTGGTAAGAAATCTCCTGTACTTGGCTGAATTTTTTAAAATCTTTTTCGATTACTGCAATACTGTCTGGGTTGGCATATTCAGCGTAAAGTTTTACATCAATTGAAGCGAGTAGGGGATTGTAACCTAAAAAGGAGATAAAATCTTCGCCCAATTCCGCTTGAAGCTCTTTGGCAGCTGTTTCCTTATCGACAAATTCAGTTGATTTTACATAGCTTGTTGCATCCAATGTTTTTTGCAAACGACGTGTTTCTACTTCTTTAACATTGTCTTTTAGGATTATAGAAACACCAATATTTTCTTTCACATAATTGGATAGTTGATTGGCGTTTAGGATCAGTAAACCCATTAATCCTAGCATGAAAAGAACCAATGAAATACTAATAACCGAAGTAATATATGAGGAACGAAGTCTACGTTTTGTACCTTTTTCTTTGTATGTCATTCTAAACGAAATTAAAGAATTGTATTTGATTTTTAGATCAAATGTTAAGCAAAATTTGACTGGATGTCATGCGAAAATACAATTTTTCATTCAAAATATATCATTACGTGCTTGAATTTGAATGAGACTCTCATTTTGAAACGCTTTCACAAGAAATCTATTTTGTTAAATTTGTAATTAAATCCATTTCTAATTCAATTCTACAGCTTGGGAATCATTCGTCAACAAACTATAAAAGGAACTGTGGTTTCCTATATTGGAGCCATTTTGGGGCTTGTAAATACAGGCATTCTCTTTCCTAAATTTTTTGCAACCGATCAAATTGGATTGATTATATGGCTGGGTGCTATAACAACTGTTGCGGCCCAGTTTTCTACGCTTGGCTTTAACAATGTAACTGCTCGATTATTTCCTTATTTTCGCAACGAAAATGTAAACCATAACGGCTATCTCTTTATTTTGTTTTGGGTAGGAATGGCAGGTTTTGTACTTTCTTTAATCAGCTATTTTATCTTGCAACCTGTTGCGGTAAATATGTATAGTGAAGAATCGCCATTGTACTTAGATTACCTTATTTACTTGATTCCATTGGTGTTTTTCACCTTGTTTTATAATCTTTTTGAAGGCTATAATCGGGTCATGTATGATGCAGTTTCGGGAACAATGTTAAGAGATATTGTATTTAAATTATTCAACCTCAGCTTTATTCTATTGTTTGTTTTTGAGCTGATTGATTTTTCTCAATTTGTTTTTTATTACGTTTTGGCTTACTGTTCTCCTACGGTATTTTTGTTTATGCTATTGTGGTGGAGAGGTCAGATTTCTTTTGCATCCAATTTAAAATTTATAACTCCTGAACTTAGAAAATCCATCACCAGTGTGTCTTTGTATGGAATTCTGAATGGTTTGAGCGATAAATTGGCCAATCAGATCGATCGAATCATGATTGTAAGTTACATTGGCTTAGGAGCAAATGGTATTTTTGGTATCATGTCTTATTTTGGCGTGTTGGTTTCTATGCCAGCGAGGACTTTACGGAAAATATCGAGTACTGTAATTGCCGAAGCATGGAAAAGGAACGATTTAAGTACAATTTCGCAGATTTACTCTCAAAGTGGTTTGCATCAATTTATGCTTGGATGCCTCTTGTTTATTGGGATTTGGGTAAATATCGATAATGTATTCGAAATTGTAACTGATAAATTTGTAGATGGTAGGTACGTCGTATTTCTTATTGGCCTCGCTCATGTAATTCAGATGCTTTCTGGAGTGAGTGGAGTGATCATTCAATCTTCTCCCTACTACAAAATGCAGACAGTTTTTATGGGATCATATAGTCTATTAGTGATCATCACAAATGCAATAATGATACCAATTTGGGGAATAAATGGTGCAGCTATTGCTTCCTTGTTATCAACCCTAGTATTTAATTTGGCGAAATATTTATTTCTCTATAATAAGTACCAGCTACAGCCGCTCAATAGAAAGTACCTTTTGGTTGTATTGATTTCCTTAGTCGCTTATTATTCTGGTTACTTACTCCCACGAATGGACTCTTATTTTGTGGATATTGTACTTCGTTCAAGTCTAGTTGGAGGATTGTATGTTGCACTTTCTTACGCATTACACATCTCCACAGACTTTAATGAGTTTGTGAAAAAGCAATTGAAATTTTAAATGCTAAAGATTTATTCTTTAATGATTTCGATTATTTCGGTAGTAGAAATAGATGGAGTGCGTTCAAGATAAACAACCTCACAAAGCGATTTGAATTCGTCGAAACGGCCTTCCCAGTCGTTTCCCATTACCAAAACATCTGCATTAAATTGTTTGATGTAATCTCCTTTAAGCTCTAGCGACTCTTCGTAAAAAACTTCGTCAACTACTTTAAGCGATTCAATAATACGCATGCGATCTTGTTGAGAATAGATCGGGTTTTTCTGTTTTTTGGAGTAGTTCAAAGCATCAGTTGAGATACCTACGATTAAGTAATCACCTTGTGCTCTAGCACGTTCCAATATTTTTAAATGCCCGATGTGAAAAAGGTCAAATGTTCCAAAGGTGATGATTCTCTTCATAGTTTTTCTTTATTGGTTCTTGCGAAGATAATGTTCCTGAATGAAATTAAAAATTCTTTGAGAACTGTTATCATCTGTATTCAAGTACGACTTCTCGATTATTCTAGTTCTTTCTTGTACAAATTCATCCTTTTCTGTGAAGCTATAAAGCAAATCTTGTTTTAATTTTTCCTGATTTGTGGAAATCGATCCTACAAGGAAATCATTAAAGAAAGTGTGCAATTCTCTGTCCTTAGTTTCATATTTCTCACGATCATACAAAAGGAAAAAGATGGGTCGATTTAAAAGAATATAATCCATATAAATGGAAGAGTAATCACTAATCATTCCATCTACTTCTGGTAGAAAAGGATAAACATCTTTTACATTATCGTACCAAATAATTCGTTCGAAATCGCCGCTAATCGACTTGTATTGTGGCAGTGGATGCAGTTTAAATACAAAAACAAAGCCATTGTCTAAAGCAAACTGGTTCAGCTTTTCCAGATCTAAAATGCCATCAGAAATGCCATCGCCACCAGTATCGCGAAATGTGGGAGCGTAAAGAATCGATTTAATTCCATTTTTTCGCATCTCAGCCACTTTATTAATGGTTTCAACATCTGAGTTGATTAGTGCATTTTTATACTTATCAGGATTTACAATCACATCATTTCTAGGATAGCCAGTGTCAATAAAATGATCGGATAGAAAGGCAGGTTTAAAAAATTCTTTTGTGAAAAATTCACCTGTTGAGATGAGGGCTTGATATTTTGGTAATTTACCAACAAAATTTAGAATAAAACGACGATATAAGGAGCTGGTTTCCTGAATAAAGAACTTATTACTGCGCTGTATTTTTTTGAAGCCAATGCCATGCCAAATCTGAATGATTTTAGCTCGCCAAAACAATTGAAATCGGCAGTTGTCCATCCACGAAAAATTGTCAACAACAAAAACTTTGCTTTGAAGCATAATCCAGTAAGCTTTCGCTGATGGATAATACAGAATATTGTCATATTCCTTGCACAGCGTGTCGTAGGTATCTTTGTTGGCGGTTAACAAATAGAAGTCCTGATCTTTTTCTTTTTCGGATAAATAAAGAAAAAAGAATTTTACGTTATCGATAAAAAAACCATCTTTTGCGCCCATAAGCACCATTCGATTTCTTTTTTTCGGAATCAAAAAAGTGAGGGGAACAATAAAGATCCATCCCAAAAGGGTGGTCAAGAAAATTATTGGTTTGGAGTATTTGTTTAGGTTCATTGATTCAATTTTCTAATTTCCTGAAAAACTCGTTCACAGCTGTTGTCATCTTGATATGTGTGATACAAATCACGAATTTTCTTACGCCATTTCGCATGAGTTTGTGGTTTGTCGAAATATCGATGCAAATGTGTTATAAACTCTTTCTGATTTGATGGTTTTGCACCAGGAGTATTCTCATCAAAATCAATAAAGAAGCCTTTGTATTCGTTGTATTCCTCCAAATCGTAAGGTAAATATACAATCGGCCGATCCAAGAGTAAATAATCAATCCATAGAGAGGAATAGTCGGTTATCAATACATCAACGTAAGGCAACAGTTGGTACACATCTTCAAAGCGATCCTGATCTGCTTTTATGACTCGATCAATTGCGAAAAAATCATGTGTTTTCTCAACAGTATTTCTCTTAATGTCTTCTTTATGACCGCGAACTAAAATGTAAGCATCTTCTTTTTCTAGAAAAGCGGAAAGTCTTTTTGCATCAAAATCTTCGAAAGGGAAAAAGTGTGTTTTATGACCTTCTTCGCGCCAAGTTGGTGCATATAAAATGATTTTTCGATCGAGAATTGGATTGGCAACTAATAGTTCGGGGTTTAAACTAATATCCTGCAGCAAATAATCATTTCGAGGCAAGCCACTTACCCAAACATTGTTCATGTCGATATTGAAACCGGCTGCATGGATCATCTGTTCGAGTGGAGAACTGCCCACCATATACGTGTATTTCTGTAATTGACGTTCTTTCCCATATTTCCGCCACACAGGAGTTTGTAAACCCATTTTTTTCATTGGTGTACCGTGACCAAGATAGATAATATCCTTACACTTTTCATGCAAGTAATAGGGTTTAAATGCCGCAGCACTAATGCCATATGAAAGAATCACATATTTACTCCTCAAGAACAAGAAAAAGCTCTTTAAGGACCAGGCATAAACTACTTCGCCAGGGAATTTTTCATTCAATTCTCGATACAAGGATTTGTGCGAAGTGAATAAGATACTGTTGAAATCATTTTTCTCACGCATGTATTCAAAAAGGTATCTCGAATTATCGAAATAGTGCTTTTCAGTAAGAAAAAATAAGGCAATGCGTTTATCTTTTCGGATTAGTTTCTCCAGTAAAGAATAGAATAAGCGCATTATAAATAGTACAATATGCAAAAAGACAATTTTCTGCATAAAGTTGACAAACTGTTGTGTTCGTGTGTACCTACTCATTTTAAATCTTCTCTTTTCTGATGTTTTTAAAACTAATAACAATTCCTCCTGCTAACAGCAAGAAGAACAGAATCATACTTGCCAAAGAAATATTTTCACCTATAAAATAGGCTTTTGGTTCAAATTTGAATTCTATTTGATGCTTTCCTGCAGGCAGTCGCATTCCTCTCAATACATAGTTTGCTCTGAAGTGTTTGGCTTCTTTTCCATTAATATATGCATTCCAACCAGGTTGGTAATACATTTCTGAGAATACCGCTATTTGTTCCGATTTTGCACTGTAATCGTAAGTAATTGCATTTGGCGAATATTCAGTCATTTTAATACTTGCAGTAGAATCTGAAACGATATTTAATCCTTGCAACTGATCTTCAAATCGTTTGTCAACCAAAGCTTCTATTGCAGGATTAAAAGCGTGTAAGGCCATTATTTCTTCGTTCGAGTTGGCTACAGTTTTATACGAATTAACCAACCAAACAGCGCCTAAAGCATCTGGGTTGAAATTGGCTTGCAATCCCTTTTCACCTTGTGTAATTAGGTAGCGAGCGTTAAGCATGTTCAAAACTTTCCCATTGCCTTTTTCGATGTGATAATCGTACAATTCCTGAATACGACGAAGTTTAGCTCCATGGTAACCTCCTATTGACTTGTGATAGTAAGAAGTTCGTGCATTTTTGAATGGTGAACCTGCTTTTTCAAACACACGATAATTGGTATTGTAGGTTACTGCCCAAAGCTGCGCAGCTACTTTTTCGTAATCACTCGACTTTTTATGCTCTCGTGTATATTTCGTTACCGCATCCTTAACGATTGATTGCAGCTCAGGTTTTTTCTTTATTTCAGATTGAAGGATTTGATAATCAGCCATGGTTGGCATGTAAGCTAAATTCAAATCTTTCTTATCAACAAAATTGTCATTTGTAGTAAATCGCTTATTGATTGGATACAAGTCGGCCACAATAAGAACAATAAGCGCAACAATAAAAAGCTCTGCTTTGATGTATTTTTTGTAGAAAACGAATAAAGCAATCAAGGCAAGACCAATGAAAAGGATAGTTCTTAAGGCATCGGCCCTAAAAATAGCTATTCTGGCATCAAGCAAATCGTTTTGGATTTGAGTAATAAATGCCATCGCATTTGGATTGGCTTGACTAATTTGTTGGAAATAACCTTGCTCGAATTCACTCAGAAAGTCTAATCCTAAAGTAGGTAACAGGTAAAGTAGTAAGGAAAGTCCAGCAGTTAAGGCTGCAGGAATAACGAGTACATTTACTTTTAGAGATGAGATGTTTATTTTGCTTTTTAAAACTTCTGGTTCTTCAAGAATTTTCTTAACCGCAAGTATGGCCAATAAAGGCATGCAAAGCTCAACAATGATAAGAATTGACGAAACAGCCCTAAATTTATTGTACAAAGGAACGTAATCGAAAAAGATTCCTGTTAATCCCTGAAAATTATGTCCCCAAGAGAGCATTATTGCCAGAATGGTAGCTGTTAATAATCCCCATTTTAAACGACCACCAACAATAAATAAGCCTAAAAAGAAAAGGAAAATAATGATTGCTCCGATGTAAACAGGCCCAACTGTAAAAGGTTGATTTCCCCAATAATGATGGTTGTCAACTTGTTCTAGGCCGTAATAATCGCCAACACTTTTCATTTGGCCACTGTTAATGTAATTCAACACTTGCATGCCTTCTTGTGGAGAACCGCCTCCACCTTTTACATTCGGAATAAGAAAGCTTAAAGTTTCCTGAATACCATAACTCCAAGAAGTTCCATAATCTTTATCTACTCCAGCAGTTTTGTTGTCTTTATCGCCTAAGGTAAGTTCTGATTTCCCGCGAATTGTTGATTTCGTGTAATCGTATGAGTTGTATAAGTTGGTGAAATTAACACCCAGTGCAATAATAGATGCGATGGCTAATATACCAATAGCTTTAAAGAAATGGGCTAAGTTCTTTTGTTTTAATTGATAATAGAATTCAAAAATGACCAGACACAATACCATGATCACAAAATAGTAGGTCATCTGAATGTGGTTGGAATACAATTCCATGATGAGAAAGAAAGTTGCGAGCAGACCTCCCCAAAGATACTTACCCCGGAAAACCAATAAGATCCCCGCAAGGGCAGGTGGGATAAAGGCCAGCGCATTTACTTTCCATAAATGACCAGCACCAATAATAATGACAAAGTAGGTTGAAAAGGCGTAGGCAATTGCGCCTGCTATGGAAAGCCATGGATTTACTCGTAAACTAATTAAAAGAATGTAAAAGCCGATCATGTAAAGGACAAGGAATTTTACTGGATCTGGCGTGTTAAATTCCATCATTTGCTTAAAGACAGACATGTCCTTAGCACGATAATCTACATTGATGTGGTAAGAGGGCATACCTCCAAACATAGAATTGGTCCACAATGCATTTTCGCCTGTTTGCTTGCGATAATCAATGATTTCCTTCTTTGCTCCCCAAGCATTTATCGAGTCCCCTTTTTTATACACTTTTCCTTCCAACGCAGGCTGAAAATAAATGAATGCTATAATTATAAAGGCAATGATGGAAACCAGATGTGGTAATGCGGACTTAAATATTGACTTAAAATTCATTTTGTAATTCGTAATTGCTAATTCGTAATTCTCAATTTAAGGCTCTAAAATACAAAAAGCACAGAACAATTTTGCTCTGTGCTTCACTTAATATTTTTTAGTACCTAAAGTATTTAAAGTGTCTTGGGTACTTAAAGTTGTAAGATGTCTAATTTTCCAAAGAATTGGATATAAGAGAAACTTAAACACTCAATTCTTATTTACTTATTAATTTTTAGATATTCCTTTGCATCAATTATTCCACCATAGGTGTCTAGAGTAAATTTATCCAATAAATTGTAGAATTCTTCAATATCTTGTTTTGAAACTTTCTTTGAGCGCCACTTTTCTTGATTCAGTTCAGTAAATTTGAATAGCTCTTTTTCGGCATATTCCAATTTTTGGATGATACCTGTTTTCTCTGAATTGATTAGTTCTGAAATATTTAGGTATTTGTAACCTGCTGATCGATTAATTGGGTAGCACTTGTTTTTTAGTTCCATTGCCATCGCATTTAAAGGACAGTTTTCTTTTCCTTTAGCCAATAGCACTTTCGGTAGGTTTTCTCCACCTTTTACCCAAACGGGTAGTGCAATTGAAGTATTTGGGAAACCAATCTGAGCCCAAATTGTATTCATATTCGCTTCTTCGCCTTTTTTAATTCCTTCAATTAAGATCATTGATGAGGATCCGTGACGAGTGATTAAATCTCCTGAGTTCACAAAGTTTTGACCATAAGGAACAGTCT
Organism: Labilibaculum sp.; assembly: GCA_016342745.1. GTDB lineage: Bacteria > Bacteroidota > Bacteroidia > Bacteroidales > Marinifilaceae > Paralabilibaculum > Paralabilibaculum antarcticum. Next base: position 216,690 of record JAEINT010000002.1, read on the forward strand.
CAAACTCTTTTCTGAAATCTCTTTTCAATACAGGATGCTTTAAACATCTTGAAAAATTCTGAATGATTGTCTGAGCACTCATATTACCGCAAGCATCGGCTTGATAAAAAATATCTTGAGCAGTTTGAAAGCGAATAAAGCCGTAGCCAATGTCTTTTTTACCAGTAAATGAATAATTTGTTCTTAGGATATAGCCGTTTGGTGCTTGAGCAGGATCATTCGCGTCAAATTTGGTAAATGTTTGGTTGTTAACTTCATAAAAAGCAACATTACCATCAGCATCTAAAACACCAAAGTGTGCAGCTAGGCCCATTGGTTTCTCTCTGTCTTTTAACAATTGCTCAAATTCTTCTAGGTTAGCACATTTCTGCAGTGCAAGCTTCATGAACCTTCCTTCTTGATCCTTAAAAGAAGTCGTATCGCTCATGTTTACATTGAAAGATGCTGAGTTCATGATCGCAAAACCAACAGAATTGGAGCCCCCCCAAACTTGTTCTCCCTTTTCATCATTGGAGTTGATCATGCCGATATATGGATATTCTCCATCGGTAAAGTATTTCATTTTGTTTTCGAAACTTTCGGTGTCGCGTAGTTTCCAGATCATTGGGCGACCGTCTTTGGTGTGTTTACCAGAGATAACCGCAGTAGTACAAGCTGCAGATTGCCATGTAGATACTACTAGTATTAGTAGTAGGCTGAGTAAGTTTTTCATTGTTAGTGTGTGATTTAGTGTGATTGTGTTTAAGTGGCACTAAAATAATTATTTATTCTGATCTGGAGTATGAAATTAATCATTAATAATTATTCTTCCTGTCTTCTCTAAAGCGATATTTTTCACGCACTTTACGGATTACTTCGGTGTCAATTTCCCCAATAATAACATCTTCATTATCCTTTAAAATGGTAGGTGAGGTGTTGTAATCGATCCATGGAGGACAAAATTGAGAATTACCATATTCTGCTCCCGCTCGATTTAAACTAAGCAGGTAGATTTGATTTTCGAGTGCTCTGGTGATTACAAAATGAGACCAGCTTGGAAAGCTGTTGTCTTTTGAAAAAGCAACCGGATGAAGTAAGAAATCAATCTCATGCTCTAAGGCCATTTTTCTTGATAATTCAGGAAAACGCATGTCGTAGCAAATCATCATACCGATTTTTACGCCTTTTATTTCGAAGCTGATGGTTTCATCTCCACGCTCAAAAAATTCCTTTTCCATCGAATTTCCGAATTGCGCCATGTGTTGTTTCGAGTAGATCACTTTAATATCTCCAAATGGATTAATAACGGCTTGGGAGATATAGTATTTGCCATTCTTTTTCTGGGGAAAGCCAAAACATATGTGACAATTTTTGGCTTTAGCCAATTCAGAGAATACTCGAAAACTCTTTCCTTGTTCATCATCGGCCAACACTTCTAAATTGGCAAAAGTTTCACGAGAATATCCACAGGTGAAAAGCTCAGGAAGTACTATTAAATCAACAGCTTCAAGCTCATTAATCAGTTGGCTTGCATGCATTAAATTTGCATCCCGTTCTTGAATGTTTTTTGCATCAATAGTATTAATTTGAATGCCTGCGAATTTTAGTTTGGTCATGTAGGTAGAGATTAGCTATTTAAAGATATATAAAAACAGTGGATCCTCTTCGAGGAATTGTTTCAACTTATGCTTGGGAGCTACAATAATATAACAACTACGTTGTATTTATAATGAAAAAATGGCCATCCTCAAGAGAATGGCCATTATTATATCTGTAATAAAAGATTATTTCAATTGCTTGAATAATTTTTTCATACTTACTTCATTTTCAATGATATCGTGCAATTTAGAAATCTCAACACGCTCTTGTGCCATAGAATCACGATGACGAATAGTAACCGTATTGTCTTCTAAAGATTGATGATCAACAGTTACACAGAAAGGAGTACCAATAGCATCCTGACGACGGTAACGTTTACCAATTGAATCTTTTTCATCGTACTGGCAGTTGAAATCGAATTTCAAGTCGCTGATGATTTCACGAGCTTTATCAGGAAGACCATCTTTCTTTGTTAATGGCATTACACAAAGCTTAACTGGTGCTAGAGCAAGAGGTAAACGAAGAACTACACGCTCATCTACCTTGCCATCTTCTTTCTCAATTTTTTCTTCCTGATATGCTTCCGACATAATTTGTAGGAACATTCGGTCAACACCAATTGAAGTCTCAACTACATATGGTGTATAGCTTTTGTTTAATTCAGGATCGAAGTATTGAATTTTCTTACCCGAAAATTCTTGATGCTGCTTCAAATCGAAATCAGTACGAGAGTGAATTCCCTCTACTTCTTTAAATCCGAATGGGAATTTAAATTCCACATCGGTAGCTGCATTTGCGTAATGAGCCAATTTATCGTGATCGTGGAAACGGTATTTGTCTTCGCCAAACCCAAGAGATTTGTGCCAGCTCATACGTGTTTCTTTCCACTTATCGAACCATTTCATTTCCTCGCCCGGACGAACAAAGAACTGAAGCTCCATTTGTTCAAATTCACGCATACGGAAAATAAACTGACGAGCAACAATCTCATTACGGAATGCTTTACCAATTTGAGCAATTCCGAAAGGAATTTTCATACGACCTGTTTTCTGTACGTTAAGGTAGTTAACGAAAATACCTTGTGCAGTTTCCGGACGAAGGTAAATTTTGCTACTACCATCAGAAGTAGAGCCCATATCTGTTGAGAACATCAAGTTAAATTGACGAACATCAGTCCAGTTTTTAGTTCCTGAAATAGGACAAGCAATTTCATTATCGATAATGATTTGCTTTAATTCAGCTAAATCATTTTTATCTAAAGCTTCAACGAAACGAGCATGCACAGCATCCATCTTTTCTTTGTTAGCCAATACACGAGGATTGGTTTCACGGAATTGAGCTTCGTCGAAACTCTCACCAAACTTCTTCTTAGCTTTGGCAACTTCCTTGTCCATTTTTCCTTCGTACTTCGCCATCAAATCTTCAATTAAAACATCAGCTCTGTAACGTTTTTTAGAATCTTTGTTGTCAATCAATGGATCATTAAAAGCATCAACGTGGCCCGAAGCTTTCCAAATGGTAGGGTGCATAAAAATTGCAGAATCGATACCAACTACGTTTTCGTGTAGTTTAACCATTGAATCCCACCAGTATTTTTTAATGTTGTTTTTCAATTCAACGCCCAATTGTGCGTAATCGTAAACTGCACTTAAACCATCATAAATTTCTGATGATTGAAACACGAATCCGTATTCTTTGCAATGAGCTACCAGTTTTTTGAAAACATCTTCCTGAGCCATAAATCTTATATTTTGAGGTTAATTTTTTAAGCTATTAGCTTTTAGCCATTGGCTATTAGCATTGTATATTTTCCAAAATGAAAGGCAAAAATACGATTCAATGGATTTACATCCAATTAATTTATAGCGTTTTTATAGATATTTTGAATAATAAATTTAGGTGAGTGTAATGTTAAAAAGCTAATGGCCAACCACCAACAGCTATTAGCTTACCATTTATTCATCTACTTCTTCAAAATCAACATAGTCGCCAATGTCTTTTTTGTGAGGGTTTCCTACTGTGTCAGAAGGTTTTTCAATGGTTACTTCACCTTCTTTTTTGCTTGGCTGTTGTTGCTGCTGCTGTTGATTAGCTTTTTCCTGCATTTTATTAACGGTTTTTTGAACCAAAAATGGGAAAATTGCTTTCAGAATCCACTTCAATAGGTAAAAGACCCCAATCGCTATGATTATAAATTTGAACATACTTTTCTATTTTGAAAGGCAAATATAAGCATTTCATTTTTTTTTCAACTGTTCTTTGGCATTGTCTTTTAGACCTTGTGCATTAGTAGGGGGATAGTTTTCTGCAATAAGTTTTTTGTTCAAGTTTTCAAATGCATTGTTTTCTCCACAATCGTATTTATTCCTTTCACAGATGCCTTGTGCGGTTCCTCAACCCTTATTTTTCCTTTTGCAATTGCATTATTTCCAAAGCAAACGGACTTTTTCTTCTTGCAAATGCTCTTTGCACTTCCGCAATCGCATTATTTCCTTCTGCAAACATTGTTTTTCCTTCCGCAAATGCATTATTTCCAACGCAAATGGTCTTTTTCCTCTTGCAAGTGCTTTATGCATGTTCACAAACACAGTTTTTCCTTTCGCAATTACTATCTAAAAAAAAGACCGCCCCGAAAGGCAGTCCTGAATTTGAATTAATGTAAATACCCCCATAGGGAGTTTCTTGAATTTTTTTCTACTTGTACAAACGCTTTTTCTCGTTTTTAATCTCATCCTCGAAAGAGCAAGAATTCCTTACTATTGTTTTGTCTTTACAGCCAAATAGGAAGTTGATACCAAAACGAATATTTGCCAAATGAGCACTGTTTGGCTTCATTGCAGCCATAACATTATCGCTAACAACATAAAACTGTGTTGGACCTAATTTGGTCGATAAGCCGAATCCTATGTTATTATAAGAATTGTTTACAACCGAATAACTAAGCGATGTACTTAGGTTTTTAAAGAAGCGAGCATTTGCTGAAAAAGTTAATGCTGATTGCACTTTCCCATTAAATATTTCGGTACGACTTAATGCACCAACATTAAGCTTTTTATTTAGTTGATGCGTTCCTCCTAAATAGATTTTTGTTGGCAAGCCAACAGAATAACTATCGATATTGTTCGAAACTCGAAATTGATCAGCAATAGAATCACTTAAATCTTCGAAAACATCTTCTATTTCTTCGTAATTAGGATCATTTGAATTTCCCGATTGCGACCAATCTGCACCTGTCCAGGTAAACGAACCATCTTGAGAAAATTCGTGACCATCTGTTTTCCATTTAATAGATCCAATATCCAATATACTTGCGTATAAACGAGTTTTTTCGTCCATTTGATAAGTCATACCCAGATCGACAGCAAAACCTTTATTGCTTGTGTTTGCAAAGAAATCTGCATCGTAATCATTCCCGTCAATATCAATATCATTAACGAATCCGTCAGAATCGATTCCGATTTGATTAATTGGCATGGAAGCACGAAGGAGATGCTCTGATTTGAGTACAATCTCATTTCCTGTAGCGGAGGTGAAAACGGACATGTCCGAATTTTCCATGTGAAGGTTGGCAACACCGAATAAAATTTTTCCTTTGATCCCAACAGTCCACTTATCATTGACTTGTTTAGACACGCCAAGTGCAACTTCATGGTAATAACTTGCATCTAAACCAAGGCCTCCCCAGTTAGCAGTACGTCCTCTAAAATCGTAGTTCCCGTCTTTTAGAAAAGTGATCATTTCTTTGTCGAAGCTAAAGCGAGTATCTTGTTTTTCGATTATGTCTAAAGTGAAAAAGTACTTTTTAGCCCGAATTCCAAGTGCAAAAAGAGTCAATTCGAATTGTTCTGATATAAAATTGGTTGTTTTTAAGGCATCGTGGAAACCATTGACATCAACTACCAACGAATCTTTTCTGATACCTGTTCCATCGGTAATAATATCATTGTAGCCAAAGCTACTGTTGCTATAATTTAAATAAACAGAGCTTAATGCGGGAAAGCCAACAAATACTTTGCACTCAGGTTGAATCGCTGGATTTAATTGATTTGCTTGAGGAGCATTTTGCAAAAAATACAAAGTGCTGTTCATTTTTTGTGCCGATGCAGGAACTGCAAGCAGTAAAAAGAATAATCCAGCTAAAATAGTTTTACTAATAGATTTAATCATGGTCGGTAATGGTTAGTGCGATTAGTTATTAAGGTCGATTTGTGCCTGAACAGAGAGGGTGAATTTCAATTCATAATCTCCCTTTAATTTAACGGGAACTCCACCATTACTTGTGCTCACACTAGCGTTAATAATTAGGTTTTCGGTTTTATTTAGATTTTCGATCTGTGTTTGAGTCAATTTAATTTGATGTTCAACTTCCTTAATAGAACTAGGATCAACTTCACCAATTTTTGCTCCCGTGGTAAATACAGTAGCTGCATCTATCACCTCATTGTCTGTAATTTCATCAATTATATTGTATGCTGCATCCGTAAAGTAAATTTTATCAATCATTACGTCAAGCGGATATCCATTTTCAGTAACAATAACCACGGCTGCATTCATTATTTTATCAGCATCGCTAACGTCAAGATCCTCAATAGTGTCTCTCAGCATTAGTTTGTTTGCAGTAAAATCCAAAGGAATATCAATTTCAATATCAACACCAATAGCTGAATTATTACTAATTAGGTTTGGAGTTGTTGGGGTAGGAGCAATTGCACCTACAGGATTTAAGGTAATATCGCCCATGTACTCTAATCTGTCTGATGGTGGTAAAGCCATTAGATCAACAATATCGGAGTTGTTTTTATCATAGGTAATGATTTCTGTTATTGCATCAATCGCCAAAGGATTGGTTGCTGAAACAGCATTAGGATAGTTTGGTTGCAATGCGTCAGGATTCAATGCAGCACTGGTTCCATCCGATGCGTAGCCAATTATGTCAGCATTTATTTGGAAAGGAACACCAACCGAATTCTCCATGTGTAGAGATATTTGAGGATTGGCAAATTGATAATCTCCTTCTATATCATCCCAAAAATCAACATCCATATCAATGTTTCCAGCATCAAGAAGAATGCTTTGGTTGCCAAAATCACCTTGCGCCAATTCAAAATCAAGATTTTGAACCTCAAGATTGATTCCAAGATCTCCAGTGCTTGTTATGATGCCACTTCCATTATTTAGGATGTTTATATCAAAAGTGATATCCACATCATTATTGGTCGTGTATGGTGTGTTGAAAAGTAAATTTAGATCTGCAAGATTTAATATTTCTACTTGATTTGGAATGTTAGGAGATAGCGTAAATGTTTCGTTAATAGGACTTCCTCCTGCAGTTCCGTTTGGAATCGAAACCAAAAGTTCTACTGTTGTGTTTAGCGGATTTGATAAGGTAAAACGGATATCGGCATTCAGATCTAACTCATAAAGTGTGATAGCCGTTGAGCCGCCTGTTGTAATTTGAATTTGATCGGTTTGAGGAGAGAATGTAGGTAGTAATCCGTAATCTATTCCAACACCAAAACTTGGTAAAGAATAAGATAAGTTAAGGGCCGATTGAGCTGGAAAATCCAAAACATCAGCAACATTATAAGTAAAAATATCTTCTTCCAAATACTTAATGTGTAAAAAACCTTCAGCATCTAACATGATGGTTTGATCGGCAGGGTCCGCTTCGTGTTGGTTTAATAAATACCATAAAGTATAAGTACCGTAACCAGCAGGGACAATCATATTCGGTGTCCAGTCAACTTGGTCAGATAGCTTATCCATATCGTAATCGTCTCCATCGAAACAAGATTGAGTGGATAAAGCTAAAATGCAGGCAAGAAGAAAAGGAATCAGTGATTTAAATTTAAGTATCATAGTCGTTTAATTAAATATACATTTTTTTAAGATGTACCGATTTATGGATCACAAACCCTAATCGTACATTCTCAAATAACAAGTATTTATTCAAGATAGTAAGAAAATCAAAGACTTAAGTAAGTTGATTTTTTTAATAGATGAATGGCTCGTTATTCTTGATAAAGCGATTATTGTACGGAATAGTTTAGAAGGAAGTTTCGATTGTCTCCAACATAAAGGTTAAAGGATTTATTGCCTGTTTTAGAAAATCCAATTGAGAACTCCGTATTTCCTTTTAAAGGAAATCCTTTGTGCTTGTTTCCACTTGGGTCAATAAGGAATATTTTATTTTCGTTTTCTAGACAAATTCCAATTTCAATATTTCTTCTAGAGAATTGATAAACATTCGGTTTGAAGCTAATGCTAGAATCAAATTTTTGATCTAATGTTTGCTTGCCAGCTGGATTAAATATCTTCAAAAAGTTGTAATCTGCAAATAGGTATTCATTTTTGCCATCGGCATTTAGGTCGGCCGCAGTAAAAAAATGAGCTTCGGAAAGTTGTGTGAAAGATTTCTTTTCAACTTTACCGTTTAAATAGCAGTAATAAATGTTTCCATTGTTGTCTGTCGTTACCAATCTGTCGCTAATATTACCAACTGCTTTTTCAAGATAAAAAGGATTGTTCACTGATTTTGAAAACTGCACTTTTGGTTTAATTCTCTCTTGCCCACGACGGTTTAAAATATAGAATCTATACTTGTCGGCGTATACAATATAATCTTTGTTCTTAATTCTAAAATGTTGAATCTCACCGGTTATTTCATTTTCAGATTTAGCAGGATTCCAACCAGTTAATGATTTTCCTTCTTTGGTATAAGCATATATCTTTCGATCCTTACAAGGAATAAAAAAGCGGTAGCTTTTATTTTTATCGTAGTCGAAAATAGAAACGCCACGAACAGCTTCTGCCTTAAGCTTTACAGGATAATTATTGACATTATTTCCATTTCTATCGACCAAATGAAGTCTATTTTTCGTTGTGAAAAGGTATTGTAGTTTTCTATTTTTAAACAAATCGATCTGATGAACTTTACCAATAATTTGAGATTCCAGTTCTTTTTTCCATAAAACACGCCCCGACGGATTCAAAAGATGCAGCTGGTTGTTTATGTCCTGAACCAGAATTTCATTCTCTTTAGTGTAATGATTTTGAACCAGGTAGGGTTTGTGTGCAAAACAAGTGTCTAGTCTCGATTCCCAATCGGTTTGAGGAGCTAATTCCAGAACTGGGTCGTATTCAATAAATAAATTGTTGTAAATCAAATTTCGATTTGAGCTTAGCTGTAAGCCAATTGCCTGAAATTTGTTTACACTTTCTTTGTTGTTTTTTATCTCTTTCTGTAAATCAGCATTTAAAAAGCTTGAAATAAAAGCATTCGCCTTTGGTGTTGAGGTATAAAAATAGAAGTTTGCTTTGTTGGATAAATACTCCTTGTTTTCCTGATAGCTTTGGTTGGTGTCAAGCGTTTTTCCCAAAACTGATTCCTGAATGAATTCCGATAAGGAAGCGATGCTCGGGCCCATTATCATGTAATTCTCAATAAAGGTGAAATAAGACGATGAGGCATCCGTAAAGAAGCTTCCAAATAACTTTTCAGGAATGCGATCTTCAGGTAATCGAAAAATATCGAAACTAGTTTCTTTGTCGAGCTGATATGTTCGTTTGTAATATGCTAATGTGCGTTGTTGTTTTTTTGCATAACCGTTAATCATTTTAAGCATCTTTTCCTTTGCAATGCTTGCACTTTTGGTTCTAATAATGGTAAAACGCTTGTTGGTTAATCCTTCCGAAAAGGCAAGTCCAATCTCTTTGTGAACAATCGAATAAATGGCTTCTTCGTAATCAACGCCAGTTTTCTTTTTAATCTCGTTAATGTTTTTTTGATATTCAGACAATTTCCCCATCTGATCGAGAAACTTACGATACTTTCCTTTGTGCAAAGGAGCATCATCTATTCCCAAAATACTTAAAATGCTGGTACTCGATGGAATGATGGATTCCATTTCCATTTTAACTGGCTCTTGTTGAAGAAAAAGATTCATCAGGTTGCCTTGCTGAGGATCGCTATAAGTAAATCCGTTAAGCAGAATGATACGATTTCTGAAACTGAGATCTAGTTCGGTCCAGTTTGCCAGATTCGTATAATTGCGAATGAACTTACTGTATTGTTTATCTAAGGATAAAGAAACTTGCTTAGGATAGGTTTTTAGGTTAAAAAAGAGGTTTGCATCAACATTTTTGCCAACTGTTCTTCTAATTTGTTCAAAACCTTTCGACTTGGAAATTGAGTTCTCGGTACTTAATTGGCGAAGCGAATTTTCTACCAATAACATTGATCTACTGGCAACAAATAAGCCTTTCGAAAATGCAAAGTGTATTCCTTTTGCTTTAGGATCTTTTAAAGGAATACTGAACAAGGTTGTGTTGTGATAAGATCGTTCTTTAACGGGTGATTCTAGTCCAACCCAATTGATAATCGAATTCTGAAGTTTTTTCTCTTCTAAATAGTCCGTTATGGGAAGGATGTAGAGGTATTCGATTTCATTTTTACCTTGCAGATGACTTGCCATGGTAAAGGATCGATCTAATGAAAAAGCTCCTTCAGAGCTAAAATTGCTTACCAGACTATCAAGAAATTGAAGGTTCTTGTTAATATTAGCAATATCATCAAATTTGCTTAGCTCTTGCCAAACCCCTGTATTGTTCTCCAATTTTGAAATTAATTGTTCTAAACTTTCAAATTGAATAATCATTTCTGAGTTTACCGGAATTGCTGAGAAAGGATCAACACCTTTGTAAACCTTCTGCTTTTGAAGGTACAAGTAGCCTAAAACAATGATTGCCAGAAGAAATACGATTAAAAAAGAGCTTAGGATTTTTTTCAGCATGGTAAATTCGGTTGCATGGTATAGTGATTGATCAAAATTAACAATTTATCGATTGTTTTAAAATTATGTGTAGGATATTCTGAGATCTTATTGAAAGCAATTTTATGTGCAAAAAAATACCCCGACAAGTGCCGAGGTATTTTCCTAATAAAAAGTAAGTGTTTGGTGTGTTGTGTCTAAAAATCAAACTTAATTCCTTGTGCTAATGGCAAATCTTCACCATAATTAATTGTGTTGGTTTGTCTGCGCATATAGGTCTTCCAAGAATCAGAACCAGACTCTCGTCCGCCACCAGTTTCTTTTTCTCCTCCAAAAGCACCACCAATTTCGGCACCTGAGGTTCCGATATTTACGTTGGCAATACCACAATCGCTACCAACAGCAGAGATAAAGGTTTGAGCTTCACGCATGTTCATCGTAAAAATAGAAGATGAAAGTCCTTGAGGAACATCATTGTGCAATTGAATTGCCTCGTCTAAAGTTTTGTATTTCATGATGTAAAGAACAGGAACAAATGATTCATCCTGAACAATTTGCCAATGGTTTTCAACCTCGCAGAATGTTGGTACAACAAAGTTACCATCCAATACCTTATCGCCAAAGATAATCTTGCCACCGGCTTTTTTAACTTCGGCAATGGCATTCTTGTATACTTCAACAGCACCTTCATCAATAACAGGTCCAACCAATGTTTTTTCGTCAAGCGGATTTCCAATTTTGCCTTCCACTTGCTTGTAAGCATTTAGCAAACGGTTTTTTACATCATCGTAAATATCTTCGTGTATAATTAGGCGTCGGGTAGAGGTACATCTTTGTCCCGCAGTTCCAACCGATCCGAAAACAATACCAGGAATTGCCAAGTCTATATCAGCAGATGGTGCCATGATTATTGCATTGTTACCACCCAATTCGGCAATTGTTCTGCCCAAGCGAGCACCCACCTTTTCAGCAACTCTTTTACCAATTGCCGTTGATCCGGTAACGGAAATTAGCGGAACTCTTTTGTCTTCGATAAAATTATCGCCCATAACCGATGATTTGGCTACTACCAAATTGAAAACACCTTCGGGTACGTTGTTATCTTTTAATACTTTTTGAATGATATTATGGCAAGCTAGTGCACACAAAGGAACTTTTGAACTAGGTTTCCAAATAATTACATCGCCACAAACTGCAGCAAGCATTGCGTTCCAGGCCCAAACAGCAACAGGAAAGTTAAAGGCTGAAATTACGCCAACAATTCCCAAAGGATGATATTGATCCATCATTTTGTGATCTGGACGCTCAGAGTGCATGGTAAATCCGTAAAGCATACGTGATTGACCAACAGCAAAATCGCAAATGTCGATCATTTCCTGTACCTCACCAAGTCCTTCTTGGTAGATTTTCCCCATTTCGAGACTTACCAATTTGCCTAAATCATCTTTGGCATCTCGAAGTGCATTTCCTATTTGTCTAACAATTTCACCACGTTTTGGTGCAGGCATTTTTCGCCACACTTGAAAGGCTTCTTGCGCAGTTTCAAGAACTTTTTCATAATCATCTCGATCAGCATTTTTAACTTTTGCAATAAGAGATCCATCAATAGGAGAAATCGATTCGGTTACAGCTCCATTGCATTCAATCCATTTTGATCCGGTTGAAACCCCTTGGTTAATTTCTTTTATGCCTAATCTTTGTAGTGTTTCCTGAACGCCAAATTCTTTCATGTTGTATTCGTTTTTTGCTTTGACAAAAGCTTGATCTTAGTCAAAAGTGGTTTGTGTTTTTGGATTTTTTACATCCTTTGAACAAGATAACAAATGAAAGCCCAATGGGCTATGATTTTTATCATATATCTAGTCTAAATAAAGGCAAGAAAAAACCCGAATTGTTTAGATTCGGGTTCTGATGATATTGATAATTAAAATTTGAGACTTTTTATTTACATCACGAAGTTTCTGAATTGCTTCATGAATTGTACTCTTTCGAATGCCGCAGGATCGTTTGATTTACTTTGGCTCATCTTCCCCTTAAATTCTTGAAGACTCTTGAAACCTTGCTTTTCCATCCATGAGAAAATTTCCTTGTTAAGGATGTCGATATACTCAGGGCCATTTTTATACAAGATGGAAGCCAGTTGAACTGCATCAGCTCCAGCAAGTATGTGTTTAATAATGCTTTCGGATGTGTGAATTCCAGTTGTTCCAGCAATAGAACATTTTACGCGTTCCGACATAATTCCTGTCCATCGCAAGGAGTTTTTGTAATCGTCAGAGCTTGATAAAACTTGTCCGCTTGTTACGGTCAAATTATTAATGTCAAAATCAGGACTGTAAAAGCGATTGAACATCACTACACCATCAACAGCCATTTCATCTAATCGACTAATAAGATTAGATAAGTTTGAATGATATGGGCTTATTTTTAATGCTACTGGAATGGCAACTTGTTCTTTGACCGTTTTTAATACGTCGTAATAAATTTGCTCGTTTTCATCACCTGTTCTGTTCATGTCAGTTGGCAATACAAACAAGTTAATTTCAATGGCATCAGCTCCGGCTTTTTCAATTTCTTGAGCAAAATAGGTCCATTTTTGAGCGCTAACACAGTTTATACTTGCTATAATTGGAATCGAAACAGCTGATTTTGCTTCTTGAATTAACCTCAAATATTTGCGTACGGTATCTTCCTTAGGATCTTCATCCATATAATCGAAGGTTTCAGGATAAACATACGGACGACTGGTCATGGCAAGCATTTGCTCATCCATTTCCATAATGATTTCTTCTTCGAATAAAGATTTTAATACGATAGCACCGGCTCCATGAACTTCTAATTCAATTAATTTTTCAATTGAATCGGTTAGTCCAGAACTTGCTGCAATAATTGGACTACTTAGGTCCAATCCAAGATAGTTCGTTGTTAAATTTGGCATAATTAGGATAGTTTGATTATGTTTTTGTTGTTATTTGTTATCAAATGTAGTTTCGTAACTAGATTATAACAAATCAATAATCTTTATACTAATATAGAAAATACTTATCTATTTACAGTTGGAATTACGGGTAAATGATAGTGCTTAGGAAATTACCTATTAAATCTAAGGCTTGTTTTGCAAACGATTTCAGCTTTGATTGAAAAATGAATTTGCAGTATCTTTCAATTTTCCCTTTTTTTGTAATTCAATCTTAAAAAATGATTTGTAAAATCAAATCTTAACCTACTAACTAGCATGCAAAAAACAAACAAAAAAAGACGAAGCTGGACAGATCGTTTTTTAACTGTGACGGAAAAATTTGGGAATGCACTTCCACATCCCGCAACCCTATTTGCAATATTTGCCTTATTAGCGATTTTATTATCAGGCTTGTTTTCTCTCTTGGGTTGGCAGGCTGTTCATCCAGGAACTAAAGAAACCATCGAAGTTGTTAATCTTTTATCGATAGAAGGACTGCATCGCATTCTAATTGAGATGGTGGACAATTTTACGGGTTTTGCACCTTTGGGCATTGTTATGGTTGCTATGTTAGGAATTGGTATTGCTGAAAGTAGTGGACTAATTGGAACGCTTATTCGTAAACTGGTATTGTCTGCACCGAAAAAGTGGTTGACTTTTGTACTTGTTTTGGCGGGTATTTTGTCAAATACTGCTTCGGATGTAGGCTACGTGCTTTTAATTCCTTTGGCTGGAATTATTTTTGTTGCTGTCGATCGTCATCCAATTGCGGGTATGGCTGCTGCTTTTGCCGGGGTGTCAGGGGGATTTTCAGCAAACCTAATTTTGGGAACAATTGATCCTTTATTAGCGGGTCTTTCGCAGGAAGCTGCTCGAATAGTAGATCCAACAGTTGTCGTAAACCCAACAGCCAATTATTATTTTATGGTGGTTTCAACTTTTGTTATTGCAACGGTCGGAACGCTTGTTACCGAAAAAATTATAGAGCCTCGTCTTGGTGTATACAAAGATGCTGCCGATCACAAAGAAGAAATTCATGAATTGAATGATTTAGAGCGACGTGGATTGCGTTGGGCTTTATATGTAGTTCTTTTCCTTACTGCCATTACCATTTGGGGATTAGTTCCAGAAAATGGATTTTTCCGCGGACCAGATGGCGGATTCTTAAGCTCACCACTAATTAAAGGAGTTGTTGCGATATTGTTTGTAGGAGCAGGTGGATGCGGTATTGCTTACGGATTTGGAGCTAAGGTTTTTAAGTCCGATGCGGATATAATGAAGGGAATGGGGAAATCCATGGAAACCCTTGCGGGATATTATGTACTTGTCTTTTTTGCGGCACAATTTGTAGCCTATTTTAAATGGTCGAACTTAGGAGTAATCATGGCTATTAAAGGTGCAGGAGCACTAATGGCTGCTGATATTGGTATGATACCATTAATGATCCTTTTTGTACTGTTATCGGCTCTAATAAATATGTTGATGGGATCGGCTTCGGCAAAGTGGGCGATTATGGCTCCTATTTTTATTCCGATGTTTATGCTGATGGGATATTCTCCAGAACTATCGCAAGTGGTGTATCGTATTGGTGATTCTGTAACCAATGTAATTTCCCCAATGATGAGTTTCTTTGCACTAATTATTGCTTACGTTCAGAAATACGATAAGCAATCGGGTATAGGAACCATTATCGCAACCATGTTACCCTATTCGGTGGCTTTCTTTGTCGTATGGGTAATATTATTGATGGGATGGATATTGTTAGGCTTACCATTAGGACCAGGAGCAGGCTTAGAATATACAATGCCAAATTAAACTAATAAAGTGAAACTCAGCACATCGGCCGTGTACTGTCTTTTGTGCTGATTTTTTTCTTTTACTTTTTTTCAAAAAAAGATAGATTTTGTTTTGCGAGAATGAAACAATTATCTACATTTGCATCGCATTCAAAAGCAATGCCCAGGTGGCGGAATTGGTAGACGCGCTGGTCTCAAACACCAGTGGGGCAACCCGTGCCGGTTCGATCCCGGCCCTGGGTACAAAAACCCTCGTAGACAGCAATGTTTACGAGGGTTTTAATTTTTAGGGGAACGAATGGGGGAACGTTTGAGAGTATTAAAATTTCAATAGAGAATTGCTGGATAAGCTCAAAAGTGAACTTTTTGATCCTTTTTAAGAATCCATTTAAGGCGGTTTGTAACTCTTTAACGGGATAACACACTCTAAATCTCAATGCAATCATTCAAAGCCTCCCAAAGAACTATACAGG
This sequence comes from Labilibaculum sp., assembly GCA_016342745.1. Taxonomy (GTDB): domain Bacteria; phylum Bacteroidota; class Bacteroidia; order Bacteroidales; family Marinifilaceae; genus Paralabilibaculum; species Paralabilibaculum antarcticum. The sequence continues at coordinate 232,267 of JAEINT010000002.1, forward strand.
TCTTTGATTCTATAATTAAAGCGATAAGACTTCTCAGCAACATTATCACCTAAAAAACAAATCCCCACAAGAAAACTGGTGAGGATTTAGGTTGTAGTCCTAACAGAACCCAATTTAAAATTCTCAACTTACTGATTGTTATTATTATTATTATTTTAATGGGTTACTCCTTAGTGTAATATGATTTGGGTTATAGCTTAATAGGTGAGTACCCTTAATGATAGCACAAGCGATATTTATTCTCTTTTGATCTGACAAACTAATAAGTCATAATAATTAGCTCTCATTTCACTTGAACATTGAATCATTGAAAACCTAGCAATATTCGAATCAAATCTCTCGATATTATTTTCAACACAAAGATCTTCATTTAAGTGTGAAGTGAATGCAAGAACATAAGTTATCTTTCTCGTAAATAACTGTTTAAAACCTTCCAAAGAAAGATCATTAACTGAGCGACCTTTTCCTATGATTTTATCGTATTGTTGCTCAATAAATTTACTGTCACTACCAGACATAGCCTCCTTAAGTCTTCTTGCCGAGATCGTTATTTGATTTGTCAATTCTCTCATTTTAGCACTAAATCCATATTTAACATGAATTAAATATAAGTTTTCATCATCATAATAAAGTAAGTCGCACAATTCAACCCCATCTACGATTATAGTATCAATTACGATATATCCTGAATTGTTATCGTAACTTTCATTGTAAGCTTTTTCGGTTCTTAAAGTCGATTTATTCCATGGTTTTTCCAATATATATTCAGGTGCTTTATAGGTTTTCAAAACATGTTTGACACTAATAATTAAATCCTTAACAAAAGAATCTCTTAAACTATACCATTTAGTATCAATCAAAAAATATGGCGTACCATCTAATTGAAATTCAGTTGAAATATGATAGAGAAAACTAGAACCAATTGTTTGTTTCTTATTTTGAACACAGGTTATTCTTACCCCTTGAAGAAATACTTGAAAACTGAAACTATTACTTGTACCACACACCTCCATGGCTCTTTTCATAACATTCTCATAAATATCTTTTCTGTCAGTGACTGTTTTAAAAATACGATATCTATTATTTTCTGACTTTTCTTTCAATTTATATTCATCTGCCTCGTAAAAAAGTTCAATATTGTTAGGATTACAAAAGTCATGCTCAAAAACTTTATTAAATATTGGGTTAATACCTTCAATATTTCTCGTGTCTTCTAGTAATCTTCTTATTAATTCAGGTCTTAATTTTTGCTCTATTGTATTTGTATCAGTTATTTCCTTATATGAGCTTAAATAATCAGAAGGAGAAAGTTCGGATATTACACCAAGCTCCAATATGATTCTATGTAAAGTTTTAAAATTTACACCTTTCTTTATTTTTATAGCTTTCCCTGCATATATTTGCATCCTTTCTCCCTGCTTATTTTGTAAAAAGAAAAAATGCAAATTCGATATTTCAGTACTCAACTTTAAATGAATCTCTTTAGGAATTTTACCAAACTTGATAAAATCAATTATTTTATAATTATCTCTAAATTGTTCACTAATCCCTGCTCTCGCACCAGTTATACCTCTCGATCTTATTGAAGCTAGTTCATCCTCTTCAGGTTTCATTATACGTGCATATGTATTTAATCCAAAAGAATGATCAATGAAAGGAACAATTATTTGATATGCACTTCCTCCAATTACGCAGTACATATCATATTCTGTTTCAATGAAAAGAATTAAAGATAGTTTCTGTTGAGTAAAATCTTCACTACGGCCTAATTCATTTGGGAGAAAATCTTCCCAGTCAGAAATAATCTCATTAGTATTATAAGTATACAGGAAGTAAGTAATTCCGTCTTTCTTTAAACTTTTAATCTGTTGAATATCAAATGTAGTTTTCAATCCATTTTTCTTAATAGAAAACTCTATAATAACTTTGATAATTTTTTTAGAATCGGTAATTCCTTTGAAAAGTCTATGACCTTTATTTATTGCGTAAATTTTAGGATTGTGAGCCATTCTAAGAAATTAATATTTGTTATTATGAATTGTGTAAAACTCCTTGCTACCGCACGATTATATACTACACGATGCAGCCATGCACCAACGGGGGTTAATTATTTTTTTCAATGAATTTATATATTAGCCTTGTTATACATTTTGATTCCTCAGATAAATCCGACCAAATATTTAAATTACGAACTGCTGTTTTAGTAAATTGAGATTTGTTATATATTTTCCCCGTCTTGTTCTCATCAGAAATTGATGCTAATTTTACTATATCATCTAAGCTAACAATTTCATATATAAATTCAGCTATTGGTTTATCCTTGTAATCTGAATAACTATATTCTTTTAAAAAACTTACATTATCGACACCTTTCCTCTTAAATGCTTTTAAAGTTTCTTTTAAGACTTTTGGTGTGAGTAAGTTTTCAATCTCTAAACAGTCCAAGCAATAATAATTATCTCCTAGTGATTTTTGTAACTTAGAATGACGTAATTGCTTGCCTGTATCTCTATCGGTTATCAAAAATATTCTATTACTAATACTTGAATAATTGATATTCGGAAAATTTTCGTCAGAATTTTCTAAAAATGACCAATGTGCAATATTTGCTCCACTATATTCGATAAAGGAATAATTTATATCTTCTTTATACCTTTTGAAGTTTTCTATGTTATCAGGGTTTTCATTTTGATACATTTCCAGAAACTTCCTAAAATATAATCTTTCTGAAATACCTTCAATCCAAATTGTACAATTCGTTAAAAATACAGATGAGTTCTTAACGCCTAATAAATCAAGCACTTCAAACGATGGTTCAGTAATTGTCCTTATTTCAAATGATTTATTTTGGTCAGCATTAGTTTTATTAATAGAAAAAACAGAAATATTTTGACTATTCTCAATTGATAAATCCAATAAATGATTTGAATGAGTTGTAATAAATGCTTGAGTATTTGGAAACTCCCGAAGTGTCTCTATAAATATCCTTTGCATTCCAGGATGCAAAAATAGTTCTGGTTCCTCAATAAATATGAAATTCTCAACATCTGCTTGTGCAAAAAGAGGAAAAGTCAATATTATAATTGACTGAATACCATCACCTAAATTAAAAATTGGAAATTCTTTTTCGGCACCAATTTTAAAATAGATTTCATCTTCATTATTGTGAGTAAGAGCATTGATCTCTACTTTTTGATTATTGAAAAAATTTTTACTTAAAAAACATTCAAAATCTATTAACTTTTGCCTCTCTTCTTCTTTTGAATTTCGCAAAACTTTTATTTTATCAAATAAATCTTCGCCTGTGAAAATATTTTCAATTTCTTCAATAAAATAGTCAAAACAGACTCTTTCCTTAAGAGTTTCATTGTTATAATAATCAAAACCTGTAATTTTGTGCTCTTCACTAAACGAATACTTATCCTCTTCAATTTTAAACGAACCGAATTTCCTTAAGCTTCTATGCGGAGGAATAAAAGTCGTTCTAAACACTTGATTATTTTTAGGTATTCTAGCAATAACCTTTTGCCTGAAATCTAATAAAATCTTTTTTAGTTCATTAAAAACACCTCTGATTTCCTTTGGGAATTTACTTTCATTTGTATACTGTAATTTAGGATATTCTATATAAAGTACTTTCGCAAATATTTTCTCAACAAATTGAATAACCTTATGTATCTCATTCTCAGAAACAAAATCGCATTCTTTATTTTTTAATGTATTTTCAAATATAGTTTTCTGCTCAGTCAATTTACCGATAGCATTTTCATTTGATAACTTGCTCTGAATTGATTTTGAAAACTCTGTAAAATAACTAAACAAATCATCATTTGGAGTTAAATAAAAACGAATACTATTTTCGTTTAGTCCTCCAAATGGCAAATCGTCAAGCCTACAGTTTGTGAAAGATTTAAATACCTCTCTAGTCAATCTACTCTTGCCAGAGTTATTCGAACCAATAAAAAGATTTATTTGATTCAATTCCAATATAGTATCATTGGAATTATCCATGTAGTAATTTTTAAATATTTCGTTTTGTTTTTCTAAAAGTATGCTCTGTATCATTTAAATATTGATGGATGGTTGTTATTTCCTGTAGAAAGTTGTTCGGCCTTATTGGTGGGATAACAGCAACTAATTATTATTCATTTTAAATATCTGCATAAAACCACGATTAAATTCTTACTAAAGTATTAAATCTAAATTAAGATTCATACTGTCAAATCTGTCAACTTTACTAATTCAGATAGATTCCATTTAAAATAAAATAATTGTTTCAATAATTGGACAAACAAAATCATAAACAAGGAGAAGTATATTTTCATTTGGCATAATTTTCAATTTAGCGGTCTAGTAGGATAAATATGGAATATCTATTGGGAAAAGGCTCTTGTGCCCTTAAAACAGGGGCTTTACTGATAACAATACCCGACCTTAAACTCCTTCTAATATGGTTAATAAACGGCTAGACGGATAAATAGGTAGTCTCTGTTGGCAAAAAGGCTCTTGTGCCCTTAAAACAGGGGATTTACAGATAATAACACCCGACCGTAAACTCCTTCTAGGACGGCTAATAAACGTTTAGACGGATAAATGAGTAGTCTCTGTTGGTGAAAAGGCTTGTGTGTCCTTTAAACAATGGTTTTCCTGATAATCATACCCGATCGTAGACTCCTTATAAGACGGATAATAAACGGCTAGACGGATAAATAAGTAGTTTCCAGTCGAGAAAAGGCTTGTGTGCCCTTTAAACAATGGTTTTCCTGATAATCATACCCGATCGTAGACTCCTTATAAGACGGATAATAAACGGCTAGACGGATAAATGAGTAGTTTCCAATGGTGAAAGGCTTGTGTGCCCTTTAAATAATGGGTTTCCAGATAATCACACCCGCCTGTAAGCTACTTCTAAGACGGCTAATAAACGGCTAGGCGGATAAATAAGTGGTTTTTATTGGTGAAAAGGCTCTTATCCCTTTAAAACAGGGGGGCAGATAATTATATCTGACCGTAAGCTACTTCTAAGACGGGTAATAAATGGCTAGACGGATAAATAAGTAGTTTTTTTTGGTGAAAAAGCTTGTGTACCCTTAAAACAGGGGATTTACAGATAATCATTCTCGACCGTAAGCTACTTATAAGACGGCTAATAAACGTTTAGACGGATAAATGAGACATTTGGGGTAGTATCCTATTGGCGAGAACTTTCATTTTACAAACGAAATATGGCAATTTAGCGAATAAAAGCCCAATCATTAAAGCGATAGCTATAGCTGTGTCTGAATAAGAAAACAATAAGTATGAAAATTAAAAATCATTCAATATCTAGGCACACTTAAAAAATTCTGGTTTGATTCTTATTTTAAATGGTTTAATTAAAAGCAACCTAAATATTATTTTTGTAAAATCACTTTGAAATATTACTAAATAATTTCAGCAATAATAAAAGTTGTATTATCAGTTATCTTTTTACTTTTTAAAGTCTCAATAACATTCCTTCCAAAGTCATTAATACTAACTGATTTTAGAGATAAATCCCGAAACTCTACTTTACTAATTACATCATGAACCCCATCAGAAGTAATCAAAATTCTATCTCTAGAATTCACTTTAAATTTAATTTTTTGAATTTTTGGAATACCTCTAATTCCAATCGCGCTATCTAAGACATGTTTCCGAGGATAATCCTCTATGTCTTCTCTCCGTATTTTACCAGATTTTAGTAATCGATTTACTTCGGTGTGATTTTCAGAAAGTTGTTGAATTCCATTACGCCTTAAAATACACAAACGACTATCTCCACAGTGTACTCCTGTTAATATATTATCTTCAATGACACATCCAGTAAAAGTTGTTGCCATACCTTTGTATATCACATCTGAATTTTGTTTCTCTTGGAGTCCATTGTGAATTGACAATAGAATATTATTTAAATCACATTTTGAATTAGTTACCTTCTTAATAAATTTTTCAACACTGAGAGAAGAAGCCAGTTTTCCAAAATTTTCTCCACCTACACCATCTGCAACGCAAGCAACAAAAATATCATTGTAGTTTTTAACTTCAAAAGAATCTTGATTTTCAGGTCTAGGCCCAGTCTCTGAATAATGGAAAAATTCAAATCTCATTAGCTTATTTTATTTAAAGCATCCCTTAAAATTGGATGTAAATTATCTTCATCAAAACTGATAGAAATTCCCAAATGTTTAAATGCTCTTTTAGCAGTTCTACCATCTACAATTATTTCAATACCTAACCTTTTAGCTAAATTGGTATCTAACTTTTCATCAGTAATACTTACAAATTTTCTTTCTACATACCAACGGTTATGATCTGTACCAAGATAGAGCATAGCCATTAGACATTCAGATTGCACTTCAATACCACAATTATTGATAAATTTATGTAATCTTATTGAGAGACCATCACATTCTTCAAAATTAAAATTATTCTCTCTTATCCATTTTGCATATAAAAGCCCCATTTTTGAGCCAATAGCTGGATGATTTTTAAGAACATGATCAATATGTTCTAATGATAATTTCCTTAGAACAACAATAGAATCTTCACTATCATATTCGTCCTCCACAAAATTCACGATTGATTTCCAATCGTCCTCTGTTAACTCTTCAATACCTTTTTCAAATAATAAAGATATCTCTGCACCTTGTTCTGTAGTAGCCTTAGCTGTCACATCTCCAAGTGACAATAGTGCATCACGCAACATAGTAACAGATTTAAATCTTCGATTAGGATCTCTTCTGGTACAATTCAAGAATATTCCACCAAAATCACCCTTTTCATTAATCTCGCCACAAGGAATTCTCTCTTCCTCTCCAATAAAATCATGAAGAATACAACCAATTGAATAAATATCTGATTGTGCACTTGCATTTTTTAATTCTTTTACAATTTCTGGAGCAGTATAATAATCGGACCCCATCTTCATTCCAGCTTGAGTCAGTGCAGATAGTGTAGTTTGATTTACAGACATCAAACCAAAATCTCCAACGGCATAATATTGTTTTTTCCCTTTTCCGAACCTTAAGATATTAGCTGGTTTTAGATCTCTATGAAAAATATCCATCGAATGTAATTCTTCCATTCCTGCAATAATATCCATTATGGCATTCATGAAATTTCCATCAAGAGTTTTACTAACTCTCATATCATCTTCCATAGAGCTCTTAGCCAGTGGCATTAGAAAAAAAGGTGGCTTGGCATCTAAGAATTTATCCAGAATTGGAACAATATTGACATGAGAAATTGCTCCTTGAACATTTGCTTCACGAATAAATCTTTTTTTAACGTTACTAGCTAATTTTTCAGAAAACCCTGCACCTTGGTTAATGAGAAACGTTTTACGGGCACAAACTCCAAATTTCTCAACTTGAACCTCGTCAACCTTTCCGAATCCTCCTTGACCAATATTTTTAATAAATTCAATGTCCATTACTAAAAAAAATTAAGACACAAATTTAGAAAATTTTATCGAGCAAACTTAAAATAATACTCAAATCTATACACATATTCAATAAAAATACACCAAATCAATATATTAAGATGATAATATCAATAAATAATGTGATATAAGCTTGGTTTTCGTTTTTTTTCCACCATTTTAACTAAACATCTTCGTTTTCCTTGGATTGCATCATATAGGCTTGTAAGGTGCTGAATATCTCCAATTGTTCTTCATGTGTTTTTGCAAAGAGGAAATAGAGCATTTGTACCAAACTGCTTTGTGCATCGGCTTGCATTTTTCGAATGGCATCAATAATCTGTTTTTCCTGTATATTGAATTGATCTTCTACTCCGTTCAAAGAATTATTTTTACTTGGAATTAAATTATTGGCAAAAGCCCCTAATACGGATTGAATGGCTGGCATTTGAGAAATAGCGGTAACCGTTTCTTTGGTTGTATTGGTATTTGCTTCGGCAATATCAATAGAGTGTTTTTCCTTTAATTCGCTGATTTTATCATTAAGCCTTTCAATGGTAAATTCATTCTTTAATTTAGTATCCTCTAGAGCTCTGATCTTATCCCCATAATCACTTTTTAAATCAAGAATTGTATTGAAATGTTCTCTTTCTACTTTTCTCAGTTCTTGCGCTGCATTTGGTATCTCGGGCCTTGCTTCGGGAATTTCAATTTCATTAACTGGGTATAGTTCTTCCAGTTCACTAAGTTGTTTTTCGCTTGTTCTCATTTGATATGCCTTATTCCTACAAGTGGCAGAACAGTAACGACTGTCAGATCGTTTACCTGTTATTGGTCTATTACATACTTCACATTCCATTTTCTGGTTTTTTTAGTTGTTGATTATTTTGAATTCTTACAATTATTGTCGGGTTTGTTTTGTTTAAAAAACTTTGCTTGTTTAGTCACCAAAACTGTTTTTTCGTGGGCATCTTTTGTTGGGGTATCCTTGCTCAATTTCCCAAGGAGTTCTCCACTCGATATTATCATGAATGTATTTGATTTCATTTTCGAAAAGCAATGATCGGTTTTTGATGTGTTTCAAAAAGTCAGGATTCAATTTTTTCATTCTTCGCGAAAGGGTTGACTTGGAAATATCTAATTCCATTGCAAGCTCTTTCTTGTTCATTGTTCTGTATTCCATATTGAAATTTTGTGGTCTGGTAATTAGTGATTGTGTTTTTTCTGTGTTTGTATTCTTTTTAGAGTGTACCCTGTTAGGCTCATAGTGAAAGCATCTTTTTTGCCTCAATTTGCTGTATTCATTCTCACACCCTTAAATGAATACTAGTTTTGAGCTTCAATGAACTTTTTTACTCGCTGAACTGTCGAAACGGATTTCTTAACCAATTTTGAAATATTCCGAATTGACTTTCCATCGTTTAAAAGTTCAATAATGTCAGAATGTTGTTCCTGGTACTTTTCATCTGTCATTTTTCCTTTTCCAGCATGAAGCTGATAAATGCCTTTTGCTTTTGCGACTGATATTCCTTGACGTTGTGCTTCTCTGTTACTCATGTAATCCATTTCAGCAAGTGAGGCCATAATTCCAGTCATGAGAGTAAAAAAGAAATTATCCTTTCCTTTGGTTTTACTGATTAGATTGTGCCTTACAATTTCAATCGTGCAATCCTGTTTGATAAGGGTATTGATTGTTTCAAGAACATCGAACGTGTCTCTTCCAAGTCTGTTTATGTCTTCAACGATAAGGTAATTGATCACTTTGTTTTTTGCATCGGCCAGAAGTTTTGAACCTTGCTTTCTTTCTTTAAAGGGGATTCGTCCACTTATCTTTTCAATGTAGGCTTTGCCTTGTATGATTTCCTCTTGTCTGCCTGTGTTTTGTCCATCGGTGGAAACACGAACATAGGTTGCTTTTTTTTCTTTATCCATCTGGGTTGTTTTAAGGTTCAGGAAGCTTTTAATTGGGGAAACTGTTTTAGATTCTCTCTGATCTGATCATCGAATTTATTGTAGATCAAAACTGCGGTATCCCTGTTTGTATTTTCAATACCAATGTACTTGTCAAATGTTGCCATGAATTCATCTGTTAGGTGTTCATTCTGCTTTGTGGTCTTGTCAAAGTCAATTCCCATTAAATAGGTAATGGGATACCAACTGTTAATAACCAGACCCGATGAATCCATTACTTTTTCAATGTTCTCAAGAATTCTAGAAGCAACTACGGTATCTTCTATCAGATCAATTATGACATTTGTTTTTCTCTTTGTACTCATCTTTAATATTGTTCTTGTTCAAGCCTTGTATCATCAGGGCATTGGGTTAATAATTCGGTTTTAGTTCTCTTATCAAATTCATTGAGGAAGAAACGGGCATCAGCACCGTGATAATATTTTTTCTTTCCTGATATGGTTGCGATGATCGAAGTCTTTCGACTCGCAGCTCCTTTTATCTTTTTTCTGTTTGGGTTGGTAGTTCTAATCAGGTTGAATTCATTTCCTAAATCTTTAATCAGGTTAATAATCTCTTTTTGCTTTTGGTTTCGTTTGGCTTGTTTCTTTTCTGATACTTTCAGGTTGTAAGCTTTATCTCTACATTTTCTGTTATCGGAACAGTATTTTGAATCTTTTTTCTGGTGGGTAATCTCTTTTCCACATACAGAGCAAAATTTTGCTTTAACCGTGTCCAATGTCTCGGCACGGTTGCCGCTAACAATACATGCGGCAAACATCCCCCTATTTTTCTGCGTGTTTAATTCGTTTTGCTCAATAGCTGCATTAAATTCATTTACTAGTTTTTGTTTGAGAATTTGCTTGATATCGTACTGAGCATGCTTTGTAATTAGCTTTTCGAAGCTTATTTTTTGGCGGTTACGGGTTTTTGCAGTCATTTTCTGTTCTCGCCACCATTTGGGATTACGAAAATTCAAAAACCTTCTTTTCTGGGTATGAGGTAGTTTGTTGGTATTTGGAAGAGCTTTCCAGTCTAATAGAATGCTTTCATCAACTGATTTTAAAAGCTTCTTATCAAACAACTGAATTAGATTATTCCTATCGGTCAGATCATTAAGAGTCTCAATACCTAATCGTTTCAAGAGTCTCATTCTTCTAAAACGTAGCTCATACCTAACTATTTCGGTAGTGTTTTGCAGTTTAGCTTGTTGCTTTTTATCGTAACTCTTAACGGCCATATCTTCAGTTGTAAACTGTTTGCCGATTAGGTTATTTCCATCATCACTCATGCATTTTTCAATCTCTCCTGATCTGTAAATGATTGAATTGTAAAAGCTTTTAGCGGTTAATTTCTTTTCTTGAATGGGAAGGTTTAAGCCAAATTCGAAGCTTTTTAGTATGGCTTTTTTCGGATCGATACCAAAGTCTTTAAGCTCGTTAACCGCTTTGATAAACTTGGTATAAGTAAAGCGGTCCGCATTGTTGCCGCCTGCATTAAAGAATCTATGAATTGAACCTTTTACAAAGCATTGCCCTGAAAGTGTGTGAACAAAGTCTAAGCCCATATAGTGGGCTATATCGCTACTTGTCTGAATAACATTGCCGTCCTTATCCAAACTATCAGATATTTTGAACTCAAATAACAAACGAGAATCAGAAAGCCAAGTTTGATAATTAAAGTCCTTTAATGATATGTTTATGTAGTCGATCAATGCGGTTAGAGAGTGGAAGTTTTGATTCTGAAAATAATGCGGCATGCGTACCCCTATTTTGTGCGTTTTCGCTTGCTTAACTTGAAAAAATTTAAACATTTCCACACTGAAAAAAAAGTGCGGCAAATATACCCCTGTTTTTTGCGTTATTTCTCTTGAGTCATATTGTTTTCGGGCTTTGTAGAGCTTTTGAAGTTGTACGATAAAATTGAATGATTACCCAAATATTGAGAGTAAAAAAATGGTGTATTCGTACCTCTTTTTGCTGCGTGTATTGTTCTATTAAGTCAGTATTCTAAATGTTTAAACTTACCTGAGAATCCATCCTTTCAAATAGGACCAAATCAAACTTTTGACTACTGTATAGAAAAGCTCTATTTCTGTATAGCCTTTTAATTAGATTAATGAATTCTCGTCTGGAATATCCAGAATCGAGCCTTGCTTCAAATTCCGTGATTTCATTCAAGCACATTGTTTTTACAGTAATGACCTTTGCATTCACAAATAGTTTTCCATCAACCTCTACTGAAAAAATAGTTCCTGCCCTGAATTTTAAAGGATCATGCACTCGTAAAGTTGTGAAAGATTGATTGTTTAGCTTCCCATTCCAGTTAGTTGAAAACCTTATTGTTGACATGTTTTTCTGTATTTGGGTTTTTACAAAATGACTGAATTATCAAGCAAATAGCCAGAGTAACAAAATGAAAATATGCACCTAGTATAATACCGAAAAGGGCCATAAGGGAAAGAAGTAAGAATATCACTCGAAATGCCTTATTTATTCGTTTTTCCATATGGCTAAGCTGTTTTTCTTCTTAGTTGTTTTTTAAGCTGCACAAAATCGATTTTCAGAACGTAAGACAAGCGGAAGAAATACTTTTTACCTGTTCGTGGTTCGCAATCTATAAGTCCATCATTAACGTAGTTCAAAACAGTTTTTTCGCTTACCTTGTGGATATCTGCGACTACATTTGTACCGACAATTACATTGTAGAATTTGTTGTAGATTTTACTTTCGATTTCTGTCTCTCGGATCTCATTCATTGCCTGAATCAGATCATCTTTATTCATATTGTAAGTAATCAAAGTTTCCATATTGTTGTTTTTTTAAGTTTGGGGTTATTTTAATCTGGTAATGATGATGACTTTGCCATTTTCTGGTACGGAAGTAGTGAATTCGTAACCTTTCTTTTTTACTTCGAAACAAGTATTTCTTATTCTTTGAATGACATTTGCATTGGTAATGTTGTGAGTCATAGTTTCTCCAGTCTCTAATTGTAGAATGCTCGCATTCCAATCGATTTTACTTATTGGTTTTTTGTTATTCATGTTATTTTATCTAATTTGTGTTCGTATTGAAGCACAAACATAGAGAATATAATCTCAAAAAGAGAAAATATTCTCAATGAAATGAGAATAAAACACGCATGGACTCACTAACAAATAGATTATCAGTATTTTTAGATTTAAAAAAAATTTCGATTTCTGAATTTGAAAAGGTAATATCTGTATCGAATGGATTAATTAGGAAAGCCATTAGAGGAGAAAAATCTCTTGGTTCTGATAAATTAGAGAAAATATTCTTCAGTTATCCTCAGATTAATCCAACTTGGCTGTTGACAGGAAAAGGAGAAATGTTATTTAGTGAGAATAAGGTAGGAAATGATTTAACTCCATTTGTTAGTTCCGAACCTAAATTAGGAGTTCCATATTACGATGTTGATTTTTCGGGTGGTTTTAATTCAATTTTTAATAATCAGACTTTATTACCTGATTATAACATTGTCTTTGAGCCGTTTAAAGAAGCTCAGCTGTGGTGTAATGTGACGGGTAACTCAATGGCTGAAAAAATAAACCATGGGGATATTATTGCACTTAAGGAATTGAATAATTGGGAGGAGAATATATTGTTCGGGGAAATATATGCCGTAGTGACTGATCAGCTAAGAACAATTAAAATAATTCGCAAATCGAATGACAAGGATATTTATAAACTTGTTCCAATAAATACTCAGGATTTTGATGCAAACGAAGTGCGAAAATCTTCTATACAAAGAGTTTTTACAGTACTAGGGGCTATAAAGAAATTTTTTTAAATGGATTATGACCGATATAGAAAAAAAAATTGCTGAAAATTAAAAATGGAATTTCATTTTATTTCTGATTATTATCGGGATTATCGGAATTTGGTATGCTGTGAATATCCTCCTAGAATATTGGGGATTATTTTAGTTTATATTTCTTCTTCTTTTTTGGAGGTATTGTGTCAGCATCGGCAATTACTGAACGAATTGTATCAAGCTCTCTGTCTTCAACTTGACCCATAAATGTAGAGGATTCTTCCAGAAGAATTTCTTTTAAGTTTTCGGTTGGCCATTCAATAAGATCTGAGCAATCAACGGTTGAATCCCACTCAAGAAATTTATTCCCTTTTGATTTAATAAAATAGCAAAGTTTCTGTTCGTTATAATTACGATAAAAATTGGGGTTTTTTTTGGAATTAATTCTGACGGTAGCAGTTGCAATTTTGCCGTTGTCAAAACCAACAATTATATGTCTTTTAATTTTCTTGGCATCTTCATCATAAATAGAAACAACAGAGCCGAGAAATAAAATATTCTCGGCAAGTTTAATTCTTGTGTTTTTTGGAATTAGATCTCCTAGTGCACCCATTACGCTTGAGCTAGTCTGATATCTTCTAGTTTTTCCTTAATGTATGCTTCCATTTCTATATCCGCTCCAGCTTCACGAGCCATTAGTTTTACGGAAATATCATTGTTTGTGCAAGCCTTTTGCCAGGCTAGGCCATGTGATTTATCAGTAAGTTGATGGAATGATAAGCCAGAATTTTCTTTAATTGATTCAAGTAAACATGTAATGTCACTTTTAGAAAGTTCATCCATGTCAGGACCTAGTTTTGCTTCTATGAAAATGTTTGATGTCTTTATCGCAGAGTCAAAGAGTTCAAAAGAATACATGCTTGATGGCTCAGCAACAGATTTAATTGCATCGTAGATTTTAGATGGAACAGGACCATTTTTCATAGCAATGTATCTATCTCCAATTACAGGTCTTCCATATTGCGCTAGATGTTTTTGATCTGCGAAATACAAAATCTTAAATAGTTCGTGTCTGCCTATTTTTCCTCTTTCTTGAAGAATAAATAAAACTGTAGCAACAGCCTTATTTTCATCAAATGGAAAATTTCTCATCAGTTATAGTTATTGTGAATTCTGTGTAAAACTATAAAAAAAATAATTAATACAACTTTTATTGTTATTATTTAACGTTATCCCACTTAATAAGTTACGGAATGTTTTGCTAAATACAAACTTTAAGAATGCATGCTAACAAGTTACTTTGTCAAGAATTCATAAATTTGTGGATTAACTTCCTTAATAATACTCAACATTTGAAAAGCAAATTCCTCTTCATTGGCTTTACCTCTCTTTTTTTTATAAGTCATATAAAATATTGATAGTATATTTTTATTGAGTTTATCTAAGGAATCTAATTTATACTCCTTAAAGTGATTAGCTAGGATTAAATGATATTCCTGAATCATTTTAAAAGGGATATCGGAAGTGTCTGGATTATATTCTTGATCTTTATTTTCTTGCATGATTATTTTTTAAAAAATGGATGATCGGATAAGCTTTTTGCATTTTCTTCCTGTGATATTTTAATATACTTCATAAATGCTTTTTCTGTTTTATGGCCTGTAATTTTCATTATTCTAATGGTAGGAATTCCAGCATTAAACATGTTTGTCGCACCTGATCTTCTAGCGGTGTGGGTAGTTATTAATTCAAATTTTGGTTTTACTGTTTCAACTAATTTTCCTCCTTCGGTTCGGGAAGATGAAACAAGGTTTTTGATATCTGCCATTTGGCAAATTTCCTTAATGTGTTTGTTAATCTTTTGATCTGAAATTGATTTTGTAAGGTCAAATCCGTTTTCAAGGATTTCTTTAATTATCCAGTGAATGGGGATAACTACATCATCATTTTTTCTAATTGTAGCACCTTTCGCTGGTTTTATCCTGATAAAATTATTATCAAGATTTATTTCTCCCAAACGGTTAAAGTCGGATACTCTCAAAGCTGTGTAGGCCCCAATTAAAAACCTGTTTCGTACATGGTTTAAAGCTTTAATTTTCCGTTCAAGATTTTGAGCTCTGATATCCTTATAATCTTCAATATTTCTTATGAGATCCTCTGTGAATTCCAGATTGTATATTTTTAAAAGTTCATCCTCAGTAAGGTAAACAGAATCGGCAGTTTCAGTAACAGTTTTAAATTTTTTGTTTCTGTATTCGGTAGAGTTGTGTAAACCTTCCTCTTTTGATTCTTCCATGAAAAGCTTAATGTTTTTTATCATGGTTCCGAAATAGTTCTTAGACCGTCCTTTGTTTTCAATGTAGTCTTTGAATGTATTGTAGAAAGCCATATCTATACTTTCGAAGTGAAGTTTTGATCTGGTTTCATTCTCGTAATCTATGAGTATGTTTTTTGTTGATCCATAACCAAGCTTAGTACGGCTAGTTCTTCCGCATCTAGGAATGAATTCTTTGATATAATCAATGAATAGGGTGGAGTTTTGTTCTTTTTTATTTTGCTTATTCTCTAAGGCATTAATAAATTCATCTTTAGTTGGAACTTTCATTTTAATTGAAAACTCATTTAAAACATTATTAAGAGTATTTTCCCATAGGTCTAAGCGGATATTTATTTCTGCGGATTCTGGATATTTTCTTAATTCTCGAAGTCTTTTTTTATCACTATTCCAATATTGAGTTTCAATAGTCTCTCCTAAACTTATTTTGTAACGTTCTCCTTTGTATCTTGTGATTGCATAAATAGAAGTACGCTCTTTATTCTTATCTTTAAGAATGAAATTTACACTCATTTTTTGTGTTTTGGGTTCCCAAGTAAAGATATAAAAAAGGAAATAAGGGGAACGTATAGGGGAACGATTAAATTACCTAAAGCGGATTATTAAGTCAAAAGCAATCTGTAGACCCTTTAAATACTACTGTTTTTACTGGTGTTTTAAGAGGGAGTGAAAAAATATGTACCTCGGCCCTGGGTACTGAAAGTGCCTAAACCCTCAGTTTTTACTGAGGGTTTTTTTTATGGAAAAAATTTCAGTTTAAAAATTGAACCCACTTAAATAAGCATTGTTTTAATTCTAGCTTTATTTAAAGGATTCAGATTCTTATAAATTTCTTAAGTACCCTCCTCAAATCATAGAGATACTGTATATTTGTATCAACAACAATAAACACAAATACGAACAAACCTTAAACGATTAAGATGAGTATGGATCTTATATTTATGTTGACTAAAAATGATCAAACGATACCCGACGCTAGAAAATATGTGAAGGAAATTGTTGCAGAAGGTGTAAAACATATAGGCTTTAAGGATGTTGGCTTGCCTTTTAGTGAGTTGAAAGAACTAACATCTGACTTAAGAAAAGAAGGTGTTAAAGTTTATTTAGAGGTGGTAAGTTTAGATGTTGATAGTGAAAGAAAATCTGCAATGGCAGCTATGGAGCTTAATGTAGATTTTTTATTGGGAGGAACAAGACCTAGTATTATTGCGCCCATTGTAAAAGATCATCCTTTAAAATACTATCCTTTTGTTGGAAGTATAGAAGATCACCCAAGCATATTAAAAGGAACAATTTCTGAAATAAGTTCGCACGCAGAACAAATTACAAGTATTGATGGGGTTGATGGTCTGGATTTATTGGCTTACCGATTTACTGGCAATGATATTCCACGCTTAATTCATGAGGTGTGTAAATCATCTAAAAAACCCGTTATTGTTGCTGGTAGCATCAATAATAAGAACAGGATAGAGGTTGTTAGGAAATCAGGATCTTCCGCTTTTACAGTAGGAACAGCAGCATTTGATTTAGCTTTTGCTGCTGATAAGCCAGGAGTAGGAGGACAGGTAAAAAGTATCTTGCAAATTAGTGGTCAGTAAACTTTTTAGCATTCTTTAACACTTGTTGCGGTTTGTTAACTGCTTTATACTATACCTTTAGAATATAGATTTAGATTAGGTTTTTCATAGATTAAGATTAGATAAGTTGATACCCGGCCGAACACCGGGTTTCTTTTTGTCTAATAAATTCACTCCCTAGGTCATTTTCAGACCGTAAATTAAGCTTCTTTAACTTCTTTTTCAGACTCTTAACAGATTAATTTTGTACCTTGATAAGTGAATAAAACAAGTAGTAGTTTTTTTCATAGATTAAAGATTTAGGTTAGTAATTAGTGGTTAGTGGAAAAGTCTGGTGTGATGCCCAGACTTTTTTCTTTTATAGTGTAATTGGTCATGTTTTACCGCACTTATCGATATTTTTTAGCAAGTAGATTTAAGAATATTAAAATGAATTATTTTAAGTATTCTTAATCAAAATTGTGAAAGTCTTTATCATATTTTGTAGCTTTGATCATATTTTTATTTGAAAATTATCAAATTGAATCTGAAAAATTATACCATGAAAAAATCTATTCTTATATTTTTTGTACTTGCAAGTTTAACGCTAAGCGCTCAGAATACTAAAGTTGAAGTATTAAAGGAATTTCTTAAAGGAAGCATTGAATTAAGTGCTAGCAATATTGATTTAGGACAGCCTATAAATACGGTTAATGAATTAGCAGCTGCAAAGGCTGATAAGGTAATTGAATTGACAAAAGAAAACATTAGTGAGACGCTAGCTGAGGCTAAAAATTACAAAACTTGCATTATTACAGTTGGAGTGCATACCATTATTAAGGTAACCGACTTTGATGACTGCAGTCCAAGTGGTGCTTGGGGAGCATGTATGCCAATGGGAAAAGGTTATATCCAAAAGGCTGGTGTTTTTAATGAAGTACAAGATTACATTAAGAACATTATTGGTCGTCCTGCGACGCAAGAGCGTAAAGTTTTCTTGTTTAAATAGAATCAAGATCATTACAAAATAAATAAGCCCCAATCAATTTTTTGATTGGGGCTTTTCAGTTGTATTGCGTAATAATTGTAGGTAATACTTTTTTATTGGTAGTTGTAAATTTCGAAAGATACTCTTCGATTATTTGCTCGGCTTTTACTATCGGTATTGGCAACTACTGGCATGCTCTCGCCATGTGGAACTATAATAATTTGATTGGTTGGTATTCCATTTAAAGCGAGGTAATTTTTTACGGTAATTAGTCTTTTGTGAGCCAATTCGATATTGGATCTGTTGGAGCCGATATCATCGGTGTGGCCATGTATTTTAAGCATGTAATTCGTATTCTTTTTTAAGATGCTAATAAGGGTCTCTAATTTTCTTCTCGAGTATTCGGTTAGAGTATAGTTGCCGAATGAAAAATAGATATTCTCAAGACGTTCTTCCATCTCAATTTTCTCTTCTTTTTGTTCGGGGCAGCCTTTGTTTTCATAGCTACCAGGAATTTCAGGGCAAAGATCTTCACTGTCAACAATTCCATCGCCATCTGAATCTACAGGACAGCCTGTTTCGTTAACAATGTAATAAGAAGGAGTATTTGGACACTCATCAACATCATCTGCAACGCCATCGCGATCAGCATCCGATTGTTTGTCTTTATTCTCCATCTCTTCTAAAACCTTTCTCAAATAATCGATCTTTTTGTATTTCTCAGCAAGCAAAGTTTTTAAAATGCTGTTGTCATTGTCTAAAATTCGATCTTTCTTCTTGTTTGCAGATAATGGTAGACGATATCCGATAAGAAATTCATGATTGTTTGAGGCATATCGCCCTGTTTTTTTAATTCCAATATCATAGGAATATCCTATCGTAAAATTTTTAAGAACAGTAACACCTAAATTTAAGCCAACAGAGAAATTGTCTCTATAATTAACTGCAAACCATCCTTTGTCTTTTAAATCAGCAATTAAATTAAGATCGTATTGAAAGGGAATTGCATTGGCATAGCGGAGCATTACGTAGGGAGAAATGCTAAGATCTTTAACGCTCTCAATAGGGAATTTATAGCCACTGCTAACGAGTACTTGTCGGTTGAGATTGTAGGTGCTCTGCTTCCCATCGATGGTATTACTTACTGAGTTGTTTAGTAGTTGAGGAATCGTTAGGCCAAATAAGAGGTTTTTGTACTTGTAATAAACACCTACGTTCGCCATAAATTCAGAATTCTTAAAATTACTACTGATTAAATAAGGATCGTTTGAGTTGGCGACAATTTGAGAAGTGTTCATTCTAAAGTCAGAGATTCCTGCAGAAACACCAAAGCGGATGTTGTGTTGATCGGCTATCTTTAATCGGTAAGAATAGCTCAGCATGGCTTGTGTATTGTTGAAAATACCAACATCATCATTTGTGAGATTGAAACCGACACCATATTTCCCTTCATTTAAAGCAGCATCAGCAGTAAAAATATGCGTGACCTGACCGCCATCAAAATCCATGAATTTTTGATTGCGAAGTAGGTAAGCATTAAATAATCCGGTAGCACCTGAGGCAGCAGGATTGTAAACTACTGGGTTGATGTAGTATTGATCTAATAAAGGCACCTGTTGTGCTTTTGCTGAAAAATCAGCAATAAATAGAATGGGAAAGATGAAGATTATAAGCTTAAAATGGGCTCTCATAAATGCTTGCTATTTATCGGATTGATCCTTTAAAAATTACCAATAATGGATAAAGATCCTCTTATTGGTTTGATATTTTTTGTATTAAAATTGATGCTGTAATAATAGGTTCCACTTGGTAAAACGGATCCATTATAGCTACCTTTCCAATTGTTTTGATATGCTTTGGAATAGAATATTTGTTGCCCATAAATATTAAAAATAGCTACTTCAGGAGCTTTCAACTCTAGGTCGTACTGAACAAGCCACTCATCGTTAATGCCATCTCCATTGGGTGTTAGAGCATTGTTCACAATAACACGCTTATCGCCTTCAAATTTGATTTCAATTTCTTCACCAGCTTCTGAAGTGCGACAGAAATTATCGTCAACAACTAAAATGCGATAGGTGCCAATAGCTAAATTGTTTAATTCCAATACGTCTTCTTCCGTTGTATAGGTTTGTCCGGGTTCAATTACAAATTTGTATGGCGGAGTTCCATTGGTTACATGAATAGTGAGTTGGCCATCATTTCCATAATGAACATCTCGACTTAAAAGTTGTAGGCTTGGTTTAGAATGAACCTCAAATTCTGGTACTGATGCAGTAAATTCATCTATGCAATTACCAATAAGTATTTTGTATTGAGATTGTTCATCTGGAAGTAAATTTTCAAATACAATGCTCTTTCCAGCTCCTGTCATACTATTAATTTCTTGATTCCCTTCTAGGAGGATGTATTCGATACCAAGATCTGCCATTGGGATTTCAACATCAACATTTTCGCCAAGACATGCATCTGATGGGGTTACAAAGCTTTCAACCGAGAAGGGTTCTATATCAAGAATGTTAATTTGTTTTTTGCTGTTTAAAAGGATTTGATCTGAACAAATTGCTTCATGAGTATACACATGAAATTCCGTAGAATTAACGAGTGAAAGCCCTGGGAAATCAATTGTACTTCCATTACCAATAATGTTTGGTTCTATAAAATCAACTCCATCATGAAGTTGGTAGTACATTCCTTCTTCGCTATCTTTTACCGAAAGCACCACTTCTTCACCTTGACAGATGATATCTTGATTAGCAAGAATTTCTTTGTTCGTAGTTGGGTGTATATGAACATCAACATCAACCGTGTACCTAATATCTACAGGATTAATACATTTGTTTCCTAAGGCCTCAATTCGGTAGGTAGTAGATGCCAGTGGCGTCGTTGGTTCGAAATTAATTGCTTCGCTATTACCAGAAACAGGTGCGCATAAAGCTTTGTTACCATCAAATAGTTGGTAGCTAACTGCTGGATCGGTTGGTGTTAGGGATATAACAACTTCCTCTCCTTCGCAAACTGTATGATTATTAATTGTAGGATGAAGATGATCTTCTGGAGGTAATCCTACCAATACTTTTGCTGTTTGTTTAAGCATTGAAGTAGAGCTACATATTTTATTTGTGGCTACGATGTGATAGATAACTGATCGAAAAGGAGAAAATTCTGGAAAGGAAATAGCAGCATTATTTCCTTCAATAGGACTTCCGTGCATGTAGGTTCCATCGTAAAGTTGATAGCTAACACCATTTTCGCTATTGCCCAACGAGATGATCGTTTTTTCACCAATGCAGATCTGATCTTCAGAAATATTAACTTTAATATCATCAACAGGCGGACGAATTACTTCTAAATAAACCGATTCATTTAAGGTCGATTTTTCTAACGTAAGTTTGTTGGTTGCAATGATTTGATAGGTTGCAGAATAATTTGGAGTTAGTGTGAAGTGTAAAAGAGAACCATTTCCATCTTGAGCATCTCCAACAGTTAGGCCTTCAGTATATAGCTGATAACTTACGTTGATTTCACTTGGTGCGATATGAATTTGAGTTGTTTCTCCAAAACAAATCGTTTCTGTATCGATACTTACACTTAGTGAGTTGTCTGGTAACAGTAGTGTATTACTTGATTCTAAGTTAAAATATGAAAATACCTGAAGTGGGAGACTAAATATCAGAAGACATAGAATAATTGCCAAGTTTTGATATAGTGATTTGTGCTGGCTCATTATTAGTTTGGTTATCAGGGATTTTATTTTTTTATTATGTTGTTTTAGTAGTTGGAAATGGCATGTAAATTAGATTCTTTTAAGAAATTTTAACAATTATAGTGTCTTGTTTTTGATGCTTTAATAAATTCATTAGGTTTGATTGGTTGTCAGTAAAAAGTCTCTTAAGTGCTGATTATTAGCTGTAAAGCTTGCAGTGGAGAGGTGTGTCTTTGTGGTTTTATTTTGCTTTAGATCGATTAAAAATAACAACATCATGATATTTAATGGTTTGAGTGTTAATTTCACGTAAACGTTTACTTTTGACAAAAGGTTTCAAATTGGTGATGAAAGAATGATTTTAGGGTGGCAATGTGAGATTGTTGTGTTTTTATGAATATGCAGTTGGTCCACAACATGTACTAATATATTTTATACATTTGTTTTTATCATTTGAAACAAGAATTAGATATGCAGAATACAAAACAATTGGAGTTGGATAAGAAACAGGAGAACTTAGATCGTAGATATGTTAGAATGGCATTAGTATGGGCGGAAAATTCTTATTGCGAGAGAAGAAAAGTGGGTGCTTTAATTGTTAAGGATAAGATGATAATTTCGGATGGATACAATGGAACACCATCTGGTTTTGAGAATGTTTGTGAAGATGAAAACTATAAAACCAAAGCGTATGTTCTTCATGCTGAAGCAAATGCGATTACGAAAGTTGCAAAATCTAGCAATAGCAGTGATAATGCAACATTATATGTTACTGCTACACCGTGTATAGAATGTGCGAAGCTAATTATACAAGCTGGTATTGTTCGGGTAGTGTATTCAGAAGAATATCATAGCACTGAAGGAAAAGATTTACTGGAAAGAGCTGGGATTGAAGTGAAATTTATTAATTTAAAGGAACAGTTTTAAAATACATATATGGCTTATAATAATAGTAGAAACACAATAATATTCCCAATTCTGTTAGCTCTGGCTATTGTATTGGGAATGTTCTTAAATTCTCTTTTCCAAAAAGGGGAAGGAGTACAACAAGGAATTTTTCAGATGCCATCTTCTGGAAGCAAGTTGGATTTTGTTTTGGATATGATTGAGGAAGATTACGTCGATACAGTTTCATCTGCTGAATTAATTGAAAGTGCTATTCCGTTAATTTTAAAAGATTTGGATCCACACACAGTATATATTCCAGCTAAAGATTTGCAAAGAGTAAATGAAGATTTAAAAGGCAATTTTGGTGGCATCGGTGTTCAGTTTATACGTTATCAGGATACTGTTGCTATTGTACGTGTGATCCCTGGAGGTCCTTCCGAGTTGGCAGGGATTTTAGCTGGCGACAGAATTGTTGAGGTGGATGATTCTCTTGTAGCAGGCATCAAAATGACCGATGCGGAAATTATGGATCGTTTGAAAGGACCCAAAGGAACGCCAGTTAAAATTGGGATTTATAGACGAGGAGAAAAGGACTTAATTGATATGGAATTGTTAAGAGGGTCAATTCCTGTAGCAAGTGTTGATGTTGCTTATATGTTGTCGGATACAACAGGATATATTAAAGTAAATCGATTTGCTGCAACTACTTATTTTGAATTTTCGGAAGGCCTACAAAAGCTAACCGGACTTGGAATGAAGCAGGTTATTGTTGATTTACGTGGCAATACCGGTGGTTATCTTTCTGAGGCTACAAATATGATTAATGAATTTTTACCAGAAGGTAAAATGATTGTTTATACCCAAGGGAAATCTCAAGCTAAGGCAGACTACATGTCTACAGGCAATGGGCGTTATCAAGATTTGCCAATTATTGTATTGATTGATGAAACATCGGCTTCGGCAAGTGAAATATTTGCTGGTGCTATTCAAGATAACGATCGTGGTAAAATTGTTGGTCGTAGATCATTTGGTAAAGGATTGGTGCAGGAACAACGTAAGCTTCCAGATGGTTCTGCTTTGCGTTTAACCGTTGCAAGATATTATACTCCTACGGGTAGATGTATTCAAAAATCGTATGAAAATGGAAAAGAAGAGTATTATAATGATATAAATAATCGATTTATACATGGTGAGTTTCAAAAACAAGATTCTATACATTTTAATGATTCGTTAAAGTTTACTACCCCAGGAGGAAATACCGTTTATGGTGGTGGAGGTATTATGCCCGATGTATTTATTCCTGTAGATACTTCAGGTTATTCTAATTATTTTAGAGATTTAAGAACCAAGGGAGTAATCTATCAGTACGCATTCTTTTTTGTTGATAATCATCGTAAAGATTTGGTTGAGTTGAAAGATTATCAATCGATTTTAAAGTATATCAAAACTAAAGATGTAATTAAGGGATTGGTTGCTTATGCGAAAGAGAAAGGAGTAAAACCAGACTATAAAGGGCTTGCCGAATCAAGAAATGTTATCGAAACACAAGTGAAAGCCTATATTGCCAGAGATGTTATTGATGATGATGGATTTTACCCAATTATACAAGATCTAGATAAAACTTTATTGGAATCACAAAAGCAATTTCAATAATTTAAAAACAATATTTTTGATGTTAAGACCTGCAATTTTGCAGGTCTTTTTTTTGTTCAAAAAGTTTCAGATTAAACCTTTCCGAATAGATCAAGTCTAAAATCCGAAGTCGATTTTCAAAAAAAAGGTAATGTTTAAGAAAAAAGATCTTGAGAAAGATTTAAAATGAACGATAAAATTTAAAAAGATGAAAATAAATAAGAGAAGTATATCGATACTAAGCCTAGTAGCATTTTTATTTCTAGGAATGTCAGGTTTACAAGCACAGCAAGAGAAAAGGGATTTTAAACAAAGAGGTGAGCAAACCTCTGTTTTAAACGAGGTGCAAAAAGAACAAATGAAAGAAGCTTGAATTGCCTTTGCAAAAGCAACTATCGATCTTAAAAATGAGTTGGGCGAACTACATGCAAAGCAGAGAACTTTATTTTCTGCAGAGAAGCCTAACATGAAAGAAATTTACGCCAATGCAGATAAAATATCTGAACTGAAAAATCAGATAAAGAAAGAGGAGATTGGGATGAAATTAGACATTCGATCTTTTTTAACAGAAGAACAACAAATGAAGATGGCGAAGCACTCAAAGCATAGAAAAGGTGTGATGCGTGACAAAAAAGGTCAGATGGGACAAGCCAACCGAGCTGAAATGGGAAGAGCGAAGCAAGGAATGCGAAAAGGAGATAGAGGCGAACAGCAAGGAAAGAAAGGTTATGGAATCAAGCAGAAGGCTGGAAAACAAATGGGAAAAGACAGAAATATGCTGGGTTTAAGTGATGAGCAAAAGGCACAAATGAAGGAAATTCGTGTTGCTCACCTTAAGGAAACAAAAGAGTTGAAAAATGAACTTGAAGTGATACGTTTGAAGCAAAAACATTTGATGACTGCTGAAAAAGTTGATAAGAATAGCATTATGGATAATGTTGATCGCTTATCAAATATTCAAAATCAATTGGCTAAAAAACAAATTGATAACAAAATGGAAATAAGAGAAATCTTGACAGAAGATCAATTGGTGCTTTTTATGAGCCATCCGAAAGGGAAAAAAGGTTTTGCTAAAAGACATAAACGAATGAATTAAAGAATAACAGGTAAGTTTTTAAAGGGTTTCAATTTTTATTGAAGCCTTTTTTTTATGTTTTTTTGTTTCTGATTTTAGGGTATTTATTTTTATAGTATCTTATCGGCCCTAAAAATGAAATCAAAATGAAGAAATTATATTTTTATTTACTGTTTGTAAGTGTCTTTCTTATAGCTTCCTGTGCAGATAAAAAAGCGGATCATGTTCAGATTAAAATAATGGGAACAAGTGATGTGCATGGAGCTTTATTTCCATACGATTTGGTTGGAGACCGTGAAACGGAAACATCTTTATCACAAGTGTATGCTTATGTTGATGGAGAACGTAAGAAAGAAGAATCGGAAATAATATTGCTTGATAATGGTGATATTTTACAAGGAGATCCTTTGGTTTATTATTCTAATTTCGAGAAGACAGAAACCAAACACATTTGTGCAGAGGTAATGAATTTTATGCAGTATGACGCTGCAACGATTGGGAATCATGATATTGAGCCTGGTCATGAAGTTTATGACCGATTGGTAAAAGAGTATCAATTTCCATGGATGGCTGCAAATGCAGTACGAAATTCTGATGGCAAACCATATTTTAAGCCTTATACAATTATTGAGAAAAAGGGTGTTAAAATTGCTGTATTAGGTCTAATAACTCCTGCAATACCAAAATGGTTACCAGAGAAAATTTGGTCGGGAATGCATTTCGAACCAATGATTGAATCTGCAAAAAAATGGATGAAAATTATTCAGGAAAAAGAAAAGCCAGATTTTGTGGTTGGTCTTTTCCATTCAGGTGCTGGAGAGGAGCATGAGGGAGACGAAACCAATCCAGAAAATGCGTCAATTCTTGTTGCTAAAAATGTTTCTGGAATAGATATGGTGATTTGCGGACACGATCACCAGGAGAATATCCTTTGGTTCGAAAATCCAGATAAAGAAAAAGTTTTGGTGATTAATCCAAAAAGTAGAGCGCGTTATATTGCTGAGGTAACAATTGATTTTAAACTAGATCCTGAAACAAAGCAGTACAATAAAACAATAGAACCTAATTTGGTTGAGGTGAAAGATATTGCCGTTTCAAAGGAATACAATGAGAAATTTCAACCTTTGTTTGATGAAGTTAAGAACTATGTTTCAAGACCTGTAGGGACTTTTAAAAATAGCATTTCAACAAAAGATGCGATGTTTGGCGATTCTCCATTTATCGATCTAATTCAAAACATTCAAATGGATTTGGCAGAAGCAGATATCTCTTTTGCAGCTCCACTTTCATACAATGCGAAAATTGATTCAGGAGAATTGCAAGTTCGAGATTTATTTAAGCTTTATCGATTCGAGAACTTGTTGTACACCATGAATTTAACGGGAAAAGAGATTCATGGATTTTTGGAATTCAGTTATAAAGGTTGGTTTCAGAAGATGGAGAAAGCCTCAGATCCGATGCTGTTTATCGAGAAAACAGATAAAGGGAATCGCCTAAGTACCATGTTCTTTAATTACGATTCGGCAGAAGGAATAGATTATGAGGTAGATCTTTCGAAAGCATACGGAAATCGCATTAAAATATTGCGAATGAGTAATGGAGAAGCCTTTGATGAGGCCAAGATGTATCGAGTAGCATTAAATTCATATCGCGGTAATGGAGGAGGAAATCATTTAACTACTGGCGCTGGCTTAAGTAAGGAAGAATTAATATCAAGACTGGTTAATTCTACAACTAAGGATTTGCGCTATTATTTAATGAAGTGGATTGAAAAGAAAGGTACTGTTGATATTCATTGTAATCAGAACTGGAAAGTGGTTCCAGAAGAATGGCATGTTAGCGCTTCAAAAAGAGAATATGAGTTACTTTATGGTGTGAATTAAAACATACTGAATAGCTTACATAGAAAAGGGTTTTGTTAGGATACTGGCAAAACCCTTTTTGTATGTGCTGACACTTTAATTCAAACTGTTTGTCAAAATGATTTGAAAGCTAATTTGTTAAAATGCTGTTTTACAGTTGTCTTAATATTTGGTTAAGTTTAATAAGCATTTAATACTTGTAGGTTTTCTTATTAATGCTTTTATTTGAATTTAACTTAAATTAAAACATTGTAAGATGAAAAAAATTTTTACGCTAATTATGGCCTGTGTAGTATTTGCAGGAGTTGCTTCGGCACAATCAGATTCTTTTAAATCTTTTCGAGTAGATGCAGGTTTACTTTATGCAATGCCAGGTGGTGATGCTCTTGATGCTGGTGTTGGATACTATTTGAATCCTAAGTATCATATAACAGATAATGTATTGTTAGGTGCTAAATTAGAAGGTGCTGTTATGGGGTCTGCTAATGAAGATGCATTTGATGTTTCTGCTGTTGTTTCTTATGCTGCAACTTTCGATTACTATTTCAATACCAATTCTTTCCGTCCATTTGTTGGAATGGATGCTGGTATTTATTCATTGGGTTCAATCGAATTTGATTCTAGTACTGATTTGGGTGGTGGAAATACCATAGATATTAATGGAGATTATGATTTAGGATCTAAGTTTGGTATTGCTCCAAAAGTTGGTTTTTCTTATGGTCACTTCGACATGGCTCTTCAGTACAACTTGATTTTCGGTCAAGAAAAAGGATATGACGAGTATAACTACATGTCTGTTAAACTTGGATTCCATTTTGGTGGAGGAAAGAAATAAGACTGTATCTTAGATATAATATGGAAAGGATGCTATTTATAGCATCCTTTTTTATGAATTAACACTCATAAATAATCCTAAAAATTTCTCGTAAACATTCCTGTCGTTGCTCTATAAATCCCATGTGTCCTGATGTTTGCAGTACGAAAGGGGTTAAGTTATTGGCTTTAGCAATTTCACCTGCTACTTTCATTGGTGTAAAATTATCTTCTTTACCAATCATGCTCACTTTAGGCATGTCGAGAGCTTTTAAAACATGATTTCGATCGGGTCGATTCATCATCGCTTCTAATGCAGCAACAATGCCATGATCTGGAGTTTCGCAAGCAATTTTTGTTATTCTTTCAATTTCATGAGCAAATTTTTTCAAATTCTTGTTCGAAAAAGTATTTGGGATGCTAGACTTGCAAATGAGTTCTTTTTTACCTTCCAGAATTAAATCAATTTCTTTTTTCCGATTTTCTTTTTTCTCTTCTGTATCAGCATTTGGCGATGAATGAAAAAGGCAAAAGCTTTCCAGTTTATGCACATATTTATCGGCATATGCCAAGGCAACGTAACCACCCATAGAATGCCCAATAATATTGATTTTTTTTAGTTTCAAATGAACTGTTAAAGCATCAATCGCATCGGCCATTTCCTCAATGCTGCAAGATTTCACTTTTAGGTTCGACATCCCATGACCAGGTAAGTCTACAGTTATTACCCTAGCCAGTCTTGAAAGATCGTTGGCAAAATTTGCAAATGTTTCTATCGATTCCAGATATCCGTGTAATAAAACCACCGTATTTCCCTTTCCTTTATCACGGTAACGTAAATCGTAATTTTTAAACTGTAAAAATTGATCCATAGTAGGATGAATATAATATTTTAGATTTGAGACAGATAAAAAATCTGTAATGCTTGATTCTTTAATTTGCATTCTAAATTAAAACAATATCTTAAAAGCTTGTTCTATAACATACAAATATTTGATAACTTGCGAACTTTAGTGGAAATCAATTAAGGAATTAATTCTCCAATCGATTAAAAATTAGAATTATACCTATCTTTAAATCATAAAATTAAGGAATGATTCGCACACTTGCTTGTTATAGAATCAATCTAAATAAATTTCATATGTTCCTAAATATCGTTTCTGCGCTTTGGAGCATTTACATTTGCGAATTAATATAGTAAAGTTTATAAAAAACAGTCTAATTAAATCTTTAAACTTATGAGCAGTTTTTTAAGTTCATCTATTGGGAAGAAGTTGATAATGAGTTTATCAGGACTTTTTCTTGTGCTATTTATGTTAGTACACCTGATATTGAACTCCTTTTTAATGTTTGACAGCACAGGTGAGCTGTTTAATGCCGGAGCACATTTTATGGCTATGCCGGTAATTCGTTTTGGTTTGCAGCCTGTATTGGCTGGTGGTTTTCTTATCCATATTATTTATGCGATAACTTTAACGATCCAGAATATGAAAGCGCGTCCACAGAAGTATGCTTCTCAGAATTTAGGACAGAGCAGTACTTGGTCTTCACGAAACATGTTTGTTTTGGGTGGTCTTGTTTTGGTTTTCATCGTAATGCACTTGATGCACTTTTTTGTGCCAATGCAAATTACGGGAGAAGGATTAGAATCTGTAACTATTCATGGTGAAGAGATGCATAATGGAGCAGCTTTGGTGAAAGCCTTATTTACTGCTGGTACTTTTGGTATTGTTTACACTGCACTTTACGTTGTAGGAGCAATCCTTTTAGGAATGCACTTGGCACATGGATTTTGGTCGTCTTTCCAATCAATTGGTTTGAGCAATAGTATTTGGAGAACAAGATTGGAAAAAGTTGGTTACATCTATGCAATTTTTATTGCAGTAGGTTTCGCAATTATTCCTTTGTATTTACACTTTTTTGCTTAATTGCTAATAATAAAAAACGGTTATGACAGTATTAAATTCAAAAATTCCAGCCGGACCAATAGCTGAAAAGTGGTCAAATCATAAAGCTGCCATCAAGGTGGTTAGTCCTGCGAATAAGAGAAAATTAGATGTTATCGTTGTAGGAACCGGACTAGCCGGTGGAGCTGCTGCCGCTTCAATGGCAGAAATGGGGTACAACGTTAAAGCATTTTGCTACCAAGATTCAGGTCGTAGAGCTCACTCTATTGCCGCTCAGGGTGGTATTAACGCTGCTAAAAATTATCAGAACGATAACGATTCAGTTCATCGTTTATTTTACGATACAGTAAAAGGTGGTGATTACCGCGCACGTGAAGCAAACGTTCATCGTTTAGCTGAAGTTAGTGGTGACATTATCGATCAATGTGTTGCTCAAGGTGTACCTTTTGCACGTGAGTATGGTGGAACTTTATCGAACCGTTCATTCGGTGGTGTATTGGTAAGTCGTACTTTCTATGCTCGTGGGCAAACCGGACAACAGCTTTTGTTAGGTTGTTACGCTTCTATGAATCGTATGATCGGAGAAGGTAAGATTGAAATGCATGAGCGTAACGAAATGTTAGACATCGTAACTATCGATGGAAAAGCTCGTGGTATTATCACTCGTAACTTGGTTACAGGTGAAATTGAGCGCCATAGTGCTCACGCCGTAGTTATTGCAACAGGTGGATACGGTAATGTATTCTTCTTGTCTACAAATGCTATGGGTTGTAATGGTGGTGCAGCATGGCAAGCTTACAAAAATGGTGCTTGTTTTGCGAATCCTTGTTACGTTCAAATTCACCCTACTTGTATTCCAATTCATGGCGAACAGCAATCGAAATTGACTTTGATGTCAGAATCATTGCGTAATGATGGTCGTGTTTGGACTCCAAAGAAAAAAGAAGATGCAATTAAATTGCAAAAAGGTGAAATCACAGCTAACGATATTGCTGAAGAAGATCGTGATTTCTACTTGGAAAGAAGATACCCATCATATGGTAACTTGGTTCCTCGTGACGTTGCATCTCGTGCAGCTAAAGAAAGATGTGATGAAGGTTTCGGTGTAAACGAAACTGGTAAAGCAGTTTATCTTGACTTTAAATATTCTATCGAAAGATTAGGTAAGGATGTTATTGAAGCTCGTTATGGTAATTTATTTCAGATGTACGAAAAAATTACAGCAGCAAACCCTTACGAATTGCCAATGCAAATTTATCCAGCTATTCACTACACAATGGGTGGTGTATGGGTTGATTACAACTTGATGACTAACGTTCCAGGATTGTATGCTATTGGTGAGGCTAACTTTTCAGATCACGGTGCTAACCGTTTGGGAGCATCTGCATTAATGCAAGGTTTAGCTGATGGATATTTCGTATTGCCATATACAATTGGTGATTACTTAGCTGATGAAATTCAGGTTCCACGTATCGATACAAATCATCAGGCATTTGTAGCTAAAGAAAAAGCTGTAACTGATCGTATGTCTCGTTTGTATAATATCAAAGGAAGCAAGTCTGTTGATTCTTTCCACAAGCGTTTAGGTAACATCATGTGGGAATATGTTGGTATGGCTCGTAACGAAGATGGTCTGAAATTAGCGATTAAAGAAATTCAGAAACTTCGTGAAGATTTCTATAAAGATCTTCGTATTCCTGGTGATTATGATGCTATGAACATTGAGCTTGAAAAAGCTGGTCGTGTTGAAGATTTCATCGATTTAGGTGAATTAATGGCTCGTGATGCTCTGGATCGTAACGAATCTTGTGGTGGACATTATCGTGAGGAATCAACTACTGAAGATGGTGAAGCTAAACGTGATGATGAGAACTTTGCTTATGTTTCTGCTTGGGAATTCCAAGGTGAAGGTAAAGCTCCTCAATTGCACAAGGAAGAATTAGTATTCGAGAATGTGAAATTAACTCAACGCTCATACAAGTAAGCTATGGCAGACAAGATATTAAAAGAATTAACGATAAAGGTTTGGCGTCAGAAGAATGCTAAAACCCAAGGTAAGTTTGAAACTTACAAAATCAATGATATTTCAACTGGAACTTCATTCCTTGAGATGCTTGACATCTTGAATGAGGAGTTGATTAATGGTGGAACTGAGCCAATTGCTTTCGATCACGATTGTAGAGAAGGTATTTGCGGAATGTGTAGCTTGTTCATTAACGGACGCGCTCATGGACCAGATGATGATATTACTACATGTCAGTTGCACATGCGTAAATTTTCTGAAGGAGAAACCATTACAATCGAACCTTGGAGAGCTGGTGCATTTCCAGTAATCAAAGATTTAATTGTTGACCGTACTGCTTTTGAGAAGATTCTTCAATCAGGAGGTTACATTTCAGTAAACACTGGTGGTGTACCTGATGGTAACGCAATTCCTATTTCTCAGGATGATGCTGAGGAAGCTATGGATGCTGCAGCTTGTATTGGTTGTGGTGCTTGTGTTGCGACTTGTAAAAACTCTTCGGCTATGTTGTTCGTTTCTGCTAAGGTATCTCACCTTGCAAAACTTCCTCAAGGTCGTATTGAAGCTGCTCGTCGTGCGAAAAACATGGTGGCAAAAATGGACGAAATGGGATTTGGTAACTGTACCAATACCGGAGCTTGTGAAGTAGAATGTCCTAAGGGAATTTCTATCGCAAACATCGCTCGTTTGAACCGTGAGTTCTTAGTAGCAAAAATTAAGGATTAATTTAGACTGTAATCCAAATATCGAGAGCGTTACCTAAGGGTAACGCTCTTTTTTAATTTTCGCATTTCACGAATTGCTTTCCGATCTTTTTTGTAGACTTTCATACTAACGGAAAAAACACCTTTTCTAAGCTTTCCAATTTCTTTCGCTGCCGATTTCGATAGGTCAATTATTCTGCCTTTAACAAAGGGACCACGATCGTTAATTCGTACGATTACAGCCTTCTTATTATCTAAATTAGTCACTTTCACCCAAGTGCCAAAAGGAAGGCTCTTATGAGCTGCTGTGAAGTCACTTTGATGAAAGATTTCTCCACTAGCAGTCTTTCTTCCTTCAAACTTATCAGCATAGAAACTTGCTTTCCCTTTTTGCTTGGTGATATGCTTCTTTTGTGCATGCAAATTGAATTGTAAAAGAAGAAATGCCAGTAGCAAGGTGTATCTGAAAATCATATTTTATAAATTACTGATTTGGTAAAACAAAAAAAATCCGGCCCAAGAGCCGGATTTTAAATTATATTTAGCTTTTATCTATTCGTCAGTATCATCAGCCATTTTAGATACCTCTCTTGCTGCTACATCAACTAGCTTCTTAACAAAGTACATATCGTGCATTGAACTGAAAATTTCATCTAACTGTGCAAGTGTTTCTTCTCCTATTAACTCAGAAAGAACAACTTCTGATTCATCGGCAAAAGTGATTTTAATATCAAATCCGCCTCTACAGAATGCATTATCTGATTCATCTTCTTCTTCGCCTTCACTTTCACCTTCAGTAGCGTTGCTATCTTCAATAACTGAAATTACAGCACCTTCTTGTAATTCACCATCGCGATAAACCATGTACTCATCGCCACTAGAATTTTTCACAATTTTAATGTTTCCAATAGTTAATGCGTATTCATACTCTGCATCTGTCTCTGCAGTACCACGAATGTATTCTACTTCTTCCATGTATAGAACATCACCATCCATCTTTAGGTTGTAAGCAAACTCAGTAGTATCACCAAACGTGAATTCATGTCCTACAGAATAACCATTTGGGAAGCCAAATTCAGAAGCATATTCGAAGTTCATGCCGTTTGACATATTCATATCCCAATCAACAAAGATTTCACCAGCAGCTTCTTCTTCAATTGTAATATCTGCATCTAATAAATAGTCAAAAACAAATCCTTCACTATTCATTACTGTTGAAGATAAATATTGAGATGCATCAACAACAAAATCGTTATCCAATTCAGCATCGCCATCTTCATCAGTGTACATTTTCCATGGTCGTGTAGCCTTCTCCTGAGGAAGTCTAATTACGAAATTACTACTATCCGCAACTCTCTCAAAAGCTGTATGGAACCCCCACATTTTTGTTTCTGTACCCTCTTCTGCCGTAGGAAGAATGTAATCGTAAACACCTTTAATATCTTCTAAAGTTATTGTATTCTCAATGGAGAATCTATCATCAGAATCATCTTCTGTAGTACCTTCTTTGGTTGAAGATTCTTTCATTGTGATAAGTTCGAAACCAGGCGAGGCAACAATCTCATTAACAGCTTCGCTCAAAGTTTGAGTCTTTACCTCTAATGTTTGTTCCAAGTCTTGGTCTTCATTTTCTATTTTTGGGCTGTCTGAATCAGAACAGCTCCAAAGAACTGCCGAGAAAAATAGTAATACGCCAACAGTAAAAATGTTTCGTTTCATATTTGTAAAATTTTAGTTGTTAACCATCCTTTGGAGCTTGCAAAAAAACACCAGTGGATTTGATTAAAAATTTGATTTTAATTTTCTACATCTATCTAGTACAATAAAGATACCGAAATCAGATAATCATACCCTACCTTCATCCTGAATATAAGTAACAGTCTGTAAACGAAAAGATAAGCTTTTTTGTTGTGCCTTATTTAAAATAATTTAATAATTTTCATCTATTAAGATTTGTGGAAAATATTGGACGTAGTGTGGAATTGTTCTACATCGTTGGGGATCAAAAAGTAACTACCCAATTGAGGGTAGTTGTTTACGAAGGAATTTAAATTTTTTAACGCAACTGAAAATCGATGGGCGCAATTTGATATACTTTAATAGGTTTGTTATTTTTTAGCGCAGGCTTCCAATTTCTACAAGATTTAACCGCATTTATAGCAGCCTGATTTAGGTAATGGTCTGTTCCCTTTAAAATTTGAATATTGGAAGGTTTCCCAGACTCATTAATCGCAAACAATACTAAGACACGACCAGTAATACCATTTTCCTGGCATATTCTTGGATATTCAATGTTTGCATTTAGTTCCTGCGTGTATCTTTTTTCACCGCCTTGATAGGTGGCTATGCTATCAGCATTAGCGTATGAATTCGTTGGTAAATGCTTTTTGTTTGTGGTTATATATGATTGTGTCATAAGTTCATCTTTGTACACATCAATGCCTACAACCTTATTATTGTATAAATTTTGCCATTGTCCCACTCTGTGAAATGGAAACTTACTTTTACTAAGTCCTTTGCACCTAATTTCTCCTTTGTTATTGAATTCTTCTACTTTGTAACCACCATTTACTTCCTTAAAACATCTTGTGATTTGATGTTCACCATCACTAATCTGATATCGATTTCCTTTTTTTAATTTTATAATTTCGGTTTTATCAATTTTCCATTTACCATCTTTTAGAGAACAAGTTATCATTATTGAGGATTTGGAATTTTTTTGTTGAATTATGACTTGTTGGTCCGCTCCATTAGAACTTGCAATTGGAGCATGATTTTTATAATATATGATGGTGTCTTGTTGTCCATATGTAAAGTAACTTGTCAGTACAATGGCAAAAAGTAATAAAATATTTTTCATTTTAAATTGTAAAATTGATTTTGCTTTCGAAAGTAATGTTTATTTACATTATCCCGTAAATATAATCAATCAAGACAAGTGTTCCCTCCCTAAGAAACGTATGTTGATAAAAGTTAAGTAGGACTTCATAAAAAAATAGAATTGCCATGTGCGAATGGTGATTTGAGAATTCTTATTTTTTGTATCTTCGCAATAGAGAACCACAAATGCTAAAAAAATTACCTAGATGCCATATAGAAGACTTCCCAATACTGACTCTGCACGTGTACGAGCTTTAAAAGCAGCACTAGAGATTAGTTTTAGAACAAATCGTTATGAACTGGCTTTTTCTTTTTTACTATTGCAAAAGTTGGAAACTTTCGTTCCGCATTATGAGTTGGCAATTCGAAATCATCGTCAGGCTTTAAGTCAGCAATCTACTAGGAGTAAGGAGTATAACGAAAAATTGCGCAAGGCAAGGTTGTATGTATCTCACTTTATTCAAGTGCTTAATTTCACTATTATTCGAGGAGAATTAAAGCCAGAAGTACGTGAATTTTATGGTTTGAAGATCACTTCTAAATCGGCTCCATCCTTACTTCAAGATGCCAAAGTGATTGAGTGGGGCGAAAACTTAATTAAAGGGGAGCAGGAACGATTAAGAACTGGTGGGAATCCAATTTATAGTCCTTCCATTGCACTTGTGAGGGTTAACTGTGAAAATTTCAAACAAGCCTTTAACAACCAAAAAACCTTGCAAAATAATACCCAACGCTTTTCAGAAAAGGTGGCTGAATATCGCGACGAGGCAGATAAATTAATTCTATCTATTTGGAATGAAATAGAAGCTAAATTTGCTGATTTAGCAGATGATCAGCGTCGTGAGAAATGCTCAGAATATGGTATTGTTTACGTTTGGCGTAAAGGGGAACGTGAAAAATTGGAACAGCAAAAACAAGCTGAAGAAGACTCACTCACTTTGCCTTTCTCTGGAGCCGTAGAGGCTAAATAATAAGGTTCCAACTAAAATTAGTGAGATAATTCCGCTAATCCATACTCCAGTTCCTGAGCCACCAATTTTCTCAACATCTTCAGGGAGTTGTCCCTTGTTTATAAAATAAGAAACGCAAACGGCCATTCCATTATTTACCAAGTGGGCAAGAATGGGAACCCATAAACTCTTCGTCCAGATTAAGAGGTATCCAAATAGCATTCCCATGGCAATTCGTGGTAGAAAGCCAAAAAATTGCATGTGAAGGGCCGCAAATAAAAATGCGGTAATAAAAATACCCCAATGTACATTCTTGGTTAGATTCGAGAAAATTCGCTGAATAACACCTCTAAACAATAGTTCTTCACCAAATGCAGGAATTATGGCAATAATAATCAAGTTGATTAAAAGGTCGTAAGGCGTTTCCATTAAAAGAAATTTCTTGGTGACCATTTCTGCCTGCAACTCTGTTTCTCTCATCCATTGTTCTACTCCAGATAAGAATTCGGGAAGTTGTAAGTGTGAGTTGATTTCGGCCAGAAGGTTTATTAATGGTAAGGCTACTACAATACTAATACTAGCAAGAATAATCTGCGAAAGCAAAGCTTTCTTGTTTAGGAAAAGATAGGTGGATACTTTATTGTGGACAAAAAAGGCAATTATAAAAGGAGGAATAATAAACATTCCCGTTGAATAGATTGCTTGGTAAAATTTAAGAACAGAAAGATTAACAGCATCTCCATTGATATCTATGCTTTCTGTTTCGGTGAAGATGTTGACATCAAAAATAAGGTAGGCGAGAACGCTACCAACAAACATGCACAGAAAAAATGAACCAACAACGACAAGTAAGCTCATCATTAATTGTGAAAGAGGAGAGTAATGACTCAAAGATCCTTTAAGCATGATACATTATTTTTTAAGATGATTAACAAAAGTACAAAGAACTTACAAGTTTTAAATCCCAAGAATTAAAAAAATCAAAGAAGTTGTGATGCTTCTACAATTAGACTTTTCGACTCTTAAGACTTTATTATATCTTTGTGCCCTGATTTAAAAATTACAACGTGAAGATAGGAAACTTGGATTTAGGAGATAGGCCGGTTTTGTTAGCACCAATGGAAGATGTTACCAATCCGCCTTTTAGAGTATTGTGCAAGCGTTATGGAGCAGATTTAATGTACACCGAATTTATATCGTCGGATGCATTGGTTCGTTCTGTTAATCGCACAATGAAGAAGTTGACCATCTTGGAAGAGGAACGACCTGTTGCCATTCAAATTTATGGTAAAGAAGTTGATCCTATGGTTGAAGCAGCAAAGATTGTTGAAGCGGCTAATCCGGAATTTTTAGATTTAAACTTTGGTTGCCCGGTGCGTAAAGTGGCAAGTAAAGGTGCTGGATCGGGTATGATGAGAAACGTACCGCAAATGTTAAAGATTACAGAAGCGGTAGTTAAAGCAGTAAATATTCCAGTAACGGTAAAAACTCGTTTGGGTTGGGATGAAGATTCAAAGATAATTGTTGAGTTGGCAGAACAGCTGCAAGATGTCGGTATTCAAGGATTGACAATTCATGGAAGAACCCGCTGCCAAATGTACAAAGGGGAGGCTGATTGGACTTTAATTGGTGATGTGAAAAACAACCAACGCATGCACATTCCGATTATTGGGAATGGTGACATAACGAATCCTGTAAAGGCAAAAGCAGCTTTTGATAAATATGGCGTTGATGCGATAATGATTGGTCGTGCCGCTGTAGGAAAACCATGGATTTTTAGAGATGTAAAGCATTATTTAAATACTGGCGAATTATTGCCACCTGCAACCGTTTCTCAGCAAGTTGAAATGCTAAAAGAACAAATCGACTCAGCAATTGATTGGATTGACGAGAGACGCGGTATTTTGCATATGAGAAGGCATATGGCTGGAATGTTTAAAGGCCTACCAAATTTTAAGCAGACTAGAATTGAGATGCTAAGAGCAGATCATTATGCCGATTTAATGCCAATATTAGATCGAATAGCAATAGAATGGGGAGATCTCCATATAGAAGAAGAATAACAAAAAAGACGCTTTAAGCGTCTTTTTTTTATTTAATCATTTTAGGTAATTCTTTCATAAAATAGTCTGGATTGTAAATCGTATAGGATTCAATTCTTCTACTCCAGTGCATCTCCACTTCTTGGATGTATGCTTTTTGAAGTTGTCTGATTTGTTCATCATTCATATTTAATTCCGCCGAGTAGGTTGTGAATTTATATTTAGGATATTCTTTAGGAGCAAAGTCTTTTGTGTATTGAAGTTCAATCTTCTCGCCATTCGAAAGACTGAAAATAATCTTCGATTTTTTAGATATATACCCAAATATTCTAAATCCCTGATCATTCATTACTTTCCAATTAGTAATTAATTTCACTTCCCCATCTTTGGAAATCAATTGGAAATCTGATTTTACGGTATTGTTAATTTTTGAAAACTTATTTAGTTTAGCGCTTACTCCTTTAATAACCATTTGAGAAGTAAGTTCTGTATTAATAGTAGAAATTGGTTTTGAAATTTCAATTACCTCTTTATTTTTAACAACAGGAACGATTTCTTTTTTTACTTCTTCGTATTTCCATGTTCCATTGTCGAAAAGAAGAACAACTTTTCCCTCAGGTGTTCTTAGTTTAATTTGTGCATTCAGTTGATTTATAACACAAAATAAGATGAGAGTCAGAATCCAAATATTTTTCATGTATTTGATTTATTTAGTTATTTGAGGAATGGTTTTGATAAAAAATGATGGATCTACAACCTGGTATTCTTCAGTTCTTTTACTCCAAGTCATATGAGCTTTCATTACAATTTTACCTTTGAGTTTTTTAAGCTGATCCTCACTTAATTCTAACTCTGCCGTGTAAGTTGAAAAGCCATAACGTTCGAATTCTTTAGGCTCAAACTCATTATTGTACGTTAAGTCAACAGTTTCTCCCCCCAATAGTTCTAAACTAATCTTATTTCCCTTTTTAATAAAGCCAAAATACGAGTAAGCTTCTCCCGTCATTATTTTCCAATCGGTTTTAAGAAATGCTTTTCCACCTTTCGAGCTGATGGTAAAATCGCAGCGAACAATATTCTTATCCTTAAAGTATTTTTTAAGCTTTGCAGATGGTCCATCAATAAATGCTGATTTTGCTACTTCAGCATCTTTTAATACGATTGGATCGTTCGAATTGCTTTTGGGTGCCAAAATGCGTTCTAAATTTCCTGTCACAGTTTGTGGTGCCGCCTCGTTGGCAACTTTTACATCAGCATATTTCCAAGTTCCGTTATCGTAAAGAATTACTACTTTTCCTTTCGATGTTAGAGCTGTTTCTTGTGCATTACTAGCCAAAGAAATACCAAATGCTAAAATGCAAATAACAATAATTTTTCTCATTACAGTATTATTAATTCAGTTATCATTGAAATGGATCTTTTGTCCATTCAGAAATTAAACGATATAGATTGGTAATTTGGTGTTTCGCGAGAAAATAAATTAATTAAATCGCAGAAAACGTTTGGTGATATAACGTACAGGAAAGCGAGATGCAGCGTAACCAATAAGTACCACAGTTGTAAAGATGATAAAAATATCGCTAAAATGAACATTAACAGGGTAGGAATCCGCAATGAAAGCACCATTGCCGGCAAACTTAACGAGGCCAAATTTTAATTGCAGAAAACAAATAAAAACACCTAAAATAATTCCTATGCTTGCTCCTAAAAGAGAAATTAACCAACCTTCCAATAGAAAGATGTTTTGAATTGTTTTTTCGTTGGCACCCATGCTACGCAATGTACTGATATCTGATTTTTTATCGAGAATAAGCATGGTTAGAGAGCCAATAACATTAAAAGATGCAATGATTAAAATAAAGGCTAGAATAAAGAAAATAGCCATTTTTTCTGTTTGCATCATTTTAAAAAGAACCTCATGCAATTCAAAACGGTTTTTAACCGTAAAATCATCACCTAAAAGTTTTTGTATTTGATCTTTTAGATCTTCAATATTATCTTGATCTTGAATTGTTAACTCAATAGCACTTACTTCCTTCTTGTAAGAAAATAAGCTGCGTGCAAATTTAAGGGGAACTAAAACATATTGAGAGTCGAAATCTTGCTGTATTACAAAGTAACCCGAAGGATATAGATGTTTTGTTGAAAAAGCATCCATTGGATTGTGACTCACTTTTACGCCTCGCTTGGGAACGTAAAATTTAATAGGATCAACAAAAGTAAGCCCAACGCCTAAATCTAGCGCTACGCCGTAACCCAATACGGTAAACTGATGTTTCCCGCTATCCAGTACGAAACTACCATCTACCATCATGGTATCAATGCCTGTCATCATTGTAAAATTCTCGTCAACACCTTTTACGATTGCAGGACGTTGACGATTGCCATATTTTAACAAGGCATTTTCTTCTAATACTTCAGAATAGAACACAACATCCTCCAACTTTCGAATTTGCTCGAAAGTTGAATTGGGAACAAATGTTTTACCGGTTTTAGGAAGTATTTTTAAATCCGGATCAAAGCTTCCATAAAGGTCTTCAATTAGGCCATTTAAGCCATTAAAGGCAGAAAGAACAATAACCAATGCCATGGTTCCTATTGCCACACCAACAACCGAAATAATCGAGATGATATTGATGACATTCTGTTTTTTCTTTGAAAACAGATAGCGTTTGGCAATATGGAAGGCTAAGTTCAAATTCTGCTATGGAATTAATCGAGGGAGAATAGTGTTAATTTGAAATTCAATTAAGAAAGCAAATTGTCGATATTTTCAATGTAATCAAGAGAATCATCAATGAAAAATGCCAATTCTGGAACAATTCTTAGTTGTTTTCCTACTTTTAGTCCTAGAATTCTACGAATATTCTTCGTGTTCATCTTAATTAATTTTAGTGTTGGCTCCTTATCTTGAGAGGGAAAAACACTAAGATAAACTTTAGCAAGTCCTAAATCTGGGCTAATTCTAACTGTAGTAACTGAAATCATTTTACCACCAAAAAGGTTTCTTGATTCCTTTTGAAATATTTCGCTTAAATCCTTTAATAACAATCTTGAAACTTTACTTTGTCTTGTCGTTTCCATATATAATCTTCTAATTTTTTTACAAAGATAAGAGAATATAGTGAATGAACTTGAAGAGAATGACTAAATGAGCTTTAAGGAAATGTGTAAAAGGGGAAACTGGTCATTATTTGCTTCCTAAAATGTGATATTTCCTTTCTTCTTTAAGCTTTCTTTCTACTTTTGTGTGCTTATGGAAGAATTGTTTGAATACGGATATTGGGGCTTATTTTTGGCGAGTTTTTTGGCTGCAACAGTCTTGCCATTTAGTTCGGAGGCAGTTGTAAGTCTTTGTTTGTATTCTGGTTACGATATCAGTTTAACGGTAGGAATTGCTAGTTTGGGGAACTGGGCTGGAGGTTTAACCAGTTATTATTTAGGTTATTTAGGAAAGTGGGAGTGGATTGAGAAAGCTCTTCGAGTTAAAAAAGAAAAAGCCGATAAGGTTAGAAACTATCTTCAAAATAAAGGAAATGCTTTTGCTTTTTTTGCCTTTTTACCCTTTGTTGGTGATTTAATTCCTTTAGGATTAGGCTTACTAAAGACGAATTTTTATTGGATGGCATTTTTTATGGGCGTAGGTAAGTTGTGTCGATATATCGTATGGGCATGGTTAACCATTCAAGCAATAAATTAAGTTTTTGCCAATTTATTTCATTTATCAGTTTCGTTTCATAATTTTGCGAGATAATTTTTTAAAGTATAAACGGCTCAAATTGTGAGCTATTAACAAATCAGATCATGAATACAGTAGTTAGTGGAATTCGATCTACAGGAAATTTACACCTGGGAAACTATTTCGGAGCAATTAAGAACTTTGTGCAGATGCAGAACGATAACAATTGTTTTTTCTTTATTGCTGACTGGCATTCCCTGACTACACATCCGACTCCTGCCGATCTTCACACAAATGTGAGAAGTGTTTTGGCCGAATATTTAGCATGCGGAATCGATCCTGAAAAGGCAACGATTTATGTACAGAGTGATGTTCCTGAAATTCCTGAATTGTATTTATTGATGAACATGAATGCTTACTTGGGAGAATTGGAAAGAACAACTTCTTTTAAAGATAAAGCGCGAAAAAGTCCTGAAAATGTAAACGCCGGTTTGCTAACTTATCCAGTTTTGATGGCGGCAGATATTTTAATACACAAAGCACAAAGAGTGCCAGTAGGGAAAGATCAGGAGCAAAATCTTGAGATGGCTCGAAAATTTGCAAAACGATTTAACAACACATATGGCGAAGAAACCTTCCCAATTCCTCAGCCTTATTCATTTACTGGAGAATTTGTAAAAATACCTGGTTTAGATGGTTCTGGAAAAATGGGAAAATCGGAAGGAAATGCAATTGGTTTGGTCGAAGATCCAAAATCGATTCGTAAAAAAGTGATGAAAGCTGTTTCGGATAGTGGTCCAACTGAAATGAATCAGGAAAAACCAGAAGCGATTCAAAATTTGTTCACCTTAATGGATGTAGTTTCGACCAAAGATACTTACGATTTC
Source organism: Labilibaculum sp. (assembly GCA_016342745.1). Taxonomy (GTDB): domain Bacteria; phylum Bacteroidota; class Bacteroidia; order Bacteroidales; family Marinifilaceae; genus Paralabilibaculum; species Paralabilibaculum antarcticum. The sequence goes on from JAEINT010000002.1 coordinate 275,359, forward strand.
TTTAACGATAAATACAACAATTGTGAAGTGCGTTATGGCGATTTGAAAAAGCAATTGGCAGAAGATGTTATTAACTTTACATCGCCAATCAGAGAGCGTTTTCTTGATATCTCGCAAGATGAAGATTACCTAAGAAAAGTAACTAGAGAAGGTGCAGAGAAAGCTCGTGAGAGTGCTGCTAAAACGCTTGAAGAGGTTCGCAGATTAATTGGATTTCGAAAGTTTTAAGAATAAACTTTACACAGATATAAAAAATGCCATTCCTTTCGGAGTGGCATTTTCTTTTTAGAGCGTTCCCTTGCGGGGCGGGCTTTTCATTTTCACTCCTCGTTTTATTAATTGCTTCACAAGTAATAAGTTGTGGGTAATTACTGCTTCCAATAGCTATCGGAACCCTAGCGCACCGGTATATACATCTAATCCTTAGTTTTCTCCTCCACCAAAATGGAAGCCTAATTTTACAGATGTGTGGTTGAAATCGTTAAAACGTTCGTTCTGGTCAAAAATTATATTGTGTTGTAGTGTAAAATCTAAATGTCCAAAACTGACACCGATTTTTGGAGCAATACCAAATTTTGATCCTAATTCGATATCAATAGTATTGTTCATTATTGTACTACTAATGGATCCTAGTTCATAAATACCAATATCTAAACCTGCAAAAGGTCGCAAATTATCACTGCTAACATAGTAATCAATAGTTGATGCATAGCATACAATTGTTGAGACTTCTAAAAAGTCATCATCGGCTGCACCAATTGCAGTAGTTTCATATTTTACTCCTAAAAGTAAATTATCATTCATATGAAACTTTGGATTTGCATAAAAACCAATACCGGCATCTAGTTCATCACCACTTGGATTTGCATAGCTAGCGCCTAAATCAATTCTGAAAGATCGAAAAGAACCATATTGGGCATGAGAAATACCCGAGAATAGAGTGCAAAATAAAAAGATAATCAGTGTTTTTTTCATTGTTTAATAAGTTGATTGGATGCTGGAAGAATTACATAAGTCTTAAAGCAGTTAATAGTATTAGTTAATAGATAAAATACAATACAGAATGTTGTTATTTGTAGTTTAGATCAATTATTACGCTTGTTTTATGAATATGTTGTAATGTGGAGTAGGATTTTTATGTGAAATATATCACTTTTGGTATTTCACATAGTATTTTCTCAGATCAATGTGTTGATTGTATATTATTGTTTACTTTATTATGTATTTAAAGTGCGTTTATGTATAGTTAAAGTATTTAAGGATCTGTTCGCCGAATAGATATGGGCAATCTTAAAAAGTACAGGTATCATTCAATTATCACCCTAAAAAGAAGTTAACAGCATAGAATTTGAACTTGATTTGGTGAATCAGAATAATAAATCTTATTTTTGGAATCAATTAGTAAAAGGTTGAATTTTAGAATTTGCAAATTCAATGAAACCTTATTGTCCAATAATTCATACAATCAAAATCAAATCACGATTCAAAAAATGAATATTTTAATATTTCCAATCAGATTTTTATACAAAGTATATTTCTTCCTTTATTTTGCGTTTACACTGATGTTGTTTTACCCAATATTTAAGTTTTTGCTATCGAAAAAGGAACGATTCCCAAGAGCTTTCAAGGTGATTAAAGTATATGCAAAAGTTTGGCTTTACGGATCAGGAATATTTATGAGAGTTAAGGGGAGAGAGAATATTATTACTGATCAGCCTTTCTTGATTTGCTCTAATCATAGTTCTTTTATCGATCCAGCAACTTTGTACATTATTTTTGAGCAGTACTTTGTTTTTACAGGTAAGCAGGAAATTGAAAAATGGCCCTTATTTCATATTTTTTATACTTCGGGAATGAATATTTTAGTGGATAGACACAATAGGCTAGGGGCATTGAAAAGTTTTAAGAAAATGATGGACGTAATAAAGGAAGGTAATCCGTTGGTAATATTGCCAGAAGGAACGATTCCTCAAAATGCGCCAAACTTGGGTGAATTTAAACCAGGAGCTGTATCTATAGCTATTCAAATGGGAATTCCGATTTTGCCAATTACACAAACGACCAATTGGAAAAGACTGCAACGAGGAACTATGTTTAAAGGAAATGCCAGTCCTGGATTTGCAGATGTTATCATACACCCAATAATTCCAACTACTGGCTTAAAAAAGGAAGATACAGAAGCTTTATCCGCAAAATTACGTGCCGTAATTAACAAGCCTTTGCAGGATAAATATGGTATTGAATAATAATAGGTATTTTATTTTTCCATTAATCGATATGGAATGGTAAAGTAGAATTGTGAACCAATGTCTTTCTTAGATTCCATCCATATTTTTCCACCAAGTAACTCAGTGTAAGCCTTTGCAATTGATAAACCAAGACCTGATCCTTCAATTGCCTTGGTACTTTCCAGTTCAACTTGTCTGAAGCGTTCGAATATGATTTTTTGCTGTTCTTCAGGAATACCAATACCTGTGTCTTTAACATAGAATTCTAGTTCATCCTCATTTTTAGTATAGCCAAAATCAATCATTCCTGAATTGGTATACTTAATGGCATTTTTGATCAGGTTGGTTAAAATTGAATCCAACATTGATTTATCTAGTAAAATTAAGGCCTCACTAGATGATAAACCAAATTTATAATTTAATTCAATTCCTTTCACATCTGCTTCAGGCAAGAAAAAAGAGTAATAATATTTAATGATTTCGTTGATATTGGTTTCATGATAAATTGGTGTGATTTGCTTGGTTTCAATTTTTGAAACTTCAATGATATCATTAATGGTAGACAACATTCGATCTCCACTTTTCATGATTAAATCAACGTAACGTTGATGCTTTTCACCACTAAGTTGTGGAGTTTGTAATAAATCAGCAAAACCCATGATACCATTCATTGGTGTTCGAATCTCATGGCTCATGTTTGCAAGAAAAGCTGTTTTAAGTTTTTCGTTTTCTTCAGCTTTTTCCAAAGCTTTTTTTAATTTTCTTTCATATTCTTTTTGCTCTGTTACATCTGCAAAATTTATTAAGAAATCTTCGCCAAGAACAATTCCTGAAACAGACATTTCTTTATAATCACCATTTTTACATTTGATTTTGTAAATATCGGTTGGGATATCTGTATTGTGTTTTAAACAATATTCAAGAGCATTTTCCCAATTGTTAACAACCCATTCACGATACTCTAAATCGGGGTATACCAAATCATTCCACCGTTCTATTGTTGGTATTTCTTCAATTGTGTACCCAAATTTTTCAACGAAACGGTTGTTGATGTATTTTATTTCAAGGGTTTTAGAATCTAATAAACCTAATGGAATAGGAACAGATTGTACTAAGTTTTTAAATCGGGCTTCACTTTCTTTTAGTTCTTCTTCTGCCTTTATTCTGGCACTAATATCCTGAATAACACAATAAGTTTGTTTAAAACTACCATCAGGATGGCAACCCGTGCAGCCTTCTAACGAAATAAATATGTAATGGCCATTTTTATGCCTTAGTTTAAAATGGACATTTTGTACATAGCCTCTAGACTTAAGGGTAGGAAAATTTTTTACAAAATTATCTCGATAATCGGGATGAAGTAAATCGCCATAATTTTTACCAATTACTTCTTCTTTTTCATACCCTAATAGATTAAGCCAAGTCTGGTTTACGTCTATAAAATCTCCATTTGTATCTAAAGAATGATAGCCTAATGGCGCATGATCGTAAAGAGTTTTGTATTTTTCTTCGCTTTGCTGTAAAGCGTGATCGTTAAAAAAGCGTACGATTGCATCTGATAACCTACGGCTGACATCGAGAAGTAATTTTTGTTCCAATTCTGTCCATTTACGGTCATAAGAACATTGATGAACGCCTAATAAATATGGATTGGCACCAATACTCGACATTGGAACAATGAGCTCAGAATAAGCATTAGAATCCTTATCATTTTCAAAATTTGAGGCTAAGAATACTTCAGGTTTGTTCGCTTTTATTTTATCATGAATTTCCTGACTGTGCGATAGTGCGATACCTTCATTTTGATTTGTAAAAATCCTTTGGGTTTGATTACGAACGATTTCAAAAGGTCGAATTTTGTATTGATCGTTTAACTCTTGCGAGGAAATAAGAAAAGTACGATCTGATTCAAAAACTTCTTGTAACAAATTCAATACATCCGTAAGCATTTCTTCAATGTCTTTAGCTTGCTCTAGTAGGTAATGAATTTTCTCTAGGGTATCGATATAAGAAAAAAGATTTGCTTTGTCTTGTTCATGTTCAGTGATGTCACGAGCAATACCTAGGACAAGTTGCTCCCCATTTTCCTCTAGTAATGAAAGGCTCATTTCAATGGGAAATACTTGTCCATCTTTTCGTTGATGTTTAGAGAATAGCTTTACATATTTTTCAATTACTAGCTTCTTGAAAAAATCTGCTATTACATCTGGTGATTGAAACTCAGGGTTAATGTCTGGAACAGAGAGGTTTAGTAGATCCTCTTTTTTGTAATTTAATCCTGTACAAGCAGAATTATTTGCTTCAATAATTTTACCCTTTTGATCAAACAAAAACATAGCATCTCCAGAGTTTAAAACAAGAGATTTGTACAATTCAGATTTCGTTTGGTTTTGCATAGTCATAGGTTATTGCATTAGGGCTTGGTATTCTCTCTTTAAATATAGCAAAATAGGTGTCGGATGAAAAATTATCGAGTCAATTTTGAGTCTGATTTTGCGTATGTTGATTGATTTTAAGTAGTGAGTTTAAGATTAATTAATATTCTAAAGCAACTTCCTTTCCATCAATTACTCTAAAGGCACCTTCGGCAAGGGCTTCCATTTCATTTTCGCCAGGATAAACAAAGAAATTGGTTAGATCTTTTACATATTCTTTCAGATCTGAAAGAAATCGATCCGAATAGGCAATGCCTCCAGTTATGATAACTCCATTCGCCTTGCATTTTAGGGCAACATGGTAAGCACCAATTTCTTTTGCAATTTGGTATACAAAAGCATCGTAAACCAATTGTGCTTTTTTATTTCCACCATCAATTAGGGTAAAAACATCACGTAAATCATCAACACCCAAATAGGCTTTTAGCCCACTGTTTTTACTTAACAAACTTTCCACCTCATTTCTTGGCATGGAGTAACACAAATCCATAACTCCACGACTCGGCAATGCGCCAGCTCGGTTAGGGGAGAAGGGGCCCATTCCCATAAGCGCATCGTTTACATCAACAATTTTACCACCATCCACAGCAGCAATTGAAATTCCACCACCCAAATGCGCAATCACATATTTTGCATCATTAAAATGGATACTTTGTTGCTTTGCGATCTTGCGAGCAGTCATTTTCATGTTTAAAGGATGGCCTCTTCGGTTGCGTTGAATGCTTGGAACACCCGATAGAACGGCTTTTTCTGCAATATTACCTGCCGAAACAGGATCTACCGTATAACTTTCGTTTAACTTGTAATAAGTTGCTAATTTGTTGGCTAACATGCTGCCCAAATTCGATGCATGATCGCCATAAGTTCCATTTTTGGCATCGTGTAGAAATTCTTCATTAATACGATAGGTTCCACCATCAAGTGGTTTCACAATTCCACCTCGGCCAACGATTCCAACAATTTCAAGATCTTTTTCAGATAGCATTTTGTCTAATCCAGCTTCTACAACTGCATATCGGTAATCAAATTGGTCGGTAACTTTCGAGAATTGATCTAAATCAATCTGCGAATGGCGAATAATATGTTCAGAAACAAGTTCTGATCTATTGTATAAGGCGACTTTTGTAGATGTTGATCCTGGGTTAATAACGATCACTATTTGTTTAGAATTCATAGGTGCTTCATTTGTTTTAGAGACTTGAAAATACAAAAAGTTTTTCAGCTTGAAACATTCGGTTTTTAAATAAAATTTAGAATGTCAAACCAATTGAATCTTGCACCTAGAATTAGTAATGAGAATGATATATGCTAAAAAAAGATATCTTTGTATGGTATTAATCCGTTAAGGAAAATTCGTTATGGACAGAGAATCATTAATCAACAAATATAATGTACCAGTACCAAGGTACACTAGTTATCCAACAGTTCCGTTTTGGGGAAATGAGCGACCAGATGTAAAACAGTGGTTGAAGGTGGTAAAAAGAACATTTGATGAATCGAATGAGGCAAAAGGAATTAGTGTTTACGTACACTTACCGTATTGCGAACGACTTTGCACTTACTGTGCTTGTACAAAAGTGATTACGCGTAATCATGGAGTAGAAGAGCAATACATTGATGCTGTTTTGCAAGAATGGCAAATTTATCTGAACACTTTTAAAGAGCAACCAATTTTGAGAGAGTTGCATTTGGGAGGTGGAACGCCAACATTTTTCAGCCCTGAAAACCTAAAAAGACTGATTAATGGAATTAAAGAAAATGCAAAACTTCATCCTGAGCACGAGTTCAGTTTCGAAGGGCATCCTAACAATACCACAAGAGATCATTTACAAGCATTATACGACGTTGGATTTAGAAGAGTGAGCTATGGCGTTCAGGATTTTGATCCAGAGGTACAGAGGGTGATTAATCGTAAGCAAAGTTTTGAAACGGTTAAAGAAGTTACCATTGCAGCAAGAGAGATTGGCTATCATTCGGTAAATTTCGATTTGATTTATGGTTTGCCAAAGCAAGAATTGAGCTCGATTAATGATACTTTTGAAAAAGTATCGGAATTGAAACCGGACCGAATTGCATACTATTCGTACGCTCATGTGCCATGGAAAACAAAAGGACAACGAATGTTTACCGACGCGGATATTCCTGATAGTGCAGAAAAACGTGAATTGTATGAGTTAGGAAAAGAAAAATTGGCTGAATTGGGTTACGATGATGTGGGAATGGATCATTTTTCTTTGCCACATGATGAATTGTTTATTGCTCGTGAAGCTAATCGACTGCACCGTAATTTTATGGGATACAATACTTCTCATACCGAATTGTTAATTGGTTTGGGTGCTTCATCTATTTCTGACGCGAAGTATGCTTATTCACAAAATCCGAAGGAGATAAATTTGTATGAGAAAGCTTGTGCAAAGGGCGAATTAGACCTTGTAAAAGGATATTTTTTGACTGATGAGGATTTAATCGTAAAACAGGCAATATTGGATATTACTTGCCGTAGAGAGCTTTCTTTTGAAGGGGAATTGAAAAAATATTTACCAACAGGAATTAAGGCAGAACTGCAAGTGATGCACGATGAGGGAATCATTGTATTAACCGATGATAAACTTGTGGTGACCGATTTAGGTATGATTTTCTTAAGAAACATAGCCAAACCATTCGATAACAAACTGCGCTACTCGAAAAGTGGAGAAGGGAATATGTTCTCGAAAGCAATATAGATATTAAATACTGATAAGATAGAAAAATCCGCTAGTCGTAAATGATTAGCGGATTTTTTATAGCATTAAAAACAAAATCTTACCTATTTATTTCTTGTACAAGAAATCATTTTTAGTGAAATAACCTTCATTTGACACGGCAGCATCACTTACAGAGATACTTGCTGTTTTAAACCAAACTTCAGCATAGTTTCCATCTTCATATTGTTTTTGAACATCACCGCCATGTGTTTCAGCACCCGAACACCAATTCTTATTAACTTCAGGAGATTTCCCATTGGTTTGATTGTAACAGCCAAGTTTAAAGAAACATCCTTCACCAGTGTAGGCAATTTCGCGTTCCACACCGTCTTGACCAATTGGGAAAAATAATGTTTGAGTTTGTTCAGGAATATCAGCCTTTGTAGCATATTCTGAAGCAATTATATTTTTTGTGAATGATTTGCTTTCATGCCCTTCACTTGTAAATTTCAAGTTCATAATCCCATCCTTAACCTCTATTTCATAAGTGAATTCTTCACCTAATGCAATACCATCTTTAGGTTCTTCTGGGTAGGTATTTTCTCCAGACCCGACAACAGATAAGTCATATCCCCAAACAGCTGTTGAATAATCCCATCTTCCAGAATTGTCATCACCCGCAGTATTGATTTCATAATCCCAAAAAACTGAACCTTTGGTATGCCCAGGGAATTTCTTGTAAAATATTTTAAGCGGTTCGTTTTCAAACCCATCGGCACTATGAATCTGACCAATAACTACTGCGTACGAAGCTGCCACTCGAGCATCGCCTGTTGCTGAAACATTCATTACTTTAAGTGTCGCAGTCAACTTATCATCAGCAGTTTCGGGATACCATTTTTTTGTTTGAGCCAATTCGGTTCTTGTATTGTTTGACGATCCATGTGTATTGCCAGCGTTAGGTGCTTTATAAACAACCCAATTACTTTTGCCATCATTTGCTGTGTAAAAGAAATCTTTATGCTCAAAGTTAATTGGTTTACCAGCGTTTGAACCATCACCTAAAATCAATTTCCAATGATCAAAAAAGGGAATAACCTCACTTGCATAAACTGTTTTTTGCGCTTCTTCTTTGTTTGATTTTTTAGGAGTATTGGAACAGCTACTTAGCATTAGAAAAACACTAAGGATCATGAAGCTTGATAATGATGTGATAATTTTCTTATTCATTTTCTTTGTTGTTTAGTTTCAAAAAATTGTAATGATGAACATTAGCGTGTGTTCTAGTCAAGCTAATGCTGTTCTAAATAGATTCTCACCTTTCAAAAAATGAAGGTTAGCTTACTAAAAGTCACTTTCTTCTGCCATTTTTACTACACCAACAGTTAGAATCAAATTTGCGAAGCGACGTTGTTCACCAGTTTGAATAATTAATGTGGTGGCAGGTTCTCTAATTTTGTCGTAGAAAGCCCAACGTTCCATTGTATCCCAACTTACGTCTCCTAGCAATTTTTTATAAGCATCGTGTATTTCTGCATTGGCTTCAGCAGGCTTTTCCATAACAATTGCACCTTGAACAGGACAAACTTCCAGTATTCCTTCAAGAACAGTGAGAGCATCCAATAATCCCGGACGAAAATTGAGGTGTACGGTGGTAGAGTTAGGTCCTGTCATGGCACCAACAGGTAAATTACCATCTGCAATAACAACTTGTGCAAAATGGCCAGAACGCGCAAGCGCTTCCATAATTGTTGGGTGTATTACCGGAGTTTTTAGCATAGATTTATTCTTGAAAATTGGATTGGGATAAAACACAAGGAGCTAAATAGTTCCTTGTGCTTTCTATATTGTAATGACTAATTACATATTGTAAACACCACCATTGATGTCGAGAGTAGCACCGGTAATAAAGCCGTCGTATTCAGATGCTAGATATAAAACCGCTCTTGCTACGTCATCTGCGTTACCTGCTCGTTGAATTGGAATACCAGCAGTTGTTGCATCCGCCGATTCTTTTGTTGTATGCGTGTTGTGAAATGAAGTTCCTAGGATAAGACCCGGAGCAACGGCGTTGACCCTTGTGCCTTGAGGTCCCAATTCTGCTGATAGCGCTCGTGTAAAGGTTAGGATCGCTCCTTTGCTGGTAGAGTAAACCAGTGAGCCTGGGTGACCACCTTTACGACCAGCAAGTGATGCCAAATTGACAATACTACTGTTGTCATTCTTTGCTAGATAAGAAGATGCAGCTCGCGTTACGAACATCATGGATGTAAGGTTTATATCCATTACCTTGTGCCAAAATTCAGCTTCCATTTCGTTCAACATTCTACGTGCAACAAGTGAACCTGCGTTATTAATCAGGATATCCAGACCACCAAACTCTTCTACTGTTTTAGCGACCATTGCATTTGCATCGTCTTCATTTGTTAAGTCTCCGCTTATGGCAATCGCTTTTTGTCCTTTGCTTGTTGCGTATTCTACCAATTGGTTTGCGGTATCAGCACTGGAAAAATAGTGGATGGCAACATGGGCACCACAATCAATAAAGTGTTTTGTGATTGATTCTCCAATACCTTGAGCACCGGCGGTGATTAGTACATTTTTGCCAATTAGTTTGTTATTATCCATGATATCTTAAATTTATTGAGTTAATAGTTATGATGAAATTTGTATAGTCGACTTTCTGTTATTCTTGCGTAGTACTTTGAATTATAGTGATTAAATAGATTATAATGCTTCTATTATTCCCAGAATACCTGTGTATGAAATAACACATGAAAAGAACAGCGCAGCAAACAAGCCGATGTGTACTCCAATATTCGTTTTGTAGTTTTTCATTACCTTTTTATTGTTGATCATTAAGATGATTCCAAGAACTACAATTGGTAAAACAAATACATTAAAAACTTGAGATAGTATTTGCATTTCTATTGGATTGGCACCAAAAGCAGGTACAATTAAAGCAACCAAACAGGCTATAAAAGTTATAATCTTAAACTGGCGTGAACTTGTGTCTAATTTACCAGATTGATAATCTGCAATTAGTAATGGTGCTATTAGCAAGCAAGGGAAAATCGACGAAAGACCTGCACTTAAGGTTCCAAAAAAGAAAATAGTTACTGCGAAATTTCCAGCAATTGGCTCCAGAGTATTTGCCATATCCAATACTTGAGTTACTGGCTTTCCGTTATAATACAAAGCACCGCAGGCAACAGCCATTACCGAAGCACTAATTACGAATACTAAAATAGCGGCAACAATAGAATCCTTTTTTTGATCTTTTAAGTTCTCAATTGTCCATCCTTTACCCTTTACAAAAAGAGGTCTTGATAAAAATGTAGCTGCAGCCATCGTTGTTCCAACAAATGCCGCTGTCATCATTTTACCTCCGGGAACATCAGGTATGGTTGGTATTAATCCTTTAACAATGTCTGCAGGAAGTGGAAAAACAAAAAACAGAGAAAAAATAAAAGAAAGTCCCATTAGCGTTACAAAAATGACTAGTATTTTCTCAAAGAAAGAATATTTACCAACCATCATTAAGCCATAAAATATAGCAATTACGACGATGGCAATGATAAGTACAGTTTCATATTTGTAGGGAATTAATCCTTCAAAATTCATGGCTAGAATTTCGTACAACATATTGGCTGAAATGCCCAATATTCCCATTAATGAGTTCCATTGACCAAAGGATATTCCAATAATTATTAAAATGGCTAAGATTCTTCCTCCTTTAATGTGTTTTTTAAAACCATACAAAGCCGTTTCGCCGGATATTAAAGCGTAATTACCATAGGCAAACATTAGTACTCCTGAAAAAAGACAACTGATTAGTAAGACCCATAGCAACTGCATTCCATAAGTACTTCCTGCAACAATCATAGAGGTTACACTTCCTGTTCCAATGGTATATCCAATTGCAAATATTCCGGGTCCAAAGCCTAAGATTATTGCGATTATTCTTTTTAGTAATGATTTATTTTTTAGAGTATCTGACATGATTTTGGGGTTTACTTGGGTTTAGTTATTTGCTTGTTACTACTACCAATTGGTGTGGTGAAATTTCCCTGAAGCATCATCGGTTCGTTGATAGGTATGTGCTCCAAAATAATCACGTTGTGCTTGTATTATATTTGCCGACGAATTTGCTGTTGTATAGCCATTAAAGAAGTTAACAGATTCACTTAAACATGGAATCGCTAGTTCATTTAAAATACATTCTGAGACCACTTTATTGATTGATGGTTTCAATGATTTAACCTGATTTTGAATTGTTTGATGGCTTAAAATGTTATCATCTTCTTTTAAGACAGGTATTAAATCCAGTATTAAATCAGATTTAATGATGCATCCGTTTGTCCAAATTCTTGCAATTTCGCTTAAGTTTAACTCCCATTTGTAGGCTTTTCCGGCTTCGGAAATTAATTTAAGTCCTTGATAATGATTCACAATTCGAGCAAACTGATAGGCTTTTAGAATATCTTCGATTTTTAGATTAATCGCTGAAGGATTAATTGCAAAGTTTTTGCTTGCCTCAAATCGTTCTTCTTTATAGAAAGATGTGTATCGAGCAAATAATGCCGAAGCAATTAGCGTACTTGGAGCTCCTAATTGTGCCGTTGCAATGGTAGTCCAGTTCCCAGTACCTTTATTTCCTGCTTTATCAACTATTTTATTCACCAACCAATCCTTGCCTTCTTTTTTTCGAAGCACATCTACCGTAATTCCCAATAGGTAACTATCCGCCGTTGATTCCCATGATTCTAAAATATCCGCAATTTCATCGGGATTATTCCCTAAATGTTTTAGCATGGTATACACTTCAGCTAACAATTGCATTTCTACGTATTCAATACCATTGTGAACCATTTTTACAAAATGCCCGCTGCCTTCTTCGCCAATGTAAGTGCAGCATGGTAAGTTGTTACTATCTTTAGCCGCAATACTGTCCAAATAAGGTTTTACCAGATTATAGATTTCTTTATTACCACCTGGCATAATTGATGGCCCTTTAAGTGCACCTTGTTCTCCTCCCGAAACACCAACACCAATAAAATGGATATTCTTGGCTTTTAAGTAATCGTAGCGCTCTTTTGTTTTTAGATAATTTGAATTACCACCATCAATCAAAACATCGCCATCAGATAAATAGGGAATCAAATCTTCGATAACCATATCCGTAATCTTACCGGCATTCACCATCAACATTATTCTTCTCGGTGTTTGCAGGGAATTAACAAAGGCTCCTAAATCTGAAAAGGCTTGTGCAGACTCAAGCTCTTGATGAGTATTCTTAAAGTCGATTGCTATATTTTCTTCTGTTCCTTTTATTTCACGATTAAACAGTGAAATGTTAAAGCCTTTTTGAGCTAAGTTTCTACTTAAACTCTTTCCCATAACGCCTAAACCAAATAAGCCAAATTCTGATTTCATCTTTATTTTATTTGTAATTTTTTCAATGATTTCTGGAGGTTTTAAACCAATATTTATAACTAAAGCATCCTTGGGTTGTTCTAAAGTATTGAACTGCGATTGCAATAAATCTGAGGACATAAAATGATTTTTTCTATTGTTTAGTCGCTCAAAAATCTGTTCGAAACTTCCTGCTAGATGAACCCATTTTACCTGATTCTTAATATCTCTACTTAAAATTTCTCTATAACTTTCTTTTAATGCTGAACATACAATCACGCAAGTGTTATTTTGTAATTGGTTTTTTGCCAACTCATTAAGTGTAACCAGCCAATCGTATCTGTCTTCATCATTTAGTGGAATTCCATCACTCATTTTTTTGATATTTGCTTGAGGATGATAATCGTCACCATCAAAAAATGGAATATCAAGTTCTTCAGATAACAATTCGCCTATGGTGCTTTTTCCACAACCTGAAACGCCCATCAGAAAGATTACTTTGTTCAAATTCATATTGTATTTTTAGTAAGCGAGATTATTTTTTATTTGGCATTTTGTCGGTACCAATATTTGCTATTTAAGCTTAGGGGTAAAATCAAATAGACTAGACAGATGGTCTCTCATCGATTCCCTGGATTTTTCAATATCTCCATTTTTGATGTGTTCCAGAATCTGCCTGTGCTCCTTCAAAGCCTTTATATTCCGTTTATCTCGGCAGATATCATATTTTTTCGAAAAATTTTGCATGTGAGATGTCAAATACGATATTAGATATTTCAATACATCATTCTTCGTAGCTTCTGCAATCCTAACATGGAACATTAAATCTTCTTCCAGGCCAGCTTCACCTTCCGATACCTTTTCTGCTAATAAATCTACTGCCTCTTCCATTTGTTTAATGTCTTCGGGCTGAGCTTTTTCAGCTGCACTTCCTGCTGCTTCTATTTCAAGTACATTTCGTACTTGCATAAGTGATTTGTAATCGGGATTAATCAAGTTAAGAGCATTGGTAAGCATTCCAACAAAAGCAGAATCTTGATTGTCAGCAACGATGGTTCCACTTTGTGGAAGTGTTTTTACAATACCATAAAACTCAAGTTTTCGAATTGCATCACGAACATAAATTCTTCCGACGTTGAGTTTTTCACTAAGCAATCTTTCAGAAGGCAATTTATCCCCAGGTTTTAATTGCCCAGAAGAAATGAGTTCATTTATTTGGTCGGCAATCTTATCCGAAGTTTTTTCAATTACAATTTCTTTTAGATTATCAAATATTTCTTTCGGCATTTCAATACGATTTGCTTAGTTTTATTTAAGAATAATAAATTGGTTAACCAGTCGTTGGTTAGGCAAATATATGTAATTATTTAAAAAAACCAAATTGGTTAACCAATTTTCTCATCGTCTACCTTCTTTTGTATCAGCTTTTTTGGCTTTCACAGCGCAACATTCAAAGCTTTTTTAATTAATGAAGAATTATGGTTTACCAATATTTTCTTGTACGCTCCATTGGGAAATTATTCGATAAGGAATTTTACAAATAAAAAAGTGGGGAAGGGAGTATGTTCTCGAAAGCGATAGAGATATGAAGTTCAAATAAAAAAGAAAATCCGCTAATCATTTACGATTAGCGGATTTTTTTAGAGGTTTTTTTGAGCAAGACAAACAAAATTTACTTGCTGGTTATTCTTAGATTAAGTTGAACTATTAAATTGCTTGCAATGCCCATGCTAATTTAGCTTAGTTGTTACCTGCTGTTTATGATTTTTTTAAATTTAATTTTTTCTTTGTCGCGAGAGTAAAATCGTATATTTCTTTCAATTATAAGTTCATCTCTATTTAATTTTAGAATTTTCCAAACTCCATATTTTGTTTTTAGTTTCTCAGGAAAATAAATGAAACCATTTGTTGAATTCAATTTCCATTTTTCTGACCTTACTTTTCCATATTGCTCAATTTCTATTGAATCCGTTCTGATTCTTAAATATAATTTTGTATCAATATTCTCAGGATAACTTAGAGGTGGCGGCGGTAACGGAAAGCCTTGTCCATCTTGAAATGGCCAGACCCAGTTTCCAACAATTCCACTTATTTCATTTTTTTTCTCAATTTTAGTCATTTTAAAGTCTTGAATTGAGGTATGGAATAGCTTTAAAAGTATTTCGTTTTCAGAACTCTTTTCAATTAAAAGTGGTGGAGAATCGAAATGGTCAAAAACTAAAAAATCAAAGGATTTATAACTATTAATAGCCCATTTTGTCAAACGATAGTTTGTGTTAAATACGTTTCCAATATTCAAAATCAATGAATCAGTTATAAAATCAATTGAATCTGAATAATTTGGGCCAATTATTCTGAAAGCCTTTTCTTTTAATTCGATATTTATTTTTTTATCCCTTTTGATAATTCTTTTAAAAACTAGATCCCGTTTATAAGTAGAATAATAGCTAAGAACTAAACTATCTTGTGTAATTTTTTTAATCAGAAAAGTGTCTGAGTCAAATATAAGTTTATTGTCTTTTAATGAGTATTTGAACGCTTTAATAGTATCCTTTTCTTCCAAGCTTGGATAATCAAATGATTTATAAATTATTTGATTACTTGAAAAATCAAGTAATTCTCTCATGGAAGATAATGACGGTTCATTGCTAGAATAATGAATTTGATATGCACCAATCCAAACTCCTTCTAATTCATTTGATGATTCACATGAATTAAAAATGATTAAGCTAATCAATATGTAAAGAGCTCTTTTCATAAATATATGTTTAGGGAGATAGTTTATAAGTAGGAGCAAAGCCAAATTTTATTGGCTTGCTGATGTTTCTTAGTTGAACTATCCCGATAGCTATCGGGATCAAACTGCTTATCAGCGCCGATGACAATTTAACTTTTGTTAGGAGCTGTATTTATTCCATCAAATAAGATTTGCTACTCAAATACCCTTCAAATTCTGATTTAAACAACAGGTAATTAAAATCTTTCAACTTAGACAATCTAGTCAAACAATCTATTTCGCTTAAAATTCGAAAACAAGTTAATTTAATGAGTTCGTCTTTTTTAAGATTCGAAATTTCCGAATAATCAATTTTCACATCTATCTCTGCGCAGTTGGTTGATTTTATTTTGATTCCATCAACTGTTGAGTTTTTTTCACCTGGACTATATCGAGGTCTTTTCTTCTTAAAGATTTGTTCAAATTCGGGTTTCACCGTTATTAATCCAAAATATAATTCATTCAAATCTCTACCATAATTTTTTGCATTAAAAAAGGATTTCAATTCATCAGATAATTCAACAACCCAAGAGTTTTGTTCTACTGAAAGATTGGTATACTGTGCTATCCTAAAAATCATATATTGGTTATTTATATATTGTTGCTAACAAGTAAATAAGTCGCATAGCATCTTATCTTACTTATCTGTTTTCTTGTGTAAGGTTTTGATATTCTAATGTTTTCGTATTGCGAAACAAGTTCTTCTTTTGCAAGACATTGATTCCTACAACTCATAAATTTACTAATTAATAGTAAACATTATGTGCTGAAATGGTAAAATACTTTTGAGCTTGTTATAAAAAAACACCCCAAGCTTTCGCAAGGAGTGTTTATTGTAATAAGTCGTAATTTGATCGGGTAGTTTATCTAAAAAAAGTACCTGTTGCGGTATCGGGTGCATTTCTACGATCCGATGCCTTTTTAATTACTTCTTCCTTTTGTTCATTGGTGTATAAAGACCAATTGCCAATTTCTTCTGTTGTTCTTCTGCAGCCAAAGCACACACCGTTGCTATCTTGTCGGCAAATGCTAATGCAAGGTGATTGTATATCTTCCATAATAATTCTATTTCTTATTTAAACTCATTACAAATAAAGTGAATTCTATTTGTAAAAACAACTTTCTATGAAGTCGATTTATTATCAACTTAGGAAATTTTCTTTTTTGATTTGGCAGGTTTAAACACAGATATAAAAATGGTTATAATTAGTGTACTAGTCATGCAAACTCCCATGATGTTTTGCGATTTATCATACCATTGATAGTCCGAATTCGTTAAAGCATTTGTGCCTAGTTCTCCAGAAATATCAACTAGCTTTTCAATCCATGGGCCCGAATAGATGGTTCCAAGTACTATGATCAGAACGGTAATGATCCATTTAAAAATCAACCAGCCATGTTTAAAGTAACCCCACTTTGTGAATTGAGAATACATCCAGCCAGTTAGTAGACAAAGGATTGCTGAAGGAACGAGGATTTTCATGTCAATAAAATGAATGATTTTATTCATCAAATAAAGTTGATCGCCAGATTGTACATCATCGCTCAAAAATTGAACTAAAAACATAACTAGTCCTGTTGTAATCCAGACTCCTGCAGCTATTAAATGGACAGATTTTAGCCACTTATTTTGTGTAAGTGAAAGTTGTTTCATGCTCTTTATTTTAAAAAGTTCTCTGTGTTAAGGATTACTTGTTTAAGGCTTTTTACCAATATTTCTTTTGCCTTTTCATCAACTCCTTCGGTTGCAACCATTGTAGATGCAAAGGCACATTTATGAAGCTGATTGGTTAATTCTCTGCCTTTATCAGTAATAAATAGTTTGAATATTCTTTTGTCAATATCATCTCTTCTTTTTTCTACAAAACCGGCAGTTCCAAGCTTTTTAGTCATTCTGCTCGTATTTGCCATATCTTTGTATATCGCATTGCTTAATTCACTAATAGTCATGCCATCGGTTTTTGTAAGGCGATACAAAACATTCCATTGTTCTGGAGTGATATTCAGTTTGTTGTTGCTTAATATTTTATAAAATACGCGCTTTATCATGATTGCACTTATGGCAATATGATGATTTACGGATGTTTCTAGATCTACTTTGTTCATTTTAAAAGTATTTGTCATGACAAATATATGATTTTAATTGTCACGACAAGTATTGTAATGAATGGTTTTGTAGTTATTTCGAATTGCAGACTTGTAAACACGAAAAATCCCGAACTGTGAAGTCCGGGATTTTCTCTAAACCTAATTCTAACCTAAATCTAATCTATATGAAAAAACATCTCTGTTTTGTATTATACAAATATAATTGGTAGTTGTGCTAAAAGGATTGAATGAAAGTTAAGGAAGCTTAAAAGTGAATCTTTGCATCAGTTTATACAATAGAAAAATCCCGAACTGTGAAGTCCGGGATTTTCTCTAAACCTAATTCTAACCTAAATCTAATCTATGAAAAAAAACTTATCTGTTTTCTACCTAACAAATATAGCGACTAGGTATGCTAAAAGGATTGAACGAAGGTTAACAAAGCTTAAAAGCTCATCAGTATTTACCATTTATTTGATGAAGCAAGATTGGTGTTATTTTGCGTTTCGTAAAAAAGCCTGAACAAATCGAATTTCCGAATAGCTATAATCACTGCCTAATGCCTGTTTACATTCGTTCAGCATTTCAATACCATCCTTTTCAAGTTGTTTCTTTATCTTCTTCACTTTCTTTTTGTCTACAAACTTATCGAGAGGCAACATTCCAAGGCCAACGTAATGCGCCAAATGTTTTTCGATTGTTACAACTGTTAAATCACGAAAGGCAGCAATTTCGCGTATGTTTTTGCCATCTAAATACAAATCCAAGCTAATTTCTTTGGTATTTTGCTTCGCTACAGCTTTCTTTTCAGCTACTGGTTCAGGACTTGTAAAATTCAATAGTCCGAGGTTCGCTCCTTGGCGGTATTCCGAAACCATATGAATCACATCTAGTCCGTAGCGTTCAATCTTCTTTTTTCCAAATCCTTTCACACTTTTAAGCGCATCGGGGGTAGAGGGCAAATCATTAGCAATATCTACCAAACTTTGTTGCGATGCAATGTAAAAAACGGGAGCATTTATTCTATCGGCCAATTCTTTTCGCCATTTTTTTAGTGTGCGAAGTAGTTTCGGATGTTTTACATTTTCATCAACAACTTCTTTAGGTTTTTTCAATCGGAAGCTTTGCTTTTCGAAATGAGCTTTTGCTCTAATGCCCTGAAATTCTCCCGTAATAAATCCGTTTAAGCAAGATTTTAAGCAAAGAAGTTTAACGCTGGTTTTCTCATTTATGGTTGCTAGATGACCTTCAATTACCTTTTTTAATCCCTGATTATCTGTTTCGAAACTAAAATCTTTCAAAATGGATTGCAGGTGCTCTTCGGTTTTCTTTACAAAATAAGCCGATGCTTTACTGATTCTTTCTTGTGCCTCTTTGTTAGAATGCAAATCTTGTTGATCCAAGCAAAAACGTTTCAAAGTAGGAACAAATTTTTCGCCAACTTCCAGTAATTCTTTACCAATCAGTGGCAATGCATTATTCATTTTCTCGGTTAAATTTCCCTTTATGCTCTTCGAATTATCTTGTAGCTGTTTGTTGCAATAATTGCAAAATCGGTAAATATCATGATAAGAATACAACTCCTCGAGCAATTGAAATTGATATTTACGAATGGAATTATCAAGATTTTCTTCTTGTGGCGGATTTGCTTCCAAATGCTGCGTAAATTGAGAAACCGAATGGTCGCAAATAATACCCGATTTACTTAGCGTTGATTTTAAAACCAATCCTTGCAGCGTTTTACAACGACTCAAAGCCACATAAACTTGTCCGTGAGCAAATGCCGCATTGGCATCGATAACGGCTCGTTCGAATGTTAATCCTTGACTTTTATGAATGGTAATTGCCCAAGCCATTTTTAATGGATATTGAGAAAAAGCACCCGATATGTCTTCTTCAATTGCCTTGGTTTCTGCATTTATACTGTATTTAATGTTGTGCCAATCTTCTGGATACACTTCTATTTCGAAAGGATCATTTTCACATTGTACCAGAATTGCATCATCTTTAAAACCACTTACTGTTCCAATTTTACCATTGTAATAGAGTTTTTCTGGTGAACTGTCATTCTTTACAAACATTACTTGCGCACCTTTCTTTAATTGCAGATGCTCTTCGGTTGGGAAAGAATATTCGGGGAATGTACCCGTAATGTTGGCCTTAAATTTCTGCGATTTACCTTTTAGCTGCTTTAGCTTTTCTTCATTTATTTTTTGAGCTCTGGCATTATGCGTTGTCAGGGTGATATAACCATCCTGATCAGTCGGATTAAAATTTGGCAAATACCTTTTTTCCAATTCCTGAAAAGATTTTTGACTCAGGTTATTATTCCTGATTTCGTTTAGGATTTGAATAAAATTTTCATCGTTTTGACGATAAACATGCTTCAGTTCGATGCTGACGTGTTGCGATTTTTGAAAGGCTTTACTGCTAAAAAAGAAAGCTGAATCGTAATGCTGGCGCAAAAGAGACCATTCTTCATTTTTTACAACTGGAGGCAATTGTTGCAAGTCACCAATCAATAAAACTTGAACACCACCAAATGGAAGGTTCCTATTTTTGAATTTCCTCAGTACTTCATCAATACCATCCAATAAATCTGCACGAACCATACTTATTTCATCAATAACAAGTAGATCTAGTGATTTAATGATGTCAATTTTTTCTTTTCTGTATTTCTGAAGAGGAGATTTATTTTCTCCTTTAGAGTTTTTGTCTGCATTAAGAATTTGCCCTGGCAAAATCGGGCCGAAAGGCAACTGAAAAAAGGAATGAATGGTAACACCTCCTGCATTAATTGCCGCCACACCTGTTGGCGCAACAACGACCATTCGTTTCGGAAGTTCTTCCTTTAATTGTCTCAAAAAGGTCGTTTTTCCTGTACCAGCTTTACCGGTAAGGAATATTGTAGTGTTTGTAAATTGTACAAACTTTTGAGCTAGTTCTAGTTGAGCGTTACTTTCCATTTTGAAACATCAGTATTTTGAAAAACTAAAAATACAAAATGTTTACGGTTTAAGAATAAAAATTTATGTAAGATATTTGCTTAAAATAAGCAAATTTACTCTACTTCGATAATCTTGTTTTTTACTGCGTACATCACAAGAGAGGTTGAATTTTTACAAGAAGTTTTACTCAATAAATTCGATCTGTGGCGATCAACAGTTCTTTGGCTAATAAACAATTCTTCAGCTATTTCGGCATTGCTATA
This sequence comes from Labilibaculum sp., assembly GCA_016342745.1. GTDB lineage: Bacteria > Bacteroidota > Bacteroidia > Bacteroidales > Marinifilaceae > Paralabilibaculum > Paralabilibaculum antarcticum. The sequence goes on from JAEINT010000002.1 coordinate 296,196, forward strand.
GCCATCACAAATTAATTTTAAAACTTCCAATTCTCGTTGCGATAGTTTTACGGTTTCTATTTTTAGCTTTTGAAGTCGCTTCTGATCCAAAATATCAACCAACAGTTCTTGAGAGAAATAACTTTTCCCAGCCATGACTGCTTCCAATGCAGAAATAAGTTCGTCAGCATCGGAGTTCTTAAGCAAAAAACCTTTTACACCAGCATCCAACATTTGGTCATAGTATTCTTCTTCTCCGTGCATCGAAAGAACAATTACTTTCATGTCTGGATATCTTTTTAAGGCTTCGCGTGTGGCTTCGATTCCATTCATTTCGGGCATATTGATATCCATTAATACAATATCAATTTGTGTGTTTTCGGCCATTTCCAAAAACTCTTTCCCATTCGAAGCTTCTCCTACTATTTCGATTTTAGGTACGTTATTTAAAAGAAAACGCAAACCACTTCTAAACATTTTGTGGTCATCAACAATCATTATTTTGTACTCAGTCATGCTCTTCTTTTTTACAGGTTAATTTCAACTAATGCCATCATTCCACCTCTTTTTGGATTGCTTTTTATTTTATGAGAACCGTTTAAAGAACGAATTCTACTCAATACATTATACAACCCCATACCGGTCGATGTGCCAGCATTAATTTCTTTGGCATCAAAACCAATTCCATCATCAATATAAATAAGAGAAATAAGATTTCCTTCGCGGGATAAATTTATTTCAATATTAGTAGCCTTTGCGTGCTTAATGGTGTTGTTAATTAGCTCATTAACAACTCTAAAGATAACTACTTCAACCTGCTCATTGATTCTTTCTTCCATGTGTTCAGCATAAAAACTGATGCTAATGGTTTGTGAAAGGTTAATTTTATTTGTGAATGATTGAATGGCTTTTTCCAATCCAAAATCATTCAAGATATGAGGGCTAAGGTTATTTGATATCTCTTTGATGCTTACCAATGCTTCATTTACTGCATCAACCGAAGCTTTAATGATTTGCTCTTTTTCAATTACAGAATCAAATTTACCTAAAGAGGATAGGTACAGGTTGATACTGGAAAGTAATGGGCCAATGGAATCGTGCAAATCTGTTGCAAATCTTTTGCGCTCGCTCTCTTCTGTATTGATAACCGCATTTAGAATTTTCCGCTCTGTTTCTTGTCTTATACTGATATCGTTTATCACAGATAAAATCAGCTTACTGTCTTGTAATTCGATTAAACTAAGGTGAATTTCAACAGGGAAATTGCTTCCATCTTTTCTCTTTTGAGTAGATTCGAAAGAAAGAGAAGGGGTAGAAGTAGTTAATTTTCGCCAATAAGTATGCAGCGCAGAACTGCTATGGTTTAGGTCTATTTCACTATAATTTAGCTGTAGAATCTCCCTCGTAGAATAACCTAGCCAGTTGCAAGCAGCCGAATTGGCATCTAAAATTTTCCCCGTTGTATCATAAATTAAAATTCCATCAGATGCTTGCTCAATTAAAGATCTCCATCTTTTTTCGGATACACGTAATTTACGTTCTTCGGCTTTAATTTTAGCTTCGGCCTCTTTACGTTCTGTAATATTTATTAGCGTGCCTACAATATTTCTAGGTTTACCTTCTTCATTGTAATCTAATATTTTGCCTTTTGCTTTAAACCACATCCATTCATTTTTTTTCGTACAGATTCGAAATTCTGTAATGAACAGAAGGCTATGGCCCATTTTATTTTTCTTGTGCTTTTGTTTGATCAGCATTAGATCTTCTGGATGAATCAACTTGCAAAGAAGGTCTTTCGTATCGGCTGCCGTAACTGAATTGTATCCAAGCTTATCCCAAATAATCTTACTAATGTATACTTGTTCGTTTTCAAAATTGTGCTCCCAAACACCATCTGAGTTTGCATCAAGCATTCGCAAAAGCCTTTTCCTACTACTTTTCAGTTCTAAATTGGCTTCCTCTAGATTTTCGGTGCGCTCTTTTACCAGCTCCAATAAGTTATGTCGGTGATCTTCTAATTCTGTATTTTGTTTTAGAATTTGTTCTGTTTGTAATTCTAGTTTTTCATTTGCAAACACAACTTCTTTTGTCCTTTCAGCTACTCTACGGTCCAATTCTTCATTCTCTTGGATCAATTTTTTCTCATTTTGCTGAATTCGAATTTTTGAATACCTTAAAATAACAAGCATGATAAGCGTACCAAATATGATGACAAATAAGGAAGTTTGGTACTGACGAATAATGGATGGAGGTTGATTGCTAATAATACTTCCTTTAGGCAATTGCTTTGGTAATATTTTAAAGCGTTTAAGTTGCTTATAATCAAACTTAAAGGCATTATGCCCTCCTTGTATAATAGGGATACTGTTTAAATCGTCTCCGTTTAAAACATCCAAAGTAATTTGGGCAGCAAATTGGCCTTGCTTGTAGCCGCTGGTAATCATACCACCAACAATTCCCTCGTTAAAATAGAATTCCCAACTACTGTAAATTGGTAGTTTTGTTGCAGCACGTATAATCTCAATATTTTCTTGATAGGAGATGAAATTTCCTTCCTTATCGCGACTAAAATTAATGAGGTAAATAATGCTGTTGGGATCAAGGTTTTGAACTTGATCTACCAATTCCTCAATGGATAAATTCTCAAGAAAAATTAGGTTTACATCTGTATCTAATTGTGGCCAAAAAGATTTAATGTTGTTTCTATTTAAAATGGCCGATTGGGTCTGATTATCATTGATAACCACTAATTGCTTTGCTTTCGGATGAAGTTGTAAGGCAACTTCGATGGTTTTTTTGGAGTCAATTTCTTCGGTAACACCTGATACTTGATCTATTCCTTCAACCAATTCATTTGTAAACTGATCAATAGAACAAAAAATAATTGGTGTGTCCTTAAAAAAATCGGAGTTGTAATTTCGGACAAAATCCAAGGCATTGTTATCCGATACAATAATAGCAGCAAACTTATTTTTTTGATGCTTTAAACCATACAACTTGGCAAACTCATGCAAGTATTCAGGATCTGAATTCCGTTTGGTGTCCATGTATTCGAACATCAATTCTACATTATCATCTTTTGCAAGCACAGATTGTATGCCTTCGCTTACATTATCAGTCCAGTTTAATCCTTGATGATAGGAATGCAAGACCAATACTCTTTGTTTTCGTGCCGAAGCTTGAAAGCCAAAAAGCAGAATAAGCATGAATAGTAAGCTTGTTCTCCAGAGAATGTTAATCGATTTATTCATACCATCAGTTATACTTACGAATAAGAGAATAGTTGCTGCGAATTGCAATTCCTAATAGTGGGTAAGATACAAAGCACAAAATAGTTTCACTATGTTTTAGAATAGTGAATACTGATGAAATTCTATTTTTTTGAAGAAATAGAGGAGTACTCCCTTTTGTTTGCCCTAATATTTTGCAAATCAAAAAGGAAAGTACAACATTGTTTTTGCTTTGCTATTGTTTAATGTTCTGATTTAGAACAGCTTCTCCTTTAAGGATTTTTTTAGCAAGAAACTGTATCGTGCGTTTCTGAATTAAAAAAGAATAATTTTCTCTTAATTCAGAAAAATCATCATGCAGCGGACATTTATTCTCATGGTCACATATTTTAAAACCAAAGCCACATTGTGTAAAAGATTTTTCGCCATCTATTGCGATAATAATTTTCTGTAGTTGGAGGTCTTCATTTTCCTTATCGAAAAAGAAACCGCCGTTTCGCCCTTTAATGCTTTTAATTAGATCGTGTCGAGTAAGTACTTGCAATATTTTTGCAGTAAAATGTTCCGGAGATTCAATATTTTTAGCAATTTCTTTAAAACCAGGACGTTTTTCTTCCCAGTTTTGCAGCTGGATGTAAACCAGTGCTCGTATAGCGTATTCGGCAGTTTTCGATAGCATATTCCTTACTTATTTTTCCTTTGCTTTTGTTCCAATTCAATTGCTTTAGGAAAAAGGATATTGTTTTCTAAATGAACATGTCTGTGCAAGTCTTTTTCGAAAGCTTGTAGGTAATTATAGGTAGCTCGATAGGTTCTGCAAGCTCCTTTAGGCACTTCATAACCAAGGGTTAATGCAGAAATTTCTTCAAAGCGAGATCCTTCATTTTCATGATGTTTTACAAGAGTTGAAATAGTTTCTTCCGCAGAAAGTAGAGTTGTTTTATTTTCTCCATTTTCCAATTGTTCAATAAGAGGAAAAAGTTCAGTCTCTTCCTGTTCCATATGCCTTGTAAGCTGTCCAACCGTTTGTTTAAAATGATAGTTAATCAGTTCTATTTCGGGATGCAAATTGCCGTGAACGGTTTCAATTTTATTAAGAAATTTAGAAATCATTGGTATTTGTTCACGCACATAGGAATGATGCTTTTCTTTGATATATCCCATTAAATCTGCTAAGGACATATGATCAAAGTTTGGGGAAAGATCTGGCTCTTTTAAGGCTATTTCTATTTTTTTCAATAACTCTTCGGCATTAAGCGATTTTTTTTCACATGCTTCCAATAAACTTTGTTTTCCACCACAGCAAAAATCAATTTGATGATCATCGAATATTTTAACTGTCTGAAAATGACTCTTCACAATATCTCCTACACTTGTTTCCTGACTAATCATGATATATTTTTAGAATTACACCTTTAAAAAAGACAAAAAGATCTTTAGGTCGCTAAATTAGAAGAATATTTTGACAATCACAATAAAAAGGCTAGGAGAGAGGTATTTACTTGAAGTTTCAATTTATAATATGGAAACCAAAATAGGCTGAATCAATAAAGATTCAGCCTTTTGTATTTTGTTAGATGTTGAAGCTTACAGTCCTAAAACTTTAGCACCTTGCTTAAATACGACATCTTTTGGAATACCTGCATTGTTTACACGATCCAAATCTTTCTGAAGATCTTCACGAATAAAACCTCTGTCAGCAATCATTTGTTGCGCAGCTTCGTAATTTCCATCACCTTGAACAATTAGAATTTGTTTGCCTAGTTCGTTCATTGCCGCTTTCATTTTTTCGAAATCTACTTTATAAGTTCCGGTTTCAGCATTTCTAGTGAAAGCACCTTGCTCTTCGAAGAAATAGAAACGCATCATGTTTGCTTTTCCGTGCGCACTAGCAGCACCAAAACGAACCGAACGGAAGATTCCAGCCATGAAAGTAACATAGTTGTCCATTAGTTTGTCAGCATCCATTTCGCCCCACTCAGCCATTTGAGTGATCATGTAAAGACCAAGAATATCAGCTTTTCCTTCTTCAATAGAAGTGTAAGTATCTTTTAGTGCCTTACGAACGCTAACTTTATCTTTTAATGTATAGTTAATACCTAAGCCATGAGCAACTTCGTGGAACATTACGTTCTCGAAGAAAGCATCGAAAGTTACATTTTTACGTTGGCTCTCATCCATCAATAAATCAGAAATAGGAACTAAAATCTTATCGAATTTAGCCTTCATTGCATTTTTCAGCTGCAATTTTCTTGATCCTTTTTGTGCATGTACACGTGGATCGTTTGGTAGGTTAATAGCAATGTTCTTACTACCTGCGTTGCAATCACCAGCATAGTAAATTACATCATAAACATTCATATCCGCGTTAGCGTTAGCTTTTTCTGCTTTGTACTCAGCAGGAACAGGAAGACCTTCCTGAAGGCGTGGCAATAAAGAAGCAAACTTTGATAGTTTTTCGCTCCAAGCTTTGTCTTTTACCAGAATCTGACCAGAATGAGAAGCTTTGTATCCGTATAGAGCATCTTCGTAAGTTTCGATTGGACCAACAACGAAATCAAGCGTGTTGTCTTTCATGTCCATCCAAGCCAAATCGGAAGCCAAGTAGTCATCTGTAAGAAGTGCAGTAGAGCGCAATTCTAAATATTTTTTTAAACCAACATCTTCAGCCAATTCAGCAGCTTTTAACAACAAAGCAGCCGCTTTTTCAATTTGTTCTTTGTACGCAACATGATAAGGAACCACGTTTAAATCACCATTTGCATCACGCTGAATTTTTGTATACCAATCGGTTTTCATTTCATCATCAATCGCATCAAACTCCTCTTGAGTCATATCGCCAGGATAGAAATTAGCACCTTTAGGTTTGGCATCGAAACCTTCAAGAAAAGCTTCGTTATTTTCTAAACGATCCCATGGTCCGTAATTGATTTTTGCATATGCCACAGCAGCAGGATCAGTTAATTTACCAAGAAAACTTGCTTTGTCTCCAATAGCATCTTTCCAGAATAACTCTTCCATAATATCGGCAACTTCGAACAAGATTGGAAGCATTTGCTTCTCGTTTTCAGTTAATTTACTGATGTCTGTTGTTAACTCAAACTCAGCGTACTGATCAACCAATTTTTGAGTTGGCGATACTTCAGTCTGTTTAACTGGCTTTTCATTACAAGCCACAAAGCTTAAACTCATTGCTAGTAATAAGGCAATCGATGCGATTTTTCTCATTATTTCTAAGGAATTATTAGTTAGTAATTGTTTCATATTCTTAACAATACAACGCTCAAAATAGTTTATTATTTTTTACCTTGCATTGCAATTTATGCAAATCAAAAATACAAGCAAAGAATTGTATTATCAAGTCTATCTTGATTGGAATTAATTTAAACAACCTAACGTATAAAAAAGATGAAAATTAGATTATTATTAACTGCTATTCTAACATTTGCTTTGTGCCAAGTTTCGTTCGCTAAAAAGGATGAGGGAGCAAAAAAATCTTATCAGTTTACCATTGAAAAGCAATTGGCATCAACGCCAGTTAAAAATCAACATCGTTCAGGAACCTGTTGGGCTCATGGTACAATTTCGTTTTTAGAGTCGGAACTTTTGCGCTTGGGAAAAGGAGAGTTTGATTTGTCTGATATGTTTATCGTGAATAAAAATTATCATATGCGTGCTAATGACTATGTGCGTTTTCATGGTACAAAGAGATTTTCGGCAGGAGCTGAAGGTTGGGATGTTGTAAATGTGATTCGAGAGTTTGGGATTGTACCGCAAGAAATATATTCTGGAAATACAATTGGTGAAAGTATGCCTGTGCATGGTGAAATGGATTTGGTTTTAAAAGCTTATGTTGATGCAGTAGTGAAAAATAGAAATAAAAAATTGACACCAGTTTGGATGAAAGGATTTGATGGAATTCTTGATGCCTATTTAGGCGAGATTCCTGCAACTTTTAATTACAATGGAGCTGAATATACTCCGAATACATTTGCTGATCATTTAGGTCTTAATATGGACGATTACGTGACAATTGGTTCTTATACGCATCACCCATTTTATGAGTCATTCATATTCGAAGGACCCGATAATTGGTCATTAGGAGAGATTTATAATGTGCCATTGGAGGATATGATGAGTTTAATTGATGAGGCGATTGAAAAGGGTTATTCGATGGCTTGGGTAAGCGATGTAAGTGATAAAGGTTTTTCACATCAGAAAGGTGTGGCTGTTATTCCTGATACAGATTCTGAAACGATGGATGATGCAGAAATTTCCAAATGGGAAAAGATGAGTAAGGATGAAAAATCGACTTATGGATTGGATTATCCTGTTCAGGAAAAAGAAATCACTCAAGAAATGCGTCAACTTGCTTTCGATAATTACGAAACAACAGAAGATCATTTAATGCATTTGGTTGGAACAGCAAAAGATCAGAATGGAACGAAGTATTACATCATAAAGAATTCGTGGGGAACAGATCGAAACGAGCATGGAGGATTCTTTTATGCATCGGAAGCGTGGGTAAAATACAAGAGCTTATCTATAATGCTGCATAAAGATGCCATTCCAAATGAAATAGCTAAAAAACTAGGGTTGTAGTAGTAATCCGAATTGATTTGAAATAGGCTTGAATGAGAATTCAGGCCTATTTTTTATGCTTGAAATTTGAAAATAGGTTGTCTTTACGGCAGACGCGATTTTTTTGCTATTTAAATTTCTTAGGAAGTTTCAAGCGGGAATTGCCGATCGTGCGCGATTCGGGGTAGTGGGTTGCTACGGAGATCAAAACAGCTTTCGAGAGGCTTGATTCTTTTGCTTACTTTTCTCATTTAAGGAGAAAAGTAAGAGCCCGTCCGGCTAAAGGACAAGAACAAAATTGATATTATTTTGTCTTCAAGCCAGACGGGCTGTTCTTTTATCATTGCCATAAAAGAACCAAAAAGGCTAGGCCACAACTCTTAGCTACCCATAAAGAATCAAAGGCTAAACAGAATAATATTCAATCGTTCCTCATTCATGGAATTCTGTTTTAACGCCTGGGGCCCCAGCGTAGAGTTGAATGCCAATTTGGTGCCAAGATTTGAGATAAATATTATACAAAAACACCACCTCCCGCGTGGGAAGGTGGTGAAAAAAAAGCAACGGAAACAAGTTTCCGTCACAGATATCATATGAGCTTACTCAATTTTAACTTTATCGGTAACAACATAGTACCTTGGATCATCAATATCTCTTAAGATAACAGTTCTAAAGTGATCATCGGCACGATGTAGTAGATTAATACAGTCATCACTTAGGTGCTTCAGTTTAATTGTTTTTCCTGCCGCCTCATATTTCGCAACCAAATTGCTAATTGCTTCAATGCCAGAGTGATCAGCCACTCTAGAATCGATAAAATCAATTTCTATTGATTCTGGATCATTTTCAATATCGAATTTGTTGTTGAAGGTTGTGATTGATCCGAAGAACAAAGGTCCCCAAATTTCATATATTTTCGTACCATCTTCACGAGTCGATTTTCTTGCACGAATTTTACGAGCATTGTCCCAAGAAAAGGCAAGTGCACTAACAATTACACCAACCAATACTGCAATAGCAAGATCGAATACAACGGTTAAACCAGTAACAAGAATCAATACAAAGGCATCGGCTTTTGGTATTTTAAGCAGTACGTTAAAAGTAGCCCATGCAAAAGTCCCGATTACAACCATAAACATTACACCAACTAGTGCTGCGATAGGTACCATTTCGATATAAGGAGAAGCAAAAAGAATAAATACCAACAATGTAGATGCGGCAATAATTCCTGATAATCTTCCTCGACCGCCAGATTTTACATTGATCAATGATTGACCAATCATAGCGCAACCACCCATACCACCGAAAAATCCGGTTACGATATTAGCAGCACCCTGTGCCATACATTCGCGGTTTCCATTTCCACGACTGTTGGTTATCTCATCCAATAAATTCAAAGTCATTAAAGACTCAATCAAACCAATTGCTGCTAAAATTGCCGCATAAGGCAGAATAAAAGTAACGGTTGTCCAGTTTAAAGGAACCATTGCAAACAACTGACTTTGGAAAGTAGGTAAACCTCCTTTTAGACCAGAACCACCACCATCTCTAATAAACGATCCAACAGTACTAACATCTAGGTTACCAAATATAACAATAGCCGAAACAGCTACAATTGCTGCGAGAGCTGCAGGAACTTTGGTTGTTAGCTTAGGTAGGAAATACATGATTCCCATTGTTAAGGCAACCAAACCAATCATAGTATACAGATCTAGACCTTGTAACCAAGTTGGTTCTCCGCCCGAAATATCTTTAAACATGCCCAATTGCGATAAGAAAATCACAATTGCCAAACCGTTTACAAAACCCATCATTACTGGATGAGGAATCAATCTGACGAATTTACCGAATTTGAATACACCGGCTAAAAATTGAATTACACCTGCTAGCACAACGGTAGCAAACAAATAGTTCAATCCCATATCTTGAATTGGGTTAGCCATTGCCATTCCCATATCGTTTCCTTCTTTTACAAGGCTTACTAAAACAACTGCCATTGCACCTGTTGCTCCAGAAATCATTCCTGGACGACCACCAAATACAGATGTGATTAAACCAACCATAAAGGCAGCATACAATCCAACTAAAGGATCTACACCCGCTACAAAGGCAAATGCAACCGCTTCTGGAACCAATGCAAGAGCAACTGTTAATCCTGATAAAATATCATCTTTTGAATTTGCTGCTTTCTTTCTAAAAAAATCTACCATCTTCGAATCATCAAAATTTTGAATAAGACGGCAAAACTAGGCTTTTAAATTTTAGTAATGTTAAGATTAGATTAAAGAATTAGAATTTATTTGAGCGGAAACGTTTTATATGTTGTCTAACATATTTGAGAGAAGACTAAAATATGCAAGTTTTCAAGATTTGGAGAAAATGATAAGATTCTAAATAGAGATTAAGACTTAAATTATTTTTTTTCATTCTCTTAAAATCCTTAAATTGAATTAAGTAATGAAATGTAAATGATATCCAGTTAACGAACTCTTATTTGCCCTGATTATTAGGGATACGAAAAATAGATTGATAGAGATTATTAATCCGTGAGTGATGAAAAGAGTAATTAAGGATTACAAAAGTATTGGAATTAACCTAATTCAGTTGTTGATAAAAAATTTCCCAGATGGAATTTATGAAGATGATTTAATAAGTATCAGCAAACCCAATGGTGATAAAATAAATGTTATTGAGTTAAAAACCGAGGATACAATCTACCTCATTAAAATGAATCAAGAATTACAAACTACAATTGATTCATTCACAGGAGATTTTGAAGGTCTTGATCCTTATTCTGATGGATACAGAGAGAGTCCTTAGTTGATTTGTTTACTTAAAGCAGCAACAACAGTTTGAATAATACCGTTTTTGTCGTAGCCACATTCTCGGTACAACTCTTGTTGAGTACCCTGTTCTACCCATTTATCAGGTACACCCAAACGTTTTACTTTGGCGTAATAGTCATGTTCACTCATGAATTCAAGTACGGCTGATCCTAGTCCTCCAATAATGCATCCATCTTCGATCGTAATGACTTGCTTGTGTTTTGTAAAAACTTCGTGTAGTAGATCTTCATCGATAGGTTTTAAGTAACGCATATCATAGTGAGCTACAGAATAACCTTCTTTTTCTAACTGTTCAATTGCATCGACAGCTTCCATACCAATTGGTCCTATCGAAAGAATTGCCAAATCGTTTCCATCTTTCAACTTCTGTCCTTTCCCAACCGGAAGAATCTCAAAAGGCTTTTGCCAATCAATAATACGACCTTTTCCTCTTGGGTAACGGATAGAGAAAGGGCCCATATTTTCCTGCTGAGCGGTAAACATCAAATTTCTAAGTTCGATTGCATCTAAAGGGGAAGCAATTGTCATGTTTGGAACACATCGCATAAAAGCAAGGTCGTAAACACCATGATGAGTTGCTCCATCAGCACCTACTACACCACCACGATCCAAACAGAAAACAACATCAACACCTTGAAGTGCTACATCATGAATAACCTGATCGTAGGCACGTTGCATAAAAGAAGAATAGATTGCACAGAATGGCAACTTCCCTTTTGCAGCTAATCCGCCAGAGAAGGTTACAGCATGTTGTTCTGCAATACCAACATCAAAAGCGCGGTCAGGCATTTTCTCCATCATGATATTTAGAGAACTACCTGTAGGCATTGCAGGTGTGATACCTACAATCTTATCATTTTTTTCAGCTAGCTCAACCAAAGTGTTTCCAAAAACTTCTTGGAATTTTGGCGCCTGTGGTTCTGTAGGAGTTTGGGTAAGGATTTCTCCTGTTTTCACATCAAATTTTCCTGGAGCATGCCAGTAGGTCTGATCAATTTCAGCTTGCTTAAAACCTTTCCCTTTTTGCGTAATAACGTGCAAAAGTTTAGGTCCCGGTATTTTTTTCAGATCACTTAGCACTTTCACCATGTGATTTACATCATGTCCATCTATAGGTCCAAAATATCTGAAATTGAAGGCTTCAAAAATATTACTTTGCTTTAATAGAATGGTTTTGATACCGTGTTCTATTTTTTGAAATATCTTTTGAGTGTTTGGATTTACTCGATTTAGTTTCCCTAAAAATCGCCAAACATCATTTTTTACTTTATTATAAGTTTGGGAGGTGGTAATATCCAACAAATAATTATTCAGGCCTCCAACATTTGGGTCAATGGCCATATTGTTATCGTTAAGGATAACCAATAAATCGGCATTGTTATTCGCGGCATTGTTTAAGCCTTCGAAAGCCAAACCTGCAGTCATCGATCCATCACCAATTACAGCAACTGTTTTTCGATCTTTCTCCTTGTTTAAATGGGCAGCTGTTGCCATTCCCAAAGCAGCAGAAATAGAAGTAGAGGAGTGTCCTACTGTGAAAGCATCATATTCACTTTCACCTCTGTTAGGGAAACCACTAATTCCTTTGTGTTTTCTGTTGGTGTGAAATACCTCTTTTCGACCTGTAAGAATTTTGTGTCCATAGGCCTGATGACCTACATCCCAAATCAGATTATCGTAAGGTGTATTGAGAACGTAATGTAGGGCAACCGTAAGTTCGATTACACCTAAGCTAGCACCAAAATGCCCTGGATTGCAAGAAACTTCTTCAATAATTTCTTGGCGCAACTCTTCACAAACCTGTATTAGGTCATCTTCAGAGACCTTTTTAAGATCAGATGGAAAATTTATTTTATCTAAAAGTTCTTTTTCAGACTTGGCCATGTACGAAATCCCCTTTAAAATCGTTTAACAGAATAAGAATTTGTTTATTATTTTTAGCTAATGCTAGATAAACAGATCATTCTGGAAGCAAAATTATGCACGAAGATAATAATAAAAACTAAAGTATTCTTTCATTCGTGTGTGGTGATCCCATAGCAGATTCCTATATTTGCTTGTAGAAGTGCAAGTTTCATTACTAACAAAAGTACAATTTAAACATGTTCAAAAAAGCGAGCCCCGTAGTATTCATCTTAGTATCTGTTTTTTTATGCTTTTCTTGTGTGCCTACAAGACAATTTCAAGAGCTTCAAAACAAGCAAGAAAATTGCCAGGATGAATTAGAAATGGTTAAGGAAAAAAACCTTGAATTGAGTGAGGCAAATACTGAATTAAGTGGAAGATTGGAGGTTTTAGATGAGAAATTTAAAAACTTACTGTCCGATACACTTGATATATCTAGAAGACTGCAATCAGCTCGAGAACGATTAAACAGAATTGAAAAAAGCAATCAGGATTTACTAAGTCAATTGGCAGGAATGCAAGCTGGTAATGCAAAAGAAACAAAAGTTTTGCTTGGGCAGATAAAAAAAGCACAAAATGAACTTCGCTTGCGCGAGGATGAGGTTTTGGCTTTGGAAAAAGAAATGAATGCACGAAAGCGTAAATTAGACGTTTTGCAAGCTGAACTTAATAGAAGAGACAAGCGTTTACAAGAGTTAGAATCGGCTTTAAATAGAAAAGATGAGGTGGTTCGTGCCTTGAAACAAAAGGTGATGAATGCCTTAACTGGTTTTGAAGGGAATGGACTTTCGATTACTACGAAAAATGGGAAAGTATATGTTTCCATGGATGAAAAGCTACTATTCAAATCGGGAAGCTATCAAGTTGACCAAAGAGGAGTTGAAGCATTAGGACATTTAGCTGGAGTTCTGGCTCAAAATAAAGATATCAATGTAATGATTGAAGGACATACCGATAATGTTCCTTACAATGGAAGCGGAGCACTAAAAGACAATTGGGATTTAAGTGTAAAAAGAGCTACCTCAATTGTTCGTATTCTGGTTCGTAACAAACAGATTGATGCCAAAAGATTAACCGTTGCCGGTCGTAGCAAGTATGTTCCTATCGATTCAAATGCTTCAGCTGTTGGTCGTAGCAAAAACCGTAGAACCGAAATTATATTAACGCCAAAATTGGATGAATTATTCAAGATATTGGAAACAAATTAATAAGTAGAGACGCACTGCGGTGCGACTGTACAATATTAAATTTCAAATATGAAAAGAAGTCAGTTATTTCAATTGGAAAAATCCATAATTGGAATGGTGCACGTGCAAGCCTTACCGGGTACACCAAAAAATAAATATTCTCTTGCCGAAATTTGTGATATTGCAGTAGCTGAAGCAAAAACATACGAAGAAGCTGGCGTAGATGCTGTCATGATTGAGAACATGCACGATGTTCCTTACCTGAAAGGTTCTGTTGGCCCAGAAATAACAGCTGCAATGGCTGTTGTAGCAAAAGCAATACGTGATGCGGTGCAATTACCATTAGGAATACAAATTCTGGCTGGGGCTAATAAAGAAGCGCTGGCTGTCGCAAAAGCTGCAAATTTTCAATTTATTAGAGCCGAAGGATTTGTATTTGGTCATGTTGCCGACGAAGGCTACATTGACGCTTGCGCAGGGGAATTAATGCGTTATCGGAAAACAATTGGTGCCGAAGATATTGCCGTTTTCACGGATATAAAAAAGAAACACAGTTCGCATGCAATTACTTCGGATGTAGATATTGATGAAACAGCACATGCGGCAGAATTTTTCTTGAGCGATGGAGTGATTATTACAGGATCTTCGACAGGAAAAGCGGTTTATTTACACGAATTAAAATGCCTGAAAGATAAAATTCAGATTCCAGTCTTAATTGGATCAGGTATAACTGCAGATAATATTCAAGAATATTGGGAATATGCTTCTGCTTTTATTGTTGGTTCCCACTTTAAGGAAGAAGGGTATTGGGAGAATAAAATTTCGGAAATGCGACTTCAAAAATTCATGAAAACTGTGAAACGATTGGCGAACGCATAACTAAATTAAGTAGAACTCGTAATAAATTTAATAGAGCATTTTATTGAATTTATTACTTGTGCATGAATATCCTTAAAGTTCGGATTCGAATTTTATTAACACAATTATTAAACTTGTGTTTTATTCTAATTTTACTTTTGATTTTCGAAGGTAAAAGTTCTTATGCCCAAAAAAATAATTCATACTTATTCGAGCACATTTCAGAATTAGACGGTCTTGGAAATAACAATGTATTATTTGTAAAACAAGACAGTAAAGGGTTTATTTGGGTTGGTACAGAAGGCGGTTTAAACAAATACGATGGACATAGGTTCAAACACTATAGACATGACCCTAAAGATAGTTTAAGTATTAGTGATAATTATGTCACCTCCTTATGTGAGCTTTCCCATAATAAGTATTTGGTTGGTACAATGAATGGATTAAATATTTTTAATCCAGAAAAGGGCACTTTTAAACCTTACAATTTAGAACCAACAGGATTTGACAATTACAATTGGGTAACCTGTATCGTGCCTTCAAAAAATGGTGGTGCTTGGATTGGATCAAGAAGTGGTTTGTATCGCTATCAGGATAACTACAATACAATTTCATGGTTAACTCATGAAAATAGAAAAGAATATATTTTCCAAGCTGACGATTTGGAGTTACTTCACTACAAAAATGAAAATACCTTAGGTAAGCAATTAAATGACGATGCTATTTCTTCTGTTCTAGAGGACAAAAAGGGAAATGTTTGGATTGCCACAGATTTTGGTGGTGTTGCGAATGGTGCTCTGCATAAAATGGAACCGGGTCCATACTTTGACTATCCAGAAATCTCAAAAAAACTAAAATTTGATGAGGAAAAGAATGAGAACTCAATTGGAAAATTTCCTGCTTCATTATTTGAAGATAAGAATGGGAATATTTGGTTGGGAACATGGATGTTTGGCTTATACCGTATAAATCCAGAAACCTATGAAATAACTCGATTTCATGAAAAAACGAAGAATGCAGAGAGTCAAATGTGTAATAATATTTTTACGATGGTGGAGGATTCACATAAAAACATGTGGATTGCTACCTACAATAAAGGTTTGTATAGGTTAGATGCAAGCGAATTAAACTCTGATTCGCCATCCTTTATGAATTTCAAAGTGAATCATTCTAGATTAAATAGTATTACGAGTAATCATTTAAGAAATCTATATTTCGATGAGGCTGGTGTTTTGTGGATATCAACTTTAGGAAGTGGCATTAACAAAATGACAGAGGAAAGTACTTTTTCTTTCTTAAAAGCAGATGAAAGCAACGAAAAATCACTTCCTAATGATGATATAACTGGTCTGTATCTAGAAGATGACAATTTCATTTGGTTGGGGTTTCACGAAGGATCATTTTCAAAATACAACATCAAAACAGAAAAAGTTAACAATTACAAGTTGATGGATGAAGATAGTGAGATTCGCTGTTTAATCCGATTAAATAAGGACGAAATTCTTTTGGGTATTTACGAAGGAGGATTACACTTGTTTAATGAACGAAGTAAAATAATAAAGAATGTTATAAAGGATTATTCTGCTGCTGATTCGCTTCAAAAGAAGTCTTTTGAGTGTTTCAAAAGACTAAATGATAGCATCATTTTGTGCGGGATGTCGAGTATGACGGGATTAATAGAATTCAATACCAATACGAAGAAATTTATCCAAATAGGGAATCATAAATTTGTAAATGATATTGTTCTGGATTCAAACGAGAATATTTGGGTATTTAGTTCTTGGGAGGATATTAATGTGCTTGATCGATCTTATAAAATAATTAAATCAATACCAAGAATTAAGAATTACAATATTTTTCATTCAGGTGCCATGGATATAAAAGGGAACACATGGCTTGCGTCCAAATTCGGACTTAGAATTATCGATTCAACATTTGTAATGAAATCCTTTGACTATGATGAAAGTTTGAGTCATGGAGAAATTAACGGTGTAATTAAAGGAACAAATAATTGCATGTGGGTATTTGGGATTAGTGGAATAGCCAAAGTAGATCCAAATAAAAGAACTGTTCTTAGATTAGATGGAACTAGAGGATTGGTTTTTAAAAAAGCCGTAAAATCACCAAAAGGGGAAATTTATTTCTCTACCAATGGAGGTTTGGTTTCCTTTCATCCAGATAGTCTTGCTTCGAAAACAGTAGTGCCTAAAGTTGCTATTACGCGATTTGATATTTTTAACAAAGAAATTAATGTTGGTGATACCCTTTACGGAAGACAAATTCTAAGTACAGATATTTCTTATACCGACCATATTGAACTCACCCACAAATCGAATGTATTGTCTTTTGAATTTTCGTGTTTGGATTACTCAGCAACTTATAAAAATCAATATGAATATGTATTAGAAGGCATCGATAAGGAATGGGTGCATCAGGATGGAAACAGAAATTTTGCAAGTTATGCAGGATTACCACATGGGGAGTATACGTTTAGAGTGCGGGCAGCAAATAGTATTGGTGTTTGGAATGAAAAAGGAGTCAGTTTAACGATAGAAATTTTGCCTCCTTGGTGGGCAACATTGTGGTTTAAGCTCTTCATTTTTATTATTCTGATTGTTATTATTTGGATGATTGTATACTACAAGCAGATGAATCTGAAACGAGCTAATCTTCGTTTGGAAAAAACGGTTGCAATAAAAACAGAAGAATTGCTTTCAACGAATGAACAATTAAGAGATTTACTTCAATCTAAGGATCGATTTTTCTCCATTCTTGCTCATGATTTAAGAAACCCTTTTGGCACGATTGAACAGCTTTTAACAATCTTGTATGATGATTATAAGGATTACAGTGAAGAAGAACGAAAAGGGCTTTTAGGAGATTTAAAACAGCTTTCTAGCAATACCTACATTATTCTTGAGAATTTATTGATTTGGGGACGCAGGGAAAATGATCAGCTAAATGAATCTAAAATCAAAAACATGAATTTGAAGGAGCAAGTTGGATTGGTAATAAATCAATTTAAAAAGCATCCTAAGAAAATCAAATTATTGGTTGGTGAGATCCCTAATGTTACTGTTCTGGCTGATTATTCGTTGCTTGATTTCATTCTTCGAAATTTAATTCAGAATGCGATAAAATTTAGTGCTGCTAATGGGAAAATTGAAATTTTTACCAAGACTGATGAGGATAAAGTATGGGTGATGATTAAAGATCACGGAATTGGTATGAATAAGAGTCAAATTGAATCGTTACTCGTGGATAATATGATTGAATCTCAGAGTGGAACCATGGGAGAAAAGGGAACAGGCTTAGGTATTTTTAATTGTCGTGATTTTATTACTAAAATGAATGGTGAGTTTAATGTGTTAAGTGAAGAAGGAAAGGGCAGTACATTTATGTTTTCATTACCATTGGCAAAATAACGATAAGATCATTTTAAAAAATTTTAGGCTCAGTGAATAACCACTGAGCTTTCTTATGCCTCATAAGCTGATGTATTATGAGGATATCTTTCTCAACAAATAGTTGATTCATTCTATCTAATGATAAGTCATATATAGAACTTCTGCTTCCGAATTTTCTGAAAAAAATTCTATAATTCACGTTTAAAATTTCTTCAATTAATTTATCGAAACTGGTTTTTTCGTTGAATAACTGGTTTTTTAGTTGTCGTAACGAAAAAAATAGTTACATTTGATATGTCAACATTATTCATGGTATATAAAAAAGGCAATTTAATGCATACAAAACGATTAACGAAACGGGAAGAAGATGTGATGAAGATATTGTGGAATGCAGGTAAAGGCTTTGTAAAAGACTTATTAAAGCAACATACGGAACCTAAACCACACTACAATACATTTAGCACAATTATTCGCGGATTAGAGGAAAAAGGGTTTGTAGCTCACAATTCCTACGGTAATACACATGAATATTATCCAGTAATTACAAGAGAGGATTATCGGAAGTTATTTATAAAAAATGTAGTATCGGATTATTTTGAATCTTCTTATCAAAATGTGGTTTCATTTTTTGTAAAGGAGGAAAAACTAAATGTTGATGACCTTAAGGAGCTCATTGATCTGATTGAGAAAAAAGAAGATAAGGAGTAAGCTATGATCGAAATGTTTTGGGAATATCAAATAAAAGGTGGAATTGTATTAGC
The DNA here is from genome assembly GCA_016342745.1 of Labilibaculum sp. Classification (GTDB taxonomy): domain Bacteria; phylum Bacteroidota; class Bacteroidia; order Bacteroidales; family Marinifilaceae; genus Paralabilibaculum; species Paralabilibaculum antarcticum. The sequence goes on from JAEINT010000002.1 coordinate 314,950, forward strand.
TGTATCGGTTCTTATTTATGTGCTGGTATTATCGAACGATAGGTTTTTTAAACGCAACAGGCTTTGGCTAATTGGCAGCCTTTTATTACCATGGATAGTGCCATTACTTGCCATGCCTTTGTGGATGAAAAAGATGTTATTCGCTAATGAAGGTGGAATTGTACCCATACATACGTTTGTTTTGGGAAATGAAATGAATCCTGTACCAGTTTCGATGATGAATCATTTTTCTTTTTCATTTGAGTTTTTTGGTATTTTGCTGTATGGTCTAATAAGCCTTGTATTATTAATTCGGCTTGCATATGGCTATGCATCTATTATGAGTCTAAAAAAGAAAGTAGAATGTAAATCCTACAAAGGTTTTTCATTGGCTATTTTACCAGATTCGAAAATGGGAGCCTTCTCTTTTTTCAGAACGATCTTTATTCCGGAGGAGTTGAAAAAAAGGGAAGACAGTACGCTTATTTTAGAGCACGAAAAAGCTCATTGCGCCGGATGGCACTCTATTGATTTGATGTTAATAGAATGTATGTTAATCTTTCAATGGTGGAATCCTTTTGCATGGTGGTTACGAAATTTAATTGCTAGTAATCATGAATTTTGTGTTGACAACATCATGCTAAAGAATCTATCAGAACCGAAGGATTATCAATATTCCTTGCTCAATATAGTACAAAAGCAAGGGCAAAATCAGTTGGTTAATAATTACAATCAAAGTCTTACTAAAAAAAGAATAATCATGATGAATAAATCAGATAAAAATAGAATAATTGATCGGTTAAAGGGATTACTTGTATTGCCAATATTGGCATTTAGCCTGTTGGCTTTTACAAATCCTAATAAAGCGGATGATGTAAAGTTGGAAAAGAAGTCTGAGAAGACAATATCTAACTCTTTGGATTTACAAAAGTTTATTGCCAGATCGGTTAAGTATCCTTTGGTAGCTCGCAACAACAATGTAGAAGCAGATATAATTGCTAGGACTACAGTTGACAAAAATGGGAATGTAAAGGGCGTAAAAATTGTGCAGCAAAGAGGAGAAAATGTAGTGGAAATTGATGAAGTAGTGATTGTTGCCAAAAAAGATTCTAAGAATACTCAGAATAATGTTCAGGAAGGTCGCAAGAGTCTCGAAAAAGAGACCAAACGCATTCTTAAATCTTTACCACGTATTACTGATAAAAATTGGATGGGGAAGGAGCTTGAGTTTAAGCTTAAATTTAAACTGCAATAGGTCTACTTCTTTATTAAAATCTGTAAAAGGAAAGAAATCTATTTTATAGATAAAGTGTAAAATTAGAAGCATAAAAAAAGCAGCCATTTGGCTGCTTTTTGTCTATTATATTGTCATGATATCTTTCTCTTTTTCAACAAGTAGTTGATCAATTTTTCTACCAAAATTATCAGTCATAGATTGAACTTCTGCTTCAGCATCTTTTTCTGCATCTTCCGATAAACCTTCTTTAATTAACTTCTTTAATTCAACGTTAGTATCTCTTCGAGCATTTCGAACGCTAATTTTCGCATTTTCGCATTCTGCTTTCGATTGTTTTACTAAATCGCCTCTTCGTTCTTCAGTTAGAGCAGGTATGTTAATTCGGATAACTTCTCCATTGTTATCTGGGTTAAAGCCTAGATTAGAGTTCATAATTGCCTTTTCGATAGGTACAATCATTGCTCTTTCCCATGGTTGAACTGCAATTGTTCTTGGATCTGGAACGCTTACATTGGCAACTTGAGCTAGGGGAGTCATACTTCCGTAGTAGTCAACCATTACGCCATTTAGCATACTTGGGCTGGCTTTACCCGCACGAATTTTAACTAATTCATTATTAAGATGGTCAACGGCAGCTTCCATCTTTTCCTTTGCATCTTCAAGATACATTTGAACTTCTTCATTCATCGGAGAAAGATTTTAATTTGTTTTATTGATCAATGTATAGTGTACAAAAATAACAAAAATCTGTAATCAATTAAAGATAGTTTTTTTTTATTTAAACTAAAATGATCAAGCACATAAAGAGATGAAGAACGATTAGTTGTGTACTAATGTTCCAATGTTTTTACCTTCAATTACTTGTTTCAAGTTTCCTTTAGTATCCATATCAAAAACAATTATTGGTAAATTGTTTTCTTTACACATAGTTGTTGCCGTTAAATCCATAACCCTCAAATCTTTGTGATAAACTTCATCAAAAGTAATGGTTTCGAATTTGGTTGCATTAGGGTCTTTTTCTGGATCGGCAGTGTAAATACCATCAACACGAGTACCTTTTAACATGGCATCGGCTTCAATTTCAATTCCTCTTAACGAAGAACCTGTATCTGTTGTAAAATAAGGGTTACCTGTACCTGCAGAGAAGATAGTTACATATCCATTTTCAAGAAAATCTACGGCTTTTTGCTTTGAATAGAATTCACCTATTGGTTCCATTCTAATAGCAGTTAATACTCTCGATTTACATCCTATTGCCTCTAAAGCTGAGTTAAGAGCTAAGCTATTAATTACAGTTGCTAACATCCCCATTGAATCGCCTTTAACACGATCAAAACCTTTAGCAGCACCGCTTAAGCCACGAAAAATGTTTCCACCACCAATTACGATACCTACTTGAACACCAAGTTCAGTAATCTCTTTAATCTGTTCAGCGTAATCATTTAATCTTTGTGAGTCGATACCATATTGCTGCTCACCCATTAGTGATTCACCGCTTAATTTTAATAGTACACGTTTGTATTTAACCATTATTTCAATTTTTTAATACCCAAAGGTGAGAAAATTCTACGATAAGATAAAAAAAAAGAGTTCCCATTGGGAACTCTTTTTAATATGTAATAATAATTGTATTAAGCATTCAATGTGAAACGCTTCATTTCAACCACTGTTAGATCTTTGCTAGAGCTAGAAAGATACTGCTTAACAGTTTGCTTTCCGTCTTTAACGAAATCTTGGTTTAATAAAGTAGTTTCTTTGAAGAATTTACCTAAACGTCCTTGAGCAATTTTGTCAAGCATAGCTTCTGGTTTTCCTTCAAGACGAGCTTTTTCTTTTCCAATTTCAAGCTCTTTTGCAATTACGTCAGCATCTACATCATCCTTATCGATAGCGATAGGTGCCATAGCTGCTGCTTGCATTGCAACATCTCTACCCATTTGTTCTTCAACAGATTGGTTGAAGCCAATTAAAGTAGATAATTTGTTTCCTGCGTGGATATATGCTACAGAATATTCTGATTCCATTTTATCGAAGAAACTTAAATCAATTTTTTCACCAATAACACCTGTTTGTTCGGTTACGTGTGCTTCAATTGTTCTTCCTTCAAGATCTAAAGCTTTCAAAGCTTCAAGGTCAGCTGGCATATTTTCTAAAGCAATATCAAGAATTTTTGCTGCAAATGCTACAAAATTATCGTTCTTAGCAACGAAATCTGTTTCACAATTTAATGTGATCATTGCACCTTTTTTCTTGTCTTCAGAAACTTTTGCTAATACAACACCTTCAGTTGCTTCTCTGTCGGCACGTTTGTTAGCAATTGCCATTCCTTTTTTACGAATGATACTTACTGCTGCGTCAAAATCCCCTTCAGCTTCAGTAAGGGCATTTTTACAATCCATCATTCCTGCGCCAGTTGCTTTACGCAACTTAGCTACATCTGCTGCTTTAATAGACATGATATATCTAATTTTTGTTAGTTAATTATTCCTTATCATTCTTTGTTTCTTCAGTAGCAGGAGCTTCTGGAGTTGCTTCAGGCTTAGCCTCAACTGCTTCAGGCTTAGCTTCTACTGCTGCTTTAGGAGCTTCTTCCTTTTTAGCTTTTCTTGGCTTAGCTGCTTTTTTGTCTGAAGAATCTTTCTCTTTTTCTACTTTTCTTTCTGATAAACCGTCTTTAACTGCAGCGGTTACAATGTCAAGAATTAGAGAAACTGAGTTAGAAGCATCATCATTAGCAGGGATAACGAAATCTACACCTTCTGGGCTTGAATTAGTATCAACTATTGCAAAAACTGGAATACCCAAACGGTTTGCTTCTTTAACAGCAATATATTCTTTCATTACGTCAACTACAAATAGAGCTGCTGGCAATCTGGTCAGATCAGCAATACTACCTAAGTTTTTTTCCAACTTAGCTCTTTGACGAGATACTTGTAATTTTTCTCTTTTAGAAAGGTGATTTAAAGTTCCATCAGCTTCCATTTTATCAATAGAAGTCATTTTCTTAACAGCCTTTCTGATTGTAGGGAAGTTGGTTAACATTCCACCAGCCCAACGTTCAGTAACATATGGCATGTTTACTGCAAGAACTTTTTCAGCAACGATATTTTTTGCTTGCTTCTTAGTAGCAACAAAAAGTATCTTTCTTCCTGATTTAGCGATTTGTTTCAATGCTGCGGCAGCATCATCTAGCTTTACAGCTGTTTTGTGCAAGTCAATGATGTGAATTCCATTGCGCTCCATGAAAATATAAGGAGCCATTTTTGGATTCCATTTTCTTGTCAAGTGACCAAAGTGGCAACCTGCATCTAATAATTCTTCAAATGTAGTATTTGACATTTTTTGTTTTTTTATTCGTTTACATTCATTTTATGGCAATTGCTAAGTAGTCCGAAAATCGAAGTCTTACCAATTTAGATACTAAACCTGCCACAAAAATATTAACGCTTGCTAAATTGAAATTTCTTACGAGCTTTTGGTTGACCTGGTTTCTTACGTTCAACCTCACGAGGATCACGTGTCATGAATCCAGCTGTTCTTAAAGCTGCTTTATCTTCAGCGTCAATTTTCACTAAAGCTCTAGAGATAGCCAAACGAAGTGCTTCTGCTTGACCTGTAACTCCACCTCCATCAAGATTAACCTTGATATCATACTTATCAGCAACCTCTAAAAGGTTTAATGGCTGTAGTACAACATACTGAAGAGTCCCGGTAGTAAAGTACTCTTTAAGCTCTTTTTTGTTGATGGTAATCTGACCTTTACCTTCGCTAACATAGATACGAGCAACTGCCGATTTTCTACGTCCAATAGCATTAATAACTTCCATACCTATTATTTAATAGTGTTTAAATCTAATTTCTTTGGATTTTGAGCCTCATGTTTGTGCTCAGGTCCTACATTTACATATAGGTTTGTGTAAAGAGTTCTTCCCAAACGATTCTTTGGAAGCATACCTTTTACAGCCTTCTCAATTAATCTTTCTGGATGTTTTTCCATAAGATCAGCTGGAGTTTTAATTCTTTGTCCACCTGGGTGGCCTGTGTAAGAAAAATACTTTCTGTCTGTCATTTTGTTTCCAGTCATACGTATTTTCTCTGCATTGATAATGATCACGTTGTCTCCACAGTCAACGTGAGGAGTGTAATTAGGCTTGTATTTACCTCTAATTAGCTTTGCTACTTTAGAGCTAAGTCTACCTAACACCTGATCTGCTGCATCAATAACAATCCATTCTTTATTAACGGTTGCTTTGTTTGCAGAAACTGTTTTGTAACTTAATGTATCCACGGTTAAAAACTTTTAATAATTAATACTTTAATACAATTATTCCAATTTGGCTTGCAAAAGTACAAGAATCCTATAAATACACCAATTTTTTAGTCGATTAATTGACAAATACTTAACCTGATGTGGATAATCGGGGTAAAGTGGAGTAGGTAAAGTCAGTCAAAAAATCAAATTGATATATTTCCCAATAATGAATCCTTTACTTGCTAAGGGTAGTAGAATCAAGTTGTTGGGGTAGGGAGTCCTTACATGTAAGCCCATCGTCACAATTTCTCTGCAAAAGTAGGAAATAAATTTATTTTAAAGCTCATTTTTAATCATTTTTTTACAAAGATTTCTATTTGGATGATTTGATATGCAGTTAGTAAGGATTGTTTACATTTGTTTATACTAAATTATGATTGTTTTGAAGCAGCGTTTAAAAAGATCATTTTTCCAGCGAGATGTTAGGCTAGCTGCCGACCAGCTAATAGGGAAACTTATTGTAAGAAAATTTGAAAATGGAGAGATGGAGTCTTTTCGAATTACCGAAATTGAAATGTATGTCGGTGAAGAGGATTTGGCTTGTCATGCTGCTAAAGGAAGAACCAAACGAACCGAAGTAATGTATCTAAAAGGTGGTTTGGTGTATGTATACCTTATATATGGAATGTATTGGATGTTTAATATTGTTTGTGGACCAGAAGAAAACCCTCAGGCCATATTGGTTCGGGCAGTTGAAAATATTGATGGGCCGGGTAAGTTAGGACGAAAATTAAGACTGGATAAAAATTTTTATGGCGAAGACCTGGAGCAATCAGACAGAATATGGATTGAAGATGATGGTAGACGACCCAATTATACCAAACACGGCAGAATAAATATTGATTACGCTGGCGATACATGGAAAAATAAAGCTTACCGATATAGAATCAAGGATTAGTTCCACTTAAGATTTCTCAAAAAGAAATCTCCGTTTATTCTTAAATAGATTGATGTGGCAAAATTTTCAACAGACTTGGCTAAGTCAGAGTAAACATCTAATTTGCCACCGATGTGGATTCCTTTGGCTACTTTATGCTCGTAATAATAGTTAAGGGTAGCTAGTTCTTTTCTTGTTTCTGCGTAGTTTTCACTTGAGATTACTTTTGTTGTAAATAATTCTGATCCTCTTGAAGAGGCAAATTTGTAGGCATTCCAATATCCTAAACTAAGACGAGATTTTTTAGTGTGAATACTAAGCTGTGGATAGAAAGCATGTCCTCTGTTGTAGGTAAATTCCTTCTGGGATGAATTATCAGAGAAATAGTATGCCATTGTTTTAAAGCTCCATGATTTTATTTTGGAGTTTTCAATTTTTCGAACGAACTCCAAACCTGAGGCAAAATTCCCAATGGTTTGAACTGATCCGTCAGAGCTATCAATTTCACCACCACGATGAGCAAACATGATTTCCACTGGTACGGATAAGATATTATTAGCGGCATTTGAATTTAATTTCCAACGACCAGTTAAGCCGAAGGTGAATTTTTCCTGAAAAGGATCATTCTCAAGGATAAACTGTTCCCAGTTGATCCATGTGTCGAATTCTAATTTGCTTGATTTGTATTGTAGCTGAAAACCGTTTTCGCCAGTATCAGTAAAATAACGTTCTGGTTCAAACATTGGTTCCGATAAATTGTGGTTGTTGTCTTGATTTAAGCTACCAAGAATAAAGTTTACTTTATCTGAAGCTTTGTAAATTGCTGAAAATATAGGTTCCGATTCTGTGAAATTTTCACGGCCAGAATATTTTTGTAGTCTAGCTCCTGCTTCAATTCTAAAATTTTTACTAGGGTAATAAACCAGCTTAGGTGTAGCCAAATATCCGACCCAAGTCGTTCCGTTTAAGTGTTCACCATTGTATTCATTGTTTTTTACAAAATTCAAATTCTCAAAACGAAAGAATAATTTACTACTGTCTTGAGGATTGAAATCCTTAAAGTGATTGAATGGACTTATTGTTTGAGCTGTTATCACTTGAAATGTGATCGTCAAGAGTAATATAAGAGTAGAGATTTTTTTCATTGTATTCTATTTAGGCCGCACAAAAGTAAAACAAATCAAATTTGTATTTTGTTAACAGTTCCTAAAAATATAAAATGTTGTATAAACAATTGATTGAATTGTGAATAAAATAAAAGGTTTCTTCCCGTTTAGAGAAGAAACCTTAACTTTTTTGAATGCTTTGGTTACAGATTGATGAAAAAGACTAAATACTTTCTAAACCAAATTTAGCCAAAGCCTGCATTCAAATTATACTAAACAAATAGTATGAGGTAATATTTAGATAAAAACAGTTACACTGTTTTGTATTTGGTATCTGGCAATACTAACGCTAGAATAAAATAAGCAAGAAGCATTAGTGGATTAAATAAAGTGAGAATTAACCATGCTGCACGAATAATTATTGGGTCGAGTTCAGGATTAATGTATTGAGAAATACCTCCGCACACTCCTGCTATTTTCTTCTCCTCAGATTTTACTAAGCGTTTCATATTTCTTCTTTTTAGTTATTTTTTTCAATTAATTTTCATCTTCGTCATCATCATCAAAAGTAAAGTGTGATAAGGTTTTTAACTCATCAACTTTAAAATCACCGAAAAAGGATACTAATGATGTTCTGTTTTCGTTGTGATGCAATACGTGGAATTCGCTAAACTTCTTTTTGCCATTGGCTTTGGCGTAAAAATGAACATCGTCGGAATTGTCATCATCGTCGCGGTCAGTTAGTACTTCTTTGTAAGAGTTCCCTTTTGTTAATTGCGATGATACAATGTTTTTAAATTTTGTTTCTGTTCCTGTCGCGTGTTTGTATGATAGGAATTTAATGTTTTTACAGTCTCCTGTGATGTTTTTTTCTAATTCATCTTCATCTACGTCAAAATCTAAATTTTTAAGAAAACTACCAGCAAAACTAAAGCTGTTAAATCCGTCAATGTTAGAATATTTAGCATGTAAACTTTCGCCTTTTGTTTGTGCTTGAAGCAAAAATGGAAATGCAATTACCGCTATAATAAGAACTATTTTTTTCATGATTAATTATTTTAAGATTCTTGCACACACCGACAAGTTGTGTATTGAAAAAGGAGCCAGTGCAATGCAAGAACGTTATTGATTTTAATTTTCAAGTAAGCTTAATCCGTCTTTTTCCATGATCCACTTAAGGTCTAACATATCGTAATCCCATGTATCTGATGTGTTTTCGATGTCATGAATAATTTTACCCATAGAATCATCTAGGTAAATTACCTTTCCTTCTGGTACTTTAATCGTAATGTGAAGTTTCTGATTTCTCCACTTAGATTCAAGAGGAAGCGTAAAGAATTGATTGAATGTAATCAGGGAATCATTTTGAGTCCATTTGTATTCAATATGTTCTGCATTATCTATTGCTTTATCGGGTGATTTGCCTCTTGATTTTTTTCGAAGCTTAATCTCAAATTTATTAGTGTGGCTTTTCTCGATGTCTAAAGTTGGTTTCCCAATCATTATTTCATGATCATTTTTTGTAATAACCTTAATTTGATCGAGGCTAAGATGACCGTCGTGATAGTCAAAGTCCACATTATCTGTCGATTTAAGATAGAGCGTATCGTTTGCAAAAGTTTTTACTTCATGATTCTCTGAATGACGAGTGCTGCTATGCATATATCCCTTTACTTGAGAAAAACTTAAACTGATAACAAGGATGATTCCAAGTAGCCACGCAGCAAGTGCCGAAAAGCCTATTATTTTATTGTTGGTTTTAAAATTGAATAGAAGTTTTAAGCCCGCAAAAATTAGAAGCAAAAGCGGAATTCCAATGATAATTATAATTCCAATCGTGAATAGTGTAATGCTTGTTCCGTCAAGAAATAGATGAGGGAATGATGATCCAGGGAAATCAAAATCTGAGAATGGACCAAAAAAGCTATTGGCAAAAATCATTGAACCAATAAAGCTAAGAAGTGTTACAAATCCAGCAAATACAAATCCTATACCCAATAGTATAATTACGACTTTAAGAATGAGCCGTAAAGCTGTTCCAAGAAAATCAATTACTCGATCAAAGCCGTCACGAACATGAGGTTCATTTTTGTCACGAATTTTTTCAAAACTTTCTTTTACTTCCTTGTATTCATCTTTAATCGATTCCTCGATATTGGAAATGTTAACTTTTTTTCCTTTCATTTCTAACTTTTGGGTTGTTGTTACCGCTTTAGGAACAGCAATCCATAAAATGATATAAAGAGGTAAAGAGAATCCATATCCTAGGAAGAACAATATTGCAAACAATAATCTAATTACAACAACATCGATTCCAAAGTAGCCAGCTAATCCACTTGCAACACCACCTAAAACTCGATGGTCTGGATCTCTGTATAGCCTGCGTTTTCTTTTGCCATTAGATGTAGGTGCTGATTCAGTATTTTCTTCTTCTCTTTCAGCATTTTCTTCATCGGTAGCAAAAATTTCTTCAGGTTTTCCCATAATGGTGATTGTTTCTTCAACCATTTCGGTGTTCACAACCTGATCTTTTGAGCTTAGCTTCTCTTGAAATATCTCAGCAATACGTGCTTCAATGTCAGTTATAATTTCGCGACCTTCTTCACTTGCACCATAATGAGAACTAATCGTTCGTAAGTACGATTGCAATTGGTCAAAAGCATCCTCATCGATATGGAAAATGCTTCCACTTATATTAATTGTTAATGTCTTTTTCATTTGTATATCGGTTTAAGGGTCTTACTTATTGATTGTACTTACGGCATCAACTAATTCTTGCCAGGAATGATTTAATTCTCCAAGAAATTCTTTTCCTAAGTCTGCAATGGTATAGTATTTTCGTGGAGGTCCTTGGGTCGATTCTTCCCATCGGTAGCTTAATAGTCCTGCATTCTTTAATCGAGTAAGAAGAGGGTATAGAGTTCCTTCCACAACAATCATTTTTGCTTCTTTTAACTCCTTAATAATATCGGAGGCGTAAGCATCATTTCTTGATAAGATGGAAAGAATACAATATTCCAGCACTCCTTTACGCATTTGGGCTTTAGTGTTTTCTATCTTCATGGTTGGAATAAATTAAATTCTTGTTTTTGTATTTCCCGGATGATTCCAAAAGCTTTTTCTCTTCTTAAGGATTCTTTTTGGTTCCTTAATAATATCAGTTGTGTCTGCTTTAATTTGCTTAGGGATTTCTGATTTTTGTTTTGTTGTACATAGGCTATCATTTTTTCCGGTAATAATATCTTTGCATAGCTGTATGTTTTCTTTAAATAAGAACAAACTAGAGCTGATGTAACTTTTTTCTCTATCTGAATTCAAATCTAGTCTTGGCATTTCAGAGTTCCCACCATAAATTGTTTCTGTTGCAATCTTCATAATTGGAGAAAGAACTTTTATTTGCTTCGTGGCAATGGATGCGAATTGAGCATTAACTTCTGTCGAACAGGAGAATAAAACAATTATAATTATACTGAGCTTCCAAAGTGAACAACTATTTGTTTTCATGATTGGGTGTTTTTTTTATTTCAATAATACTATTGCATACACGCAAGCTTGTTATACAAATATACGTACAAAAAAAGGTAATATGCAAAGCATAGTACTGTAAATATTGACGCACGCACATTAACTGTCTGAAAATCAATGATAAAAATTTCAAATAATTTTATATTACTTTTGATCTTTGTTAGAAATTCATGATTTTTTGTAAAAATAAATCCTAATGGCAAGAGTGTTGCAGGTAAGAAGTAGGTGTATTGGATGTGCTTATTGTGTAGAAATAGCTCCTGAGTTTTGGAGTATGAATAGTGAAGATGGGCGTTGTGATTTAATTGGGGCAGAAATTCGAAATGGAACTTTTGTGTTGGAAATTTTCGAGGATGAGATTGCTAAAAATGAAAAATCTGCAGAAATATGTCCAAGTAATTGTATTCGTGTGGAGTTATAAGTTGCTTAATTATCAATAGAGTAAAATTTCACTTCATTTGTTTTAAAATAAAAAGAGCGACAACCATTTGGGTTATCGCTCTTTTCTATGAATTGGTAATGTGATCAGTTTGCAATCACATTAGTGGTCTTTACTATTTAGCAGCTCTTTTACGATCTGTTTCCTTCAAGAAGATTTTTCTTAAACGAATATTGTTAGGAGTTACCTCAACATACTCATCACCTTGAATGTATTCCAAAGCTTCTTCAAGTGTGTGAATGATTGGAGGAGCTAATCTAACCTTATCATCAGTACCTGAGGTACGCATGTTGGTAAGTTTTTTAGTTTTAGTTACGTTTATAACCAAATCTCCTGCACGGTTGTTTTCTCCAATAACCTGACCTTCGTAAATTTCAGTAGTAGGAGCAACAAAGTAAGTTCCTCTGTCTTGTAATTTACCTAATGCGTAAGCAAAAGTAAGCCCTGTTTCCATAGCGATTAATGAACCATTAATACGTCCTGGAATAACACCTTTGTGTGGTTGGTATTCTAAGAATCGGTGAGAAATAACAGCTTCTCCTGCAGTTGCAGTTAACATCTGATTTCTTAAGCCAATAATACCACGAGATGGAATGTGGAATTCAAGGTGAATACGATCAGCCTTACGCTCCATGGTTAACATTTCACCTTTACGCTGAGTTACGATTTCAATTGCTTTTCCTGATACATCTTCTGGAAGGTCGATGTACAATACTTCAATTGGCTCACATTTTTCACCACCAATTTCTTTGATGATAACCTGTGGCTGTCCAACTTGGATTTCGTATCCTTCACGACGCATTGTTTCAATTAAAACAGACAAGTGAAGAACACCACGACCAAATACGATATATGAATCAGCAGATTCAGTCTTTTCGACTCTAAGTGCTAGATTTTTTTCTAATTCTTTATTTAAACGGTCAATAAGGTGACGAGAAGTAACGTATTTACCATCTTTTCCATAGAATGGAGAGTTGTTAATGGTAAAAAGCATACTCATTGTTGGCTCATCAATTGCGATAGGCTCTAAAGGCTCTGGATTCTCAAGGTCGCAAATTGAATCTCCAATATCAAAACCATCAATTCCTACTAATGCACAAAGTTCACCAGAAGCTACAGATTGAACTCTTTCTTTACCTAAACCAGTAAATACATGAAGTTCTTTAATTCGTTGCTTTTTGATGCTTCCATCAGGCTTCACTAAATTTACATCCATTCCTTCACGCAATTCACCACGGTGAACACGTCCTACAGCAATACGTCCAACATAAGCTGAATAGTCAAGAGACGTAATCAACATTTGAGGAGTACCATTAATTGTTTTTGGTTCAGGAATAAATTCAATTACAGCATCAAGGATAGCAGTAATGTCTGTGGTTGGTTTTTTCCAGTCTTTCGACATCCAACCTTGTTTAGCAGAACCGTAGATGGTTGGGAAATCCAACTGTTCTTCAGTTGCGTCCAAATTGAACATCAATTCAAAAACTTGTTCTTGTACTTCTTCAGGACGACAATTTGGTTTGTCAACCTTGTTTACTACAACAACAGGTTTTAGACCCAAAGCCAAAGCTTTTGATAATACGAATCGAGTCTGTGGCATGGTTCCTTCAAAAGCATCTACTAAAAGTAATACTCCATCAGCCATGTTTAAAACACGCTCAACTTCTCCACCAAAATCCGAGTGACCAGGAGTATCGATAATGTTAATTTTAACACCTTCGTACTCAAGAGAAACGTTCTTCGACAAGATGGTGATCCCTCTCTCTCGTTCCAGGTCGTTATTATCTAGGATTAACTCGCCTGGAGTCTCATTTTTTCTAAAAATGTTACTATGCATTATCATTTTATCCACCAAAGTAGTTTTACCGTGGTCAACGTGTGCGATAATTGCAATGTTTCTCAATTTCCTCATCTCGAATTTTTTATATTGGAGAATTTTTATCCTCTAAAAGCTTGTAATTGTGGATAAACTTACTCTTTCCTTATTCCTATGTTAATGTTGCTTGAGTTTGCACTGCTCCCTTCATATTGTTGAAATATGTTGTGAGTGAATCGATTGCGCTACTCAAAATGCGGCTGCAAAAGTACGCTTTATTTTTGTGAAATAGTCTTTTCAAGTGGATTAATTTTTTTTTTATAAAAAATGATCCTTTTTACCATTTTGATAATGTTAAATTAACAAGTGTTTTGACGTGAATGGCTTTCTTTGTGTCGGTATCAAAAATGAAACATTATTCTAATTTAGAATTAAAATAAGTAATAAGTGTTAGAAGTTTAAGAAACTTTATAATCCTTGTCAATTCTAGAGTGTCAATAATGAATTGTTTGTCAGAGTGTAAATCATATTTTCAAACTAAGTTTTTGGTTGGTTTTATCATTATGGATTTCAAAAGAATAATATTACCTTCCGTGTCCATTTTTTAATTGATTAAATTCGTTTGCACTGATTTTTATTTTGTAAAAAGTTGAAAATGTGTCCCAATTTCCGATGAGAAATGAACTTTTTCGATGAATAGCTAAATAAAGACGACGAACAACGAAAATTAATTTGCTTAATTTTTGTTAAAAAGTTAAAAACAAACCATTTTTGTGATCCTTTTCTTCGGAAAAATGTAAGATGATTTTGTGGCAATTTTGCCACACAATTACTAACCTAACAATTCTTTTTATGAAAAAAATGATGAGAAGTATTTTGTTAATGGCAGCAGTTATGATGTTGTCCGTTGCAGCTATTGCTCAAAGCACCGTTAAGGGTGTGGTCGTAGATGGTGGCACTGGTGAGAGTTTACCAGGTGCATCTATCGTTGTTGCCGGAACAACTTCCGGAACAGTTACAGGTTTTGATGGCTCATTTGTACTTGAATTGCCTCAGGGAGCTAGCAAGTTAGTTGTAAGTTTTGTAGGATTTCTTGAAAAAGAGGTTTCTATTAACGGAGCGCAGGATTTAGGTTCTATTAAATTGGAATCAGATGCTGTAGGTTTAAAAGAAGTAAGCGTTATGGCTTCGATTGTTACTGATCGTCAAACGCCTATCGCGGTATCTACTATTTCTTCGGATATAATAGAGAACAAATTAGGATCTCAGGAGTTTCCTGAAATTTTAAAATCTACTCCATCTATCTATACATCTAAAGAAGGTGGTGGATTTGGAGATGCTACTGTTTATGTACGTGGTTTTGATTCAAATAATGTTGGAGTATTGATTAACGGTATCCCTGTTAATGATATGGAAAACGGAAAAGTTTACTGGTCTAACTGGGCTGGACTTTCTGATGTGACTCGTACTATGCAAATTCAGCGTGGTTTGGGAGCTTCAAAACTTGGACTTTCTTCTGTTGGTGGTACAATTAATGTACTAACAAAATCAACTGATGCAAAAAAAGGTGGTTCTGTTAAGTCTTCTATTGCAAATGATGGTTATAAGAAGCAAGTTTTCTCTTTATCTACTGGTTTAATGGATAATGGATGGGCTGTTTCACTTTTAGGTTCTCATACATATGGTAACATGTGGAGTAAAGGTTCTGAATTTGATGCTTGGAACTATTATGCTAGTGTATCTAAAAAGATAAACGAAAAGCATACTGTATCTTTCATGATTACTGGTGCACCACAATGGCACAACCAACGTGGAAACAAGCATACTATTCAGCAGTATAGAGATAACAAAGATGAATTCAAATACAATTCAGATTATGGTATCCGTGATGGCAAGCAGTATGGTGGTGGATATGGTTACAACTATTACCACAAACCTCAGGCTCAGTTGAATCACTATTGGAATATCGATGAAGAAACTTCATTAATTTCTTCATTCTATGCTTCAATCGGTTCAGGTGGAGGAAGAAGAGTTTCTGGTGAAGGATCGGCTTGGTTAAGTGTTAATAACAAAACAGGCGAGGATGATGCAGAAATCATGAGAACTGGTGATGGCTTATTGGATTTTGACGGTGTTGCAGCAAGAAATGCTACTTATACTGCTTTAGGATCTCAAGCAATTATTGGAAATTCTGTTAATGAGCACGTTTGGACTGGATTAATTTCTACTTTAACTCATAACTACAAGCAGTTTACTTTTACTGCAGGTTTAGATGCACGTTACTATGTAGGTAAGCATTATAGAGAAGTTGATGATTTATTAGGTGGAGCATTCTTCTTGGATGATTCAAATGATAATCGTGACGCTGATAAGTGGTTAAAAAAAGGAGATAAGTATTCTTACCACAATGATGGTAAAGTTTTATATACAGGTCTTTTTGGACAGGCGGAATATGTAACAGATGATTATTCTGCTTTCATTTCAGCTGCTGCTTCAAGAAAATCTTACAAGCGTGTTGACTATTTCCAATATGCTCCAGGAAGCCAGGAAACTGATTGGGAACATTTCCTTCCTTGGAATGTTAAAGGAGGATTTAATTACAAAATTAACTCAATCCACAATGTTTTTGTAAATGGTGGATATGTTCAGAGAACTCCTTATTTTTCGAATGTTTTCTTGAACTACGGAAATACTGTTAATGAAGATGTAAAGTATGAGAAAATCATTACTGCTGAACTTGGATATGGCTATACAGCTTCCAATTTTACAGGAAAAGTAACTTTATATCGTACGAACTGGAAAGATAGAGGTCTTGTTAAGAGTATTCAAGGTGAGACAGTTAATATTGCTGGTTTAAATCAACTACACCAGGGTATTGAGATCGAAGGAGAATACAAGCCTTCTAAGAAATTAACCATAAGCGGTATGATTTCTATTGGAGATTGGACTTATCAAAATGATGTAAATGCAGCAAGTTTTGATGAAGATCAAAATTTAACTGGTGAATTTACTGCCTATTTGAAAGATGTTCATGTTGGTAACTCTGCACAATTAACTGGATCTTTTGCTGTTGATTATGAAGTATTGCCTAAGTTAACTGTTGCTCTTGATTACAATTACTATGGTAATCACTATGCTGATTTTGATGCTACAAAGAGAACAAGAACAGACAACATTGGTGATTCATGGGAAATGCCAGACGTTAACTTAATTGATTTAGGTTTCCGTTACAAGTTCGAAATTGCTGGTCTTAGCTCTACTTTAAACGCAAATGCTTACAATGTATTTGATGTAGAATATATTTCTAAAGCTCAAGATGGTGATTATCACACATCAAATGAAGCTTTGGTTTATTACGGGTTTGGAAGAACTTGGTCTGCAGGTTTAAAAGTTAAATTTTAATCACGCTTTTGTTTAATAAAAAAAGATAGACAGATGAAAAAAATATTATATATGGCATCCATTTTTGCATTGTTGTTCACTTCTTGTGATCCAATGGAGGATGTGTATGACGAAGTTGACAAAGCAAATGCTGATGAGTTAGCTGATCAGAAATTTTTCTCAGACAAAACCCTTATCACTAATGGTTACGAGCTAACAGAAGCTGATTTTGCTCTATCTTCGAATGAAGATGTTGCGAAATACAAGAATTTCTCGAAGTACGCTACTGCGGCAGATAATTTAGCAGATATCTTAACCAACAAGAAGTTGTATGGTGAGGCTGGTATTGAATATACCGTTATTTATAATTTTTACAGAGGCAGTCTTTCTTATTTAGGAGATTACCTTGATTTCCTAGAGGAATTAGCCGCAATTGATTCTTATACATTATCTACTGCAGATTATGATTCTATGGGAACTGGTAATGATGAGCCTGGAAAATATAATAACTTTTCTGGTTCAACTCCTGCTGAAGATTATTTGCCAAACTTTTTGTTAGGAAAGTATCCTGATGCCGTTGACGGTGATGAACTTGCTATAACCTATAAGTTTTATGACGGTAGTGTATCCGAAATCACAGAATTTTGGGCATTTGATGGTTCGGTTTGGGCTGAATCTTCTAAGTCTGCACCTGAAGTGCCAAGTGATGTTGAGATTTATGAGTTAGTTTCTGCTGATTATGATTCTATGGGAGCTCCTGGTAAATACAATAATTTCTCTAGTTCTGATGCTCCGGAAAGTTATTTGCCAAATTTCCTTGGGCAAAAATTCCCTTATGCATTAGAAGGTGATAAAATTGCTCCTATTTATAAGTATTATGATGGGGGAGTTGAAAGCAGAATGAAAGAATATACTTTAACTGATGGTGTTTGGGTTGAATATTCAAGTACGATAGATGCTTCTGCTTTAGTTGCATTTAAAGATAAAGCATGGGTATTTGTACCACCAATTAAATTTATCAAATCTGAAAAAGCTGCTACTGAGCAATATACTTTGGTAGATGCTGATTACGCTTTAGTTGGTAATGGAAATTACAAAAACTTTGACGTGAGAGATGGTAAAGGAGAAGCTGATGAGGCTGTTGTTATTGCCAAGCTTACAATGATTCTAAAAGCTAATTTTGAATTGGTTGTTGGTAATGTTTACGAAGTGACTTATGATATTTATGACGGTGCTAACGGTACTGCCACAATGAAATTAGAAGCTGTAGAAGACAATTAA
Source organism: Labilibaculum sp. (assembly GCA_016342745.1). Taxonomy (GTDB): domain Bacteria; phylum Bacteroidota; class Bacteroidia; order Bacteroidales; family Marinifilaceae; genus Paralabilibaculum; species Paralabilibaculum antarcticum. Next base: position 332,903 of record JAEINT010000002.1, read on the forward strand.
GAAGATATATTTATCTTTATTATAGGCCCGAATCCATAGGATTCGGGCTTTTTTTATGCTATTAAATTGAAATGGTGATATCGTACTTGTTTCTTTATTAACCTGCGTGAAGTTACTTAAGAATGATATTTAGTGTTGTTGTTTTTGGTAAGCTAGCTTAGAATGTCTGTGTTCATGCTATTATTGGCTAAGTTATGAAGAGGCTAACTTTTTCTTAGTGTAGTTCAGAATTGCAAATGATATAGGTCGCACTGATGTTAATGTTCAAAATAAGTCAATTTTGTGTCAACTTATTTCAGGACTAGATAGAGACATAAAAAAAGCTCACTTCTATAAAGAAGTAAGCTTTTTAATATCATTTAAAGAGGTTTTTATCGTTTTAAAAGTTTCTTGGTGACTCTATTGCCATTCTTGGTAATAAAGGTCACAAAATACATCCCTTTTGGTAAATTAGTTATTGAAATTCTGGAATCTGGAGATTTTATTTCCATGATGTTTCGACCTGTTAAATTCGAAATATGCATAGACTCTACATCTTCCATATTTGTTATGCGAATTTCATTTTTTGCAGGATTTGGGTAGAATGAAGGACTTTTTTCTGCAAAGAAATCATCTATACCAGTTGGTAGCTCCGTTGTAAAGGACCAATAAGTATCCGAGTCAATACCTTTAAAAGCTGCACCATTTGCACTTACAAATGCATTCTCATCAATAATAACATTGTATTCTGTGTTCTCATTTAGCGCTTCAGAAAGCTCAATTGTCACATACTCGCCATCAAATGTAGCTGCAACAGATGCTAACATTTCCATGACTTTTGTTCCATTACTATAGATCGATATTTGACCATTTCCAGCTTGCACGTCTTTATCAAAAGTGATTTCTAAATCAGTATCAACAGATACCGATTCGCTATCATCTTCTGGTGAGAATTCCACAATAGTTGGAGGAGCATAGGTTGCAGTAAAATTCCAAGTCTCTTTATCAGATATACCATCAAAAGAATTAGAAGATGCGTCGGTAATTACACCATTATCAATGGTCACGTAATACTTTGTTCCTTCTTCAAATTTAGCCTCAGGATTGATAAGAACTTTGTTATTTGTAAATGTAACTCTAGGATTGTTGACCGCACTTAAGGTTTCAAATTCAGAATCATCATTATATCTTTTTATTACGATATTGCCAGTTCCTTCTTGCACTTCTTCGTTAAAACTTAGTGTAAGATTTGCAGTTAAAGATACTGAGGTAGTTCCATTTTCTGGAGCATATTCGGTAATGCTTGGGCTGTTGCTGTCAGTCTCAACCCAAATGGTGTTGGCCCATTCTGGGTGATCAATGAACGGATTTCTATTGCCCTGAATTTCATGTACTTTGTTGTTTCTAGAAAGTTCGAGATCATCAACAGGATCAAGAGAGTTCCACTCAAGTAAAGTAGATAATTTCCCAAAGAAAGGAGCAGTATAATTTTCCTTGCTATAGGTCATGTCGTTGGTCATCTCTAAATCAGGATTGTTTCCTTCACCTTCGTATCGAACTGCCATGTATAAGATCATTCTCGCAATATCACCTTTGACAGCATCTCGTGGTTCCCATGAATCGTCGTCACTTGAGCATTCTGTTGCTTCTGAATGTGCATCACCGCCATTGTCGAAAAATAAATTGCTTCGATCTGAATTTACGCTTTTGTCGCAAGGACGTAAAGCATGAATATCGGTAGCAGCACCTGGGTTTTCTCTAGGATCACCACCAAAACCGTGGGATTTTGCCCAAATATGTTCTCTATTCCAAGCATCAGCATCACTCGTTCCATCATCTTTGTGTGTTTTAAGATCACTTCTGCCAGTATAGATTAGGATAACGTTGTTCGAGTTTGCCGGATCTTCATCGGTAAGTTCTAGTGCTTCCCATACATTGTAATCATCACCATCTGCTTTTGACGTATAAGGCAGTACCGTATGATCACTAATGATAAAATGAAGCGCTGTTTTTAGTTCGCCGCCAGTTTTATTAGACGCGGATTGATAGTATTCTTCAATATTAACTTGAGCCGCCGAAGAAAAAACGAAGGTTACAAGAAGTGTTAAAGAAAGAAAGAGTTTTGAGTGTAAAAATTTTATCATATAATATGCCTTAACATGTTAATTAAATTGGTTGAGTAGCATAAAAATGGTTGGTCGGTTGTTGTAATACGAATAAATCAACAAAAGGTGACAGTATTGGAGAAAATATTCGAGTGCAAATTAAAAAATATAATGCAGACGACCTTAGCTAAGCAAGTTGTTTTGATGAAAAAAATGAAAAAATCCCAACTGAGTGGGATTTTTTTATTTTATAATTAGTTTGATCCTTTCTTTTGCAATGGGTTTATGCTTTTTTATTTAGTAGTAATCTATCGTAAAAATAAAGAGCTACAACGGCAAAAAGGCCAATCGCTAAAATCACATACCATATTTTCGATGGATTATATGAAGTCCATAAATAATTCGTTAATTCATTCGGATTCATATTCATAGATGCAGCAGCCTGATTGAAGTATTCATTTTGGGAAAGACTTTCAGAGATTTCCAAACCTCTTTTAGCAACTTCTTGTTTCACAAATGTTGTTTTGTCAGACATATTCTGATAAACATTACCAGAAATAAAACCGGCAAATACATTTCCAAGGAATACTGGAATAAATGAATAACCCATGTAAAGAGCTTTTTTATCAGCAGGAGCAATTCGTCCGATGTACTCCGTAATTTTTGGAGATCCAGCCATTTCACCAATTGCAAAAATATAAATTGCAGCAAAAGTAAAGAGTACATTTTGTGTGAAAAGCGTCAAGGACATGCCGACTGCACAAACTAAAAAGCCGGTCATCATGGTTCGTAGAGGTTTCCATTTCATAACAATTGTGGAAACAATGATCTGGAAAATAATTATGAACAAGGCGTCGAAGTTCACAACAAATTCAGCCTCCATTTGACCGTTATGTGTGCCATAATTTTCACTAAAGAATGGTAAGTAAGTGTGAAAGAAATTAAACACAACAGATGTGTCAACCCATTGGGCAATGAATACAGGAAGAGTGAAAAATAGTTGGTTATACATTGTCCAGAAGCCCGCAACGATCACGAGAAAGGTAATGAATTTCGCATCATTAAAAATATCTGTAATGTTGGAAAAAACATTTTTGTTTGATTCTCCAATTGGTAAACTGTTAACTATATTAACCCATCTGAAACTAATTTTTTGACCGTAATTTAAAAAAGAAAAAGGAAGTTCAATAATCCAGATAATGAGGAAAATAATAAAGGCAGAAATAAATATTATAATTGAACTGATAAGAGTACCGATAATTTCAAAATAAGTTAATATCCCTTTATCATTTTCACGTTTTTCAGCTCCCGGCTCTTTATAGAACAAAAGAAGTATGAAATTCAGAGCAATAATTCCTGCCGAAATATTAAATATTAGATTTGGAGTGTCCTTGTATAACATTGTTACCATTGGACCAAAAAAGGCTCCAATATTTACCATCATATAAAATATTCCAAATCCGATTGAGGCAGTCTCGTCGGTGGTAGTTTTGGCGATGGTTGCCGATATTACAGGTTTAAAAAGTGCTGCTCCTAATGCCAAATAGAGATACATGATAAATACGCCAGTAAATGTATCGAACATAGGTAACAAGATAAAGGCGGAAGTGTATATAATGAATGCGATTAATAATACTTTTTTGTAGCCATATTTATCAGCAATAGATCCGGTAATTACAGGAAGGAAATAGAGGATTCCAGTGCCAATTCCCATAAGCATACCCTTTTGAGCCTGGGTAAATTCAAGCCCACCAACATCTGATGATCCCGTTAGGTAGTTAGCAAAAAGCATAAAGAATCCATACCAAGCCCAGCGTTCGAATAATTCAATGGTATTTGCAACCCAAAAGGTTTTAGGGAATTTTTTAAAGACACTTGTTAAGCTCATGATTTTGGTTTTTGTGGTATAGTTAGCTTGTTTAAAATTTTATTACAATTCCATTTCCATTGAAAAGGACACGTTGGTTTTTTCTTTTGTGAAAATAAAGGCCTGCAAAGTAGCCAATTCCTCCTCCTAAAACAACATCGGAAAACCAGTGGCGATTACGATACATTCGTGCTAAACTAACCGAAGCAGGAATTGCATAAATCCATTTGCTATATTCTTCGGCAAAAGGTGTGAATACTGCCCATGCTACAAATGCATGTCCTGATGGAAATGATTTGGTGTTGTTGTTGGTTCCTCCAAAAGCATCAAAATGCATATTTCCTTTGTTTTGATCAGGTCTGGATCTTCCTGCAATTATTTTGATTCCTTCGGTCAAAATAGCACCTGTTAACAATGCTTTTCCTGAGTTTAAAGCTGTCGTTGAGAGTCTTTCATCTTTAATTATCGTCCCGATAGCCCATACAGCAAGAATTGACGGTGCAACCATTTTTTTTTCACCAAACTCATTAAAGAAATTGGTGTATTTGCTAGCAAAAGAACTTTGGTTGTCTTGTATTGTATTACTTGCCCACTCATCCATTAAAAAAGCCCCACCTAACAAACTACCGAAAACAATTAAATTCTTCTTCGAAAAGACTTCTTTTCCTAAACCTGGATTCAGAATGTTTTTTGAGTGCTTGAAATAGGGAATAGAATCTTGAGATTGGCTAAAAGTCTTTAGCTGAAAAGATAGAATAATTATTAAAATAAGTAGACAGCGAATGTTCTTCACATGATGAATTTTAGAATTTTAACAAAAATAGAAGAATTTTTGAACAGATGTTCGATTTAATAAAGAGAAATTTTTGAGCACAAAAAAAGCCATTCGCAATGAATGGCTTTCTGTTGCTCCCTCTCTTGGACTCGAACCATCCCGACCAGTCGGGACTGATTAACAGTCAATCGATATTGTTTTTAGGAGATCAGAAAATATTTTTTCTCCTTCCATCGGATCTAATAGTTTTTCTAGATATATCCGACTCTTCATTTTCTTTATTTTTCGTTCTATTTTTAATGCAAGTGTTCTATTGTCTCCAACTTTAAGTGCTTTTTTGAGAATCCAAGGCTTGTGTTTTAAAGTAAAACTTGCTCTTATGGGATTGTTATGCATGAAAATTCGTTTGGAAACATTTTCAGTGGATCCTAAATAATATTTATCAGATGTTGGCGAGTATAGAATATATATGAAAAACATAAATTTAATTTAGGGAAATTTCTAAATATATGCAGGATTTGGCAGGGAAGGAGAAATTTTTGAGCACAAAAAAAGCCATTCGCAATGAATGGCTTTCCGTAGCTCCCTCTCTTCGACTCGAACCATCCCGACCAGTCGGGACTGATTAACAGTCAATGGATATTGTTTTTAGGAGATCAGAAAATATTTTTTCTCCTTCCATCGGATCTAATAGTTTTTCTAGATATATCCGACTCTTCATTTTCTTTATTTTTCGTTCTATTTTTAATGCAAGTGTTCTATTGTCTCCAACTTTAAGTGCTTTTTTGAGAATCCAAGGCTTGTGTTTTAAAGTAAAACTTGCTCTTATGGGATTGTTATGCATGAAAATTCGTTTGGAAACATTTTCAGTGGATCCTAAATAATATTTATCAGATGTTGGCGAGTATAGAATATATATGAAAAACATAAATTTAATTTAGGGAAATTTCTAATTATATGCAGGATTTGGCAGGGAAGGAGAAATTTTTGAGCACAAAAAAAGCCATTCGCAATGAATGACTTTCTGTTACTCCCTCTCTTGGACTCGAACCATCCCGACCAGTCGGGACTGATTAATAGTCAGATGCTATAACTATCTGACCTAGAAGGGATTGTGTTTTAATTTTCTTATGAATCGTACCGCTTATCCCTTATATTCAGTATGTAAGTTATTTTTAGAAGATTATAAAATATATGCTTAAGATTAAATTTTTCACAAATTTTGTGGGGAAATATAAATTCAGGGCACAAAAAAAGCCATTCGCAATGAATGGCTTTCTATTGCTCCCTCTCTTGGACTCGAACCATCTCGACCAGTCGGGACTGATCAACAGTTAAGTGCTATAACTATCTGATCTAGAAGGGATTGTGTTTTAATTTTCTTATGAATCGTACCGCTTATCCCTTATATTCAGTATGTAAGTTATTTTTAGAAGATTATAAAATATATGCTTAAGATTAAATTTTTCACAAATTTTGTGGGGAAATATAAATTCAGGGCACAAAAAAAGCCATTCGCAATGAATGGCTTTCTGTAGCTCCCTCTCTTGGACTCGAACCAAGGACCCTCTGATTAACAGTCAGATGCTCTAACCAGCTGAGCTAAGAAGGAATACTGTCCTAAATTATTTTGAAAGCAATTAGGCTGCTTTTGTAGCTCCCTCTCTTGGACTCGAACCAAGGACCCTCTGATTAACAGTCAGATGCTCTAACCAGCTGAGCTAAGAAGGAATGCTGTCCTAAATTATTTTAAAAGCAATTAGGCTGCTTTTTGTTGCTCCCTCTCTAGGACTTGAACCTAGGACCCTCTGATTAACAGTCAGATGCTCTAACCAACTGAGCTAAGAAGGAGTATAATTCTCAATTTTCTTCTGAGTTGTACATTTGGCGTACATTCTGGAGGAAAATTGCGATGCAAAACTAATAGGATTTGTTCAATAATACAACAACTCGCTCAAAATTTTTTCAAAAAAATATAATTTTCTTTTTATGATGGTGTTTTAACATCAGTAAAAAAGGATCTATGTGTTTGTTTTTCAATATTGATAATGACAAGTTGGGTGAACAGGGAGAATTCTGAAAGAATTTAATATTTACAGTAAACTTTACTTTGGAAAGAAGAAAAAGAGATGGAAAAAACAGTTTATCACTTCGGATGAAGACAAATTTTATTGTAATTTTGATGTGAAATTTTGAATACACTCAAACACTAATACAAAATAAACAGCAAACAATCATGTACGGAAAATTTAAAGATTATTTGACTGAGGAAATTCAGTCGATTAAAGATGCAGGTTTGTATAAAAATGAGCGAGTAATTACAACTCCTCAAGGTGCAGAAATAAAAGTGAGTACTGGTGAGACAGTTTTGAACTTTTGTGCAAACAACTATTTAGGATTGTCTTCTAATGCTCGTGTTATGGAAGGAGCTTCGAAAGCTTTGAAATCTCATGGTTATGGAATGTCATCAGTACGTTTTATTTGTGGAACTACAGATATTCATAAAGAGTTGGAAGAAAAGATTGCAACTTTCTTCGGAATGGAAGATACCATTTTGTATGCTGCAGCTTTTGATGCTAATGGAGGTGTTTTTGAGCCATTATTTACCAAAGAAGATGCGATTATCTCAGATGAGTTGAATCATGCTTCTATTATTGATGGAGTGCGTTTGTGTAAAGCTGCTCGTTATCGCTACAAGCATGCTGATATGGCTGATTTGGAAGCTCAATTGAAAATTTCTCAAGCACAGCGTTTTCGTATCATTGTAACTGATGGAGTTTTCTCTATGGACGGTGATATCGCTAGATTAAACGAGATTTGTGATTTAGCTGATAAGTACAATGCTTTGGTAATGGTTGATGATAGTCACGCTTCTGGTTTTATTGGGGAAACAGGCCGCGGAACGCACGAATACCATAACTGTATGGATCGTGTTGACATTATCACCAGTACATTAGGAAAAGCCTTAGGAGGAGCCTTAGGTGGGTTTACAACAGGTAAAGCAGAGGTTATTGATATGCTACGTCAGCGTTCTCGTCCATATTTGTTCTCAAACTCTTTATCTCCTGTAATTGTAGGTGCTTCTATTGCTGTATTCGATATGCTAACAGAATCTACCGATTTACGTGATAAGGTGATCTCGAATGCTCAATATTTCAAGGAAAGATTATTGGATGCAGGTTTTGATGTAAAACCATCTGATTCGGCAATTAATGCATTAATGCTTTACGATGCAGTATTGTCTCAGCAGTTTGCTGCTAAACTATTGGAAGAAGGAATTTATGTAATCGGATTCTACTATCCAGTAGTAGCAAAAGGGCAGGCTAGAATTAGAATTCAGTTATCTGCTGCTCATACAAAAGAGCATTTGGATAAAGCATTGGCTGCTTTCATTAAAATTGGAAAAGAATTAAAAGTGATTGAATAAATCATTTTAAAAGAATAGAAAATGGGAGCCAAATCGGTTCCCATTTTTTTGTATTTTAGCAGTACAAAAATTAAAGTTTCAGTCAATGAATTTAAGATATCTACTCTTCTTAGTTGCCATACTTGGTTTTTTTTCAAAAAGCAACGCACAATATTACAAGGATGGTAAATTTTTAATTGGAGCCTCAGTTGGTTACCAATACCCTTTAGGTGATTTTGGAAAACAAGCAAAAGCTGGACCTTCGTTTAAAGCAATAGGTCAAATGATGCTAAATAAGAAAATTGGAGTTGGAGCTGAATTGGGTTATAGTACCTTAGGTCAAGATGATTTTTGGAACGGTAGCCATTTGGGCAATTATGATGTGAATTATTCTATCCTATCAGCACAACTAAAGGGATCTTTTTATTTTGATACTTGGGATCGTGATTTTCGACCTTATGCCACTTTAGCTTTTGGTTATTTTCTATACCGAAATGAAATTGGGTTTATTTCAACTTCAAGCGGGAGTGTTAATCAAAAAAGAACAATTAAAGAAAATAAAGTTGGTCTAACGCCAATTGTAGGCTTTTTGTATCATTTATCAGACCAATGGAGTTTCGATATGAACCTAAGATATACCTACATTCCTGATTTCCCTCAAACAGTTGATGCGAAGAACGAATTGGGAGAGACCTATCAGTATTATTTGGGATTTGACAAGATCTCCCTTCCCGAATTGTCTATTGGATTGTTTTATCGTTTTTAAAACAATCCGTGAATTTGAGCTTCTACTTTATCCACAATCCCATTTAAATCTTCTGGGTTTTCAAGAAAATCAAGATTTTCGGCATCGATAATAAGTAGTTTCCCTCTTGAATAATTTTTAATCCAATTTTCGTAACGAGTATTCAAATTCTTTAGGTAATCTAAACGAATGGTTTCTTCGTAATTACGACCTCTTTTTTGGATGTTGTTAACCAAAGTAGGTACTGAAGATCTTAGATAGATTAGCAAATCTGGCGCTTGAACCATCGATCCCATTAATTCGAATAGGTTATTGTAGTTTTTAAAATCACGCTCGCTCATTAGCTCCATATCGTACAAATTAGGAGCAAAAATCATGGCGTCTTCGTAAATGGTTCTATCTTGAATTACGTTTTTACCCGATTTACGGATTTCCATAATCTGATTGAAACGGCTCTTTAAAAAATAGATCTGAAGATTAAAAGACCATCTTTGCATATCATCGTAGAAATCATTTAGATATGGATTTTCATCCACTTCTTCGTAATGTGCTTCCCAATTGTAATGTTTCGCTAAGAGTTCTGTAAGGGTAGTTTTCCCAGATCCGATATTACCGGCTACTGCAATATGCATAGTGTTATTGAATTAAGAGTTGTTCGTAATGAATTTGAAATTCATTCACCTAAATTAAAATAGACCGTTTAGTTGAGCATCAATCTTATTAATAACTTCACTTAGGTCTTTTGGCTTACCCATAAAATCGATGTTATCTACATCAATAATCAAAAGTTTACCATTCTTATAGCCACTAATCCAAGCTTCGTATCGTTCATTTAATCTTTTCAGATAATCCAAACGAATGGTTTCTTCGTAATCGCGACCTCTAGCCTGAATGTGTTCAACCAAAGTAGGTATCGAAGCACGTAAGTATATCAGTAAATCAGGAGGTTGTATAAGTGAACTCATGATGTTGAAAAGAGAAAGGTAATTGTCAAAATCTCTTTTTGGCATCAGACTCATCGACTCTAAATTAGGAGCAAAAATATAAGCATCCTCGTAAATCGTTCTATCTTGAATAATTTCTTTTCCAGATTTTCGTAATGCCAATACTTGATTGAATCGACTGTTTAAAAAGTGGATCTGCAGGGCAAACGACCATCTTTTCATATCGTCGTAAAAATCATTTAAATACGGGTTTTCATCTACATCTTCGAAATGAGCTTCCCATCCGTAATGTTTTGCTAATAATCCTGCTAGTGTAGTTTTACCTGCACCAATATTTCCGGCAACTGCAATGTGCATGTTATGTTTACTTTAAATAAAAAAGGCAACTAAAATTAAGAATTTATTTCTGGATATCAATTGGTTAAAAGTCGCACTAAAGTGCAGATCGGTTTTAATCAGTTAGTTAATGGTGTAATTGATATTGATTTTTTATTGGAGAGGTAGATTTTATAGTCATAAATCACTACATTTTGAATCTCTTGCTTCTCAAATTGATAAATTAATGTGTCTTCTTTTTGAAGAGCATTAAAAGAGTAGAGGCCAGATTGCTTGGCGTAAATAATAGAATTTTGATTTACCTGAAAATTTTGAATTTCAGGAATAGATATCTTTTTTTTGAATTGTCCGTTTTGGTCCAATATTAAAATTCCTTTTTCAGGATAAAGAAGGTACAAGTCGTTTGCATAAACATGCATGGATGATGGGATTGTACTTTCCCAAAAATCAGATAATAAAATACTTTTATTGATTGTTTTTCCAAATTCAGAAATATGCACCGTTTGGTTATCTATAGAGTTATAGATCCAAAAACCACCATGAGGAGAAGAGCATAACAACTCCGTTTCATTTTCAGAATATTCGTACAAGTCAATTTCAGTCCCAATTTCAGCTAAATTGCGATCGAGAAAGAGTACTTGGTTGAATTCTTTGTAAAATACCAGTAAGCGAAGAGGGTTAGAGGCATCAATTGTCGCTATTTCTCCTAACATAGAATTGGAAAAAGAAGCGATTTTATCACCTTTGGAATTGAATGTTTGAATTTCGTTATTTCCAACCATGATGATATTGCCCCAATGATCCACTACAAAAAAATCATGAGAATGGTTTATTATTGGGGCTTGTTGAACTGGAAGAATATAAATCAACCAAATAAGAAATTGTAACATAGTTGTTTACTTGTTTTTTTCGAGTAGCTCATCAATTAAGCTTCTGTTGTTCGAAAGTCTCGGAACTTTATTCTGACCGCCTAATTTACCCTTTTCTTTTAACCATTGATAAAATAAACCAGGTTTAGCAATGGTAACTTGTGGTTTTACTAGCGTAATGCTCTTGTATCTTTTGGCTTCATAGTCCGAATTTACACTCATTAAAGCATTGTCAAGAACAAAAGTAAATTCGTCAATATTATTAGGTGCTTTTTCAAATTCAATTAACCATTGGTGTGTTCCTTTCTGGTTCGATGCCATAAATATAGGTGCTGCAGTGTATTCTTTAACAATCGAATTTGTTTTTAAGCATGCGGTTTGGACTGCTTTCTCTGCATTGTCGATGATTATTTCTTCTCCAAAGGCATTCATAAACAATTTGGTTCTACCAGAAATCTTAAATTTGAAAGGTTCTTTTGAAGTAAAGAAAATGGTATCCCCAATTTGATATCGCCATAAACCTCCATTTGTTGTGATGATGATAGCATAGTTTTGGTACAATTCAACATCTTCTAAACTAATAACTTTAGGATTTTCATCATCAATAAATTCCAATGGTATAAATTCATAGTAAATGCCATAATCCAACATCAAAAGCATCGAATCATCGAAAGGATCGTCTTGTATGCCAAAAAACCCCTCTGACGCATTATACGTTTCCAGATAATTCATATTTTCAGAAGGGAGTATGTTTTTGTATTGCTCTCGATAGGGCGTAAAACTAACGCCTCCGTGAACAAAAAGTTCTAAGTTTGGCCAAATTTCATGAATGTTACTTTTACCAGATACTTGTAAAATATGTTTTAACAGAACTAGAAACCAAGATGGAACACCAGAGAGACTTGTTACATTTTCATTAAGTGTAGCTTCTGTCATTAAGTTTAGCTTCTCTTCCCATTCCTCCATCAATACAATAGAAGTGTCTGGTGTGCGAATAAAATCAGCCCAAAAGGGTAAGTTTTGAATTATTATTGCTGATAAATCGCCATAGTAAGAGTCGTTGTTGATGTTGTTGATTTGGTGACTACCACCTAAGGTCAAGCCTTTCCCTTTTAAGATTCCTGTTTCTGGGAAAAGAGAAGTGTAAATGGCAAGAATATCTTTGCCTCCTCTAAAATGACAATCCTCTAGAGCTTCCTTGCTAACAGGAATAAATTTACTTTTAGAATTGGTTGTTCCCGATGATTTGGCAAACCATTTGATTTCCGATGGCCAAAAAATATTCTGTTCTCCTTTTCGCAGACGATCAATATAGCCTTCAACACTTTCGTAGGTTGTTATAGGCAATCGCTTTTGAAATTCAGCAAGTGAATGAATGTTATTGAAGTTATACTTCTTGCCCCATTCCGTATTGGATGCTTGATCAATTAATTGGGTTAGGGTTTCCATTTGAGTTTCTATCGGATGATTTTTGAAAAAATCGATCTGAGAAAGTCTTTTTGTATTAAACCAGCTAACCAGAGAATTTATTAAAGCCATAATAAGTTAGTTTACTGTTTTAAATATATATATAAATTTTACATGTTGTATTGTCTCTTCTCTATTTAATATACGTTAATTATGTTGGTTTTTAGTTATATTTGGTGAGCATTGTCTAATTTGAAAAAGATAACAAATGAGTATAATCGATATATTAATTGGTATTCCCTTGCTTTGGGCAATGGTAAAAGGATTTAAGAATGGTTTAGTTTTTGAAGTTGCAACGCTTCTAGCTTTGGTTTTGGGGATTTATGGAGCCATTCATTTTTCAGATTTCACAGCGCAATTTATTAGAGATCGATTCGACTATAACCCAGAATACTTGGGCTATATTGCTTTTGGTGTGACATTTATTGTTATCGTAATCATTGTTAATGTAATTGGGAAACTTTTAAATTCGTTAATCGAAGCTATTGCTTTAGGAATGGTCAATCGAATTTTCGGGATGTTATTTGGTCTTCTTAAAGGAGTAATAATTATAGGTATCGTAGTCTATTTTGTTAGTTACCTGGATAAAAAATTTAATTTTATTTCCGATGAAAAAAAGGAATCCAGCTATTTGTACGAACCAATGAAAAAAGTTTCTGAAACCATGTTTGATCTTTTTGATTCGGATTTTGGTGAAACAAAGGATAAGATTAAAGAAAAAGTGAAAAAGGAACTTCCGATTGACGTCTAATGAAGAATACAATCAAAAAATACATTCAAAAATTACCAAGACGTAAAACAGTTCATTTCGAAGGCTTCTGTGCGAATTGTGAGCACCCCGTTAACGGTAGTTACTGCTCAAATTGTGGGCAATCTGTAAAAAGTTTTCATCGTCCATTTTTTAGTGTAGTTTCTGAATCTTTGGGAGATGCCTTATCGATTGATAATCGTTTTTTTCATACCTTATTGCCACTTATTGTTCGTCCAGGCTTTATAACCAAAGAGTTCATGAAGGGACGAAGAGCGAGATACACACCCCCTTTTCGCTTGTATCTGTTTTTAACTTTTTTCGCCTTTTTACTCCTTTCTCATAATCATAGACCTGAAACCGAGGCTGAAAAAAATATAACATTTGAGAATGGAGATGGAGAACAAGTTGAAGTCTTGTCTTTTTTAGAAGAGATCGTTTCGAAAGACAGCATTAATATGGATAGTTTGCAAAGGCAGGCAGCCTTAAAAAAAGGAATATTAAATGTTGATATTGATACAAAACCAGTAAGCGAATTAGACTCAATTTCTGTATCAACCAAAAGGGCGACCAATAGTGATTTTATTACTCAAAATAAGGCCATTAAGAATTTAATTGAAATGTGGCGCTTAAATCCAGAGGTGATGATCGACATGGCATTTAAGAAACTATCGCAGCTGTTACTCGTTGTTCTGCCAGTTTTCGCGCTGTTTTTAGCCTTGTTTTACATTCGCAGGAAGCGTTACTTACTTGAGCATTTATTAATTTCGCTTAATTATCATTCTTTTATATTTGTAATCGTAATTTTAAGCGAATTAATAATTCTGACGGAAATTGTGGCCATACAATCATTTGCAATTTACCTTTATCTGCTCATACCATTACAGCTTTTTTTGACTTTGAAATTTTATTATCAACAGTCATGGATTAAGACAACGATCAAGTTTATAATGCTATCATTTATATACAATATGTTACTGGTTTTAGGGATTTCATTTGCTCTGGCATCATTCGTTATGGAATAGCTAAAATATAGAGGAAAATAAAATGGTAAATTTCTTATCTTTGCCATTCGAATAGAAAATTGATAATTAGATCCGTATCAGGAATAAAAATACAGAACACATGAATTTTATTGAAGAACTCCAATGGCGAGGCATGATTCACGATATGATGCCAGGAATAGAAGAACAACTTGCAAAAGAATTAACATCAGCTTATGTAGGAATCGATCCGACTGCTGATTCGTTGCATATTGGGCATCTTGTAGGTGTAATGATGCTTAAGCATTTTCAGGTAGCAGGACACAAGCCAATTGTTTTGGTTGGTGGGGCAACAGGAATGATTGGGGATCCTTCAGGAAAGTCGCAAGAAAGAAATTTGTTGGATGAGAAAACACTTCGCCACAATCAGGATTGCTTGCGTGCACAGCTGTCTAAGTTCATGGATTTTGACTCGGATGAGGTAAATGCAGCCGAAATGGTAAACAATTACGATTGGATGAAAGACTTTTCTTTTCTTGATTTCATTCGTGATATTGGAAAGCATATCCCTGTAAATTATATGATGAGCAAGGATTCAGTAAAGAAAAGATTAAGTGCTGATTCAAAAGCTGGAATGTCATTTACTGAGTTTACTTACCAACTGGTTCAAGGAACAGACTTTTTGGAATTGTACCGCTCAAAAAATTGCAAATTGCAAATGGGTGGATCGGATCAGTGGGGAAATATTACTACTGGAACTGAGTTGATTCGCAGAAAAGAAGGTGGGACAGCATGGGCAATTACCTGTCCTTTAATTACCAAAGCTGATGGTGGCAAGTTTGGTAAAACTGAATCAGGAAATATTTGGTTAGATCCTAAACGTACTTCTCCATATAAATTCTACCAGTTCTGGTTGAATACATCTGATAGTGATGCAGAAAAATATATTAAAATTTTCACTTTAATTTCACATGATGAAATAGCAGCTCTAATTGCCGAGCATCAAGAAGCTCCTCATATGCGATTATTGCAGCAGCGTTTGGCAAAAGAGGTTACAACAATGATCCACTCTGAAGAGGATTACAACACAGCAGTTGAAGCTTCTCAAATTTTATTTGGAAAGGCTACTGCCGATGTATTAAAAAAATTAGATGAAGATACATTCTTATCTGTTTTCGAGGGTGTACCTCAATTTTCTGTTAGCAAATCAGAGTTTGAAAATGGTGTAGATGTTTTAGAACTGTTGGCAGTTAAAACGGATGTTTTTCCTTCGAAAGGTGAATTAAGAAGACTTTTTAAAGGAAATGCAATAAGTATTAACAAGGAGAAAGTACAAGATTCAGAAATGGTGATCACAAAAGAACACCTAATTGCGGATAAATATTTTCTTGTTCAAAAGGGGAAAAAGAATTATTTCCTTGTTGTTGCTTGTTAGTTTGCTGCTTATCAACTATTTTTAGAGAAGCTAATCAAATCAAAAACTAAAATCATTAAAATGAAATTATTAAAATACGCCTTGGTTACATTGTTTTCAGTAGGATTAATGAGTTGTGGAAGCAGCGGAGGAGGAGACGATACAGATAAAGTAGCTCCTGGAATTACGATAACTACTCCGACAGCAAATCAGACAATTGCTCCTGGAGAAACAATTAGTGCAAGTTTTACAGCAACAGATAACGAGGCATTAAAGTCTTATATTGTAAGTGTTGACTTTTTTCAAGCAGTAGGAATGACAGTTAAAACAACTCCTGTTGAGTTTACTTTTGACAAGTCAGGAACATTGTCAGGAACATCTCAAGTTGTTACTTTCAATATGGATCTTCCAACCGATGCAAAAGAAGGAAAGTACAAAATGTTAGTAAAAGTTACAGATGCTTCTACGGAAGCAAATGAAAAAACAGAGGAACGTACTTTCATTATTCAGAAGTAATTATTTTACGAATAGCTATAAAGTAAAAAGGATCGGCATTGCCGATCCTTTTGTTTTTTATAATGAATTAAATTCGATTCCGAATAAGGATATATCATCAATAACTGCTTTGTTCTTTTTGCCAATATCTATATGTTGAATTAGATCACTAAAGGTATCGGATAAACTTTTAGGTGTTGCGAACATTTTAGTTAAAAAGTGAACGCCAACTTCCATATGATCACCTCTTTCTAGTTCAATTAAACCATCTGTATAGCAAAGTAATTTAGAGTTATCCTCAATGGTAATTTCCCCAACCGTAATTTTAGGGATTTCATCTAACATCCCTAATCCAATACATCCTTCTTTAAGCAAAGTAGTTTCTCCCTTTTCAAAGTTGTAAAGCAAAGGAGGATGATGACTGGCATTTACATATTTTAATTTTCTTGTGGTGTAGTTGTAAATTCCTATAAAGAAGGTTAAGAATTTTTCGCTACTTGAATTTTCACAAACCTTTTGATTTAGTTGTCTCATCAATTCATCCAAAGGAGTTTCTGGACGAAATAAGGCACGCAAAGTCGCTTGGAAGTTAGACATGATTAGAGCAGCAGGAATTCCTTTTCCTGATACATCTCCAATACAAAAACCCAATTCTTGATTGTTAAAGTTGATAAAATCGTAATAATCGCCGCCAATTTCTAAATGTGGTTGATAATAGCCACGAGTAGAAATGTATTGATTTTGTGGAAGAGAACTTTGATTTGGGATTAATAGATTTTGAATTTTTGAAGCCAATTCCATTTCCTTCTTAAATGCCTCCTGTATTAGCAATTGCTTATACATGCGCTTGTTCTCCATAGCAACAATAATAATGTTGGAAATGGTCTGTATAAAGCTTAAATGTCTAATTGCTGGGCTCATTCCTTCCATTTCCTCATCAATATCACCAATTAGAATATAGGCAAGTACTGAATTTTTATGGAATACTGGAATGATAAAATCAAAAGACTGGAAAACATCTGGTAAATCACTAGATATATAAGTGATTTCGGAAAAATTAGATAGGTGTTTCTCAATTTTAATTTTGTCGATATAATCTCTGGAAATACCCGAAACCAATAGTTTTTCCCAGCGAGAATTAAACTTAAAAACAGCAATTTTACCAATCTTAAGATCTTCGAAAAGAATATTTTGGTATTGCTGCAAAAGTTCGTCAACCGATAAATTTTCATTTATCGCTTGCGTGATTTTTAGAATTAGCTCGAGCTTAAATTTGCTGTTTACAGATTGTTGCTTGATCACGATTGGGAATTTATTGTTTATGCTAATTTAGGAAATATCAAATCAGTACCAAATTTCAGTTATAAATAAAAAAAAAGGATTCCATAAAGAATCCTTTTTTGATGATGAATTTATGTAAATTAAGCTTTTACACGTTCCGAGTAAGAGCGATCACGAGTATCAATTTTAATTTTGTCACCAGTATTAATAAATAATGGGACCATAATTGTTGCTCCAGTTTCAACAGTAGCTGCTTTTAAAGAGTTTGTTGATGATGTATCACCTCTTAAGCCTGGCTCTGTATAAGTAACTTCCATAATAACGTGAGCAGGAAGATCTACGTATAAAGGAGTTTCAGTATCTGCATGAAATACAGCCTCTACAGTATCACCTTCTTTTAATAGATCAGGAGCATTGAATAACTCTTCTTGTAAAGCAACTTGCTCATAAGTTTCAGTATGCATTAAGTTGTAACCCATATCATCTTTGTAAAGAAATTGATGAGGGCGTCTCTCAATACGAGCAACATCAACTTTTACACCAGAGTTGAAAGTATTATCGATGATTTTACCTGTTTTTACATTTTTCAGTTTTGTTCTAACAAAGGCAGGACCTTTACCAGGTTTAACATGCTGAAAACTAACAATAGTATATAGATCGGTCTTGTAATGGATACACATTCCATTTTTAAAATCTGAAGTAGATGCCATGATATAAAATTATTTTTTTAATTATCGTTTCATTCAACTAATTAGAAGTAGTTAAGACTTCTAAGTTGTGCAAAAGTAAGAGAAACAATTAATAAACTGAAATATTACAAGGCTTTGTTTGAATAAGATAGTAGAGAAGTGCAGATATTTTATTCCTTGTTTAAAAGAGAATTGGATGAAAAGTCTGAAAAATTCATCAGATCGCAACGTAAGGAGCCGATGAAAAGATCGAATTGTACTCTTACAGGAATTCTATTTGCATCGGCCGAAACCCATATTTTCATATCATCTTCATCTTTGAATGCTCTACCAGTTTCAACAATCGGAATAAATTTGTAACATTTAATGTTTCCAATTTTGCTGTTGATTGTTTCGTATCCCATAAAACGAAATTGAAGAAGAAATAATTCATCGGAAAAATAAGTTTGAATTTTTACAATCTCCCCTTCCACCAAGTCAGAATTAAAATGATTTGCTCTAGCAAAATAAAAAGCCGATAAAATGTCATGAATACCTTCAGGTACTTTGTGCACACCAGATCTTTGACTTGTTAGCTCATTTTTTTCACGATCAAACTTTATTTCATTGTATCTCTTATAGCTTCCCTCACGGATGTCTCTAATGGCTTTAACTGGCAATAAGGTTTTGGGAGTTATAAAGCTCTCGTAGGTATCTCTAACCTTGTACAAGGTATTAAAAAGGCCAACTGTTTTGCCGGTAAGTGTAGCATGGTAAATATCTTCACCATTTAATTTCTCACTTTTTATTTTTAAACTGGCCTTGCCTCCACGAATAATACCGTAATGAATTACATATTTTAAATGTTCTCCCTTTTCATTAGCACCTACAGGAAATTCTGCAAGCGATATGGTATAGCTTGATAACAATAGCAGAATGAAAAGGGAAAGTTTACGCATATGCTTTTCTATTAGTTCTTACTTAAAGATATTCTTTTTAGGTGTTGTTGCAACAAAATCCTTCAAATAAAAGGGCTCAAAATAGGCTACATCTTCAAATTCTTGTTTTTGAAATTTTGCTTCAGCCAATTCAATCATTCCAGTTGCTGTTGGTGTTACATGATCAAGAAAGATGCCATTTTTACTTTCGATGATTTCTTTGCACTTCGCAGCACCATCTCCAAAGAATACAATTTCTCTTTCCGATAGCTCCTTTGCATAGGAGTTTTCATCAATAATATCTGCTGAAATATCTTTTTTCAATTCATTTTTGTGATTGTAGAACGCGGTATACACTTCCATTCTTCGAGCATCAATCATTGGGCAATAATAGGCCTTTTCAGGATTTTTTAATTGCGATTGAATGTTTTCATTGGCTAGTAATGGTTTTGTCATTGCTTGCAATGTACTTATGGCAATTAAAGGAAGTTCAGCACCGTAACAGATTCCTTTTGCAGTAGAAACACCAATTCTTAAGCCAGTGTATGAGCCTGGGCCCATGCTAATCGCAATTCCATCTAAATCGGAAGTTGAAAAACCATTCTCCTTTAGGATGTTTTCAATAAATACCGTTAGATGAGATGCGTGTTTCATCCCTTCTTTAGTTTCTTTTAGAGCTAGTAATTCTCCGTCTTTTCCTAAACCAACAGAACAAACTGCTGTTGATGTTTCGATATGTAAAAGTAATGCCATCTGATAAAAATTTAAATCACTGCAAAATAAAGGATAAAATAGTAATTGTGAATGATAACTAATCAAATAAATAGACTTTATCCATATAAAATTACAATCAAAAAGAAATCATTGTTCTATATCTAAGACAAATGATCAAACCAATACACGTATTCGGGTATAAAAAAACTCTCAACAAACTTATTGTTGAGAGTTTTGAATTGGTAATGTAAACTTGATTATAAATTGATCTCAATTCCGTTATAGAAGTCAAGAATTTTAGTTCTGAAAATGTATTCGTATTTCGCCTGAAGTAAATCAGATTTAGATTTGTACAGGTTATTTTTCTCTTGATTGTAATCAACAGAGTTTACCAAACCTAAGTTGAATTTTTCCTCGGTGTATCGAAATGCTTCTTCGGTAGAGGAAACAGCAGTTTCGCTAGAGAAAAACTTTTTCATGGATGCTTTTGCATTTGCATGAGCTTGCTGAATGTCTTTGCGTAATGCATTTTTCGAGCTTTCCATGTTTAAACGAGAACGATCGATATTGATTTTTGCATTACTGATGTTTCGATTAACCGATCCTCCATTAAAAATTGGTATGCTTAAGTTGAAACCAAAACTCTTCGATTCAAATAATTTTAATTGATCGTTAAGTTTCATTTCTTTTCTGATCATGATTGGACTACCATTTGTATTAAAACCATCAAACTCTGGTTGATTTTTACGGTAGCCTGAATTCCATGATCCAGACATGGAAAGAGTTGGAATTCTTTGTCCTTTAGCAATAAGTAAACCTTTTTCAGAACTTTCTAAGCGATATTGTGCAGCTTTCATTTCTGGACGAAAAGTAAGTGCATTAACAAATACCGACTCAGGATCAACCATCGATTTTGTTGCATTTAAAACAGGAAGTTCAGGAGTTTTGATATCAAACTGATCTGCACTTTCTAAATCTAAAAGTTGAGCAAGATCTAAGAGAGCAATGTCTAGAGAATTTTGAGCATTAACCACTGCAAGGTCTTCTCGAGCAGCTTGAGCTCTTTGTTCCATTAAAGTTCCCTTAGGCAATGTTCCAGCTTCAACCAATACTTCTGTTCTTTTAATTTGAAGATCAGTAACCTTTAGTTGTTCGTGAGCAACTTGCAAAAGTTCTTTTTTAAATAAAATATCTAAATAGTAAGAAGTAATGTTTAAAGCTAAATCTTCTTTCGCCTTTTCAACATCTTGTAAATTCGCCTGTAAGTCCAATTCATTTTGCTTTACCGTATTCCAATTCTGAAAACCATCGAATAAAGTAACTCTTGATGAAAGGCCTAAAGAACCAGTTTGACTGTTTTGATTCTCATAGGTGTTATCTGCCTTAAGCGAACGACCATAATTAAAATTGTAGCCTGTACTACCATTTAAATTAGGCAACAAGCTCAATTTTGATTGCTTGGTGTTATTCGCCTGAACCTCAGCATCCAGTTTTCTTAACTGTAGGCTAATGTTGTGTTCTTTTGCATGGTTAATGCATTTTTCCAAATCCCATAATTCCTGAGCATTAACTGCCGAGATGGAAAAAATAAAGGCAAGTATGGGTAATAATATTTTTTTCATGTGTGTAATTTTTTGATCTAACGAGAACATGATATCCGGCCATTAATGGCATAAATTTAAGATAAAGATGGCAAATTTATTGGGTTGCCATATTTGTAAAATAAGCTTACGCTTCGTCCTTATCCTTTTTTATTGTGTCAATTTTTTTCTTCTTTTCGCCTTTCAGCTTATCATCTTTCGTAATTCCTTCTAGTACTTCGATGTTTATACCATCCGATATACCTGTTTTAATATAGCGTTGTTCGAATTCTTGTTCCGATGTTTCAACTTCTACAAAAGTGGAATCATTTTTAAATTCAAGAAGACTCTCGTTTACAGCTAACACATTTTTTCTGTGATCTAAAACAATTTCAGCATTTGCACTGTAGCCAGATCTAATAAAGAAATCTTTTTGAAGTTTTACCGATGCTTTAATTTCGAATTGAATAGCTCCATTCTCTTCAACACCTTTTGGTGATATGTATTCAAGATGAGCATCAAACTTCACATCTTCAATTGCTCCAATGGTTAATTCTAAATTCATTCCTTGAGTAATTTTACCAACTTCAGTTTCATCAACTTTTCCTTGGAAAATCATTTCGCCCATATCGGCAACAATTGCAACAGTAGTTCCATCGTTAAATGAATTACTTTGAATTACCGAGTTTCCTTCCTTTACAGGGATATCCAAAATCATACCTTGAATGGTCGATCGGATAATTGTATTGGTTGCACTTGCTGAACTTTTCGTTACACCTTCTTTAATTAATTGAAGATTGTCTTTTGCCGTTTGCAATTCAACTCTTGAGTTTCTGTATGATAATTGCGTTTTTTGAAAATCGGTAGCTGAAATAACTTTTTTATCAAATAAAGCTTTGTCTCTGTTGTAGTTAAGTTCAGAGTCTTCAAAATTAATTTGAGCAACATTTACTCTAGATTCAGCGCTGTTCAAGTTAATCATATCTGGAATGATCTTAATTTTAGCAATTGGATCACCTTTTTTAAGCATTGCGCCAGCCTCTACATATAGGGTTTCAATAATACCTGAAACTCCTTGAGGCTTAATTGCAATTTCCTTTCTTGGGACAACAGAACCGGTAGCAACTGTTTTTTTAATAATATCAGTTATTTCTGCAGATTTTGTATTGTAAACTACAGGTTTAGCTTTCGATTTATTGTATAGAAACCAAATTGTTCCTACAAATAGAACGATTAAAAATACAACTATGGCAATTCTAAAAATTTTTTTCATGGCTAGTGCTATTTTCGGATTATCAATTATTTATTCGTATCGTAATGCATCAACAGGTTTAATTCTTATGGCTCTTTGAGCAGGCAACAATCCTGCCAGAACACCAAAAAAGACTAAAACACCGAGTGCTATAAATGCAACATTAATATCAACATATGGGTTTAATATTTGAGGATTTGGATTTCCTTCTGTCATTTTACCGATCAATTCAACGATAAGAACTCCCAGAACTAAACCCCAAAATCCGGCAAAGGTGGTTAAGAAAACCGATTCATTTATAATCTGTCCAACTACCTCGCTTGGGCGAGCACCAATTGCTCTTTTAATTCCCAACTCTCGAGTTCTTTCTTTTACAACCACGTGCATAATATTACTTACACCAATGATACCAGTAAGTAAAACTCCAAAACCAATAATCCAAAATAAGAAGCCAATACTATTAAAAAGGCCGAATATTTTTTGGAATAATTTGGCAATGTTAAAATTCCCAATTGCTTGTTTGTCATCAGGATGAATGCTGTGACGTCGAGCTAGAATTGAAAATATACTATTTTGAAGCTCCTCAACCGATTCACCAACTTTGGCCGTTGCAATAAAAGAATAGAATTTATCACCTCTGTTATACAAGCGCTGAAGTGTTGTATATGGCATTTGAATAATGTCATCACGATTACCCATGTTTTGACTTAATGGTTTAATCGTTCCTACAACTAGTAGATAAATTCCGTTTACTTTAAGGTATTGACCAACTGGATCTTCATCTTCGTCGAACATTAATTCTTGGACACGAGGTCCAATGGTAATTACCTTTCTGAATTCTTTTAAATCATTTTCATTGATAAAGCGACCAGCTGTAATGTCAACAGGATTTACTTTATTCATTTCAGGTGAGGTTCCTTTTATTCTAAAATTCCCTTTTTTTTCTGCTCTAAAAGTATTGTGAGTAGCACCGCCACTCCATCCATTAATTTCTGGAGCTATATTTTTTAATTCAGGAACTGATCTTTTAATTGCGGCTAAATCTTCATTTGTAAACTGATAAAATCGATTTCGAGGCAATCCTTTATATGCTTTGGTTGTTCTTTGCACCCAAAATACGGTAGAATTGGTTGCGAAATTCCCCAAAGAAGATTGTATGTTATTCTGAAAACCTCTACCAATTCCCAGCAGTGTCACGAGAATTAAAATCCCGAACATTACCCCCAAACCGGTAAGTATGGTTCTTAGTTTATTCTTTTTAAGTGCGGCAGTTATTTCTTGCCATTTATCCAAATCGAGCATGATCTGATTGTTTATTTTAGTCTAAATACTATTCGTCTCTTAATGCTTCTATCGGTCTAATTCTAGCAGCTTTTCTGGCTGGGAAAAATCCAGCTAATGCTCCTGTTACTACCAATACTATTGTTGCTCCGATGGCTATTCCTAAATCAACTTGTGGATTTAAGAAATAAATTGCTGCTGGAGGATATATTTTGTAAATAAGATCGTATTGCGTAATCACTTCGAGCAATCCAACACCCGCAATTAGTCCAAAATAGCCCGAGGCTGCGGTAATAAAAACGGCTTCCATTAAAATTAAACCTACCACCGAAGCTGGCGAAGCACCAATTGCTTTTCTTACTCCAATCTCTTTGGTTCTTTCTTTCACAACAATCATCATGATATTGAAAACTCCGATCACGCCAAGAGCAATGGTGAAAATTCCAATAATCCAGACAAACATTTCAATAGCTGTAAAAAGGGCAGCAAAAGATTGAGAGTTTTCAATGTTATTTTGTATCCACAAGGCACTTTTGTCTTCTTTGCTAAATCCGTGCTCGTCAGCCATTTTGTAGATGACTTGTTGTACTACATTTTTACTTTCTTCTACGGAAATATCATTGAGTGTAAAGGATATTCTTCTTAGGTGATCGTTGTTGTTGAAAATCTTTTGAGCAACCGTTATAGGTATATAAATTTCTCTCGAGTTATCATCAAAGCTAGATTGATGAAAAACACCAATTACCTTAAATTTAATGTTGTTGATTGTAATAAACTTGTTGACTGCTGTTTCTTTTGGGAAAAGAACTTCTTTAACAACATCTTGAATAGCAACCACTTTTCTATTCTCTTTAATATCTTTTTGGTTTAAAAATCGACCTTTTAGAATATCAAAGTTTTTAATTTCTTTATAGGTATCGTGAACAGGAGAAACGTTAAAGTTTCCAAAGTTATTCTTGTACGATATAGTTTCGGCCCCTGGAATGTAAGACATAGCCGAAATAACATCTAGTTTTTCAATCGATTTTTTAAGGTTCAGATAGTCATTATTAACCATCTGAATTCTCTTTCCTTCAGGTGTTCCTTTGTATGCTTTAGTGGTTCTTCCTCCGTAAATTTGCATACTGTTAGTAGCATCTTGAGCAAAAACTGAAGTCATTCCATTTCTCAGGCCTCTTCCTGCACCCAAAAGAAAAATCAACATGAAAATTCCTGTTGCAACCGAGAAACCCGTTAGAATGGTTCTGGTTTTATTTTTTCGAATGGTGCTAAATATTTCGTGCCATTTATCTCTGTCGAACATAGCTTAATTGTAGAGCGTTTTTTTGATTAGGTTGCCTTATGCTTGGTGACTTTGAATTGTCTCGGAACTATTGATTTTTTTATTTTCAATAATCGATTCAATTAAACCATCTTTGAGATTAATGATGCGATCTGTCATGTGAGCAATGTCGTTTTCGTGCGTTACGATAATAACAGTAATACCACTTGCATTAATTTCTTTAAGGATATCCATAACCTCAACTGAAGTTTTAGAATCTAATGCTCCAGTTGGCTCATCGGCCAAAATTATCTTTGGATTTGTTATAATCGATCGAGCAATTGCAACTCTTTGTTTTTGACCACCTGAAAGCTCATTAGGCATGTGTTCTGCCCAATCCTTAAGACCTAACTTATCTAGATAGTCAACCGCCATTTTATTTCTTTTCTTTCTAGATACTTTCTGGTAGTATAATGGAAGTGCAACGTTTTCCATTGCATTTTTAAAAGAAATCAAATTAAATGATTGAAAAACAAATCCCAAAAGGTCATTTCGAAGCTTGGCAGCTTTCGTTTCACTCATGGCTTTAATCTCTTCCTGATTCAAAGTATATACACCTTCATCGTGGTTATCTAGAAGACCAAGAATGTTTAAAAGTGTGGATTTACCAGAACCAGATGATCCCATTATGGAAACCAATTCACCTTCTTTTATGTGTAAATCGATCCCTTTTAATACATGCAACTTGTTAGTTCCAGTAATATACGATTTATGAATGTTTTGTAATTTGATCATAATAGCTAGTGGTATTTGAAAATCTGTAAACAATATTACTGTTAAACATTCACATTGCAAACAAATTTAGATAAACGCATTTTTTTATCGACAAACCAGTGAATATGACTGATAAGGTCAAATTGTAATCGATAAATAAGTTAAGAAAAAAATCACCTCAAATTCTCATAGTATAATCAATAGATATGCCACAGATGTAATTGTGTTGATAATTAGGATTTTAGCATGATTAATGCATTTCAGTGTTAGTTCCATTGTGTCCGTAAATATTACATGCACTGTACGATAATGTACGCTATATTAATCAAAAATAAGTTAAACTATGCTTGATTTTATTAATATATGTGAATAAATACGAACACATGTGATCAAAGAAAATATTTAATGTATTTTTAGATTTTTAAATGAAAAAAATGGAGTGGAATAGCTTATTATCGGCAAAACGATTTGGTCAAGAAGACCAGTTTTCTTCTGTACAACAGATAGATATTAGATCTCAATTTCAACGCGATTATGATCGATTAATTTTTTCGTCGCCATTTCGTCGTTTACAAAATAAAACACAAGTATTTCCGCTCCCAGGAAGTATTTTTGTGCACAATAGATTAACACATAGTTTGGAAGTCTCAAGTGTAGGTAGATCTTTAGGAAATGCGCTTGCTGATAAGTTAATACAACTAAAAATATCAGATGATCTTTCTAGTATTAAAGAAATTGGAAGTATTGTAGCTGGTGCCTGTTTGGCGCATGATTTAGGAAATCCACCATTTGGTCATTCTGGAGAGAAGGCGTTATCTCACTATTTCTCAGATGGGAAAGGCAAAGAATTAAGGGAGAAATTTACCAATGATGAATGGGCAGACCTAACCAATTTTGAGGGAAATGCAAATGCCTTGCGTTTGTTAACCCATGCATTTAAAGGTAGACGGAAAGGTGGTTTTGCTTTAACGTATTCAAGCATTGCTTCCATTGTTAAATATCCTTGGGAAAGTAATAAAATTAAAGTTGTTGGTAAGAAAAAGTATGGTTTTTTTCAAGCTGAAAGAGAAGATTATCTGAAAATTGCAAAGGAATTGGGAATTCCTGAATTATCGGATGGAATTTATGCACGTTTTCCTTTGGTTTACTTGGTTGAAGCTGCTGACGATATTTGTTATCAGATAATGGATATTGAAGATGCTCACAAATTAAAGATTTTGAGCACAGAGGAAACAAAGGAACTCTTATTGAGTTTTTATCATCCCGAAAAGGATAAAGCTACTTTTGATAAAATTGATGAAACCTGTAAAGAGGTAACCGATATAAATGAGCAGATTGCATATATGCGTGCCGGTGTTATTGGTAAGTTGGTGTCGGAATGTGTTGCGGTATTTGTGAACAACTATGAGCTTATCATGAGTGGTGAGTTTAAATCTACTTTGATTAAGGAAATTAATGAAGATGCTTTGCAGGCTTATAAAAAGTGCACGAAGGTTGCTATTTCCAGAATTTACCGCCATCGATCGGTTGTGGAAATTGAGTTGGCGGGTTATAAAATTTTAGGCACTTTACTAGAAGAATTTGTAACGGCGGTTTTAGAACCTGATAATTTCTACTCGAAAAATCTCTTGTCTTTAATTCCAGAGCAGTATGATATTGATTCCGATACCGATTATGGGAAAATCATGTCAATTTTGGACTTTATATCTGGCATGACCGATATTTTTGCTTTGGATTTATACAGAACTATAAAGGGAATTGAGCTTCCGGGCATTAATTAAGGTGTTTTTTTTTCTGAAATTCCATTGATAAGATTTAATAATTGATTGTATGAAGTACCTGTTTTCTTTTCTTATTGTTTTCGCATTTTTAATCAGTTCTGCTTCGGCGCAAATTGAATGGTTAACATCAAAATCGGTTGAGTCGAATATTAGTTTTGATATGCCAGAAAAGCCATTTGTGCAAAGAAAAGAATTGAATGGTATTACTGTAGAAGTATTTAGTTATAAAGATGCAGTTACTGTTTTTGGTGTTGTTGCTTCTAATTTCTCTGGTGTTGGTTTGGATTTTACGCATTCCGATCCGACAGAATATTATAATGAGATGAAAGAGGGAAGCTTGGTTAGAGGAAGTACAGTCTTAATTTCAGAAAATTCGGTGGCTTATAAAAGAATGCTAGGAAAAGAAATTGTGTATACTCAGATGGTAGGGAAGCACGAATACACCTATTTTAAGCGATTCTTCTTTAGAGGAAAATTTATTTATCAAATTGCAATTGGTGGACCTTCTCGAATGAAACAATTATTAATTGATAAGAAGGATTTATTTTTTAGTTCAATAGACTTTACAGAGTAAAAAAAGTGATTTGATAAGTTTAGATTACGTAAATGTGAACTGAAAACACGTCTTTAGAAACTCATATTACGTAATTATTAAGTCAGGCTAAATCTCCTTGAATATTACTAATATTCATGCTAAATTTATAGAAGTGTAATAACAATAAAATTTAGTAGTATGAGAATTTTTAGAATGATTAAGGAGATGTTTTCATCAATAGATGAGGATTTTGTAGTTGTTGATTTAACAACAAAAATGATTCAATCTATGAATTCAAAAGATTGGAATCGCCTGCGCGATAAGAAGAATTATATGGTGATAAGATAGTATTGGATTGTAAATTAATCCTAATACAGAATAGAACAAATTGCTTAAGTTATGATTGCATTTGTTTTATTTAGGAATTGTATGCTCCAGTGATTATTGTATAATCGGTTAATACCGATTTTTTTGTGCTTTATTGAAAAAGCTACTTATTCTCTTTTACGATTTGAAAATTGTTATTCACAACATCCATTAATTTTTTTGATGTTAGGGGTTTACTAATAAATCCTTTTAAATTATTATTTTCCTCAGACTTATCAATGTCATCTTGATTTAAACTTGAGGTGAGCATTGCCATTACAATCTTTCCTTTTTGTTCTTCAGGAAGTTTAACGTACTCCTCTAAAAACTCCCAGCCGTTCATTTTAGGCATGTTAATATCTAGAAATATAATTCCGGGTTGCGGATATTCTTTAGCCTCCTGATACCTACCAGAGCATGTTAAAAACTCTAATGCTTCTATACCATCGTAGGTTACCTGCACGAAAGTGTCAATTTTAGCATGTTTTATTATCATTTGATGCAAGTAGTTATTCGACTCTTCATCATCAATAAGTAGAATGCAATTTAGGCCGTTATATTTTTTCATCATTTTTAATGTTTGAGTTTATGGAAAAGTAAAAGGTACTGCCTTTTCCAACTTCTGATTCTACCCAGATATTTCCATTGTGAAGTTCTACTATTTTGCGGCAGTGAGCAAGTCCAATACCTGTTCCTTCATATTCGTTACGGCCATGAAGGCGTTGGAATATGGTAAATATTTTTTCATTGTATTTTGGATCAATTCCAATTCCGTTGTCTTTAACTGAAAAACTGGTTTGGCATTTGTCTTGGCTTGCAGTAATTGATATTTCTGGAGTTTTTTCTGGGTCCATAAATTTAATGCTATTACTAATCAAATTTTGAAATAACAATCGTAATTCTGTTTCGTAGGCAAAAGTGAATGGCAAATCACCAACTGTAATTTTTGCATTTGTTTTCTTAATGATGTAATCAAGGTCGTGGCAAACGGATTGAACTAATGATTTGGAATTTAGCTTTTTCATTTCAGCTTTGTTTCCCAACCGACTATAATCTAAAAGTCCTTTAATCAACTCTTTCATTCGAGTAGAGGCTTGATTAATGAATTTAAAACTGTCCTTTTCTAAATCATTATAATCTCTATCTGGATGATTCTCTATGATTTCGATGAAACTGATGATTGTATTAAGAGGCTCTTGAAGATCGTGTGAAGCGATGTAAGTAAATTGTTCTAATTCCTTATTTTTTGCTTCTATCTTTTTTGATTGTAGTTTTGTGGCTTCTTCAATCTTTTTTCGTTCTGAAATATCAATTATCGATGCCAATACTTGGTTTCCATTTACTGTTTCTAAAGGATTTAATCCAATTTCTACAGGAAATTCACTTCCATCTTTTCGAATTGCAAAAAGATCTCTACCGGCTCCCATTGCCCTTGTTTGTGGTGCAGCTAAAAAGTGATTCCGTAAGTTTGGGTGATTTGATTTATAGCGAGATGGGAGTAATACTTCCATTTTTTTTCCGACTAATTCCTTTCTAGTATAACCAAAAAGAACCTCTGTTTGTTTATTAATCAAATTTATAACACCCAAGTTATCAACTAAAATAATGGCATTTGGAGCTGATTCTACTACCAATCGAAATTGTTCATTTGCTTTTTTGCGAGTGGTAATATCAATAATTGAAGCCAAAACAAGAGAACCATCAACAGTTACAATTGGATTTAAGCCAATTTCTACGGGAAATTCAGACCCATCTTTTCTTAAGGCATAAAGATCTCTATTAGCGCCCATTTGTCGACTAGATGGATTGTTAAAATAAGTTTTTAATAGGTTTGGATGTTCTTTTTTAAATTTATTTGGGATTAGAATTGATAAATCCTGACCTATCAATTCTTGTTTTTTGTATTGAAACAATTCTTCAGCAAAACTATTCAAGTAGGCAATTTTACTCATATTATTAATGAGAACTAAAGCATTTGGTGATGCTTCAACCATTAATTGAAATGTAAGTTCGTTTTGTTTGAAGTTAGTCATGTTTTGTTTTTTTTCCACCAATTCAGAACCTATTGAATAAATTTATTATGTATTCAATTTAAGAATTTTAATTCTGATTAAGAAATATAAGTGACAGAATAAAATTTGTTTATGTAGACTGTTATTTTGTTTCACAAAGGATGTATTTTCTTCATCAGGTTTAGTGTGTTTTTATGCTCTATATTCTTAAAAGGATATTTATTTGATAAATCAAAAAGAGATAAACAAATCGGATGGTTTTGAGTATCTATATAGATAATTACACATTGGTTTCAGGCGACTTTTTTTTGGATATTTAAAAAAATGAAGATCAATGCCTAAAACACCAATTGTTTTTACGCTAATTAAAAGTGAAATGGAGACTTGTAAGTGGTTATAAGTTAGCTTAGTGGAGGATATTAAACCTTCTTTGGAAGATTTTAAACTTTCATCGAAGGTGTAAATGGTAAACTTGTAATCGAGGAAAAGTTGGAGCTAATGCAAAGGTTTGAATTATTGTTTTAAAAGATCAATAATGAAAAATTTAAGGTTGTTCTTCTATTCTCGCTAACTGATATTGAATGAATTTCAATATTCCTATTCTAATCTAATTACTAAACAATGAAAAGAAGTCTTAATTTATTACTCTTGATGCTTGTTTTAAGTCTGTCGGCTTATTCACAGCAGCAGGTAGTATCGGGTAAGGTAATTGTAAAAGGTACTCGGGATGCTTTGCCGGGTGTTACTGTAATCGAAAAGGGAACTACGAATGGTACCACTACCGATATTGATGGTAACTATCATTTATCTGTAGCTTATAATGGAACTTTAGTTTTTTCATTTATTGGTTTCGAAACAGTAGAAATTGCAGCTACTAAAGCTATTGTTGATGTTGATTTATCAGAATCTTCAATTGGCTTGAATGAAGTAGTAGCAGTTGGTTACGGTGTTATGAAAAAAAGTGACTTAACTGGATCTGTTGTTTCTGTTAAAGGAGAAACAATGGAAGATCAACCATTTGCTGGTATCGACCAAGCTTTGCAAGGACGTGTTGCTGGTGTTACGGTGACTCAGAATTCAGGTGCTCCAGGTGGAGGTGTTTCTTTACGTGTTCGTGGTATTACTTCCTTAACCGGAAATAATGAGCCATTGTACGTTATTGATGGTGTGCCTTTGCAAGGAAATTCAAATAATGATTCTTTCACATTCTCTGCTTTGGGTGGGGGTAATGGTCAGACTAAAGTAAGTGCTCTTTCAAGTATTAACCCTTCAGATATCGAATCGATTGAGGTGTTGAAAGATGCTTCTGCATCTGCCATTTATGGATCTCGTGGTGCAAATGGAGTTGTTCTGATTACTACTAAGAGTGGTAAGAAAGGAAAATCAAAAGTATCGTACGAAGGTTATTATGGGGTTCAGCAAGTTGGTAAATATATCGACGTAATGAACTTAAAAGAATATGGAGAATACTATGCAGATGTATTAACAACGCAAGGGAAAGATGTTCCTTTCGAATTCCAAAATCCCGAGTTATTAGGAGAAGGAACCGATTGGCAAAAAGAAATTTTCCGAGCTGCTCCTATTCAAAATCACCAAATTTCAGTATCAGGTGGTAATGACAAGACTAAGTTTTATACTTCTTTAAGTTATTTTGATCAGCAAGGTATCGTTATCAATTCAGATTTTCGCAGATTTTCAATGCGTATGAATTTGGATCATAAAGTGAATGATTGGATTAAAGTCGGTAACAATGTTTCGATGAGTAATTCAAAAGAACACATTACTTTAAATGATGATGAAGCTGGTGTTATTAGTTCAGCACTAAGACAATCTCCAAACATTCCTGTTACCTATTCTGACGGAAGTTGGGGTGGACCAACCGATGGAATTGGTGTTGGAAATGGTCGAAATCCTGTTGCATGGTCAGCGATCCGAAATAGTGAGTTAGAGCGTTATAAAATCAATGGAAATTTTTTCCTTGATTTAACTTTAGCTGAAGGTCTAACATTCAGAAATGAAATAGGTTATGACTTCAATTTAAACAAGACAAACGTATTTAATCCTACCTATGAAATTGGTAGAGAAACGAATGAAATTAGTACTTCGTCAAAATCTAGCAGTGATAGTTTCTTTTGGGTATTGAAGAACTATTTAAACTACTTAAAATCTTTTGGTGATCATTCATTCAATGCAATGGTTGGTCATGAGTCTCAAAAGTCAACTTATGAGAATCTAAGTGGTGCAAGAACAGGATTTCTTACCAATGATATTACTGCATTGAATGCTGGGGATGCATTAACCGCAACCAATGGGAATTCAATGGGAACTCATAGTATCGAATCTTATTTTGGTCGTTTTAACTATGGTTTCAAAGGGAAATATTTAATGACAGCAACACTTCGTGCTGATGCATCATCGAATTTTGGACAGAATAACAAATGGGGTTATTTTCCATCATTCTCAGGTGCTTGGGTAATTACCAAGGAGCCTTTTATGGAGAAATTTGTTGATGTTGTTAATTATGCAAAATTTCGCGCAGGTTACGGTGAAGTTGGAAATCAGGATATTGGAGGCTATGCTTATGGTGCAAGTTTAAGAAGTATCACTACTGTTTACGGTACTGGATTCTCACAAGCTAACATTGCAAATCCTGATGTGAAATGGGAATCAACAAGATCAACTAACATTGGTTTAGAGCTTGGGTTCTTGGATAACAAAATCAAACTGGATGTTGATGTATACAAAAAGACTTCGAAAGATTTCTTGTTTCCTCAACCGCTTCCAAGTTATTTAGGAGCAATGAATTCAGCTTCTTATATGGGATTAAGACCTCCAATGGTGAATTTAGGAGAAATGGAAAACAAAGGAATCGATATTTCTTTAACAACTAGAAACATTACGAAACCTAACTTTACTTGGTCATCAACATTTGTCTTCTCTACGTATAAAAATGAGTTGATTAGCATGAATAGTGACGAAGGAGCAATATTTCAAACTTTCGAATTTAACAATACATTGACTAAAACTGCTGAAGGTGAAGCTGTAGGACAGTTTTACGGATATCAAGTTGAAGGACTTTTTAAAGATGAGGCTGATGTAAATTCAAGTCCATCTCAAGGAGATATTGGAGAAGTAAATGGTGTTTGGGTAGGAGATATCAAATTTAAAGATATCAACGGAGATGGTAAAATTGATGATGCCGATCGTACTTATATTGGTAATCCTCACCCAGATTTTACTTACAGTATTTCAAATGAAATGTCGTATAAAAATTTCGATTTTTCATTCACATTACAAGGATCTCAGGGGAATGATATTTACAACTGGACTCGTAAGTTAACCGAAGGAATGAAAGAGGTTACAGGTAATCAAGCTCAATCGGTATCTAATCGTTTTATTGCAGGAGTAAATGAAGATACTAACATTCCTCGTTTCGCATTTGGTGATCCTAATAACAACAGTAGAGTTTCTGATCGTTTTGTTGAGGATGGTTCATTCTTGAAAATTCAGAATGTAACACTAGCTTATACATTCAACAAGAAGCAATTGGCAAGATTGTCTTACATCAGCAAGTTAAGAGTTTATGCTACTGTTCAGAACTTACACACATTTACGAAGTATTCTGGTTACGATCCTGAAATTGGTGCTTACAATCAGAATTCTCTTCTAATGGGTGTTGATAATGGTCGTTATCCTGTACCACGTACATTTATGATGGGTGTTAATGTTGAATTCTAAATCTACTTGTTTACGTCAAAAAATTACAATCATGAAAAATAAAATAATCATATTATTTCTCCTTTTCCTTTCGGCGTCATGTTCAGAAAGCTTTCTGGACAATGCACCTGAAGATTCATTGGTAGTTGATAATTATTATAACACCAATGAACAGGTAATGAGTGCTGGAGCTCCATTATACGGATATCCTTGGTTCTACTTTAACGAGAAATTCCTGATTTGCGTTGGGGATAATTACAGCGGTAATTCAACAGGAACTTATTCTGATATTGCTCAGTTTACTTTATTCTCTGTAAATCAGGGAAATCAATTTGCAACCGAAGGATGGGATGCTTTATATAATGTTGTTGCAACTGCAAATACATTGCTTTACAATTTAGATACAAAAGTTGCTGGTGATGTTGATGAAGAAGTAATTGAAGCCGTTCGTGGTGAAGCTTACTTTATGAGAGCAACGGCCTATTTTTACTTGGTAAGAACTTGGGGTGCTGTGCCAATTATTCACGATATGAGTCAATACAATGCCGAAACAGATGTGTACAGAAATACAGTTGAGGATGTGTATACTTTTATCTTGAACGATTACAACAATGCAGTAACTAGAGTTCCTGCTCAAAGATCAGACAGTGAAGCTGGTAGGGTTATTCAATCGGCATGTAATGCGATGATGGCTAAGGTATATCTTACTCAAAAAGATTATACTAATGCAAAGGCAAAGGCAGAATTGGTAATCAATTCAGGAGTGCATGGTTTGTTAGATAATTACGGTGATGTATTTCATCCTCGTAACAACAATAGCCGTGAGTCTATTTTTGCTTTACAATGGGTTGCTAACCAAGGTTGGGGATATCAAAATGTAAGTCAAGCATACTTAGCAGCTTCGCCAAAATTAACCAATGCTGGTGACGGTTGGGGAACTTTTCAACCAAGTATTGATTTTCAAAATGCATACGAAGCTGGTGACTTGAGAAGACACGAAACGATTATGGAGCCAGGTGATTTCTATCCTGATTTAGTAACTGCTGAAGGTGGTTATACTGTTCCTTCTGCTGGAATGACAAGTACAATTGCAGGCTGGAGAAAATATGTTGTTGGCTCAAAAGATGAGTGGTCAGATGTTGGTTTCATGTCAACAAATTTGAATACACACATCATTAGATATGCAGAAGTATTGTTAATTCATGCCGAAGCGATTCTAGGAAGTAGTGCTTCAACTACTGATTCAAAAGCTTTGGAATCATTTAACGCAGTTAGAAAAAGAGCAGGTTTAGCAGATAAGGCTTCTTTAACATTCGATGATATTCTTCAGGAAAGAAGAATGGAATTAGCTGTTGAAGGCAAGTATTGGTACGATTTAGCTCGTATGGATAGAACAAAAGCCATAGCTATCCTTTCAAATCAGGAAAGAGGAGATTACAATGATGGAGATTACAATAACATCACTACTCGAAAAGTTACTCCTTCTGCAGGTGATTTCTTATTGCCTATTCCAGGTTCTGAAGCGGATTTGAATCCACTATTGTTAGAAGAGCCAGTTCCTTTTGATTTTAACAACTAAAAGTCTCCAATTATGAAATTTAAATATAAAATGAACAATATCATTAGCGCGGTAGCCGTGCTAATGGTAAGTGTCATGAGTTATTCATGTGATGATGACTCAAGCCTAAGTCCTGTTGTTGATGTGATGGTTTCTGAGGATACCGATTTAAATATAAATTCGGGATTACCAAACGATTTGATTATTGCTGAAGGAAACGATCTTCAGAATATTAAAACAGTTACCTTCAAGGCAGTTAGTGCGCCAGAAGAAAGTATTGTTGATGTAGTATTCAACCCTGTTTTGAATTCAGATTTAGCAATCATGTTTAAGGTTCCTTTCGATGAAACAAAAGGATCAGAATTTGGAGCTCAAGTGGTAACCATTACCAACAAAGATGGTGCAGTATTAACACATGATTTTACAATTATTCAACCAGAACCAACAATTGGAGTATTTACTCCAGAACGTCCTAAAGCAAACGAAACAGTTAGCATTGCAGGAGAATGGTTTCAGAATGTTGTTTCTGTTACTTTTGGAGGAACACCTGTAGAATATACAATGGTTTCTTCAACTGAGATTTCAATGGTAGTTCCTGATGGAACAACTCTTGGAGCTGATGTAACTGTGGTTACTCCAGCTGGTGAAGCATCTGCATTTCTTGATGTTGACATAGGATACAACCTTTATTTGGTTGCTGATTTTGATGGCGGCGGATTACGCCCATTAAATAATTGGGTTTTTTATGGTGATGCAGGTTCTTTAGAATATATCACTGGCGGTCCTACTGGAACTTTTGCTGAATTTAAATGGTTAGGCGATACCTCAAATGGATACAATGGTTGTCAATCAGACGCTGCCGAAACAATGGTTGTAGAATCAGATCCTGAAAAAGTGATGTATTTAATCGATGTAAATTGTAATGGTGCGATTGGTTCTGTTGCTGAATTCCTTATTGTTGACCGCGATGGTGGCAACTGGGCATTCCGTCACGAATTTACCGAAGATGGATGGCATACAATTGAAACTCCTGTTTCAGCATTTGGAGCGAACTACGATCCAGGTAATCAGGGTAGTGGTGATGTAGATCCAACACAGATTAATCAAGTTAAAGTTACAATCGCAGAGTGGGGTGCAAATCCTTCAACTGTACAGTTTGATAACATTCGTTTTCACGGATATTATTAGAGATTAGTTTTTTCAGGCTTGCGTCATGGGTTGCAAGCCTGAAATTTTTTATTATTTACAGCTGTTTATATAATGGCTTTTTACAACCAATAGTAATTGCAAAACAAGATGAACGATTTCAGATTTAGATACTTATCAATTTTACTAGGCATGTTGGTTTTCATCACTAGCTGCTCAAGTGGTGGTGGCGGTTCAGAACCAGAAATTGAATTGGGTGATCCGATTGCCAAACAGGCTACAAATATTACTTCTTCAGGCTTTACGGCAAGTTGGTCTAGAGTATATCGTGCCGAAAGTTACCTTTTGGATGTATCTGAAGATGCTGGTTTTGCAACATTTTTATCAGGCTACAATGGGAAATCATTGGTTTCTTTAAACGAAGAAATTACTGGATTGGAAAGCAATATGCTGTATTACTATCGAGTAAAAGCTGTAAGTGGAACTGTTGTTTCCAGTTACTCAAATATAGTAGAAACTACGACTTCATTTATTCCTGATCCTGATCAAACCTTAAAGAAAGCTGCCGATACATTCCTTGTAGGCGTTGCAGTTCAATCGGGAAAACTAACAGGACAATACGATGAAAATTACCAAAAAGAATTTAGCAGTATCACTGCTGAGTGGGAAATGAAGATGAATGTGATGCATCCATCAGAAGATACTTTTGATTTTGGACCTGCTGATGCAATTGTGAACTATGGAGAAACAAACGGGATTAATGTTCATGGTCATTCGCTAATTTGGCATAACTCAACCCCAGATTGGGTAAAGAATTTTGCTGGAACTGATCAGGAATTCGAAGACATGATTGAAGATTATATCACGACAGTTGTAAGCCGATACAAAGGAAAAATAACCTCTTGGGATGTGGTGAATGAAGCATTAGAAGATAATACGGGAAGCCTTAGAAATTCAATCTATCGTCAGAAAATGGGCGACGATTACATTGCCAAATGTTACCAGTTTGTTCGCGCTGCCGATCCTGATGTATTGATTTTTTATAATGATTACAACATGATTACCGACCAAACAAAACAGGATGCTGTTTTTACTATGGTTGATGATTTTATAGCAAGAGATATCCCAATTGACGGAGTCGGATTTCAAATGCACATTTCTCATGATTATCCTTCGAAAGAAGATATCCAGAAAGCTACCGACCGAATTGTAGAAAGAAATTTAAAAGTTCACTTCTCTGAATTGGATGTAAGAGCGAATCCAAATAAGGATTTATCAAGCTTAACATCAGAAAGATCCTTATCGCAAAAAGCGAAAGTGAAAGAAGTTGTTGAAGTGTACAATGGTATTCCGAATGACAATAAATATGCATTAACCGTTTGGGGATTGAAAGACTCAGAATCTTGGTTGTTGAATTTCTATGGACACATGGATTGGCCATTGTTATTCGATGGAAATTACAACAAAAAAGATGCTTACTACGGATTTTTAGAAGGCTTGCAATAACTACCAACTACTACCGATAATTATGACTTTAAATAAAATATTACCTGCCTTTCTTTTATTCAGCTTGTTTTCATGCTCGCATAGTCTGCAAAAGCATGAAGATGCTAATTTTTCATTTGAAGAAAGAGCTGATTACTTGGTTTCACAGATGACTTTGGCCGAAAAAGTTTCTCAGATGAGTTACGAATCACCTGCCATCGATCGATTGAGAATTCCTGAACACAATTGGTGGAATGAATGTCTTCATGGAGTTGCACGTGCCGGAGTGGCAACGGTTTTTCCTCAGGCAATTGGAATGGCTTCAATGTGGGATCGCGAGCAGATGTTCGAGGTGGCCAATGCCATTTCTGATGAGGCCAGAGCGAAACATCACAATTTTGCTGCAAAAGGGAAACGTGGAATTTATCAGGGGCTAAGCTTCTGGACACCTAATGTAAACATTTTTAGAGATCCACGTTGGGGAAGAGGAATGGAAACTTATGGTGAAGATCCATACTTAACAGGTGAGCTTGGTGTTCAATTTATTAAAGGTCTTCAAGGAGATGATGATACCTATTACAAGCTGATTGCAACCGCAAAACATTTTGTAGTTCATAGTGGACCAGAATCTGAAAGACACAGTTTCAATGCAACACCAAGTCAGTATGATATGTTGAATACTTACAGTCCGCATTTCGAAAAAGTAGTTAGAGAAGCTGGTGTATATTCGGTAATGTGCGCTTACAATAGTTACAATGGCTTGCCATGTTGTGGAAATAAATCTCTTAGTAATTTACTAAGAGAAGAGTGGGGATTCAAAGGTTATATTGTATCGGATTGCTGGGCTATTAATGATTTTTACATGCCAAATGCTCACGAAGTTACTTCCTCTAAGCAAGAAGCAGCAGCTATGGCGGTAAAAGCAGGTACAGACCTAA
This sequence comes from Labilibaculum sp., assembly GCA_016342745.1. Lineage (GTDB taxonomy): Bacteria > Bacteroidota > Bacteroidia > Bacteroidales > Marinifilaceae > Paralabilibaculum > Paralabilibaculum antarcticum. The sequence goes on from JAEINT010000002.1 coordinate 372,323, forward strand.
ATTGTGGGGATTCGTATCCATCTTTAGTCGAGGCAGTTAAGAATGGTTTAATCTCAGAAGCTGAATTAGACGTTTCGGTACAGAGATTATTATTAGCACGTTTAAAATTAGGTTTGTTTGCACCCAAAGGAGCCGTAAAGTATGAAAATATTTCCTACGATGTAGTCGATTCTGAGATGCATCGATTATTGGCTTTGCAAACTGCTAGAAAGTCGATGGTTCTTCTAAAAAACAAGAACAATTTACTTCCTCTCGATAAATCAATAAAGAAAGTTGCTGTAATTGGTTCCAATGCCAACGATTTGGAAGTGTTATTGGGAAATTACAATGGTTATCCATCTGCTCCTGTTACGCCTTTGGCTGGTATCAAGCAAAAATTACCAAATGCAGAAGTAAAGTATGCTGCGGGTTGCAAGTTGGCCGAAGGTTTGCCAATTTTTGAAGCCATACCTTCTTCTGTTCTTTTTACGGATAAGGCTTGTACAACAAATGGGTTAGCTGCTGAATATTTTAACAATAAAGAGTTAAAAGGAGAGCCAACTCATTCAAGAATTGATTCAAATGTTGATTTTGTTTGGGGAACAACACCTCCTTTTTCTGATCTGAACTACGATGAATTTTCGGTACGCTGGACAGGTGTAATTAAGGTTAAAGAATCGGGAGATTACGCATTAGGAGGAGAAGGATTTTTAGGGATGAAATTGTTCTTCGGAGATTCTCTCTTGGTGGAAAGAAGCAATGTTCATCATCCACGAAAGGAATATGAATATGTACACTTGGAGGCTGATAAAGCATATCCAATTAAGTTGGAATACACACAAGATAATGTAGAGCATGCCATGATGCGTCTATTGTGGGAAAAGCCAAATGATAATTTAGCAGAAGAGGCAATTGCGATTGCAAAAGAAGCTGAGGTAGTTATTTTCTGCATGGGGATTAGCCCATTACTCGAAGGCGAAGAAATGAAAGTTAAAGTAGAAGGTTTTGCTCATGGCGATCGTTTGGATATTAAATTGCCAAGAACACAAACTGCTTTAATGAAAGAAATTAAAAAGTTAGGCAAGCCAATGGTTTTGGTATTGTTGAACGGAAGTGCATTGGCAATTAATTGGGAAAATGAAAACATTCCGGCAATTGTTGAGGCGTGGTATCCAGGACAAGCAGGAGGTACTGCAATTGCTGATGTTTTGTTTGGCGATTACAATCCAGCTGGTCGTTTGCCATTGACTTTTTACAAGAGTGTAGATGATATTCCTGCTTACAGCAATTACGATATGAGAGGCAAAACCTATCGTTATTTCGAAGGAGAAGCTTTGTACGATTTCGGTTTTGGTTTAAGTTATTCTGATTTTACCTATTCAAACCTAAAAACTCCAGATCATATTTCTCCTGGCGATTGTGTTGAAATATCTATAGATGTAACAAACAACAGCAAAATTGATGGGGAAGAGGTAATACAATGTTATGCTGCAAATCCGCAAGCTGGAGGAGTAAATCCTAATAAATCATTAGTTGAATTTCAAAGAGTAATGATTAAAGCTGGCGAATGCAAAACAATCCATTTTACAATTAATCCAGATCAATTAACGATTGTTGATGAGCAATTCAAGAAAACGGTTTTAGCAGGAGAACTAAAAATATCAGTTGGAGGTGCACAGCCTACTGCAAAACGAATTCGAGAAAGAAAAGTACTAACAAAAAACATCCTAGTTGAAGGCTCTGCCTACGTAATGGACAAATAATTAATCGATTATTTCTTAAGTATTAAATATAGCATTCAAGCTTTATAATTGAATGTTACAGCCAATGTTTTGCGCCTTTTTTTAAGAGTGTAGTGAAGACTTTGAGTTGAAAAAGTATAGTAATTAATAGAATTATAAAATTACAATATGAGTGAGTCTGCAAAAATTTCGATAAAGGAAAAAATAGGTTACAGTTTGGGAGATCTGGCTGCAAACCTTATTTTTCAAACCTTAATGACTTTCTTGGCATTCTTTTATACCGATGTGTATAAAATACCGCCAGCTACAGCTTCTGCAATTATTTTTGCAGGAGGTATGATCGGTGCATTTTTTAACCCAATTATGGGTGTAATTGCCGATAGAACCAAGACCAAATGGGGAAAGTTTCGTCCTTGGATTTTATGGACTGCTGTACCCTTTGGAGGAATGGCTATGCTAGCTTTTAGTACACCAGATTTTGGATCATCAGGTAAAGTCGTTTATGCTTTGGTTACTTACATTTTATTGGTCTTGGTATATTCAGCAAACAACTTGCCTTATTCTGCTTTAAGCGGTGTAATTACAGGTGATATGAAAGAGCGGAATAGCATTTCGTCTTATCGTTTTGTGGCAGTTATGATTGCTCAATTTATTGTACAGGCCTTGCTTTTACCATTGGTTTTAATTCTTGGTGATGGCGATAAAACAGTTGGTTTTGAAAATACAATTGGAATTTTTGCTATTGTAGGAGTTGTGTTTCTTATAATTACTTTTCTAACGACCAAAGAGAGAATAATACCTAGTTCGGAGCAAAATACAAGTGTGAAACAAGACTTTACCGATTTGTTTAAAAACAGACCTTGGATTGCAATGTTGGTTTTAACCATCTTTATTTTTATCACTTTATCCTTAAAAGGTGGCATGTATGTCTACTATTTCGAAAATTATCTGGACGAACAAGCGCTAGCTTCTTTCTTAAATAACATTGGCTTTAACAACTTTATTCAGGGCTTAAACAACTTATTAACCAATATGGGCTTAGTTGGTTTTCACTGGCCCGAAGATGTTTCTACTTCTGGTTTTAGTCTGTTTAATGCAGCAGGTATCATTTTCATGATTATTGGGATTGGATTTTCGAAATTCTTTGCCGATAAATTTGGAAAACGTGACGCTTTTGGAACAAGTTTGTTTCTATCTGCATTATGCCTGTTAGCTTTTTATTTCTATTCACCACAGTCCATTGCAATTGTATTCATCAGTCAAATGGTACATGGTTTATTTTATGGAATATCAACACCACTTCTTTGGGCGATGATTGCTGATGTAGCCGATTACTCGGAGTGGAAAAACAACCGACGAGCTACTGCGATTATTTTCTCAGCAATGATTTTTGGCTTAAAAGCCGGATTAAGTATTGGAGGAGCTTTGGTAGCAGGAATATTGGCCATGTATGGATATAATGAACAATTATTGACTCAATCAGCAGAAACAATTGGCGGAATAAAACTAGCAATGAGTGTATTACCAACCCTTACTTTTTGTATTAGTGTAGCCTGTCTTTTCTTTTATGGTATCAATAAAGAACAAGAAATTACCATTGAAAAGGAATTGATTCTTCGCAGACAAAAAGCATAACCTTATAATTTGAAAAAAAATGAAACTAAGAAATTATATTAAAGGACTATTAATAGCAGGATTAACAACGATCCTTATGGGTTCTTGTGCAGAAAAGGAATGCTCATCTAAAAACGGGATGAAAGATGCAATAAAGGATGCTTACTTTATTGGTACTGCATTAAATACACCACAAATATTAGAAGAAGATAGCTTGGCAATAGCTGTTGTAAACAAACATTTTAACTCTGTTGTTGCAGAGAATTGCATGAAAAGTGAAGTGTTGCAACCAGAGGAAGGCAAGTTCGATTTTTCTTTAGCCGACAAGTTTGTCGAATTAGGAGAAAAGAACAACATGTTTATCATTGGTCACACATTAATATGGCATTCGCAAGCTCCTGCATGGTTTTTCACCGATGAGCAAGGAAATGATGTTAGTCGTGAGGTAATGATTGAGCGCATGAGAACACACATATCAACAGTTGTAGGCCGTTACAAAGGTCGTGTTAATGGTTGGGATGTTGTAAACGAAACCATCATGGAAGATGGATCTTTCCGCGATAGTAAATTGGTGCAGATTATTGGAGAAGATTTCGTAAAGTTGGCTTTTCAATTTGCAAACGAAGCCGATCCGGAAGCTGAATTGTATTACAATGATTATTCAATGTCGATACCAGAAAAACGCGATGGTGTTATTCGAATGGTAAAAAACATTCAAAAAGAAGGTGTGCAGATAGATGGAATTGGGTTACAAGCACACAGCTCAATTACGGTTCCAGATATGAATGAATTTGAAAAAAGCATCGAAGATTTTGCCAGTTTGGGTGTGAAGGTAATGGTAACAGAATTGGATATTTCTGTTTTGCCCATGCCTGATTTAAATGTTGGAGCAGATGTGGCGAAGAGTTATGAATTTAAACCAGAGTTAAATCCATATGTAGAAGCACTTCCGGATTCACTAGAAGTTCAGTTGCACGATCGATATGTTGAGTTTTTTACCTTATTCAACAAGCATCAAGATAAGATTAGTCGTGTTACGCTTTGGGGTGTACACGATGGACAAACCTGGCGTAATTATTGGCCAATTGCAGGTCGTACCGATTACCCATTGCTTTTCGATAGAAATAGCAAAGAGAAATCAGCTGTTCAGGCAATTATTAATTTGAAAAAAGAATCATAGCATAATTCGCTTAATTGGGATTATAAGTCAGAGTTTGGATACCGATCGCGCGCTTAGCAGGGTTTGGCTAGCATAAGCCGTGATTGGTTTTTCTGATAAGACCGTATTAAGAGAATGTAATTATATCAATATGAAACGACCATGTAAAAGTATTACACACAAGAGAATGAGTGTGATTTTGGAGTTCCATATGGCAACTAAAAGTCAAATTATTATCATATGAAAACACCAAAGTACTTAGTAGAAGATTTGTACACCGCCGATCCGGCAGCACATGTGTTTAATGGAAAGCTATATATCTATCCATCTCACGATATTGTAACAGGTATGCCAGAGAATGATAATGGCGATCATTTTGCGATGAGAGATTACCATGTTTATTCAATGGAGGAGATAGATGGAAAAGTAACTGATCATGGTGTAATTTTAGATGTGGACGATGTGCCTTGGTCGGGAAGACAAATGTGGGCACCAGCTGCTGCAGCCAAGAATGGGAAGTACTATTTCTATTTTCCTTTGAAAGATAAAAATGACATTTTTAGAATTGGTGCAGCTGTAAGTGATACACCTGAAGGACCATTTATTGCAGAGAAAAACCCAATTATGGGAAGCTATAGCATCGATCCTGGAATGTTTGAAGAAGATGGCGAGCATTACATGTATTTTGGTGGTATTTGGGGCGGTCAACTGCAACGTTACCGCGATAACAAAGCCATTGAAGTAGGTGCAGAACCTGCTGATGAAGAAGCAGCATTGTGTGCTAAAGTGGTAAGAATGTCTGATGACATGTTGGAGTTTGCTGAAGAACCAAAAGATGTTGTGATTGTGGATGAAGAAGGCAATCCTTTGACTGCTGGTGATCATGATCGTAGATTTTTCGAGGCAGCAAAAATGCACAAATACAATGGAAAATATTACTTCTCTTACTCTACGGGTAACACGCACTTGTTGTGTTATGCCATTGGAGATAATCCTTACGGACCATTTAAATATATGGGGGAGATTTTATCACCAGTAGTAGGCTGGACTACTCATCATTCCATTTGTGAGTTTAAGGGCAAGTGGTATCTTTTTTATCATGATTGCAAACCGTCTGGGGGCAAGACTTGGTTGCGAAGCATGAAAGTTGTTGAATTGGAATACAACGAAGATGGTACTATTAAACCATTAGATGGAATGGCCTAATGAGCTTTATTTTTTCATAAAAGTTAGTGAAGGTGTGTTGGGGGATTTCTTCAATGCACCTTGCTTATTTTATAACCTTGTGTCAGAGGAGAAGTTTGTTATTATACCTAAGAAACTTGAGATCTAAGAACATGAAAAAGAAAATAATGAATCAATGGAAACAGGTAGTTGTTTGTTTAATTCTATTAAATATTCAATCTGTGAATGTAATTGCACAAGAATCGTATTCCATTTCGAAACAAAAAGATCGTTTGTATCAGTATGCTGGTAGTTGGGTGAGTTCTATAAACGCAAATACAGATAGCATCGATAAATATCCAAATTTGAGAATGATTAATATCCCTAAACTGGGGAAACAATCATTACAGGTAGAGGTGCAGCAGTATCGAAATGGGAAATATCATCCTATACTAGTTGAATTAATTGGATACGACCATAAATCAGACAGAATTTTTGCTGCTGGCCATAATGAAGATGGTGTATTTTTTACTGGGACAGGTGCATTTTCTGATGAAAACACTTGGTTTATGCAGGATTCAGACTTGAATGGAAAGAAAACCATGAGGGTCGCATTTGATTTTTTGAATTCTACTGAAGTAATGGTTGAAGGTTTTGACAATTCTGACAAAAGCTTATGGAAAACCAGATATATTAAAGCCAATTCGAAAGAGAAGAATATTGGCATTCAGCTGGTATCAGTGCATGATGAAATGCTTAAAGATCCAATTGGCACTTTGAAATTCCTTGGAAGAATGGGATACGCTTTTGTTGAGACTTTTGTATACGATAATGGTTTGTTTTATGGTATGAGTCCGACTCTATTTAAAGAAGAAGTGGAGAAGGCAGGAATGAAGTTCCTTGGGTCGATGACCTTTCACGATCTTCCCTTAGAAGGAAAGTGGGATGAATCATTGAAATGGTGGGAAAAATGCATAATCGATCACAAGAAAGCGGGAGTTGCTTACCTATCCACCTCAAACAATCAAATTAAGGGAATTAAAACGATTGGGGAATTGCAAAGCTTCTGTGACTATTACAATGCCATTGGGAAACTTTGTGCTGATAATGGACTTCAATTTGTATTTCATAACCATGCTGATGAATTTTTATTTGTCGATGGAGTTCGCGTTTACGATTACTTTTTACAAAATACAGATCCTGAATTTGTTTTCTTTCAGACAGATTTCTACTGGATGAATATAGCAGGAGTAAATCCAATAGATTATTTCAAGAAATATCCCAAACGATTTATAAGTTGGCATGTGAAAGATTATCAAGAATTAGGTGAAAGTGGTAAGATAAACTTTGCTGAGATATTTGAATATCAAAATAAAATAGCCCTTAAATATATTCTTGCAGAGGTGGAGGATTATAATTTTCCACCACTATATAGTGTGAATTTGGCATGGGATTATATCAATACTTACTATCAAAACAATAAATAAATGTTACGAAATTTAGTTAATACATCTACTCTCCTTTTCTTTGTTTTTGTGCTTTTAGCATGCACACCTAATGGAGAAGTTCAAAATAAAGCTCGATTTTATTCTTTTTCTTATCAGGGAAAAGATTCCTTTTACAAGGATAATCCTTTGGCTTCAAACGAATTTTACAATCCTATTTTACCTGGTTTTTATCCCGATCCATCCATTTGTAAAAAGGGAGATGATTTCTACTTAGTGAATTCGAGTTTTTCATTTTTCCCTGGTATTCCGGTTTTTCATAGCACCGATCTAACCAGTTGGGAGCAGTTGGGTCATGTGTTGGATCGTCCTAGTCAGTTGAATTTGGATGGTTTGGCGATATCTGAAGGTGTTTTTGCTCCTGCAATTACCTACAATAAATTTAACGACACCTTTTATGTAATTGGAACCGTTGTGCAGGGAAGCTGGAATTTTATTGTAAAAGCAAAAGATCCTGCTGGACCGTGGAGTGAGCCAATTTATTTGCCACAAATAGAACAAATTGACCCTTCCTTATTTATTGATGAGGATGGAAGGGCCTATATCGTTCACAATTCCGAACCCGATGGAGAAGCCCTTTACGATGGACACAGAACCATTAGAATGTGGGAATACGATTTGGCTACCGATAGGGTGATTGGGGAAGGGAAAGTGATTGTAAACGGTGATAGTGATATCAGTAAAGAACCAATTTGGATCGAAGGCCCACACCTTTATAAGATAAATGGATATTACTATTTGATGTGTGCCGAAGGAGGAACCGCTGAAGATCATTCCGAGGTTATTTTTAGAAGCAAAGAAGTGAATGGTCCATACATTCCTTTCAAAAACAATCCAATTTTATCGCAAAGACAGTTGGATTCCGAGAGAGAATATCCGGTGACTTGTACTGGTCATGCCGATATAATTCAAGATAATAAAGGCGATTGGTGGGGCGTGTTTTTAGGTTGTAGGCCTTACGGCGATAACTATTTTAATACTGGGCGAGAGACTTTTTTATTACCTGTTAGTTGGAAAGATGGATGGCCAGTGTTTTTAGAATCAGATAAAGCTGTTGGTTTGATTCAAGAAAAAACTGGTTTGGTTTCAACAATAGATTCTACTGCAATAGTTTCCAATGGCAATTTTAGCAAAACTGACAATTTTGATTCAGAAGAGTTAGCCATGAATTGGAATTTTATAAGAACGCCAAATGAAAAGTGGTATCAGCTTAATTCTGACGAAAAGTATTTGGAAATTAGAGCTATACCTGCGAATAGCAGAGAAATTGGCAATCCTGCTTTTATTGGCCGCCGACAACAGCATGCTAATTTCGAAGTAGAAGTAGAAATGACTTTTGAGCCAAAGCAAGATAAAGAAGCAGCAGGTTTACTATGTTTTCAGAATGAATCTCACCATTTTTTCTTTGGTAAAAGGCAAGAAGATGGAAAGACTTTTCTTCAGTTAGAAAAAGCACTACCAAGCGATAAAGGCCCAGTAAGCGAATTGCTTGAGCGAATTGAATTGCAATCTGATGGAATCCTAAAGCTAAAAATAGAAGGCAAAGGCAAATACTACAGTTTTTACTATTCTATTGATTCAGAAAATTGGATTTTGTTGGCTGATGATATCAATGCAAGTTTGTTGAGTACAAAAGTTGCTGGTGGATTTGTTGGTTCTTATATCGGCATGTATGCATCATCAAATCATTAATTTTATAAATTAAAGTTTGTTCGTAGGAATGCGACATTTAGTCCGGAGACCGGGACCCGTTCAGTGGAGGATGCGTAAAACAAAAAGGTTTTGTTTAGCATTCGATCTGTTAACGGGTGGTTGAGGACGTTGTCGAGGATTTTTTGTTTACTTTTTCATCCTAGGAAAAAGTAAAAGCCTTCCGGCTTGAGGAAAAGATATAAGTGTGCTCTGCACCTACCATCAAAATTGTTAATGTTTTCTAAAAATATATTAGTGCTCTGCACCATTTTAAAAAATGACGAATATAAATTAAGAAACAGCCTTACACATCATATCCAGGAGTTTTACGAGTCGAATTCTCCCTTGCAGGGGAGATGTCCGACAGGACAGAGGGGTGTATTGTATGACAATATTTTTGTTGTTTTTTGAAATTAATAAAAGATATTGCGGTGCTCTGCACCTAAGCTTTGTACTAATTATACATGATAAAGTTTGTTCTTAGGAATGCGACATTGAGTCCGGAGACCGGGACCCGTTCAGTGGAGGATGCGTAAAACAAAAAGGTTTTGTTTAGCATTCGATCTGTTAACGGGTGGTTGAGGACGTTGTCGAGGATTTTTTGTTTACTTTTTCATCCTAGGAAAAAGTAAAAGCCTTCCGGCTTGAGGAAAAGATATAAGTGTGCTCTGCACCAAAAAGCTTGTTATGTGAGGTAAATTAAGCAACAGAATTGCTTACTATTTGTAACAATGCGTGGCGTTTTTTTTATAAAAGGTGCAACGCAACATAAGATTAATAACTAATTACAAAAAAATGAAAAATTTATTACTATTTACTGTTACCCTTTTACTCTTCGTCTCGTGCAAAAAACAGGATGATAAAACGACCGTTAGCATTGTAGAAAATGAATTTTACATTAATGGAAAACCAACTTTTGAAGGCAAAATATGGCGAGATTATTCCATTCAAGGCTTGTTGCCTAATGTGAGAATGGTGCAAGGAATTTACGATGATTTAAACTCCAAAACAGTAAATCGTTGGGCTTATCCAGATACAAAAGTTTGGGATGCCAATAGAAATACAAAAGAGTTTATGGAAGCAATGCCTTTGTGGAAGGGGAATGGCTTGTTAGCCTTTACCATTAATTTGCAAGGTGGTAGCCCCGAAGGATATTCGGAAACGCAACCTTGGCACAACTCTGCAATTACCGAAAAAGGCGAACTGCGCCCCGAATATATGAATCGCTTGAAGCAAATACTGACAGAAGCAGATCGTTTGGGAATGGTGGCTATTGTTGGTGTATATTATTTTGGACAAGAGCGAAGAATGGAAAGTGAAGAAGCTATTAAAACGGGTTTGCTTAATGCTGTTGACTGGATTTTAGAAAATGATTTTCGCAATGTCTTGATCGAGGTTTGTAACGAGAGTTCATTTCTATATTCTCATCCAATTCTTAAAGAAGAGCGAGTGCATGAGTTGATTCATTTGGCCAAATCGCGCCAAGTAAACGTAAGAAGATTATTGGTAGGAACCAGTTTTTTAGGCAATCACATTCCAACAGATACAGTTGCTGCCATTTCTGATTTTATATTAATCCATGGCAATGGAGTTGAGAAGTGGGAAGGAATTGTTGAGCAAGTGAATAAAACCAAAGCTTTAAAGGGGTACAATGGACAGCCAATTGTTTACAACGAAGATGATCATGAAGATTTTGATCAGCCAATGAATAATTTCGTTGCTGCGACAAGTTTAAAAGCATCTTGGGGATATTTCGATTACCGTCGAGAAGGCGAAGCATTTGAATGCGGATACCAGAATCCACCAGTTGATTGGGGAATTAATTCAGAACGTAAAAAGACATTTTTTAAAATATTAAGTGAGTGGTAATGAGAAAGAAAATTGAACTCGTAATCTTATTTTTAAGCTTGAATTTGATCTCTCTATCTGCTCAAAATTTAATCCCACCTACATGGTCCTTGAGCTTTGGAAATGAATCTATTCCCAAGGAAATATCGAATATTAACATGCTATTGTCTTGGGAAAGACAAGGTTTTTCCTATTTGAATACTCCTGGAGAATTAAGAACAGAATTTCAAATTTCGCAGCTCGATACATGTGAAAATTTTACTTTAGAGATAAGTTTACGACTCGATGTTCAGGATATATTAATCAATGAGAAATACATTGGAGGCAATATTTCCAATGAGTTTATATGGTCTCCTAATCCTAATTATAAAACCAGCAAGTTTATAGTACCAGCCAGTTATCTTCACTTCAATAAGGAAAATACAATTGCTATTCGCGTTTCGAATTTTTCATATACAGGAGGGAAAAGTCATAACTTGGTTCGTCTTTATTCTGGGGAAGATTTGCGAGAACCTACCATTCAATTGAGCTTTGAATCGGCAGAGCATTTGTACCAGAAAAATGAGGAGCTGCAGTTTAGTGTGCATACAGAAACAGATTCTGATGGGCTTTTAAATGTTCTGTTGCGTAATGATTTCATGGATACCATTTGCAGTAGAAACATTCAGGTGAAAAAAGGTCTTAGTTCTACTAAAATTGATTTGAGCAATGAAAATTTGTTGCCAGGTTTTTATGAAGTAATAGCAAGTCTGAAAAATGATGGATATGCGGGAACAGTTGAATGGTTTGCTGTATCACCAACAAAAATTGAAGACTCATCTGCAGCACCTCATGATTTTGATGAATTTTGGAATGCTGCCTTGAATGAATTAAGTCTGGTTAAAGCGGATTTTAAAATGAGTAAGGCGGATCATCTGTGTACAGAGAAAAGAGACGCTTACATTGTTGAAATGCATTCGATTGACAGTGCATTGATTCGAGGCTATTATTTTGCACCGAAAAAGAAAGGCACCTATGCTGCAATTTTAAATTTACCTGGTTATGGCTATGGTTTTGAGCATTTGGATGAATTTCTAAGTAATCAAGAGGATGTAATTGAATTGGCTCTTTGTGTAAGAGGTCATGGAATTAGTAAAGATGCTTTTACGCCCGATTCAGGAACTGGATTTATGGGACATCAAATAGGCAATAAAGAGAAATCCGCTTATCGCAAGATTTATATGGATTGCATCAGAGCCGTTGAGTTTTTGATGTCTCGCGATGAGGTTGATAAAACAAAAATTGGTGTGTTTGGGGGTAGTCAAGGAGGAGGATTGGCACTTATGACTTCAGGTTTGGCTAACAAACACATAAGTGCTTGTGCTTATTTCGATCCATTCCCTTGTGATTTAATGAACCATATTGAAATTCGTAAAATGCTCAAAGGAGAGATCAATAATTTCTTAGCTTGCTACAATCACTCTTACACTTTTGCCCATGCTTTACATACGCTTGAATATTTAGATACAAAACATTTTGCGGAAGGAATTCAAGCACCAACACTTTACCTTACAGGACTTTTTGATGATGATTGTCCTACGAGATTAGGTTTTTCTGCTTACAACAAGATTAAGGCGCCTAAAGGGTTTAAAATATTTCCTAATGACAGTCATATAGGTGAGTCGAATTACAAGAAAGAAGCCATGGCATTTTTTAAAAAGCAGTTTCAATATTAGAGTTTAAACTGCTTTTTAGGCTAACTCTTATTTGTCGAAATACTTACTCGGAGTCTTCCCATATAACTTTTTAAAACAAGTACTAAAATACTTAGGATCGTCGAATCCCGATAAGGTGGCTACTTCGTTGATGGTATATTTTCCCATTTGAAGTAGTTCAACCGAATGCTTTAAACGAATTACCTTCACAAAATCGTTGGGTGTTTGACCAATTAGAGCTTTCAATTTTTCGTAAAGCAAACTCTTGCTAACACCCATTTCCTGAGCAAAATCGTTTACCGCAAACTTCGGATTGTCCATTTGCTTTTCGACTAATTCTACTGCCTTTTCAATAAAGACTTTATCCTGAGAATTGGCGTATGTTGTGTCTTTTACATTTGGTTCTGCAGTATTTAGGAAGCGTTCTTTTGCACGCATTCGGTTGCGAATCAAATTGTCGATTTTGGCTCGCAGAATCGTGATGTCGAAAGGTTTGGTAATGTAATCGTCAACACCTGTCTGTAAGCCTTTCATGATATCTTCTTTCTCGTTTAAAGCAGAAAGCAAAATCACAGGAATGTGCGAAGTCTCAAAATTGTTTCTCACCTTATTGCTTAAGGTGATTCCATCCATTTCTGGCATTTTCACATCCGAAATAAGAATATCTGGTTTTACTTCTGTGATATCATCCAAAGCAATTTTGCCATTTTCTGCAACAGAAACATGGTAGTGTTCGCTTAAACTGGTAAACAGATAATTTCGCAGCTCATCGTTGTCTTCTGCAATAAGGATTTTTGATCGTTTTTGAGACTCTGAAGTTGGTTGTTGAACCGAATCAGCATCAATATCCATGTGCTCAACCTTTATTTCTCTATGCGCTTTTGTTTCGATGTAAGTAACCTCTTTTCCAAATTGAGTTTTACCATGTTTCAATACGATTTTAAACTCAGATCCTTTATTTTCTTCACTTTCGAATTGAATTCTCCCTTTGTGAAGTGCTACATAGTTTTTAACCAGTAGCAAACCAATTCCAGTACCTGGAACCTTTGAATTAATAGCATTTTCACCGCGATAAAATTCTTTAAATAAATTTCGTTGTGCTTTCTTCGAAATTCCAATTCCCGAGTCTTTTACGGCAATCGACCATGTTTTTTTATCCGCGAGAAGCGAAACGTGAACCGTTCCATTGTTAGGCGTGTATTTGATGGCATTGGAAAGTAAATTTTCAATCACCTTATCCATTTTGGCCACGTCGATGTATTCTTCCAATTCTTTGACTTCGGAAGAAAAATCAAGAACAATATTTTTTCTCTCTGCAAGAGTCTTAAAATTCATCACCTTGCGTTGCAGTAAATCAAGCATTTCAACTTTACTTAAAACCAACTGACTTTTATCCAAATCTGATTTTTGAAAGTCGAGCAACTGACAAACCAGTGCGTTTAGTTTATCGAGGTTGTTTACCGATAAATTAAGGTAATACTTTCCTTTCTCAGACAAGCCATTTTCCATTTTTAGCTCATTAAGAGGAGCACTAACCAGAGTTAGCGGAGTTCGAATATCGTGAGCTGTATTGGTGAAGAAATTGATTTTTTCTTCGGAGCTTTTCTTCTTAATCTTGATTTGCAAGTAAATAACGATCCAACGAACAATCAGAATTGCCAAAAGGAAATAGAGTAGTTTCGCCCAAATGGTATTGTAAAAAGGCGGAAGTACCGTTATTTCAATGCTTCTTTCATCTAAAATTGTATCGGTTGAATAGTCTAATGCCTTTAAAGAAAGTGTGTAATCGCCAGGTGATAGATTGGTGTAATTGGTCGATTTGGCAAATGAAGGCGTATTCCAATTCTCATCCAATCCTTCCAATTTCCAGATATATTTTATTTCATCAGAATTAAAAAAACTAATGGCAGTATAGGCAACAGAGAAAGAGTGCTGATAATGTTTCAGAACTAACTTCTCGGTGTTGTTGATCGATTTTTTTAGCGGTGAACCTTCTTCGTTCGGATAAACGACTTTATTGAACAAGCCAAACTCTTCCAAATAGATATCGGCTTTTTTGCTGTTGGAATGAATCTCCGAAGGATTAAACTTGGTTACGCCATGATAAGATCCGAACAAAATAGCACCTGATTTACTTTTAAAAGCAGCACATTGATTAAAGGTTTTATCGGAAATTCCATCTTCGGTAGAGAAATTCTGAAAGCTGTTGTCGCTTGTGTTGAATTGGGAAATTCCATTTTCGGTACTCAGCCATAAATGCTCGCCATCGGGAATAATTGCATAAATATGATTCGATGGAAGTCCATTTTCAACTGTAAATGCTTTTGTCTCTTTTGTGATTAAATCGTAATGAAAAAATCCAGAGCCTCTGGTTCCGTAATAAATTCCATTTTTCTGATCTGCATAAACGCAGTACACAAAATATCGTCTCGAAATCAGATTGAGTAAATTTGTCTTTTTATCGAACAAATAAACACCTTGAACACCTCCAATACAAAGTTCATCTTTACTGATTTCAACAATGGAATTAATGCTGAGATTATTGTACTGAATAAAAGATTTTGTTTTGTAATTGAACTGACAAAGGTTTCCGTCTCGTCCTCCAATCCAAATATTTTTATCGGAATCTAAAGAAATTTCGAAAATGTAATTGGTGCCAATAGATTCTGGATCAGAAGTGTTATGTAGGTATTGATGACTTAGTTCAAAATTAGAATTGAATACATATGCACCTTTAGAATAGGAGCCAGCCCAAATATGTCCATCGCCATCTTCACACAAATCGAGAAAGACATTGGTTTCGGTACTTGAACTTTTAAAAAAATGATGCCATTTCTGATTTCGCTTTTCGAGGATGCTTACACCATTATTGGTCCCAAACCATAAATTCCCTTTTCGATCTTCAATAACGCTGTTCACGATACTGTTTCCCAAAGATTGATCGTTGTTGGTTTGATGACTGATGATCTCAAAATTAAGCGATGAAGGATCCAAAATGTTGACTCCTCCAGTATAAGTGCCAATCCAAATTCGATCCTCTTTATCTTTGTAGATGTCGTAAACACCATTCCCATTTAAAGAGAATTGAATGTCTTCATCTTCCTGAAAAACTTGTTTTACTTTGAAGTTTGTCTGATCAACAATCCACACGCCCATGCCGTCAGATCCTACCAACATTTCATTGCCGTTCAACAATTCAAACTTACGAATGGGAACGGTCGGAAAATCAATATTAATAGTTTTTAAATCCGTTAGAGATTCATCCTTTAAATTATAGCAATAGACCCCTTCGGAAAAGGTGCCAATCCAAATGGTATTTGTTTTTGGATTGTAGTAAGTCGTATTTATTCTTTGGTTCTCACCCAAGTCAATTTTAAGTTCCTCCAATGATTGTTGACTTGTTTCATAGAGATAAATCTTATCGAATGAGGAAAAAAGCATTCTACCTTTATCTATTGAAAGAACAGACGTAATGAAGGTCTGTTTTAAAGGATAGCTTTTAAATTGTTCTAGTTTATTGTCTTTCAGAAAGAAAAGCCCATTATCTGTTCCCAACCAAAGTGTATTATTGGCATCAAAAGAAGAAGCAATAATCCACAATTCGGAATGAAATTGATTACGATGAAAATTGAAAAACACTTCGAATCGGTCGTTCTGATAACTGAATTTATAGATTTGACCGACATCACTATATGCCCAAAGTAAGGAATCTCGATCTAATTTAAGATAAAAATTCTCGGGAGCATTATCGCGTGGAGTAGAAGGTAGAGTATAGTTTTTAATCGTTTTGCCATCGAAACGATCCACACCTGTTTTGGTCGATATCCAAATAAACTCCTTTTTATCTTGCTTGATACTAACCGTTTGGCGGCTGCTCAATCCCTGTTCAACATTAATATGACGAAATTGTTGCCCACTCAGTAAGTTCGTTCCACTTAACAAGATGAAAAAAGGGATAAATATTCGTGTAATTTTCAGACTCATTCCGCTTAGGTGTATATCAAAAGAAAGAAATACCCTTAATGGGATTTCTTAAGTTATGAAGATAAAACAAAATGTTGGTAGGTGATTGCAATTTTAGCTAAAAAATATGGGAAAGACAAGGGTAAGCGGGAAGTTAGAGAGACAAATAGATATATTATAAATTCTATTTTTTAGGTTTCTTTTTCTTCATTCCCTGAATAACTACATTCCCAGTTCCGTATGGGTTACATGGGTATTGAAATGCTCGTTTGCTCTTTTTTTTATCATTAATGATATCGTAAAACTCATCTAAATATTTCAATGTGACTTTTTGATAGTTTTTTTCCAGCATTGTATTCGATTGATAAATTTCGTAAATCTCAACTTTTATCTCATTAAATAGCTGAAAAGTTGAAGTAAACTCTTTCATATCATCAATACAATAACCGCGATATCTTCTTTCTCGGACCGATTTCATTCGTAATTCCTCCGCCGGCAGAGCATAAGGAGTGTAAACAATTCCAGCATGATCAAAATCGTAGGGAACAGGAACAAGAGCTGCATTATCATTACCACTAATTAACTTGATATTGTGCAAGAATTGAATGGACCAATCGGTGTTTCCTATCAGAAATTGAAAGACGGCCATTTGTAAAAATAGTTCTCGATCTGTTTTTATCGGATTAATATTGAGCCGTTTTACTAGTTTCGATTCGTTTCTTTGGGTCATACAATTTTGATCCTCCAGAAGAATTCCCAATTTAGGTTTGCTTTTTTTTCCTTTTTTACGATCCTCAAAACAAGTTT
Organism: Labilibaculum sp.; assembly: GCA_016342745.1. Classification (GTDB taxonomy): domain Bacteria; phylum Bacteroidota; class Bacteroidia; order Bacteroidales; family Marinifilaceae; genus Paralabilibaculum; species Paralabilibaculum antarcticum. Next base: position 389,490 of record JAEINT010000002.1, read on the forward strand.
TCACCAATCGAACTTGAAAACTATTGGGCGTAATTAGTTGATAAATTTTGTAGACCAAATATTCTCGAAGAACATATTTATCATCTTTACAATGAGTTACGAGTTTTAATTTGTTTTGACCTTGAAATAGACTACTCTTCAAAATCTCTAAACTATCAAAATTAAGAAGTAATGGAGGAGTAGTACAATTTTCTCGAAGTTTTCTAAAATTCCCTCGCGTTTTAACCTTTATTTGCATTGATTTTTCAAGACCATCCTCTTTATAGGAGAAAAGAATCGGATAGTAAGCAGATTTCTCATTTCGATCAGAAAAAAGTTTACGGATGTTTCCTTTTAAGCAGATTTCAATCGGCTCATCATCTTCAAATAAAGAATAGATCGCACACGCTTCTTTTTGGATTGTTGTTTGACCAAAACTAACCGATGCAAGAAACGAGAAAGAAATAATTGTGACGAATAGTCGCATTTTTCTTTACCAATAAAATTTAAAAGCGGGGCATACGCATAGGAGATTAATCTCGCAGAGAGTATTCATCAATTAATTCGAGCGTATCAGGGTTTTTAACTCGAACATTAATTTTAGTTCCATCAACATCAATTAAAACAATCGCATTTTGAGTTGAGAAATTACTCACATTGGCCGACCAAGGTGTTTTTTCCTGCGCATAGTAAGGAGCACCAGCCGCACCATTATTTATCTGATAAAAGGTTCGATCTAATTTCAGTTTTTTGTGAGGATAATTTTCAGGATATCGCGGCATTTCATCGGTAATGGTAAGCAAATTGTAATTGTGCTCGTCGCCACTCATAATGGCAACCGTCTTTTTACTTTTGTTTACAATCAGATCCAAAAGTTGATCTCTTCGTTCAATAATTCCTTTCCGATTTGCAAGGCCGTTTACAAAAGCTCTTGGTTGGTTACTTCCATTGTACCACATGTCGTCTTTTACATGCCCTCCGTTAGGGAAGAAAGGGGTGTGAATGGTAACGAAAACATGGTCGATATTTTTATTTTTTTCTAACATTTTTAATGTTTTTTGTAACCATTTAAGCTGATTATCCATGATGTATGCATGCAAATTACCACTCGTGGTAGCCAATCCGCTTGGCGCATAAAAGTAATCTGAGTTTAGTGCTACAAGCGCAACGTTATCGTAGGTATACCAATACACCGACTCTTTGTACGAAGGAAAATCTACCTTATCAGGATTAGGATCGTAGATGGAATTGTCCTCGCTTTTCGGCCCATTTTGTGGCAATACAAAGTTTTCCTGAAAAAGTGATTCCCCAGATTCTTTGTCGAAAGGAAAATGATCGATGAGGTAGGAGCTACCAGTAATTGAATCCTTAAAAATGTAATTGTAAGCCTCATGATTTCCAAAACCAGCAACAAAAGGCATGTGATGCCAAAAGGGTTCAACAGCATGCTTCCAATTGGCATATTGCAAGTTCATGCGTTCACGACTGGTTTCGTAACCATTAATCAAATCGCCAGTAAACTGCATAAACTTTGCGTTTTCGGCTTTGGCTACAGCTGCAATTCTTTTCATAATGTAAACATTGGCGCCAAACACATTTCTTTCGCCACCACCATTTCCAGCACGAGAATCGCTACCATAGGCAAAAGTAAAAGCTTTTCGACTACCTGGCATAGGTGCAGTTTCTAAGCTAAAATCGAAATTAAATTCGCCAACCTTAAGGGTGTATTGATAGTTCTTATTGGCTTGCAAATCATCAATTTTAATTTCATGGTTTTTTACTGCCGTTTTGTCCTGATAAGTTCGATCGCCAATCTGAATACTTGCCTGAATAGCGGCAGAAGTCGTAAAGGAGATTGTGGCCCCTTGATGATTTAACAAGTTAATGAATGGCCCTTCAACAACAGTTGGTTCTGCTGCAAATAAACCATCCTTGTACGAGAAAGCAATTCTTCCGTCGTAAATCATATTTCCCTTGCTGTTTACAATCCGGTATCCAATAACACCTTTCCCAGTTTCTTCCCAATTAATCATGTCGAACTTGCCCGACAGGTATGTTTTAATAGGAATGCTTGTGATACCAACCTTTATGGGAGAGCTTTCGCGGAAATATACAGGTTGAGGATAGCTACCATCTTTGTAGTTGATAAAGCCATAGAACAAGGTTCCTTCCAATTCGGGGTATTTAAAATTGAAAGTAAGGCCAGCTTTCGTTCCAATTGCCGCTTTGTACAAATCTTCATATTGAAATTGATCTTTAGGTGTAATGGCATAGATTTTTCTTTCCTCAATTTTCAGAAAAACACCATTTTCATCTGAACCAACATTGCTGTATACGGCAGGAACTTCCTGGGCACAAACTGTTGAGAATATAGCTATAGACAGCGCAAGAGTGATAAGTATCTTCATTTCTTTAATCTTATTTAGAATTAATTCTAATAAAGATACAATAAGAATTGAACTGTGGGAGGATTATTAAATGAAAAAATCCCAACTCGGTAGAAGTTGGGATTGGTTTAATTATTAGGTATTTATTATTCTTCTAATTTAATAAGATCATTAATATTTGTTCTGCTCATATCTAAACCTTTGCCGTATCCGTCGCTGTATCCATAATATAGAAAACCATTGTGAGTAAATGATAAAGTGCTATTACATCTTTCAGCTGGAGGAAGGTATTTTTCCCAGGTATATTTATTTGTATTGAATACCCAAAGATCTTTTTCGGAACTACTATTTGTAACAATTGTGCAATAGGCCATTTGATTGTCGTTACAGAACGTAGAACTGTAGCTTTCGTAGAAAGGACAACCTGGAATGTATTTCCAATTATCATTATCGGTATCATATTCCCAAAATTCAGAGTTTGAATCGTCATTGGTTTTATCATCATTACTAAAACGAATAAAAGAACGGTTATTTATAACGAATGAAGTGATATCGTAAGGTATATATTCATCGGTTGGAACAATTGTTTTATTTTCCCATGTTTTATTATTTAGATCAAAAGATTTCATTACACTTTTATCTCCTACATAAATTTTATCATCTTTTAAAAATGCAATTAAATCATTGGGTTCTCCTTCGTAAAAGAATGAACCTTCATCTTTCCATTCCATCTTAGTAGTGGAATAGGATTTAATTTTGGTTATTTTTCGTGCTTCGATGTCTTCATCATGACTAACAAAATACATCATGTCATCTTTAGACATCACATAAGGATAGGTTCCTGTTAGATCATATGTTGTAATTTTATCCCAATTGTTAGATGTATCATTGTATTGCAGAAGAACATAGTCTCCATAATAATATTCTCTGGTCAATATTACGGGAATGTTATTTGGATGCGCAATGGAGGAATATTGTACATGAAAATCTTCTAATGCCATAATATGTTCCCAAGGCTCGCTCGCTTGAAACCCCATTTCCAAGATATCTATTCTACCACCATTGTTGATTTTAACGGAAGGGTAATCAGATAAAAGGATTTCGTTTCCAATTTTAGCTCGAATACTAGTTTCATTAACTTCAACAACATCAGCCCATTTTCCATCAATATAAACTGAAAAATATTCGTTTGGGTTCGCATTTTCGAGTGATATTTCAATTGTATCTCCACGTTTTGCAATTGATGGACTAATATTAGTGATTGAAATTGCGGGAACTTCAAAGTAAATACTTTCTTGCACGTCGAATTTTTGCTGTGAATACTGTAACTCTATTTTGTGTTTGCCCGAATTAATTTGAGGTACAATAAACTCTATCGTGTTTTTATTAATATAATTGGCATTTATTACTTCATCACCAAATACGACAAGTAGACCTTGAAAAAACCTTTCGCCACTTACAGTTATTTTGTCACCATTGTAGGCTATGGATGGACTGATGGATTTAATGATTGGAGGTAGCCATTCTATAGAATCTTTAGCAATTATTTCCTTTCCATTGTAATATCCTGAGATTTTATTTGAATAAGGAACATTCTTTACTTTAATATGGATAAGGCTATCATTAATATTTTCTTTTGCGCCATAGTCGTAAAACCCATCTAAATATCTTACATAAGGTCCTTTTATTATTAAAGTAGTATCTAACCAAATTTGATAAGGGCTTACTGATTCTATTGCAGGTTCTACACTTTCGAAAAAATCTGGAATTGTTATCGTTTCCCTTAAGAACGTGTATTTAATCGGAATTTTTCCAAGTGAAATATGAGAGGGTATTTTAACTGATATCAATGAGTCAGATAGTTTTTTAAATTCCGAATTGTATGTGCTCTTTCCGTCTATTTCAATACCATAAAGATCATTAAAATTACTACCATAAATTTTTACAGTCATCCCTGATACAATTTTATTGACTGAAGCAGAATCGATTTTTGGTGAACGGAGATAAAAATTAGGTAGACTATAAATTTTAGTTTCACCTAACTCTAACTTAATTTTTGAAACAGCTTTCCATTTCCAATCACGTTCAGGTACGATTGTTTTAATTAATGTGTCGGATGAGTGTGTGATTTCAGCTTCTAAAGTATAAAAGAAGATTTTGTTGTAACGAGTTTGTGTACTGAAATTGTTCCCAATAATAGTAATCGTATCTCCATAATAAGCTGTATCCGGAACAATTTTGGCAATTACAGGATCAATTCCACCTTCGCTTTCAAATTCTATAGCCTCATCATAAGTTGTAATCCCATTGCTAACAACATAAGCTTTGGCTGTATAAGTTGTATCCTTTATTAGATTTCTAGTTAAAGTGCTTTCAAAAATTCCATCTCCATTTTTACGACCCAAGGATTCTTTCTCAAAATATCCTTCTAAATGGATATCCCCTTTGGCATCAGTAGGTATTGAAGAAGATTTTATTTTGTATACAAAACCGTGATCTTCAATATTTAGCTTGGAGGCGTCGTAAATTTCTGCTGAAATGGTAACACCATTTGTATTAATATTTTGAACTCCTAGTGTTCTAATACGTGCATATGGTCGGTTTGCTTCCTCTTTATCACAGGCAAGGAAACAAATAAATATCGATAGGCTAATTAAGATATATTTTTTCATTTTCGGACAAATTATATTTTTATTGCTAATCCAATAGTAATTGCAGAATTGTTAAGCTCAACTTGAGGTGTTATAGGATTGCTACCACCCTTTTCCATATAGTGCTCGTATTGAAGAGAAAGACTGAATTGTTGTTTACCAATTTTTTTGTCGATTAAAAAACCAACTATAGGAGCAAAACTTGATTTTTTAGCAAGTTCTAGGTTTTGGAACCTTGGTCTAACAATATTCTCTACTTTATATTCTGAATTTAAAGTCCCATTATCTCCGATGTTAAAATATATTTTTGCTCCAGCTTTAGCGTAAATATTGAAGTTGTTTATTGATGCGACTTTTATATTATAAGATAATGGAACAGCCACTTGAAGGAATTGTATCTCTGATTCATAATAATTATCACCGTTGGTAGAAGATTTATGTACATCCTCTTCCACGTTGAATTTTTGCATGCTAATGCCAAAGCTCGCGAAAGAGTTCTTCATACCTCCTGGTAAATGAATTCGGCAGTTTGTAAATAAGCGTGGTGAAAGAATATTTACCTCTATTTGTTCATTTTTTGATTTGTTAATATTTGCTTTAGTGCCATCGAAACCAAGTCCAACTTGAACTTCTAAATCAAGATCAATATCAATTTTCAGACGGGATCGACGTTTCTTGAAATAACTTTTGAACTTAATTTTTTCTTGCTTGTGATATTCTATGAAAATTGTTTTGACTTTTTTGAATGGAAGTAGTTTTGAACTTTTTAGCGCTTGTTTCCATTGCTTTTTTAGCTGATCGGGAAGTTGTAGTGATTCTAAATTTTGAGATTTACTAATATCTATTACCTGATCATTAATTTCTAAGTAATACTTATTGTATCTCAAAAACAGTTTTATTAAGTCACTTTCAAAATGTAGTCTTGACCAAACTTTGTCAATTGAATTTTCAATTTTAATTGAAGTGTAAATAAGGTCATCTGAGAATATAGCTCGTTTATAGTTAGAGGCGTATAATTGGGTTGGATGGCCATAACGATAAAATAAAACGAATTCATAGTTGCTTTTCTTGTACGGATCAAGAAGGTAGGCGTCTTGACTTTCTCCATCATTATCAATTAATTGTCCTTTGAATTCTTGGGCTGATAATGTCAAACAGGAGAGCGTGAGAAGAAGGATTAGGATGTGTTTAATCATGTTAGGTTAAATTTATTTACGTTAAATATCAGATTTTTTTTATTCTGATAAACGATTTAACCTTTATTTGTAATATGTAAAAATAACTTTTTTATTTAGATACTAATTATGTTTCTACAATCCCCTCATCCACTCCGGTCTCAACTTTGCGTTTGCCGGATCGTCTAAAACTGTATTAATACGATTCAACATTTCTTGTTTGTCGCGAGGGAAGTTACCACGCAGAATCAAATAATTGGAGGCATGATCGCTTCTAAAAACGGTTTGCGTCAAGTTCAGGTTTTCTATAAAGACCTTCATTTCGGCAATAAGCCCTATTGTGTCCAAAGGAATAAATTCGCCATCGAATTTTTTCATAAAGTGTGCTTCTCCGTAAGGATAACTAAGAACCAGTGTTGAAAGAAACTCGGGTTGTATTTCGTTCACCACTTTGGCCGAGTTGATGGCATGTTGTTGGGAGTAGTTTTTACCACCCAAGCCATTTAGAATCATCACAGAAAGTTTAATTCCTGCTTTTCGTGCACGTTGTAAGGCATGACTAGTGCTGGCAAAATCTTCACCTTTATTAATTCTTCCAAGCAACTCATCATCGCCCGATTCAATTCCTACATAGAGTAATTTAAGGCCTTTTGCAGCCAAGGCTTGCAATTCGTCGTCGGTTTTTGCTGCTATGTCTTTTGGTATGGCATAGGCCGAAACACGGGTTAGTCTAGGGAAAGTCGCATGAAGTTGATCTAATATCCGCGAAAGCTTATCGAAAGAAAGAACCATAGCGTTTCCATCGGCCAAGAACACCTTACGATAATCATTTGCATAAGGCGACATGGCTTCGATATCAGCAAAAACATCTTTTTCCTTGCGTAGGGTAAAGGTTTTGCTGCTGTACATTTCGCAAAAGGCACATTTGTTCCATGCACATCCTAAACTTACTTGTAGAATTAGGGAGTGAGCCTCGCTAGGCGGTCTAAATAAAGGTTCGTGATAATTGATCATGTGGCAAATTTAATACGATGAGGCGTTGCATGCAACGCCTGGACAAAAGAAAAATGGAATGTAAAGAAAAAAGCCTAAAGTTTTAAGGAAGAAAGTACCAAGTTCTTTTGATATATTAGGGGGGAGATGAATTTTTAATTACGAATTATTAATTTCTCATTTGTTTAATCTTATCTTGTACAAAAAAGCAAGAAAATGGATGGGAAATCGGTAAGTATACAAGTGTCAGGTAAGGTACAGAATGTAGGATATCGGTATCAGGCTAAAGAAGCTGCGAATCGTTTTGGCGTAAGAGGATTTGTGAAAAATCAGCCAGATGGAACGGTTTATTTGGAAGTTATTGGAACAAATTTGGCTGTTGAATTGTTTTGTGAATGGTGTAGGAAAGGTCCGGATTGGGCTAAGGTGAAGGATATTTTTATTTGTAATTTACCAGATCAGGACTTTGCTGATTTTGTTATAAAATAAAAAAAGCTCCTGATAAAATCAGAAGCTTTTGTTGTCCCATAAGGACTCGAACCTTAAATGCCTGTACCAAAAACAGGAGTGTTACCATTACACCATGGGACAATCAACTGTCCGTCATATTCTGACTAAGACGTTGCAAATATAAGTGAAATATTTCGTAGCTAAAACCAAAAAATGTAAAAAATTTAAAGCTTTTTTTTGTTGTTAGTATAATGATATTGTAAATATTCTGATTGTCAATTTGAAAGACGAAAATAATGGAGCAAAAAAAAATAGAATCATTAACAGGAAAGTGGCTTTATGAGGAGGATTATGGCTACGGAAATGCCAAAGGAGAGCTTTTATTGAAGCAAGAAGGTCGAAAATTAAGCGGAAAAATCATTTTTTCGGAAAATGTTGATGACAATGAAACTTTCATGATTCAGGAAATATTAGAAGGGGAGATTGTTTTAAATCGAATTCGTTTGAAAGCAATCGAGTATGATATAATTCATGCCGACTATGAAATTAGATACGAATTGGATTCTTGGGATGGGATGTTGATAAATGAAACGACAATCGAAGGAGATAGTTTAGACGATCAAGGAGTGTCAGGTAGTTTTAAGTTTGAAAAGGTGGTGGATTAAGGAATAAGTGACAAGAAGAAAGGAGAAAGGAAAAAGTCTCAAGCAACAAGTTTCAAGTACAAAGTTTTGCAGGTATGATTTGCGCAGTACTTTAGCTCGGTGGGATGGAAGAAGTGTCGAGTTGTCTGATTTTTTTAGGTTCTCCCTTTTTAGGGGAGATGCCGACAGGCAGAGGGGTGTTTATAAGTTTCAAGAACTAAGTCTTTTAGTTTTCCTGATCGTTCAACATAAGTGAAATAAAAAAAGCTTCGAAATAATTTCGAAACTTTTCGGTGTTGTCCCATAAGGACTCGAACCTTAAATGCCTGTACCAAAAACAGGAGTGTTACCATTACACCATGGGACAATCATAATCACTCTTTTTGCAAAGAGCTCTGCAAATGTAATACTTTTTTTTTTTGCTCAAACAAAAAATGTAAAATTTTCAGACATAATTCGGGGGGAACTCTTAAAATTGACTATTTTCGTTCCAAATATTATCCTACAAAAGAATATCAAAACAAAAATACACACAAGATGAAATCTAATTACAAGTTGGTTAACAATGTGTTAGGCTGGGTTGCGTTTGCGATTGCAGCAATTACCTACATGTTAACTATTGAACCTACTACAAGTCTGTGGGATTGTGGAGAATTTATTACTACCGCAGTCGGATTAGAGGTTGGACACCCTCCTGGAGCACCTTTATTCATGATTATGGCGCGTTTTTTCGCTCTTTTTGCTCCAGATCCATCATATGCAGCCTTAATGGTTAATGTAATGTCAGGATTAGCATCTGCTTTTACAATTCTATTTTTATTCTGGACCATTACTCATCTTGCCAAAAAGTTAGTTGTTAAAGATGGTGAACTTTCTAAAGGGAATTTAATTGCAGTAATGGGAACTGGAATGGTTGGCGCATTGGCTTATGCCTTTTCAGATACTTTTTGGTTTTCGGCTGTAGAAGCTGAGGTTTATGCCTCTTCATCTTTATTTACCGCTGTTGTTTTCTGGGCAATCCTGAAATGGGAGGATGTTGCCAATGAAAAATATGCCAATCGATGGATTATTCTTATTGCCTATTTAATGGGTTTATCGATAGGTGTTCACTTGCTGAATTTATTAGCAATACCAGCAATTATTTTTGTTTATTATTTCAAAAAATACAAGCCAACTCGAAATGGAATTATCGCGGCTTTTGCGCTTTCGGTACTAATTTTAGGTGTAATCATGTATGGGGTTATTCCTGGAGTCATAAAAATAGCTTCTTGGTTCGAATTGGCATTTGTTAATGGTATGGGTTTACCTTACAATACTGGTGTGATGTTTTATGCTGCATCAGTAATTGCTTTGGTTGTTTGGGCCATTAATTATTCTGTAAAGCATGGTAAGGTAGTCTTAAATACTATTGTTACTGCCTTTGTAGTAATCATGATTGGTTATTCTTCTTTTGCAATGATTGTGATTCGTTCTTCTGCAAATCCTCCTATGGATGAGAATAATCCGGATAACGTTTTTGCTTTGCTTTCTTATTTGAATCGTGAGCAGTACGGAGATCGTCCATTGGTACATGGAGAATATTATAATGCTCCAGCTGTTGATATGGTTGAAACAAAGCCTGTTTATATTCAGAAAAAGGATAAAAATGGAAAGGATAAGTATGTAATTGCTTCGTACAAACCAAAATATGAATTCGATTCTCGTTTCAATACCATTTTCCCTAGAATGTACAGTTCAAGGGCAAATCATGTTCGAGAGTACGAATATTGGGGAAATGTAAAAAAGAACAATCCAATTCAAGTTGGTGATGAAGTCATTTACAAACCAAGCTTCGGTTCAAATCTACGATTCTTCTTTTCTTATCAGATTAATCACATGTATTGGCGTTATTTCATGTGGAATTTTGTGGGTCGCCAGAATGATATTCAAGGTCATGGTGATATTTTGAATGGGAACTGGATTTCGGGAATTGATTTTATCGACCGAATGAAAATCGGAAATCAGGATAAATTGTATCCAGAAATGGCAAATAAGAAATCTCGAAACACTTATTTCTTTTTACCATTCTTACTCGGTTTAATCGGTTTATTTTATCATTATAGATCAAGTAAAAAAGGCAAGCAAGATTTCTTTGTGGTTATGCTTTTATTCATATTCACAGGTTTGGCAATTGTTGTTTACCTAAATCAATACCCTTACCAGCCACGTGAGCGTGATTATGCTTATGCAGGTTCGTTTTATGCCTTTGCCATTTGGATTGGATTGGGTGTAATGGGCTTGTATCAATGGCTGAGTAAAAAAGGACCATCAGTAATTACGGCTGGTGCTATAACAGCAATTTGTTTGGTTGCAGTTCCAGGATTATTGGCTCAGCAAAACTGGGATGATCACGATCGTTCGGGAAGATATGCAACCTTAGCCTATGCGAAGAACTATTTAAATTCCTGTGCGCCAAATGCGATTTTGTTTACTTATGGCGATAACGACACTTTCCCGTTGTGGTATGCACAAGAGGTAGAAGGTATTCGAAGAGATATTCGTATTGTGAATTTAAGTTTGTTGGCTGGCGATTGGTACATCAATCAAATGCGAACAAAAGCTTTCGATTCTGAGTTGATACCGATGACGCTTACCGCGGATAAAGTGGAGCCAGGAATTCGAGATCAGGTGCCCGTTGTTGAGCGTTTAAGCAAGCCTGAGTTATTGAGTGAAATGATCAAGTTTGTTGCTAGTGATAACGAAGCGACTACTGTAGAAACGCAATCGGGTAAGAAATTGCATTATTTCCCAGGTAGAAAAGTATATGTGCCTGTTGATTCAGCAAAAGTTGTTTCCAATGGAACTGTTCAGCCTGAAGATGCAGGCTTGGTTGTGGATAAATTGGAATGGAACATCAAAAAAAGTTATTTGTACAAAAATGACATCGCGGTTTACGATATCATCGCCAATAACAATTGGGAACGTCCAATATATTTCTCTGTAGGAATGGGTGTTGATAGTTTTCTTGGTTTGGAAAAGTATTTCCAGCTAGAAGGTGCTGCTTACCGTTTGGTTCCAATAGAAACAAAACCGCAGCGAAACGAATTGGGTCATGTAAATACCGAATTGTTGTATGATAATTACATGAATAAATTCACTTTTGGTGGTCTTAAAGATCCCGATGTACATGTTGATCAATTCCATATCCTAACTGTTAACATCATGTCTTTTAGAGCAAATTACAGCCGATTGGCGAGTGCTTTAAACGATGAAGGAAAGAAGGATAAAGCAATTAAGATTATGGATCGTTGCATGGAAGAATTGCCAACAAGCAAAATTCCATTTGACAATACGCTGATCGGATTTATTCAAGAATATTATCGTGCTGGAGCAACTGATAAAGCAAATGTATTGTTATCTGATATGGCACAACAATCTTACGACAAGTTGAATTACTTCTTAAGTTTAGAGTCGCAATATGCAAATGCTTTTAGAGCAGAGCAAGAGCGCGAAATAAGAGTTGTACAAATGTTATTGGGACTTGCCGATATGGGTGAACAAACCAAGTTGAGAGAAGATTTACAATTGAAGTTTGAAATGCTTTTTAAAACTTTTGTAGAGTAAATAAAGAAAATTTGAAATATACAATGGCTGCCTTGAACGAAGGCAGCCATTTTTTTTGAAGTTTTTATAGCAATAAAAACTCAATGTCTTTAAGGAATTTTCACATAATACAAATCAATTCTTCCCTCTAAAAGTGCTAACTTCGTGTCTTGTAGCTAAAAATTGGAACCTTTATTTTAAAAGATATATGAGTAAGTACCAAAAAACGAACATCATTGCAGGATGGATATCCTTTGCAATAGCAGCTCTTGTTTATTTTTTAACCCTTGAACCTACTGTTAGTTTTTGGGATTGTGGAGAGTTTATAACTTCTGCATATAAGTTGGAAATTGGACATGCTCCTGGAGCTCCATTTTTTATGATATTGGCTCGTTTTTTCTCTCTTTTTGCTTCTGGTCCCGAGAATGTGGCAGTTTTAATTAATTCCATGTCTGGATTGGCAAGCGCGTTCACCATTTTATTCTTGTTTTGGACCATTACGCATTTGGCTAAAAAACTGGTAGTTTCTGATAATGAAATAAAAGGAACACAAATTTGGACCATCATTAGTGCTGGTTTTATTGGTGCAATGGCCTATGCTTTTTCCGATACCTTCTGGTTTTCTGCCGTTGAGGGGGAAGTTTATGCAACTTCATCTTTATTTACAGCAGTAGTTTTCTGGTGTATCTTAAAATGGGAGAATGAAGAAGGCCAAGCTTATGCTAATCGTTGGTTAATATTGATTGCCTATTTAATGGGCTTGTCGATAGGCGTTCACCTCTTAAATTTATTAGCGATTCCTGCCATCGTAATGGTTTACTATTTTAAAAAATACGAAGCAAGTAGGAATGGTATTTTAAAAGCATTGGGAGTGGCTTTACTGCTTTTAGGAGGAGCAATGTATGTTATTATTCCAGGAGTTGTGAAAGTAGCCTTTGTATTCGACCTATTTTTTGTGAATGTAATTGGTTTGCCTTTTAACTATGGAGCAATTGTTTTTATTATTGTATTGGCTGCAGCATTAACTTGGGGTATTCGTTATACCCTTGCTCACGGAAAAGTTGTTTTAAATACATTACTTACGGCTCTTACTGTCGTTTTAATAGGATACTCGTCTTATTCCTTAATCATGATTCGCTCGGCATCAAACCCGGGCTTAGATCAGAACAATCCAGAAGATTTATATTCTCTTTTGTATTATTTAAACAGAGAGCAATATGGAGACAAACCTTTGGTTTATGGGGAGTCTTTTAATACACCTTTAGAGGAAGAAACTTATGTGGATGATAAGGATGTTTACATTAAAAAGGATGGAAAATATGTAGTTTCTTACACCAAACAGAAAGCAAATTATAAGAGTTCGCAGAAAATGGTGTTTCCACGGATGTACACCAAGGGAATGACAGGTCGAAATCCGGAGGAATATGCTAAATGGTCTGGAATTCGTGCAGATCAGAAAGCAAAACCGACCTTTGCTCAAAATCTTAAATTCTTTTTTTCGTATCAGGTTAATTACATGTATCTCCGCTATTTTATGTGGAATTTTGCTGGTCGACAAACCGATAAACAGTCCTATGGAGGAGTTCTGGATGGTAATTGGATATCAGGAATTCCGCTTGTAGACAATATGCGATTGGGCGATCAAAGCTTACGACCAGATCACATGAAAAACAACAAGGGGAATAACACCTATTATTTCTTACCACTTCTTTTAGGCTTAGCAGGATTACTATATCAGTATAAAAAAAGTGTACAAGGGAAAAAAGATTTTTACGTTGTATTGCTTTTGTTCCTTTTAACAGGATTGGCTATTGTGGTGTACCTTAACCAGCCTCCTTTGCAGCCAAGAGAAAGGGATTACGCTTACGCGGGATCATTTTATGCTTTTGCAATTTGGATCGGTCTGGGTTTGTTGGCTGTTTTTGAGCTGGCAAAAAAAGGAATTAAAAAGGATGTTATAGCTCTTCCGGTCGCATTTTTTCTTTGTTTTGCAGCTGTTCCAACTTTGCTAATTTCTCAGAATTGGGATGATCACGATCGATCGGATCGATATGTTGCAAGAGATTTGGCTTACGATTATTTAAATTCTTGTGAACCCAATGCAATTCTTTTCACCATGGGCGATAATGATACTTTCCCTCTTTGGTATTTGCAGGAAGTAGAAGGCGTGCGAACAGATGTTCGCGTTTGTAACTTGAGTTATTTGGCAACCGATTGGTATATCGATCAAATGAAACAGAAAAACTACGACTCAGATCCATTGCCAATATCGCTTACGAGAGATAAGTATTTAATGGGAAAACGTGATGCTGTTTACTTGCTAGATGATCCTCGCTTGAAAGCTTACGTTGAAAAAAATGGAGGTTTAGACCTAAAGGATGCTATTGACTATGTTGCCAGCGACAAAGAAAGTACAAAAAAAATATATGGTTACGACGAAAGGATTGATCACTTTCCAGCAAGTAAATTTCGTTTGCCAATAGATAAGCAACAAGTTTTGGATACGAAAACGGTAGCCGAAATAGACAGTGCAAATATTGTAGATCAAATGCAGTGGAAACTAGATGAAAACTACATGGGTAAAAGTGGTTTAATTCTTTACGATATGTTGGTAACAAACAATTGGGAGCGTCCAATTTATTTTTCGATTACAGTGCCGTCGAGCGGATATTATGGGCTAGAGGATTATTTTCGACTTGAGGGTTTCGCCTATAAATTGGTTCCAATTAAATACGAAAAGGACGATTTGCAAATTGGTGGCGTAAATACGGATGTAATGTACACCAATCTAATGACCAAGTTCAAGTGGGGGAATATGAATGACCCTGAGGTTTATATCGATGAAACAACTTCGCGTTTGTGCATGAATATGAGGAATAATTTCCTTCGCCTTTCGGAGGCATTAATGGATGAGGGGAAGAGAGATTCGGCGGTTCAGGTTCTGGATAAATGTGTAGACTTAGTGCCGAATGAAAAAGTGCCTTACGATTATTTATCCATTCTTTTGGCACAATCTTATTATCGAGCATCAGAATATGAAAAAGCTGGGGAAATGGTCTCCTTAATTTCTGATCGATTGGTACATGAATTGGATTATTATAAGAACTTAGATGCTGTTTCTACTTCGGAATTTCCTCGATTTCAAAATCGAAATTTTGCCTTATTGCAGGAGTTGTATAGAATAACAGCGAAGTATGAACATAAGGAATTGAATGAAAAAATAGAGGCGGAGTTTAAACGATTGTTAGAAAGCTATAAAAAAGGATGATGAATTTGAGATGGATGAGAGCTCCGGGTATTTTCAAGATTTTTTTCCGGAACTTTATTTGGCGATACAATACAGGGGCAAAAAAAGTATACCTCACTTTTGATGATGGACCAATTCCAGAATCAACTTTGTGGACTTTAGATATGCTCAAGGAAAAGGAGGTTAAAGCAACTTTTTTCTGTGTGGGAGAGAATGTGTACAAGCATCCCGAATTGTTTCAAAAAATACTTGACAATGGTCATGCCGTGGGAAATCATACTTATAATCATCTAAAAGGTTGGTCGGTTGATACGTCAAAGTATATCGAGAATGTGATTATGGCTAATGATTTAATCAAGTCAAACTTGTTTAGACCGCCTTATGGCCAAATTAAATCAGCGCAAGCAAAACATCTACTTTCCGAGTACAAACTTGTTATGTGGGATGTTTTAAGTGGTGATTATCGAAAGGATATTTCTCCAGAAAAATGTTACCAAGATGTTTTAAAATCAGTTCGCCCTGGTTCTATTATTTTATTCCACAATCACGCAAAATCGGAAGAAAATATGCGCTTTGCTGTTCCTCGATTAATAGATGAATTAAAGCTTCAAGGGTACGAGTTTGACATTTGTCATTAAGAAATAAAAAATTCCTTTCTTTTCCATCAGGTAAACTGCAATTGAATACGTAAATTTGCTCTCGATCAAACTATTAATACCATTATATAAACAAAACCATATTTATTTCTTGTTTCGCAATGAATATTGATTGTAAAACAAGCATGGTTGCTAATTAAGACGATTAAATGAAAGTACTTCTTTTAGGTTCCGGAGGCCGTGAACATGCATTTGCATGGAAATTTGTTCAAAGCGAAAAATTAGAGAAATTATATGTTGCACCGGGAAATGCCGGAACTGCAGAAATTGCAGAAAACGTAGCTATTGACCCTAACGACTTTGAAAAAGTAAAAGAATTTGTTCTGTCGAAAGGAATAAATATGGTGGTTGTAGGCCCCGAAGATCCTTTGGTAAATGGGATACATGATTTCTTTTTAGCTGATGATGCAATAAAAGCAGTTCCTGTTATCGGTCCAGAAAAATTGGGAGCTCAGTTAGAAGGAAGTAAAGATTTTTCCAAAGAATTTATGTTTCGACATAATATTCCAACTGCAAAATATAAAAGTATTACCGCTGAGAATTTAGAAGACGGCTTAACATTTTTGGAAGGTTTAAAAGCTCCTTATGTGTTAAAAGCAGATGGTCTTGCAGCAGGTAAGGGAGTTTTGATTATTTCTGATCTAGAGGAAGCAAAACAATCGCTAAAGGAAATGATTGGTGGAATGTTTGGCGACGCAAGTAGCACTGTCGTAATTGAAGAGTTTTTAGCTGGAATTGAATTGTCAGTTTTTGTTTTAACCGATGGTAAAAACTACAAGACATTAGCAGAGGCTAAAGATTACAAGCGAATTGGAGAAGGAGATACTGGTTTAAATACGGGTGGAATGGGAGCAATTTCTCCTGTGCCGTTTGCAACCGATGATTTCATGCAAAAAGTAGAAGATCGTGTCATCGTACCAACAATTGAAGGTCTTCAAAAAGATAATATCCCTTACAAAGGTTTTATTTTTATTGGTTTAATGAATATTGATGGCAATCCTTTCGTGATTGAGTATAATGTTCGAATGGGAGATCCTGAAACAGAGGTGATTATTCCAAGAATTAAATCAGATTTATTAGATTTGATGGATGCTGTTTCGAAGCAAGAATTAGACAAAGTTAATTTCGAAATGGATGATAGAACGGTAACTACAGTGATGTTAGTATCGGGAGGATATCCGGAAGCTTACGTGAACGGAAAAGAAATTAAAAATTTAAACAAAGTTGAAGGAAGTCTTGTATTTCATGCGGGAACAACCAATTCGAATGATGCTGTCGTAACCAATGGAGGACGTGTTATTTCTGTTAGTTCGTATGGAGAGAACATGCAAGCAGCTCTTGATAATTCGTTTAAAAATGCTGAATTAATCGATTTTGAAGGGAAATATTATCGAAAAGATATCGGATTTGACTTGAAATAATTGAAATAAAATAGACTACCTCGTTTGTGCGCAGATGAGGTAGTTCTTTATATTCTTTGCGAAAATAAGACTACATGTTATTAAGGACACTCAAAGGTCGCCATTCCATATTGCTGGTATTCGTACCAGTTATTATCATTTTACTTTGGTTGGGAACTTTTCTCAATCCAGTTTCCTTAACAATGGGGCAAACTCAAATGCCTCTGTACGAATTGTTATTATTCCTTACGGGAGGAAGTAATTTAGTACTTAATATTATCGCAAGTGTTCTTCTGGTTTTAATAGCCTATGGTATGGTTCGATTAAACGAGCAATATATTTTTATTCGTCAACGAACTGATTTGCCTGCCTTTGTTTTTGCATTTATTGGAACTGGAGCAATTTCTCTGGGAGGAATGCATCCTTCCTTAGCGGCTGCTTTTTTGATGTTTCTGGCTATTGATAATGTGTTTAAAATTTATCAGGGTACAGCTACTTTGGCCAAGTCTTTCAATGCTGGACTTTTATTAGGTTTGGCAACTCTTTTTTATCTTTTTGCAGGCGTCTATATCATTTGGCTTTGGACTGCTTTAGCCGTTTTAGGATATTTGCGAGCGAGAGAGGTTTTAGCGGGTTTAATGGGATTTATTGCACCTCTTTTTTTTGCCTTTTTCTGGTATTTTTGGACTGATGGTTTAGGAGCTGTTTTTCAAGCGATTAGTGGTTTGTTTTCTGTCAATACTGATTTTGCAAGCATCTCTTTATTTCAATTTGTTTATTGGGGAATTCTGGGCTTTTTAGTGATAATGTCCTCTATTTATATGCTAACTGTTTATGAGGAGAAAAAAATTAGTTCTCGTAAATATTTTATTGTGCTCTTAAGTTTTTTCCTTTTTTCTGCTTTTAGTTTTATCTTTTTTGGAGGATCTGGAGTTGAGCAGTATTTTATTAGTATTATTCCTGTTACTTATATCACCAGCCATTATTTTGTTCTTCAAAAACATTCATGGATAGGTGAGGTGTTCTTCTATATTCTTGTTCTTTCAAGTATTTCCATCCATTTTCTAGCATAAAAAAAGTGCCATCTCCGAAGAAATGGCACTCTATATTTAGATTTGATTTTTATTTCTCAACAATGTTTGTCATATCAAAAGCAGTTGCTATGTTAGCATCTTCTTCGTTGTCGTTAACTGTAAAAATAATATCATTAAAATCTTTATCACCACTAGGTAATCTTACATCTTCGAAGCACAATACAATATCTTTGCAGTTTTGCTCCTTAAATAAAACGTGCTGTTGTTTTTGACCTTCTTCATTTTCATTCCACTCAATGTTTGTGAAGTGACGGTAATCTCCATCAACAGTAGTTCCATTTTTCCATCCTTTAGCGATTAAGCAAAAACCAATTACTGTATTTTCAGCAAATGCCACATCACCCAACTGAACACGATCTCCAGCTTTAAGTCCTCCGCCAGAGCCTTCTTTCGAAGCATTTGGGAACAACATGTGAAGTTCAATTTCATCAGCGTTTGCAGGTGGATTTTCACTGTCGTAAGAATAGTAAGCTAAAGAGTTTTTCCATCCAGCTCCTTCATCAACGAAAGTAAGATAAACAGGAGATTCTTTAGTTAGCTTAAGAATTAAATTGTTCTCATCGTTAAACAATTCTGCATTAACTGCGCGATTATCTTTTCCTGCAGGGAACATTGCAATAATATTATCGACAAGAGTTTCGCAAGGTTTTGTAGGAATAATATCATCTGGCACACCTTCGTCCATTGAGATGGTAAGAATTTTAAGACCACCAGTGCCGGCAGCTACGAAAATGTAGTTTCCTTGTGATTCTACAAAGTTCACAGAAGAACCAAATTCCATACTACCCAATAAAGTAACATCATCATTGTTCTCAGGAATCATAGCACCAACATATATGCCAGCAGCTCCATTACCAATTAATAGTAACTCTTCATTCAAACATACCGAGTTGGTTACATAATCTTCATCCAAGCCACCTTCAGCAGTCTCAGGGCGATTAAAACGCTCTTTTAAACTACCGTCAAGGTTGCGGATATCTAAACCAGATTCATTTAAGGCTGCAAGAATATATTCATCTGTTGCATCAATTTCTGTTTTTGATTCTTCAGAAATAGGACCTTGCACTTCGATTTTTTCTAATTCAGTAAAATCGCTTTTTGTGAAAGAACGAATGTGTTCATGTGCACTTAAAGCATATATATTCTCTGTGTTAATGCTTAAAGATCTTACATCTTCCATTACCACGTCTTTAGCTACGGATAAATCACTTCTCTTAAGGATGCTTAAGCTACCCGCAGATCCACTAGTTACATATACATAGTCTTGATCAACTTCAACGTCGGTAGCAACATAAGAAGGAAGATCGATAAGATCAGATACAGACATGATTTGTTGAGAATTACTTAATTCTAAAGTAACCAAGATTGCTGGAGAATCCATTACATAACCTGCACTCTCAGGATCAAGAGCACCTGCCAAATAGATAACGCCATCGTAATACTCTACAGAACTAACGTCAACGTTAGGAAAAAGAGCTTGAGCTTTTAGTACTGGAGTAGTTGGATCGGAAATGTCGAATAATTCGACTCCTCCACTGTATTTATCTCCTTTTGTATTGTAGGACACAAATGCCATGTCATCTACAATTTTAACATGTGTAGATTGAACGAATTCTCCTTTTACTTTAGGAGCTTCAACTTCAGCACGTAATGTAAACGCATAGTTTTTAGTAAGATCAATCTCAATGCCGTCAGTACCTTCTTTTGTTGCACTTCCAGGTAAATTGTTGATAATTACTAAATCATTTACTGCTGTTACTCGGCTAGAAAGATCTGCTGAGTTGTTGTTAATACTAACTCCTTCTTCAATTGTTTTTTTCTGATCGACTTGCTGATTGTCATCATTATTGTCGGAACAGGAGGCAACAATTATGAAAAGCGCTGTTAATAATAGTAAATATTTCTTCATAACTATTTTTTGTTGTGTGACTTGCAATTTTAATTAGACTTGCAAGTTACATTGTTTGATTTAAACGATATGTTTGATTATGGTTAAATATATTAATGTTTTGATAAAATGCTTAATTTTGTTGATCAACATCCATAAAGGTTTGTTGTCTAATTGATTAAAATTTTGATTTAATCTTGGTAATCATTCCTTATTTATGCTCTATTTAATCCTCTGTGTGCACTGTTTTTCTTAGCCTTACGTTTTAATTCGTGTATGTTTACAAAAAGAGTATACGCGAGTAAAAGATTATTGTTATGCAGCGAGTTCTTGTTCAGTTAGGATTTCTTGGTTTTGCAGGAACGAAAATTAGATAAGGGATTTGTTAGTTCTTAAAGTGTTTTTTTATCCATCGTGGAAGAATGTATACGCCAATAAATAAGTAAGGGTAGTAAGAGATTAATCGCCATAGTAAAGCCATGCTTGCCGCTACTCCTGCCGAAGGTAAAAATTCGCCTAAGTATTTGGTGAAAACCCATTCTGAAAATCCACTACCTCCGGGTGTTGGACTTACAAGCATCATGATCCACATGACCAGTTGTCGAGCAAAAATCATAATGTGCTCGGCAATTGAATAACCTTGGAACATAAATGCGAGCAGAATTACATTAACTACCCAATATCTTGCAGTCCACGACCAAAAGGTTGCCATAAATGCTTTCAACCAAAAAATAAATGGTTTCCTTCTAAGTTCTTTAGAGCTATCAATAATATCGCTACCAGCTTTGTTCGCACCATGTTTCCATTTGCGTAGTACGGGAAGTTTAAATATCCAAAGTAATAGCCATTTGAGTCCTCTTGGGTTCCAAAACAGACCGTAGGTTAATACAATAAAGTAAACCATCTTAACCAGATAGCCACCTAAAGCAAAATACAATAGAGAATCGAGCCAGAGAGAATGTTCTGGCGAAGTAATCATGAATAACTTATTGATATCTAAAAAGAGAATCAGTAATGGAAACATTAATATGAAATAAAGTTCATCAAGAAATGAAGTGGACATTACCACAGCAGAACTTCTTCCTACTTTTAATCCTTCCTTGTTCAAATATAAGATAGCAACCGATGTGCCGCCAATGGCTGATGGGGTAATTGCTGAGGTGAATTCCCAAAGCATGATGATCCGGAATGATTGGCGCCATGAAAAAGTTTGATCGGTTAAGATTCTTAGACGAGCCATATAGCCCAAATCGCGAATCAGCATCATCACAAGAGCAATGCAAATCCAAAACAAAGAATACCACGAAAAATCTATCAAGGACAAAGTATTGCCATCAACTTCCTTTACTAATAGGTATACCACAGCCGCAAATCCAATAATTATTGGATATACAATTCTACTTGGACGAACTCCATCAAGTAGTTTTTTTTGACTATCGGCTGGTTTTTGGGTCATTTATTTTTTTGTGGATTAAACTTACGGATTTTAAGTTTTTGTAGAGCAAGGTTTTAGTGAATAAATTGTTAAAAATATCTAAATAGAAAATAATGAATTCAATTGTTTATTTTACTTCAGGCTTTGAATTTAATTCAATAGATTTTATCAGTTTGGAGCTAATGAATTTGAAAAGTTGTTCATTACAGATTCTTCTAATGAACCAAATAAATTTGGCATGAAAAGGTACGAGGTATCTGATTTCAGGTCTTTTTTTCTCACTTGCCTTTACAATTACTTGGGCAACTTGATCCGCTTTGCCTTCCAGAATTTTTGATTTTTTGAACAACTCATTTAATTTATTTGTTTGTTCCTTATATATAGAATCTCCAGAATTGCTTGAAGCATGAGAAAAAGCTAGTTCAGCCCAATTGGATTCAATTGCACCAGGATTAATTAAAATTACTTTTATTCCAAAAGTTTTAACTTCTTGTCTAAGGCAATCGGTAATTCCTTCAAGTGCATATTTTGAGGCATGGTACCAACCGCCCATTGGTAAAGTCATTGCTCCTAAAATGGAGCTGATGTTAATTATTCTGCCCTTCCTGTTTTTTCTCATGTTTGGTAAAACTAATTTTGTAAGTTCAACCAATCCAAATAAATTAACCTCAAATTGTTTCCGCGCAGCTTCGATTGGAACATCTTCTATGGCACCATATAAACCATAGCCAGCATTATTTATTAGGATGTCAATTTTACCAAACTCTTCTAAAATATGGTCAATTGCATCGTGGCAATCTTTTTTATTACTAATATCCAGTTTTATTAAACTAGCCCCCATTTTTTTTAGATCATGCATCTGTTCTATGCAGGGAGCACTGGCATAAACCGTATATCCTTTTTTTAGAAAAAGTTCAGTAGTACTTCTCCCAATACCTGATGAGGCGCCTGTGATTAAAACTATTTTTGCATTCATATTAGAAATATCTAAGGGATATATGTTTGGATTGAAAAGGGGAGAAAAGATACGTAGAAATAGAGATTATTTCAATTGACAGGTGTTTGTTTTGAATAATTGACCTTTATAAATTGAGAATGAGGTAAATCATTTCTATTTAAACTAATCGAAATTTTGTTATTTTTAGTAAACAAACTTAGATCTACCAAATTATGTCATCAAAAGCAACAAGTCAAAAATTTGGGACTGCTCCCGTTTTTTTTACTGCAATTTCAACAATTTTAGGAGCTATATTATTTTTGCGTTTTGGATATGCCGTGGGTAATTTAGGATTTTGGGGTGTTGTTTTAATTATTCTTTTAGGACATTTGGTTACGATTCCAACGGCATTGGCAATTTCGGAATTGGCAACTAATAAAAGGGTTGAAGGAGGTGGAGAATATTTTATTATTTCTCGTTCGTTTGGATTAAATATTGGAGCAACAATTGGTATTGCCCTATTTTTCTCGCAGGCCATTAGCGTCGCCTTTTATGTAATTGCTTTTACCGAAGCATTCGAGCCTGTTTTTAATTGGGCTTTTTCAACCTATGGATATGAGTTGCCAAGACAGGTAGTTAGTATTCCAGCTATGCTCGTGTTGTCGATTTTAATTCTGAAAAAAGGAGCAAATTTAGGCGTTAAAGCCTTGTACTTTGTTGTTGCAATATTATTTGTTTCTCTTTTGATGTTTTTCTTTGGAACAACCGATTATGCGGCAGTTTCTGATTTTAGTCTGATAAATGCAGATTTCAGAAATACAGATAACTTTTTTGTGATTTTTGCAATTATTTTTCCTGCATTTACAGGAATGACTGCCGGTGTTGGTTTGTCTGGAGATTTAAAAAATCCATCTAAATCTATTCCTTTGGGGACAACTGCGGCCACTCTAATAGGTATGGTCGTTTACTTTTTTGTAATTTATAAATTAGCCATGTCGGTGAGTAGTTCGGATCTAATGGAGCATCAGTTGATTATGGCTAAAGTTGCCATTGGAGGAAGCTTAATAATTCCTTTAGGATTGGCGGCATCAACCATATCATCGGCATTAGGTTCTGTGATGGTTGCTCCCAGAACGCTTCAGGCATTATCTATTGATCGATCTTTTCCATCAAAAGCATTAAATAGATGGTTGGCAAAGGGACGGGCATCAGATAATGAACCTATAAATGCGTCATTGGTTACCTGTATTATTGCAATGATTTTTGTGATTTTAGGGGATGTGAATGCCGTTGCAGAGATTATTTCCATGTTTTTCATGCTAACCTACGGAGCATTGTGTTTGATTTCTTTTCTCAATCATTTTGGTTCATCACCTAGTTATCGTCCATCCTTCAAGTCAAGATGGTTACTGTCTTTAGTTGGATTTATTACCTCTATTTGGGTCATGTTTAAAATCAATACCTTATATGCATTTGCAGCGGTAATAGTAATGACTCTTATTTATTTGCTGATTAATCGATATCATAAACACAGGAATGGCTTAGAATCAATATTTCTAAATTCCTTATACCAACTAAATAGAAATATGCAGGTCTTTTTGCAGAAAACTGGAAAGAGGAAAATGAGAGAATGGAGACCAAGTGCAATATGTATTTCTAAAGATTCTTTTGAACGAGATACTGCCTTTAAATTATTGAATTGGATTTCGTATAAATACGGTTTTGGTACTTATTTGCACCGAATTGAAGGTTATTACTCTAAAGCAACTTACAAGCAATCGCAAGTTGAGCTCGATAAATTAATTAGCGGTTTTGATAAAATGGAAAATCATGTTTATGTTGATACCATTATTTCACCCTCCTATACTTCTGCAATTGCTCAGGCTATTCAGTTACCAGGAATTGCTGGAATGGAAAATAATATGGTAATTTTTGAGTTCGATAAGGAAAACCCTGATCGCTTAGATTTGATCATTGAGAATTATGCTTTAGCCAGAGCAGGAAATTTTGATTTTTGTATTTTGGGAAGTTCGCGCCGAGAATTTAATTTCAAAAATAACATCCATGTCTGGATTAGATCTTCGGATACGGACAATGCAAATTTGATGATTTTGCTAAGTTTTATTATCGCGGGTCATCCAGATTGGCGAAAAACGGATATTAAGATTTTTAACATCTGCAAAAAAGAAAATGCCGAATCAACACGTGCGCAATTAGATGAATTAGTTGTATCTGGTCGTTTGCCAATTAGTAATTCAAACATTGAAATTATTTTGGAACAAGAAAATGTAGCAACAAAAGAGATTATAAATGAAAAATCTGCGCAAGCTGGATTAACCATTATTGGCTTTAGAGGAGAAACATTAAAGCACGAAAAAGTTGAATTATTTAAGGGGTATAATGAAATAGGAAACATCCTATTTATTAATGCTAATAGTCAAAAAACAATAGAATAAAAAGCGTTAAAATGTTAAAAGAATCGTTTTGGAAAGAGTTTGGAGCGTTTATACAAGAATACAAAATTGTATCAGTTGGCGTTGCATTCGTAATGGGACAAGCAATTAATGAATTGGTAAAATCTTTTGTTTCCAATATGTTTATGCCATTGCTAAATCCTTTAATTCCTGATGGTACATGGAGAACTGCAACATGGAAAATTTGGTTGTTTGAGTTCGGCTGGGGACCTTTTACGAGTTCGCTATTACACTTTGGAATATTATCTTTTATAGTGTTTTTACTTGTAAAGAAACTCCTGAGAATTAAGAAACAATAGAAAATGAAAAGTCCGGGAACCACCCCGGACTTAATCTAACCCATTTTAATCTATGAAAACCTAATCCTTTCGGAAAGGATGATACAAACTTATGAAAACTATCTGGATTGAAAATCCTAAAAGATGTTAATTAAGGTTAATCTGTTTTTGGTTCTAAGCTTGTGATTTCAGATTGTATTTAGAAGAAACGACAATATAATGTATTGTCATTGTTTAGAGTGTAGTTCGACATATTAGTACAAAAAAAGCGCCTACGGTG
Organism: Labilibaculum sp.; assembly: GCA_016342745.1. Lineage (GTDB taxonomy): Bacteria > Bacteroidota > Bacteroidia > Bacteroidales > Marinifilaceae > Paralabilibaculum > Paralabilibaculum antarcticum. The sequence continues at coordinate 415,040 of JAEINT010000002.1, forward strand.
GAAGCCCGCAAACGCCTTATCTTTAGTGTGGAGAATATCGGAATCGAACCGATGACCTCTTGACTGCCAGTCAAAAACTTTTATAGTCTTGTTTTTCCTGATTGCTTATGATTATTGGAATAATTCAATGTTTTTGCTATGTTTGTTATGGATGTAATCGTAAAAATAATGGTTGTAAATGAGAAAAGTTTGCGAATCTGTTTGCGAAAAATATATTTACTATGAATTTAGATTGGATTTCCCTCCCGGATGTTAATGAAATAACACTACTAAGTGAGAAAGGTGTTTCTTTGGTTGCGGTGCTCGATACAGACAAGCAACGCAAGGATGGCACTTACTCGATAAAAGTAAGAATTATTCATGAAAGAGTGTATAAATATTACTCTACTAAGATTGCCGTAACAAAAGATGAATACGTAAAATTAAGCAAGGGCAATAGATTAAATAAAGATTTAGCAGAAAAGAGAATTGTTGTTCATCAGTATTTGAAAAGGGCTTATTCTGTTATTGGTGAAATGAATGTATTTTCTTTTTTTGAATTTAAAGAACGATTTACTCAGAAACGTTCTGATATGAAAAGTGTATATGCTTATTACAATCAGTATATCGATATTCTCAATTCTGAAGAGAGAATAGGCACAAGGGATAATTATATCTATTCCATGAAAAAGCTAAAGGAATTTCATGGTAAGAGTTCAATATCATTTGAAACTATTACTCCAACTTTTTTGAGGCAATATGAGAAATGGATCATTGATAAAGGACACAGTAAAACAACTGTTGGAATTTATTGTCGTCCATTAAAAAAGATATTCAATGATGCTATAGCGGATGGAATTATAGGCAATGATAAAAATCCTTTTGGGGATGTGAAAAGAGGAAAATACAAAGCGCCTGAAGGAAACAATACTAAGAAAGCATTGAGTTTAGATGATCTAAAGAAGATAATAATGTATGAGCCTGAACCAGGATCTTCAGAACATTATTATCGTGATATGTGGGTTTTTTCATACCTAGGGAATGGTATTAATATGAAAGACCTTTGTCTTTTAAAGTATAAAGATATTGATGGTAATCACATTCGTTTTAGTCGTGAAAAAACGAAAAATACAAATAGATCAGCTCGACCTATTTCATTTGCTCTAATTGATATGAATAAAGAAATCATAGAGAGGTGGGGAAAGTTACCGCGAGAACTTAACGAGTTTATTTTTCCAGTATTGGATGGGAAACCGAATGAGGAAGAGATAAAGCGTAGAGTTCAGCAATTTACTAAACAGGTAAATAAGTATATGAAAAGAATAGGAGGTATACTTAATATTGAGAATAAGTTAAGTACCTATTCTGCTCGCCATTCATATGTTACAGCTTCTTTAAGAGCTGGTGTTGATATACATACAATTACAGAAAATGTGGGACATTCTAGTCTGAAAGTAATTGGTAAATATATTGATAGTTTGAATGAAGAAGAGAGTGTAAAGAATGCTAATAAACTTTTAAAATTTGATTAATTTATGATAGAGATTATTAATGTTAATTTAAATAGAGATGAGTTGTTATTAATGGCTAAAAAGAGAGAGAAAACGAAATTTAATAATCTCGAATTACTTTTGGAATTGCATGAATTGTTCATTCATAAAGAATTTAAGCCAATTGAAAAGAAGGTTAAAGCTCTTAAATGTTATATAAATACCAATTTATGGTCAAAAATAGATCATGAAGAGTTTAATCGAATGGTTGAATATGTAATTAATTTATTTTCTGAAATAGATAAGAATTATACAAATCTAATCAAAGGAGGATGTGATGAAGATAAATATGTTTATCAGTTATTTCTGGAACATAGAAACAAAATTGCATTATTAATTAATGAATTATTAGAAATCAAAGAATATTTTAGTTTGATTCAAGAATTGAGAATATCTTCTAAAGAAGAACTTAAAAATAGTTTTAATCACGATAAAATTAGTAATACTAAAGAAGCAATAGAGTGGGCTATAAAAGAATTACAATACCCTCGGTTTAATTATAGAGAGATCGCTTTATTCTACTTTTATACAGAGCTAAAAAATAAAGATACTATAAGGTCAGTTGCTAATATGCATGGATTACAATGCGAATATCACTTAGGAAATTGTTATGTTTCTGTTGTAAATGAAGAGGATAGATACAATAGAGATTTTAAAGATAATTTATCAAAAATTTCAAGTTTATTGTATGGAGAAGGAAGAGATAAGGCTATTGATGATAGTATGAGATATGAAAAATCAAAGGGCAAAAAAGTTAAGTTTTATGAGTTTCAAAAAGTTCATTAAATACTTTCTGCAATATTCATTAAGTACTTAATAAGTATTGAAAACTTTAAGGGATAGAAACTGTTGTTTATAATTGTTACTATAATTAAAATCTTTATAGTATGAACAACCTATTAGTAATTAATAACTATCAGAAAAAGTATTTCTCTTGTGGAAATTGTTTGATAAATGAATTTTACAAAAAAAAGAACATTGATGTCCTTAGCTTAATAATTGAATTTGGAAAGGAGATGCTATGGATAAAGTAATAGTAATATCTCCTACGGAATTGCAGCAGTTTATTGAGGGTGCAATATCTAAAGTTTTTACCAAAGAGTCTATGAAGTTATCATTATCACAGGACTTCAATAAAAAGAAAATACTATTATTAAAAGATGCGGCATTGTACCTGCAGCTCCCTACACCTACCTTCCGCCAGTATCTTGCTGAACATAAAATTAAAGGTGCTAAGATTGGTAAATCATGGCGATTTTTAATTGAAGATTTAGATGATTTTATTCTCAAGCATAGAATTAAAACTGTCTCTGAGATAGAGAAAGAAATTGATGATGAATTGTCTAAATAATTTATATGGCTCGTCCTCAAAAACTACAAGAAGATCTTCGTGTACATCAGGTCAATATTAGGCTAACGGAAAGTGAAAAAGTAATGGCTGAAGGTCAAGCTGAAATGGCTGGATTATCAATTGCGAATTGGCTAAGAACTGCTGCATTCTCAAAAAAAGCTTTACAAATAAAAGTTTCACCAATGCACCGATCCTATTATAGACAGTTGATTGGTATGTCGACTAATATTAACCAGATTTCACGAAAGATAAATCAGAATCATTATCCGAAAATCTATCAGCAATTATTGGATGTGAAGAGCCTATTAGTGAAAATCAATGAAATCTTTCAAAAATGATAGGTAAACAGGTTATAGGAACCTCTTTTCGATCTGTTCTGAACTATAATGAAGAAAAAGTCAAAAAAGGCGTTGCTGAAATAATTGGTAGCAATATGCTTGGTACTGATTCCAGATTCTTAGCTAAAGAGTTTGGAATGATTAGAGCCCTAAAGCCAAATGTTTCTAAAGCTGTTTACCATACATCTTTAAGTATTTCCCCAGATGAGAATCTATCGAATGAACAGTTTCGAGAGCTCGGTGAAAAATACCTTGATAAAATGGGTTTTGGTAATTGCCAATTTGTGATTTATCGCCATACAGATACAGAACATCCGCATATTCATCTTGTTGTAAATCGAATTTCAATGACAGGAAATACTATTTCTGATCGAAACAATTTCTATAGGTCAGAAAAGGTAGTGAGGAAATTGGAAAAGGAATTTGGGCTTAAGTCAGTTCAATCCTCAAAAGAAAAAGCTCTTTCTAAAGGAGAATATGAATTTAATAAAAGAACAGGAATAGCACCTGTAAAAGTGAAGCTTCAGGAAATGGTAAAAGAGGCTCTAAAATTCAGTGCAGATCAAGAACACTTTCAAAATATTATGAACCAAATGGGGGCTAATGTACAGTATCATAAAACAAAATCAGGACAAACTTTTGGGATTAGTTTTGAATTAGATGGGATCTCATTTAAAGGGTCTAAACTTGGAAAAGTATATTCTTGGAATAAAATTAAAACTCAGTTAAATAGTGGAAAAGATAAGACAACAAGCCAAACAACAATTAATGGAGAAAGCAGAGTTGTTGGATCAACAGGTAGAGCGCTTGCAGAGCACCAACAGGAAAAATATACGAGAGCTAACAGAGGGTCTTCAACCGATTATGGCCAACCTAAATGGGATCCTACTTTCGATAAGACAGGAGGTGTTCGAAACTCAGAGTCAGCAGAAAAACTTAAGCCATTTGATTCAGAAAGCGGAATTTCAAATCGAAAAAATGACAGAAGCCAGCCAGGAGGTTCAAAAAGCGAAAATATCCTTGAAAACGAAAGCTTATCTCCTCGCACTGCTAGTGGGAGTGATAACTGGGACGATAATTTTTCTCTCTTTGTTTCTGAGCTTAATAATAAATGCCTAGAAAATAATTATGAGGAATCTGAGCTTGATAAAAAGAAGAAGAGAAAAAAGAAAAAGTTAGACTTATCTCAGGGGATGAGTATGTAATAGAATAAAAAAAGGTGGACTGCCATCCACCTATTAATTCAAAATGCGTAACATTTTAAAATGTAATCTATGAGCAAAAATAGTAAAAAAGGTTCTGATAACCTAATAGATAGGATAAATCAGAGCCCAGAAATGCAATTGGAAGTAATTCAGCACTTTTTTCCACAAGCAACTGTAAAAAATAAGTTTAAAACTCATGAAGAGAAGGATCCGTCAACATCATTAAAACTATTTGATGGTAAATATTGGTTGAACAACTTTGCTTCGACCGATAATGCAATGGATTGTTTCAATGTCGCTGAAAAACAATTGGAATTGGAAATGAATGAGGTGATTAGATACTTGGTTCAGAATCTATTTCCAGATTATCGTTTTCAAGAATCTAATGGTATTAAGAAAAGAAGTGCACTTGAAAAGCAAATCTTTGCAATAAAAAACAATCCAACAAATAAAGCGAAAGCCTATCTTGAAGGTAGAGGAATCGAATGTGATAAATTACCTGTTGGTTCTTTTTACCAAAACTTGTCACAAGACAAAAAGCCTGAAGGGATTGTATTTTTTGATTCTAAGGAGAAATTAATAAATAAGAGATATTTTGAAGAAAAGAGTGGACGTGGAAATTATCTGAATCAGGGTAGTTTAGATAATTCGATATATGCAAAATGCTTTCAAGAAAACAAGGATACTGTATTTATTACCGAAGGGGTTATTAACACTTTATCCTTATTTCCTACTTATTCAAGCATAGCAACTTTTAGTGCCAGTAATAGAATATCAAAAGCTGCAATTAAGAATTATATCCAAGATAAGAAAGTTGTTATTGCCTTAGATAATGACGAAGGAGGAAATGAAGCAGCTGAAATTTTATATCAGAATATTTTGGAATGGAATATCTCAGTAAAATCCATCCATAGATTAGAATTTCCTTTTAAAAAAGATGCTAATAAGCTTTTAGAAGGTAAAGAGTTATTCAATTACTTGAAAGAGGACAGAAATTATAGGCAATTATATCCTGAATTCATTCCAGATTCAAAAAATGAAATAAAGGATAAAAAGGAATTAAAGTTTTTTAAGAAAAACAGTTGTTATTATGTAGAGGAGCAATATAGTAAAGAGGTATATAAGAGAAGGATTTCTAATTTTATAATGAAAATATATTACTTGTTGCCGGATGGGTCGGATGATGCTAAGCGAATTTTTTTGCTTCAAAACAGATCTGGAGTATCTAAAATATTAACGATATCTTCAAAAAATTTAAACTTAAAATCATTTAAATCAAGTATTGGATCTGTTGGTGGTTTTTCGTTTCTGGGATCACAGTATCAGCTGGATATTATTCTGGAATCATTGCGAGAAAAAGAAGAGCTAGCTTATAATATTGGTGTTTTAGGTTATCAGCCTGAATATGATTTATATGCTTTTAGTAATGGAATAATTCATAATGGGAAATATTGTAAAGTTGATAGATTTGGAGTTATAGAAGCTAATGGGAAATCTCTTTATATTCCAGCTTTTAGTGTAATTAACAAATACTCTCCATGGTATGACAAGGAAAAAAGATTCAAATTTTTACCTGGTCGGATAAAATTTACAGAATGGTCTGATTTACTATACAAAGCTTATCAGGATAAAGCTGCAGTTGGAATGTGCTTTGTGATAGGTGGATTATTTAGGGATTATATATTCAGGGAGCTGGGCTTTTATCCATTTTTATTTCTATTTGGTGATTATGGAGTTGGTAAAACTTCATTTTCAGAAATCTTTTTAAGTCTATTTGGAGTAGGGAATAGGGGCGTATCGTTAGGAGGAGAATCAACCTCTAAGTCAATCGCCAGAAGTGCTGATCAACAGAGAAATGCCTTGTTGTATCTAAAAGAGTTAGATGCTAAGGTTGAATCTAGAATTGCAGGATTTTTAAAATCTGCTTATGATGGTGATGGATATTCTCGAGCTCAATCCACTCAAGATAATAAGACTCATGATACTCATGTTAATTCTGCTATTTTTCTAGATGGTAACTATTTACCAACTATGTTTTCTGCTTTATTTAGCCGAATGATCATTTTAAATTTTTCGAGTCATCTCTTTTCAGATGAAGAAACAAAAGCTTTCCAGGTTCTTAAAAAAGAGGCAAAAATGGGTTTTGGTAAAGTGATATTAGAAATACTTAATCATCGATCTCATTTTGTAAAAGAGTTTAAGGAGCATTTCGACATCGTTTATAATGAATTGAAATATCAGAATCCAATAACTGCAAAATATTCAGAACGAAATGTGAAGCACATTGCTTTGCTGTTGGCGATATATAAAACAATGAGTTCTAAGTTAAATTTTCCAATGAAATATGAAGAATTGTATAGGTGTTTATTGGAAAATGCAAGAGAGCAGGATGAATCATTGAAAAGAATTAGTGAGATAAATCAATTTTGGGAGGTAATTGAGTTTTTAAAATCAGAATCCAAATTGAATAATCAGCACTATCGGATCATTAAGCATGATGGAAAAGATTTGATAGGAATAAATTATAAAATGATTTATCCATCGTATAGAAGGTTTTGTCTTTCTCAACAGCAGTCAGAACTTGATTCTGGAACATTACTGGCCTTATTAAAGGATCAACAATCATTTGTAAAAACCTGGCAAAAGGGCCGGGTTGATTCTCACACAATTAAAGGTTTAGGCAGTGTATATTTATTTGATCTTGAAAAATTACCCTTAGAAAAAGAAATATGGCTAAAATAATTTCAATAATAAATCAAAAAGGAGGAGTAGGGAAAACGACAACGACATGTTCATTGGCTGCTGCTCTAAGTTTAAAAGGAAAGAAAGTATTGCTTGTGGATCTTGATCCGCAAGCCAATTTATCACAATCATTAGGATTAAGTGATGTTGAAAATAATATATATCAAGCTTTGAAAAGTGAGTCTGAGCTTTTGCCAATAAAGGTGATAAACAACCTGAATCTCGTACCATCTAGTGTGGATTTGAATGCTCTAGAGCACGAATTGGCTAATGAGCCAGGCCGTGAATACATCCTTCGAGAGCTTCTAGGGCAAGTCAAAAGTGATTATGACTTTATTATTATAGATTGTTCACCTTCTATCGGGCTAATTGCTTTGAATGCTCTTTCGGCTTGCGATACGTTTATTATTCCTGTTCTTCCCCACCATTTGAGTATTCAGGGTTTAAGTGGGCTAGCGGATGTTGCTAAAAAAATCAAATCTAGAATTAATCCCAAATTAAAACTGGAAGGAGTTCTTATTACCCAATTTAGTCATCGTAAGGTTTTGCATCGTGATGTGCAGAAAGCTTTGAAAAATCACTTTAAGGGGAGATTGTATCATACGACCATTCGTGAGAATATCTCTCTTGCAGAAGCACCATCTACTGGCTTGGATATTTTCCGATATGCTCCTAATAGTAATGGTGCTGAAGATTATCTACATCTGTGTGAGGAATTTTTAAGTAAACAGTCTTAATTTTTGTCTAATCGATACCATAATCACCACTAAAACCATAAACTATGGCAAAAAAGAATTTTAAATCAGGAATAGATGGATTATTACAACCCAGCATTCCCGAAAAAAAAGAATCTGATAAAGAAAAAAGGAAATCTGTTAAAGCGACATACTATTATGATACGGTACAGTTGGATAAGATAAAAGCAATTGCCTTTTACGATAGAAAACCTATTGGGAAAGTTATTGGAGAAGCATTGGAAGAGTATATTCTTTCATATAAGGATTTGAATAAAGCACAAAAGTTAAAGCCTTAAAACAGCTAAAAATAAAGAGGAAGAATCCACTGAGAAGTGGATTTTTTTGTTTTAAATTAACTTCTTTATAAAAAAAATGAAAATGCATTGTAAACCTGTAAACCTATATAATGTTAGTTGTTGTTATGTTTTGATTATTAGTCATTTACTTAGTTGTTTTGTGGTTTACATACGGTTTACACAGGTTTACATGGTCTGCTAATGGTCAGATAGTCAGGATTTTATGGTTTACATTGTTTTTCTTTATCAGCTTTTTTTTTAGAGTTTCTAAAAGTTTATTTGCAAGTCTAATAAAGTTATGGAAGATAAATTATTTCGATTAGTTTTATTGTAGATATGAATTTTAGCTATTGATTATGAAGAGAAATCAGATTATATATGTTGATATGGATGATGTGCTTTGCGACTTTATGGGATCTTATAAGACGCATATAAAGGCTTGTCCAGAGATGAAATACCCACAAGCTCAGGTTGATTTTTTTCGAAATCTAGCCCCCCTAAAAGGAGCCGTCGAAGCCTTTCGTAAACTAACAGAGCTGAAAGATTCTGAAGTTTATATTTTGACAGCTCCATCTGAAATGAATCCTTTATCCTATATGGAAAAAAGGATTTGGGTTGAAAATCATTTAGGATTTGAGGCAGTTAAAAAACTTATTCTTTCACCTAATAAAGCTCTACTAAAAGGTGATTATTTAATTGATGATTATACCGAAGGAAAGGGGCAGGATCAGTTCGAAGGAAAGCTAATAAATTTCGGATCTGATGAGTTTTCGGATTGGGATTCTGTATTAAAATATTTCTCGCTTTAATTATTTTTTATCAGTATGACTTGCTAACGACATTTGGTTAGGAGCAAGCCATGTTTTAGCTACGGAAAACCCTCGCACAACCCTTGAAATTTTCCACACATTCGTTTGAAAATTTGTTACTCGGTACAGCTCGTAAGGATAAAAAAATGAATGTAAATTGTGAAATTTAAATCAACTACAAATGAAATTTAAAGACCTAATTTTAAAATATAAATGGGATGATATAAAACCGTTATTTTACGAATTATATCAAGATTCTGATCGAAACTTAGACGCATACAAACTTGTTTTCGAAAAGATAAAGAGACTACAAGTTGAAGAATCCAATCATGAAATTCTAATAAGAAATATTACAGAGAGTGGTGTGAGTTATGTCCATGTAAATGCTATTAAATTATCGGAGAAAGAAGTCGATGGTGAGTTGATGACTTATAGCTTAATGCTTACTCCTTGGAATGAATGGGCAGGAATGAGTATCGATACTGAAAGTTTATCAACTTTTCCAGAAAAGGATATAATCATTCATTGTTTGTGGGAGATGACATTTTGTGGGTTTGATGAAAAGGATATTAAAAAAATGAGTAATGAAATTGATGATGATTGTAAAAATTAAGTAAATGATAGAACTATCTAACGAAATGCTAATTACCAAGGATGTTTATAGAGCCTTGGTTGACTATGGAAATATACTTGTTGTTGATCTGCTTAAACAAGTAGTAAACCTTGAAGAAAAGGAAGATGAATATGGTGAGAGATATTATACTGTAAGGGAAGAATTTCAAAGGTTAAGCTTCCAAGATGGTCAATCTCAAAATCATATTTTTGAAGAGTTGTCACAGCTTACCAATAGTTATTTAAATGACTTGAAAGATTCCGATAAAACAGCTCTTTGTTTTTTTATAATCAATGAAGAAAAGTATTACAATAAATTGATGGAATACGTTGATGAAGAAGATACAGATTCGATGGAGCAATATAATCGTAAAGTAGGAAGGGAAATGGCCAGACTAGTTTATCAGGAAGATAAAAAGGAATTAATGGAATGGTGCAAGGAGTTCCTAACAGATATTATTTGTTGTTTCTCTTGTGAGTTCGATTTTTCATCGATTGATGAGAGTACGAAGTATGACCTAGAGCATAACCTTAATGCCTATAAAACAAGAAATTTTATGAATTTTCCGATAAGGTAGTAGGATAATTTACAAAGAGAATTAAGAGTCAATCAATGTGTTTGGCTCTTTTTGTGGATTAGATTTATTGCAATTATTGTGTTTATGGTATCACCATACATTATGGCAATTATTACTTTGCCATAAAATTGACAGACTTGACATATTCTACATGGCTGTTTTTTTTGTTAAGTTTACAAAATGATTTTTTCTGAAAGCGGCTGAGTCTAATTGAGGAATGAAGGTATTTTCCTCGCAATTAATAAGTTATTATTCTATAGATTAAGCTTTAGTTTTATTTGTTAACAAGATAATTACAATATGATTAAATTTTACAGATTTGCTATTCTACTAATAGCGATATTGGTTTTATTTTCCTGTTCTGAAGATAGCGAATTAGAGGGACAAGCCGATGTTACAGTACAAACAGATAGCCTAGCTTCAAAAGAGGTAAGTAGCTATAAGGATTGGTTTGAATGGACGGGTTTATTTGATGAAAAAGAAGTGTTGACAAATATAGACACAATTGATATAATTAAAGAAGAACAAGAATATAGCCAAAGCGATAGTGAAAAAATAGAACCCAAAGATGAATATGCTACAAGGTATGCATATTCTGAGGCAGAATCTGAGTATTATAGTCAGCTAAGAAAGAAATATAGTGAGTTTAACTTGGTTGAAAAATGGTTTCATTCTAAACCCAACCAGTTGTTGGATGTTGGTGAAAATGCAAAGGTTTTTAAAGTGTTAAATATTTCTACAAATAAGAATGGTACAGTCACACATTATGATTTGTTGAAAAAAGAAGATATGTGTCAATATGTGATTATTGCAGAAAATGCTATTTATATCTTAAAACTTGATTTTTTTGATGGAAATGTGATTCCTTCCGAAATCAAGAGAATTAGTCAAGGTTTGGCGAAAGAATCTATGCATACTTTATCATTTGGTGAAGATGATAAATTGGATCAAGAGACTTTTATTGGAAACGTAAATCCAGATATATATAAGAATAATGAAAGATTATATTTTGATTATAATGCACAGATTAGAACTATTAAAGTGATTAATGTATATGATTTAGGATTTGATTATGATCTGAACTATGACAATTATACGAGTTATCGTTATTTGAAATGGTATAATAATATATCAGCAGGCTTGTTTTATTTTGTATCAGAAGCTTTTAGTAATCTTTTTAAAAGAATATAAAAGGATGTTTGAAATTAAATTATACTCGTTTTTGATAGTAATGGTTTTGTTTGCCTCGTGTAGAGGTAATTCTAATTCTGAAGGGAATCTTAATGACTTCATTGTTGTTAAACAAAAAAACAATGAAAGTGGAGATAGTAGAGAATATTCTAAAGAAAACTATAGACAAGAGGTTGAGAAAATAATAAAAGAGGGCAAAGAATCTTTGAGAAAAGTATTACCTAAAATTATCGAAGATCAATTTAAGTTGTATAAGAATACTCTTGATGAATTAGAAGCAGCCAATGTGATGAGTATAAATCAAACTATTGCAGATAAAAGGATATTAGAAATAAATGTAAATACGGGAGTTCAGTTGTTGGATGATGAATTGTATGTGAATGAGATATATTATAACATTATAGGTAAATTAGCTTTGCTGAATGATGATTATTATAACCATTATCTAATCGAGAATGATGTTGAAATTAATTTTCATGATTTTTACGATATAAAACCATTTGTTTTAGCCGAAGAAGTCTCTTTTAAAATTGATGAATTTGTAAAAGATGAAAAGTGTAGATCAGCAAAAGAAAGTAAGGATTTAAAGTTCGGCGTTGGAATTACACTTATACAGTTAATACCCGGAGCTAGTGCAGTCACTAAAATAACGGAATCTATAGTTAAGACAGCTAGAACAATTAAAAAAGGCGCAGACTTAGCTAAGAATGCTGGATTTGTACAGAAGTTTGCTGCAAAAGTTATGGGACAGAAAACTGCTATAAAACTTGCAAGAGGTTTATCTAATTCGGTAAAAAGAAATCGAGTGTCAAAGAGAGTTGCATTAGTAGGAGGTGCAGGAGTAGCTGTTGAAGCTGGATATAATTTCAAACAATATAGAAATATTGAAAATAAATTGAAAGGGAGAATTGGAGATTTTTCGGATGGTATGATAGCTGTTCACATTCAAATGTTACGTGAAATTTCTAAGTTAAATATTGAAGCTATTTATACTCTTAAAAAATAAAATAAATGTTGAGGAAATTAACTGTATTATTTACTCTAGTAACGATTTTTACAACCTGTTCTTTTGCTCAAAAACGAAGTATCACGAATTGGGTTAATAATTTTTGTAATGGAGTTGAGTTAGTATCGGAAAGTACCCAGTCAAGGAAAATTAGAAAAGTCCTTATTGAAGGACTTGATGGATCTAGTATAGTGGCGAAAAAGACATTAAGAGAGATGGATATTTCGCCTAAAGAGATTGAAATTTTATTTAAAAGATTTTCGCAAGAAGACGTTTCTTCATTAATTAAAAAAATTGATAAACTAGGTCCTAGAGCAACGAGGTTGCTTTTGAAAGATTTAGCTAGAAATGGTGACAGTCATTCTAAATCTCTTTTGATAATGCTTAAAAGAGAGCCTAGATTAATTAAATCTTACGAAAGAATTAGTATTAACTTTAGTGTAAAGTTTAGAACAGATATAGGTGTTCTAAGGCAGGTGGCACAGGGAAAAAAACCTGTAAAGTTAAAAACAAGATATGGACATATGGAAGGTAAAACAATTAAAGGGGTTCCATATGTTAGAAGAAAGTTTTCAGTAAATGGAGTTGTTTATGAGGGAGTTTTTCCAGATTTTAAAGAATCAAGAAAATTTTATTCAACGCTTCCTAGAGATTTTATTTATTTATCCGGTGATAATCAAATGAAAAAGGCAACGAAACAATTGCGTAGTGCGATAAAACGTGATCCTAGTATTGCTAGAAATTTTACTCCTGAGCAATTAGAAGCTATCAATAGAGGTGATATTAGGATTCCAGATTTGACCTGGCATCATAAAGAATCTCCGATAGGAGCAATGGAATTAGTTCCTTTTTCGATACACAATAATGCAAAACATGATGGTGGTGTAGCTATCTGGAATGCTGGTATAAGATAATTTCTTTGATAATAAATTTATTTAGAGCTGAACTGTAAAGTTTGGCTCTTTTTTATTGACTAGATTTATTGCAATTATTTTGTTTATGGTATCACCACACATTATGGTAATACTGGCAATTATTGCTTTGCCATAAAATTGACAGACTTGACAGTACTATTTTTAAGTCAATAATATTACCTTGCAAGATGAAATTGAAATAATCAAACTATGAGAGGCAAAACAATCCAGGTTTTCTTAACTGATGGATCTCCACGTGGAATCAAATTAGCCGAAATAACCTCTAATATCGAACAGGCAATTTTCATTCCCCGAAGTAAAATGAACGAAGCTTCCAAAAGAAAAGAAGTAAGCCAACCGGGTGTTTACTTCCTATTTGGAAAAAATGGAGAGGACTCAAAACCATTGGTTTACATCGGACAATCCCGTAACTGTTTAGATAGAATCAAAACTCACGATCAAAAGAAAGACTTTTGGAATTATGCGGTTCTAATCATCTCAAAAACCGAAAGTTTTACTCAAACTCATGTTGAATATTTGGAGGAATTGGCAATAACCAAAGCAACAGAAGCCAATCGCTATACTTTAGAAAACTCCGTTAATCCACGCAAGTTTAAGGTTCCCGAAACCATGGAAGCCGATTTACTAGACAATTTCGATACCATTAAAATACTACTATCAACCCTCGGCTTTCCAATATTCGATATAATCGCTAAAGAAGAAGAATCAAAAGAAATTCTCTACTGTAAAGGAAAAGAAGCACACGCCGAAGGGGAATACAAAGAGGATGGATTTGTTGTTTTCAAAGGATCTGTAGCTAACAAAGAATTAGCTCCAGGTTGTAACAAAACAATACGAAATCTTAGAGCCAATTTGATTGAACGAAAAATAATAATTGAAAATGAAGGGGTTTATATTTTTCAAGAGAACGAAATGTTCGGTTCTCCAAGTGCTGCTGCTGCTCAAGTTTTAGCTCGTAATGCCAACGGCTGGACAGAATGGAAAGACAACAAAGGGAAGACTTTAGATGAGTTAAAAAGAAAATAAATTTATAGGAGAGCTAAATATAAAAGCAGTATCCTTTTTGATTAAATTTGCACATTACTAAAGCAGGTAGAGAAACATTCTATCTTAATTTAGAAAGCTAGAGCTTTTTATTTTTACATTGATTTAAGAGCGAAATAAAAAATATGAACAAACAACAATTAGCCGCCAAAATCTGGGAATCAGCAAACCAGATGCGATCTAAGATAGAAGCCAACGACTACAAAGATTATATTTTAGGCTTCATTTTCTACAAATACCTTTCAGACAAACAAGTCAACTTTGCAATAAAAGAAGACTTTGCACAGGAAGACATCGAAGCATTAACAGAAGAAGACGAAGAAACAGCCAATTACTTCAAAGAGAATTTAGGCTATTTCATTGCCTACGATAACTTATTCTCTACGTGGATAGCAATAGGCAAAGACTTCGACGTGTCTAATGTAACAGATGCTTTATCTGCCTTTAGTCGATTAATTCACGCAGACCACAAGAAGCTATTCGATGGCGTATTCCATACTTTGGAGACTGGACTCAGCAAACTAGGCGAAAGTGCAGGAGCACGTACCAAAGCCATTTCTAATCTTTTGCATCTTATCAAAGATATACCAATGGATGGGAAACAAGACTACGATGTCTTAGGTTTCATTTATGAATATCTCATTAGTATGTTTGCAGCAAATGCAGGAGCCAAAGCGGGTGAATTCTATACACCTCACGAGGTATCACTTCTGATGTCAGAGATTACAGCCGACCATCTCAAAGACAGGAAAGAAATCCAAATTTATGACCCCACAAGTGGATCAGGTTCTTTGTTGATAAACATTGGTACTTCAGTAGCAAAACATATCGATGACAAAAACAACATCAAATACTTTGCTCAAGAACTAAAAGAGAATACCTACAACCTTACACGTATGAATTTGGTAATGCGTGGTATTTTACCTAATAACATAGTCACACGCAATGGCGACACTTTAGAAGAGGACTGGCCATACTTTGATGAAAACGACGCCGTAAGCACTTACAATACACTTTATGTTGATGCAGTAGTTTCTAATCCACCTTATTCTCAGAAATGGGAATCTGATAACAAAGAGACAGACCCACGCTACGCTCGTTTTGGACTAGCACCAAAAACCAAAGCAGACTACGCTTTCTTATTACACGACCTTTACCACCTCAAGCCCGATGGTATAATGACGATCGTACTGCCTCACGGCGTACTCTTCCGTGGTGGAGAAGAAGGTAAGATAAGAAAGAACCTCATAGAGAATAATCACATCGAATCCATCATCGGACTACCATCTAATATCTTTTTTGGTACAGGTATTCCAACCATTATTCTAGTATTAAAACAAAAGCGCACCAAGAGTGATGTCTTGATTGTAGATGCTTCTAAAGGCTTCGAGAAAGTAGGAAAAAACAATGTGTTAAGAGCATCAGATATTAAGCGCATTGCCGATACCGTGATAGAGCGCATTGATACACCTAAATTCTCAAAAGTAGTCACCAAGGAAGAAATAAGAAACAACGATTACAACCTAAACATACCACGCTATGTCGACTCTTCTGCTAAAGCAGAGAGTTGGGACATATACGCTACTATGTTTGGTGGTATACCCACTAGCGAGATAGACGAGCTATCCGCTTATTGGCAAGCGTTTCCTGCTTTACGCAATGCTTTATTTACAGAAGATAAAAACAACAATGCTAAGTTACTGACCGAAGAAATAAAAGAAAGCATTACGAAGCACCCAGAGGTAGATAGCTTTATAACTAATTTCAATACTTCTTTTGCTGATTTCAATACCTATCTAAAAACGGAGCTATTAGATAACAGAACCTCGCTATCCATTTCAAGAGAAGAGGCTATTCTTAGCAAGGATATATTTACACGCCTAAGTACCATATCACTTATTGATAAATACGAAGCTTACCAATTACTCGATAATCAATGGGTAGATATTGCTATCGACTTAGAGATCATCCAAACTGAGGGAGAAAAAGCAACGACTACGGTAGAGCCTAATATGGTAAGTAAAAAAGTAAAAGGCAAAGACCAAGAGGTACAAGTCGGTTGGAAAGGGCGCATTATGCCATTTGAATTGGTGCAAGAAACTTATTTGCAAAAAGAACTACAAGCACTCAAAGACAAGCAAAATCGCTTAGTTGAAATCACGGCAGAATATGATACTATCTTAGAATCTCTATCAGAAGAGGACAAGGAAAACGACACACTCAACGAAGCCAAAGACAGCTTTGTAAACGCAGTAGTGATCAAAGAAGCGAAACAATACCAAGCAGAAGTAAAAAAGAACGGAGCTTTCGCTAATGAGGCTTACGAAACACAAATAATAAAAGTAGCTACGCTAATTACAGAAGAAAAAGCCATCAAAACACAGCTTAATGGCAATAAGAAAGTAAAAGGAGATATAGAAAAACTTCATTTACTGACTAAGGCAACCATAGAAAAGCTAACACCAGAACAAGTAAGCCAACTATTAGAATTAAAATGGATTACACCATTAGTTAACTCAATCAACCAACTACCACAAACACTAATCAGCAATCTTACCAATCAAGTAGAAGCATTAGCAACTAAATACGCCGATACCTATACCGAAGTAGTAAGCGAAATGCAAGAAACAGAAAAAGAGCTATCTTCTTTGATTGGTGAATTAACAGGCAACGACAGCGATATGCTAGGACTTGCTGAGTTTAAAACCATCTTAACGGCTACAGACAATGAGTAAAGTTGATATTAGTCCTGAGATTAGGTTTTATGAATTTAATGAGAACTTAGAGGTTAAAAAACTATGTGAGGTTTCTACTTATTCAAATGGTGGTAGTTATGAAAATGATGTTCAGAATAAAGGAAAATATGAGCTTATTACTCTAAAGTCCATAAATATGAGTGGGAATTTAGTTTGTTCTGGTAAATATATTAATATTAAAGCCCCAACACTTTCAAAAGATACACTTGTAATGATTTTAAGTGAACAATCACCGGGCTTACTTGGAATGACAGCACTAATCCCTAGTGCAAAAAAATATGTTCTAAACCAACGTGTTGCTGAAATAAAGCCGTTTCAAAATGTTGATAGCTATTTTTTATCAATGGCAATTAATAAGAATCAAGTATATTTTAGTAAACGTGGTGCTGGTACGAAAGTGCAGAATATTTCAAAAGGAAATGTTGAGAACTATGAGTTTTATTCACCCTCCCTTCCTGAACAACAAAAAATAGGAACATACTTCAAGCAAATAGACCAACTCATCACCCTAAAGCAAAAGAAACACACCAAGCTACTCAACCTTAAAAAAGCAATGCTAAACAAGATGTTCCCACAAAACGGAGCAACCACCCCAGAAATCCGCTTTAAAGGTTTTGAGGGTGAGTGGGAAGAGAAGAGTTTGGGAGAAATCGCAAAAATAACCACAGGTAGTTCTAATAGAGAAGATTCTGGTCTAACAGGCAAATACACTTTTTTTGATAGGTCTGATGACATTAGAACAAGTGATATTTACTTATTTGATTGTGAAGCTGTAATTGTAGCAGGTGAAGGGTCAGACTTCATCCCTAAGTACTTTATAGGTAAATTTGACTTACATCAGAGAACCTATGCTATAATAAACAAGCCCCATTATGATGGTAGATTTTTATTCTATTTTATACACTTGTTTAGAGCTTGGTTTTTTAATCAAGCAGTTGGTTCAACAGTTAAATCGTTACGTTTACCTATGTTTCAAGAGATGCCAATAACTCTTCCTGCTATTATTGAACAACAAAAAATAGGCAACTACTTCAAAAAACTAGACCAACTTATCAGCTTACAAGAAAAAGAAATCACTAAGCTGCAGCATATCAAAAAGGCATTGTTAGAAAAGATGTTTGTATAAAAGCATAAACACATTACGAAGATGACATTTAAAAAAGAAGCCCAATTCGAAGAAGTATTAATCAAAGTCCTATCACAAAAAGGTTGGGAGAATACGGTTATTAAGAATCCAAGCGAAAAAGATTTACTTAATAATTGGGCAAATATTCTTTTTGAAAACAACCGTGGTCTTGATTGCTTGAATGAACAACCACTTACTGAGGGTGAGATGCAACAGATAATGGAGCAAATCAATACCTTAAAATCACCCCTCAAACTCAATGCTTTTATTAATGGTAAAACAGTCTTAATAAAAAGAGATAATCCAGAAGATCCCCTACACTATGGCAAAGATGTCAGCCTAAAAATATACGACCGTAGAGAAATAGCAGCAGGGCAAAGCCGTTATCAAATAGTACAACAACCACACTTCAAGAGTAGATCAAAAATATTAAATGACCGCCGTGGCGACCTTATGCTACTCATCAATGGAATGCCATTGATTCATATCGAACTCAAACGTAGTGGTGTAGCAGTGAGTCAAGCCTACAATCAAATAGAGAAATACGCCCACGAAGGTATCTTTACAGGCTTATTCTCTTTAGTGCAAATCTTTGTGGCTATGGAGCCAGAGGAATCAGTTTATTTTGCTAATCCAGGCACTGAGGGTAAATTTAATAAAGACTTTTACTTTCATTGGGCAGATGTCAATAACGAACCTATTAATGATTGGAAAGAGATAGCAGCTTCGCTACTATCCATTCCTATGGCACATCAGTTAATAGGTTTCTATACCGTAGCCGATGATTCTGATGGTGTACTCAAAGTAATGCGCAGTTATCAATATTATGCTGCCAATGCTATATCTGATAAGGTGTCAAAAACCGATTGGAAAAATCAAAATGCAAGAGGGGGCTATATATGGCATACAACAGGCTCAGGCAAAACAATGACGAGTTTCAAATCAGCACAGCTGATTGCCAACTCTAAAGATGCCGACAAAGTCGTCTTCTTAATGGATAGAATAGAGCTAGGCACTCAATCACTTCGTGAATATCGTGGCTTCGCTGATGATGGGGAAGACATACAGGCAACCGAAAACACCAATACATTAATCACTAAACTCAAAAGCTCAGACCCTGCCAACACACTTATTGTAACCTCTATTCAGAAAATGAGTAATATCAATAGTGAAGAAGAAGGCTTAAAAGAACACGACCTGAAATTAATGAATGCCAAGCGCATAGTATTTGTTGTAGATGAAGCACACCGTTCTACGTTTGGCGATATGTTATTGGCTGTTAAAAACACCTTTACTTCAGCTATATTCTTTGGCTTTACTGGCACACCTATACACGAAGAAAACCAAATACATATGAGTACTACCGCTACTGTTTTTGGTGATGAATTGCACCGCTATAGTATTGCTGATGGTATTCGTGATAAAAACGTTTTAGGTTTCGATCCTTACAAAGTGCTCACATATAAAGACAAAGACCTACGCAGAGAAATAGCACTCAGTAAAGCAAAAGCACAGACAGAAACAGAAGCCTACAACAACCCTACTAAAAAGGAAATCTTCAATCGTTTTATGAAAGAAGTCAATATGGCGGGTAAAATGGGCGATGATGGCAATTATGTCAAAGGCATAGAAGATTATATCCCACGTTCACAATACGAGCGCATCGAGCACCGACAAATGGTGATAGATGATATTGTAGAGAATTGGATTACATTAAGCCAAGCGAATAAATTCCACGCCATTTTTGCAACAAGTAGCATCTCCGAAGCCATTGAATATTACCGCTTACTAAAAGCACAACGACCAGACTTAAAAACAACAGCACTATTCGATCCTAACATTGATAATAATGGTGATATAAGTACAAAAGAGGATGGTTTAGTAGAAATAATAGAAGATTATAATGAAAGATACGGTCAAGATTTTACGCTTGCTACGCACGCTAAATTCAAAAAAGATATATCATACCGCTTAGCTCATAAACTTCAATACATACGCATTGCCAATACACCAGACCAACAACTTGATATATTAATAGTCGTAGACCAAATGCTAACAGGTTTCGATTCTAAGTGGGTAAATACGCTGTATATGGATAAGGTGATGAAATTCCAAAACATCATCCAAGCATTCTCACGTACTAATCGTTTATTTGGTCCCGACAAACCATTTGGGACAATACGATACTACCGTTTACCGCATACAATGGAGCGTAATATTAATAATGCAATTAAACTCTATTCTGGTGATAAACCAATTGGACTTTTTGCTGAGAGATTAGACTTTAATCTAAATAAGTTGAATGAAATATTTAATGAAATAGATGATTTGTTTATAAATGCAGGTGTAGAAAACTTTGAACAATTACCAGATGATAACACCGAACGAGGTCGCTTCGCTAAACTCTTTAAACAATTAAACAATTATTTAGAAGCTGCTAAAATACAAGGCTTTCATTGGGAAGTGTTACAGTATAAGTTTAGTAAAGGTAGAGGCAAAGCAAAGACTATTATTGATTTAAAGTTTGATGAAAGTATTTACCTTATTTTAGCATTAAGATACAAAGAACTCTTTAGTGGAGGTGGTGAAGGTGGCACACAAGATGTGCCTTTCGAAATAGATGGTTACCTAACAGAAATTGATACGGATAAAATTGATGCTGAATATATGAATACTCGCTTTGAGAAATATCTCAAAGCATTGTCTCAAGATGGTATTGATAAAGAACAGCTAGAGCAAACCAAAAACGAACTACACAAATCATTCGCTTCGCTCACACAAGAAGAACAGAAATACGCTGCGCTCTTTCTTCACGACATAGAACGAGGAGAAGCAAAAATAGAAAGTGATAAAAGTTTCAGAGATTACATAACAGACTATCAATTCAACGCCAAGAACAAAGAGATACAAAGCATCACAGCCCTATTGGGCTTAGATGCAACGATGCTTAAAGAAATGATGAACAAAGGCATTACAGAAGCTAATATCAACGAATACGGACACTTTGACGAACTAAAAGCTACCGTTAATTACAAACTAGCAAAAATCTACTTCGAAAAGGTCGAGGGCAGCAAGCTACCTCCTCCAAAAGTAAAAATCAAAACCCACAACCTCCTCAAAAAGTTTATCATTAGGGGTGGCTTCGAAATTTCTATTTTTCCTGAGGAGTCAAATAGATAAATTTATCCTTTTAATGATAAAATTGAAATGGCTTCAGATGTGGGAGTGTAGTTTTCTCTCTAGGGAGGATGTTAAATAAAAGAAACTGGTTAGTGTCTTTTGGGGCCTGACAATGTTTAAACACAGAATAAATGAACCGAAAGAATCTTTTGTCACTTCATGAAGCTATGGTGATTGCGTTAATTAGCCTCCCTAGTCGACAAGCTTCTTTCGAACAAATCGAAGAATTTATAGAGAAGCGTAACTTGTTTCCAATACGTAAGGGAAACATACCGCTTTCAAAACAAATAGAATTAAGAGCAATCCAAAGCAAGGGGAGATATCATCATTTGTTTGAAGATTTAGGAGATGGAAGGATTTGCTTAAAAAATAGCGAGAACCTTAATGAATAAAAAGAATAAACCAAAAGCTTTTATTAGCTGTAGTGTAAGAGAAGAAGATTTAGAGTTTAATGCAGCAATTGAAAAAATAGTAAAGAAATATGGTTTTGAACCTTGCGGAACAGTTGGTCGTCATGTAAACTACGCAGAGCCAATTTCAGATTCAATGAAAAAAGAAATAGAGCAATGTGATATTTTAGTCGCTGCAGCTCCACCCCGTTACCTTCAATCAGAAATATCTAACTTGGAAAAGTTGGTATATGCTGTACCCGAAATGATTCAGGTTGAATCTGCCATGGCATATAGCCATGGGAAACCGATTGTAGCATTTGTTCAAGATGGAGTTAATGTTGGTAGTTTTATTCCAAATGTAACTCAATACTTTCTAGTTGATCCAGAATCTTTTAAAGTGAATGGTAATAAACAATTGAAGCCCTGCTTTAAAGATCTTCATAAAAGAGTAGCAGTAAGCATTAAAGAAAGAGAAAAGGAGGCTTTTGGATGGTTGGTCGTATTTAGTTTTGCTGTAGTTGGAGTCTATACTTTTATTAAATGGATACGAAGGAGGTTTACTACTAGCTAATAATTGTAAAGGATAAAAACGAAAAGAAGATAAATAAACAAAGTACTTTTTTTACCACCAAAATTTAAAATAGTTGGCCTTAGCCTTTATATTATTTGGAGGTTTTATATTGGCAGTATTCATTCAATATAGTAATAGATTATGAAGGCAGGTATAGGATGGATAGATTTCTCCCATGATGACAGAAATAGAGTGTTCTCAGTTATGGATTTATTGAGAGAGGGTGGTTCGGTTGATGAGCTAGGGATTGGTACAGTAAGAGATTCAATAGCTGATTGGTTATTTCCTGGTGTATCAACTATCCATACACGACCGAAATACTTTATTATAATAGCACAGATATTATCTTCTTATACTCAGAATCATAAGAACAAGAGATTTGCCGATTATTTGAATGATGAAGAGAATAGGGTGATGCATCTTTTGGTCGGGAATCATAAGAAGGAAGAAGGACATGGTGTTATTGGAATTAATGTTGCTCAACAAGGAAAAGAATTGGCACGTAAACCTTCTTCAATATATTGGAATGGTTTAAAAATACATGGCATAATCAAAACTAGCAGTTCGCTTGGAGAATATTTGCGGATGAATGATTTATCAAGGACTAATGTTGATAATCATGTGGGAGAAGAACTGGATGATGAGGATATGCTTATTGATAATAGTTGTAGGATTCAACTTCCAGACTCCTCAATAATAGATGAAAACGTAATAATGGAATTAACTGCTAGAGAGGCGGATTTTCTTTATGATGTTTTTATTAGTACTGAAGGAACAGTTAAGAATGAGGGAAACTTGTTACGCCAGCTTTTAGTATCAGCTGATCGCCGGAAGATGATCATTGAATCTAATAATTTTGAAGAGATGGCAATAAAGCTATTGAAAGATGATTCTCTTATGGATGAGAGTAAGAATATTCTTAGAATAGCTCTAAACTTTGATTTCTTGCTTCATGGCGCACACATACGATACAATATCAAATTGCCTAGATATTCGGATAATTGTTCTTCAGATTTACATTTAGAGTGGGAAGAATGGTTATATGAGCTACAAGAAAGGTTGGCCGATATATCAATGATTGATTTTGATTATATATTTAGTGATTTAGCGAACGGTACAGATGAGAAAACACAATTGTTTTTTCGTGCCTGGCTTAAGGAAGTAACAAGGGGAGATATAGATGTAGACTTATTGGATAGATTGGTTTATTGTCAGGAAGTATATAAGAAGAAAAATAAAGCAAAGCTACATGGTTCATCAGGCGAGTATGCTGACTGGGTCGGCATAAGAGGATTAGAGTATCGTTTTAAGCAAGCTCAATCAATTATTAAAGATATCCAGAATGCTAAATACAAAGGATGATAGATTAAACTATGGTGAGTTATTATCTCCACCAGAGGGATACACATTAATAAAAGCTGTAGGAACAAGTTACTCTCTTGATCTATATGCTTTGCTTGCTATACCTGTTTCCATGTTTTATTCTAAGAATATGGAAGGGGATTTTCAAAAGAATCGTTACGATATATTAGACGCAATACGACAGAGTAAAGATAAAGTAGATTTGTTTTGCCAGAGAGGAAAGATAAATGTAACTGATAAATACAGTAATTTATTGGCCTTTATGGAATCTTGTGTAGAAGAAATTACTCCTTCAACTCAAAATTCATCTTTTCATCCCAAGTTATGGGTTTTGCGGTTTGAAAACGAAGATGAAGTTTTGTATAGAGTTATTGTTCTGAGTAGAAATCTGACTTTTGATCGTTCATGGGATGTGGCCTGTTTTGTAGAAGGAAAACCAGGTAATAAGAAGAATAGAGAGTCTGAAAAATTATGTGATTATCTAAACTATTTCTATCTGGAAAGTAAAAGAAATATAAACAATAGTTTCTTCTCCGATTTAAAGACTATTGATTTTAATATTCCAGAAGGATTTACAGGAGTAGAATTTTATCCTATTTTAGGTTTTGATAATAAGATAAACACTTTTCCGAATCCATTGGATAATGAAGTATATGATGAGCTTCTTATTGTTTCTCCTTTCGTCGATATAACTACTTTAAAAAAATTGAAGAATAGTAATAATAAGATATGTTTATTTTCTCGTAAGGAAGAGTTGGATAAGCTTCCTTCTGAAGCCTTAAGTGAAATTGAGACATATTGTATTAATTCTACTGTTGTAGATGGAGAGTCGTGTATCGATAGTGAAGAAGGAAATGCTTTAATGCAGAATCTACATGCTAAAATTTTTATAG
Source organism: Labilibaculum sp. (assembly GCA_016342745.1). Taxonomy (GTDB): domain Bacteria; phylum Bacteroidota; class Bacteroidia; order Bacteroidales; family Marinifilaceae; genus Paralabilibaculum; species Paralabilibaculum antarcticum. The sequence continues at coordinate 439,693 of JAEINT010000002.1, forward strand.
GGAGAAAACAAAAACATACAGATTGGTATATGGGGTCAGCTAATTGTACTGATCCAGCATATGGACGAAACGCAGAGTTCTTAGTGAAGTTTCAATCTTTTCAGGCAAGAACGCAATTATCAGTTATTAAAAAGCAATTAATTGAAGATAAGTACAGCATTTTTTGCGATTATGAACCTCTTGAAGAGGGTATGGAGGATGCTGAAGCTGTTACTCTTGAGCAAGCCGTTAGGAAAATTGAATACTTCTTGGTTGAAAGTGATTTTAAGGGTGAGCTTATAAAACGTGAGGAGAATGATTTATATGATCTTATTGTGCATGCATCTTTAAAAGAATGGATAGGTGAGGAATATACAATAAATGCAAAATTACTGAATAGAAAGAGTGATTCTAAAGTGGTTCATTTAGGTCAGAAAAATAGATTAGAATATCTTAAAATAGGTATATCAGACATATCCTGTTTTCTGGAATTTGAGATTTTTTCAGGAAAAGAGAAAGTGTCTAATATCTTATTGAAGTTAGATGTTGAAATTCCCGAAGAAAGAGAAAACGTCATTTTTACAAATTTGATTAATAGTAAGATTAAGTTTTTTAAATATCTACAGTTTATACTTTCTCCTGATCAGTATGAAGGTGTGCTTGAGATACAAGAAGAGAGTATTAGTGGTTCTAACGAGCTTTCTGTTCAGAATTTATTTTTTAATGATTCAACACCCATATATGAATATTTAATGTTAGCAGCTTCTCGCTCTCCAAAGAAATTACGTGAGATACAAGAGATTGTAGATCGTTTAAAAAAAATTGATACTGACAGTGAAATAATGCGTGATTTTGAACCAATATGGAATGTCTTTAAAGAATTTGCACATGCTTGATGTTATTGAAGAAACAGTAGAAAAAATAAATAAGCAGCTAAAGGGGTTTCAGAAAGCTTCGGTTGATTATGTTCTTCGACAATTTAAGGATGAGAATAGAAATAAAGTTCTTATAGCTGATGAGGTTGGTTTAGGGAAAACGATAATAGCAAAGGGAGTGATTGCAAAATCAGTAGCTCATAATGGAGACTCTGATAAAGCTTTTCATGTTGTTTATATATGTTCAAATCAAGCATTGGCTCATCAAAATATTTCCAAGCTAAATCCATTTGGGAAAAGTCCAAATATACTGAATAGACTTTTGTTTTTGGCTAAAGAACCCGAGTTGATTGAAGGGCAATTATTAAGACTTAGTACATTAACTCCAGACACATCTCTTAAATTAACAAACAGTATAGGTTTACAGGACGAACGTGCTATTTTGTTTAAATTATTACATATTAATGCTTTTTTTCAATCGAAAGAAGATGTTTTTCAGGAGCTTATGCGGGGTAATCGAATAGGTGAAGATAGCTGGAACAATAAAGTAAATCATTTTCTAGATAATGTCTCACTAAGATCTGAATTATACCATTCTTTTACATCTAGATTAAAAGAAATACCTTACTCTGACCAAGGACTAGTAAGAACATATGAATATCTAAAAAATAAAGAATATGAATCCTTCTATAATGGATTGAAAGGATTATTGTATAAACTTGATTCCGATCAAGATCAAAGTCCCGGACATTTTTGTTACGAGATAATTCGTGTTTTGCGAAGAGAGTTAACATTAATCTGTGTGTCGTATTTAGATGCGGACTTATTTATTCTAGATGAATTCCAGCGATTTAAAACCTTGCTTGATGGGGAAGAGTCGGAAGCAGGAGTGATAGCAAAGGCTGTTTTACAGAATGATGATGCGAAGGTGTTATTACTATCTGCGACTCCGTTTAAACCTTTTACAACCCAAATAGATCAGATAAATGGAGAAGAACATCATAGCGAATTTAAGAAAGTAGTTAAATATTTGGGCGGGAGTAAAGGTGATAGTCTGTGGGATGGTTTTCGAAAGAATCAAGAAGAATTCTTTGAGATATTAAGACACCCCAAGGATGCAATAGAATATCCTGAAAAAGCTAAAGAGTTAAAAAATAATTTAGAACAATCATTTAAAACATTCTTAAGTAGAAATGAAAGAATGAGTGTAGCCAAGGAATATGATAATATGATCTTGGACAGTGGGAAAAAGATAAATGTAATAAGTGAAGATGTAATAAATTTTATTGCATTAGATAAGTTGGTTAGAGAGTTGGAGGTATTGACTCCTAACAAGTCTAAACGTTTTGGATCAACTTTAGAGTTTTCTAAGTCTGCTCCCTATCCATTATCCTATTTGCATGGATATAAGGTGTATAAGCATTTATTAGCTAATAAAAGAGATAATAAGATTAAAGCTCTCTTTAAGAAGAATGAATCAACATGTTTATCATTTAATGCAATAAATCATTATAAACCTGTTGTATTTAATGAGGGATCACCGTCTCTGCCTAATGGAAAGATAAGAATGCTTGCAGAAGAGTGTTTTAAGCACGGTGCGGAATTTTTATTGTGGGTTCCTCCTTCAAAGCCTTTATATAAACCATTTAGTGCATATGAGAAAGGTAAAGATTTCTCCAAGATATTGGTGTTCTCAGGGTGGGTTATGGCTCCTCGTGCAATCTCTACATTGTTATCTTATGTAGCTGAAAGGCGAACAATAGGATCAGAAGATATTGGAAAAACAAGAGAAGATAAAGAGAGAACCTATTTTGGAAGAAAACCTAGTTCGATTTTGACTTATTCTAGTACTGAGAAAAAGGAGAGATCATCTAATCGTATGTCTAATTTTGTATTGAGCTATCCTTCAATTGAATTCTCAAAGCTTAATGTTTTAAATGATATTTCAGAATTTAATTTGGATTATGCTGATGTGAAGAAAAAGCAAGAAATAAAGATTAATCAAATATTCAACACATACAATATTGAGTCAAGATATGTCGATAAAAGAAGCCCTGAAGATGTTAAGTGGTACTGGGTTGCATCTCCATTAATTGATTATATAGTGTCTGAAAATATTGAACATATCGACAATTTAATTGGAGATAGGCAAACGAGTTTATCTAAACATCTAAAAGAATTAAAAAATACAATAAAAGAATTAATTAGCGGAGAATCAAAATTGGGACGCTTCCCAAATGATTTGTTCTCAGTTTTGTCAGAAATGAGCTTGTCGTCTCCTGCAAATGCGGCTATGTATGCATTAAGTCAAAATTATGATTATAAGTGTGATGAGTTATTTGAAGAGTCCTTTGTGATTGCAGATTCATTTTTAAAGATGTTTAATAAACTTGAGTCTGTATCTGCAGTACGAATGGTTTCAGAAGGGAAAGAGTACTGGAAGAAAGTGTTGAATTATTGTGCTTCTGGTAATATTTGTTCAATGTTAGATGAGTATGTTTATATGCTTATGAATTGTGGTGGAGAGGAAGATATTGAGAAAGTTGTGGGACTTTTGTGTGATGTATTAACAGTTAACACTAGTAGTATAGATGTTGATTTACATGATGGAAGATCTTCATCTAAAAGTAAGAAGATGAGATGTCATTTTGCAGTGAATTTTGGAGAGCAGAATATGAGTACTGAAAGTGGTAGTAGTAGATCAATAAATGTACGTACTGTTTTTAATTCCCCATTTCGGCCATTCGTATTGTCATCAACATCAATAGGTCAGGAAGGATTGGATTTTCACTTCTATTGTCGTAAGATATTTCATTGGAATTTACCTCATAATGCTATTGATTTAGAGCAACGAGAAGGTAGGATAAATAGATTTAAAGGTCTAGTAATAAGGAATAAAGTCGCAGAATTAATCCCTGATGTAGATATCGATAGAAATATTAAATCTTCTATATGGGAAAATCTGTTTGATAAGGCAGAAAAGAAATATGAAGAAGATGGATCTGGTATTAAACCTTTCTGGTATTTAGATGATGGAAAATCAAAGATTGAACGTTTTGTTCCGATGCACGAATTAAGTAAAGATCAGTCTAGATACGAGCAATTAAAAACAACTTTAGCATTATATCGTTTAACATTTGGTCAGCCAAGACAGGAAGAACTTATTGAAGCTCTCAGTAGTGCCTCTCTTACAGATGACGAGTTAAGACAAATACGAGAAGATTTATTAATAAATCTGAGTCCTTTTGAGGTGTAAAATAATGATACTATCTCACCAATATTTTTAGCAATCCTTAATTAGGTTTGTCTTGAAAGTTAATTTGGATTTTTCTGATGTTGCCATTCATTCAGGGGAGTATGGTATTGCCATAACGAGTGGCTAATATGGTAGTTATGGTAATACCATAAACTTGACACATTTGACACCCCAAAATATCATAATTAATAAGTAGTTTTAAAACATTAACATATTTTTATGCGAATGTAACTATTAGTATAAACTTCCGTATAGTTTATGTCGAATATGTAATCTGATTCCTATCATTGTTGTTTTTAACATTTTTACATTATTCGATCATTCCAAGTTGTACAATTTCTATTCATATTAGAATACATATTTATGATATGTTATGTATTTTTTTTATTTGATCAAAAGTGCTATTTGATATAGATTTTTGCGATAATTTATAGTTTCTTGTAAAATTTAAGTTAATTGTTGTTATACGTGCTGTTTAATTAGAAATAGATAGATTTTTTATTAAAATATCATTCTTTTTTATTCGCTAATCATAGATGTAAAAGTAATTATCAAACAAAGATTAAAACTTATGTTAAGAGTGTGCTTTATTTTTATTCTGTTGTTCTTTATTAACATTACACAGGTTAAAACGCAAAATTTCAAAGAGGAACAACGTGTATTTCTATTTGATTGTACACTTTCTATGTTTGGGTACGGTGATTCACCAGATATTTTTGAATCAGTTAGAACGAGTTTAATTGATGCGATTCAATCTGTCGATGATGAAAGAACTCAAATTGTAGTATTGCCTTTTCAGGATAAGGTTCTTGATGTTTGGCAACAAGACGCTACAGTGTCAGGTAAAAAGCAAATAATAGACAAGATTCGTAGTATAAAAAAGGCAAATTTAAAGGTGACCCGAACAAATATCTGTTCGGCTTGGGAGAAGGCACTTGAACTTCTTAATTCGGAAAGAAGGAATTATATATTCTTACTAACCGATGGTGAACAGAATAGTAAAAAGAATACTAAAGATTGTTTGTACTCTCACATTGAAAATTGGTGCAGTCAGGCCAAGCAAAAAGATGCATTTGCTTTTTATGTAATGCTTACCGAAGCTGCCAATGATGCAAGACTAAAGGGTATTATTAATTCTTGTAACAGAATTGAATTTGTTGAAGGAACTGATATTGATATCATTGAATTGCGTCCATCTTCTACCTCCATTCCTATTAATGTAAGAGAACAAAATTATTCCTCAAGTTTATCTTTTGTGTCAAATCATATGGATAAACTACCATCAGATTTTAAGATTAAACTTCAACTTGAGGACAATCCATATTTTTCTTTGACTGATATCGATTGCTCAAGAATAAATAATGGTGTTGTAAACTTTAGTCTAAATCCTAAGATAGGACCTAGTGAAATGTTGAAAATACCCTTAGAGTTCAATATCCCCCTTAAAATAATTATAGATAACAATAAGTTTCCAAGGATCTTTTCAACTCCGTCGCAAATTAATATTCTGTTGAAAAATAAGAGAGAAAAAGTGTTAACAATCAAAATTATTGAAGATGAAAATAATTAATATCCTATTGATTTTTGCAGGATTATCTCTTTTTATTTCTTGTGATGATATTTCAGAAAGAGAAGCTCAACTTGATTGTCTTAATTTTGGCTGTTTGGAGTACTATAAACCTTTTTTAGGTGTTCGTAAGGATACGGCATTAATAGAGAAAAAACTCAGTATAGATTTTAATGATTTTGCTAAAGAGCAACAGGCTTATGTCACTTTGTTTGTTGTTGATAAAGAAGGAAACACAATTAATGATGCCTGCTTTCAATTATTAGTGAATAATAAATTGTGTTCGAGTAATAGTTTTTTTATTCAAGCGTCTGAAATAGATAGTAGCAATATTGTTAAAGTAGCTATTAAAATTTTACCTGGAGCTGCCCAAAAGAAAGAATATTTGTATTTAGCTGTAAAGAATCATAATCTTGATAGAGTTGGGAATTTTGATTTAGGATCAGATAATAGGGTAATGGCAGTTCAATATGAATATAATGAGGTATTTAACCCATTAGCATTGACGCTATTTATTTTTGCAGTTGTTGTTTTATCATTTATTATTCTTTGGTTTCTAATTTTAAGGAACTTAGTATATCCAAAAATGAAAAAAGGGAAAATAACTATCAACGATCCATATTTTAAATCCATAAAATACAAAGGTGTTAGAAAGGTAGTTTTTACTAATAATAAGTATTCTCAATCGGGATTTGATAAATTATTTAGAGGTAGAATATTATTTAACCAAAATTCCATTTGGACTAAAGATTTCATTTTATTACCTGGTAGTAAAAAAGAGGTAAAATATAAACTTCCATTAGAGTTTCAAATATCTAATCAGGATCCTAATTCTAATGATTTTTTAAGTACTCTGAAAAAGTTTAACAATTACACTATTGTTACAGAAGAAAAGATAAAAATAGAATTCACAAATAATTAATAAAAAGATGGTAGCAAAACTAAAACGCAGTCTATTTATTGGGCTTGGTGGAACTGGTGCAGAGGCTGTACTACATACAAAAAAAAGATTCATGGACTCGTTTGGTGAGATACCGCCAATGATTGGCTTCTTGTGTATTGATACTGATGAAGAGGTAATAAACAAATCAGTAAAGAGTAATCGAGGTGAAGAAATAAAAATAGAACAAAATGAGTTTGTATACTCAAAAGTGGTAAGTGCTAAAGAACCTTATTTAAGGCATAAAGATACACTTTTTGATTGGGTTCCTGAGCCGAATTTACGAACTATGACTAAGATGACTCATGGTGCTGGTCAAATACGTTCAAATGGTAGATTTGCTCTTTTTTTTAATCATAAGCTAATACATAATGCAGTAGGTAGCAGACTGACTGATATTATGAATATAAAAAATTCAGATGATAAGAAATTCAAAGCCAATGGGAGTGGTGTTGAAATTAACTTTGTATTTTCTATTGGAGGAGGAACAGGAAGTGGTACTTTTATAGATACTGCCTATATTATTCAAGAAGCTATAAAACCATTTAAGGGACCAAATAGTCCAATGACAACTATTGCTTTTGCAGTGTTGCCTGATGTATTTAGAACAATGGCAACAGGACCATCAATGAAGAATGTTATTCCTAATGGTTATGGTGCTTTGGTCGATTTGGATTATCTAATGCATCAGGATTATAGTTCTAATCCGATTACTATCAATTATGGTGATAAAAAAATTGAAAGTGTTGACAATCCTTTTGACATAGTATTTACCGTAAATAATATTAATAACCAAGGTAATGTAATATCTCATATTAAGGATATCTCGGAATTAATAGGTATGGGTATGTATACAGGTGCTAGTGAGCTATCTGGGTCTGTAAGTAGCTCCTATGACAACGTATTAGCAGCAGCAGCTGGTGGGGCATTAGATATTGAAAATAAAATGTCTTGGGCTCATGGAATGGGTGTTAGCGAGTTGTATTACGATGGAAATAAACTAGGAAATATTTACGCTCATAAAGCAACTAATATTCTGTGTAACAAGTTGTTGGAGATTGATTCTGATGTGACAAATACTGTTGACTCGTTTATTGATAGAGATGATGTGTCTATTCGAGAAAATAATGGTGTAGATGATATTATTGATTCATTACTGCATTCTTCACCTAAAGTGCCAATATCTAGTATTGACATTGAAAATCCCAAGGGTGACATTCAGGCGTATTTGAATAATGTTTCAAATTTTGCAGATAGAGAAGTTACAAGTAACTACACTGAAAAAGTAGGAAGAATAATAGCTAAATATAAAGCTGAGGTTGTAAATATTATAAACCAAAATAAAGGCATCGGTACTGCTATTGAATTTAATAAAATATTCCAGAAAAGTCTTGATATTTTTAGAGATGAAATGGACTCGGAACTTGCCGAATTAGAAAGAAAGTTTCCATCCATTGACGGTAGAATTCAGATTTTATGTGAGGAGTATAAAAAAATTGCTAACAAATTTGCTCTTGTTGGTAAACAAAAAAGAATTGATGAACATGAGGAAGAATTAGTGGCAACTGTAATGGCTATGGCAAAGAATACTCATGAAACTATTAGGCGCAAATATGCCATTAAGTTTTTAAATGCTTTAACTGAAGCTACTAATAAAAAACAAAAAAAGTTAGAAAGTTTAAAGGCTAAGATGCAAACCTGTGCTGACAATGCGTTGGCTAAATCTAGATCGATTCAGAATGATGTAAGCGACGTAGATAAGACATTTATTATAGAGTTACACAAGTCTGACTTGAATACTGTAACAGTTAATGAACTTGATATAAATCCAGAAAGTTTTATAAAAACATTAAATGAAAATAATAAAATATTAGATTTTGGAAACTACGAAGTTGAAGAAATGGATGAGGTTCTGTGGCAATATTCGAAAAAATTAAATGGAGCATTAGATTTACGTAATATAACCATTGATGAAGTATTGAACAGATATCCAGAAGAAAAGGTCAAGCAAACTATCGAAAACTTAGTTCAGAAATCAGTACCATTATGGTCTACGAATTTCCATGGATATATGGAGAAAGAGCGTCATTACGACTTCGTAATGGGAATACCTGATAGCACTAATTCTAGGCTTAAGAAACAAGAAAAAGAATTGTTTTCAGATATTCTTCAAGCTGGAGAGAAAATCTCATTTAATCAAACTAGAGATCCTCAGCGAATATCAATATATAGAATGGAGGCGGCAGCACCAATTTTTGCGGTGAGTGATGTTATGGGATACAAACAAGAATATGATAAAAGTGACCGCAGTCATCATATTGACTCTAATTGGCTAACAAGAATGAAGAGAGAAGAATTCTCCATTGAGCCAAAGCAAAAAGATATGAATAACATTCTAGCGTCATGGGTTGGAGGATTTATATATGGATTTATCAAAAATGAGGAGGGAACTTATTACGTATATAGCCCTGATAAAGGAGATGCTCTAGATGACTATTGGTTAGAAATAGCATCTTCTAATTATCGTGATGATGCTTTTAAAAAGTTTCAATCTGAGACTCTAAACGAGGAAATGGAAAAAATTATAGAGAAAAAGATTGAGGCGATGGGTTCGGAAGAAAACGATAGGTTAATAAATACCATTAAGGAAGGATCTACCTATTTGGATAGTGCCAGTCAGTGTGGCATTGAAAAAGACAAATTAAAAACTCGAGAATGGAAAGAAATTGCTAATCTGTTAAAAGATGAAATTAATTTCCTTAAAAAGAAGTTAGGTAATTAATGTATTCATAATAAATAATCAAGGGTGCTATAATAAAATAGTACCCTTTTTACAAATATTACTATGGCAAGAGCAATTCCATCATTAAATATAGGGATAGGTGATTTTTCGAAAGATTTAATTGAAACATTCGAAGAACACCTTAGTGTTTACGATAAAAGTTTAAAAACATTAACCCTAAATAAAACTTTTGTAATCGAGGATGGTAAAATTGTAATCAAGAACATAGCAAATGAAATTGATTCTGAAATAGGAGAACTTAATTCCTTTACTGATCCTTTAAATGCTATCCAAAATGATAATTTATCTATTGCCTTACAAAAAGCCTATTTTGAACTAAATAAACTTGCTAACTCAGTTACGGATAGGTTTTTTACCATTACTGGAGGTAATGCAATTATTCATATTCTCGTCCCAACATTTGAAAAGGGAACAGACGAAATATTATGTGCAATATTAAATCAAATTAAAGAATTAGGTGATGCGGGTGTTTTGTCTGGTGTTGATGTAAAAGTTATTGCATTTGGACACCGACTATATCTTAATCAGGAAGATAAGAATACCCCTGATATTATAAGGAAGCATCAAAAGCAATCTTATATTTTTCTAGAAAGGATCAATCAATCGTCTACAATTCAAGATCAGTTTAGTAATTTCTTTATTTTAGATAATGTAAATCGCAATACACTAAACATTGATTTTAATTACACTTACATTGCAAAAGCACTAAACGAACTTTTTTCTGCTACCATGTTACATGATGGCAATGTGCTTATTAATGATGGAAGTAAATTTGGTGCATTCGGTATAGGGATAATTAACTTCGATGATCTTTTAGTACGAAAATATACCATTAACAGATTAATGATTGATGGTTATTATAAAGAGGGAATTGATATTAATTCGGAATCAGAAGTAGACACGGATTACCTTATTTCAAAAACCAATAAATTTCTAGAAGAAAATATCGACATATTCGATGAAACAGTTTCAGAATTAATTAAAAGCTCAAAAGGTCCTGGTTTTGAGGAAATAATTGGCAAAAACAAAACTGAGGATATTTCGCGTAGTAGTCTTATTCGGTTATCTGAAAAGTTTGAAGATGAAACAATTGCTCCAGTATTAGCTTGTGTAAATGAAGTTGCAAAGGATAAAACACAAGCTCTAAATAATAAATTTTACAATTTTGATGATTGTAAGAATACTGATTATGCATTTAATAAAGCATTTATTGCTAATCTAATTGGTGAAAATGATGAAGCTCTTAAAGGAGTTTCCCTTACAAGTAAAAGGTTAAACATTGACTACATTGAAAATGGTGTAGTTGATCAGTTACAAAAGTTTATTCCCTCTGATAAAAAGGTAGATATAAAACGATTACAAATTTTAAAAAGTAAGATTGCAAATTCTACAATATATCTTAAAGAACTAGAGAAGAACCTCTATATACTGGAAGAATCTTTAGATGAATTAGATAGAATAAAAGAAATAAAATTCGATAATGGAATTTTTTCTAATGATGGAGTTACGATTAATGCAAACGGTTATGTTCCAAGTATCGGTAGTGATTTAGATACTTATATTCCATCAAAAGATATATTATTTTCAAAATATATTGATTTAAGAAGTTATTTTCCAAAGGTTGAAGACCAGAAAAATACACCTAGCTGCACGGCTTTTGCGGTTGGCGCAACTTATGAATATTTAGCAAAACGCAATAATGCTAATAATGCCATGGTTAGTAAGCTTTTTATTTACTATCAAGCAAGGTCAGCTCAAGGAAACCAAAATGATCCTCATTCAGGTTCGAGTATTTATGATGCGATTATTAAATTAAAAGAGGAAGGAACTTGTTTAGCACAAACCTGGCCATTTTTAGATAATAATGTAAATGTGAAACCGAACGAGGAGGCATATAGTGAAGCAAAACAATATATATTGCACGAGGCACAATCTGTAAATATTTGTGAGGATATATTTAAATCAGCCCTTTCAGATGGTTTCCCAATTATAGTGGGAATAAAGACATACAGATCATTCATGTTAGGTCATGGTAATGGAATGATTCCTTACCCTACAGCTGCCGATATAGCAGAAGGGAATAATGGAGAACATGGAAATCATGCAATGACAATTGTTGGATACAGCGATGCAGATAAATATTTTATTGTACGTAACTCTTGGGGTGCCAATTTTGGAGATAAAGGATATTGCTATATACCGTATGATTACATCGCAAATCCAAAGTTTTGCCATAATGCTTTTATCGTAAAAAGTATTGTCGATTTAGTGGTTGACGGTATAACTCCTTTAAAGCAGACCGATGGTTTACTTTTTGCTGAACAATCCAATATAGTAAGACACAATATTACCAGATATACTCTACAATGTGCAAAACGAGAACACGATAGTTTAGAAAGAGAGTTTAAGTCGATTGAAATTCAATATTTCAAATTAATTGAAGAACTAAAATCTCCAAAATATTGGATAGATTCAAAAAATACTATTGTAGAAGATATTAACTCCAAACGAGAACAGATTTTAAATACGTATAATGCCTGTATTGAAGATAATAAACCTGGTTGTTTAGGAGGTATGTTTGGGAAGAAAAAGATAAAAGAGAATAAAAATGAGTATGCAAAAACTCTTTATGCTAATATTTCAAAAATTGAAGAAGAGCTACTATTGTTTTTAGTTAAACTAAAAGTTGGGAAACAAATATTTGAAGATATATTACAGAACAAAATAGATTTAACTAATTATTATATTGAAATTAAAAGTTTTCTTAAAGAGCTAGGAAAGTGGAATAGTCGTTATTGTTCGCAAATTAATGATTCTGACTTTGAAAATCCAGTATTTATTATTGGCTTGATTAATCGAGAAATTCTAAAAAATCACTATGAGAATAATTGCACCACATATCTCAGCAAATGGCCATCATTGTATTCTCTTTTCAAAGAAAAATATTTTGGAGAGTCTGATTTTAAAAAGAGTAAAGAAAAGCTAGATGCATACAGAGAGATAAGAGAGTGTTTAGGAGAATATCTAAATAATGTTACTACCGAATATAATGATTTTGATATTCAGCAATATTTATTGGGGCTGAAAACATATAGTTACTTGCCAGCTCCCTTAAGCTTCGAAAAATATATAAATAAACTTCAAATTATATCAGAGCCATTCTTACAAGTAGCACCTGGTGAGGTAGGTGCTCCATCAATTAATAAATGTATGCTCAGACAGGTGCCCTTAGGCAAATCTTTTGATTTTGAAATTGGAAATACTTTTGTTGCTAATAAGCCAAGCATGATTGATACATTTGCTAACAAAAAAGTGGCTTTTTTACAAATGGAGAGTGGAATTGAGGTTACAGACACATTAGAATATATTTTAGGTAAAAAAGTAAGTGAAATATAAAATTATGAATATAAAAAATATAGCTATTGGCTCTATTCTGCTGATTGGTCTTTTAGGTGCATGTGAATCCGAATCTGAAAAACGCATAAGAATTGCTAAGCAAGAACAGATCCGAATTGAGAAAGAACAAAAACTTGCAAAGGAGAAGCGTGATCGTGAGATTCATCTTGCTGAAGCTGCACGACAAAAAGCCATAAAAAAAGAGCAGGAGAGAAAAGAAAAAGCTATTTACGACAAATATATTAATAATTCACTTTGGACCGGTGCTACACCATACTCTAATTGTTTTGGCGGTAATGGATCTTGTAGCGGACGTGGATGTTCACAGATCAAAGTGAAAACGCCTTTTAATTCTGATGTATTAGTTACTATAAAGAAGAATAAACAGGTTTTTCGTCATGCCTATATCAAGGCTAATAGTAGTTTTACTTTTGATTTTCCCGATGGTACTTATCAGACTTTTTTCTATTACGGTAAAGGTTGGAATCCTAACAAAGTAATGAAGAGAAATTCAAATGGGATTGTAAAAGGTGGATTTATTGCGAATGAAGTATTTGGGAAAGATAGATCGCAGTTAATAGAAAATGGGATTCTAACATATGAGTTGATTTTACAGAAAAATGGGAACTTTACAACACAATCGAGTTCAAAGGAGGAGGCATTTTAATGAGGGAATTGTTAATGGTTTTATTTTTGTTTTTTGGTTTTTCTGCTAATGCGCAAAGTTTAAAAGGATATATCCTCGGTGAAAGTATTGGGAATAAGCCTTTGGAATCTTGGCAATCTGTAGGAGGTTTGCATGGTTATTTAAAAATCAATACTCAAGAAGAGATTGTTATTGGATGTGAGTTTATTTACATGGTAAATATTGATGAAACTTCAACAGCTGAAATTGATAAGTGGATACAGAATGTTGGAAACCATTATAACGTTAAATTATCAAAAGAACCAAGAGGTATTGAGAATGAATATCTGAATGTAATAGGCTGTAATTCTAATGTATATGTGTTTATTACTTTAACACAGTCCACAAATTCTAAGAATATTGAACTAAAGTTTGTGCTATTTTCAAGAGAGATACTAGATAAGTTACAGAATTCTCAGGAGAAAATTAATGAGTATGATTTCTAAGCTGCTTAATGATAAATTTGCCTGTATTGAAAGTACTGGAGGTGGTTATAAATAACATAGTAAATTTAAAAAGAGGCACAACCAAGTACGGTCCAGCCCCACACAAGCCAATTTTGCTATTGGCAGTAATCCATGCATTCGAAAAAGGTGAGATAATCAACAACTGGATTGAACCAACTGGAGAATTACTAGTTCATTTCCGTAATATATGGGATCAATTGGTCCTTACGCGACATACGCCAAATTTCTCATTGCCATTTTTCCATTTGAAGAATGAAAAAGGGAAGTTTTGGGAACTCATTACTTTTCCAGGAATGAAATTACTGGTAACAAATAGTAACTCTATAAAAAGCTACAGAGCCTTGGTTGATTGTGTAGCTGCAGCCAAACTATCAGAAGAATTCTATGTGCAAGTAATGGATCCAGTTCAAAGAGAAGTATTGCGTCAAACAATTTTATTAACTTATTTCCCAAATCAAGAGTTGAATGCAAGTAATGAATTAATAACTCAGGCCATTCAGAAAGAAATTCTTTTTGATCCAGCTCATAACTATGCAAGGAAAGTAAAACGAATACTAAAAGAACAGCCTAAACAGGAAATCGAAGAAGAGCTGGTTATTAGAAGCACTACATTCAGAAAAGCCGTAAAACTAATCTACAATCAGCAATGTGCTATTACCGGTCTTAAAATAGATTTTTCAGCTACTATGTCTATGGTTGACGCTTGTCATATTATCCCATTTGCCGATACTCATGATGATACCATAACAAATGGCATTGCAATGTCTCCAACAATGCATCGAGCTTTTGATAGAGGGATGCTTGCTATAACTGATGATTATACCATTTTAATTCATAAAAATGTTCGTGATTATTCTCCGAGTAATGGTTTGATTGAATTTCAAAATCGGCCAATATTTCTCCCTGAAAATGAAAAGTTTTATCCTTCCATATCTCGCCTTAAAGAACATCGACAGAAATTTTGTTTTTAGATGCTAATAGGTCTAATTAATCATCCAATAATGAATTGCCAGCTTTATCATACTTTATGGTAAGGTTTAATTAAATGGTGGATATGTTGTTACTGTAATTTTGATATTATTGCATTTTAAGTAAATTGATTAAGTGATCATTCTATTTGAGGAAATTGTCTGAAACACTGGAGATGTTTTCGAATAGATGCTTTGTTAGATTGTGTTATTATTATGGAGTTGTTGTTAGAGTTAGCGTTACTACACCTTTTTCATCAATCACCTTTTTGTTTCCAGATAAGTCTTCAACTAAGGCGAATCCATTATAAAAAGGTTCGATCATTAAATACCTCTCTTGATAAATGTTATTTCCCAATTTATCGATATGAAACCATCCAATGTTATCTTTGGCTGTTGCAAAATTCTTATGAAATACTCCTAAATCTTTATATAAATGGCCATTTAAATCTTTCCCGTTTAAGTCTATATGCTTAAAGTATCCATTCTGTAAACGGACACATGCATATGAATCTTTAAAGTCTCCCGCGTAAGAATAAAGATCTGAATAAATCTTGTTGCCTTTTTTATCAATGTGAAAATAATTGTCACTAGAATCTCGTACTGTACAAACATCTTCTTGATAATTACCACTCCATTTATAATTTTGTTCGTAGACCCTTATACTTTTTGTGTCTATATGAAACCAATTGTTCGAAGAATCAATAACTGCAGCTATTCCATAATAGTATCCAAAACACCTTTTGTATCTTTCTGAATAGAGAGGGGAGCCATCGGTTTTTATATGATACCAGCCTGTTTCATCACAAACAGGTGCAAGTCCAGGTTCGTGAAACTTTAAAGCTTCAATAAAAGATTTGTTATAGATGTTTTTTTCATTAATAGTAAATATCTTACCATTATCATCAAGTATAATCTCTTTATAATCCATATTGTTTTTTGGCTATCAGTAAATGTTGATTTGAGTTTATTCGTTTTGTTTCTACAATCTTAAATTCAGCTTTTCCTAAAAGTTTTTTATACTCAGTTAAACTGCGTTCAAAACTTTTTGTGACAAGATGCATGTTAAGGGATAGTAAACTTGCCTTATTGTCAATCTGATCAGTTAAATTCTCAACTAAATAAAGAGTGCCATTTGAAGGAATAGCCTTGTGACAATTTTTTAAAATATCTAAGGCTTTTTCATCGTCCCAATCATGAATTACCCTACTCATGATTATGGCTTCTGCCACAGCTGGTATTGATTTGAAGAAATCCCCAAAGAATGCTGAAAAATGATCTTCTTTAATAAAGTTTGAAAGTTCGGGTTTATCGAATAAAAAAGATTCAACATGAGGGTTGGCATTTGCAATGTTTTGGATAAGTGTACCCAAGCTTCCTCCAACATCCATGATGCTTTTATGAATGGAGAAATCATGAGCTTTTGTAATTGTTGAATAATCATCTCTGGCATATTCGTTCATAGCTTTATGATATTCGTGCAGTTTTTCAGGCTTATCTCTTAAATAATTGAAAAATGATTTTCCATATAGATATTCGAATGCAGATTCTCCTGTTGTTAGGGTATGCGGCAGTTGTTGCCACGAAAACAAATGTTCTTCTCCCCAAAGCATACAGGCATATTTTAGACTGCTTGAGTGTTTTTCGGTTAATAATGAGCCTTTATTAGTCAAAGCATAATAATGTGCCTTATTTTTTGTGAGATATGATCTTTCAACTAAAAAATTAAGTAAGTATTTTGTTATACTTATTTTTGAATTTGTTTTATGGCAAATTGATTCAATCGTAGCCTCTTGTTCTTCTATGATGTCAAAAAGATTTATTTTGCATGCTGATTGAATAGCCAAATAAGACCAGTAACCAGTGAATTCATTTTTTAGCTCGTTTTTAAGAGTATTTATTGGCATAGTTGCATTTTTAAAGTAGTTATTTCGTACATGCTCAACCCACAAGATAAAAGATAAGGGATCACTCCATTTACTCGCTCTATTTCGCATAGTAAAATATTGATTTTATCGATTGATGTATCCATGTTACTGGCTAGGTAATCTTTTTCTATCACTTTGATTTCTTCTTCAAGTAATAAGTGAATTAAAGCTACAATTATTCCTGTACGATCCTTTCCAGCATGACAATGAATTAATATGCCATTTTTAGATTTTAATATAGTTTGAAAAACGTTTTTGATTTCATTTTTGCAGGCGAGAACAAAATATCTGTATGCAATTTCTGCATTAGTACCTATATGCTTGGATTTATCAGCTTTAAACCACTCTGGTTGGTTCCATGGGTCGAATGGGATATTAAAATAGCTTATATCATCTGTCACCTCACTTTTATATGGGATTTTATCTGCTTCGCTTTCGGCTCGTAAGTCAATAATGGTTTCAATATTATTTTTTACTAACAATGCTTTAGATGTATTTATGTCTGAGAATAATGAGAGACTAGAACTTCGGTATATATTGTTCTTTGCAGTTTTTGAGGTATGTGTGCTGATATCTCGAAAATTCCAGAAATAATCTCGATCATAAATAAGTTCACATGCCGTTTTTATTTTGTTAGAATTAATAGGTAAATTATATAGTGTTTCGTAAAAGTAATCAAGTAGTATTCTTTTTTGTGAATTTCCTTTAGTTAAATCAAAGCTTGCACCAAGCTTATAAAAATCTTGTAAGTTTTCTTCCGGAATACAATTTGTGGTGAAATTTCTAGGTGTATAATTGTATTGCTTATTGCCAGAAATTATATGTTTTAATTGGATTAAGTATTGTAATGCAATATTATAGTTGAAATAATATCGATATGCATCACTTTTAGCATGAAGTCTAGAGCAATTTTCAAAAGCATTAATAAATTCGTCTATATAAAATTGAGGATTCATATTCGATATTGGATCATTCTTCTCTGTTATCTCTTTTAAATGAGATAGTAAAAGACCTGTTTTATCGAATAATATAGAATCGGTAATTTTATCTGGAGGTATTTCTGAATAAGTATAATTTCGGCAAAATCGCTTTTCATTTATATCGTTAAAGCAGAGTAAGTCTACTTTTAATCCATTCTCAAGCAATAGTACTAAAGTGTTTTTTTGCTTAATTTCCATAATGTAAACTATGGCGCTGTACCCTTGTAGCTCCTGTTTTAATTCAGCTAGTGTGCTACTCTCTCTTACAAAAAGGGCAATATCAATATCCGATTGATAGTTCTCTTCGTCGCGTGCAAAAGAACCAAACAATACAGCACCTTTAATGAATGTCTTGCTTTGTAAAAATGATCGAATGAGATTTAAATCTTTATTTTTGGAGCTTATAATGGCTTCCTCATAGCACATGTCTTGCATAATGATTTTGTTTTGTAATTGTTTAACAGATCTAAATACTTCTCGCTATTTATAATTTTATTCAGGCCTAAGGTTTTTGCATTTCCAAAATCTCCTAAGCTTTGTCTTAGTTCATCAGGGGCACAGCACGGGGAATATTTTCCTGTCGCAGATACCCATATTTCTTTACCAAGAAAAGGGCAATGGTAGGCTTCAGGTATTAGGGATTTTTTATCTGTATTTATTGCCGTAATATTTTCCAATTTAGGTGTATGGAATCCATTTTCTTTTAATTCTTGAATTTTATCATGCGCTTGTTTCACATAGGTGTTCCAGATCGAAATATTTTCAGGGTTGTATAAAAAGGATTCTTCCTTAATTTCTTCGAAATGCGTCCATAATTGATGGCCTTTAACTCTGTCTATACCAAGTTTACTAGCCATTTCAATTATAGCAGTTAGCTCGTGCATATTAGATTTCATAAATGTTAGTTGAAATGTGATACTGCTGTATTGACCTGTTGCAGTAAAATATTCATTTCTTTTTTTTATAAATGTTTCTATGTTATAGAGCTGTTGCTCAAAATTGATATTACACATGATCTTTTCAGATACAGACTTACTCGATCCGTTTATCGAAATTTTAACATCGCTTAGTATTGGCAATAAAATCTCTGCCCAATGATCAACACCATGTATAGGGAAGGTGCCATTTGTAGTAAGGTTTAATTTGATACCATTGTTTTTACATCCCTTTATTATTTCATTAAAATGTTTATATAATAAAGGTTCTCCCATTGTTGATGGAATGATTTCATTTACACCCAGTAGTTTGGCATCTGCTATAATATTTTTAATCCATTCTTTAGGCATTACTCTTCTTAGGGTTCCTTTATCCTCAAGAAGTTTTTTCTTGAAAGTGCTGTATTTACTATGTTCTTCACACATTATGCAATTTAAGTTGCAGTCCTCTGGATTTGTATCTAGAGTTATTCTTTTTAGTTTCTGCATCATATTCTTTATCAGTTTATTCTATAGTGTTTGGCAATGTGAATATTCACTTACTTTTGAGTAAATATTTTCTAATTCAATACAATGAGTGTCAATAGAAGGAACTTTTTGGTCTTCAGAATATAAATAGGCACGCTCTCCAAGTTCTCTCATCAAATCTTGATTCTCTATAGCAAACTGCATTTGTTTTGATAAAGCATCAGCATTACGATGTTTAAATAATAAACCATTTTCTAAATGTGAAACATACTCTCTCATGCCACCAAAATCAGCTGTAATTACGGGGACTTCACAGGCTTGTGCTTCATGTATTACCAATGGTGAATTCTCCCCCCATATAGAAGGAATAACAATGACATCAACTTCTGAGAATACTTCCGAGACAAGATTTTTATTATTGTATTCACCTAGGAACTCAATCTCGTTTGTACAGTTTTTTGCCAATTCCCTTAAGGTTTTAGTAGTTTGTCCTATCGTACGACCAAATATTTTAAGTTTTACATTTTCGTTAATTTGTGAAAAAGCCTCAATTAATAGATTCAACCCTTTTGATGGAATATGGGTTCCAATATATCCAAAAGTATATTCTGTTGTATTCTTTTTGCGTTTGCTTGCATCGAGATAATGCGTTGGGAAACCGTAGTCTAAATACCTAATTTTTTCTTGTGGAATTTCAAAATCATTAATAAAACGATTCATAAGGTATTTCGAAGGAGCGATAAAGAAATCTGTTTTATTACAGATGCTTTTTGTTTCTTTCATTCTTCGATTGATCCAATTTTTCCAATAGTTTAAGTCTTCATAAAAATAGTCTCCAGTTCCTGAAAAGTATCTATTGTAACAATTTAGGGCGCATTGCTCATCATTTTGTTTCTCACATAAGGTAAAGGGTGTTTCTTTTCCAAAACCAACCTGTAAAAATTGACCTCTAGGGCACATTAACCAGAAATCGTGTAAAGTGTAGATGATTGGAATGTTATGTTTTTTTAGGATGTCTATTATTCCTGTTGATAAATGATTTAGATGTCCAATGTGCGCTACGTCAGGTTTTAAAGTTAAAAGTAAGGATTCAAAATTTAGATCAAGGGTTTTATGACGGTAACCATCTTTTCCCCTTGGAATATTGACTTGATATTTAGAAAAGTTTTTATTGATTATTGTTTTAAGAATTTCAAAATCAGGCATGTATTCGTTTTCTATTCTTGTAAACAAACTCACTTTATTTGTTTTTGATAATTCTTCGACTATAGATTGAGTGTAAACTTCAGAACCCGCATTGTACTCTTGAGGGTATCCATGTATTATTTTTAGAATATGCATTTTGATTTAGCTATTGTTATTTATTCTTCACTTTATTTGAGGTAAACGTAGTTATTATTATAATTTATAAAGTGAAACACGTGATTTTAACGCGTATTTTACGTAGATTTACGTATGTTTTGAACGTGTTTGATTAATTTAAGTTAGATGGAACGAAAAAAATCGGTAGAGTTGCTGGAGTCGTACTTGAAAAATAAAGGTCGTTTTTCAGTCTTGTTGTATGGAGATAGGGGAACGGGAAAATCATTTGCACTTGAGGAACTGCAAAGAAAAATCATGAAATCTAATTTAAAAGATCCTAATTCTTTTTGCTTAGGAGGAATAGTAACAAAAAATGCTTATTTAATAGATTCAACCATTGAATTTTGGAATGATACTCTTCAGGAAGCTGACGGTAAAATTCTAGTTATCGAGGATGTTGAAGATTTGTCCAGACGAAATCAAGAGTTGTTATTGCAAATTCTGTCCACTAAGGATGGTAAGTTTGGCTTAAATGAAAAGACATACCGTTTTAGGCCCGTATTTATATCATGTTATTCTCTAGATTTATTGAAAGAAAAATTAGAGAATAAATTTTTTGATAGAATTGCTCAATTAATGGTTAAATTTCCTTCTTTTAGCGAATGCCAGTCTACTATTTGGGATGATTTTAAAAATACATGGAATAAAATGCAATTCCCAGATGCTAATAAATTGCCTAATTCAGAATTAAAAGAATGGTTGGAAGAATCTGCATGTGATGTTCTAAGGGGTAACTTTAGAGATTTAGATAAGATTGTAATCAATTGGCATAATCACAGGATGTTGAAAACGGAAGAAAAAGATATCTTAGAAATTATTAAAAGTGGCTTTAAAGAAGACCTATCGTATCCAAAATATAATGAAGATCGTAGTAATGTCTTTGCATTTTCAAGAGAGTATAAAGGTACGGGAGTAGCTGAGCGTAAATTTAAGTACGCTTATAAACTTTGGTTAACTAAAGAATTTGGCTCATTGAAAGAAGGTTGTAAGAAAATGAGGCTTAGTCATAGAACAGTTGAAGGGTGGGGAAAGAATTTTGAATAATAGACGTTATATTGAAGTGAATTATACTTTCCTATAAAAAACAATTGCGACTCTTTTATTATCGACAAAAATAAAAAAAGAGTTTCTTAAATTTAAGGTGAAAAATGCTGGTTTATATGTCATTACCATTAATTCTGGTAAATACGGTGCTTATGGCATTGCTGGCAAGTATGGAGTTATAGAACGAATAAATATAAGATATACTATCTTGCTGATTTAAGGTATTTCTCTACCTTTACATATAGAAAATAATGCGTTACCGAAGTTTCTCGCCTGATAAAACGACCAATTTTAAGGAACAAGAGAGACGGACGAGTGAACGCACCAGGATATGGTGTGTTCCTTTGTTTCGTTGTGCTTGTTCTGGGTGCTTGGTCGTACCTTTCAGGAGTATAATGGAATAGGGGGCATACCTCTTTTTATTTTGGGATAGAGGTAGGGCCAAATTCAAAGCTTCATGAAAAATGTACAACCTACCATTCACGAAAAACTTTCCCATTTAACTTCAGAACAAATAGAAGAGTTGATTAGAGAATTTTACAATTCCCACAAGAGCACACATCTAATCGAAAAATATAAGATTGATTATAGTTCAGGTCTTCTGCATAAAATACTTCCTCCAGAGGTTATTGAAGATGAATGTAAATTCTGCGAAATTTCATTGTGGAGAAAGCGCAAAAGAAAAAGGGCGTGGAGTATGGCTGATGCGCATTGTCCTGAGTGTGGACATATTGATACGGATGATTGTAAATGCCCAAATTGTGTAAGGGAGAAGGTTGAGAAATTAAAATGTTTTGAACTTGTTCCAATAGATTTTTTAGATTTATCATCATCTAAAAATCGTGAGACTAGGGATTTTAAGTCACTTACATTGAGGGAAAAGTTATTTGTTTCCTCATTGTTATGTGTTTCTGATGTTCAGGATGATAATTTGTATAAACTTTCGCTGGATTTTTGGAAGTTAGCTCCTAATGAATTTTATCAAAAGAGGATATTAAGATATATGGTTGAAGAAGGAATTGTTGAATTTACTATAGACAAATCACTTGATATTTTGATAAAAGCTAATTCTTTAGAAAAAATTCCAGTAAACTTCTTACAATATAAATTTGTACTCAAAGGTGATATAGATACAAAAGATTTAAAGAACCCCAATTATGAATTAGTTTCAGAACTTGAAATTAATTCTATGTGGTTAGAGATTGCAATCGAGGAATGTTTAGATTTCGCAATTTACCGGTTTAAACAGGAAAATATAATATGGAGTCCTGCTGAGAATGATAAACTTCGCATACGTGAAATCCTAGAGAACTTTTCTATTAGTCAATTCTGTTATGTTTTAAATAAATTGTTCAAAAATCATTTTACGGAATATGAAAAGGGAAGATTACCTTTCTTAAAATGGTTGGATGGTTTCTTTTTTGGTATTTCTAGATATTTTATTGCTTCTAATAGAGATGGCTGGGAAATTAGAAACAGAATGCCAGCCGATATTACTCCATCAGTGTTAAGTGTTTATTTTTATAGAAAAGTTCTAAATATGACGGATGAAGCATACCTTATCCCTCCAGGAAAATATAAAAGGCCTTATAATCAGTAATGTTTAAGTAAATACACATGTGTTTAAAGGAAGAGCAAAAGAGATTTGTTGTGAGAGAATTCAATGGTGTACAGATTCACTATGATGAAGTTTATTATCTAGACTTTGAAGTAAATGAAGATACGGGTGAGATAAATCGAGCTAAGAAAGTAAAGTATTATACAAAACATCAAGTTGATAGGAATTTGAATGAATTAAAGAAGGTATTATCAAATGATTAGTATGTATAATTTTGTTGAATTCCTTGAAGGGATAAATGACTCTAAAGTCCAGGAAGAAATTTTATTTGGAAATCCAGTATAACAAAGTGGGATGATTTTTACTAAAGCAAATTTAAAGCTCAAAACCAGGATCGAATAATGGCTAAAGCATATCGGTGAACTGGATGGCATAGACCTAGATAATCTTTCCAAACGCGATGAGTCGAATCACAGATTTTACAGTGTGACTTTCAAATTCAGACACTGTAAAATCTGTGATTTGGCTTGCTGTTAGAAATTACTTAAGTAGCGAAAAAGAGCAAATAGTCCACTTGATTATGCCAGATTGTTGGGCACTGTAATTATTCAAACAAGTTAGCTTCCGGATTTTCTTGCATCAGGCGCTTAGCTTCTTCAATCATATAGATACTCTTGCATTTTTCACAGTATAAATAGTATTCAAAGTAGTATACTTGTCCCTTTTTAAATTTCCTTTTTGTTGGTCTCTTAATAATCAATGGGGTATTGCACTTTCTGCATAAATCTCCTTCTTGTAAAGTTTTAGGATTTAAAGGTGTTTCGATGTATCCTGAATCTTCTATTAGGTTGTTCTTGTTCATTGCAAGAGTTGCAAGAGAGTCACATCTTTCATTTTCAGGATGACCATTATGGCCCTTAATCCATTGGAATTTAACTTTGTGTATATCTGTTAGCTTTAAAAGCTTTTCCCACAAATCAGGATTAATCGCTTTCTCTTTTTTATTTCTGTACCAATTGTTTTCCTGCCACCTTTTAGCCCATCCTTTCTCAATGCCGTCTATCACGTATCTTGAATCTGTAAATACGGTTACATCAGAATCCTTCTTAAGCTTCTCAAGACCAAATATTACACCACTGAGTTCCATTCGATTATTGGTGGTAAGTATATAGCCTTCGGAAAATTCTTTTTTAAAATTTCCCCAAGAAAGAATAACTCCAAAACCACCTTTACCTGGATTAGGGTCCGAACCACCATCTGAGTATAAATTTATTTTAGGTGTAGTATCTTTCCATTTTTCCATATTCTTTTGGTAATTAATATTTTCAATGTGTTTGCAGTTGTTTTTTATAGCGCTAACGGATGGCGGTATGAAACGTTGGGAAATTCGGAGCTACTACACTATCAAAATACAGTATACTTTGATGCGAGAACTGAGGTTTGAATAACCACTTAACTCCCAATGTTTTATGATCGCGTGTTGTGTGTAGTGGTTATTCAACAATTAAAGATTTTATCTGTTTCTTTACAAAATCTGATTGAATTCCATTTTCAATGAATGTGCGTAATTGTTGCTCCGTTTCTGCATTTCCTAATTCCTCTCGATATGGCTTTGTTAAATAAACTTTTGCTGGATACCAACCATCATCCTGGATGTCAATCTCAAACAATTTAATCTGTACACCCTCATTTTTCGCCTTTGCTACAACTAAAGAGTAAACAAAATCAGTTTTATCACCGTTCGCTGCAACTTTACACCTTGATAATACTATCCCAAATAATTTTTTATCATAGGCTTCATATATAGCTTCTGAATACTGTGAAATTACACCATAAGGTGCTAAATCAACACCATTATCCGAACTATTTAAGTCTTCCTCTTTGGGCCATATGTCTTTTAAACTCATATCTATTGTATTTTTAAAGTAAAACTAATTGGTAAATGGTCACTATATTTTTTATCATTTGGTGAAAAATCATTATTTAGTAAGTCATTTTCAGAATTAACACTTGTTAAAATCTGAAAATCCTCAAAAGAAAAATACTTTATCAATTCTTTCCTAAGTATAACTTGGTCAAACAAGTACCAGTAATAGTTAAGGTCATTAGATTGTTTTAGAAAATAACTCCCTGAAGGTTTTTGTTTTACGACACCGTTAATTACATTATAATCACCATATTTTTCCCAAGTTGGATTATAAAATGTTCTATACGGGTCTTCATAAAACTCAATTTCCGAATCAAGATGTTGTGTTGGAAGTGCATGAAAACTCTCATGATGAATCATTCCTTTCTCAAAAGGATTCATATTAAAGTCTCCAACAATAATGCTTTTTAAATTATATTTTATCTCAATTCGTTCAATGAATTTTCTAAAATGTACTGAAATATCTTTTTGTTTATCAACAGATGCATATATACGACTTGGAAAATGAATCGGAACCAAAAGGAACTCAACATTTGAGAAATTCACTTTATAAAACTGCATTCTCTCAAATTTATTCAAGTAATAAGCAAAGTACTCAGAATCACCACATTCCTTGTCTGCGATATCTTTAGGCTTTCTAATTTTATCGTATATTTCAACTAATTCTATATTCACTTTATCTCGTGACCATAAATGTAGCCAAGCATTCTTGTTATTATCCGCATACTGAAAACCAGTCTTAGAGGATATACTATTAATTATTGAGTCAAGATTAGTTCCATTTTTCTTTAGTTTTGATTCAGGTTCAGAAACTTCTGCAAGAATAATGATATCGTGTTTATTTGAAAGTGTCTCCAATTCCTTTAACAACTTATCGCTTTTCTTCTTTATATTCCAATATAATATTTTCAGCATTTATCTAATCTCTTTATATTTCGCTCGGTGGTTTCCTCCATTACACACAACTTCAATATAAACGTAACTAATTACATTTATATCTCCTTTATTCATTGGCTTATATGTTTTCATATCCATTCTTAGCGTGTATGCGAATGGTTTGTTTAGTTCATCAATACAATTTCCAATTTCAATAACTAAAATTTATTTATTGTTTATTTTATTTTTCGAACGTGCAATTTAAGAAAAATGAAACATAAATAAGTGTGTCAGGTTTGCCAAGTTTATTTAATTCAATGTTTGATTTTTATAGTTTCCGGTTTGTAGTTGTTGAAATTGCTTAATAACAGAGAATTGTAGCTTGTTGTAAATATTAGCATTTATGGCTTTAATTTACATGCCATAATATATTGTGTGTATTGCATGTAAATATTAACCATACCGTATGGAGTAGCTGAATTTTAATAATTAAAGAAGAGTATTTTACTTATTATGATACTAATTTATTGTGGTTAATACTAGGGATTCTTTATTATATCAAAATAAATTAGCTTGTAATTAATAAAAACGATTGCCGACTCGTTTGCAGATTCTTTAAAAGGCATATAAAGAGCTTTAAATTAATCCCATAGGGTGGAAGTTGAGTCGATTGCAGACTATTTTTCCCTACAGGAAAATTAAAATTAGATTTTTAAGATTAAGTTGAGGAATTAACTAATTGTAGAATGGTTAGCAAGTATGGAAAAGATATCTTGTGTTCATTAATAATACTGCACTTAAAAGGGATTATTAAAGCTCCTCCTGGTAATATGTTTCAACTCTATTAATAGATAATTTGTGTGTAGTTCTATTAATTCTAATTTTATATTGTCCAACTAATTTGGGATGTGCAAATTCATCTTTTAGTAGAATAAAAGTGATTTCTTTTTTACTCAAATTGTACATGCCGGTAGATTCCCCTTCCTCGTTAATCGAATAATATTCTGGAGCAATAATATATCTTAAAAATAGACCTTCTTCAAGATTATCTATTTTGCCAACGAAGTCACAAACCTCTTTAGTTTCATCGATGTAATTAGTTGTACTGTCTTCAACAGTTGCTATGTAATCAAAACACATAGTAGGGTGACATCCTTCTCTAAAACTTGAACTTAATTCGATATTTGGAGTAGTAATACTTGCCGGCTTGATTCCTTTGCTGAATATTACTTCTGTTGTTGATTCTATGTAATCATAGTTTCGATATTCCCAGTAGTCAATGTGATCATTGGGAATGATCTTAGGCAATATCTGTTCAAACGACATCACAGGTATAGGTTTGTCTTTTGCTTTACTGTGATTTGCAAGAACTATTGATAAAAGGATTAAAATTAATTGTTTCATTTTAAGTAGTGTGATAATTTATAATCGTATTCCTTCTATTTTAATATTCCACCTATATATGGTACGGTAAATTTGAAAAATACCCAAATACTTAAAAAGATATATAAAACAACACCTATCGTACCGAAAATGTTAGAATACTTTCCTTCTTTAATAAATCTATCTAAAACGATAATGTATTTTTGTTTACGGTAAAAGTATATTAAGTGTGAGGCTAATATTACAGTAATAAATGGAAGAGGTGTAATATTGCCTAATAATTCGGATACCGTTTTCATCTGAAGTAATAAATCAAATAGCGTAAAAATATTAAACAAAAAAAGCCAGCACATAACGATAATAGTTGCAAAAGTAGGAGATTCGTCAAATACTGAAAGTATTTGATAAATTTTAAAAAAGAGATAATTGTATATTTTCATTGCTAGGATAGTACTATTCTGCTAAATGGGTTAAAGTTATTTTCTTACACTCAATTTTCCATATTCAATCGTGCTGCTATTGCAAACATTATAATTGATGCTATTGTCAACAAAACAGAAAGAATGTCTTTTTTAGCACTTCTATTTTTTTTAAATACTTCATGAAGCCTGATTTGTCGATCTTTTTGGTTGAAAAAAATAAAATTTCCAAGCAAAATAGGAAGGCCTGTGATTACAGCTCCTTTAGAATTAAGAACAAGGCCTTCAATATTTAGAAAGGCTAGTGTTATGCCAATAATTCCAATAACAATAAAACCTGTAAAAACACTAAAAAAAGCTGTTGCAAATATATCGAAATGCTTATCGTGGCTAAACCGTTCATATATACTATAAACAATAAAATACCAGTAGATGTAGAGATTCATAAAATTGATTTCTTAGCTTAGAATAAGTATTCTTTTAAATATATAATTGAAACAACGAGTGTGAAGAATATCCATCCAATAGTTCTATAAATTGTTTCATTTGAAAAGCTATTTATAATTTCATTGCTTTAAAAGTCATTGCTAAAACAAATCCTATTCCCATAACTGTGTAAATAAGATATATCCAAGTATTCAATGTTTTGGTTTGGGCCTGGTTAAAGCTAGATTCTTTAGGGTCTATGTGCATTGGACGATAATGTCCCTTTAAAAGGATATCCGTTAAGGTTTTTCGTTTAAATTTAGCATATGATGAATACCATTTGTAAACAAAAAAGAAAGCACTAAGCAAGCATATAGCTCCTAAGGTAATTAGTATGTATTTGAACATGAATTTGTATTGATGATTGATTTAAATGAGTAGTCTAATAAATCCAACTATAAAAATTGATATTAGGCTAATGAAAACATACAATGTTAGGACTATATTAACTCTTCGATTAATCCCTTTTCTACCGTATGTATAGATTATTTTGAGGTATTTCTTTTTTTGATAAAAATAAATAGAGCAAACTCCATAAATTATTAATATTAAAATAAGAACAATCAACTTTGGAGTTCTTATTGTTAGCTCACAAAGAATATCAATCAAATTTAAGATACTTAATAAATTAAATGTTAGGAGTATGCTTATTAGTAAAACATTTGCTCCTATGTGATCAGTTGTATCTCTATGTTTTCTTGAGAAAGAATATAAAAAATAGAAAAAGAGATCTAATATTTTCATGCTGTAATTATTAATCAATCATACCCTTTGTGGAATATTATTGTTATCATAGTAAAGATAATTGTCATCTTTACTATGTAAAATTAACAACTCATTATTAAATGCTTACTTTTTTCTAAGATAAGTTTCAATAAAATTTTATAGTGTTTCTATTCAGTAAAACTTGTGTAAACCAAACACCCTATGAAAATCAATCAATTAAGAATTGGTGTAAACCTTGTAAACTTCAATGTAAACCCTTAATGCATTGTAATACAGTTTGTAGTGGCAGTGGTTTACAGGTTTACAATGAGAAATTGTAAAACACGATATATACAAGAAAAATATTTGTGAAAATTATACCCATTCGGGTATATTAATGATGCAAATCGATGTTTTTGTACCCGATAGGGTATAGTAGGATTAATTTTTGTATATTTATACCCGATAAGGTATAAAAAGTAAAAATGAAGCTATGTCATTATCAGAATTTGTAAAGCAAAAGCGTAAATTATTAAATCTTACTCAACAAGATTTAGCAGACAAGGCTGGAGTAGGTTTACGGTTTGTTCGTGATTTGGAGCAAGGTAAATCAACCTTAAGGATGGATAAAGTAAATCAGGTTTTGATTCTTTTTGGTAAAGAATTGGGGCCCGTTCCTTTAAATAAAGCTGATATTCTATGAGAGAAGCAAATGTTTATATATACGATCAGTTGGCAGGAATTATATGTGAAAACGAAGATGGATATCTTTTTGTTTATAACAGAGATTACCTTGAAAGTAAAGGCCCAGAGGCAATCAGCCTTACTTTACCATTAACAGATAAGCCATATAAGAGTGTGACTATGTTTCCATTTTTTGATGGATTGATTCCAGAGGGATGGTTGCTTGATATCGCTGAAAAGAATTGGAAATTGAGAGAATCAGATCGAATGGGCTTGCTAATGGCTTGTTGTAGAGATTGTATTGGAGCTGTATCTGTTGTAGCTAAAGATTAAATTGTATATAATGGAAAATAATAGGTGTTTATATTGCTATAAATTTTTACAGGAAGGTCAAATCGATTATCATCCAGCCTGTAGTAAGAAGATATTTGACTCGAAAGAGGTGCCAATATTGGAGTTTTCTGAAGAGCAAATGTTAGAATTAGCAGATCAGGTTATAAAAAGTAAGATTGCTGTTACTGGGGTGCAGCCAAAGTTATCATTAGAAATATCCAATAGTAAAGAAAAACACTCTGATAAAAGATTTACAATTGTTGGTTTGCGGGGAGGATATATTTTAAAACCGCCAACTAAGCAGTTTCCATTTCTTCCAGAATTAGAAGACTTGACTATGAATCTTGCAGCAATTTCGAAGATAAACACTGTGCCGCATTCCCTTATTCGATTAAAAAGTGGCAAGTTAGCTTACATTACAAAACGTATCGATAGGGTAAAGGGGGAAAAGCTTCATATGGAGGATATGTGTCAGCTTACCGAGCGCTTAACAGAGTTTAAGTATAGAGGATCTTATGAGCAGATTGGAAAGGCCATGCGGAAGTATTCAAGTAATCCTGGCTTGGATCTGATAAATTTCTTTGAACAAGTTGTGTTTTCTTTTTTAACCGGAAATGCAGATATGCATTTAAAGAATTTTTCATTGATAAATCAACCTGACTTGGGATATGTACTAACTCCTGCATACGATATGCTATCCACAGCTTTGGTAATGGAAGAGGATGATGAAGATTTGGCACTTACTCTTAATGCTAAGAAGAAGAAAATTAAACGAAAAGATTTTGAGGATAGTTTTAATCTTTTTGAAATTCCACAAAAAGCGCAAGACAAGATCTTTGCTAAATTTCAGAAAACTATTCCTTCTTGGTTCGATCTTATTGAGATCAGTTTTCTTCCACAGGAAATGAAGGAGCAGTACGTAGCATTAATTCAAGAAAAAGCTAAAAGGATAGGTTTATTAATTTCTTAAATCTGTATAAACCAAACGCCCTATGAAAATCAGTTGGTTAACAAATGGTGTAAACCTTGTAAACCATGAATGTAAACCGTAAGGTGTTGATATGTAGCTTGTAGTGTGGTAGGTTTACAGGTTTACACAGGAATTCGCAATACATACTATAGTGTAGAGGAAATTAGCTCCTAATTAAAGAGCAATATTATAATTTGAAAAAAAATAAGGATGTTGTGTTTGCGAATCTGTTTGCGAAGCATAAAAAAAGCGCCTACGGTGGAAGCCCGCAAACGCCTTATCTTCAATGTGGAGAATATCGGAATCGAACCGATGACCTCTTGACTGCCAGTCAAACGCTCTAGCCAACTGAGCTAATCCCCCGTGAGGTATTCTTAATATATACAAGATAAAAATATGCTCATCTAATCAAAGAGATTAGTATTGAATGAGTCTACTCCTCAACAGGACTGCAAATATAGATGAAAATTGCGCATCTCAAAAAATAAAACGATGGAATTTTTAGAAAGCCAAACATTTTTTTAATTAATACGTAAAGGAATGAAGAGTGAAGAATCTATTTTAGTTCGAAAATTGTTTGTCAATAGACAATTGATTGGTAGCAATGTATAGTGTGTGTATAGGTAGGATGAGTCGGACACAATGGATTTTTCACTCTACTTTTGTAATAAAATACAATTTAGATTGGCTATAAAGAAAAAATGGACTAAGTTTATAGTTCATTTATACACAGAGGTTTTATCCAAATAGAAATTGCCAATAACTTCCTACTTTAATCTTGTTTTTTCAAACGTTTACGTGCTGAGAATCAATTTTATTGCTTAGGAAAAACAGTTTGCTTGTAATTTTTATATCTTTAGGCCTCAATTTAATTCTCTGATCGAAAAGAATTTTGATTATAAAATTGAATTACTTAGTTTTAAGCGCTGAAATTAAAAGAAAATTAAAAGAAGATTATGGAAGTTAAGAAGTCACCAAAAGCAGATCTTGAAAATAAGAGAGGTCTTTTTCTTGAGATTGGTCTGGCTCTTACTCTTGCCTTTGTGCTTCTTGCATTTGAATGGAGTGTAGATTCTAGCGAAGCTACTGGCCTGCAAGATCAACAAGAGATGGAGGCGGAGGAAGAAATGATTCCTGTTACTAGACAAGAACCAGTTAAGCCACCACCACCACCACCACCAGCTCCTAAGGTTGCTGATGTTTTAAACATTGTTGATAACGAAGAGGAGATAGAGGATGAGTTAGATATTGAAGATTCTGATGCTGACATGGATGAAGAAATTGATATCCAAGTTGTAGAAGATGTGGAAGAGGAAGATGAAGCTCAAGTTTTTGTAATCGTAGAAGATATGCCTGAATTTCCAGGTGGAGCTTTAGAATTACAGAAATGGATTGCTAGATCGGTAAAATACCCTGTAATTGCACAGGAAAATGGTATTACAGGTCGTGTTTTCGTAACTTTCGTAGTAAATAAAGTTGGTAAAGTTGAACAAATTCGCGTTGTACGTGGTGTCGATCCTTCATTGGATAAAGAAGCTGTACGTGTAATTGGAACTATGCCTAAATGGAAGCCAGGTAAGCAACGTGGTAAAGCCGTAAAGGTATCTTATACTGTACCTATCAACTTCCAGTTACAATAATTTGATTGTATATACTACTAGATATTTGAGGCTCTGATTTTTCAGAGCCTCTTTTTTTATGACCAATTGGCTAATGCTTTGTTTAATATTGTTTATTTTTGGCCGATAATTTCCGTACTTTGCTAATTGTATTTGTTTTGCATATAGATTGTAAAGTCTATTTCAAGAACGGAAATCATGATTTATAAAGGCACTTTAGCCTTTTGTTTTTTTGCAAATTGATAAGATGGGAGATAACCTTACAATAAAGAAAGAAGTAGAAAAAGCAGTTTTGATTGGTGTAATAGACAAATCAAAGAGCATGAATGAAAGTTTAGTTACTGAGTATCTTGATGAACTTGATTTTCTTGCTTTGACTGCAGGGGCGAAAACTGTAAAGCGTTTTACTCAAAAAATGGATTATCCAAATCCTAAAACATTTGTTGGAACAGGAAAGTTGGAGGAGATTCTTGATTTTTTGAATAGAAATGAAGACATCGGAATGGTTATTTTTGATGATGAACTTTCTCCAACGCAACTTAGAAACATTGAGAAAGTTCTGCAACGAAAAGTGTTGGATAGAACAAATCTAATTTTGGATATTTTTGCAAGCCGAGCTCAAACGGCTAATGCAAAAACACAAGTGGAATTAGCTCAATATCAGTATATGTTACCGCGATTAACGCGTATGTGGACTCACCTTGAGCGTCAGCGTGGTGGAATTGGAATGCGTGGACCTGGGGAAACTCAGATTGAAACGGATAGAAGAATTATACTTGATAAGATTGCTAAGCTAAAGGAAGATCTTAAAAAGATTGACAAGCAAAAGGCTACCCAAAGAAAGAATCGTGGCAAAATGGTTCGTGTTGCATTAGTTGGTTATACCAATGTAGGGAAATCAACAATGATGAACATGCTGAGTAAATCAGATGTTTTTGCTGAGAATAAGCTTTTTGCAACTCTGGATACCACGGTACGAAAAGTAGTTATTCAGAATGTTCCATTTTTACTAGCTGATACAGTGGGGTTTATTAGAAAGCTACCACATCATTTGGTAGAATCGTTTAAATCGACTCTTGATGAGGTTCGAGAAGCAGATGTTATCTTGCACGTTGTAGATATTTCTCATCCAAATTTCGAAGATCATATTAAGGTTGTGAATGAAACAATGGCCGAGATTGATAAAAAAGAGAAGCCAACATACTTAGTTTTTAATAAGATTGATGCTTTTACATATGTGAAAAAGGATGAAGATGATCTTATGCCAAAAACGAGGGAGAATTATAGTTTAGAAGAATTAAAACAAATGTGGATTGCAAAAGGCGATACGCCTTGCTTGTTTATTTCTGCTATCAAGAAAGAAAATATTGAAGAATTTAAAGAGAAAGTGTACGATATGGTTAAAGAAATTCATTCTGCACGTTTTCCTTATAACGATTATCTTTATCAGGATTATTCAAATCTGATGGACTAAGTGATATTAAAGAATAGTGGATGCGAATATCCGTAGTGTTTATTATTTACCAATCCTTCGTAAAATAAAAAAAGGCCAATAAATACTAATTTTATTGGCCTTTCCTGTGTTTTATACTAATTTGTTTTTGCTGAGGTATTCAGCTATTTGAACAGCGTTAGTTGCTGCTCCTTTTCTAAGATTATCAGATACAATCCACATGTTTAATGTATTTGGATTTGAGAAATCTCTACGAATTCGCCCTACAAATACTTCATCTTTACCGTGAGAGTATTTTGGCATTGGGTATTCATTCTTATCAAGATTGTCCTGAACAATTACACCATCTGTTTCAGATAGTAATTTGCGAACTTCGTCTAGATCAAAATCATTTGCAAATTCGATATTAACCGATTCTGAATGACCTCCTACAACAGGAACCCTAACAGCAGTTGCAGTTACACGAATGCTATCGTCTTTTAGAATCTTCTTTGTCTCATTTGAGAGTTTCATTTCCTCTTTGGTGTAGCCGTTATCTGTGAAAACATCGCAATGAGGTAAACAATTTTTGTCAATTTCGTATGGATAGGCCATATCACCTTCAACTCCATTTCGTTCATTTTCAAACTGGTCAACAGCTTTTACGCCAGTGCCAGTAATTGATTGATAAGTTGAAATAACCAATCGTTCCATTTTGTATCGCTTATGCAATGGTGCAAGAGCAACAACTAATTGAATGGTTGAACAATTAGGGTTCGCAATAATTTTGTCTTCTGTGGTTAATTCGACAGCATTAATTTCAGGAACAACTAATTTTTTGCTTTTATCCATTCGCCAAGCAGAAGAATTATCAACAACTGTTGTCCCAACTTTTGCGAATTCAGGAGCCCATTTTGAAGAGGTGTCTCCACCAGCTGAGAAGATTGCAATTTGTGGTTTTAAATTAATTGCGTCCATCATACTGATAACTTTGTATTTTTTTCCATTAAATACAATCTCCTTACCTACAGATCTTTCACTTGCTACTGGATACAATTCACTAATCTGAAAATTTCTTTCTTCTAGAACCTCCAGTATTTTCTGACCAACCAGACCGGTGGCGCCAACAACTGCAATTCTCATAACATAATTTAGTTTAAAATTTTGATTATAAATTTAATTATAGTTAAATTCACTTTGGTTAATTAAGTGAATCAAATTTAAAAGGATTTTTCCATGAAAAAAACTCTTTGCGTTAAATTGTTTTTAATGGTTTTCCTGTTGAACAGTAGTTGGTTGTATGCGGAAGATG
Source organism: Labilibaculum sp. (assembly GCA_016342745.1). GTDB lineage: Bacteria > Bacteroidota > Bacteroidia > Bacteroidales > Marinifilaceae > Paralabilibaculum > Paralabilibaculum antarcticum. Next base: position 475,050 of record JAEINT010000002.1, read on the forward strand.
TTTGGAGGGATAATTTTGCTGAAGAAACAGGGAAAGGTTATTGGGGCGGTGGTTCCGATATGGCAGGAATTATTGACTGGACTTTAAGTACAGAGAATTGTTCTTTGACTGATGAGAGCGATTACATAAAAGTGATTTCAACAAGCGGAGGACGCTTAGAAGCAAAGGATTGTGATGGTGAAGCCATTTGGAAAACCTTTTCTATTGATATTTCGACTTTTACTGATGTTGAGATTTCATTATATGTGGCAGAAACGGGTAGTTCTACCAATGCTAATAAATATATCAAGTGTTTTTACAAATTGGATGGAGGTGATGAAGTACCTTTTGAAACAAATCCTGAAAATATTGGTAATTGGGGCAATACTACTGTTTCTCAAGGAGAACTAAACGGTAGCAATTTGCAAGTGTTAGTGAAGATGAATAACCCTAATGCTGGAGATGCAGTTTATATAAAAGATGTGTTGATTAGCGGAAAACCTATAATTCCAGAAAGCGATAAGCTTACACAGATTTTAGCATCGCAAAGTCCGATTGAGAAAATTAATATTGAAACTACTATAAATGAACCAAGCGTTGCAGTTCCATTTTTTCGATTTAAAATTGATGAAACAGCCGAAGCAACAGATGATTTACCAACTAAAATTTCCAAAATGACCTTTTACAATTCAAATCCAGATAATGGAATGAATTGGAATAATAATATTGGTGGTATTCATTTATTTTCTGAGGAGAATGAGATTGTACCAAATATAGTGCAGCATGATGCCGATTCTATTTGGATGGAATTTTTGGAAGGACAAATTAACATTCCTAATGCTGCAAATCGTGAGTTTGAGTTAAGGGTTTATTTAGATACGATTAATCCTATTGTTGATGGTAAAAATTTTGAGTTGTATATCAAAGAAAGCGCACTTGGCTTTAAGACATTTGATTCTGGTTCCGGCTTTTCTTCACAGAGCAATAAGCTAAGTTCAGAGATTCATCTTATTGATGTGAATGCATCACGAATATGCTTTACGAACCTACAAGACACTATTATTCGCAATCATCAGTTTTCAATCTCTTTAAAGGCTGTAGACGATTTTGATAATTTAGATGTTGATGCTGAAGAGGAGGTCAGTTTATCTCTGAAAAATGGTTCAGGAGTATTAGAATCTAAAAATGAAATAAATCAATTATTTGTTAAAGGCGAGATTTGTTTTGATTCGCTTCAATATTCAGAAGTTGAAACGATTAATTTATCTGCTAAAGGAAATGTTTTAGGAGAGTGGATTTCTAATAATATAGTGGTTAAGAATACGAGGCAAACATATGTTGCAGTAGATTCTTCGTATGCCAATAACAGGGATTTTTCATCTTTAAGGGTAGAACAAGAGGATGCACTTGAAGTATATCGTTTTACAATTATTGATTCAGGACAAGATAGTTTGTCGACAATATTGAAAAATATTCGATTGATCGGATCAGATAAAAATCAAGTTAATTGGGAAAAATCAATTGAAAAATTTATCATCAAAAGAGATAATGAAGTTTTAGATGGCGTTTTAGATGTTGATGATTCTGAGTTGACGATTCAATTTTCAGAATCGGAAATAGGTCGGGAAGTTGCTAGTGAATTAACTGCAGCGTATTCTATTTTATGCTATCTGAAAAAAGGCAAAACCATAGATGGGGAAATCTTTCAAATGGCAATTGATTCTTTGCATACCCAATGGGAAGTTTCTGATAAAGGGAGTGGTTTGCTGCCCATTTTCGAAAGTAACTTGCACGGACCTGAGTTCATATTAAATGTAGAACCTGAAAATATGAACTTTACTGATGTTCCTAAATTCATAAATTTTCAGGAGCAGTTTGAGCTTGGTATTGAACTAATAGATCGATTTGGAAATGTTGATAGTGACTTCGATTCTGAGATTCGTCTTTCTCTTGCCACAGGAAATGGTGAATTCTTATCAGAAAATTTTAATGCGATTAAGAAAGAAGTAAAGTATGTTTGGAGTGATTTAGTTTATTCAATGGCTGAAATTTTTACAATACAGGTCGAATGTGACTACTTTCCAACCATTTTAAGCGATAATATATCAGCAGTAGATAGAACTTCAATGATTAGTTCTGCTGACGCAATAGAATCGCTTGAATTGAATCCATTAGCGATCGATCAGCAGAATGCAATAGCTATTTTCAGTTTTCAAATAGCTGATTTGGGAAGCCATGATCAGTTATCAACTTCATTGTCTAATCTGAAATTTTATAATAGTTATCCAGAAAATTATTTCAACTGGAAAAAACACATTGCAGGAGCTGTTCTGAAATCTTCAGGAGAGCTTATCGCGACAACAAATGATATTGAGGAAGATTACATTCGCTTTTCTTCTTCGCAGGGAGTTGTTGAAGTTGGCAATGGGCTTTCAAAGAACCTCACTTTAGAAATCTTTTTTAGAAAGGGTAATTTATCAGATTTGGCTACTTTACAAGTTGAAATTCCCTCAGAAGATCATGAATGGAAAACTTTAGAGAATAGTTCAGCACTAAGTAGTGAAATGCCAAAACTAAGCTCTAGCGTATATCAAATTCAAGTACAGGCAAGTAAATATGCTTTTTTAGCTGCACCTTTTGCAATAGTAGGTTCTCAGGATAAGTTCTCATTGAGAATAGGAGCATGCGATACCCATGGAAATATAGATGTTGATGCACAAGAAGATGTTAATTTAATTCTGGATAATGAAATAGGAGAGCTTTTACTATCAGAAGAAGTTAAGGGTATGGAAAATGGGATTGCTGTATTTGATTCGATTCAATACACAGGTAATGATAATTTTCAAATAATTATTGATGCTAACCTTGTAACTGACACTGCTAAGATATTTTTGGGTGAAGATGAGCTTAAGATCAGTGATGATTTTGAAACTGGCAATCTTAATCTGTGGCAGAATACTGATGCATGGAAGGCTTCTTCTTACCAAGCTATAAATGGAGATTATTCCTTAAAACACAATTTATCTTCCGAAATTGGTTCTAGTCATATTTCAATTCCTTTAACAGATTTAAAACCAAATTCTGGCGTAATACAATGGTCGTTTATTATTCGAAATGGCGACTGGGATCCTTCTGCAGGAAATCAATTCGTATTTCATTTGTTAATGGATAATTCTGATCCCGAAAAATCAACAGAGAAATATTCAGTTGGTGTAAATTTACAAGGTTCAAAAGATTTATTGAGTTTTTGGAATGCAAACAAGGATGAAGATCTAAAATTATTGTTTGAATCAGATTTGAATTGGAACGAAAACGAGTCAATTGCAATTCAGGTTAATTATTTTCCTGAAGGAAGGTGGGAGTTGGCTTACAATCGGTTAGGAGAGCTAGATAACTGGCTAAGAGCTGGGCAGTTTTATTCAGAAGTGAATGATACTTCAGCTGATTGGTTTTCAGGTTTAGATTTTTCTTTTGAATCCTCTTCCAGAGCGGGATATTTATGGTTTGATGATCTTAAAATTAAAGCCATTAATACTGCTCCATTCCTCAAGTTTCATCATCTTATTGGGCAAGATTCCATAAAATTGATCTATTCAGAAGATCTTGATTTTGAGAATTCAGTAAACAAAGAGAATTTCATTGTGAAAAGGAATGAACAATCTCTTTCGTCTTTCGATGTGAATAAGGGAGATGCAAATAATGAGCTTATACTGAAATTTGAAGAAGCCTTATTAACTGGAGAGTATTCATTCGAAATCTTGAACATCTGTGATTTAAAAGGAGCAGATCGAGATAAAGAAACTTTTCACCTAAACTATTTTGCTCCTGCCAAGGAATACGATGTGGTTATTAATGAAATAATGGCGGACGAGAATCCGTCTGTTGGTCTTCCAGAATATGAATATCTCGAATTGTATAATACCACTGAATATCCAATTTCTGTGGAAGATTGGAAATTGAAAGTTGGATCAAAAACAGTAATTCTAGGAAAAGATTCAATTCCAGCTTTTGAATACCTACTTCTTTGTTCTACAACAGCAGCAGAGCAGTTTTCGGAATATGGTAATGTACTTGGTGTGACAAGTTTCCCAGGATTGACAAATTCTGGCACTAGCATAGAAATTCAATCGGCTGAAGAAGTATTAATCGATCGGGTAGTATATTCCGATTCATGGTATCAAGATGAATTCAAATCTGATGGAGGTTGGTCTTTGGAACGGATTGATCCGTTAAATATTTGTGGTAGTATTGGGAATTGGTCGGCATCGGAAAGTGATAATGGAGGAACTCCTGGAACGGAAAATTCGATTCACAGAATGAACCCAGATAATACTGCGCCCAAAATTTCTGAGTTTAGCATTTTATCTAAACTTGAGATGTTACTTACATTTAGTGAATATGTGGATACATTAGCTTTGAAAAACATTGATAATTATAAGCTTGCTAATAATTCAATATCCTCATTTGACCTGGTAAAATCAGATCAGCTTAAAATTACTTTTATTAATTCCTTTGAGGACGGAGTGAATCAAAACCTAAGCATTTCAGGATTAAAAGATGAATGTGATAATGCTTTGGATACCATTTTGAATTTTACTTGGCATGAGGTTCATCCTTATGATATTGTTATTAATGAAATAATGGCGGATGAGAATCCGTTTGTTGGCCTTCCTGAGTTCGAATATATTGAATTGTATAATAAAGCAAATCATTCAGTTTCCGTAAGGAATTGGCTCCTGAAAATTAATGAAAAACAGTTGTATTTAGATTCAGCTACTATTGAAGCAAATTCTTATTTGATTTTGTGCAGTAATTCAGCTGTTGATCTGTTTAAAAATTATGGAAATGTTAGTGGACTCAGTGGTTTCTCTGGATTGACAAACTCGGAAGGTACCATAACAATTGAGTCTAGTGAAAATGTAATGTTAGATCATATACAATACTTTAGTGCGTGGCATCAAACTGTAGAGAAGGAAAATGGAGGATGGTCATTAGAACGCATAGATCCTAACAATACAGCTTGGCAACAAAACAATTGGAGTAGTTCAATGGATGAGAGTGGAGGAACTCCTGGAAAGTTGAATTCCATAGATTCGGTAAATATTGACCTTGATCCTCCCTTGGTTTTAACCTGCAATTTGCGTTATGAGGATTGCCTTGAGCTTGTTTTCAGTGAACCAATGGATGAGCAATCCATGCATGACTTAGCCAATTTTGAGTTATCTGATAACACTTCAATTGATAAAATTGAGCAACAAGATTCCAATCCACTTGAATATCATTTGTTTTGTTCCGAGACATTGTCCGTAAATCAGCAATATGAATTAATAATATCTGAGAAGGTAAAAGATTTAGGAGGTAATTCTCTTGAAATTACGCAATATGCATTTTGGGTTGCTGATGAAATAGCTGAGGGAGATGTGATAATAAATGAAGTGCTTTTTAATCCCTATCCTAACGGATCTGATTACGTTGAAATAGTGAATGTATCTGATAAAATAATTGACTTAAAGGATGTAAAACTTGGTACAAGAGATGAAAACTATCAATTGATGGATACTCTGCCGTTTTCGATGGAATATTTACATCCGAAGGAATATTTTCTCATTACAGATGATACTTTGAATGTCAGCAAAAATTATTTTACCACTAATTCGAATGTATTTTGTCAGGCAAAATCTTTACCGTCTTTTAATGATGAAAAGGGAAGGGTTGTTTTGAGTTCAAAAGAAGTGATAATTGACGATTTTGAATACAATGAGGAAATGCATTTTGCATTATTGGCTTCACTTAATGGTGTTGCCTTAGAAAGAGTTGACCCTTTTGTAGAAACGAATAAGGAAAGCAATTGGCAATCGGCAGCACAAAATATTGGATTTGGTTCTCCAGGTATGCAAAATTCCGTTTTTCAAGAGGCAGCTCTTCAGACCACAGAAGTTAGTCTATCTTCAGAAGTCTTTTCGCCAGATAATGACGGTATTAATGACCGTTTAATGATAAATTTTAAACTTAAAGAAGACGGATATCTAGCCTCGATAAGAATTTACAATTCTCTTGGTGTAGAGGTGAGGAAATTAGCGACAAATGTAAACTTGGCGAACGAAGATACTTTGTTTTGGGATGGCTTATCATCGAATAAAATGAGAACACCTATTGGTGTTTATTTAGTTTATATTGAGTTGTTTAATTTGGAAGGAGATGTTAGCTCGTTTAAATTACCATGTGTTTTAGGAGGTAAGTTTAAATGACAAACTGTTTAATAAATTAAAATCATTGTTGGATTTTTATGTTAATTTTTGTATCTTAATTTAATCTAAGGTGTTAACAAGAAAAAATAAAAAGTTTTGGGTTAAATAAGATCACTTTAGAATAGCTGTTAATTAATGTAGTGGTTAATTTATTGCTAAAAAGAAAGGGGAATCATTTCGATTCCCCTTTTGTATTTAAATAGAGTCTGTTTTAATATTGTGCAAATTACTGGTGCGTTTATTCTTTCTTACGTAATTCAATATTTGATTATCAAACATCGATTTATCATCATTTAAGAACTTTATTCTCAAAGGAATATAGAAGAGGTGCTTTCTAATGGAATCTTGACTGATTTGCATGTCAAAGAAACGGGTCGCATCCTTTTCTGTTGTAATAATGATTTTATTTTCTCCTTCGAGTTGATCGTATTTTTGCTGGATTAAATCCAGATCTTTTTGAACAAAGGCATAATGGTCTGGAAATTTTAATTCTTCAACTGTGTCTGAAAAATTTTCTAGATATTTACGCAGAGGTTTTGGATTGGCAATTCCTGTAACCAATAAAATCGAAGAATTGTCATTTGCCCAATCTTCACTAATTGCGATTGCATCTTCTTCGAAAACAGGCTCTAAATTACCGTAATTTAAGCAGGTAAAATATAACGATTGATAAGGCAGAAGATTTAATTCTTTAACAATTATTCTTCTTTCAATTGGAGTCATGTTCTCTGGAGACTTACTCACAATAATTATATTGGCTCTGTCTTTTTCATGAGCACTTTCTCTTAGTCTGCCGTAAGGCATGATGTAATCTCTAGTAATTGGTCGATTGTAATCGATTAAAAGAACCGATAAACCAGCTTTTATTGACCGATGCTGAAAGGCATCATCCAATAATACAGCATCTAGATTATTACCATTTTCTGATTTGAGTAAGGATTTTACTCCATTAACTCTTTTTCGGTCTACAGAAACCAGAATTTCTGGAAATTTTCTTTTGATCTGCATTGGTTCGTCACCAAGCTGATTCGTTGTTGATTTTTCATCTGCAAGAAGAAAACCTTTTGATTTACGCTTGTATCCTCTGCTTAGAGTTGCAAGTTTATAATCATCTTTAAGTAAGTTGATAAGGTATTCTATGTGAGGAGTTTTACCAGTTCCTCCAACAGTGATATTCCCTACGGATATAATTGGAATTTTAAATTCTGTAATGGATAAAATGTTGAAATCAAACAAAAGATTTCGTATTGATACGATCAAACCATATAGTAAACTAAAAGGAATAAGCAGACTTCTTAGTATAGGGGATAGTTTCTTCATTTGATCATATAATTTGGGAAAAGGACACGACATTAGGCCTTCTACCATTTTGATATTGCTTGCTTAGGAATTGAGTTTTGTATCTGCTAAAAATACAGAAATATTTCCTATGATAATAATTTTCTTCGCAATGGCTAAGGAAAGCTTTTTATTAGCATTTTATTAAGATAAGAAATAGCATCAAATTATTAATCCATTTTTACTAAAAAATGGATATAAAAAAAGATCCTCAATTGTTGAGGATCTTTTTTATCGAGTATTCTATTCGTTAGTCTAATTCAATTTCATATGGGATACGAGCTTGTATGCCACCTAATTGCATAAGATTCTGGGTTTTTTCATAAGTGTTGTAAAAACTACCCAATTCGTGTTTCATAATTCTGATTTTCGCTTGACCAGTTAATTCTTCCACAAATGCTTCTACAGGATCCTTAACTTTTGGTAGAGAAACAATTTTATAGTCTTCAATACCTGCTTTTTCTTTTGCGATATTAATTGCTGTTTCTAATCCACCAAGAACATCAACTAATCCAATTTCTTTTGCATCCATCGCATTCCAAACTCTACCTTGTGCTACTTCGTGAACGGCCTCGGTAGTCATGTTTCTACCTTCAGCTACTTTACTCAAGAAAGTGTCATAACCATTGTTAATAACTGTTTGAAGAATTTCTTTCTCTGTTCTGTTAAATTTTCTTGACGATACTGGTAGCATTAACGGATAGCTTCCTCCAAAGGCAGAATGCTTGTTTGTTCCGTAGTAATCGGTTGTTAAGCCTACTTTATTCTTTATTAATTCTTCACCTGAGAAAAATAAACCATAGATACCAATTGAACCTGTAATTGTATTGTTATCAGCAACAATTGTATCGGCAGGACAAGCAATATAATATCCACCAGAAGCGGCAACATTACCCATTGAAGCAATAACAGGTTTTGTCTCGGCTGCTAATTTTACTTCTCTCCAAATAAAATCTGAAACATTAGCAGCTCCACCTGGAGAGTTAATTCTTAAAACAATTGCTTTAATCGATGAATCACGACGAGCTTTACGAATTGTATTTGCCATTTCAGGACCAATAGCATCTTCGCTTTGTTCAAAGCCTATAGCACCACTAGCATAAATAACTGCAATTTTATTTTTAGAAAATTGATAATTCGCATCAGGAGCTTTTGCATATTTCGAAGAACTAATCAATCTTAGTTTTTTATCTTCATCTAAACCTGCTAATTTTCTTAGTTTCGAATTCATTTCATCTTGATAGATAACGCCATCAATTAAGCCATATTTTAGAGCATCGTCTGCCTTTTTAATAGCTACTGCATCTATTAGTTCATTTAGTTTTTCGATGCTTATATTGCGCTCTTCTGAAATGCCCTTAAGTATTTGATTCCACATTGCACCAACGTAAGACATGGTTTGCTCACGACTTTCGTCACTCATATCATCACGGAAATATTGCTCGGTTGCCGATTTGTATTTTCCAACACGTATAACCTGTGCTTCAACGCCAATCTTTTCAAGAAATTTTCTGTAGAAAGTTCTTTCGCCACCCATACCTAGTATGAATAACATCGATTCAGGATTTAAATATACGCTATCGGCCACAGATGTTAGATAGTAGGCTTTTTGTGAATGACCCATATTATTGTAGCTGACAATAAACTTTCCTGTTGTTTTAAACTCCTTAAGTTTATTTCGAATCTCTTCAATTGATGCTAAACCACCAAAGTTGGCAGGAATATCGAATACGTTTAGGTAGATTCCCTTTATTTTATCATCCGTTTTAGCTTTTTCAATATTGCTTAGGATTGTATTTAAACCGATGTTTTTTGTTGGACTCATTGAAAGAACGTCGAAATCAGCAAGAGGATTGTCCGAACCTCTATCAACCAATTGATTGTTTAGCTTGATTTCAAGGATGCTTTTCGCTTTAACAGTAACCGGTTTGTCAGCACTTGATGCTATTCCAGCTATTATCATTATTCCTAAAAAAAGCAGAAGAAATCCACCAATAATAACTCCCAATATTGAAGCAAATGTAAATTTGAAGAAACTTTTCATATTATAATTTTAAATGGTAATCAATATCAAACCTACAAATTTAAATGTAGGGCATAATATTTATGTAAATATACTCTCTAACAAATATATCTAAATAAGCTGATATTGCTTTGATCAAAATATGAATTTTCGATGTACATTTTGATACTCGGGATTTCTTTGTTTCTTTTACCGATCAAATTGAATATTTATGACTAGAGTCTATTTTTTGTTGGGAGGTAATCTTGGCGATCGGGAACAGATCTTACGAGAGGCAATCGAAAAAATGAGTAAAGATGTTGGAACTGTTGTTAAGGTTTCAGCAATTTATGAAACAGAACCTTGGGGTTTCCATCATGAATTAAATTTCCTTAACCAGGTTGTTGTGCTCGATTCAGACTTGGAAGCTATAGAAATATTGAATCTTACTCAAAGTATAGAGAAGGACTTGGGACGAATTCGCAAAAAGAATCAATATAGTGAAAGAACAATAGATATTGATATCCTTTTTTATGGAGAGGAAAGGATAGCTTCTGAACGTTTGGAAGTACCGCATCCTCGTATTCAAGAAAGAATGTTTGCCTTAATGCCAATGATGGATGTAGGAGAGGATTTAGTTCATCCGGTAATTGGAAAAACGATTAAAGAACTATTGGCAGATTGTCCTGATAAAATGGAAGTGAAAAAATACAAATAAAAAAAAATGGCTGTTTGTAACAAACAGCCATTTCTTGATCGAAATATTTTTTATCCTAATTTAGCTCCGAATGCAAGATCACCTGCATCGCCACAACCAGGAACAATATATGATTTAGAGTTAAGATCTTTATCAATTTCTCCCATCCAAATCGTAATGTTTTCTTGAGGAAGCTTGTTTTTGATAAATTCAACACCTTCTTCGCTACCAATAACGGCAACAATGTGTACGTGTTTAGGCGTCCCTTTTGTAAGCATTGCTTTATAAGCCAATTCCATTGAAGAACCTGTTGCTAGCATTGGGTCGGCAAGAATCACCACTTTTCCATCAACCGATGGAGATGAAATGTATTCAAAATTGATTTTGAATTCGCCATCATCTGAATATTTTCTGTACGCAGAAATAAAAGCGTTTTCTGATCGGTCAAAATAATTTAAAAGACCAGTGTGTAATGGTAAACCAGCTCTAAGAATAGAAGCTACTACCACATCACATGCAGGAAGATTTGTTTTTGACTCTCCTAGTGGAGTTTGAATTGATTGCTCAGAGAAAGTTAATTCCTTACTGATTTCGTAAGCAAAAATTTCACCTACTCTTTCAAGATTTCTTCTAAAACGAAGAGGATCGCTTTGAATGTTTATATCTCTGATTTCAGCTATGAATCGGTTAAAAAGAGAGTTATTATCTCCTAAAGTATGGACCACCATGTTTATTTATTTAAAATTTAGCTGAGCGCAAATATAGCTATATTTCAAAAATATTAAACAAGAATTTAGCTAAAAATTGATAAGACTAATTCAATCTAAATTAGGCCTTCATCGGCAAAGCTAAAGAACTGATTATCTGCTATTATTAGATGATCTAATACGGAGATGTTCATCAACTTACCAGCTTCGCTAGCTTTTGTAGTGACGTCTTTGTCGGCCTTAGAGGGATTTAGGTTTCCAGATGGATGATTGTGACAGAGAATTAAATTGGTTGCCTGTAAGAGAAGAGCATCTTTAAATACTAACCTCACATCGAAAACAGTTCCTGTTATGCCTCCCGATGAAACGTTTTTAATTTCTACAATCTTGTTTGCTTGGTTTAAGAAAACAACCCAAAATTCTTCATGCCCTAAATCTTCAACGTAGGGTGATAGAATATCAAATGCATCTTGGCTACAAGTAATCTTTTGCTTTTGTTTAGAAGGGAATGCTTTTTGTCTGCGGCCCAATTCTAATGCTGAAATAATTCCAATTGCTTTGGCTTCGCCAATACCTGGAATTTTTATTAAATCTGAAATGGATTTTTTTGCGAGTAAATTTAGATCATTGTCGCAATGGGAAAGGATATATTTGGATAACTCTACTGCAGATAGTTTTCGGTTTCCACTTCCTATAATAATTGCAAGAAGTTCAGCTGATGATAAGCTTTTTACTCCTTTGTACATTAATTTTTCTCTGGGGCGATCTTCAACTGCCCAGTCTTTAATGCTTAATTTCTTATACTCATCCATCAATTCATATTTTGTAACTTAATTAAAGTTATGAATAAATATGAAATTATCAAACGAGGATTTACTACACGCCAAAAAAGGGTTCTCAATGAGAACCCTCTATTATAGAGTTGTAATGTCTTACTTACAGTTTGTTAACGTGACTAGCTAATTTAGATTTTAAGTTAGCAGCTTTGTTTTTGTGAATTATATTGATTTTTGCAAGTTTATCTAACATTGCAGTAACCGTAGGCAATAATTCATTAGCAGCTTCTTTATCTGTAGTCGCACGTAATTTTCTTACAGCATTACGAGTAGTTTTAGCGTAAAACTTGTTGTGTACGCGTTTCTTCTCAGACTGTCTTATTCTTTTAATTGCAGATTGATGATTTGCCATCTCTTAAAGTTATCTAATTATTTATCTTGGTAGTCCGTAGGGGAATCGAACCCCTGTTACCAGGATGAAAACCTGGCGTCCTAACCCCTAGACGAACGGACCATTA
>JAEINT010000019.1 GCA_016342745.1 Labilibaculum sp.
TCCAAAAACCGCGGTGCTTATGAAGGCCTTTGAAAAAAAGAAAATTATAGAGGTGACACAGTTCATTGAATAGACCCTTTACTTTACTGAACAGACTCTATTATCCTCGCGAATACGCAGTTTTTCCTTCCACAATCGCATTATTTCCAAGGCAAAGACTCTTTTTCCTTCCGCAAATGGGCTGAGCAATTTCGCAAACACATCTTTTCCTCGCGCAAAGGCAGTTTTTCCTTTCACAATCGCATTATTTCCATGGCAAAGACTCTTTTTCCTTTCACAAATGGGCTGAGCAATTTCACAAACACAGTTTTTCCTCTCGCAAAGACAGTTTTTCCTTCCACAATCGCATTTTTTCTAAGGCAAAGACTCTTTTTCCTTTCACAAATGCAATTATTCTTGGTTATTGTCATTGCGAGGAATGAAGCAATCTCTTAATAGTTTGTTGTGCCTCCATTTTTGGTTTGGCACTACTGAATTCGGACAGATTGCCACAGCCTCATTCTTCAGCTTCGCTACCGAGCTTGCGAGATCACTGAAAGTAATGACAGCCTCTATTTTAAAAAACCTTGACTGCGAATGTCTTTGTGAATCTGGGCAATGTTATAAGGGATATCGGCTGCTACCAGCCAATTGATATCTAAACCGTTCTGAATGGCAATTTTCATTAGGTACTCATTTTTGCCGATCTCATTGCCCAAGATCTGAAGATCGTTCTTTATTTCGATAAAATAATCTTCATGTAACTTCTTAATTAAGATCAATATTTTAAAGCTTCTCGAAACAATGTATAAGCAACACTTATGCGCTTTGGCATAGGGAGCGGCGGCTATTTTTTGGCTGTTAAATTGCAAAACCTCATTCAACATCAATAGGTTTAAGCTCACTTCTCCAAAATGATCTCTGGTTATTTTAACATGCTCCGATATCTCTCCACTCAAATATCGCATATCCATGTGTAAATAGCCAGGACTGTAATACCCATTGGTTATTTTAGCCACCTCTTGCATCACATGAGCTTCCATTTCCTGTCTCTTACTTTCGATCGATTTATTTTCCACCAAATCGAAGTACAATCGGTTAACAAGATTCAAATCCTTTTTTAACAAACGAAATAATAACTTGTCTTTTTCGCTTGATGGCAAATTAGAAATGGCTTCCTTAAATTCTTTATCTAATTTCATATGTTGCTTATTTGCTTGGATGTACAGACTATCTCATTCGGCTAATTTAAATAAAAGTTGAAAATAAAGCGAATCGTTTACTACCAATTGTCATAGTGAGAAGCGCAGCGACGTGGCTATCAATTGATTCTTGAACCTCCTCTATTGGAACGGATCCTTCATTCAAAAACCTCACCCCGACCCTCTCTTTCAGGAGAGGGAGTTTCTATTAATAGCTATGGAAATACCATTTTTTATAGTACCAATCAGTTGCCAGACATAAGAAACCAAAAGTACAAGCATAAGAAAACCCAACAAATTTAAATTCGTTGGGTTTTATTTGTATCGTATAATTTCAAGCTTACTATTTTCCTTCGGCCTCGCAAGAACAACAGGTTCTTACGAGGTAGTACGCCGAAGTTTTTATATTATTTTTTGAATAATTTTAAAATTGCTTCTTTAATTCTGTCACGATCTTCATTAGTCATATTCGAGCCTGAAGGAAGGCACAATCCTTTTTCGAATAGTTCTTCTGAAGTTCCGTTTCCGTAGTATGGACAATCAGCAAAAACAGGTTGCATGTGCATTGGTTTCCACAATGGGCGACACTCAATATTATCCTTTTCTAATTCCAAACGGAAATCTTCCCTGCTAATCCCATTCGTTTTCTCTGGATCAACCAAAATTGAAGTTAACCAATAGTTTGAAAAATAATCTTCATTTGGCTCTTCTAAAAGAGTTACTCCCGCAATATTGGTAAACAGCTCTTTATAAAATTTAAAGTTAGCACGACGCTGAGCAACCCGTTCATCCAAAACCTCCATTTGTCCACGACCAATACCTGCTACAATATTACTCATACGGTAATTATACCCAATATGAGAATGCTGATAGTGTGGAGCACTGTCCCGTGCTTGAGTTGCCAAGAATCTTGATTTCTCAATTAATTCCTTATCATCTGATATTAAAGCCCCACCACCTGAGGTGGTGATGATCTTATTTCCATTAAAGGACAGAATACCAAACTTACCAAAAGCACCCATACATTTTCCTTTGTACTTACTACCAAGAGCTTCGGCAGCATCTTCAATTAAAGGAATATCATATTTGTTTGCGACAGCCATCAATTCTTCAATCTTTGCAGGCATACCATACAAATATACCACTACAATCGCTTTCGGTTTATTTCCTTTGGCAATTCTATCTTTAATAGCCACCTCTAACTGTTCCGGACACATGTTCCATGTCTCTTTTTCCGAATCAATTAGAATTGGGCTGGCGCCCAAATAGCTAATCGGGTTTACTGTAGCCGAAAAAGTAAAAGAGGAAGCAATCACTTCATCACCTGCTTTTACACCCAACAGAATTAGAGAAAGATGAATGGCCGCAGTACCTGCACTCAATGCCGAAGCATATTTCGCTCCTGTGTAATTTTGCAGATCTTCCTCAAAACCATTTACATTGGGTCCCAGAGGAGCCACCCAGTTGGTATCGTACGCTTCCTGAACGTATTTCATTTCGTTTCCTCCCATATGGGGAGAAGAGAGCCATATTTTTGATTGCATATCTTAATAGTTTGTTCTAAATACAGTATTCCAAATAATTTTAAGATCACCTATCAAAGAGTGATTGTAATAATAATCCAAATTAATTTTCACCTTATCAGGAAAAATAATCTCATCATTATACTTTATGGGATCTTCAACACTTGCTAATATTTCTTCTTCATTAGAATATTTTAATGAAGCCGGGCCGGTTATCCCGGGTCTTAATTCCAATACTTTTCGGTCTTCTCCTTTCAACTTATCTGCATATCCAGGCACATCAGGACGAGGTCCTACCAAACTCATATCTCCCACTAGTACATTCCACAATCCGGGTAATTCATCCAATTTGTACTTTCGAAGAAAAGCCCCTAAAGGAGTTATTCTTGCTTCTCCAGCTACAGATACAGAACTGCCTGAATGCCCCACAGACATACTCCTAAATTTCACCATAGTAAACAATTTACCTTTTCGACCTACTCTTTTCTGTTTAAAAAAAGCAGGGCCATCCGGCATTTTAAATCTTATAACAAGATATACAACACCTATTACGGGTAATAATAATCCTCCTCCTACAAATGCTGTTAATCTATCAAATAAAAACTTCATGGTTCAAATTAAGATTTTATAAATGGTAATTTAATAAGTCCCATTAGAGATCCAATACCATAGGAAAAATGCAAGGTTATAAAGGCTATAAGGACATTCAAAAAGTTTAATTCTTTAGAAATTGATACTCTTATAGAAATTATACTCATTACGATTAAATAGAACGACAAACTCAATAAACCAAGTCCAACAAACAATATATCTATTGTAACAAATAATATAGGAACCAATATAGAAAGAATAAATGCCAATGGAATAAAATGTCTAATAGACAAAGATTTAAAGTTTTTAGTATAAAAAACAGTTAAAATATTCCATAATCCATTCTGATAATTATTCTTTGCCAAGGCTTTATAATTTTCTCTGGCATAATAAGTACAGGTAGTATCCGGAATAAGAAAGATTTTACCTCCGCCGCTTTTTATTCGTTTATTTAGTTCAATATCTTGATTTCTGGCGAGCCTTTCGTCATAATATCCAAATCGAGAAAACACATCCTTACGAAAACATCCAAAAGGAACCGTATCTGCTTCCTGAATATTATCAACTCCTGTTCGGAAAAGTGAATTACCTACACCAAATCGATGACTTAGTACTTCTTTAATAGCAAGAGCCTTATTGGTCTTATTTAGAACTTGGGTTAAACAAACCGCTCCAACATTATCAGCGTTAAGCTTAATTAAGTTATCAACTAAAATCTTTACATAATTTTTAGGATAACTTGAATGCGCATCAATGCGAATTATAATATCCCCATTTGCCTCTTTTATTCCTTTATTCATAGCATAAGGAACAATTTTTTCCGAGTTATCTAATAACTTTATATTGTCATGTTTTTTTTGATACCCTTCAATCAGTTCTCTTGTTCTATCATTACTTCCACCATCTACAAAAATGATTTCAATTTTCTCTTTAGGATAATCCTGTGCAAGTACTGATTCAATACAATTAGATATATATTTCTCTTCGTTATAAGTAGGGCAGATTACAGAAACATTCCTCATAAATTCAATTAAAAGTGAGTATTTATAATGATTTGAATATGTGAAAATTATTCAATTAAAATGGAAATAATGATTTAAATCTTTTAGTTATGTTACTAAAATGCTTTAGATAAAAAATATAATATATAGGAAATCCAATGACACCGAACATTCTTACAAACACATTATACGTCACCTGCATTTTCTCATAAGTTAGTAATTTCTTTTCCTTACTTAATTTCAAATGATATACAATAAATTTTGGTTGAAATAAAATATTACTCTTAGTTTTTAAAATATCTGAAAGGAATATATTTTCCTCACCAGATGGAAATTTAGCTCCTAACCCAAAATTCTCATCAAAGCGTATTCCTTTATTAATAATCTCATTTGAAAAAAACAATTCAATAGAACTGACCTTACCTATTGTGAGTTTATTTAAAAATTTTGATTCATTCCAATAAAAATCTTTATACTGACAATTACTTATAGGATCAAATATTTTGAAAGAAAATATTTTCACCAAACTATTCCTTTTTATAGTTTCAACAACATCCATAAGACCATTCTCGGGATACCAACAGTCATCATCAGAAATAGAACAGAAATCACCACTCACATATTGCAAACCTATATTTCTAGCTAAGGATAACCCTTTCTTGTTAATCTTTATGTGCTTATAAGTTAATTTAGAATTAAGCAAAGCAGTCTCAACAGGATTATGGTTAATCTGAGAAACAATAATAAGCTCGAAATTCTTATATGTCTGGGATTCTAAACTACTTAATAATCGTTTTAACTCTTGATCTCTATCTCCTAGAGTACATAATATCAGACTTATCTTCATTTACTAGTGATTTAAAATTTCTTTAAATTGTGAAATATTATTATCCAAAGAAAATAATTGTTTTGCAATTAAATACGAGTTATTCGAGATTCTATTATAAGTAAAATTATCATGTAATAAATCATAAACGCATTTTGTTACCATACTCATATCTCCATTACAATGATAACCTAATTCATATTTATCCATTAGCCCATCAGGATTTGAATTAAGAGATACAACAGGTACACCTCTTAACCATGCCTGAATAAAAGTATTGGAAAACCCTTCCGAATCGCTTGTGTTAACAAGTATATCAGATTTCACAATCATATTATTAACATAATCGTTTTCATTTTCGCCTAAATATATAACATTAGACATCTGTTTTATCCTATTAATTAAAGTATCACCATATTTTCCTTGTTCTATACGCCCAATAATGTAGAATTTAAACGATTTAAAGTCTTTATAACTGTTTGCTATATCTAAATACTTTTCCATCCTTTTTACCATTCTGGCACTCCCAATCCACAAGATTGATTTATCAACACAATCTTTAGATTCTTTACTTGGTTTAGAATCAGGATCAGGATGCAAATTATATATCTTCAAGATAGGTTTTATACCATAATAAGATAATAATTCTTTCTGATTATCAGTTTGCACGATAAATTGAACTTGTGTTTTAATAATAGACTTAAAGAAGAAATATCTAACTCTACCACTTAGTGTTGATGGAAATCTTAACGAATACTCATCAGCTATATGCAAATAATATGGAATTTTATATTCATAAACATATTTAGATAAGTGAAACGAAAACGAATCTAAAACTCTTTGATATATTAAACTAGGTTCCTCTCTATTTAATATATTTTGTATTTTCCTAAATGTCGGATAATACAAAAATGCCCTATCTAAAATTCGATTTATTTTTAAAGTATAAACCTTTATACCATCAAGGTCAAGAATTTCATCAGTATCGTGTCCTACAGATATAAAAAAAACTTCATTTTCCTTATTTAATTCAGTAGCTAATAATTTAGCTTGATACTCAGCCCCTCCTTTTAATAATGGATAGTAACCAATAAAAAAACAAATTTTCATTTTCTTGTTGTTTTAAATCTTAATCGAGCTAATACAGAAACGATAAAAGATAGAAGAATTATAAAAATAAATTTCTGAAATACATATTCAAATGCTGATCTAGGAAACAAAATGACTAATTCAAAACATAAAACATAAATTAATACTGAAAACAGTGAAATTGTTGTATGTCTTGTTATTTCCAAATTAAGAATGAATGTAAATATTAAAAAAAATACAATTAAAGCACCCAAATAACCAAAGTTTAAATACGCTTCATAAATAGATGAATAAGCAGTACCACCTATAGACCCTTTCTTTCCTCTCTCGGGGAAATATTTATCACGATATTTAATGGTTTCAGACTTATCATAAAATGGATTAACAACTTTCGGTAATAACTGAGAGTAGACATGCAAGTAAGTTCCGCCATATCTATATTCGAATTGATGCGTTCGATCATGAGCTACACGGTAATTTAAACAGGATGTTCCAAATTCACTATTAGCAGGATTAAGAACAAAACCTATCAAATCAACATGCTCTTTCACATATTTAATACCATCACTGAAAGTTACTTTAAGTCCACTATCGTAAACATTTCTATAAACAGTTAATACTGAAAAAAACACATAAAAAATTAAACCGATAATTATTGAACTTGTCTTAATTGAGATATTAATTCTGAAATAAAAATAGGCAATTAAAGAGCTAGCTAAAGCAATTACAAAGGTTCCTCTCTCGCCTATAATCATATTAAATGAAATGTATACAACATTTGCAGATATAAAGAATAATATTTTTTTTAATGTTACTTTTTCCAAAGATAAAGTAAAAAATATAATAGATAGGTAGAAAAATATCTCGCTTGGCAGCATTAAGCTTGCGTCATTTATTGCAGACTGATAGGCTAGTTTACCTGAAAATAAAATCTTAGGACCTCCAACGCGTAGGAAATTAATTAGCTCAAAAACACTTGATAGACAACCTAATATTATAGCAAATCGAAAAAAATTTCGTTTATTAAAGTTGTTTTCCTGACACTTAAGAATTCTTAATTTAGGGACATTCAATAAATAAGCTATTATCATAGCAAATAATGCCAAATGATTCATTAAAACAAATGAAATTAAAGTGACATCAACATCTTCCCATGCCGAAATATAGTCTTTTCTATATTCTCCTAATGGCAACTCAAGAATTACAGAAAGAGGAACAGAATACGAATACAAACCAAAAAAGAATAAAAAGAAGAAACTTAATGATAATAAACCAACTTTTTTGACAATTTTCCTTGTGAAAAGTAGATACAACAAAAATGAACTAATTAGCCCTAATTCAAAATAAGATGAACTCAAAACCAAAAATCCTAAACTAAATAGTAATAGATACAAAATCTTCATATAAAACTAAAATTACTTCGTAATAAACAAATCATCATTTAAAGAAAGTAATTTAGATTTCTTATCCTCATAGCTTAAACCTTTCGTATTTAAATTATAAGGCAAAAGCCTTTCTTGTAATTCCACCAGACCACCTATTACTCTGGCAGGAACTCCAGCAACAACGCTATTGGAACTAACACTTTTTGTAATTACAGAACCAGCCCCAATTATTACATTGTCTCCAATTGTAACACCAGGCATCACTAAAGTTCTATTACCAATATATACATTATTTCCAACTTTAATTTTACCAAAATAATCAAATTTGGGAAATTCTTTTCTAAAGACCCATGCTCCACCATGATTGAAAAATGAGTCTTCTTTTGTAACCTGTACATAATCACCAATCTCAATTAAATATGGTTCAGAACCAAAGAATCTTGTAGCGATTGAGCATCCATTACCTATTTGTACTCCAATCTTGCGAGCATATTTCTCATCAGACCAAAATAAGCGTTTATAAACATATACTAATTTAGATATCATACTATTTTTTTTAACTTCAATATACTCTTGATATTTATAATACCAAACCCATGGAGAATAATAATGTAAATTGCAAAAGTGAATGGTGCCAAACACAAATCATAAACTGCTTTAATGCTAAAAAAAACAATTACTCGATTAGTAACAAAAACAATTATACATACAATCAGACAAACCTTTAAAATAATTTTTAAATACCTATAACCTATTTCCTTAATTAAATTAAGAGAGGCAAAATAATACATAAAACATCCCAATATACTGGTAAATATAAAACCGTACAATAGTATGTTTAAATCAAGAAAATAAACCCCAACCACAATAGTCAAAATTTGCACTCCTTTTTTAATTAACTCCATTGCTAATATCTTGCGAGTTTTATTAAAAACCTTAAAAACTACTCTAAAAAATAATTCATGAAAGTAAAAGAATGATGCAACACTTAACAGTTTCATATAAAAAGCAGCTTCTATCCATTTTTCCCCATAAATTATATCAATTATGCTATCAGCAAATAAAAAAACAACTGTAGAAATCGAACCTAACACAACAGTCAGCAACACCCCAATTCTAATATATAAATCGACAAACTGTCTTATATCTTCCTGTAATTTTGATAAAGCAGAAAAAACAACTCCCTGATTGACTGTATTAATTATACCACCAGGCACATCTTGTAACTTTTTAGCTTGATAAAAAAAACCCACCTGAGATATTGAGAAATATCGTCCTAAAACTAGCTGATAGATATTGTCGAAAGCAGTATTTAATAATGAGGCTAATGTTGTATTTACACCAAATGCATACAATGACTTAAATGACTCCACACTAAACTTCATACGTAAGAAATGCCTCTCAAACACCCATAAGAAGAAAGTCATTAAAACAGAAGTACATATTTGGACAATGACTAAAGACCAAATTCCCGCCCCGTTATATGCTGAAAAAACCCCACAAACAGATGCAATAATTACAGCAATTAATCTGTATACTGAAATTTGCTTAAACTTCAATTGCCTAATTAAGCGTACATTTTGGACAATTTGAAAAGCATTAATTACTAAAACTAAACCTGAAACAATTAATGGATTTTTAATTGCATCATCATTATAATAGCTTGCTATACTATCTGAAGAAAATATCAAAAGAAGATAACAACACAAACTAACAAATAAATTGAAAATAAAAACGGTTGAATAATCTTCATCTGTCACAATCGTCTTTCTCACCAAAGCTCCTGCCAAACCTCCTTCAGTAAAAACATTAGACAAGACTACAAAGAACATAATTATCCCAATTTGACCAAATTCTTGAGGGGATAATAGTCTTGTCAACCAAATATTTGTAATAAGTACTACGACTAAAGAACCAAATTGACCTCCTGCGGACCATAAACTTCCTTTTATTAATTCTTTATTTAATGAATTTGACACCGAATTTATTAAGATTTATTTAAATTATCAAAATACCATTTACAAGCCTTTTCTAATCCATCTCTTATACTATACTTTGGCTCGTATCCTAATAAACTTTTCCCTTTTTCAATAGAAGCCAATGAATGAGGTATATCGCCAGCTCGGGTGGGGCCATGAATAATTTCGACTTTTTCTATTTCTGAATCAAATACCGCAAGATTTGTCTTCAGTGAATCAATTAATTCATTTAAATCGGTACGCTCACCAAATGCAACATTAAAAACTTCAGCTAATACACTATTAGTGTCTACCCAAGTATTACTTTGTTCGTGTTTTATATAGTAATCTGTGGCTCTCTCTTTCATTTTTTCGGTAGGCATAATAGCTGCAAGCTGGTTTGCCTGAATCACGTTCTCAACATAAGTAAAGTCACGGCTAAAAGTACCATCTCCATTAATTACAGGCGATTCATAAGCCATAAACTTCTTTACAAATAAGGGAATGACTGCTGCGTAAGCTCCATTCGGATCCTGTCGGCGACCAAATACATTAAAGTAACGCAAACCAATAGTTTCAATACCATATAGATCACTAAAATTTTTAGCATACAATTCATCCACATACTTGGTAATGGCATATGGTGAAAGTGCATTTCCAATTTCGTGCTCTACTTTAGGTAGAGCTTTAGAGTCACCATAAGTCGAAGAACTTGCAGCATAAACAAACCTCTTTACACCAGCTTCTTTAGAAGCAAAAAGCATCTTTACAAAGCCACCAATATTGACATCAGTAGCGGTCATTGGGTCTACAATAGAACGTGGCACTGAGCCTAAAGCTGCTTGGTGCAATACATAATCACACCCCTCAACAGCTCTTTTACAATCCTCATAATTCCGAATATCACCTTCAATTAAGGTGAAGTTGGGATTGGTAAGAAAAGGTTCAATATTATGACGGTGACCCGTCATAAAATTATCCAGGCAAACAACTTCATTATTTTGTTTCAAAAGAGCTTCGCATAGGTTGGAACCGATAAAACCAGCTCCACCAGTCACTAATACTTTGCTATTTTCTATAATTCTTGTCATTACAATCTTCCGTCAATTAATTCCTTATCCCAAATCCCTTTAATATCATAAATAACAGCATCATGCCCATTTCGTAAATTAGATAAATCTAATTCTTTAAATTCATCATGGGCTACTGCAAGAGTAATGGCATCATATTTTTTGTCTTCATAGCTTTCAATTAAAGACAAGTGATATTCTTTATCAACATCCACTTTGTTTGCCCAAGGATCGTAAACATCTACTTCGCAACCATATTGTTTTAACTCGTTAATCACGTCAATCGCTTTGGTGTTCCGGATATCCGGACAGTTTTCTTTGAAAGTGATCCCCAACACCAACACCTTACTATTTCGAACAGAGTGTCCCTTCCTAATTAACAACTTCACAATTTGTGAGGCAACCCAAGCACCCATTCCATCGTTCATTCGTCGTCCAGCCAGAATAATTTCAGGATTATATCCTGATTCCTGAGCTTTCTGAGCTAAATAATATGGATCTACACCAATACAATGTCCTCCTACAAGGCCTGGCTTAAAGGGTAGGAAATTCCATTTAGTCCCAGCAGCCTCCAGCACATCATTAGTGTCAATTCCTAAATTGGCAAATATCTTTGAAAGCTCATTAACAAATGCAATGTTGATATCCCGTTGTGAATTTTCAATTACTTTTGCGGCCTCAGCGACTCTAATTGAGGGAGCTAAATGTGTACCTGCAACGATCACGGATTTATACAAGTCATCCACTTTAATTCCTATTTCAGGGGTAGAACCTGATGTTACCTTTAAAATTTTTGTAACCGTATGCTCCTTATCACCAGGATTAATTCTTTCAGGAGAATAACCTACAAAGAAATCAGTATTAAATTTCATTCCTGAGGCTTTCTCCAAAACAGGCACACAATCTTCTTCAGTCGCTCCAGGATAAACTGTAGATTCATAAATAACGATATCTTCTTTCGATAAAACAGCCCCTACTGTTTCCGAAGCTTTCACTAGAGGTGTAAGAACCGGACGGTTATTCTTATCCGTTGGAGTAGGAACAGTTACGATATAATAATTGCAAGATGCTATATCTATTTTTTTTGTCGTCAAAAACAAACCAATACTTTCATTTATCTCAGTTAATAATACTGATTCCAAGTTTGCATCATCAACTTCTAGGGTAGAATCCGTTCCGCTATTCAATTCATCAACTCTTGATTGATTAATATCAAAACCTACTACAGTATACTTTTTAGCAAATTCAACTGCCAAAGGTAATCCGACATAACCAAGACCGATTACTGCTATTCGAATGTTCTTATCCATGATTTTATAATTGTTTACTATTTTTTTTGTATTTTATGTTTTAATTTTCTCTCGCCGAGTAACTGATTACGCGAATGAAGACTAATTAGCACGATTGGTATCTTCTTCCGTCCACTTATCCTTTATACCTGCAAAGAATTCCTTTCCAAACACCATCCCAACTCCAACAATTCCACCTAAAAAAGTCCAAACTATCAAAATCAATGGACGTTGAGGTTTCGATTTATCTATAGGAATAGAGACCGGTTCAATTATCGTAAAAACAGGTGTATCCTCTTTTACTTGTATGTTTTGGGTCTCCAATTGTTTGGCCAATTCGGTATACACCGATGAAGCCATTGAAAAATCTGATTGCAGGCGCTCCAATTGGGTTTGAGCCACAGCGCTGCTAACGTTCTTGTTTTGATCGCGAAAACAGGCCAATTTGTCCTGAACTGCATTAAAAACCGCTTCTTTTTCGGCATAGCGTTCTTCTACAAAGGCCAATTGATCTTTTGCTTTTTGAATCTTGAATTTGGTTATGGCCTCTTGCAATAAAATCTGCGCTTTTTGCACCATTTGAGCTGCAGCTTTGGCTTCTGGCATTCGCGCAGATATGGATACGTAACCGTCTTTGTCGTTTACTTCCAGGGATAATTGAGCAGATAAGATTTCAATTAATTCTTTTTCTTCTTGGGAGATAGACAAAATATCATCTAAAGAAGACGCAAGCATTGCGTCGCTACGATCGCCACGGATACTCTTCAGAATAAGGCCAGGAATACCTATTGTATATTTTTTGATGTAGCCGAATAATCCAGGCTTCTTGATTTCCAAATAGTATTCTGTAAAAGTAACCTGTTCCTCTTGACCTTCGATTGATAAAGGAGTTTTCATCAGCTCCTTTTGGAATGGTATGCTGTTTACAATTTTAGGATAAAGTGTAGGAGGAATATCTGATCCTCCACCCATGCTTCCCAAATTGATTCCTGCCATTGCAGCCAGGCCACCCAAGCTTCCGCCTAGTTTCGATCCTCCTTCAGCAGATTGTGGCACCATGGTGGTTGAGGCAGTATATTCTTTTGCTGAAAAAATGGCGATGAATAAGCCCAGTACCATAAAAATTAAAGTTGTTTTGATTACGGTGCGACGGCCTTCCCATAGGGTCTTTGCCAATTGAATCAAATCGATTTCATCATCGGCTTGGGTTTGTATGTTTTTGTTTTCTTGCATTATTTCTATTTTCTTTTCTCTTAATATTTTGTTGAGATCCCTCGTCGCTTTGCTTCCCTCGGGATGACTATAACATCTTCTGGTCATCCTGAACGGAGTGAAGGATCTGTTCACTTACGCCTCTTCTCTAATTGAATGAGATCCTTCTTCTTTTTTGAGATCTCTCGTCGCTTCGCTTCCCTCGGGATGACAATTCATTTTCGGGATGACTGCTAATTCTTTTGGTCATCCTGAATGGAGGAACGTAATGAAGGATCTGTTCAAACAAAGAACTCACCTTCTAAAAAATCCCAGTCAGGATTAAATTCAGAGATTAAACTATTCTTTTTCTCTCGTCGCCAGCCTTTCAATTTCTTTTCCCTCTCAATCGCCAAATTCACATCTTCGTGTTCTTCAAAATAAATCAAATGATTACAATTATAGCGTTTCGTAAAAGCATTTATATGATCTTCATGATTAATATGCTCGTTTAATCGTCTTTGTAAATTATTTGTAACACCTACATATAGGACTGTTTTGTTTTTATTTGTCAATATGTAGACGTAATATATTTTCATTTCAACATTCTACTTTGTTAGAGATCCCTCGTCGCTTCGCTTCCCTCGGGATGACTATAACATCTTCTGGTCATCCTGAATGGAGGAACCTAGTGAAGGATCTGTTCAACTTTGTTCCTGCCTTTCTCTTGTTCCTCCTTCTCGTATTAAAGAGATCCCTCGTCGCTCCGCTTCCCTCGGGATGACTATAACATCTTCTGGTCATCCTGAATGGAGGAACGTAATGAAGGATCTGTTCTTTTTTTTCTGCGCCCTTTATAATAAGATCCTTCTCCCGATTCTCGGGATCAGGATGACTACCATTCTTAAATGAGATCCCTCGCTACCTCGGGATGACTGTAGGCTTTAAATCACTACTAGCTATCTCGTTGCCACAGCAATTGCCGTAATTAAAGTAGCAAAAGTTGATGCGATGGCCAACCATTTGCTTGCTTGCGTAGCTTTGTCTACTTCTGGTTTTTCAGGTACGATAATCTCACAGCCTGGCTCAACTTTCGGAAAACGACGACCAAACAAACCACATTTCGTGGCCTCGGTTGTTCCATTGGCATAAAGCACATACACTTTTCCTTTTTTAGCACGTTGAGCAAAACCTCCACTACCGTAGATGTAATCTTTCAATTTCTTTTTAGTCGTAAAAGTATGTGCAACCGGACTTAAAACAGAACCCGAAACCATAACCGTTTCCAACTTAGATGGAATTAAAATCTGATCTCCAGCTTTCACTTGTAAATCTTCTACTCCACCAGGCCTTTTCATTATTTCTGCTAAATCAATCCCCACAATTTGATAGGACACCTTTTCAATATCCTCTCCTACCATGGTTGTATCTTGAGCAGCAATAGCCATTTTTGCTTGATACTCTGCCTCGCTTAATTCAATACGTCGGCGCAAAGAAGCTCCTTTTACATAGGCTTCTGGCGTTATGCCACCTGCTCTTTTAATTACATCCGATATTTTTTCATCCTTACGGGTAATTCCATAATCTCCTGAGTACTTCACTTCTCCTTGTACATTGGCTACACCTTGAGGGCGAAAACCTGGAGCTCTACGCACGTAAACTTTATCGAAAGGTTTTAAAACAAATGCTTCATCTTCTGCATTCATTTTCAGATTTCGATCCAAAACAAATTGAAAAGTATGCAATAAAGACTTTGTCAGCTTACTGGTCTCCTCATAATCCAAAACACGGCTCACCTCTAGGCCTGCCACTTCAGCTTCCTCTTTAAAGCCACCTGCCTGAAAAATCAAATCTCCAATACGCAAATTCTCTGCCCAGGCATAAGTTCCTGCAAATTGCACCTCACCAACAATTTCAACGGTACGTGCTTCACGCATATCAAACTTGGAAGAGATCTGAATACGATCTTCTCTTTTCAGGTCAAAATCAACTTTCCCATTGAGTACATCACGAAGCGAAAAAGAAATTGCCTTCAGACTCATGTCAGCCATTTTTCTTGTGATTACCGCACGCTCCATAAAAGCTTCTTCTTTTAATCCTTCTGCTTTTTGAATTAATGCTGAAAGTTTCAAACCCTCAATCAACTCATAATTACCCGGACGGTAAACTGCACCATCAATGCTAACTCTATTTTCAAAACGCTCGGTTAACTTACCAGCCACCAAAGAATCCCCATTCATCAAGGGTACCTGATCGTACTGATCTGCAGCCACTCCTTTAAAACTTAAAGTTCTGGTATTGTTACGATACAATTCCAAACGATGTGTATAGGCCTTATCGGTAAAACCTCCTGCAAAACGCAAGATATCGGCTACCGTTTCTTCTTTTTGTGCTTCGAACAAACCAGTTCGCTTGAACTCTCCTGCTATTTTTACTCTTTTTGCATAAGGCCGAACTAAGATCACATCCTGATCTCTTAATTGGCTATTGTTTTGAATGGCACCATCAATTAAATAGGCATATACATCGATACTGTTCACCAATTTTCCATCACGTAAAATATCAATTTTACGAAATGAACCGTTTTCATTTGGTCCACCTGCCAAGTACAATGCATTAAAGGCTGATGCTGTTGCAGGTAAAGAATAGGTTCCTGGCAAATTCACCTCTCCAATTACATTTACATTTATTCCTTTTAATGCACCCAGACTTATCTCCACAAAGGTATTTGGCGAATTGCCGCCCATTCCATTGTAAATAGAAGTTAACCTTGCTTTCAATTTTTCTTTTACTTCTTTAATCGGAAGACCATACACATATATTGGTCCCAAATCAGGAATTACCACCGATCCACTTTTCTGAACCGTCTGCTGGTACGTTTGCTGAGATGCTCCATAAACTGAGATATTCAATTCATCACCTACTCCCAATGAGTAAGATTCGGATACTGGCATATCCATCGCTGGCTCGAAACTTAAGTTCTCAGAATTGAAAAATTGAAAACCAAAAACCTGCAAATTCTTTTTTGTTGGTGCAAACTCCTTTTTCTCTGTAAAATTTTCTTCGGGTTGAATCGCTTCAACCTCTACATTATCCTTATCAATATTTGTGCGTTTGCCATTCTTGTATTCTCTAATCTTCACGACTAATTTATCAATCTGAGCTTGCGAAGCTCCTCGTGCACGTGCTAAAGCCATGGCCTCCTCCATACTCGTGCCATTTTTTTCCATTTCTTTGACAATCTTCGCAATCTGAGCATCGCTAAGCGCATCAACATTTACACTCGCCGGATTGATATTTGTATTTTGAGCATGTGCATTCCCTAGAAATAATGCCAAGAATATAGCAAATAGAAATAATTTTCGCATCGACTGAATCATAATATATAAACAACTTTTATAGTGTGTACTTGTTCTTATATCCGTTTAGAGTTGACAAAACCCTATTTTATTAGGATAAAAGTTAATTTTGCTGTGCAAAAATAAGGAAGCATAATTCAATTCCCTAATTTCTGAACCTTTTACTTTCCTTTAAATAGCAACAATTCAAAGAAAAAGTATTTTTCGCACAATAGTAATACTTTTCCCGTCTTGATCAAACTGCCAAATGTGCCAAATAATAAAAACCGCGCCAATCTTATTGGTACGGCTTTACAATATTCCTTTTCGACTTATTACTTTAACATTTCTTTTATCTCTGTCAAATCAATAGAAGCCACCTTCACACTCTCTCTAATAAACTTCTGATCCAGCTGTTCGTAAATGGAATTCATTGATTTGAACTCAGGAACAATCGCTTTCATATGAGCAACAATTTTAAAATTATCATTCTCTTCTAGCAAATCATGAAAGTGCTTAATCAAAACCTCTACCTCTTCTCGTTCATACTCTCTAACCTTCGCAATCATAATACGCGGATGCTTGGTAGGAACTGTATTCTCTTTCACATTCAACAACTCTTCATACAATTTTTCTCCAGGGCGCAAACCTGTATACTGCACATTCACATCCACGCCTTCTTTCAATCCACTCAACTTAATCATCTTGTAGGCTAAATCAACAATTTTAACAGATCTTCCCATATCAAAAATGAAAATTTTTCCACCTTTTCCAATTGCACCTGCCTGCATTACTAATTGACAAGCTTCTGGAATGGTCATAAAATATCTTGTGATGTCTGGATGTGTAACGGTAACTGGTCCTCCCTTTTCAATTTGAGCCTTAAACCTCGGTATTACCGAACCATTTGAGCCCAATACATTTCCAAATCTGGTTGTAATAAAATGCGTTTTCCCTCCTGGAAAATTCATGCTTTGTGTGCAAATTTCAGCAATACGCTTTGAGGCTCCCATTACATTGGTTGGATTTACCGCCTTATCGGTAGAAACCATTACAAATCTTTCAACTCCATATTCAAGAGATAAATCTGCAATATTCTTGGTTCCAAACACATTTGTCTTAATGGCTTCCGATGGATTATTCTCCATCATAGGAACATGCTTGTAGGCTGCAGCATGATAAACCAACTGCGGCTTAAACACCTCAAACATTTTTCGAGTTCTTTCTTTATCCCTAACATCACCAATCACAATTTCGAAATTATAGAAATTGAACTCTTCCTTTAGGGATAATTCAATATCGTAAAGTGGTGATTCCGCCTGATCGAATAAAATAATATTTTTAGGGCGAAAACGAGCTACCTGACGAACCATTTCACTACCGATTGATCCTGCTGCTCCAGTAACCAGAACCGTTTTTCCACTTACTTGCTGATCAATCTCATCCCAATCCAATTTAATTGGCTCTCGCTCTAATAAATCCTCAATTTTAATAGCACGAATTTGCTTTACGCTCAACTCCCCATTCACCCAGCTTTCAAATTTAGGAACCTCCCAAACTTTCACATTCTTATTTAAACAAAGCTCAATAATGGACTGACGTTCATCGACACTTAAATCTTTCTTGGCAATAATTACCTTATCAATTTCGGTCCTTTCAAGCAATCTTTCTAAATCACGTGGGCTAAATATCTTAATGTTTTCTAATTTACTACCAACCTTTTTGTCATTATGGTCTACAAAACCAACAATCGTACTGTTCACTTCATTACTACTATCCAAGGCATGCTTAGCCATAATACCAAACTCATCGCTACCATAAATTAAGATATTTTCTCGTACCTTAGAATGGGTCAAATAGCGATAATAAATCGCTTTGAAAATGACACGACTACTGGTCATTAAAAATACCATTGCGATATACTCAATGATCAATATAGAAAAAGGAATAAAGAAAGTTCCATTTTGAAAATAATAGCTTAAGCCATTTGCCATCACTAGAACCATAGAACCTAGAGATACAACAACAAATATACGCTCTGCATCTTTCGAACTGGTATAACGAACGATACCTGCATATGTCCCACCAATAAAAAAACTAAGCGTCCTAATTAACAAGACAATAGGAATTACTAATTTTGCAGAGTTAAGGTTAATACTCTCAATATTAAAATTGAAACGCAACAGATAAGCTGCGGATATTGAAGTCAAAGCAATAAACAAATCAATAAGAAATACGATCCATCTAGGTGTGTTCCTATCGAAAATACGAATTTTAGTTAAATTCATAAACAATGTTTTAATTAAGTAGTGTGTATGCTAGTACGAGGACAAAAATACTCCCTTATTTTACTAAAAGCAACTGTCAAAGCTGCCAATTTATTCTTTTCATCATTTTTTTCAATCATTTCATACTGAAATTAGACTCTTTAATCTACAAGTCTAACAGCTATTAGATTACACAAAATGCAAAGGGTTGCGTTAAAAAAGACACAAAAACCTAACATATTAACTTAAAGGCCGTTAAATCACAGTATCGATAATCTAAACACTTATTCATATTAACTACAACCGAATTAAAATGCACCTACCCTAAGTAGCAATACTAAAAAAGTAAACTTACCCTAACAACAGTCCAATCGGCATACTATTAACTGACCAGCATGACATTAAGACAATCCACACTTACCTAACTTTCCATCACTTGATTAAAAGCCGATTCAGTAAAGCATTTTGCTCCATCCCTTCACTTATCAACTAAACCGAAAAAAAAAAGACCAACTCAAAAGAGTCAGTCTGTAATTTTTTTTTAGATAAAGGCAAACTTATAAGCCGGGTCCTGTCCACTCCGAAGAGTGTTTCTATCATTTATCTAGAACATTTGTCACCAAATGTTTCGAGCAATCCACCCCCCGAACATCAGCCGAGTCAGCCTACATACGCCGGTGTACTTGATCTTGCAACACATAAGGTACACAGCCACTCATGTCACCACAAGTGCTGGTGAGCTCTTACCTCACCTTTTCACCCTTACTCCGATAAATCGGAGCGGTTCTTTTCTGCTCTACTACTAAAGCCTTTCGGCCTTCTTCCCGTTAGGAAGTATGTTACTCTGTGTTGCCCGGACTTTCCTCTCCTTTTTACAAAGCAGCGATAGAACGGTTTGCCAGCGGCGAAGGTACGGAAGCAAACACCAAATTCCAAAAAAAACAAATACCAAACTTCAGAATACTAAAAAAGCAAGTTTAAAAAAAACAATGTCCAAAAACCAAACTTCAAAAAATAAACAACAAATTTCAAAATTTTAAAAGGACCAGTTTCAAAAAACCAAGTAAAACAAAATTGAGTAAATTTATTTTTTTTGAGATGTTTTATTGTATATCGAGCCAAGTATTTTAATAATTTCCTCGGATTCTTTTTCTAGTTTTGGCCACTCCACATTCGGTAAGGATATTGCAATAACAATTCTAATCCAATAATTAGTTTCTCTTATTTCTTTAAGTGATATTCCAACTTTATTTGCAAAGTCAGCCTTAGATACAGCTCCTTGTGCTTCTTCAAAATTAGCACCAACCGAAGTGGCCGATTTTAAAACTTGATAGGAAATTACACGATACTCTTTAGAATCAGGTAAATTTCGCACCTCTTTTATAACACGAACAGAAAAATCAAATAATCTTTTAGGTAGATCATATTTAGAAGCCATTTATTAACGCACTTTAGAGTATAAGAAATTTAGAATTCACTCTTTAAAAATTGGAATTTATAAATTGAGTTCAGTTGTTTGCTATTTCTTTGATTTTGCCTTCTTTGGATTTTGAAACTTGTTATTTGGAATTTGTTGTTTAACAACTAAAGCCTAACAATAAAAGCATCAGCATAACCCTTTTCTCGTACTTCGCGAAGTTGACGACGACAAACCCAGTAATTATCGTAGCTCCCATAAAAGTAGCGGTACAATTCATCTTGTTTGTCAAAAGTTCTGGTAAGATCTTTAAAGTTGATACGCTTTACACTCATTTCAGATTTACTAGCCAGTACCTGAATGGCGAATTTTGCGTTCTTAGTAAGTTTTGAATTGCTTGTTGTTGAATTCTTTGATGGTATTTTTATTTTGGCTTGACTAAATCCAAGATCTCTTAGCTTTTGAACTGCTTCGTCAGCCAACTTCTTATCATTATAATTACCAATCTCAATTGTGTAATGTGGCTTCTGCGAAATTTCAAAATGACCATATTCATAATAATAGTCAACATATTCTTTGCCATTCATCTTTCGCCCCATATTATAAGATCCCTTTTCGGCAATCAACTTTTTAGGAGCTGCTATTTCTTTTTTCGCTCTGTATTCAACCAACTCTCCTTTGTTAACAACTGCAAGATTGGCATTAGGAAAACCGGACAAAACTTCATTTTTCAAATATTTTTGGGCATCTCCAACATCCTCAAAACGACCTAACACATAATGATACTTACCTTTGTTCTGAAAAACTTTTACTGAATTATGTGGTGCAAAACTTTCTGCATTTAAAACGTCTTTGCTTTGCTGAAGTACAATTGTGTAGAAATATTCTGTTCCAATATTATTTAATTTACCAATAGCTACCTCTGCAGCTTTATTCTTCTGTACACTTTGCTTGGTAATTTTTTTCTTTTTGGTTTGGTCTTGATCATCCTTTTCTACAGAAAGAACACTCGCTATTTGCTCAGAAGAAAACGTCGCATGCAAATCTAGAACTTTAGCGTCTACGTAACCATAACTTTTAACCGTTTCAACCAATTTCTCTGCATCACCTTTATTGCTAGTTAAGCCTGACAGGTAATGATACTCTCCATTTTCACCACTAAGCTCAACCACACCTTCAATCTCCTCAAAATAGTCAGTATACACAGGGTATTTAAACTTGGCTATTTCGACGGCATAGGTTGTTCCACCAGCAGTAGAACCAGCAAAATTAATATCGAAAAAGGAAGAAAAGGAACCAATTGTTCCAGCAGTTAAGAAAAAACAGATTAAAAAGTAGATATTTCTCATAGCAAGTGGCAGAATAGCTTGTCGGATTATTGCATAAAAATAACAAAATTTAACAATAGTAAATATAATAAAATACTTATAAACCAATAAAAATATAGAAAATAAAATATCTTAAAGTCAATCAGATAGCGACTAGTAGACTTATTATTTATTCCAAAACAATCAATAATTCCAATCGCCTATTCTCCTGATGTTCCTCTTCCGAACAATCAGCAAGATCGAAACATGCATTTAAAATAAACTGCTCTCCCCACGCATCCACCTCAACCACAGATGATTCCAAGCCTTTTTCGGCCAAATATCGCTTCACTTTCTTTGCCTGCTCCACTGAAACCTCCATATTACTTTGCTCGTCGCCAATCGCATCCGAATGCACATTAATCTTAATTTTCACTTCAGGAAAAGCCTTCCAAAATCGATACAAACGATCTAAAATCCCCTTTGCTTTTTCTGAAAATTCGGCTTCATTTTTCTGATAATAGATGTTTTGGAATGAAATTTTCTTATTTGGATAAGCAATCGGAAGTAAATCTTCCACAAAAGAGAAGCCACTTTTTCTCACTACTGGCTTCATTTCAATTTCAATCTTCTCTTTTTCAAGAGAAGGATTGTATTCAATCAATTTATCCTGATAATTCTCCTTGCTCAATACTATTTCAAACAATACACCGCTTCGTTTTTCATCTTTTAAAATTGAAAACTGGTAATATCCAGCTTGATTTAACACAAACTCAACAGGGAATTCGGTATCCCCAAAAACTTTTCGAACTTGCACATTCAAATCATCAATGACTTTTCCAGACTGACTATCCTTCACTCGAAATTCTACATCGCCTTTGGTGTTCATTTCCAATTTGTAAATTTGATCTCTCAACCCTCGATCTGCTCTATCAGACACAAATAAAAGATGTTCACGATCTTTAAAATCAAGAATTGAATAATCTGAAAACTCAGAATTGTAAGGCATACCAGGATTCTTTACTGGAGCCCAAGTACCATTAGGATATTTCTCTGTAAAAAAAAGATCTAGCGCCCCATATCCTCCATGACCATCGGAAGAAAACCACAATTGATCATTCTTTACTATTCGTGGATAAATCTCATTCTGAAATGTATTTATGGTACTGCCAAGGTTTTTTGGCGTAGTCCAATTGCCATTATCAAATTCACTCACATACAAATCCATACCACCAAACCCACCTTTCATATCCGAAGCAAAATACATTTTTCTACCGTCCGAAGACAAAAATGGATAGCAACATGAATATTTTCGAGAACAGAAGCCCAAACTCTCTTTTGCCTGCCATTTTCCTTCTTTTATTTCTGCAACAGCAATTTCCATCTGCTGCTTTCCTTTACGAGTAAACCAACGAGTGTAATATAATCTAAGTCCATCAGGAGACAAACAAGCCGCACCAATATTGGTTTTAGCTTCTAAACTTTTAGCAAATGCTTTCGCAGATTCATAAACCGCATTTTCATATGCCGATACCACCAATTGATGGGCATTTCCTTTTTTTAGCATCCCTTTAGAGGTATTGGAATAGACAATTCCATTTGCAAAAGAAGATATTCCTAAACATTTCCCTTTGGGCTGAGCATTAATTTTTATCAATTGAAGCTCTTTTGAAGCATTTCGAAATGCAATCAGTTCATCTATAGCCTTCAAATTCCGCTCTACCTCATTAAAATCTACTCCGCTTTCTTTTGCTCTTTCATAGATAAGGATAGCTGCTTCAAAATTATCCTTTGCAAGATGAATTTTCGCTAAGCTTAAAAGGTCTTCAGATTCTCTCTCTCCTTCTGGAATCAAATCATAAAAGCTTTCCGCCATCTTATAATCTCCCAATGTGAAATAACTCTCAGCAATTTTTCGATTCAGCTTAGTGGTTTTATTTTGGACTTTTTTGTACTGAAGAATGGCTTCAACATAATCTCCCTTATTAATGGCTCTATCACCCTTTTTAAGGTATTTATCCTGAGCTAGAAGATTAGATTGAATTAGCAAGAAAAGAAAAAGGAGTCTTAATTTACTGATCATACTTTACATCTATTAGAAGGTGAACATAAACTAAAATTAAGTCTTTTTTAAAAGAAAACAAAGCAAGTACAACAAAAAGACAGACAGCACTAAAGCTCCTAGTTAACATCAAATCGTAAATAAAAAAGGCCACCTTCAATAAAGGTGGCCTTATAAATATCATGTAAATTGAGCAATAAAAATACGCTCAATAGAACTATCCTTTCATTAACAAAGAGCTATCTCCATAACTTAAAAAACGAAAATCATTCTCTAAGGCATACTTGTAAATTCTTTTCCAATTATCACCTACGAGTGCAGAGATTAACAGAAGCAAGGTACTTTGTGGCTGATGAAAATTAGTCACTAAACCAGAGATCACCCTAAATTCATAACCTGGAGCAATAATAATTTGGGTAGCTGCATTAAATAGGGCAAGTTCTTTTTCTTGCATGTAATCATACAAGGCCTGATAAGACTCTTGCCTACTGTAAGTATCCGAAAGCTGGTAAGCTTCCCACTGTTCCAACAAATGAGGATTCTCTTTTCCTTCTAGCACTTTCACACCCATCCAATACAAACTTTCCAAGCTACGTACCGAAGTTGTTCCCACTGCAACAATTTGCTTTTCGGCCTTTATTATATTCTGCAAACTATCGGTGCTTACCTGAATATGCTCTGTATGCATTTCGTGATCACCAATAAGTTCTGTCTTAACTGGCTTAAATGTACCAGCACCAACATGCAGCGTTAGTTCATTTCTTTGAATATTTTTTGAATCAAGCTCTGCAAAAACCTCATTGGTAAAATGCAATCCTGCCGTTGGCGCAGCAACTGATCCCTCGAACTTAGAATACACTGTTTGATATCGAAGCAAATCTGTTTCCTCTGTGTCTCTATTCAAATACGGAGGAATCGGAATCTTTCCTGTTTGCTCCAAAACATCACTAAAGCAAAATTCTGAGTGATCCCAGGAGAAAATAATCTCTTGAGAACCGTCTAAATTATCACCTTTTTCAGCACTTAAGAAATACTCTTTCCCTTCTACGAAGAAAGGCATTTTCAATACGCCAGATTTCCATTTTCTGGCATTACCTACAATACATTTCCATGATGAAGATTCAC
This sequence comes from Labilibaculum sp., assembly GCA_016342745.1. GTDB lineage: Bacteria > Bacteroidota > Bacteroidia > Bacteroidales > Marinifilaceae > Paralabilibaculum > Paralabilibaculum antarcticum. The sequence continues at coordinate 24,621 of JAEINT010000019.1, forward strand.
ATGTCTGAAAAGCCAAGTTATAGTCTGCAGGAGCCAAAGGTTCAAGACAAAAGATCTCGATACGTGCACCTGTTTCTTTATAAAAAATCAAACGTGCCTGAATCACTTTGGTATTGTTGAATACCATAGTCGTTCCCTCCTCTAATTCGCTTGGTAACTTATCAAAAATAGACGCTGCGATCTCTCCATTTTTATAAACTAACAATTTAGATAAATCTCTGCTTGTTAAAGGATGTTTCGCAATTCGATGATCCGGTAGATCATAGGTGAAATCTGCTATCTGAATTTGTTTGGCTTCCAAACTATCTGTACTTGTACTCTTATTCATCTGTAATATTATTACGCTAGCCTTCTATAATAAAAAGAGGCCTTGCGAATTGATCCGCAAAAATAGCTAACTTTGTCGGAATTAGAAAACCTGTTGGCAATTTCTCAAAAGCTAGTGAACAGTTGAGAAATCTATTGCCACCATAAATCAAAATATAAAATGCAAATAAATATAGGTGACAAAGTTCGTTTCTTGAACGACGTTGGTGGAGGTACGGTAACAAGAATTGTAGATGCAAAAACTGTAATGGTTCTAAACGAGGAAGATGAATTTGAAATTCCTAGTTTAAAAACGAACCTGGTTGTGGTTGAATCAGCAAATGGTGGTGACACTGCTCCAGCAAAACAAAATACTGCACTAGGTAAAAGCTCTACCGTCTCAGATCAAAAAAATGCACTTTTTGTTGAAAAAGAGGAAATTTATGCTGCTTTTACGCCTCGTGAATCTTCAGATCCTACGGATAGTCCTCTTGAATTGTATCTGATTAACGATACCAATCACATTCTACTTTACAATTATTACCACGAAATGGGTGACGGCCTTGAAGGCATAACTGCTGGTAATCTTAATCCAAAATCAAAAATAATTTTAAGAGAATACGATAAAAAAGAGCTTAACGAACTTAGCAATTGTCATTTTCAGATCATCTATTATCAACAAGGAAAATCAAGCATTAAAACCCCATTAAACAGAGAAATAAAACTTCAAGCTGTTAAATTCCACAAATCTTCAAGCTTTAGAGAAACAGCTTACTTTCATCAGGATAGTTTCCTACATAAATTAACAGGCGAGCTTCTAGAGTACAAAATTGAAGAATTGAGCAACAAAGAATTCAAGCAAGCAATTCGCGAAAAAGAGCATTCAGGAAAATCAGCATCTTCACAACCGAAGGTGAAATCCTCAAGTGATATTTTAGAGGTAGACTTGCATATCAATGCGCTAATCGATTCTGTTACTGGCCTATCAAATGCTGACATCTTAGAATATCAATTGAATAAATTTCACGAGGTTCTTAGACAATCCCAACATGAAAAAGGCAAAAAGATTGTTTTCATCCACGGTATAGGAAACGGAACACTAAAACAAAGGGTTCAAAACGAATTGAAGCGAAAATATAGAAAGCACTATCAGCAAGATGCTTCTTTTAAAGAATATGGCTGGGGTGCAACCATGGTTACGATTCGATAGGTAAGGAGAAAGGATCAAGTAACAAGGGACAAGGATCAAGCTCCAAGTGTTAAGTTTCAAGTAGAAAGTATTGAATTACCACTTGGTTAGCCAGTGGTTTGGAAGGATCAAATACCAAGGAACAAGCACCAAGAATGTAGTGTAAAAGAACAAGTTTCGAAAGAAAGGTGAAATTTCAACAAAGTTTAATTGGGAATGCCCTTGGTTATTTTACCGAGGGCATTTTTTTATCACAAGATCAACTTATTGATGTATAAAAGATTTAATGGGCTCGAAACAAGCTAAAAAGGCAAGAAAACCAAGCGCTGCAATAATAATTCCAGATGTTTTATTGATCCAAAACAATTGTTTTAATCTGAATTTTTTTCTGAAAATATTAATAATGGTTGACAAGGTATACCACCATAAAGCTCCACCAAGCAACACTCCTAAAATTAAAAACAATTCGATTCTTAGCGTTGGATTACTACCAAAAATAGAAGCTCCCGCAAAAACAGCAACAAACACAAAAACCGCTATTGGATTAGAGGCTGTCAGGAAAAAGATGGAAACAAAATCACCTAACATTCCTTTTTTTCCAGTTTTATGGCCTCCACGAATCTGTTTGATTGGATTGGTTAGAAAAATTCGGAGACCAACATAAACCAAAAAAATACTACCAATTAACTGAAGGTAAAATTCTTGTGTTTTAATGAAACTAAGAACCATTCCTAAACCAAAAGCAGCAACCGTGGCATAAAACATATCAGCAACTGCCGCTCCCATACCAGAAATAAATCCAGCCAATCGACCTTTTTGAATGGTTTTTTGAATAATTAAAACGCCGATTGGTCCCAATGGTATGGAAACCATTAAGCCAACAACTATTCCTTTAAATATATATTGAAAATCCAATTATTCGTCTTTTTCAGTTAACAAAATTGCTCGGCAAAGTTCGTAAAATATATGCTAAAAGTCGGCATCTTCGGTCGAAAATCTTTTCAAAATCGTATCGTCCTTAATCTCTTTCGACAGCGACTCGATCACTTTAACAGGAACATCAAACAAATCAATAACAATTAAACCATCCAGACAATCATTAAAATTAGGATCAATATTAAAGCCTATAATCTTAGCATTCAGAGAAATATACTTCTTTAAAAGCACTGGCAGCTTATCGTTCGTGATCTCAAAATCGCCAATTATTTTATCTAATTTATTGATATCATTCTTGGCCATTTCCAACAAAATATCTACATCCAGATCCTTTATTTTTACCTTAAATTGCTTTCTAGATTTAATATGTTGGCCTAAATCATAGTTGAAATAATTAGCCATAATAAATTTAATGATCAAATCTTTCGACAAATCAGAGTACTTATTACTGATACTAACCGGACCAATTAAATAGCGAGATTGCGGATTCTTAAGTAAGAAATACAAAATACCTTTCCATAGCAAAAACAATGGCATTGGTTTGCGCTGATATTCTTTTACGATAAAAGAACGACCTAATTCCAACGACTCATGCAATATTGGCTGGAACTTTTTGCTCATTCGAAATAAGCTTTGTAAGTAAAAACCTTTCAATCCATACTCACTCAAAATCTCATTTCCTTTTCCTACACGATAGGCTCCAACAATTTTATCAGCTTCTTCATCCCAAATAAACAATTGATGATAATACAAATCAAATTCATCAACGTCGATGCTTAGATTCGTCCCCTCACCTACTTCGCGAAAAGTGATCTCTCTTAAGCGTCCAATTTCATTAAGAATATTAGGCAATTTAGAAGATGGCGCACAATACACCACAAAATTTCTACTCTTGAACAAGAGGTGTTCTTGAGCCAAGCTTTCCACTTCACTTTTTATCAAAACAGGATCAACAGGCGCAATAATTTCTTCAACTTTCTCCTCTTTTGCCTTCCGCTTGAATTGATAAAATTTCTTTACCTCAATTGGCGTTCCTAGCATAAAGGTTTTCGCGCGTAAAAAACGCCCATACTGGTTAATATCCGTAAAGCCTTTTTGATCTTTTACGGAAATCGGATTCCCAATGCGAATTCGAATTACTTTATTCTTCTTATTTAAAAGCTCCGAAGGCAACTTCACGGTGCGTAAACTCGGATGAATCATCCCTAAAAGATGAAATATCAAAGAATTGCTACCTTGAAAATAGATCGGAATTACAGGCACTTCAGCCTTCTTAATGAATTTTAAGATAGACGGCTGCCATTGCTTATCGGTAATGTTATGCGACTGTGCTTGATAGGATGATACTTCTCCGGCAGGAAATATCCCCAGTGGTTTTCCATCACTTAAATGACGCAATCCTTCTTTCAAACCTCCCATACTGGATGACGCGCCTTTTCTGTCTTCAAACGGATTCACTCCTAAAAAATAGTCTTGAATTGGCTCTACCTTTTTTAATAGGAAGTTAGCCATCGCTTTAAACTCAGGACGAACAGTACAGATCATTTTTATCAATATCAATCCATCAATTCCACCAAAAGGGTGGTTTGATATGGTGATAAACGATCCTTCTTTGGGAATTCGTTTTAGCTCCTCTTCATCAAATTCGAACTTGATATTCAAATCATCCAATAATGAATCAATAAACTCTAATCCATCCTTGCTATAATTTGCTGAATACAAATCATTCAATTTATTTAAACGAAGAAGATACATTAATAGCTTGGCAAAATTTTCACCGCCAAACCAATTTAGGCTTTCACTGGCTTTCAATAAATCTTTTGGATCAACCAATTTCATATATTACACGTTCTATAAGGTTGTCCCGAATAACATCGGGAGTGATATGCTAAGCACAACCTCTTATTAAGGAGGTTTATCACTTAACGTATCTACAGTTTCTTTATTTTAAACTCTTTATATTTTTTTTAATATAGGCCAACAAGACTAACAACTTCACAAATCCATGAATGCAGGCCTTTTCAATTGAGTAAAAATAGTATTATTTATCAATATTTATATAGATTTTCTCATTAAAAAATCAACATTATTGTTCATTTTTACAATGGTAAATTACACCACATATCACCCTTAAACACTCGAACTGAATCAAAACCAATATTTTTAAGCATTTCCTGAGCTGTATCAAAGACTGAAATTAATTCGTCGACATGATGAGCATCACTGCTAATAGTAACCGGAATATTATATTTTAAACATTGTTTCAAAAAATAAGTATCTGGAAAAAATGTGCTTGACTTTTTCTTGTAAATTCCTCTTGTATTTACCTCGACAATACAATCAGATTCTTTCAAGGCAATAATAGTTTTATCCAACAAATCAGTATACCATTTTTCATCTTCAGAGAAATAGCGCCCTTTATTATTCATTTTCACCTTGTCGATATGCCCAATAATATCTGGCTTTTGTGTTGCAATCATTTCAATTACCTGATCAAAATAAGCGCTTACTGCTTTCTGTATATTTCCATTAAAAAGAACTTCAACACCATGAGTGAAATTTGTGTCTGGGCCATCAAGAAACCAAAACTCATCATTTGAATCCACCTTCACCAAATGAACAGAACCAATTGTATAATCTAAGGAGGCTTTTGCCTTAAAACTCTCAAAAGAAGCCGTCACATTAGGAATGTAATCAATTTCTAATGAGCGATGAACATCAATTTCGGAGGAATACTTCAACTTTAGCTCCTCTATTTCCTCAACATAAGCTTCAAGTAAAATCTCATCCATACTCCATGGCTCTTTAGCAGGAAGAGGAGCATGTGAACTAAAGCCTATACTTTGCAAGCCCAAGTCAATCGCTCTAAGTACCATTTCTTCGGCTGTACTTTTGCCATCGCAATAATTAGTATGTGTATGATAAGAGAAATATTCCATTACAATTTGTTTTTTCGCAGTAAAGATAAGTCATGACATGTTTCAAACAAAGTCTGCACAGCACTAAAAACAGGCGTTAGCACAGTAATACTATTCAAAAAAGGCAAATTACAGTATGAATTCCTTTCTATATAGTCATCTCAACACGATTCCTTCTTTAAAATGTTTTTAAATAATACTATCTTTGCAGTAATTACACGACATATGACAGAGAATCGCAAATTAAGAACGGAAAATTGGCTTCCTACATCGGCAAAGGAAGTAAAAGAAAGAGGCTGGGAAGAATTAGATGTTATCTTATTCAGTGGAGATGCTTATGTGGATCATCCATCATTTGGTGCTTCAGTTATTGGTAGAATCCTAGAGAAGGAAGGCTTAAAAGTAGCTATTGTTCCTCAACCAAACTGGAGAGATGATTTGCGCGATTTTAAAAAACTAGGGCAACCTAGATTGTTCTTCGGGGTAACCGCTGGAAATATGGACTCTATGGTGAATCATTACACTGCAAACCGTAGGTTAAGACATGATGATGCTTACACTCCTGATGGAAGACATGGTTATAGACCAGATCTACCAACAGTTGTATATTCAAAAATACTTAAAGATTTGTATCCAGATACGCCAGTTCTGATCGGAGGAATTGAAGCGTCATTAAGAAGACTAACTCATTACGATTACTGGATTGATCAATTAAAACCAAGTATTCTTTGCGACAGTAAGGCTGATTTATTGGTTTATGGAATGGGTGAAAAGCCACTAAAAGAGATTGTTCGATTGACCAAGAAAGGTGTTCCTTTTCAGTCCTTAACAAATATACCTCAAACTTCGTTTTTAGCAGAAAAAGGCGAAGCTTATCCGACTAAAAAACAGTGGGACACCCAAGAATTGTATTCGCACGAAAACTGTTTAAAAGACAAAAAGAAATTTGCAAGTAATTTCCGATACATCGAAATGGAATCGAATTCGGTATTGGCAAAAAAGTTGACACAAGAATACAAAAATCAATGTATTGTTGTGAATCCTCCTTATCCTACCATGACCGAAAAGGAGATGGATGCAATATACGATTTGCCATATACACGTCTACCTCACCCAAGGTATAAGGACAAGAAGATTCCTGCATTCGACATGATCAAATTCTCTGTAAACATGCACAGGGGTTGTTTTGGCGGATGTTCATTCTGTACTATTTCGGCACATCAAGGAAAATTCATTGTAAATCGTTCGGAAAAATCAATCTTGAAAGAGGTTGAAAACATTACAAAAATGCCCGATTTTAAAGGATACTTATCCGATTTAGGTGGTCCTTCAGCCAACATGTATCAGATGAAAGGTATTTTTGAATCGATCTGTAAAACTTGTCGCAGACCATCTTGTGTTCATCCTGATATTTGTCCAAATTTAAATACAGATCATTCGGCAATGCTTGACATCTACAAAAAAGTAGATAAAGTGCCCGGCATTAAAAAATCATTTGTGGGAAGTGGAATCCGTTACGATTTAATGCTTCACAAAACAAAGGATGAAAAAACCAATCAGGCAAACAAAGCTTATGCTACAGAATTAATAAAAAATCACGTTTCAGGCAGATTAAAAGTTGCACCTGAACATACTTCAGACGACGTTTTAGAAGTAATGAGAAAACCATCTTTCAACCTCTTCTACAAACTGAAATCTTTGTTTGATGATATCAATAAAAAAGAAGGTTTAAATCAGCAATTAATTCCTTATTTCATCTCTAGTCATCCTGGAAGTCAATCTTCCGACATGGTTGACTTAGCGGTTAAGACTAAAGAATTAGACTTTAAACTGGAACAAGTTCAGGATTTTACGCCAACACCGATGACAGTTGCTACTGTAATTTACTATTCTGGATATCATCCATATACCTTGAAAAAAGTATATACAGCTCGAACCAAACAGGAAAAATTATCGCAAAGAAAATTCTTATTTTGGTACAAAAAAGAATACCGAGAAGCTATAAAATCAGAATTGATTAAAATGGGCAAAAAAGACATATTGACCAAGCTTTTTAAATAACTGAGCAAAAAAAACAGGCATTTGGTAATAATATGCGCAATAATAAAAACCTCTTTTTTATTATTGCGTATATTAGTCATATAAACTCTAACGACTATACATGACTAACTTCTACCTAAAAACTACTGCTGGTATTTTATTGATTGTTCTTATTTTCATAATTTTTGGTTGTGAAAAATCCAAAGAAGATCGAGCCAACGAGAATGCTATTGAATTACTGGAAGAGAAAAAATACGCTGAAGCGATTAAAGAATTTTCCGAAATAATTAAAGGAGACAAAAACTATCTTCCGGCCTATTACAATAGAGCAATTTGCTATTCTTTCTTAAACAAAAACAGAGTTGCGATTCAAGACTTGAATTTTGTTATTTCTAAACAAAAATTTGAAGAAGAAGCTTATTTAAACAGAGCAATTCTATTTGAGAATCAAAAAAATTACAAATCTGCGATTAAAGATTATTCACACTTACTTTCTATTAATCCCAGGAACATTAAAGCACTGCACTTTCGTGGAATTTGCAAATACTACGAAAAAGACTATAAAGGAGCTGTTGAGGATTATAATATTTCAATTAAATATGGCCTAAACTCTTCGGGTGTTTATTACAACAAAGCGGTTGCTTTAGATTGTTTAGAATCTTATGCAGAAGCAATAAGAGCCTATGACAAAGCAATTAAGATCGACAAAAAATTGACACGAGCTTATTTCGCAAGAGGTATTGCCAATCTTAAAAACGGAAACAAGAAAGCTGCTATTGCTGACATTAAGAAATCTGAGAAATTAGGTTTCCCAAATGCGAAAAAGGCACTTAAAGAAATCAAGGGATAATTAATCTTTTACTTGGAATAATTTCCCTTGCCAAGTATCTCTTTCAACCAGTTTCTTATCTAACTTATCAACAAACTCAAAGTTTTTGATTCCCCATTTTGGTGCAATCAACCAGCCTTTTGGTGCCTGATTTATAAATCGTTCGAGCGTCACATTCGGATTGATTTGCTCAATAACATCAACCACAAAATCGAGATACTCTTCCATTTCGAACAAATAAAATTGTTCAGGCTTTTCTTCGTATTGCTTAGCCATGGTAGTATTATTCAAAATCTGTAATTGGTGCAACTTTAAAGTGTCAATAGGTAGATTAGACAATTGAACAGCGTGTTCGATCATCATTTGAGGCGTATCAAAAGGCAACCCATTCACCAAATGAGCTCCGATGTGAATTCCTCTGTTAGCGGTTTTCAGGATTGTATCTTCTGCTTCTTGATAGGTATGACCGCGATTAATCGACTCCAATGCCAAATCATTCACTGATTCCACACCATACTCAATACTGATATAATAATCTTTAGCCAGTTCCTCTAAATACTTCAAAAGAGATTCTGACACACAATCAGGACGAGTTCCAATAACCAAACCAATTACCTTATCGTGAGACAAAGCCTCCTCGTATATTTTTTTCAAATGATCGATGTGACCATAAGTATTCGAGTAAGCCTGAAAATAAGCAAGATAGTATTGTGCCTTGTATTTGGCATTGAAAAAATCAATTCCTAAAAGTATTTGCTCACTAATGGACTTTTTAGGGCTACAGTAAGCTGGATTAAAGCTGTTGTTGTTGCAATAGGTACATCCGCCAACACCTTTACTCCCATCCCTATTAGGACAAGTAAAGCCGGCATCTATTGATATTTTCTGAATTCGCTCCGAAAATCTTCTTTTGAAAGAACTTGGAAAATCATTATACCTTTTATTCTTCCCCCAAGGAAATTGCATATCAGTCATAGTCCATTAATTTATCGCAAAAATACAAAAGAAATTAGTTTAATAAGCCTAAAGCGTCAAATTGGAATTTATCAAGATAAAACAAAGCGTTTTCTACCCAAACCCAAAGATCACAATATCTTAAACTCATCAATCACAAATGATTATCAATCAACAAACAAGAAGCTTTACCTGTTAATATTTTTTATATTTAGCAGTGAGGACGCTTTATATATTGAAACTATTCTTTATATTGCTTGAGACACTTAATCAAAACTTTAACCATGTTTTCAAAACAAGACCTATCTCTATTTCAATCCAAATCGATTGATACAGAAAGAATTGATGAGCAAATCAATAATTTCAAAAATGGTTTTCCTAAAATGAAACTTAAGAAGCCAGCTACAATTGATGACGGAATATCACAAATTAGTGATGAAGAACTGGAATTTTATCAGGAAGTGTTTACTGCACATGCGAAGAAACTTTCTCTTTTAAAATTTGTACCTGCCTCAGGAGCTGCGACAAGAATGTTTAAAATCCTATATGACTTTTTAAACACCTATCAGGACACTGAAGATGAATACTTAAAACTCCTTTGTGATAAAGGTCCAGAAACCATGTTTAACTTCTTCGAAAGACTTGAAGATTTTGCTTTTTATGGTGATTTGAGAAATATTGCTGCCGAAAATGACATGGACTTGGAGAAAATGCTCGATAAGAATCAATTCAAGCAGGTTCTAGCTTTACTTCTAACAAAAAAAGGGCTCAACTATGCGAGCTTGCCAAAAGGTCTGCTCAAATTTCACAGATACAAACATTTCTCTAGAACCTCTTTCGAAGAACATCTAGTAGAAGCATTAAATTACGCCAAAGACACTGATGGTAATGCTCAGATCCACCTAACGGTATCTGAAGATCACAAAGAACTATTTGCTGATCGCCTAAGCAAAACCAGAGAAACCTTTGAAGAAAAATACAATGGCACATTAAATGTTGCCTATTCTGTTCAAAAGCCTTCGACCGACACAATCGCTGTTGATCCAAACAATGAACCTTTCCGTAACGAAGACGGATCGATTCTATTTAGACCCGGTGGTCACGGAGCTTTAATCGAAAATTTAAATGAACTAAATGCTGATGTTGTCTTTATTAAGAACATCGACAATGTTGTTCCTGATCGTTTGAAAGAAACAACCTATCAGTACAAAAAAGCATTAGCAGGGGTTCTATTAGAATATCAGGCATTCCTATTCGATTACCTTAGAATGCTGGAAGAAGACAAAAATATCACTCCAGAACTGTTGGATGAAATGCTAACATTTATGGAAGAAAAGCTTTGTACAAAAGCCCCAGCAAGCCTAAAGGTAGAGGATCAAGCTAAGGTAAAACAATACCTTATTTCGAAATTCAACAGACCAATTCGTGTTTGTGGAATGGTGAAAAATGAAGGTGAACCTGGTGGTGGACCATTCTGGTCAAGAAACGGAGATGGATCAGTTTCTCTACAGATTGTGGAAGGTTCACAAGTTGACATGACAGATGTAAGACAAAAGAACATTCTAGAAAGAGCAACTCACTTTAATCCTGTAGATTTGGTTTGTGGAATTAAAGATTACAAAGGAAACAAGTTCGATTTACATCAATTTATTGACAAACAAACTGGTTTTATCTCGCACAAATCACACAATGGTAATGACCTGAAAGCAATGGAATTACCTGGATTATGGAATGGTGCAATGTCTGATTGGAATACCATCTTTGTTGAGGTGCCAATCATTACCTTTAATCCTGTAAAAACAGTATTTGATTTACTAAGAATAGAACACAGAAACTTATAATTAACAAAGGCCTCGCTAACTGAGGCCTTTTATTTTGGGTAATACAGTAAAATGGACTAATTTTTGTTAATATCTTCTAACTTGAATATTTTAAAATTAATCCTATTTTTGCAGTGCAATAATCATTTTAATTTGGTAGATGATAGATAATACAGAAAACTATCTTGATGATGACGCACTTACGCTCGTAAGTCGCTTTGAAGAAATGGTTAAAGCTGAAACGCTTTATTACTTCGATGTGCACGAATTTGAGAGCATCATTGATCACTATATTGAAAAAAGCAATCTTTCGGAAGCAGTAAAAGTTTCGAACATTGCTAACAAGCAGCACCCTGCTGCCATATCATTACAAATTAAAAAGGCTCAAATCCTTGTGGATCGGGGCCAACATCTTGAGGCGCTTGCTATTTTAAAGAAAGTGCAAAGCATTGAATCAACTAACAAAGAAATATTTCTTTTAAAAGGGAATATATACAATCTTTTAGGAAAGCATCACAGTGCTAAAATTCAATTCGACCAAGCCCTTGAAGTAAGTTATGAAAATCGAGAAGACCTATTATTTAGAATCGCATTGGCTTTTGAACAATTAAGTCAGTTTCATCTAGCTATTGATTATTTAGAAGAAGCTTTAGAATTGGATGAAGAAGATTCGGAAGTTTTGTTTGAATTAGCCTATTGCTATGAAAAAACCGGGCAAGACGAAAAAAGTATTGTTACCTACGATCGATTTCTTGAATTGAATCCTTTTTCGGATAATGCATGGTACAACATTGGCATTGTGTTTAATCGCGTAGGTAATTTTGTAAGAGCCGTAGAAGCATACGAATACACCTTAGCAATAAATGATCAGCACAGCAAAGCCTACTTTAACAAGGCGAATGCATTGGCTAATCAAGGGCTTTTCGAAGACGCAATTAAAAGCTATACTGAATATCTTGAATTTGAAGATGATCATGCATCAACCTATTCATATATAGGCGAATGCTTTGAGAAGTTGAATGAATATGAGCAAGCCTTAATCAATTACGAAACTGCCATTAAAACAGATGAAAACCTTGCAGACCCTTGGTTTGGAATGGGCTTAATTCTGATGTATCAAGATAAAATTGACGAAAGTTTGGTCTACCTTGAAAAGGCAAAAACATTAGACGATACAAATTCTGATTATTGGTTTGCTCTTGGCTCGGCTTATGCTAGAGCTGAATCTCCACAAAAAGCGGTAGAAGCATTTAGAGAGGCGATCGAATTGGATCCTTACGATTCAACTTACCCTATTACACTAGCGGAATATTACCATCAGAATGAAAATGAAGATACTGCAATTGATGTGCTTTTGGAAGGTCTTAACCAAACACCAGATTGCCCACAACTCTTAAGTAATTTGGCTGCATATTATGCAATTACAGGAGATTTAGGTGCATCGGAGCATTACATCAGAAAGGCAATTGATATTGATTCTGAAAACATCGATGACATCTTCCTACAATTCCCTGAATTGAAGGATAATAAACTCTTTACAAAACTGATTCAAACAAAACAATAACGCTTAGCGTAAGCCATTATTGATTCTCAAGTCATTAACTATGTCTAGACAAATTAAAGATTACCTTTTCATTTCGCTTAAAGGAATGGGAATGGGTGCAGCAGATATCGTACCTGGTGTTTCTGGTGGAACAATCGCATTTATTACAGGAATTTACGAAGAGCTAATAAATAGTCTTAAATCAATTAATATTAGTGCAGTTAAACTACTATTCCAATTCAAAATAAAAGATTTTTGGAAGGCCGTTAATGGTAATTTTCTAGCAGCTTTGGTCTTTGGAATTCTACTTAGCATTAAATCACTTGCGACGCTTATTACATATTTTCTAGAAGAACAGCCTATTCTTACATGGTCTTTCTTTTTTGGATTAATTGTAGCATCTGCTATTGTAATTGCCAAGAAGATCACCGAATGGAAGCCGCGAACCATTATTGCTCTTTTACTTGGTATTGGAATTGCCTATATGATAACTGAAGTAACGCCAGCAGAGACACCTACTTCCTACTGGTTCTTATTTCTATCAGGAGCATTGGCAATTTGTGCGATGATACTACCTGGTATTTCAGGTGCATTTATTCTTCTTCTACTAGGCAAATATGAATACATTTTAAATGCTCTTAGCGCTTTTAAACTCGATGTTATTGCCGTTGTTGGTTGTGGAGCTGTTGTCGGACTCTTGAGTTTCTCTAACCTATTAAGTTGGTTGCTTAAGAAATACCACAACATGACCATTGGTTTGCTTTCTGGCTTCATGATTGGCTCTTTAAACAAGGTATGGCCATGGAAACAAACAGTATCTACCTTTGTCGATCGACATGGTGTAGAAAAACCACTACTACAAGAAAAGATCCTGCCACATACTTTCGAAAGCCTACAAGGACAAGATTCTCAATTACTTTTTGGAATCCTTCTTGCAATTGCTGGCTTTCTATTAATCTGGATCATGGAAAAATATTCTCCTGAAACAAAATAAAATCTCATGGATACTTTTGGAATTCTAGGCTACCCTCTTGGGCATTCTTTCTCTAAGAAATACTTTACGGATAAATTTAAAAATGATGGTGTTAATGCCGATTTTTTAAACTTTGAACTGCCAGCAATAAGTGAATTTCCAAAAATCCTAAACCAACACAAGAACCTAAAAGGATTTTGTGTTACCATTCCATACAAACAAGATGTGATTCAATTTCTTGATGAGATTGATCCCTTAGCAAAGCGAATTGGTGCAGTTAATTCGGTTCAAATTATTCGCGATGCAAACAAAGCCAAACTTGTCGGATACAATACCGATATTCATGGCTTTATGAATTCCCTAAAACCGTTTCTGAATGGGGAAAAACCAAAAGCCTTAATATTAGGAACGGGTGGCGTTTCCAAAGCAGTAGCCACAGGACTAGAGGAATTAGAAATCCCTTATACTTTTGTATCGAGAACTGCAGGAGAAAACAAACTAAGCTACGAGATGCTTACTTCTCAAATAATGGAAGACTACCATCTTATTGTGAACTGTACACCTCTTGGAACCTTCCCTAAAGATGATACTTGCCCAAATATTCCCTACCAATACCTAACTAAGAATCATTTCTTGTACGATGTGGTGTACAATCCTGCAGAAACTCTTTTCATGAAAAAAGGAGCTGAGAAAGGTGCACAAACACTAAATGGATTGCAAATGCTTCTCCTTCAGGCAGAAAGAAATTGGAAAATCTGGAATCAATAAGTTAAGCCGAATACACTTTTTCGTTTAGACCTAAGCTATAATTATATATTTTGTTTAATTAGTATGCTTTTTATAAATTCGAACTCACTATCATTCGACTACTAACTCATATTAGACATTGAGCTAATCGAATGCGGATACCCAAAATTCGACCAGATGCCTGATAAAAACGATAAGATACAAGAGCTCCTGAGAAAACAAGAATCTCTTTGGAACAAGCAAGAATTACTTTCAAATGAAATAAATGATTTACGCTTCGAAATTACTCGTTTGCAGCAATCCGATAGCCAAACGCTACAGGAAAAGCCAAAAGTTGAAACGCTGAATGATATCTTGTTAGAGTACAAAACCCCACAAGAACAAACTCCAAGCACACGAGAAATAAAAGAAAGTGTTGCAGATAAAAACAAAGCCCGTAAATCTGAAACAAAACAAACAGTTGCAAGTCAGAACAAAGCACCTAAACTAGATCTTGAGAAATTTATTGGTGAAAATCTCATCAATAAAATTGGGATTATCATTACGGTGATTGGTGTGTCTATTGGCGCAAAATATTCTATCGACAATGATCTAATTAGTCCTTTAACCAGAATTATCTTGGGTTATTTGGCTGGTATCGGCTTACTCGGCTTCGGAATTAAGCTAAAAGAAAAATACGAAAGTTACAGTGCCGTTTTGGTAAGTGGCGCCATTGCAATCATGTATTTTATTACCTATGCAGCATACAGTTTTTACGAACTCTTTCCACAAACTCTAGCTTTTATTCTCATGCTCGTCTTTACTGTTTTTACAGTAGTTGCAGCGATTAATTACAACAAACAAGTGATTGCACACATTGGTTTGGTTGGTGCTTATGCTGTCCCATTCCTACTTAGCGATGGTTCAGGAAAAGTTGCCGTTCTTTTTAGCTATATGGCGATTATCAACATTGGAATTTTATTTCTCGCCTTCAAAAAACACTGGAAACCATTATACTATTCAGCATTCTCTTTAAGTTGGCTAATCTATTTCTCATGGTTTGTAGGAGACTATTCTTACGATGAACATTTTTCTCTTGCCAGCACATTTTTGTTTGTGTTTTTTGCAACCTTCTACCTCATGTTCCTTGCTTACAAATTGGTTCGCAAAGAAGCTTTAGAGAAAACCAACAGCTCTTTATTGCTAAGCAACTCTTTTATATTTTATGGCATCGGAATTGCGCTTTTGAGCAAAAACCACGATGAATATCTTGGCCTTTTCACTCTTTGCAACGCAATTTTACACAGCATCGTAAGTATTATCGTTTACAAACGAAATCTTGCTGACAAAAATATTTTTTACCTGATATCTGGATTGGTTCTGATTTTTACCACCATAACCATACCTGTGCAATTAGATGGCAATTGGGTTACACTACTTTGGGTTACCGAAGCTGCTCTTTTATTTTGGATTGGGCGAACTAAAAAAGTCTCCATATACGAGCTACTGTCCTATCCTATGATGATTTTGGCATTCTCTAGCATCCTACAAGACTGGAGCGAAATGTACTATTCCTATCATGTATCCGATCTATTATCAAAAATTACACCTATACTTAACGTACATTTTCTTAGCGCTATACTATTCATTGTTTCCTTTGGCTTTATCAATCGAATCAATTACAATCCGAAGTATCCATCACAAATCACATCGAAGGAATTCCTTAGCAAAGCAATTTCCTTTCTAGTGCCATCCATCTTACTATTTACCCTTTATTTTTCTTTACGGATGGAGATCGATACCTACTGGAAACAAGTATTTAGCGATTCGGCAATTTCTGTTCAAGCAGATGGCCAAGACTATGCACGCACAATTAAAAACTTTGACATCAAGAACTTTCAAAGCATATGGATCATTAACTATTCTTTGTTGTTTTTCGCACTGCTTTCCTTTGTTAATATCAAGAAAATTCAGAACAAAAAACTCGATTATGCTTGCACTGGTTTACTTGCCTTTACGGTGATTTTATTCCTAACACAAGGACTTTATGCCATAAGCGAATTAAGAGAGGCTTATTTGAACAACGAACAATCGGAGTACTTTCAACATGGGGCCTTTAATATTATCATTCGATACATTTCCATGGGATTTGCAGGATTAGCCTTGGGCGCTTTATACATGCAAATTAAAGAGCGTTTAAACACCAAAAGCTTACGACTTGGCTTCGAATATTTACTAGCTACCTCTATCTTATGGATCCTAAGCAGCGAATTGTTAAACTGGATGGACATTACTGGATCTGCTCAATCGTACAAACTTGGTTTGAGTATTCTTTGGGGATCTTATGCCTTATTACTGATTTCTTTTGGGATATGGAAAAACAAAAAGCATTTGCGAATTGCAGCAATCGGATGGTTTGGCATTACGCTCGTTAAGCTATTCTTTTACGACATTTCGCATCTGAGCACAATCGCAAAAACAATCGTATTTGTATCATTGGGAATCTTACTTCTAATTACCTCGTTTCTATACAACAAGTATAAAAGCAATATTTCTGAGGAAGCTGATACCGAGATCAATTAAATAGACAAAGAAGAATCGAGAGATCCTTAGCATATAAAACTCTAATCATGAAAACTAGAATCTGTATCTACCTGTTCCTTTTTGTTTGCACCAATTCGTTCGCACAAGCAAAAGACTACGATTACCAAAGAGAGTTAATTGGAGTTACAGATCAGTGGCATAAACTAGACTTGCCAAATGATTTATTCGCTAAGCTTTCTACCGATTTATCGGATATTAGAATCCTTGGGATCTCAGCGAACAAGGATACGTTGGAGGCACCTTATTTAATTCAAGCCTCGAAAGAAACGATTAAAACAAAGCATGTCGATTTTAAATTATTGAATAGCACGCACAATAAAAATGGATATTACTATTCGTTTAAAGTACCAACGGCCGATGCAATCAATCAAATTCAGTTGGATTTTAAACAGGATAATTTCGACTGGGCTGTTTCTTTGCAAGGAAGTCAAAACCAAAAGGATTGGTACACCATTATTGAAGACTACCGAATACTATCCATTAGTAATCAGCACACCGATTACAAACATACACAAGTAAATTTCCCTGCGGCCAATTTTCCCTATTTCAGATTGCACGTAGCGAGCAATGAAAAACCAGAATTGCAAAAAGCGAACTTGTTACGCAAAGAAGTGGTGAACGGAAAATTGAGAAATTACCAGATTAAAAAACAAGAGATAAATCAGAACAAAAAGAGGAAAACAAGCGAAATTGACATTGATTTAGAAGCTCCTGTTCTGATTAGTAGTCTGACAATAAAGATAGACGAAGCCTTCGACTACTATCGCCCAATTAGTATTCGCTATGTTACCGATAGTGTAAAAACAGAAAAAGGTTGGAAATACAATTACAGAACCATTACTTCGGGAACCTTATCGTCACTTGAAAAAAATGTATTCAAATTCAAAAGCATAAAAGCTCAACATTTAAAAGTGATCATCTCCAACCAAGATAATCAGGCACTAAAGGTAAGTGGTATTGAAGTAAGGGGATACATCTGGCAACTGCTTGCTCGCTTTAAGGAACCTGCCTCATATTTCTTGACCTACGGCAATAGCCAAGCAAGTAAACCCAATTACGATATCGCCCGTTTTTCAAATAAAATACCGAATGAAATCGCAGCAATTACTTTGGGTAAAGAACAAGCCATTAAAAAGAAAGCCAAAACGCCAAAAGAAGGCCTGTTTATGAACAAAACATGGCTTTGGGGAATAATCGGTCTTATGATACTTCTACTGGCTTGGTTCACCTTAAAAATGATGAAGAAAACAGAAGATAAGAATTGAAAAAAACAATATTGCATTAATGCTGTTTGTGACATTGAACAAGAGTGGAACAACTCACTTTATAAATTATTATCAGGATAATGCCAAAAAATTTAATACTACTCTTAAACTTAACCTTCAATATTTGAAACATTAAAATGAAACTATATTGTATTATACTAGCATTGTTTTTGATTTCATGTAATTCAAATAGTCGAAATACAGAAAGCAGTAAGTCAACGCAAAAAAAAATTAAGTATGATTTATCCAAAGATCAAATAATTGACTTGATTACTTTTGATCTGAATAATGATAGCATTTCTGATACAATATATTTTCTAAATCAACCAAAAAATGATCCAGGAAGATTTACCAAATTATTTGTATCAGTGACAAACAAGGACACATTAAGCTTGACTAATATTGAAGCTTGGGACACAGTAAATTTTAACTCAGCTAATCATACAAATTCAAACCTAATCTATATTAATAAGAACGCAAATTCTACACATTTAATTCTTTGTGGATTTCAATATAGTTGCTGCCCTAAAAAACTAACAATTATTGGGATAACAAAAAATAAAATAAACCCCATATATCACAAAGACTTTGATGTTAGCGATATAGTCGATATAAATAAAGATGGAAACATAGAAATAATCGGCAGAAATAGTTTTGTTTCCTTTTACGATTTCGACAAAAAATCAAATTCAGAAATAGGAACTTATGTGCCTATTGAGGTTTATTCGTTATTTCCCAATAAATTATTAATATCATACGAGCTGACTAAAAAATACAATCAAGACAATTATGTTTTTGCTGGCTTTGAATATTCGGAAACTATTAAGGTTGGTTATCCAAAAAAAAGAGAACAAGCATTCTTAATTAATAATTCGGATTCTTATCGATGCAATTTTGACTTTCTAAAACTCGTTGCTGATAATTTTAACACACTGAATTACAAACAGGTTCATGATTTCCTCTTGACCTTTGATGAAAAATGCAAAAATAATGTTGAATTTTCAGAATGGAGTTCAGAGTTACTAATAAACACATTAAATAAATATCCAGATCTTGTTATTCAATCAATTCAGACCGATTCAAATATAAATGCAGCGTTGATTTATAACAATATAGAATCTCCTATAATTGATATTAATTTTAATGAGATTTACATAAACCTAAATAAAATAGAAGATTCCGATGTTAAAAATAAAATATTGAAGCGATTAAAAATTGCAGAAACACCTAATAATAAAATTGTTCAGAAACAGATAGAAATTGAAAAACCCATTAATTTTCAAGAACAAACGCTTGACTCCGAATTTGAAAATGCGACACTTTATAGTTTGACTGATACCATTGAAGCTGATTTTAATGGTGATGGGAATATTGATAAGGCTATATTCATTAAAAAGGGTGGAACTTCAGGGATAATTTTTAAGCATGGTTTTACCAATACTGAGACTAAGATTGGATTTGGCCAGCCGTTTTCACATTTGACTGAGTTCAATTGGGTAGATTTTTGGGGATTAGTAAATGATTCGACATCCTATGAAATTATTTTCAATGAGACTGATATTATTGGCGATACAATAGTTCGACTTGAGAATCCATCAATTGTTGTTCAAAAAGAAGAAGTCGGTGGTGGATTAATCACCTTTCAAAAAGGAAAGTATAAATGGATACATCAATCGGATTGAGAATTGATTAATGAAAAAATTAAAATGCATTTTAAACGAGAGCTAATTGGAACTCTATGCCTTTTTGGTTTTAGAGAATGTAAAAAGAGTACGAACATAAATTTCTTACAATTAAATGATCGAGAATATCTCTTATTGAAAATATTTGAAAAGGCCGAAACTGTAGATTTATTACATGTAAAATATGAGGCTGATGATAATCCTTGTGATTCGGAACCATATTGGGAAAATGCTTTAAAACTATCATTCTCACCTGGTTCAGATAATCAAATATTGAAAGATTTTATTGAAAAACATAAATCAAGGTAGCTCAGTCTTTCCAAATTTTTATTCAATATTATTCTAAATGGGAAAGTAAACCTAAACCATTAACACGTGTGTTAATGCCACAAGGCTCTTCCTTTTTCCATTGATGAAAAAGTAAGCAAAAAATCTAGGGCGCGCTTCCTCAGTCACCCATCACGATTCATGAGCTAAATGAAAAAAACTCGTTTCACTCAAACAAATTTTCATTCTTAACGCTCATTTTATCTATGGATCCCGACCTGCGGATTCGATGCCCAAGCTCTGCATAATATTTACGAATTACCTCACCCTAGCATCATAAAAATAAATCAAATCTAAAACAATGCACCACTCCCGACATTCAAAAATATGTTGGCCCCTTAGATGAAGAGGACGATCAGAACAAAATCCCATGAGAGAGGTACGAACGAATATTATTTTGTTCCGTCATCGAATCGTAATGGGTAACAATATTTTGCGGTCTTGACCTTTTTGCTTTCCCGAAAAAAATTCCGGACAGGCTGTTTTTGGGTCAAGCCAAAAATGAAGAGCCCGTCTGGCTCAAAGACAAAAGAAAAATTAGGAATGAGTAATTATGAATTAATAATGGATTCCATTAACAATAAAAAAGCACTTGCGGTGAATAAACTCCCTAATCTCCGCAATAAAAGCAGAGAAAAATGTAATTGCGGAGAATAATCCTTATATTTATCGCATATTATGCGGAGAATAAAGATTTACATACACGAACAATCCGAATGGCCGAATTTCATATGGGATTCGAATAAACTTCTGACACTTTTGACTAAAGTAAGGAACTTACAAGGTAGAGTAGTTGGAAAAATGGGAGCTTTAGGCTTTGAACTTCAAAATCAGGCCAATCTTGAAATCATTACACAAGACGTATTAAAATCCACTGAAATAGAAGGAGAATTATTAAATCCAGAACAGGTGCGATCCTCTGTTGCAAGAAGATTAGGGCTTGAAGTATCTGGACTAGTTCATTCAGAAAGAAATGTTGATGGTGTTGTTGAAATGATGGTTGATGCAACTGAGAATTTCACTAAACCATTGAGTAAGAGTAGAATCTTTGCTTGGCACAATGCTTTATTCCCAGCTGGCTTAAGCGGGATGTATAAAGTTATTGTTGGTAAATGGAGAGATGATTCCACTGGACCAATGCAAGTCGTATCAGGACCTATGGGAAAAGAAAAAGTTCACTATCAAGCTCCTGACGCAAAATTACTAGAAAGCGAAATGGATTCCTTTTTGGAATGGATTAATGACAACCAAGATATTGACTCTGTTTTTAAAGCAGCAATTGCACATTTATGGTTTGTTACTATTCATCCTTTTGAAGATGGGAATGGAAGAATAGCTCGAGCAATTACCGATATGCTTCTTGCTAAATCAGACAATCAATCATATCGATTTTATAGTATGTCTTCACAAATTAGAATTGAAAGAAAGCAATACTATGATATTCTTGAACAAACTCAAAAAGGCGAATTAGATATCACTAAATGGCTGGAATGGTTTTTAAGCTGTTTATTGAATGCGTTAGAATCTTCTGAAACAATCTTAGAAAAAATAATCTTCAAGCATAGTTTTTGGAATACTAACTCAACGAAAATTAAGAATGACAGACAAATTAAAATACTTAACAGACTTCTAGACAGCTTTGATGGAAAACTTACATCATCAAAATGGGCAAAAATTGGGAAGTGTTCACAAGATACAGCAGCCAGAGATATTCAGGATTTAATAGAAAAAAACATTCTTTATAAGCTTCCTGGTGGTGGTAGAAGCACGGGGTATGATTTGGTAAAAGAAAAAGATGAGAACTCCCAAGAAGGTACCATAAACTAAATTTAATAATATGTGACAAAACATATCGCTATACCGTTACAATACTCCCAAAGACCACCCCGAGTGGTCTTTTTTTTGCTCCCTTAGGCATCATGAAAAACTATCAAATCGCACACTAAAAAAGTGTAGTTGTCTCCACTACTACAAGCCGCAATAGCAAGAATAAAGTTTTTTTTACAGCCCCATTTCAAACACAATTAAATCACCTTTTTCCGTTAAACTTGTAGCACTAATTGCTAAAAAATTTTCATCAGTAAAAGTTAAATCGTTTAGTTTTATCCCTTGTGACAAAGCAAATTCTTTTTCTGATTTTATACTACCTGCTTCATCAATATGGACGACTTTGATTTTGTTATTAAAGGTTCCTGCAATAACAAAACTATTATCAGCTAAGCTTATAATTTTTTCAATATTACCATTTCCTGTAACACTAATGGGTGATTCCCAAATCTTTTCCCCATCTCTATTGTATGCACTTGCAAAAGCTCCAGTAGCGTTTAAACCAGCAAAAACTAGATTATTGTTCCCATTAATACCAACGACGGTTGATTTTAAGTCTTGATCCAACAAAATATCCCACTTTAAATAACCAGCCTGGTTAATTGCAAATATCCAATTACCAGCAGCAGCATAAGCAATACCAGAGGTATCACTAGCTATATTATAAACCTTGCCCTTGCTTGAGTAGGCACGAGACCACAACTTTTTACCATTGGCATTGAGTTTTACTAAACCAGGCGTAAAAGTTGAATCTTTTTTGTTTGTGCTATAGCCAGCAATTAAAATTTTATTGTCGGGATAAACTACAAAATCGAGTGCTTCATCAATATCAATTCTTTGATTAAATATATTTTTACCATTGGCATCAAGCTTGTAAATCCAGGCTTGCCCTTGTACACTATCAACTATGGCATCCGTAATACCTGCAACATAAATTTCATTTTGAGCACTTACACTAACTTTATTTACAATATCATCAAAACGGTTTCCTAAAAACTTATTCCAAATCATTTTTCCACTAGCATCTAAACCTAAAAGCCAAGAATCGTACATCTCTCCTTCTGCCTTACGCGACGATGCAGCTACTACAAGCTCTCCATTTGGGCGTTTAGTAATTCCACCACCAAAATCATTAAACTGCTGGTTATCGAATCCTTTTACAAACTTGTAATTTTCCATTGCAAAATCCTTAAGGATCTCTTCTCCCAACACACTTGCTTTAAGATTAAAAATATCAATATAATGCTTGCCTTCAGGGAATGCAGACACAAATTTGTTATAAGCCTCTAAGCTATTTACACTTTTAGCCCATTCAAAAAGCAATTTTTGTTTTAAAACTTTGGCTTTTGACATTTTTGATGAATTAGGAAATTCTATCATAAAACGCTCAATAGCTTCAAGTGTCTGTTTTTCGTTTGCCTCTTTAAAAGCAATTCCTTCCATTAATCTTTTAACTTCTTGAACTTGGACAGCCTCAGGATATTTTTCAACAAAATTCTGGAAACTATTAAATGATCCCTCACTTATAGCAGTTTTATAGGCTAAGTCATTGCGCATCTTTATTGCTATATCAGCTTGAGCTGATTCAGGATAATCCTTTAAAAATTGTTTAAATGCAGCAAGCGTATTTTTATTCTCAGCTTCACGAAATTTGATGTAATTCAAAATATGGGAAACATTGGCATAGTATTTAGACTCAGGAAATTCTTTTAAAAACCTCTCGGCATAATCTATATTGTTTTCCTCTCGTACAAATTTTATCAACTTATCATCCATTTGTAGGCGCAGCCAGTCCATGTTTTTAATTACAGGTCTATGTCCACGCCTTTTATCTAGTTTTAAAAATAAATCGTTTAAAACAACTTTATCTCCTACAGTAAACTGAGATTGTGCTTCATAAGCTTTATGAAAGTATCCCAAAGCCTTAAAATAATCTTTGTAAGAATATTTATCAAATGAGTAAACAATAGCTTGCCCCAAATTAGCCATTGCCGATTCTGGTTCTTTTACTAAAACTTTATCGAAATTTACTTTAGCCTTACCGAGTTCAGTATCAATATCAGTCTGAACACTTGCCTCCATGCCTTTGAATAAATTATTTTTATAGATTTTACTAGGCTTCTGCGCTATACTAATAAATGATATTAGCAGGAAAACGATCAGCAAATTTATTTTTCTTGAATTCATAATTAAGGGCTTATTTTTTTAGTACTAAAAATTCCACACGACGATTATTCGATCGTCCAACTTCGGTTTTATTGGTATCTAAAAACTTAGACTCTCCATATCCAACACCTTTGATTCTTTGAGAATTGACTCCTTTACTAACAAGATAGTTAACCACAGATTCTGCTCTTTGCTGACTTAAATTTTGATTTAATTGATCAGACCCCACATCATCAGTGTGCCCACTAATCTCAATCAAACTTACTGTTCCTTCTTTTAAAAATTCGACTACTTTATCAAGTTCTTCAAATGAAGTTGGCAAAAGCGTACTTTTACCCGTTTCGAAGAAAATATTATTTAAAATAAGAGCACCTCCTTCTTCAATATTTCTTAATCCCTCGGTAAAAGAATCTTTAGGCAGTATGGGCTCTTTAAAAACAATCGTACCCTCCGTGTGGCAATTATTTTGATCACTTACATGATAAGTATATGAACCTGCTTCTAGATTTTGAAGTTTCTGTACATTTTTTGTTCCGTTACTCCAATCAATATTGTAAGGAGGTTCTCCTCCTGATATTCCTAAGCTAATGATACCATCATTTATTATCTTACTAATTTGACCTGTAACAGGATTTAGACCTCCTGTATAAGAAGAATCAATAAGCACGGTTTTTAATCCTTTCGGAACGCATGCACACATATTACAATCAACTAGGGGACGAATTTCAAAATCGTCAAAAAAGTAATAAGCATATGACTTGCCTTTTTTATTCTTAGTATCACGACCAGTAACTACATAGTTCGTGTTGTCGTAGTTTTTAAAGTTCCCCACAACAAAGAATGCCTCACCTCCTTTAGCTGTATATACTTGACAGAACTGTATCCATTCTTCTGTATTGTCTAAAAACAAACCTTCTTTATTAGTTAAGTGCGCCTTTAAGTTTAAAAATGTTTTATTACCATTGGCTATTTCTGACTCTGTAAAATGCATGCTCAATTGATCAACAGCAAATTTACTTCCAGATGCTAATTTGTACCAAAATGAAACACAATATTTTTGACCAGGAACCATAACCCCGCTTAAAGTACCTTGAAAGTATTCTCTGAAATCACGATTACTTCCGCTTAAAATAGCTCCCATATATCCTTTGCCAGATTTAGCCTTGCTGTATCCTGCAAAATTATCTGGCACTTTTACTTCATTAGCCCCACACTCATTAAAATAATCGGGAGTAGTAGCTGTTGGATAGGTCCAGTTAGGAATTAACTTATGTGTCTTATCCATAAAAGTGTAGCTTTCAGGACATTTTTCATACACTTCAAAACTAGGATTAAGTACCATATTCTCAACTTGAGCATATGATCCAAAGCTTGTGAAAATAACAATCAATACTATGAGATGTTTTACGTAGAGCTTTCTCATTATTAAATGGAATTATGTTTGTGTTTCTAAATTTTAACTAAATATATCGAATTGGTACGTTTTATGATAAAATAAAGGCAAAAATTTAGTTTATGCTTAACTATTTATTTTTTTTGAATTGGGCTATCCGCCCAAACCCGACTTCATTTATTCATTAAAGTCTACTTTTATTTGTATTCATGATTTCCGCTTTGCTCCAATTGTTATCTTGAATACAAAAAACGGAAACAAAATCGGGACAAGCTGTTTTTAGGTCAAGCCAAAAAATGAAGAGCTTGTCCGACTTAAAGACAAACAAAAAAAAACTATTTGGAATGGAAAAGTAAATCTAAACTAGTGAAGCGTTTGTTTGAGCCACAAGGCTCTTACTTTTTACCATTGATGAAAAAGTAAGCAAAAAATCTAGGGCGCGCTTCCTCGATCACCCATCACAATTCATGAGCTAAATGAAAATAACTCGTTTCACTCAAACAGTTTTTCATTCTTAACACTCATTTCATCTATGGGTCCCGACCTGCGGATTCGATGCCCAACTCTGCAAAAATAATTACGAATTACTGCAATTCTCGCAATGCATTTCTCGAAGCCCGATCCACTAGCGTAAAAAGACCATCAATTTGACTTTTAAGAGCAGAACGTTTATGCCCTTTAACCTTTACAATCTCACAGTTCAAAGAATCCGTAAGTCGATAAAACTCTTTATACAATTCATGGTTGGCAATAAGCTTTCCATTCTTCGAGATGTAATTGTTTTTCTCGAATCTCACTCTTCTATCGGGTAAACCAACAATATTTTGAGAGTCAGTAAAGAGAATCACTCGTTTAGAACTTTCTTCAAGTTTAGCAAGTGTATGGAGTAAAATCTGAATTTCTAATTTAGTAGACGAAGTATCTTCAAATTGCACAAGCTCAAGTAGGTCTTTAGCTTCATTAGTAGGTAAATCTAAATCCTCTACAATTAATGAAGCACCAAAACCAATTCCCGATTGAGGATTTACGCTACCATCTGTAAATATGTAGACTTCGGCTGACATCATGTAAATTTATTGATTGCTGAGATTTCTCTGGATGACAATTTGCAATTAAGAATTCGTAATTGATTCTGGATATTCTATTTCAGCTAAAAATAAACCATGCCCAGGAACCGAAGAACCAGCATTCGACCTATTTTTGCTCTCAATTACTTTTCGAAAACCATCCAAATCCATCTTACCTCTGCCCACTTCAACCAAGGTACCAACAATGGCACGTACCATATTTCGTAGAAAACGATCTGCTTTAACGGTGAATACCAACTCATCATCAGTTTCAGTCCATTCTGCTTTGTAAATTTTACAATTGTTGGTTTTCACATCCGTATGCAGCTTACTAAAACTGGTGAAATCGATAAAATCAAAAAGGATTTTAGCGGCTTCGTTCATTTTTTCCACATCCAAAACATATTGCATGTTCCAATGTGAATCGGTACGAAATGGATTTTTATTCTTGGTAATCTTATAGTGGTAGGTTCTGGCAATGGCATCAAAACGAGTATGCGCTTCATCATTTACCAAAAACACTTCTTTTATTGCAATATCATGCGGTAGAAAGCGATTCAATTTAAAGGCTAATTTTTCACAATCAAACTGTGTCGTTTCACTCACATTAAAATGCACCATAAAATCACTTGCATGAACGCCAGTATCAGTTCTTCCACAGCCCGTTACATTAATCGGTTGATTTAACACAGTCGATAATGCCTTATTCACTTCTTCTTGCACCGTATTAGCATTTGGCTGTATTTGCCATCCATGGTAATTCGTGCCTTTATAGCTTAATCGGATAAAATATCGTTTACTCAAATCGCAATCATTTTCTAATTCTCCTCAAAAGTAAGCATTTTTAGTAAGCACGAATGCTAAAGGACAAAGGAGAATTGTCAATATAACACTTATTACTTTACAATCACCCCTCTGCCTGTTGCTCCACGAAAGCTTTCGGGATCACCAAAAAAGGAGAATCCTATATTATAAAGTAAGTTTATTAGAAGAAGCTAGCTCCATCTTTTGTTACTTGAAACTTGATCTTTTTTACTTTATACCTGAAACTTGTTACTTTGAACTTTATACTTTTTCCTTGAAGCTTGTAACTTGATCCTTTTCGCTTGGAACTTATCCCTTTTTCCTTGGAGCCTGGAGCTTCTTAAAATCATTAACACTTTTTAACGGGCAAGCATTTTCATAAAACCCTCAAAGGTTTATCTTTGTAGAGGTTTTTCTCAAAAACCATTGTCTTTTATGTAAATATTTCAAGTAATAAAATATATTTCTATGATCCAAACAGTTGATATCAAAGAACTAAATGAGCGAATCCAAAGAGAAAGTTCCTTCGTGGACATGATTTCTATGGAAATGAACAAAGTTATTGTTGGGCAAAAGCACCTTGTTGAAAGCTTGCTAATCGGATTACTTTCCAATGGTCATATATTATTAGAAGGAGTTCCCGGACTAGCGAAAACCCTGGCAATTAACACGCTTGCAACAACTATCGAGGCTGATTTTAGCCGTATTCAGTTTACGCCAGACTTGTTACCTGCCGATTTGTTAGGTACAATGATTTACAGTCAGAAGAAAGAAGAATTTGTGGTTAAGAAAGGACCTATTTTCGCCAACTTTATTCTTGCTGATGAGATTAACCGTGCTCCGGCAAAAGTACAGGCTGCTTTGCTTGAATCAATGCAGGAACGTCAGGTTACTATTGGTGATACTTCCTATAAGTTAGAGGAGCCATTTTTGGTCATGGCAACTCAAAATCCAATTGAACAAGAAGGAACTTATCCTTTGCCAGAGGCTCAGGTTGACCGTTTTATGCTAAAGGTTGTAATTAGCTATCCGAAGAAAGAAGAGGAGCAGTTAATTATGCGTCAGAATCTTTTGAAAGCATTTCCAAAAGCAAATCAGATTTTAAAACCAGAAGACATCAACAAAGCGCGCGACGTTGTAAAAGATGTTTACATGGATGAGAAAATTGAGAAATACATAGTTGATATCATTTTTGCAACCCGTTTCCCTGCTGATTATGGATTGGAGCAATTCAAAGACATGATTGCATTTGGTGGATCTCCTCGTGCAAGTATCAGTTTAGCTTCTGCTGCAAAAGCTTATGCATTTATTAAGCGTAGAGGTTATGTAATTCCTGAAGATATCCGTGCCGTTTGTCACGATGTATTGCGCCATAGAATTGGACTTACTTACGAAGCTGAGGCAAATAACATTACTAGCGAGAATATCATTAGTGAGATTTTGAATACCGTTGAAGTACCATAGAGATTATCAATTAGTAGTTGTTAATTAATAATTATTCATTCGTAATTAAACTATGGAAACTAGTGAATTATTAAAACGCGTACGACAAATAGAGATCAAAACCAGAGGTCTTTCCCGTAATATTTTTGCTGGAGAATATCATTCTGCGTTCAAAGGACGTGGTATGACTTTTAGTGAAGTTCGGGAATACCAATATGGTGATGATATCAGAAATATTGACTGGAATGTTACGGCACGTTACAATGAGCCTTTCGTTAAGCTTTTCGAAGAAGAACGTGAGCTTACCGTAATGTTGATGATTGATGTTAGTGGTTCCCGTGAGTTTGGTACTATGTCGAAGCTGAAGAAAAATCAGATTACAGAAATTTCTGCCGTTCTTGCATTTTCAGCCATTCAAAACAACGATAAGATTGGGGTCATCTTCTTTTCTGATAAAATCGAAAAGTTTATTCCTCCTAAAAAGGGAAAATCGCATATTCTTCGCATTATTCGTGAATTAATCGATTTTAAACCTGAACATAGAAACACTGACATTACTAGTGCTCTTAAATATCTTACTAACGCAATTAAAAAACGTTGCACCACTTTCGTGATATCGGATTTTATTGATGAAGGATATGAAAACGCATTAACAATTGCCAATAAAAAGCATGATGTTGTTGCGCTAAAAATCTACGATAAAAGAGAAGAAGAAATTCCGTCGATTGGCTTAATTAAAGTTAAGGATGCGGAAACTGGCGCGTACAGTTGGATCGACACATCGAATAAAAAAGTAAGAGAAAACTATAGCAAATGGTGGAAGAAAAATAACGATCGTGCCACCGAAATTTTCAAACGCTCTGGTGTTGATGTTGCGAATATTCGAACAGATCAGGATTATGTGAGATCATTAATCTCTTTG
This sequence comes from Labilibaculum sp., assembly GCA_016342745.1. GTDB lineage: Bacteria > Bacteroidota > Bacteroidia > Bacteroidales > Marinifilaceae > Paralabilibaculum > Paralabilibaculum antarcticum. The sequence goes on from JAEINT010000019.1 coordinate 54,355, forward strand.
TTTCAAAGAAGAGGACACTAAAATCTAGAAGTAGACGACTATGACAAATAAAATTAACATCCCATTTCAATTGATCGCAAAACGACTCTTCGTTTTTGTGTTTGTGTTGGGAGCTACTTTTTCTTCCTTTTCGTCTTTTGCTCAAGATGAAGACAAAGGAATAAATTACAGCGCCAGACTCGATACAAATGTGATCGTTATTGGCGACCAAATTAACCTTTTGCTTTCTGTAGAACAGCCAAAAGGTTTGAAAATAGAATTTCCAGCTTTCAAAGACAGTATTCCTTCTGGTGTTGAAATTATCCAACAAAATCCGCAGGATACAATCCCGATGGAAGATGGTCAAATCAAGGTAAATAAGAACTTTTTAATTACCTCTTTTGATGATGGCGTTCACAAAATGAACCCTTTCGAATTTAAAATTCATGAAGATAATTTGATGAAAATTATTCGAACGGATACTTTGCTTTTAGGTGTTAAAACTTTTGAAATTGATACTAGTAAAGCCAATTTTGATATTGTAATGCCAATTCACACACCAATTGCCTTTGCCGAAATTGCACCTTGGTTATTTGGCGGCTTATTTGCAGTAGCTCTTATCGTTTTACTGATATTATATCTGCGAAAGCGTAAGAAAAACCAACCTTTGTTTGTTAAGGTGAAACCAGCAGAACCGGCTCACGTTATTGCTTTGCGCAAATTAGATGAGATCAAGAGTCAAAAGCTGTGGGAAACTGGCAAGGTGAAGGAATTCCATTCTGAACTAACCGATACCATTCGTTTCTATTTAGATGAGCGATTTGAATTGTCAACAATCGAATCAACTACTGATGAAATATTAGCAGCGGTAAAATCGGTCGATCAGCAATCGGAATGGCATGTAAAACTAAAAGAGGTTTTAGAACGTGCCGATTTGGCCAAATTTGCGAAATTCACGCCATTGCAAGATGAGAATGAATTGAGCTTAAAATATGCCTATAAAATTATTGAGACAACCATTGTTGAAGTAATTCCTGATGAAGAAAAAGCTAAGGAAGAAACAGCAGTGGATGACGCTAGGAAGAAAGAATAGTAAACTTTGAAAATACAAAGTATGAATTCTATACAATTTGCAAACCCAGAATATTTTTATTTGCTTTTACTTTTACTGCCCTTAATTGCTTGGTATGTATTAAAAGACAAAAATGCACATGCGAGTATTCAGGTATCTACATTAAAGAGCTTTAGCACAGCACCAAAGACGTACAAGTATTATTTGCGACATGCATTGTTTGCTTTTCGTGTTTTGGCAATTGTATTTTTAGTTGCAGCTATTGCTCGACCGCAATCCAGCAGCAGTTGGAAAAACGAAACCTCAGAAGGAATCGATATTGTAATGTCTTTAGATATTTCGAGTAGTATGCTTGCTCGTGATTTTGAACCTGACCGATTAGAAGCCGCCAAAGAGGTTGCTATGAACTTTATTACAGGTCGCCAAGAAGACAAAATTGGATTGGTGATTTTTAGTGGAGAAAGTTTTACGCAATGCCCATTAACTACCGATCATGCTGTTCTTATTAACCTCTTTAAGGATATCCAGAGTGGAATGATTGAGGATGGCACGGCAATTGGTTTAGGATTGGCCAACGCTGTTAACCGTCTAAAGGATAGTAAATCAAAATCGAAGGTAGTAATCCTCTTAACAGATGGTGTGAACAACCAAGGAGAAATTGCACCGATTACGGCTGCAGAACTTGCTAAAACCTTCGGCATTAGAGTTTATACAATTGGAATTGGAACTATGGGAACAGCTCCCTACCCGATTCAAACAGCCTTTGGTATTAGCATGAGAAATATGCCGGTAAAAATTGACGAAGAAGTATTGGGGCAAATTGCCGATATGACTGGTGGTCAGTATTTCCGAGCAACAGATAACAATAAGCTTAAAGCAATTTATGCAGAGATTGATAAATTGGAGAAAAGTAAAATTGAAGTGAAGCAATACAGCACAAAGAGTGAGAAATACCTTCTTTTTGCAATGTTAGCCGCTCTATTTTTACTTTTAGAAATTGCTTTGCGTAATTCAATTTTACGGAACATACCGTAATCGATATTAATTGAACACAGAAAATCATTGAACAATGAATCAATTTCGTTTTGATCATCCAGATCTTCTATATTTATTTCTGGTCCTACCTGTATTAGGTATTTTGTATTGGATCAGTTATGCAAGAAAAAAGAAAGCATTAGCCGAATTTGGTGAAATGAATGTCATTTCTCAACTGATGCCTTATGCTTCCAATACTCGACCGTTTTACAAATTCGGGATTCTTATTTTGGCATTAAGCTTTATCATTTTTGGATTGGCTGGCCCTCAGTATGGCTCCAAACTACAAACGATCAAGAGAAAAGGTGTCGAAATTGTTATTGCTTTAGATGTATCCAATTCGATGATGGCACAGGATATTCAGCCAAACCGTTTGGAAAGAGCCAAGCGTGCCATTTCGAAAATGGTAGACAAGTTGAATAATGATAAGATTGGTTTGATTGTTTTTGCTGGTGAAGCGTATACTCAATTGCCAATCACAACTGATTATGGATCTGCTAAGCTGTTTTTATCATCTATTAGCACAGATATTGTGCCGATTCAAGGAACGGCTATTGGTGCGGCTATCGATTTAGCCAGCCAAAGTTTCACACCAGATAGCGAAGCAAGTAAGGCCATTATTGTTATTACTGATGGTGAAAATCATGAAGATGATGCAGTAAGTTCGGCAAAAGCAGCTTTGGCGAAAGGAATTATTGTACACACCATTGCAATGGGATTGCCTGAAGGTGCTCCAATACCAGTAAGCAGAGGATCGAGAGATTTTCGAAAAGATGAAAATGGAAACATTGTTATCTCAAAGCTCGATCAGGAAATGGTGGAACAAATAGCTGTTGCAGGTGGTGGAAAACCAGTTATTGCGAACAATACGACTACTGGATTAAATGCTCTTTTTAGCGAGATCAATAAAATGAACAAAACAGAATTGGAACAAAGAGTATACGCAGCCTACGATGAAAAATTTCAGATTTTCATTGCCATTGGATTGCTTTTACTATTTCTTGAATTCTTAGTTCTTGAGCGTAAAAACCGCCATTTAAAAGACATTAATTTGTTTAAACCATCAAAATAGAACACAATTCTGACTATTATGAACAAATATATCGCACTATTCATTGGTTTTCTTTGTATGTTTAGCTTGGATGCGGCAGCTCAAAAAGAAAGAAAATTTATCCGTAACGGAAATGGTCTTTTTGAAGGAAACGAATATGAAAACTCGGAAGTAGAATACCGAAAAGCTCTTGATAAAAAAATCAATTCTTACGAAGCTGGCTTCAACTTGGGAGATGCATTGTACAAGCAAAAAAAATACGATGAAGCTCTAAAGCAATTTGAATCACTAACGATTTCTGAGACTGATCCGAAAAAATTGGGAGAGCTTTACCACAATATGGGCAACACGCTCCTTATGAACCGAAAAATTGATGAAAGTATTGAGGCTTACAAGCAATCTTTGCGACACTTCCCCAATTCGAAAGAAACCAAATACAATTTGGAATATGCTCGAAGAATGAAGCAAAAAGAGGAAGAAGAAAAGAAGAAACAGGATCAAAATAAAGATCAGCAAAACAAAGATCAAGACAAGAAAGATCAGGATAAAAAGGACCAAGACAAGAAGGATCAGGACAAGAAAGAGCAAGATAAAAAAGACCAAGATAAGAAAGATCAGGACAAGAAGAATCAAGATAAAAAGGACCAGGACAAAAAAGATCAGGATAAAAAGAAAGGCAAACCTGAAGAACAAAAAAACAAGATTTCGCAACAAGATGCCAAGCGATTGTTAGAAGCCCTTGAAAATGACGAAAAGAAGGTCCAGGAGAAAGTTCAGAAGGCAAAAGCGAAAGCTCAAAAGGCCAAACGAAGCAAAATAAAAAAGGATTGGTAATTGATTTTGACAATATGATTAATCACGAAGGAATAATCTGTAAATTTGCACAAAACAATAACCAAACAAATCAATTCAGTTTATAACATCTGAAAAACAATTTACTACAGATGAAGAAAATATTTCTCTCATTATTAACCCTTATCTTAATTAGTACAACGGTATTTGCTGATGGAATTAAATTTACCGCTTCGGCTCCGAATGTGGTTGAGCTCGGTGAACAATTTCGTCTTACCTACTCATTAAACTCTAAGGGAAAGAACATTCAACTACCTGCTCTTGATGGATTCAGAGTCCTTATGGGACCATCCACATCGAGTAATATGAGCACGCAGATTATTAATGGTAAGGTTACTTCCAGCTCTTCCTATTCGTACACTTACGTACTTTTAGCTGAGAAAGAAGGAAAGTTTAACATTAAACCTGCGAGCATCTCTGTAAAAGGAGATAAAGTTAGCTCTAATGCGCTTACCATTGAGGTTGTTAAAGTAAATAAGACTCAGCAAAGATCCGGAAATAATCAATCGGAAAATGCAGCTGCTAGCCAGAAAATAACACAAGAAAATCTATTTGTTAAAGTCCATTTAGATCGAAAAAGTGTTTATATGGGCGAGCATATTGTTGCTACCATAAAAGTATATACTCGATTAACCATTGCTGGATTTGGTGATTCTAAATTTCCATCTTTCGATGGCTTTTTAAGTCAGGAAGTACCAACACCAGGACAAATATCTCTACAAAGAGAAAATGTGAATGGAACCATTTACAACACTGGAATCATTCGAAAATTAATTCTTTTCCCTCAACACACCGGAGAAATTACAATTGATCCTTTCGAGTTAGAGTGCATTGTTCGTCAGCAAAGAGCGAATAAAAGAAGTGGATTCTTCGATGATTTCTTTGATAATTACCAAGATCTTAGGGTTCCTCGTAAGAGTAAACCAATTAAAATTCGTGTAAAAGATTTCCCTAAAAGCAAGCCTGCAAGCTTCGATGGTGCTGTCGGAAAATTTAATTTAACCACGACAATTGATAAAGATTCAGTTAAAGCCAACGATGCAATTACCATGCGTGTGAAAGTATCTGGAAACGGAAACCTGAAACTAATAAAGCCATTAGAATTTAACTTTCCTGCCGACTTTGAGGTTTATGATCCAAAGACGACACAGAACCTAAAAAGTTCAGAAAAAGGGATGAGTGGCTCTACAACCTTCGAATATTTAATCATTCCACGTCATGGCGGCGAATATGAAATTCCATCGGTCGATTTTTCTTTCTTCGATCCTAAAGCTCGAATTTTCAGAACTAGATCTACACCAAAATTCAATATTAAAGTTGCAAAGGGTGATGGCGATGTTAGCGGAACGGTTATCAGTTCCTTTTCTAAGGAGAAGGTTAAATTCATTGGAAAAGACATTCGATTTATTAAAACCAATGAATTTGAATCACAGTTAAAAGGCGAAGTCTTTTTTGGAACAACAAATTTCTATTTGGGCTATTTGATTCCCTTTGTGTTGTTCATTCTTGCTTTTGTATTCAATCGCAAACGCATAAAAGAAAATGCCGATACTATTGGACAAAAAAACAAACGAGCTAATAGAGTTGCAATGAAACGTTTAAAAGCAGCTTCGGCTAGCCTAAAAGCGAAACAAAAAGAACAATTCTACGACGAAATATTGAAAGCAATTTGGGGTTATACTTCCGACAAATTAAGCTTGCCTTTGGAAAATCTAAACAAGGAAAATATTTCGGAGATACTACTTGATAAAGGTGTTGAAGTTGAGCTGAAGGATGAATTCCTAAGCATTTTGGATACCTGCGAATTTGCAAGATACTCACCATCGGCTGGATCTTCAGAAATGGATGAACTGTATCAAACATCGATGGATACCATTACGAAGTTGGAAAAAAACATTAAATAGATTAGATGATTGTGTCTTCTACAGGTTAAGACACATAAATCAATTCAGAATATGAAAAAAGCATTACAAATTATACTAGTTCTATTCATTAGCACTCAGGCTTGGGCTCAAGTAAACCCAATTACTAAGGCTAATGAAATGTATCAGAAAGGCGAATACGAGAAAGCAATTCAGGCTTATCAATTTGTTTTGGATACGCATATTGAAGCGCCTGAGATTTACTTTAATCTAGGTAATTCATTTTATAAATCAGGAGAAATTTCATCTGCTATTCTTAATTACGAACGTGCATTACTACTTTCTCCAGATGACAAGGATATTCAATACAATCTTGACCTAGCCCGCAAACACGTATTGGATAAATTTGAAGTTCTACCAGAGATCTTTGTAAAAAGATGGTTTACAGGAATCCGTAACAGTTTTTCGGCTAATTTATGGGCGTATATTTCAATTGGCTTATTCTTTTTAGCTCTTTTGTTTGCAAGCTTTTACTTGTACAGCAACAAAGCAGGCCTAAAAAAGATTGGATTCTTTTTAGCGCTTATAGCTTTCGGAATTAGTCTTCTCACCTATTCTTTTGCATCTAAAAAAACAGATGAGATTACACTTCGCGAGCATGCGATCATATTTAGTCCAAGTGTTACGATTAAAGGTTCTCCAGACAAAAGCGGAACCGAATTATTTCTACTTCATGAAGGAACAAAAGTAAAGGTTATTGATTCCTTAGGAGATTGGCGTAACATTCAACTCAGCGATGGAAATGAAGGTTGGCTTAAAAAAGAAGATATTGAAATGATTTAAAATTAAGATATTAGCTGTTAGATTTACTAACAGCTTTTTTTATACGATAACAGCACAATATGAAATACAGCATACAGAACGATCAACTGGCAATTACAGTAAAAGAAACAGGAGCCGAATTGTGCAGTATAAAATCAATAAGTACTGGACAAGAATTCATGTGGCAGGCAGATTCTAATATCTGGAATGCTCATGCTCCCAACCTATTTCCTGTTATTGGCTGCTTAAAAGAGAATGGGTTTCTACATGAAGGGAAAGAATATCCAATGACCAAACATGGTTTTGTCCGAAACAATAAGGAAGTAAAACTTCATAGCAAAACAGAAACATCGCTTTGCTTCGTTTTAAAATCGAATGAAAGTACGAAACAACTCTACCCTTTCGACTTTGAATTCTACATTCATTACATTCTTGAAGGAAGTAAATTAATCGTGAAACATGATGTTATGAACACAGGCTCCAACGAAATGTTGTTTTGTTTGGGTGGACATCCAGCTTTTGCATGTCCTTTAAAAGCGGAAGAAAATTACACTGATTACTATCTTGAATTTGAGCAAAAAGAAACTGCCAATACCTGGATGATTGATGGTGAAGGCTTAATAGGAAAACAAGGTGAACTTGTTTTAAACAATAGCAATCGAATTAATCTAAAGCCTGATTTATTTGCAAAGGATGCTCTTATCTTCAAGAATCTAAAATCCTCTTTCGTTGTTTTAAAAAGCACAAAATCGAATTTTAACTTAAAATTTAATCTTAGTGAATTTCCTTATTTAGGTCTTTGGGCTAAACCAAATGCTCCTTATGTCTGTATCGAACCATGGATTGGAATTGCTGATGTTTCAGATTCCACGAGAGAGTTTTCAAGCAAAGAAGAGATAAAATCTCTCGGGTCAAAGGAAACCTTTACTGCAAACTACTCAATCAAAATAAACGAATAATTTAAAAGCCTCTTTTGAGGCTTTTTTTATGCTACAATCAAAAAAAAGAGACCAATTAGTCTTTTTTATCCTTTTTCACATGCAATTCTTCATTTGAAAAGTTAAATTTGTAATAGGCTTTGGATTAACTTCAATAACCACAAGATCAATCGAAGTTTATTTAGCAGAGAAGCTTAACCAATTTTAATCAAAATATTTCAAATGCATTTAGAAACCCTACTTGCCCATTTGGCTGAAGAAGGTGGTGTTCATGATCCATACGGAGCTTCGCACCTACCCATTTACCAAACAGCAACATTCGATCTAAAAAAACAGTCAGGATCGAAAATATACGACTATACTCGTTCTGATAATCCAACAAGAGATGCTTTGGAAATGGTTTTTGCTAAAGCAGAGAACGGAGCAAGCTGTTCTTGCACTCACACAGGAATTGGAGCCATTGCCTTACTTTTTGAAACGGTATTAAAAGCCAATAGTAAAATATTGGTTGAAAAAGATTGCTACGGAGGTACCTATCGTCTTTTGCAAGTTTACAAAGACAAATATAATGTTGAAGTTTTCTTTGCGGATTTTAATGATTTAGATAGCATTGATGTGTTGATGCAGACAAATAAATTTGATTTGGTATTGTGTGAATCTCCTACCAATCCAGGAATGAAGATCATTGACTTAAGACAGCTTGCCAAAATTGCCAAAAGCAATGGAGCCAAATTTGCAGTTGATAATAGTCTCGCGACATTTGCATCACAGAAACCTTTAGAATTAGGAGCTGATTTTTCGGTGTTTAGCGCCACAAAATACATCTCAGGGCATGGAAGTACAGTTGCAGGAGCATTGGTCTCTAAATGCATGGAAGATGGAGAAAAAGTGGCCTATTATGCCAATGCAGAAGGTCGTTCACAAAATCCATTTGATGTATTTCTAATATCACTAGGAGTTCCTACTCTTCCTTTGCGCCTAAAACATCATGAACAAAGTGCTACCCAAGTAGCTAAATATTTAGAGAATCATTCTAAAGTTAAAAAGCTTATTTATCCTGGTTTGGAAAGTCATTCTGCTCATACTCTTGCAAAATCTCAAATGAAAATTTTTCCTGGGGTTATAACAGTGCATCTTCAAGATGTAGAGACGGCTGAAAAATTGGTGGCATCAACTCGCTGGTTTGGAGAAAAAGCATCTTTCGGAACGGCTGATTCCCGTATTGAAATTCCCGCTAAAATCAGTCATGCGTCGTTCTCCGAAGAAGATCTGAAAGCAATTGGTATTCTGCCATCAACGGTTCGTCTATCTATTGGTTTAGAGCATATCGATGATTTGCTTGAGGATCTTGAAAAGGGTCTCAAATAATATAGTCAATACTTAATCGCATTTTTACCAATGACAATAAATCCATATCGAAATATAGCTTGTGGAAAATCCATTCCTCCGAACAATGTTCATGCTATTTCTGTTAGTCTTCCAACAATTCAGGACGTTTGTTCCTATGAAGAAAACAAAAATAATTGGCGCTCTTGTATGGAAACAGGCTATCCTCGATTTTTCTGTCATCCGTATGAAATAAAAGTTGTTGCTTTTTTCAGATCTCATTTTTCAATTAGCGATGAAAAGTACGTATTTCTATTTCCTTCTAAGCATGCCTGTCAACTTGTAAAAAAAACTTTTGCTATTGAATTCGAAGAATTTGAACTGGGTGGAATATTTGCTTTAAGCACTGATTCAAATTGTTCCAACTTTAAAAACCTTTGTGAGTTTATTCAACACACTGGCTACAAAGTTTTCTCACGACAATTAGAAGATTTTCTGTTTCAGCATCAAATCATTTCGCAAATACAAGCAGAGGAATTGTTAATAGAAGCACCTGAAAATCATATAAAAATTGAAATTCAGAAGCAATTTGACTTACCTGACCATCGGAATATCGAACTCTTTTCCAGTGGCATGAATGCCATTTATTCTTTATTTTCTGCAATCAAGAAAAGTCAGGAGAGTAATAAAGCATCTGTTTTTGTTCAGTATGGTTGGTTGTACACCGATACGATCGATATCCTAAGGAAATATAGTAAAGGATATTATGAAATTATCTCGGTATATAAGGAGAGCGAATTGGAAAAAATAGTAAAAAAAAACAAAGGGAAAATTGCGGCCGTATTTACCGAAACACCAACCAATCCATCTCTTCACACACCAGATCTGCCATTAATCCATTCAATTCTTAAAGCACAAAACATTCCTTTGGTAGTTGATGGAACAATTGGTAGCTGTGTAAATCTTAACTACCTTCCCTATTGTGATTTTGCTGTTGAAAGCCTTACCAAATTTGCATCTGGAATGGCCGATGTAATGGCAGGCACCGTTGTTTCAAATCCTAATTCAAAATGGGTTCAAAACAACGAAATAAACCTTACAAGCTATCAAGATAAGCTATACACTAAAGACCTACAAAGGCTTGCTATTCAAATCGGAAATTTTGAACAAAGAGTTCGTGCAATTCGAAACAATGTTTTTCAACTGGCTCAATTCTTTGAATCACATCCGGCAATAAATAAAGTGAACTGGTCTCACAATGAATACAATAAGCAGAACTATTCAAAATTAGAAAAAGAAAAGAGCAGTTATTCTGGCTTAATTTCAATTGAATTTGATCATCCAATTCAAAAATTCTATGATGCTCTGGATTTACCCAAAGGACCAAGTTTGGGAACGGAATTCACCTTAGTAATGCCTTACTTTTATTTGGCTCATTACGAAGAAATTAATTGTTCTGAAGGAAGAAAATTACTTGAAGAAAAGAACATCAACTGGGAGTTGGTAAGGATCTCAGTTGGAACAGAATCAATTGAAGAACTGATTGCCATTTTTTCAAAAGCACTTAAAGCGATATAAAAAAAGCTCCGAATTAAATTCGGAGCTAATTTTATAGTTAAGAGTTTAGAAAAGGATAATCGGTGTACCCCACTTCATTGCCTCCATAAAAAGTTTCCTGATCCGCAGTATTTAATTCTACGTCCTTCTCAAATCGTTTTTCTAAATCTGGATTTGCTAGGTAAGGAACTCCAAAAGAAACCAACTCAGCTTTATTAGAGTTTATCGCATCATTTCCTGATTCTTTGGTAAAACCACCATTCACCATTCGAACCCCTTTGTATTGCTTCCCGTAATAATCGCCCACATTCTTTTTCATTTGCGGCAATTCATCAACAGGCATTAAAGGTTCAATCAAATGCAAATAAGCCAAATCGTAAGCATTTAATTTTTCAATTACATAATCAAAAATAGCGCTTGGATTCGAGTCACCCATATCATTAAACAAACCACTTGGAGAAAGACGAATACCAATCTTTGAAGCATCGCAGACCTGCAAAACAGCATCTAAAACTTCAAATAAAAATCTTCCTCTATTCTCAATTGAACCACCATATTCATCTGTTCTAAGATTTGTTTTATCAACTAAAAACTGATCAATTAAATATCCATTAGCAGCGTGAATTTCCACACCATCAAAACCAGCATCTAATGCATTTTGGGTTGCTTTTTTATAATCCTGAACGATCTCTTTAATTTAATCTAATTTCAATGCTCTTGGCGTCACAAAATCCTTCAAACCCTCATAGGTAAAAGCTTGTCCTGCTGGTTTAACCGCCGAAGGTGCTACTGGCAATGCTCCCTCATGAAAATCTGGATGAGAAATTCTTCCAACATGCCAAAGCTGAATGTATATTTTTCCTCCTTTTGCATGAACAGCCTCAGTTACTTGTTTCCATCCTTCAACTTGTTCCTTACTATAAATTCCAGGAGTTGCCGGATACCCCATTCCTTGCGGAGATATTTGACTTGCTTCCGTTATAATTAAACCTGCACCAGCACGTTGTTCGTAATATTTTGCCATTAATTTGGTTGGAACATTTCCATCTCCAGCTCTATTTCGAGTCATAGGAGCCATTATCATTCTGTTTTTCAACTCCATATCCCCAACAGTAAAAGGAGTTAATAATGTATTTTTAATCATATCTTTTTATTATTTTTATTCATTCAAGATAAAAATAAGATTTGTAATATTATAAAAAGAAATGTTAAAGAAGCTATAAATTGCTTTATCGTGTAGGATTTTTTCAATTTAAAAAACAATAGTCACGAATTCCTACTGATCTCGACATTGCTTCGTATCTTCGTGAAAAATTTATAAGAAGGAAACGAGCCATCAAAAAAAAGTTCTCACACACGAGAATAACTATATGGCGAGTTCCATGTGATATCTTTAAATAATTTTATATACATGAAACAAATTGAACTATTAGCTCCAGCCAAAAATCTGGAAACAGGAATGGCTGCCATTAATTATGGAGCTGATGCTATATATATTGGAGCTCCAAAATTTGGCGCTCGATCTGCTGCAGGAAATACACTTGAAGACATTGCTGAGTTAATAAAATATGCTCATAAATATTGGGCGAAAGTGTTCATTACCATGAATACAATTCTGTACGATAACGAATTACAAGAGGCAGAAGAATTGATTCATGAATTGTACAAACTAGGAGCTGATGCGCTAATTGTTCAAGATATGGGTGTACTGGAAATGAATCTTCCTCCTATCGAATTGCATGCGAGTACACAAACGCATAATTACGATTTGGATCGAATCAAATTTCTTGAAAAAGTTGGTTTCAAAAGAATCATTTTGGCACGTGAGCTTTCTCTTGAGGAAATTAAAGAAATCAGAAAAAATACTAATGTAGAGTTGGAATACTTTATTCATGGCGCTTTATGTGTTTCCTTAAGCGGACAATGTTATTTCTCACATGCCATTGGTGGTCGATCGGCAAATAGAGGCGAATGCAGCCAAGCATGTAGAATGAAATATGATTTGGTAGATGAAGAAGGAAAAGTAATTGCGAAAGACAAACATTTACTTTCTCTGAAAGATTTAAACCTATCTGGTCACATGAAAGATTTAGTGGAGGCTGGTATTTGTTCTTTAAAAATTGAAGGTCGATTAAAAGATAGCTCTTACCTAAAAAATGTAACAAGTTACTATAGAAAAGAGCTTGATAGTGTTTTTGAGAAGAAAAGAGAATTTACAAAAGCATCATCGGGAACAATAGATCCTAAGTTTGATCCTGATTTGGATAGAACTTTTAACAGAGGATATACCTCCTACTTTTTTACAGGAAGAATACCAGAGATTGCAAATTTTCACACACCAAAATCACTAGGAAAAGAGATCGGTAAAATTGTTTCTATCCGAAAGGACCATTTCATTATTGATACTAAATATGATATTCACAATGGCGATGGTCTTTGTTTCTTTAATCAGAATAAACTGTTGAAAGGAATTCTTGTAAATGGTGTAAAAGGCAAGCAAATTTTTCCAAACGAAATGAGCATGTTGGTTGAAGGAGCTACTTTGTATCGCAATAACGATCATGAATTTGCAAAAACACTTAAAAGAGACAATTCTATTCGACGTATTTCTGTGGATTTCTATCTTGAGTTTACTAATGATACACTTACTTTATTTGCTACGGATGAAGATGGAATTAGTGCTTCGGTTCAACTTCAACAAGATTTTGAGTTGGCTCGAAACAGAGACATGGCCATTAGCAACCTTCAAAAGCAACTGGTAAAATCAGGTGGTTCTATTTATAGTATTAGTAACATTGAAGACAACTTTACTGACGTTCCTTTTGTTCAAGCGAAACAACTGAACGAATTGCGAAGAAATGTTCTGGATCGTTTAACGGAAATTAGAATTGAAGCTTTTCAAAAAACAGAAAATCAGGATTTAATTTCTCATCCACAATACCCTACTAAAAATTTAACGTACATGGGAAATGTGGTGAATTGCAAAGCAGAAGAATTCTATCATAAATGTGGTGTAGAGAAGATTGAGAAGGGTTTTGAATTACAATCCAACTATACTGGAAAAACCATTATGACCACAAAGCATTGTTTGCGGCACGAATTTGGCATGTGTAAGAAGGAAGTTAGCACAGATGCTAAGCCAAATACACCTTTATACCTGGTCGATAACAAGAACAGATACAAACTTGAATTTCATTGTCAGCGTTGCGAAATGAAAATCGTTTTAGAATAAAATTAACTCAATTACGAACCTTATTTAAATGTTTTAGCTATGGTTCATTATATCGATAAGCTGATTCGTGAAGGCGAACATCAGCAGCAGGATTTTAAATTCTGCATAACGGATTCCAGAAAAATTGCCAAGTCACTTTCCGCTTTCGCTAACACAGATGGCGGAAAGCTACTGATTGGTGTAAAAGATAACGGCAAAATAGCTGGCACAAAAGTCGAAGAGGAATTTCACATGATAAAGGCAGCTGCAGAAATGTATTCTCGCCCTAAAATTGAATTTGAAAGTAAAGTTTGGAATGTCGGTGGAAAAAATGTTTTGGAAATAACGATACATCCATCTAAAGATATGCCACATTATGCCGAAAATGAAAATGGCAAATGGCTAGCTTATATCCGAAGAGCTGATGAAAATCATTTGGCAAATAAAATTCAATTAGAAGTCTGGAAAAGGAAATCAAAACCAACAGGAACCTATTTGGAATATACAGAGACGGAATCCTTATTAATGGAATATTTAAAAAACAATGAGGAAATTAGTCAAAATCAATTCTGTAAAATTGCAAAAATTAGTAGGTACAAAGCAGAAAGGATCTTGGTAAAATTAATTTGCTGGAAAGTTATCCAATTGAATTTTTCAGAAACTGGCACAAGATATTGTATTAAACAAGAAGCAATCTCTACACATTAAGCACACACAAATGCCTGTATTTAAACAGACTAACAACTCCACGAATAAAAAAATAGGCATAAAAAAACCACACTAATTAATTGGATTTTAAACTCCTGTATATCAGGATTTGAGTGCCAGCATGATCAAGTTTCCCCTGTGTCGAAACAACCCGAAGGTTGGGGCCTGCTTTTACAAGCTTGTAGCTTACTCGGTATCTTATAAATGTTGAGTTTAACAATCGATAATTAGTGCGGTATGCGCTTATCTTATATGTAAAGAACGTTCATCTTATTACTTGCAAAGTAAGGAAGAATCTCTGTATTTGCAAGGTCTATAACGTTTTTTTTCTTCTATTTTGACTAAAATATCCAATCCTATTTCCCAACAGCCAATCTATTAAATTGTTATGCCTTCACCTTTTTTTGCCAAATTGAATATTTGTCTACACCAACAATATTAGTATTTTTGCCGAACGAAAATGAGCATACCCTTGGTACCTTATATCGACATTCACACACATTCATCAGTGGTGCAATCCGATATCTGTTCCATCCAATCTAAAAGTATGGAGGAACAAATAAAGGATAATGGGAAAGCTATATATTCCTTAGGGATACATCCATGGAAAATAGAGGATATCAACATCGCTTCTACCTTAGAAAAATTGGAACAAATTTCTTCACAAAATCACATTCTAGCAATTGGAGAAATAGGCCTCGATCGCTTAATTCAAACTCCCCTATCTGTTCAAATAGAAATTTTACTCTCGCAAATTAGTATTGCAGAAAGGGCGCAAAAACCAATCGTTATTCATTGTGTAAAATCTTTTCCAGAACTAATTGAAATTCGTAAGAAACACAAAAGTTTTCCATGGATTATACATGGTTTTCAAAAAAATAAAATAATTGCTGATGAATTAATTGAATTGGGCTGTTACCTATCTTTTGGTAAAGCCTTATTTACAAACAAGAAGTTACGAGCCCTTTTTTGCTCGCTTCCAACAAGTCAAATCTTTCTTGAAACAGACGAAAGTGATGTTTCCATTAAAGAAATCTACAATAAAGTTGCGGATATAAAAGAGATGGAACTGGAGAGTTTAAAAAAAGAGCTATTTAAAAATTTTAAGACCTGTTTTAAGAAGTGATGAGTACAGAATGGTTAAGCAGAACGGAACTGCTTTTAGGAAATGACAAGCTAAACAAGCTAAAGTCAGCACATGTTTTGGTTGTTGGATTAGGTGGTGTTGGTGCATATGCAGCCGAACAAATTTGCAGAGCTGGCGTTGGAGAAATGACAATTGTAGATGGAGATGATATTGAATCGACCAATATTAATCGTCAATTACCAGCAAGCATAAGTAATTTAGGTAAAGACAAAGCCCTTGTTATGGGAGAACGTTTACTAGATATCAATCCCAATCTAAAACTCAACATCATTAACGAATATCTGAGAGAAGAAAGAATGATTGAAGTCTTGCGAGAGCGAAGCTATGATTATGTCGTTGATGCCATTGACACTCTAGCACCTAAACTTTTCTTAATTTATCATAGCCTTCAAAACAAGCTAAATATTGTAAGTGCAATGGGTGCTGGGGGAAAAATGGATCCTACAAAAATTCAGGTGACCGATATTTCCAAATCGTACAACTGCCGACTAGCGCGAATGTTACGAAAAAAACTTCATCAACTAGGTGTTCGAAAGGGTGTTCAAGTTGTATTTTCACCTGAAGATGTTTCCAAAGATGCTGTTGTGATCGCAGAAAGTAAAAATAAAAAATCTAATGTTGGTACCATTTCATATATGCCTCCATTGTTTGGATGTTTCTGCTCTTCAGTTGTAATTAATGGCCTACTTGCTAGCTCGGAGCAAAACCTTAATTAAAGCTAAATTTACTTAAAACTCAATTGCCTTTCCAATAAATTAGCTACATTGAAAATTAAATAACTCTTACCATATTTTAATATTTGTCCGCTATGACTTTTTATGATATTCTTTCTTCTCCAATTGGCAATTTATTAATGGTTGCCAATGAAAATGGATTAAATAAAATCCTTTTTGAAGATGAAAATCAGCTAAACAAAATAGACGACACATGGATTAATGATACGGATCGACTCAAAGAAGTTAGCAATCAGCTTAAAGCCTATTTTGCAAACGAATTGACCGAATTCGATCTAAAATTGGCTCCTGAAGGAACTGCTTTCCAAAAACAAATTTGGAAACAGCTAGAAGAAATACCTTATGGTGAAACTTGTTCTTATCAAGATATAGCTCTTTCCATAAACAAACCCAACGCTTGCAGGGCTATTGGAATGGCGAATTCCTTAAATCCAATTCCGATTATTATTCCTTGCCATCGAGTAATTGGGAAAAATGGAAAACTGACTGGCTATGCAGGAGGCCTAAAAACAAAAGCAAAACTACTTGGCTTGGAAAATATTGATCTAAGTAATTCAAAAAGTCAATACCAACTCTTTTAGTATAAAATACATTTAATAATTAGCTCGCAATCACTCTTATTCAACCCTACTCGAGTTTACTTGAATAAGGGCCATAAATACGTAAAATAGCTTTGATATCAGTTTCAAATAGTATAACTTGCCACTCGCAATTTACTAGCTGAATGCCTTTATTTTAGCTAATTAATATTGTGTTAAATATCAAAAAACAAATAAACAGTTACATGAGTAAAATTTTAGGACATAGTTTCCACATTCCAGTAATGGGAACCGGATTTACCGTTGATACTCCTGTAAAAGTGGCTCATTTAGGAATTTCATCAGTTGTTTCAATTGTTGATGATATCCTACTTGAAAAAATGAGAGAGTTGTATTGCACAAAACTCAGCTTACCATTTAAGCCAATAACGGAAAAAACAAAAGACTTTCGTGCCGAAAGAATTACTTCTTATCTAAATTTAATGGATAAGATTGTAAAAGAGAAGTTCGAAAACTTGAAAACTTCCGTACAGGAGAAAAAAGAAGATCTTGAAGAGTATCTTGATTTACTACCTGATTTTTCAGAAGTGAAAAAAGAATTCAAGGAAAAATTTGATGACAATTCTTACGTAAAAGAAGCAAAGGAATGGTTAACGAATAATCTTCCTCTTGGATCGATTGATGTAAACATCATGACCAAGTTAGATAAGGATAATTTTTATGAAGGTGAGCAATTGCCAGCAGAATATAACGACGCACATGCAGCTCTTCGTGGATTTGCCATGAGTAACCTGGAGAGCTCCATGGTTTTATCTGCGGGTATGAACCCTCGCTTATATGGATACCTAGAACAATTCGAAGATTTTTATCCTGATGAAACAGGATATATCAAGAAAAAGATTGTTCTTAAAGTAAGTGATTACCGCTCTGCATTAATACAGGGGAAATATCTTGCTAAAAAGGGAATCTGGATTTCTGAATTTCGTATTGAATCTGGTCTGAATTGTGGTGGACATGCCTTCGCAACAGATGGATTTTTAATGGGACCTATTCTTGAAGAATTCAAGGAGAACAGAGAGGAATTAAAAGCAACTTTAAACGAGATCTTGTCTCAAGCTTTAAAAACTAAAGAAAGAGCTTGTCCAGAATCCAATTTAGATTTAAGAATAACAGCACAAGGTGGAGTTGGAACTGCTGAAGAGCAAGAATTCCTAATGAACCACTACAATCTAGATTCTATTGGTTGGGGAACTCCATTCCTTTTGGTACCTGAAGCTTGCGATGTTGATGACAAAACTTTACACCTTCTTGAGGATGCTAAAGAAAAAGATTTAGCTCTTAGTCATGCTTCTCCTTTAGGCGTTCGTTACAATACGCTTCTTGGAAATACCAGAGACAGAGATGTTCTCAAAAAATTTGCAGCAAACAAGCCAGGTAGCGCATGTACAAAAAAATTCATGTTAGCGAATACGGAATTTACGGAAAAGCCAATCTGTACGGCTTCAGTGCAATATCAAAAGTTAAAACTTGCTGATTTGAAAAATCAGGAACTTCCAAAAGAAGAGTATGATAAAGAAGTTGGTTTATTGCTTGAAAAAACCTGTTTGTGTAAAGGTTTATCTGCATCATCATTTCTTGTAAATCATATTGACACAAAGGCTGATGGAGACGGTGTTTCGATTTGCCCTGGTCCAAATTTAGCTTACTTTTCAAAAAAGGCTAAGCTAAAAGAAATGGTTGATCATATTTACAACAGAACCAATTTAATTGTTCGAAAAGATCGTCCACACATGTTTGTTAAAGAGTTAGATCTTTATGTAAGTTATCTTAAGGAACAGATTGATGAGTTGAAAGATCCTGTAAAGAAACAAATCAGATCACTGGAGAAATTTAAAACAAATCTTCTTAATGGTGTTGACTATTACAAAGGCTTATCGAATAATTTAACAGACAAGTTTAAAGATGCAAAAAAACAGGTCAGTAACGATCTGGATAAATTAGAAAATGAAATTAGGGGATTGTTAATCTCGACAGATAAATAAAACCTCATTTAAAAAGCCAATCGTACATCGATTGGCTTTTTTTTTGTGAATTACTGCATATCAGAAACTTACCCAACCACCCCTCCAACTTGGCGTAAATCACCCATTCACTTTTGAGTATTTCCAACTTGCATTTTGGGTAAATACAATGAAAACCTAAACCAATATTTCATGCATTTTTGTAGTGTGAAAGGGATATCACAAGAAAGTTTCAAAACTTTTATTGTGAATTGTGGCGAGAAAAGTAGAATGTGCTTCTACTTCGAGAGTACTTCAGATCCTAACTTTGTTTAGGTTAAGGTTAGAATTGTGGGTTAGGGTTTGAAGTATTTCTTATTTAAATTAGAATAATTGGGTTATTCCATATTGTTAGTTTTTGCTTTAAAACTGTAAAAAAGTCTTCACCAACTTTTTTACAGTTTTTTTTATACAAGAAGAGCTGGTTTCAAAATTGAAACCAGCTCTTTTTATGCATAGATCATTTTTTAATTTTCTTCGGCTTCCGCCATCTTTTTTATACCCGCAATTTTTTCAAGCATGTCGGTCGTAATCGATTTTGGTCTCTCCAAAGGATAACCTAAGGCACGATCCCAAATCACATTGGCACAAATACCAATTGAACGACCTATTCCGAATAATACAGTATAAAAATCATACTCCGTAACACCGTAGTGCCATTGAATTACTCCTGACTGAGCATCAACATTTGGCCAAGGATTCTTCGCCTTTCCGTGCTCTTTAAGAATATCTGGAACTACCTGATAAAGCATATCTGCATACTTAAAAATAGGATCTTCAGGCAAGTGTTTCAAACTAAATTCACGTTGAAGCATGTATCTTGGATCCGTCTTACGCAATACAGCGTGACCAAAACCAGGAATAACTTGTCCCGAGTTCAATGTATCCCATACAAACTGGGTCATCTCTTCTTTTGTAGGAACACGATTATCCATTTTATCCATCACCTCTTGCAACCATCTTAGAACTTCCTGGTTTGCTAAACCGTGCAATGGACCAGCCAGACCGTTAATCATCGCTGAGATCGAAAGATAAATATCAGATAACGAACTAGCTACCAAGTGACCCGTATGTGCACTCACATTACCACTTTCGTGATCACTATGAATGATAAAATGCAAACGAGAAACATCATCGTATGGTTTTTCAACACCCATCATGTGAGCAAAATTTGCTCCCATATCTAAATTTGGGTTGGAGTTAATTCTTGGTCCTTGACGATATAGCTTGTTATAAATATAAGAAGCTATTTCAGGTAGTTTCGCTAATAAATTTAACGAATCCTCATAAGTCGCTTCCCAATAATCTTTTTTATTTAATCCGGCATGATATTGTCTGTTAAAAACAGATTCTCTATTCAATGTAAGTATCGCAGTTGAAAAGATAGCCATTGGATGACTACAACATGGGAATGAATCAATTACTTCATATACATAACGAGGCACAATTCGACGCTTACTGAATTCATCCACAACTTGCATCACTTCTTCCTGATTCGGAAAATCTCCGGTAAGGAGTAAGTAAAACAATCCCTCAACGTAAGGCATGTCCCCTCCTTTTGGCTTTGGTAATCCTTCAATTACTTCTTCCAATGTATAACCCCTGTAACGAATTCCTTCATCTGCATCCAAATAAGAAATATCTGTAACTAAAGATTTCAATCCCCTCATTCCACCAATCACTTGGGCTATAGTAACCTGATCAACAACGACATCCCCGTATTCTTTCAATAATTTTTTTGTCCGGGGTCTTTGTTTATCAATTTTCTCGGATAAGGTTTGCTTCAGTGTTTTTTTCATATGGTCTAAACTTTAGGTTTGGAAACCAACCGGGGAGATTGGTTTCGCATTAGCATTAGTTTGTTGTTTATTTTGCATTTTGTTTTCTTATCAGATTTAAAGCACTCCCCGCCTTAAACCAGTCAATTTGAACCTTGTTATAAGAATGATTTGCTACAATCGAATCTTTTGATCCATCTTCAT
The DNA here is from genome assembly GCA_016342745.1 of Labilibaculum sp. Classification (GTDB taxonomy): domain Bacteria; phylum Bacteroidota; class Bacteroidia; order Bacteroidales; family Marinifilaceae; genus Paralabilibaculum; species Paralabilibaculum antarcticum. Next base: position 75,230 of record JAEINT010000019.1, read on the forward strand.
GCGTAACAACTAATTCTAAAGGTACACCAGGAGTAAAATTTGTTAATCCGTTAACATCAAATTTATCTTTCTCCTGAATTTTATCGTAATCATCTTTATTGGCAAATGTTAAACCTAACATTCCTTGCTTTTTAAGATTGGTTTCATGGATTCTAGCAAAAGAACGCACAATTACAACCTTTACACCTAAGTGTCTTGGTTCCATTGCAGCGTGCTCTCGAGATGATCCTTCACCATAATTCTCATCTCCAACCACAATCGAACCTAAACCACAAGCTTTTAAAGCTCTAGCAGTAACAGGTACTTCCTCATATTTTCCGTTTACCGGATTGAAAATCGAATTGGTCTCTTCATTAAAGTAATTAACCGCACCAATTAACATGTTGTTAGAGATATTATCTAAATGGCCTCTGTATCTTAACCAAGGTCCTGCCATTGAAATATGATCTGTTGTACATTTTCCTTTGGCTTTGATCAATAATTTTAATCCAGTATAGTTTTCACCATTCCACTCCTTAAATGGTGCTAATAATTGCAAACGTTCCGAATCATCTTTCACATCAATAGAAACAGAACTACCATCCGAACCCGGAGCCAGATAGCCTGAGTCTTTCATATCAAAGCCATTTGGAGGAAATTCAAATCCTTTAGGCTCATCTAATTTCACTTCAACACCATCTTCATTAATTAAGGTATCCGTCATTGGGTTAAAGCAAAGATCACCTGCGATGGCTAGAGCTGTAACCAATTCTGGAGAAGCTACAAAACCATGCGTATTTGGATTACCATCATTACGTTTCGCAAAATTTCTATTGAAAGATGTAATGATAGAGTTCTTACGTGTTGGATCGTCTGTGTGACGTTTCCACTGACCAATACAAGGTCCACAAGCATTGGCCATAATAACACCTCCAATGTCTTCAAACTCCTTTAAAATGCCATCACGCTCTGTTGTGTATCTTACTAATTCCGAACCTGGAGTTACTACAAATTCAGATTTAACTTTCAAATTTTTATCCTTTGCTTGTTTTGCTAAAGAAGCAGCTCTAGAAAGATCCTCGTAAGAAGAGTTCGTACATGAACCAATCAATCCTACTTCTAAGGTTTGTGGGTAATCATTTTCCTTAACAGCTTTTCCAAAATCGGCTAAGCTATGCGCTAAATCTGGTGTAAACGGACCATTGATATAAGGCTGCATTTCCGACAAGTTAATTTCAATCACTTGATCGTAATATTGTTCTGGGCTTGCATAAACCTCTTCATCAGCACGAAGATGTTCCATAACCACATCAGCCAAATCAGCAACTTGTTCGCGACCTGTATGACGCAAATAGTTACTCATATTTTGATCGTATCCGAAAATTGAAGTTGTTGCTCCAATTTCAGCACCCATATTACAAATGGTTCCTTTCCCAGTACATGACATTGAATCAGCACCTTCACCAAAATATTCTACAATAGCACCAGTACCCCCTTTAACGGTAAGAATACCAGCAACTTTTAAAATCACATCTTTAGGAGAAACCCAACCACTTAATTTTCCAGTTAGTTTTACCCCAATTAATTTAGGCATTTTCAATTCCCAAGGCATTCCTGCCATCACATCAACCGCATCGGCTCCACCAACACCCACAGCAACCATTCCTAATCCACCTGCATTAACCGTATGCGAATCTGTACCTATCATCATTCCTCCAGGAAATGCGTAATTTTCAATTACTACCTGATGAATAATACCTGCTCCTGGCTTCCAAAAACCGATACCATATTTATTAGATACTGATTGTAAAAAGTTATATACCTCATTATTTTGTAGGACAGCATCCTTCAAATCTTCCTTAGCTCCACTTGAAGCTTGAATTAGGTGATCGCAATGCACAGTTGATGGAACTGCAACTTTCGTCTTCCCTGCATTCATAAATTGCAAAAGAGCCATTTGAGCTGTAGCATCCTGCATCGCAACTCTATCTGGAGCAAAATTCACATAATCTTCTCCTCTATTAAATTTATCTCCCTTTTCCTCTGCGGATAAATGAGAGTATAAAATTTTCTCGCTTAATGTTAATGGTTTGCCAAGAGTCTTTCTTGCTTTATTTACCTTTTCAGGCATTTGTTCGTAAACAGATTTTATCAAATTAAAATCAAATAGCATAGTTTAATGAATTTTTGATTTATATATATTTCCAATGGTTAATAGTTCTAAATTTAATTTAAGCACAAAAGAAAGAAATATTTTAAGAGTTAGCGATCTTTTAATGCGTTTTACGTAAGCGACAAGTTGCAAGCTTACTGACTGTACTACAACATCTTAGAATAATTGAAGCTCTATAAGTAGCTGTTAAGTACGATTAAATTTAAATATCTAAATATAACAAAAACTTGCTATATTAAAAAGCCGAAACTAAAAATCTTTATAAGCTTTCAGACTCAACCAAAAAGAGCAGATTCTACCCTACAACTATAAATTTCCCCCTTAAAAAATAGACTTATCAGATACCTGAAAATAGGAATGTATTAACTTCCCTTATTTCCAAATTCAACAACTTGAAGATCTTTAATCTCTTTTGCATCAATCGTAAATTTTATCATGGTTTGAACTTTATGAAAACCATTAATTCCTGATGCTCCAGGATTGATATGTAAAAGATTTAATTCTTTATCGAAAATCACCTTTAATATATGCGAATGACCTGAAATAAATAATTGCGGAGGATTGTCAAAAATTTCCGGTTTTACATTACGGTCATAATTTTTTGGATAACCTCCGATGTGTGTGATCCAAACATCAACCTCTTCGCAACGGAAACGCTGATGCTTTGGGTAATCAATGCGAACCTTATGGTCGTCTATATTTCCATAAACAGCTCTTAGAGGAGCTATTTCGGATAATTTATCAGCGATTTCTATTCCTCCAATATCTCCAGCATGCCATATTTCATCGCATTCTTTTAAATGCTTTACCACTACTGGATCGAGCCATGCATGAGTATCAGAAAGTAATCCTATTCGCTTCATATAATTATCCTATTCGCAATTTTGTTTCGTAAATCTACTAAAAGAAATTCAAAGAATTAAGCAAACGTTAGCACTGTACCTGACGTGAATTTGGTTGCAGAACTCTAATGTGATACAATTGAACTTTAAAAACAGAGCCTTATTTAATCCTTATAATAGGAAGCAAAATCAGTAAAAATGATTACTTTTGCATGCTTTTATTTTAAAGAAAATACGATCGATGGGATTTAAAGACGAGATAAATAGACGAAGAACATTTGGGATTATTTCTCACCCGGATGCGGGGAAAACAACACTTACTGAAAAGTTACTTCTTTTTGGTGGTGCTATTCATGTTGCAGGTGCTGTAAAATCGAATAAAATAAAGAAAACGGCCACTTCCGATTTCATGGAGATTGAAAGACAGAGAGGTATCTCTGTTGCAACTTCGGTAATGGGATTTGAATACAAAGGCCATAAAATAAACATTCTAGATACTCCTGGTCACCAGGATTTTGCTGAAGATACTTTCCGTACCCTAACCGCTTGCGATAGTGTTATTATCGTAATTGATGTTGCAAAAGGGGTTGAGGCACAAACCAGAAAATTAATGAAGGTTTGTAGAATGCGTAAAACTCCTGTTATTGTGTTCATTAATAAAATGGACCGTAGCGGTAAGGATGCTTTTGATTTGCTAGATGAAATTGAAGAAGAATTAAAAATTAATGTAAACCCACTAAGTTGGCCAATTAATATGGGACCCGATTTTAAAGGTGTTTACAATATGTACCAAAAGAACTTAAGCCTATTCACTCCAGCGACTCAAACCATCGAAGAAACAATTGAATTTGATGATTTATCCAATCCTAAATTGGAGGAATATATTGGTGATGATGCAGAAATCTTAAGAGAAGAATTGGAGCTTGTTTCAGGTGTATATCCTGAATTAGATATTCAAGAGTATTTGGATGCAAAAATTGCACCTGTTTTCTTTGGATCAGCATTAAATAACTTTGGAGTTCGTGAATTATTAGATGCATTTATTCAAATTGCTCCTTCTCCACTGCCTTGCCAGACTGTTGAACGTGTAATTGAACCAACTGAAGAGAAATTCTCTGGTTTTGTTTTTAAAATCCATGCTAACATGGATCCACACCACCGAGATCGTATTGCCTTTGTGAAAATTGTATCTGGAGTATTCAAACGAAATACGCCTTACTTGCATGTTCGCAATGGTAAAAAATTAAAATTCTCGAGTCCAACAGCATTTATGGCTGAGAAAAAATCAATAGTTGAGGAAGCATACCCAGGAGATATTGTTGGTTTGCACGATACAGGAAACTTTAAAATTGGTGATACACTTACAGAAGGAGAAAAGATCAATTTCAAAGGAATTCCAAGTTTCTCTCCTGAGCTTTTCAAATACATCGAAAATGCTGATCCGATGAAATCGAAGCAATTGGCAAAAGGTATCGACCAATTAATGGATGAAGGTGTTGCACAGTTATTTACCTCTCAATTTAATGGTAGAAAAGTAATTGGTACTGTTGGTGCACTGCAGTTTGAAGTTATTGAATACCGTTTGTTGCACGAGTATTCTGCTTCTTGTCGATGGGAACACATTAATCTGCACAAAGCTTGCTGGATCAAGTCGAATAACGATGAGCAATTGAAAGAATTTAAGAAAGCTAAATTCCAATACATCGCGAAAGACAAGCATGGAAGAGATGTTTTCCTAGCAGATTCTGGCTACATGCTTCAAATGGCACAAAACAATTATACAGATTTAGAATTCCATTTTACATCGGAGTTTGAAGAATAGAATAACAATTTAAGAACCCTTATTATGGCTTTAGTAGAAGGATTATCCATAACACAAACTATGACTGTAACCAAAAAGGATACAGCAATATATCACGGATCTGGGAAGTTAGAAGTATATGCTACGCCAGCAATGGTTGCCTTTATGGAAAACACAGCAGTTGCTTGTATCGATAAAGACATGGCAAAAGGTACAGATAGCGTAGGAATTCAGATTGACACCAAGCACAACAAAGCTACGAAACTAGGAGCTACCGTTACATGCACTGCCAAATTGGTAAAAATAGATGGTAAAAAATTAAGTTTCGAAATTGAAGCTTCTGACGAAGGTGGTAACATTGGAAATGCCGTTCATGTTCGATACATTATCGATCCAGTTAAATTTATGAGTAGATTGTAAAATCTATCTTCAAAATACTAAAAAGCCTGCAATTCATTTGAATTTGCAGGCTTTCTTTTTTATCATGTTGTATTAATCCATTAATCGTTTTTCACCATCCAATTTACGAATATCTGTTGCATCTTGGCTCACTTCAATACAGCCTTTATATACATTCTTCTCATCGCGCAAAGCGAAATACTGGATTAGAATGAATCGACCTTTCATTTGGATCCAAAATGATTCACTGTCCTTTTCTTCACTCTTAAATGCCTTAACCAAATCATCAACCACATGAACACTCTCTGGCGGATGGCAATTCTGCACGGTTCTTCCAATTATCGCTTTCGATCTTGGAAAGAAACGTTCTTTTGGATTTGAAAAGAAACAGACTCTATCATTTTCATCAATCATCGTAATGTCAACAGGCAAATGATTCAGCAACATCATCGCTTGTTTCAATGTCATTAAACCAGTTTCAAAATTAAGCAAGGTATCGCCCAATTGCTCCATATCTAATTCTTCTCCAATCACCTTTTCTGTCTTCTTTACTGATTTCTTTTCTGCTTTAACCAACTTTGGAGCTTCTATAAAACTGAAGCCTATTTCCGAACTCTGATCGTTCATTTCATCCCATAAATCCTCTGAAACAGCATTCAATGCAATCGGAAAAAGCAAATACTCCTCTCGAGAAATAATCGCATACATGAAAAAGAACAAATCGCCTAACAAACGATTAATCAGCTTCAAATCGATTAACTCAGATTGCAATTCTGCCACCAATTGTTTTTGAACCTTACGAATATCATCATGAATTGACCACATCACACCTAAACATTTGTATTCGGGATATTGATTTTCGAAGTAGGGAAAAAAGATGTTCTCTTTGCGCTGATAGTGCTTATTCATCTCGTCTAGCTCACTAATTTTTTGTTTCAAAAGAGATAATTCACTAGCCAATTCTTGAGGATCCTCGATACGATTGATGTTCTTCGCTAGAGGTTTTATTGCCTTTAATCTAGTATCTAAGGCTGCATTCTCTAGCATCATTATTCCCAGAAAATGATTTTCTTGAACATCAGCTTTGGGATGATTGTGAATTGCTTTGTGAAAAACATTAAGTGCTTTATTGATGCCAACTTTCAAATCTTCCATTGGAACGTTCGCCTCTACCAAACGGTGCACAACCAAAATGATATCATTAGGAGTTAAGTGATCAATTACCATTTGATGTTTCTTAATTAATTCAGTTCCCTTCTCTCCCTTAATTAGTTGGTAACAAAACTCAAATAAAGAATCGACTCGAGCTTGATTATTATTTATGAATTCGGACATATACTTCTTATTAAATCATTTCCATTTCGAGAAAATTACAATAAAAAGGTCATGAAACCAAGCACAATTGAACTAGTACTATAGCTTAACGGTATAATGCTTTATCAAATGATCAATTACTGATTTAGCATTGTCTGGATAATTAATTTTTGGGCAATTAGCCTTTTCTTTTAGCCATTTCTCAATTAACCCAACATTATAATCATCCAAACCTGTAAATACTGGAATGCCTAATTCCTGCAAGGCATGTGCATTACAAACTTGTTCAAATTGATTTTTCATGGGAATTACGGCAAGTTTCTTTCCCAAAAACAATGCTTCTGCAGGAGTTTCGAAACCTGCTCCACACAAAACTCCTTCGCAATCTTTTAGTCCTTCTATAAATTCATCGGAATTAACTGGACGAATATTTACATTCTTATTTTTATAGGATTTCTTTGTGTGCTTGGAAAAAACCAGCCAGCGTTTATAAGAAAACTCTGACAAAACTGAAATTAGTTTTTCATCGGAATAAGCAGGCAAATAAACTACAAAAAAGTCCTTATTATGCACCTCTAATTTTCGAATTTCTCTTCGAATAATTGGCGTAAACATATTGTGTCCATATTCTTTAAAATGGAAGCTTAAATTTTGAGAACAAGGTGCATATTGCTTCAATATTTTAAAGCCAAAAGTATCAATTTTATCGGGTAATGGAGTTCGAGAATTCAGCATGGCTGCCTGATGACTTAACCCAAGGCAAAAAACACCTTTCAACCTACAAGCCCATGCGGTTATTGGCTCAAAATCACTAATTACCAAATCATACTCTTCTACTGGTAAGCATCTAATATCTTTAATAAAACGATAAATATTAAACTTGCCAATCGTTTTCCATATATCGATTCCGCCATTTCTTCCAAAAAAGAAACCTAGTCCTTGCTTTTTGTACTTAATGATATGATTAAATTTCAAATCGTGATGCAAACCAGATATTAAAATGTCCACTTCTGCAACATCTTGCAAATAAGGTATTAGTTCAATTGCACGACTTAAATGACCATTGCCAGTGCCTTGAATTCCGTAGAGTATTTTCATTGAGATTAGATCAAGTAATAGATGAATTAGAAAACTTCAAATTAAGATGCTGTAGCATGATTTTCTTCCATAAACTCACCAAGCAATTCTTTAAAAATTTTATCGTAATCATCTAGCTGATAACTCGCCAAATCTGGCTCCAATTCTTTTGCCTTTTGATCTTCACTGTACTGATATATACGCCAACTTCCCTTATGATATTCCAAAGCACTTAAACTCTCAATCCAATCACCTGAATTCAAGTAATGAGTTGAACCTTCTTTATTACTTAGCTCTTTCATTTCAGGATGGTGAATGTGACCACAAACCACGTAATCGTATCCTTTGGAAATGGCAATATCAGCAGCCGTTTGCTCAAAACTATTTATAAACTTAACTGCGGATTTCACACTATTCTTAAGTTTCTTCGAAAGGGAAACTTTTTCTCTTCCAATCATCTTTGCAAAGAAATTAACCAGCGAATTAATCATGATTAATAAATCGTAGCCAATGGAGCCCAGTTTCGTTAACCACTTTGCATACTGCATAGTTACATCGAATACATCACCATGAAAAAACCATGCTTTTTTCCCGTTTAGGTTCAAGATTAGCTTGTTGACTATGCTTAATCCACCCAATTGAAACCCTTCAAATCTTCTAAGCAATTCGTCGTGATTACCCGTTATGTAGTAAATTGGCACTCCTTTGGATAAAAGAGAAGTAAAATGCTTAATTATTCGCATGTGAGATTTGGGCCAATAGCGTTTACTAAACTGCCAGATATCAACAATATCTCCATTTAAAATTACTTTTTTGGGCTGAACCGAATTTAAGTATTTCAATAACTCTTCTGCTCGGCAACCCATGGTTCCTAAATGAATATCAGAAAGAACTACAACATCTACTTCTCGTTTGCTTTTAGGCATAAGTATAACAGATTGATTAATGCAATAAAAATATTCTGCACTTGTTAACTTATGACTTTGCTAAGATTATGAAATAATAAAAAATGGATTGGAATCGTTAAGAAATTGTTAGCAGGTCTTACCTCTTGGGTAGGGAAAAGCAAAAAGTGCACTTGGGTAGCACACTTTTTATAATTTATATCGGAAAATTATTCAACTTACTTAATCAACTGCCTAAAGAAAGTTGGTGTATCCGATTCAAAAGTCATTTCTTTTTTAGAATGTGGATGCTGAATCGTAAGTGTAGCGGCATGCAAGGTCAAACGTTTTACACCCATTCCTTTTATACCATACATTTTATCACCAGCAACAGGGTTGCCATTTTCGGCAAAATGCACGCGAATCTGATTTTTACGACCAGTGTACAATTTAATTTTAAGCAAACTAAAGTGTTTTGATTCCTTAATTACCTTATAGCCTGTTTTTGCAAACTTGCCCTTTTCAGGATTTTTAATCGAAAACACTCTATGGATACTGTTTTCTGTCAAATATGACTCAATAATTCCTTCTTTATCCTTCAATTTTCCTTCCACAACAGCAATATATTTTTTACTGAAATTTTGCCACTCGGTTTGAAGAAATATTTTAGCTTTCTCTGTTTTAGCAAAAACTAATAAACCCGAAGTATCCTTATCTAATCGATGGACAATAAATATTCTATTTCTTGATCTTGTATTTCCCTTTTTTACGTAATGCGTTAAATGCTGATAAGCTGTCTTTTGACGCTCCTTATCACTTCCCATGGTCAACAAGCCACTTACTTTATCAACAACGATAATATCTTGGTCTTCGTGAAGAATAGTACAACCTCTTGGCTGAAATCTTGAATTGACTTTTTTAGCTTTTGCTTTATTCTCTTCCATTATTTTCGTCTGCGATACGGATTAAGGCTCTGTTTTTTTGGTCGTGCAAAGATTGCTCTTTCATTTTGTTTTATAAGCAAAGTAGATAAGAAATATTACAATAAAATATAGACTTGGATTCTTGATAGAATACATGCAATCTGCATGAAGATAAAAGTACATTACTTACTCTTTGTCCAAAGGAAAACTAAATTTAAAACTACTCCCTTTCCCAATTTCACTTTCAGCCCAAATTCTTCCATTGTGTTTTTCTATGAATTCCTTGCATAGCATCAATCCCAAACCAGTACCTTTTTCGTTGGCAGTTCCTAAGGTAGTCTCATTTTCACTAATCTGAAATAATTTAGATAAACGATCGAATGGAATTCCTACTCCATTATCACTTACACTAATCAACACATCATCCTCTAATTGTTTGGCTGCAATAACAATTTCGCCATTAGGCATTGTAAATTTAATGGCGTTAGAAATTAAGTTCCTCAACACCGTATTAATCATTTCTTTTTGGGCAAACACAGTAAATTCCGAAGATACCTGAGTCATAATTTTAATCGACTTAACCTGAGCAGTATCAGTAAGCAAAAGGACTATCTCATCAATCTGCTTCTTTAAATCATAACTTTCAGGATTAAAATCCATTCGACCTATTTGCGACTGTGACCATTCCAATAAGTTCGATAACAAATCCTTTGCTCTACTTGATGAAGTGTGAATTATTTCTGCGTATTCTTCAATGCCTTTATAATCCTTCAACTTCATTTGCTCATTCAACAAATCACTAAATCCGATAATACTATTAAATGGGTTCATCAAATCATGTGCGATGATAGAAAACAACTTATCTTTAGTTGCATTCAATTCGCGTAGAGTTGTTTCTCGCTCCTTCAATGCAAGTTGCGACTTAATTTTAAAATACTGAGTTTTGGAAAGTCTGTAGAAAATAAACAACCAACTAATGGACAAAAAAGCTAAAATAAACAAAGCTTGTTTCCAGCGAAGATTACTCTTCTCATTTAAAATATGGAAAGGAATAAACGAAACAATTTTCCAATGATAATCATCGTTTATATGTTGCTGCTCATTTCTAGAAGGAGTTAATTTTTTGGGAATAGGGTAAATCGTTTTAAAAGTAAACATGCCCTTTTTCGTCTCAAATTGTGATTGTCCAGTAGCTACAATACTATCCCAAACCGCTCCATATTCATTTTCGAAAGTTAAGTCTTGCTTATCTTCATACATAAATCCCCAATCACTCTCAGCCCTTTGTCCTTTAAACCAGTAGCCCTCTGAGTTTAGGAACATCAATTGATCTTTAATTAAGGGATTCCTTTGATTAACAAATTCATTGATAATATTTTGTCCATAATAATTCAAAACAACAACCCCTCGTTTCACATTTTGACTATCGAAAACTGGTGTGGCAAATCGTATCATTGGTTTTAATGGTATCTCAATTTCACCATTTTCAACATTTAAATCCAAAGGAGAAATAAAAACTTCATTACGATCTAGCTTAAACGAATCGTAGAAATAATATCGATCCTTTTTATTTTGCAATTTCGTTTTTGGAACAATTGATGGCCTTGTAGAGCTATAGTTAACACGAATAATTTCCATTCCCTTCTCATCAATCAATCGCACCTGATCAAAAACTTCATGATGAATCGAAAGATTAAGAAATTCAGCTTTTAAATCCTCGATATTTCCCTCTTTATCGCTCCAAAACTTCTTTAGATTGCCACTTTCGGCCAACATCATCAAATCAGAAGTAACAGATTTAACGTCATCTTGAATATTTTCAAGTTTCGTTTCTAAAACTGTTTCTGCAACTTCCCGATATGCTTTCTTCTCTACTTCCTCATATTTGTTTAATGTTATTATAACGACTGAGAGCAAAACAGCAAATCCGAATATGAAAACAAACAATAAGTTGCGTACAAAACCACGTATGCTTTTATTTTCTTCTTTTATAAAGCTGTACCAAATGTTTTTCATATATCTGCCAACTGTTTCTCAATAAACTTGAAAGGATTACAAAGAAAATTGCATATTTAAGGTGAGTGCAACTCACTAAATCATTCCAATTAAAGATAGCAAATAAGACAATAGAAACAACAAAATGTCTCGGAAACAAAGGCTTGTTAAACATAACATATCAGCATTAAACCAATGCTCCTTTATACCTATTTTTTAAATTCCTTTTTTGTATTGTCCATTTACAAATGGATGGATAGCTTTCTTTACGTCCTTTTCAGAATCTGCACTTCCATTTAGTAGTTCTTCAAAAAACGAAATGACCTCCCGCTTGCCAAAATTTAGCTTTGTTTCTGTTTTCACATCTCGTAAATCAATCATACAAGAAGAAAAAGCATTGGGCAAATCGTTAAGAATAGCTGTGTTGAGAAAATTATTGGTATTGTATAAGCTATGATAGTTCCCTTTCGATTTTTCAATCAAAAAAGAATCCTTTTTTAAATTCGTGATGGATGAATGCTTCTCGCAAGATTGAATACAAATATTATCCACCTTATTCTTTTCACAACCAGTTACCTGATGAAACAAACATTGTCTACTCGTCATCAGTACAATGGGATGATACAAACTATAATGAAGTTGAAAATTCGCTGGCCTTTTAATATTTTGAATTTGTTGCTTATTTAGCTCATTGGAAATAAAAGCTCCTGAACAATTAAAATCCTCTTTTAAAGAAAGTAAGCTGTACGAATTTGCCATGTTTAAATGCGAACCAGCAATCCAATCGATACCTAACTGATAAGCTTCGTAAGCAATTCCTGTGTTGTTTGTGACAATTAATTTTGGCTTCACACAATGCAAAAAATCCACAGCTACATCGTAATCTTCTCCTATAATCACAGAAGGAAAATAAGGAATTAATTTTTCATTTTGGATGAACAAATCTACATAAACACCAAGCTTCTCCTTAAAACTATTAGGCAACTGAAAGTAGATCTGAGCATTCGTTTCATCAACAAAAGAAACATCTTCCGCAGAGGATATCAAAACAGAAAGATTCGGTTTTTCATTCTCTTTAGTCAATCTCTTTATCGCAGGTAACTTAATTGGTTCAAGTGTTTCTCTGGAATCGTTCAGAATGAACAGAATTCGTTTCTTAAGTGCCGTCAGTTCTTTAAAAGAAATGTAAACATCACCCTTTATTTCTTCCAAATTCAAATCCTCAATGAAATATTCCGTATCGTTAAAAGCTTTGAATCGTTTCAAAACCATCTCCTTAGTTAGCGCCTCGGTACCTTTGTCAAGCAAATTGCACTTTGAAAAAACTTCAAACTCGGAATCTGGTGTTTTCACTACTACCTTCAGGGGTGCAGCTGATTCTCCCGATAAATTTATTTGCAAAGAAGCTTTTATTGCACTTACACTATTTATTGTATCCTCTACAGAGCTTTTGATCTCTTCTTTTTCTTTGTATAATTTTAATTGTCCTTTCTCCAAATCATCTGCTGAAGCATAAGAATTGACTTCAGACAAATGCTTTATGGAATGATCACGAGGATTATCAATAAACATATCCTTACTGATATCGCCTTTGAGTAAAGTATTCGAAAAATTACGATTAAAAACTTTATACAAAATACTATTCTCCTCTCCTACTTTATCTGTTCTATAAAAAGTATCAAGTTGTTTTCTCCAAGTATCAACAACGGTATAAACGTAATCGGAACCCTTTATTCGCCCTTCAATTTTTAAGGAATCAGCTCCAGCATCGTACAATTCCCTTAGATCATAAATTGCAGAGTTATCTTTTAAATTAAGCGGATATTCCTTACCTGCAGTTGTTGTAAGGTACCGATCTCTGCAAGGTTGGCTGCACCTGCCTCGATTACCAGAATTTCCTCCATGCACCGAACTCATATAACAAATCCCTGAAAAGGAAATACAATTGGAACCATGCACAAATACCTCTGTTAACATCTTTTGTTGATGCGCCGCGCTGCTTAAAGCTTTAATCTCCTTTAGGTTTAATTCTCTTGATAGGTTTACGCGTGTAGCCGAAAGTTTGCTCAGAAATTTAATTTGCCCTTCGTTATGCGTTGTCATCTGTGTTGATGCATGAATATTTAGGCTAGGGAAATGCTTCCTTAAAACATACAACAGTCCAATATCCTGAACAATTACACCATCGATGCTTGTATTCTGCAACTTATTCAGCAAGCTAACCAGGGCAGAAAATTCACTTTCGAGAATGATAATATTTAGGGTAAGAAAAATTTCACAATTGTGCTTGTGAGCCAGATGAAGAACTCCTTGCAAACCATCAAAATCGATGTTTACAGCTCGGTTTCTTGCGTTAAATTTATCTAAGCCACAATAAATTGCATTTGCTCCTGCTAGTATTGCTGCTTTTATGGAATCAACATTTCCACCCGGTGCTAGTAGTTCAATCTTTCTTTTCGTCACAGTCTCTATCTCTTTCTTGAACTCCAAAAGTAAGGATTTTAAACAAGCTATTACGATTATATCCTAAGCTTAGATTTCCTCTATTACTAATTTTTAAAAATACGAATTCAAATATTTTGGTTCGGTATTTGTTTAGCACAAGTTAGATGCATTACAGAATAGCTCTAAAAAGGAAAGTTTATGTGCAAAAACAGAACTTTGTGGACTTAGTAGCGTAATCTCAAATTAAAAATTAAATTTGCACCAAACCAAGATCCCATATTCTATGAACAAACTTACTCACTACACACTTATTGCCTTACTTATTATTGTTGCAAGCTGCAGCACCGGCAATAAAGCGCTACAAAATGGAGACTACTATTCGGCTGTTCTTAAATCGGTAGAACGCTTACGTTCTAATCCTGACAAAGAAAAGGCTCAATTAACTTTAAAGGAAAGTTATCCTTTAGCAGTAAATTGGTACGAACAAGAAATTAATTACCTATTAGCTTCTAATGATCCGTTTAAACATTCGAAAACAGTTGGGCACTACCAAAGCTTGAACAGAATGGCTAATGAAATTAGGAGATGTCCAGGTGCATTGCGTATCATTTCATATCCTAAACAATTTCAGCACGAAGAAAATATGGCCAAGCAAAATGCAGCTCCCGAATGCTATGCTGCTGGTATGTTAGAGCTAGAAAAAAACACTCGTACGGATGCTGTAAAAGCTTTTCATCATTTTGAAAAAGCCAATAGCTATGTTTTAAACTACAAAGATGTTGATGAAAAAATGAAGGAAGCTGAATACATGGCTACCTTAAAAGTTATCATTGATCATGTACCCGTTAACTCTACTAAATATCAATTAACAGCGGAATTTTTTCAAGATCAGGTAACGCAATATATTTTTCACAATATCAAAAGAAAATTTGTTCGTTTCTATACGCCTAAACAAGCTGAATTAGAAAAGCTAGAATATCCTGATCAGATTATCGGAATGCGTTTCGAAGATTTTGTAATTGGTGAAACTCATGACACTGACATTGAAAGAGAAGTAGTTAGTGCTGACAGTGTTGAAGTTGGTGAGACCAAATTAAAAACTGGAGAAACCATAAAAGTTTTCAATAAGGTAAAGGCTAAATTACATGTCCATAAACGTGAAGTGATCTCAAAAGGATTGTTATCGCTGCATATTATTGAATTTGACAACAAAAAAGAAGTGAACAACAAGCAGTTCGGTGGTCAATTCAATTGGTACCATCAGTGGGGACATTTTAATGGAGACGAAAGAGCTTTAACCGAAGAAGAATTAAACATTTGCAATAGCGAACCAATTCTTCCTCCAGCGCATCAAGATTTGTTTGTGGAATTCACCAAACCTATTTACACAGATTTAACGGCAGAACTAAGAAGGTTCTATAACAGATACTAAGAATTGAAATTACATAACGAAAAGGCTATCCTAAATGGATGGCCTTTTTCATGAATGGCAACTTGCATTTCATTCAAAATCTTCCCACAAGTGAACATTCCCTTTTCACAATTAATCAAAGCTATTTTCTACTATACATCAGCAAATAGATAATAAAAAAGAGGCAGGAAAATAATTTCCAAGCCTCTTGCTATATTTTCAATGACTTATCGATCCCGATGAATCAAATTGTAGTCTACAATTAATGTTTTAAAAAACTGTAAGGGTTGCATTTCAGTCTTTATTCCTAGCTGCTCCATCACATTTTTACGTGCGCGTAAACCAAATTGTAATTTTTCAACCGGATCTTCTAACGTCTCAATCTGAGCAATCACTTTTTTAAATAGAGGTAGGTCTTTCTCATTAATATTTTTTGACTCGGGAAAAACAAGCTCATAATTTTCCGGGATATCCACTAAAATAGTATTTTCAATTGACACTTTCCGTTTCGTTTTAATCACTGTTGTTTTAGCTAAAATATCACCTAAACGTTGTCCTTTTTCGCCTATTACAATACAGAGAATTCCGCATATGCCATACGTCAAGGAAATATCAACTAACCTAAACATCCATCGAATCAAATAATTAGAAAAAGAAGGCGCAGATCCATCCGCAGTACTCACTTTAATTTTCAAAATCTTTTTCCCAGGTGTTTGTCCATTCATGAAGACTTCAAACAACAATGAATAAAAAAACAAAGGAATCATGAACAACATAAGCCAAACAAAACCTTCCCCTAATAGCCCTGCAAAAAGCATTACAATCATATACACGACAAAGAGAAATAACAAATCAAGTAAACTAGCTGAAATCCTTTCACCTACACTCGCCAATTGAAAATTAATACGAACATTTTGTGTTGTTTCTATTCCTACATTTGCCATTGTTATCTCTATTTTTTGTGCAAACGAATATACCTATCATAAGAAAGTAAAAGAAATTTTTAAATAAATATTTTCGACATTTAAAATCATTCTACTGACTTATTGCTAGTTAGTAAAGTGGCTTGCAATTTAACCTTAATCTATTATTTGCAATTTTCCTTAATTACAATAACTTTAGCATTGTTTTATAGAAATCGTCTAAATGAAAGAAGTAGTTTTCCTGGATCGCAACAGTACAAAATGGAAAGAATTTGAAAATCTTCTTGCTAATGAATCACATAGTGATCCGGATGCCATTGCCGATTTATACATTCAGTTAACGGATGATTTATCGTATGCACAAACTTTTTACCCTAACTCTTCAACAACTGATTACCTAAATCAATTAAGTGTAGGTATTCATCAGCAGATCTATAAAAATCAGAAAGCCAAAAAAGGAAAATTTAAACAGTTTTGGACTACAGACTTACCCTTAATTCTTTTTCAAACAAGAAAACAATTACTGTATTCTTTATTAATATTTCTTGTATCAACACTTTTAGGTGTTGTTTCTACAAGTAACGATCAGTCTTTTGTGCGTGCTATTCTTGGCGATGACTATGTAAATATGACCATTGATAATATTAAAAAAGGAGATGCAATGGCTGTATACAAACAAGAGGGACAAACTCAGATGTTTCTTGGAATTACCATTAACAACATAAAAGTTTCGTTCATGGCCTTTGTTTTCGGCATATTTACTGCCTTTGGCACAGGTTACGTTCTTTTCAATAATGGAATAATGCTGGGCAGTTTTACCTATTTCTTTGTTGATAATGGATTATTTTGGGAAAGTACACGAGTTATCTGGATACATGGAACGCTTGAGATATCGGCGATTATTCTGGCAGGAGGAGCAGGAATTGTTTTGGGAAATAGCATTATTTTCCCAGGCACCCTACCTCGTAAAACATCTATGCAAATAGGAGTTAGCAAAGGAATTAAAATTATTGTTGGAATCATTCCCATGTTTATCGCTGCCGGATTTTTAGAAGGCTATGTAACACGACATACCGAAATGCCGATGTGGCTAAGTTGGTTCATTATTGTCTGTTCCCTACTGTTCGTTATTTGGTATTTTATTATTAATCCGAAACGAGTATATCAAAAATTAAGCAATTCATAAAAACTAAATCAAATCCTAAAACAAATGACAAGCAACAAGTTGCAACTCGAAAAAAACCGCGATTTCGGAGAACTATTTAACGACACATTCCTTTTTATTAAGTACAATTTTAAAAATTTACTTATGGGTATGATCTATTTCGTTATCCCTTTTGCACTATTACAAGGTATAGCACTCGGTGTGTATCAATATCAAGCATTATCATCTATTTCTATGGGACAAGTATCAAATCCATTAACAAATGGAGGAGGTAGTGCAATCTTAATCACTTATCTTTTTATGTTGATTACCTATTCCTTTTCAATGTCATTTGTGATGCAATATATCAAGTTATATAAATCAGCAGAGGGTAATGATATTGAATTAAAACAAGTTTGGAAATTGATGCTTGGAGTTGTGCCAAAAATATTCCTAACAATTATTGTTATTGGACTTATTTCAGGTATTGGCTTTGTATTTTTATTAATCCCAGGTATTTATTTAATGATTTGTTTTAGTCTCGTTATCCCTATCATTGTATTTCAAGGTGATTCTCTTGGTGAAGCTCTAAGTGCTTGTTTTTCTCTAATAAAAAATAACTGGTGGCTAACTTTTGGCTTTTTATTAATCCTTGGTTTAATCGCTGGAGCTTTACAATTTGCATTCCAAATACCAACAACGATTTATCAGGCGATGACAGCTTTTCATATGGTACAAAATGAACCTTCATCTGCAAGTCAAAGTTTAAGCATTTTATTTTCAATTATCCAATCAATAGGAGCATCCTTAATGCAGATCATTCCATTTATAGGAATTGGAATTCTTTATTTTAGTCTTGTTGAACAAAAGCAAAATCCTGCATTATTAAAAGAGTTGGAAAGCGTTGGAGCTGATGAGTAAAAAAACACTTACAATATTATTTCTAGGCTGGTTTCATTTCTTTATTGGAGCCAGCCCTATTTTAGCGCAGGAAACTTTCAACTCGGATACTCTTGTAATGGATACTGGGCAAGTACAATTATGGGAAAAATCCATTCCTGAAGAACGAATTGAAAATTACCGAAAACAAAGCGATTTCAATTACAATTTAACCGAAGTAAAGCAAGAAACTGCTTGGGGACGTTTCGTTCAATGGCTTAAAAATTGGTTTAATTTCATGATTAAAAGCCTTGGTGTGATCTGGTATTTGAGATACATCATTTTAGCTGCCTGTGGTATTCTTCTAATTGCCATGATTTATCGTAGTAAATTCACAGGTTTGTTTAGCTCTCATCAGGAAATTTCATCGATGGAATTTAGCGATGCTACAAATCCCAATAAAGTAAATTGGGAACAAAAAATTCAAGAAGCACTTCTTCAAAAAGAATACCGTTTGGCTGTTCGCTATCATTACTTATCTCTTTTAAAAGCTTTAAGCCGCCATAAAATAATTACTTGGAAATCGGAAAAAACCAATTACGATTACATCCGAGAAATAAAACATGAAAAAATAAAAACAGATTTTATTGAATTAAGCGAATTGTATGAGGCTGTTTGGTATGGAGATTTCCCTATTGCCAAACTAGATTACCATCAAGTTGATGATGAATTTGCACGTTTGAACATTCTATTATCACAAACAAAAGAATTCGCGTCATGAAAATAAATATCCCTAAAAATGCACTTCCTGTAATTGGAATCCTCATTATCCTGATTCTAATGGATCTTTTTGCTCCGCAACCAATCGACTGGACAAGAAACTTTAATGAGGATGATAAACGTCCTTTTGGTTGCTTTCTCCTTCGCGAATTGATAGAACAAGAATTATTTCCTGAACAGGAGTTTGAAATTAGCAGAGATGCAATATTTAACTATCCTGTACTTGATAGCCTTGCTCCAAACAAGAATTATATTTTTGTAGCAGATGATTTTTCTCCTCAGGCATGGGAAATTAAACTATTATTGGATTTAGTTCAAAATGGAAATCAAATCGTAATTGCCACATCTAATTTAGGTAAAGTATTCTCCGACACCATACACGTGCAATTTGATTCTGAGTTTAAATTTACTGATCTAGGTGCTAAAGAAGTCCAATCTCAGAATTTTGAAAACCCAAATTTAAAAGATAAAAACAACTCAAAATATCCCAAAGCGTTTGATAACACGACCATAAATAAATTTTATAAGGATAGTTTAATCGTTTTGGGACGAGATAATAAAAAAAGAATTCAATTGGTAAAAGTACCCTATGGCAAAGGGAATTTTTTTATAAGTAGTCAGCCTTTAGCATTCACGAATTTTAATATCGTTCAAAACAAAAATGCCGATTACATTGCAGGTATTTTCAGCTACTTACCTCCTAACCCAATCGTTTGGGATGAATATTACAAGCCTCTTAGAGCTTTCCGATCTACTAGCCCAATCGCATTCTTACTATCAAGTCCACCATTAAAAATGGCGTACTACCTTCTTTTGGCTTGCCTTATTCTTGTTCTTATTTTCCAAGGTAAACGCAAACAAAAAATGATTCCAATCCTAAAACCTATTCCCAATACAACTCTTGAGTTTATTAAAACAATGGGGAGATTGTATTACAATCGTAAAAACCACAAAGACATAGCACTCAAAAAAATAAAATACCTTAAGGAATTCTGTAAAACTCGATACCATATCGATTTAACTACTGATACTTTAAATGAAGTAAGTAAACGATCGGGAATTTCTTTGAAGACTTTGGAAATTCTATTTAAACAAGTAAACCAAATATCCAGTTCCAATAATATCTCTAACGAAGAATTGGAAGACTTAAACGCTAAAGTAGAATACATTTATAAATCCGGCAAATAAAATAAACCCAAGAATGGAAAATAAACCTCAATTTAAAAACCGCATAGATTTGGCAGAACTCAATCACTTGATAGGCCAAATTAAATACGAAATAAAAAAAGTAATTATCGGACAAGAGAAAAACATTGATCTACTTCTAGTTGGTTTGTTTGCGCAAGGTCATGTTTTAATCGAAGGTGTTCCTGGAATTGCTAAAACCCTTTCAGCTAAATTACTGGCAAAGTCTATTTCTTCCGATTTTTCACGAATTCAATTTACGCCAGATTTAATGCCTTCGGATGTTTTAGGAACTACAATATTTAACCTAAGCACTTCAAAATTTGAGTTTAACAAAGGTCCTATATTCTCTAATATCATTTTGATAGATGAGATTAATCGTGCTCCTGCAAAAACTCAATCGGCACTCTTCGAAGTAATGGAAGAAGCGCAAATTAGTATTGATGGTACAACCCATGAAATGGAGCAACCATTTTGGGTGATTGCCACACAAAACCCTATTGAGCAAGAAGGAACCTACCGTTTACCTGAAGCACAATTGGATCGTTTTCTAATGAAGATTGAATTTACTTATCCTGATGAATTAGAAGAACTTGAAATTCTTGCCACCAAAAATGAGAGGAAAGGAAAAAATGAAACCGCTTCAATTTCCGAAGTATTAAATTCGGAACAGATTAACGAGCTGCGTCATCAAGTACAAGAAATACATATCGAAGAAAATCTTCAAAAATACATTGTACAGATCGTTCAAAGTACAAGAAATCATCCTGGCATTATATTGGGAGCTTCTCCGAGAGCATCCGTTGCAGTCATGATGGCTTCTAAAGCTCTTTCTGCCATCAGAGGTCGTGATTTTGTAACTCCAGATGATATCAAAGAAGTGGTTATTCCTGCCTTGCATCATAGATTGATTTTAACTCCTGAGAAAGAAATGGAAGGTGTTCTTCCTAAGCAAATAATCGCACAAATTATTGAAGGAATTGAAATTCCACGTTAGTAGGATTAATACAATTAGTTCAAACATTTAGCTGCTCACATAAAAATGAACTACCATTAATGAAATTCATTAAATCGATATATCTAACACAAAATTTGTATTGGGGATTAGTGCTTTTGGCTCTAATTTCCATTCTCGGGCATTTTATTCCGCTGCTATTTCCAGTAGCACGACTTCTCTTGCTTTTGTTTTTCTTATGCCTGGGTTTGGATATTATTATTCTCTACCGAAGTAAAAAAGGTATTATCGCATCACGAAAGTGTCCAGAGAAGCTATCCAATGGAGATGATAATTCCATTTCAATATTTGTAGAAAACAATTATCCCATAGCAACGAGAATAGATATTATAGATGAATTACCCGTACAGTTTCAAAAAAGAGATTTCCTTTATTCTTTTCAGCTAAAGACTGGTGATGAAAAGCAATTCAACTACAACCTAAGACCTACTGAGAGAGGAGAATATCATTTTGGACTTCTGAATGTGTATGTTTCCACTTTTTTGGGATTGATAAAAAGAAGATATAAAATTGAAGCTGAACAAATGCTTCCTTGCTATCCATCTTTTATGCAGATGCGACAATATGAATTACTGGCTATCTCAAATCGATTAAATGATTTCGGGGTAAAAAGAATTAGGCGAATTGGCCACCAAATGGAATTCGACCAAATTCGGGACTATGTGAAAGGGGATGATTACAGAACCATTAACTGGAAAGCAACAGCTCGTAAGTCACAAATAATGGTGAACCAGTACCAAGATGAAAAATCGCAACCAGTGTACTGTCTTATTGATACTGGCCGATCAATGAAAATGCCTTTTAATGGCTTAACGCTTCTTGATTATGCAATCAATACGAGCTTAGTTATTTCCAACACTGCGGTGATTAAAAATGATAAAGCAGGTCTAATTTGTTTTGGGAAAGATATTAATGCTCATGTTCCAGCTGATGGAAGAAGAACCCAAATAAGAAAAATAATGGAGGTTCTTTACAATCAGAAAACCAATTATCCTGAGCCAAATTATGAGTTACTGCATAGTTCTGCCCGACGATTACTTCGAAACAGAAGTTTACTAATGCTGTTTACAAATTTTGAAAGTCTCGATTCAATGAGACGCCAACTACCCTATTTACAAGGCTTAGCAAAAGATCATTTGTTAATGGTTGTCTTTTTCACAAACACTGAGATTAAAGAAATAACGCAACAACCTGCAAAAAGTATAGAAGAAATTTACATTAAAACCATCGGAGAGAAATTTATCTACGACAAAAAATTAATCGTAAAAGAATTGGAAAAATATGGAATTCATGCGATATTGAGTCAACCAAAAGACTTGACTATTAACACACTCAATAAATATCTCGAATTTAAGTCAAGAGGATTGATTTAAATAAATCAAACGATAGGGATATGGCATGATAAAAACTCGAAACATGAAACGTATTTATCTTCTTATTCTAGCTGTACTCTTTCTTACCGCATTAGCAAACGCTCAAAATCCAAAAGTAGAAATTACAACTTCGTTTGGAACAATCGAATTGGAAATTTATGAAGATAAAGCTTCCATTACGGCAAAAAATTTTCTGCATCATGTGGATCAGAACACCTTTAAGGATGCCTGCTTCTATCGGGTTGTAAGAATGGATAACCAAGGTAACCGTAATACTAAAATAGAAGTTATTCAAGGAGGATTGTTTCACGATTCAATTGTTGATCAAATACCAACAATCATTCACGAAAACACAAAACAAACTGGTGTTATGCATACAGATGGTGTAATTTCTATGGCCAGAAACCAACCTGGATCAGCTTCTACTGAATTCTTTATTTGTGTTGGCGAGCAAGCTAGTTTAGATTATGGTGGAATGCGAAATTCTGATGGACAAGGATTTGCTGCTTTTGGAAAAGTAATTAAGGGAATGGATGTGGTTAAACAAATTCAAGTACAAAAAGATGAAGGTCAGATGTTAATTGAAAAAATTAAGATCTTATCCCTAAAACGCAAATAAACTATACCAATTTAAGCAATTCAACAATACACTCTAATTCTTTTACATTAATCTTCTCCAAATCATTATCCTCTATTAATTCATGCTCCCAAGTAGTATGAAAAGGAACATGAATTGCTTCTCCACCTAAATTTACAACAGGTAATATATCTGATTTTAATGAATTCCCAATCATCAAAAACTGTTCGGGATGAATATCTAAATGCTGAATTAATTTCTGATAATCTTCTTCTTTTTTATCGCTCATCACCTCGATATGATGAAAATACTTTAGCAGACCAGACTTCTTTAATTTTCTTTCTTGATCTAGTAAATCTCCTTTTGTTGCCACAATTAAACGGTATTTATTTTGAAGATTTTCTAAGACTTCTATAACACCATCAATCAATTCAATTGGTTTATTAATTTGATTTTTGCCAATCTGCAGAATGGCTTCTATTGTTTTGGCATTCATCTTTCCTTTGCTGATTTTTAAACCAGTTTCAATCATCGATAAAACAAAAGCTTTTGTTCCATAGCCATACAAAGGAATATTTCCTATTTCGGTAGCAAACAACTCTTCAGTAACCTCATCAATGCCCATTCCATTTTTTAAAAGATTACAGAATTCCAATTCAGATTCTCTAAAGTAAGGTTCGTTTACCCAAAGAGTATCATCCGCATCAAAAGCAATTACTTTAATTTTATTCATGATTTATTTATTCTATTATTTTTTAATCCTCTAATGTTATTATCATCAATACAACACACCCAAACATCTCACTATCAATTAAAATTGACTTTACTTTACGGATTTTGTAAATTTATAATACCTACATCTAAATAACTTAAGTTATGGATAAAAGAATGCTATTTCAAGACCAACCATCGCAATTTTATCTTCTTTTTGCGCGTATTATTGGAAGTTTAATAACTGGTATATTTATTTTATTTATGGTACCAGAGTTCATCACTCTATTAAGCACTGGGCAAACGAATAGTGAAGGCTGGGTACTCGTTTTTTATATTCTTTCGATAATTTACGGTATTGGTTTTTTAATAAGTTTTTGGAAACCTGGCTTAGGTGGTTTCCTTTTGGTTAGCAGTAGTATATTAATTACACTCTACGCCTTTATCGATTCAAATAGTTTCTTTGTTCTATTGCTTTTTATTCCTCTATCTTTTGCTGGAATTCTTTTTCTTATTCATTGGAAAAAAAGTAAATCCTATAACGCTTAAACTTGTGCGCTCCTCACCTTTTTCACCGAAATAATATTATCCTGCTTCAATTCCTTGGCGTCCATTCTATAGGCTACAAGGATTCCACCATTTGCTACACATCCATCAACGCAACACAAGTTATTTCTTACAAGTCCAGCATTATCGCCTAAGCAGTAATGTCCAAAAAACACAGGTAATTCTGTTTCTGGGTACAAAGGAATTTCCTTACAAAGTTGAGAGGGTATCGTATACTCAGGCAAATGAAATCGATTCCCAAAGGAAATATCTTCAAAACTCTTCCCTTCCATAGGTTCCCACCATTTAATTCTATAAGCCGAACGTTTGAATCCGTAAGCATCTTTCAATATCATGTCATCCGGAAAATTAAACTCACGCCCTTTAAGTAAAAGCATTGTTGCTTTAAAAAGTTTACCTCTTTCAAAATAAATCTTTCTCAAAAATTGTTTGTTTAGGCAATTTTCAGGGTTTTCTTTTTTCAATAGATCAATAGCGTCCTGATCCCAACACGCATGCACAATACGAAAATTATCAAACTCTAAAAATAAAGGCAAGCTTCGAAGCCACTTAAGGTATGATTTACGCTTTGGTTTATCTAATTTGAACTCTTCGTAAGTTTTCTTTATTTGTGTTCTATTTTTTAAACTGTGTTCTCGTAAAAAAAGTCCATCCTCATCTTTCGTATAATAAGCAAGTACATTTAACTCATGGTTTCCTACCACTGCAAAAGCATTTCCTGCAGTCACCATTTTACGAACAATAGATAGGGTTTCAAAAATATCAGGCCCACGATCTACAAAGTCACCCACAAATACAGCTTTTCTTTCAGGATGAAAATATCCCTCTTCTCCCTCCACATAATCAAGACTCAGCAACATATGTTTCAATGTATTTGCCTCACCATGAATATCTCCAATTATATCGTACACCTTATATCTATTTTAATTAGAAGCTGTTTTTCACTCATCTTCAAAATTGAACTAGCTTCTTGTTCAACCCAAAAATATAAAAAAATCCTGAAAATGAATTTTCAGGATTAATATAGTATTAATATACAAAGAATAATATTGGCTAAAGATTAAATAAATCATTCACAACAATTTCCTTTTTTGGCTTCTTTATGCCAGAGTAATAAAACTCATTTGTTTTTCTGTTGTAGGTATAATCCTTCTTCCATTCTTCAAAATTATCAACAACTGACTTTAAAGCCTCAATAAAAAACAAAACTTCCTTATCTGTTGTGGTAGGATGTAATGACCAACGTACCCAACCTGGCTTATGGGATAAATCTCCTGAAGTAATCTCGCATGTAATGGCGTCAGATTGTTCTTGACTTACCTCTAATAAATAGTGTCCGTAGGTACCCGCGCAAGCGCAACCTCCACGTACTTGAACACCAAATCGATCATTCAATAACTTAACCAATAGGTTGTAATGAATATACTCAACGTAAAAAGACAAAATTCCCAAACGATCTTTAACCGTATCGGCTAGTACATGAACATCTTTAACAGCTTTCAATTTATCGAAGGCTAAATCCAAAAGTTCTTCCTCTCGTTTTGCAATATTTTCAGTACCCATTTGGTTTTTAACCTCTATGGCCAAAGCAATTCGAATGGATTGCAAAAATCCGGGTGTACCGCCATCTTCACGAGCTTCAATACTATCTACATATTTGTATTGTCCCCAAGGATTAGTCCAATCAACCGTTCCACCTCCAGGATTATCAGGCACCTCATTATTGTAGAGTTTCGAATCAAAAATCAGAACTCCAGAAGAACCTGGTCCACCTAAGAATTTATGTGGGGAAAAGAAGATTCCATCCAATTTTTCCAAAGGATCAGCAGGGTGCATATTCATATCAACATAAGGTGCTGATGCAGCATAATCGATAAAACAAATTCCACCAAATTCGTGCATTATTTTTGCCATTTTATGGTATGGAGTGGCGATACCTGTAACATTTGAACAAGCTGTAAAAGAACCAATTTTCATTTTACGATCTTTATATTTCTCCAATTGATTGCGCAATTCATCCAAATCAATTGTCAAATCTTTTCCTGGAGGAATAACCACAACATCAACATTTGTCTCATACCAAGAGGTTTGATTCGAATGATGTTCCATGTGAGTAATGAAAACAACAGGTTTTTCTCTTTCTTTTTGACAAGCATGTCTTCCAATGATACCACACCCCTTTAATCCAAGAATACGTTGCAACTTATTAATTACAGCTGTCATTCCAAATCCTGCATGTATAATTACATCCTCAGGTCCTGCATTTACATGTTTCTTTATTAATTCTTGTGCCCGATGATAAGACCGAGTCATTAATGTACCTGTCTCATTTGTTTCTGTATGCGTATTGGCAACATATGGTCCAAATTCTTTCGCAATCTTTTTTTCGATTGGAGCATACAATCTTCCACTGGCGATCCAATCACCGTAAACAATCTTTTGCTTCCCAAATGGGGAATAAAAACAAGCATCGTGTCCAATGGTGTTTTTTCTAAACTTTTTAAAATATTTTTCTAGATTACTCATTCGGTTTGGTTAGTTTGAGGTTAATTCAGTTAATCATTTCTATTACTAAGACAATTAAAATCCTATTAAGGGTGAAAAAATTGCTAAATAAATAACCAATACACCTCAATAATTTGTTTGTTTAAGTATTGCTCGGGAAAATAGATATTCTTGAATTGAAAATCAAGGAGTTTAATCATGTTTTTCGCGCTAATTTTGAGAATAAAAATATCCTTTCATTTATTTATGTTTTTTTAATTCAAACTGCTTGTTTTGGATAGGCTAATCTGTTATTTTTGAAATCCGTAAAATTAGGCTGCAAACATACTTAATTTACTTTTAAGTAATTTTTTCTTGGCTAGCTTACCTTAAGATTTTTGATAGAAATGAAAACAATTATAGAACTCTTTGAAAATAGCGTTGATCTGTTTGGTAAAAATCCATTTTTATGGGAAAAAACCAATTCTAAGTATCAATCTGTTAGTTACGAAGCTTTATACGAAGATGTACAATTATTTGCCGCTGGTCTTTTCTCTTTAGGGATTAAAAAAACAGATCGCATTGGACTTCTTTCGGAAGGAAGAAATGCTTGGGTTCTATCCGAACTAGGTGTTTTATTTTCGGGTGCAGTTAATGTACCCTTATCTGTAAAGCTTGATGCTCAAAATGAACTTAAGTTCCGTTTAAATCACTCTGAGTCACGCTTTGTTATTGTTTCAAAAAATCATCTTGAAAAAATCAGATCAATAAAAGATCAATTGGAAACCGTTGAAAAAATTATTGTTCTAGATGAAAATATAGACCTAAAGGATAAAGAAATATCTCTTCAACAGTTATTAATCGCTGGTAAAGAAATTTCGGATGCAGATAAGGCTAACCTAAAAGAGCTTCAAAATAAGATTGAAGCTAATGATGATGCTAATATTTCCTACACATCGGGAACAACAGCTGATCCTAAAGGTATCATCCTAACGCATAACAACTATGCTAGTAATGTTTATCAGGCTTCGAGCTTAATGGATATTCCTGCTACATATAAAACCTTACTTATTCTTCCTTGGGATCATTCATTCGCTCATACGGCAGGAATTTATAGCTTTATGCTTAAAGGTGCTTCTATTGCCGCTGTTCAGCAAGGTAAGTCTCCTATGGAAGCTTTAAAAAACATTCCCAATAATATCAAAGAAATTAAACCTGATATTCTACTTAGTGTTCCTGCTTTAGCAAAGAACTTTAAAAAGAATATTGAAAAAGGAATAAAAGCAAAAGGCCCTAAAGTTGAAAAATTATTTAACAAAGCTCTTGATATTGCTTATCGATACAATGCAGCTGGTTGGGATAAAGGGAAAGGAAGTAAAATCTTTTTAAAGCCACTTTACTATTTCTACGATAAGATTCTCTTTTCGAAAGTAAGAGAAAATTTTGGAGGTAATCTTAAATTTTTCGTCGGTGGTGGAGCTTTATTGGATATTGAACTACAGCGTTTTTTCTATGCTATTGGAATTCCAATGTATCAAGGTTATGGTTTATCGGAAGCATCTCCTATCATTTCATCTAATGCGCATCACAAGCACAAATTGGGTTCTTCAGGTTTCGTTGTTCAAGATATGGATTTAAAAATCTGCAACGACAATGGCGATGCTCTTCCTACAGGTGAAAAAGGTGAAATCGTGATTAAAGGTGGTAACGTGATGAAAGGCTACTGGAAAAACGATAGAGCATCTGCAGAGACCTTAAAAGACGGTTGGCTGCACACTGGCGATATGGGCTATGTTGATCAGGATGGTTTTCTTTATGTACTTGGTCGATTTAAGTCTTTACTAATTGCCAATGATGGTGAAAAATTTAGTCCGGAAGGAATCGAAGAAGCCTTCGTAGATCAATCACCTCTACTCGATCAATGTATTTTGTATAACAATCAGGATCCTTATACAATCGCTCTTGTTGTGCCTAATAAAGCTGCTATTTTAGCACAGCTAAAACCGCACCAGCTTGGATTGGATTCTGAAGAAGGACAAAAAATGGCCTTAGAAATTATTCAAAATGAATTGAATCAATATCGCCCAGGAGGTAAACATGAAGATATGTTTCCGCACAGATGGTTACCAACAGCTGTAGGTATACTACCAGAAGCATTTACAGAAAATAACAAGCTACTTAACTCAACAATGAAAGTTGTGCGTGACAGGGTTGTTAGCTATTTTAAAGAATATGTAGATTTCCTTTACACTCCTGAAGGGAAAAATATTCAAAACAATAAAAATAAAGACAGTCTTAAATCATTATAAAGTAAACCTTTTCTAATTCTCTAGTCAATTATTAAGCAATGAGTTTTTATTAGATTTACGAAATTATAAAACTACTTACAATGTTACATTACACAAATAAGCTAAAGCCGATATTAGCCATTCTATTGGTTTGTGTTGCTTTTGTATCCACTGCCCAACCAAGTGAAAGAGAAAATTACAAGGGCAAAACTCCTAAATATATTTTCTATTTTATAGGTGATGGAATGGGACTTTCTCAATCGAATGCCGCAGAAGCATATCTAGGTGCGATTGAAGGCAATTCTCCAATTAAGCAACTCAACATGAATAGCTTCCCAACCCAAGGTTTCTACACAACTTATGCAACCGACCGATTCATAACAGGATCGGCTGCAGCGGGAACAGCCTTGGCAACAGGTCATAAAACAAGTATCAGTACCATTTCTATGGCTGCGGATCGCTTAACTCCATTAAAAACAATAGCCGAAATCGCAAAGGAGAAAAATTACAAAGTTGGAATCGTTAGCTCGGTTTCTATCGATCATGCTACTCCTGCAACATTTTACGCACACCAGCCTACTCGTAATATGTACTACAAAATTAGCCTTGATTTAAGTAAAAGTGGTTTTAACTATTTTGCTGGGGGCGGATTAAAGCATCCTGAAGGTGATGGAGAAGTTAATGTTAATGCTAAAAACTCCATGTCGAACTTTGGAATGGGAAGCGAAAAAGAAATCCTAAAAAAAGAACCTAATTCAATTTCTGTAGCTAAATCTAGAGGATACCGAGTTGTTAATACGCTTGAAGGTTTTAAGAATCTGAAAAAAGGCGATGATAAAATTATTGCTACTGCTCCTAATTTATCAGGAGGATCTGCTCTTCCTTATTTTATCGACCAACAAAATGGAGCCGATATTTCACTTGCTGAATTCACTCAAAAAGGAATCGAATTACTGGATAATCCGAAAGGATTTTTTATGATGGTTGAAGGTGGTAAAATTGATTGGGCCAGTCATGCCAATGATGCTGCAACTGTAATTAAAGAAGTTATTCAATTGGATATGGCAGTTGAGAAAGCTCTTAATTTTTACAAAAAACACCCTAAAGAAACCTTGATTTTAGTTGCTGGCGACCATGAAACTGGTGGATTGGCACTAGGTTTTGCAGGTAGTCATTATGTCTCTGCCTTTGGTTTGCTACAACATCAAAACATATCGTACGAAGGTTTTTCATCTAAAATAGCTGAGTACAAAAAGGAACAGAAAGAAAATGCTAAATTCTCAGATGCCTTGGAGATGGTAAAAACACACTTCGGATTAGGAGATGCAAGCAAAGGACTTGAACTATCAGCTTTTGAAATAGAACAACTAAAGACAGCCTTCGAAAAAAGCATGACTTACAACAAGGAAATGAAAAAAGAGGATCAATTTTATCTTTTATACGGTAGCTACGATCCTTTCACCGTAACTGCTTGTCATATTTTATCGCACAAAGCAGGAATTGGCTGGACTTCTTATTCTCATACTGCAGCACCTATTCCAATTCGAGCTATTGGTGTTGGAGCTGAATTGTTTAATGGTTTTTATGACAATACTGATGTTCCTAAAAACTTAATGAAATTGATTGAATAAAGTAATTTTAAGCACATAATTATAGAAAAGCTCTACAAAATGTGGGGCTTTTTTCAAAGGCTAAAATTTCTTGCATTTTAATACCTTTATAGCATGTTCAAATTCCAAGTCCCTCAAAAATCAGACTTACTACTAGTCTCAATTTTACTAGTATTAAGTATTGTTATTCTATATCTGCCAACTGGTTTTTCTGAAACAGATACAAATAATTCTGAGAGAGTAAAAGCCTTGGTTTTGGAAACGGACAACTCTTTAATTGTAGAAACGGGAATTATTAAAACCGGTACACAAAGCCTAAATATCAAAATTCTGAATGGACAATTTAAAAACAAGGAATTAAGAGCATTTAATCAACTCGTTGGTAGAATGGAGTTTGATAAATATTTTATTCCAGGCGATAAAACACTAACGGTATTGAACTTGAGCAAAGATCGATCGCAAATTATTAGCGCCAATGTAATTGATCATTACCGAATTAATATTGAAGCCTTCCTATTGGGTTTATTTGTAATCTTCTTAATATCATTTGCTGGATGGACAGGCGTAAAGGCAATGCTCTCCTTCCTCTTTACTGGAATCTGTATTTGGAAATTGTTACTTCCTGGATTGTTAAAAGGCTATGCTCCTATTCCACTCTCTTTAATAATTGTGGCTCTTTTGACCTCTGCAATTATATTTTTGGTGGCAGGAACAAACAAAAAAGGAATCGTTGCCTTTTTAGGTGCCATGAGTGGTATAGCCATTACCTGTTTTATGGCTATTTTATTTGGCACACTATTTAATATTCATGGTGCTATAAAACCATTCTCAGAAACCTTACTTTATTCAGGCTATTCTTATTTAAATTTAACTGAAATTTTTCTTGCTGGAATCTTCATCTCCTCGTCAGGAGCAGTAATGGATATATCGATGGACATAGCAGCTTCGCAGGCTGAAGTATATCAAGCGAACAAAAACATAAGTACAAAAGAATTAAGAGGTTCTGGGTTTGCAGTAGGTAAAGCGGTAGTTGGAACCATGACTACGACCTTACTGCTTGCTTATTCTGGAGGGTTTTCTGCTCTACTAATGGTATTTATAGCGCAAGGAACACCAATGGTAAATATTCTAAACCTTAATTATGTATCTGGTGAGATTCTGCACACCCTTGTTGGTAGTTTTGGATTGGTTCTGGTTGCTCCTTTTACGGCAATTATTGGTGCTTGGATTTTTACACGAAAAAAAATGAAGAAATGATTCTTCACGCATGCTTAGTTTATTAACTTCTATTTTATTTTTCTTGTTGATAAAATAAAATCTCGCCCCTCTTCTAAATTTACTTGCTTCAAAAATTTACAATTGATACAATTTGCCAATTTTTGAGAATAATTTCCTGATGCATCTTCTCCTTCACAATACGTGCCTGCAACTACCCAGCAAAAGCGGCCTCCGTTGGTTCCTTTGTTAAGGCCATCAAAAGTACTTAATTGAGCAGCAGGACAAACTCCAAGCTTAATAGAATTTACACCATTTAATTCCCTTCAACAGTTCATTACTTCCCAGCAGTTTTCATTTCCCATAACAAGCAAGTGATTTTAACATACCTTATTATTACGCAAAATTTAACCAATTGTTTTCAACAGATGCCTTATAAGATCGGTTATTTAACTAATTAGAATTGTTCTATAATTCCTCAAAAGAAATACACAATTATTAAAATTCAAGAAGTAAGCAATTTAAAATAAAACTAAGTCGAAAATAAATCCAGATTCCAATCCTAAAATTATTGGATTCATGACTGTCATGATTTATAGTCAAACTACAAGTTAGCTTTACCCATTCTAAATATGATCTTACCGAACAATCTCTTAGTCGTGTTTGTCATAAATCCTTACATTTGCTGAACATCTAAGCTATTCGAGTAAGTAAATTAAGTCTTATAGGCTTGATACGCATTAAATTTCATTCTCAATTATGAGCATCCAAATTGTAGAAGTCCAAAATCAAAGACAACGAAAAGAATTTGTAAACCTTCCTTTTACATTGTATAAGGACAATGAATTTTGGGTACCTCCTTTTAAATCAGGCGAATTGGAGCTGTTAATGCCCGATAAAAATCCGGCTTTTGACTTTTGCAAAGCTAAATTTTGGCTTGCCTATGAAAATGGAAAAACGGTTGGGCGAATTGGTGCTATCGTTAACAAGTTGAGCATTGAGAAAAGCGGTGAAAAAATTGGCCGCATCACTCGAATGGAATTCATTGACAAATTTGAAGTTTCTGAAAAACTTTTTTCGATAGCCGAAGAATGGCTAAAGAACGAAGGAATGATTGGTGTGAATGGACCATTGGGCTTTTCGAATTTAGATCACGCTGGCTTGTTAATAGAAGGACAAGAACACCTTCCTTCTATGGCTTCGGATTATCATTTTGCTTACTATCAAAATCATTTTAAAAGACTGGCTTTTGAGAAGGAAATTGATTGGCTGGAATTCAGAATTAGTCTTCCTGAAGAAACACCAGAAAAAGCAGGACGAATTGCGGAATTAATTAAGAAAAGGTACAGTCTACAAACGGTTAACTTCACCACTAAAAAAGAACTGGAGCCATATAAAGAAAAGATATTTAAAGTTTTTAACGATGCCTTTTCTGATCTATTCGGCACATTTAAATTACCTGAAAAACTAATCCGTTTTTACATTGCGAAATATTTTCCAATCTTAAACCCACGATACGTTAAAATAATCTTAGACAAGGAAGATAAATTGGTTGGGTTCATTATTGCTTTACCGTCTTTATCTAAAGCCCTGCAAAAAGCAAAAGGAAAACTGTTGCCTTTCGGATGGTGGCATTTACGAAAAGCCTTAAAACATCCAACTGAAATGGATTTAATGCTAACTGGAATTGATCACGACTGTCAGAAATTAGGCTTTGTCTCGATTCTAATGCATGAGTTATTAAAAACATCGAACAGCGATGGACTTCGATTTGCTGAAACTACTGGAATGCTAGAAAATAATCATGTTGCCATTCAGCTATGGAAATCGTTCGATCACGTTCAACACAAACGCAAGCGTTGCTACCGAAAAATGTTTTAGCATCGCAATAAAAAAGCGAAGCCTTGATAGACTTCGCTTATGATACTATTTTAATTCCTTTTGTAATCTACTTGACTAGTTCGCAAGGATATATTTCTCGACCACTTCGGCTACGCCATGGTCATTATTAGAGGCTACAATAGCATCGGCACGATCGCGAAGTTCTGGTGTTACATTATCTACCCAAACACCTAATCCAGCGTATTCGACCATTGTTAAATCATTCCCTGCATTACCAACAGCCACAATCTCTTCCTGACGAATGCCTAATTTATCAGCCAATCTAGCAATACTTGCTGCTTTGTCAATTCCTTTTGGCATCACCTCTAGAAAGAAAGGCTTCGAAATCGCAACGCTTTTATTCGGCTTCTCTTTTTTTAGTTTCGTTTCAACTTTCTTCAGGTATTCTGGATCTTCTAATAAAATACATTTTACCGCAGACTCAGTTACGGCAGTTTTAAAACAATCCACTTTGTTAAACTTCATCTGCGTAAGATTAACTTCAACATCGATATACTTAGATGTTGTCTCGCTAATGATACTATCGGAAGTGTAAGTAATGATATCCAAATTATTGGCCAAAGAAAAATCATGCAAACCATGAATTTGCTCCTTACTTAAACTCTGCTCAAAAATTGGAATTTGTTTATTTAGGTCGGTAATGATCGCGCCATTATACGAAATAATGTACGAACCGTATTTTTTCAATTCAAGTTCTTCGGCATATTGAAGCATTGCAGGTGTTGGACGGCCCGAAGCCAAAACAACATAAATTCCTTGCTCTTGTGCCTTCATTAGCATCTCTTTATTTCTCTTCGAAATGCTGTAATCATCACGCAAAAGCGTATCGTCCAAATCCAGGACTAACATTTTATATTTCATCTCTAACTATTTTCATCATCTCTCAATCACAACTCCTCCATCCCCCTCACAAGATGACTTTCTAACTTGAGATATTTTAAATTAAGCTTGCGAAAGTAGATACAATTATTGAGTTCTCCCAAAAATGAATCTTAATTTAATGTAAACTTACTTATCTGCTAATAGCTCACGAAGAAGAACTTGTACTTGCAAATCACCAAAGCCATAAATACTCTCTCTTTTACAAAACTCTTTAAAAACAGGACTAAACTCACTAGTTTGCAAATCTTCTGTAATCTTTATTAAAGTTTCCATTGGTCTCCCCATAGAATTTTCTGACGGTAATCGATCTATTTGGGCATTAACAGCTTCAAGTACAAAAGGAAAATCACTTTGTAAATCACTGGCAATTCTTTCCATTTTCATCCAATCTTCTTTTTGATACAGTCTCCACAGCTGGCTCATTTTTTCTAATGATTCTCCTTTTATTTCGATTCTATTTTCAAAAGCTACCAAAAGCTCTTTTTGATTCATTTTCCCAAAACTATATTCATTTCCTTTGTTGGGTCGAATCAGATATATCCCCTTCTTTTTACCATGTTCATATAATAAATTCAATGTAAACCAGAAGTTCACCTGACAAAACAAATCATCTTCAAACCATAAATTTACG
Organism: Labilibaculum sp.; assembly: GCA_016342745.1. Taxonomy (GTDB): domain Bacteria; phylum Bacteroidota; class Bacteroidia; order Bacteroidales; family Marinifilaceae; genus Paralabilibaculum; species Paralabilibaculum antarcticum. The sequence goes on from JAEINT010000019.1 coordinate 110,639, forward strand.
TCTGTATTAGAGGGAATTGCAATCATCTTTTTAAATTCAACAGCTGTTCCCTCATAATAATCTTCTTCGCTAAACATAGCATATTGATTAGAGATAAACTTAGCTCTTACTTCCAACAATTCTTCAAGTGTTTCTCCATTCACTGCACCATCAACCAAACATTCTCTGGCAACAATTTGTTCTCCCTCTAACTCTTTCGGAAATTGATCTTTTAAACAATCACCATTTAAAATGTGATACTGATTCTGCATAAATTCCTATTCCCCTTTCACTCTTTTTAGATCCAAATCGTGAAAATCGAAACTAAAATCGATATTTGGAGAAATACCTTTCATCTTAATTGATATGGCTTTTCCCTCTTGGTCTAAATTAAAAATCGCAAAAGCATCGCAGTTCATGTCTCGATAATCCCATTTAATGGCAAAGGTGGTTGCTTTGTAATAATTCATGCGCCCTATTAGCTTAGGTGATCGAAGTGATTTGAACCACAATTCACCCTCCTTTTCGAAAATCTCAATTTCACCAAACCAATTGTCTTTATAGGTTCCCTTGTAATTCTCAAATTGCATCGGCTGCAATTTTGCTAAATCAACGGTCTCCCAAACAGCATTCACAACAGAATCTACCTTTGTATTAGTTCCTTTCAATCTACCAGATGCATAGGCATTCCAATCCATTGGCTCTGCTGCAACATATGAATCGATGATGGCCTGTGCAAGTGTAAAATAGGTGTATCCTCCCGGTAAGGCATTGGTTAAGACTGCGACACCCAAATCTAATTCTGGAATGACAAGTGTTTTTGACAGCATGCCTGGTAAGCCACCTGTATGACTGATGATGGTATAACCTTTGTAATCCTCAATTACCCAACCTAGTCCGTAGCCTTTGTAATGATTTTGATAGCGATCTTTTCCTTTCGCTGTAAAATTCATCATGGTATGCAAATGCCACATTTCATTTTGTCTGGCTTCTGAAAACAATTCCTCTTTTAAGTCGACGCCATATTTTCCAGCATTTAATTGTACCAACAGCCATTTACTTAAATCATTTACACTAGAATAAATACCACCAGCCGCATCGGTAAGCGAACTTGCGTAAGGAGCAACCTGAACCAAATCTCCATGCTCCGATGAATGAGGAAATGCAATGTTATTTTTGCCTTGCAACCTCTCCTGCGATCCTACCGATCGTTTCATTCCCAAAGGTTGCATAATTCTGGTTTCGACAAATTCGGCCCAAGTTTTTCCACTAATACGTTGAATAATCTCACCAGCTACGATATATAGTAAATTATCATAGTCATACTTCGTACGAAATGATGAAACTGGCTTCTGATACTGAAAACTTTTTAACACATCTTTAATGGTATAGTCACCACCATCAGGGAAAATCATTAAATCGCCTGCTCCCAAACCCAATCCACTACGATGGCACAACAAATCTTCAATGGTAAAATTCTCTCGTACATAGGAATTGTACATTGTAAATTCTGGAATGTGCTTCACTACTTTATCTTTTAAGGCAAGTTTTCCCTCATCAACCAAAATGGCTAATGCTGCCGCAGTAAAGGCTTTGCTGTTCGATGCAATGGCAAACAAAGTATTTTCATCAACTGCTTTCTTACTTTCAATGGAACTGTAGCCATAACCTTTTGCGTGTATCAACTTTCCATCTTTCACGACCGAAACTGCAAGACCTGCCATTGGAAATAGATCCAAGGCTTTGTTGACGATGGAATCAATCTGATTACTCGATAATCCTTGTGCTTTTGTGTTTAGATTAAATAGACTAATTAGCAGAATCAAAAATAAGCTTAGTGCTTTTGTTGTTTTCGACATGTTACGAGGTTTAGTATGCGTTAATTTAGTGGTATTGAGAGGAATTATCCATCATTAGATAATTGGATTATTTTCAAATATAATTCAGATCAAATTAATTGTCAAATCTTTTACCAAAGGATACAAAAAAGCGAAGCCCATTGAACCTCGCTTAATATATTTTCAGACCGATTAAAACAATCAATTTCGAACTTGTTTGTATTCAATTTTAGCAGAAGTAATCTCGTACTTCACACTTATTCCTTCCATTGTACGTTCTTTCCAAGTTATGCTAACATCAAGATCTAAAGCCGATTCACCACTAATTTCAACAAGTGCATATCCGTGCTCCTCTCTATGATACTTGGGCGTTACAGTATAAGGATTATTCTCACCATTGTAGTTGTATTTAGGCATCAACCAGCCTCCTCCTCCTCCAACTAAGCATTGATAAATATCGTTTTCCACATTGCTATCTCCATCATCAATTTGAGTGGCATCAAAGAAATGATCGTGTCCACAAAAGTAAGTTTTAACTCCGGCATCGCTCAAGCTATTCCAAAACGCATTTCGTTCTGTAGGAAAATCATCAAGGCAATCGGAATTAAAAACTTTAAAAGCAGCCTCGTGTCCAAAAACAAAAACATGTGCTTGTTCATTTGCAGCAAGTTCCTTATTTAACCAGTTTTGATTCACCTTATGAATGTTTACATATTGGTCGAGCCCGATGAACATTGCATTCTTGTGTTCGAATGAATAGCTAAGGTTAATTTCACCTTCAGGGCCGTTTTGTGGTAAAGCTTTTGCACTTGTAAATATCTTGTTCCAAACGGCAATGTTATCCCTTGCATCATCTTCATGATTTCCGCGAACCGGATAAATACCTATTCCCTTTTCATACAAAGGAGTAAAAACTTCCATCCACATATTTAGTTCGGCTTCCAATTCTGCTGAGCTAGTTTTTTTTCCTCCCTGAACCAGATCACCACAAACTAAGATTAAGTCGATGCCATCTTCAATAAAGTAAGGAATCATCTCTTTTATGGTATCAGAATTGTTGGTTACATGAGTGTCTCCAACAACAGCAAACCTCCACGATATAGCGGTATCATTTTCTTCTATACTTGCACTTGTTGAATCTTTCTCGCAAGCAAAAACAAACGGTACAAATAAAAGCAAGAGTAAACTTTTTAGCTTATTCATATTTGGGTAGATTTTTAGGGCCTTTTACTCATCAATGTTTCTCACACATCGCACAAAATTGTAGACGTAACGCACATCTCCCTGCGGCCCAAAAAATTGTGGATAATCATATTGATCTCCACTTTTCGGATCGCTTCTTTGACAGCCAGCTCCATGAACATCCATAAGCGTTCCGTTCATTTCCCCTTGCCCTTCGCCAAAAGCAATATAAGCTGCACTTGCATAAGGATTTGCTCCATCTAAATGTGTGGTTCCGGTCCAAAAGAATGGATACTGACCATCATTTCCATCTGGGTCGATGATTTCTGTAGTTTCGAAAACAGGATCAATAGCAGGAGAATTGCTCGTTTGTGGCGATCTTGAATAATCGACGATACTTTGCAGTTCCTTAGCATTTGGCAAGCGCCAATCCGTTTTTGATGCCAATTCTAAGTTTTCAGCATAATCTAAAGCCTCAGCCCAATCCTTTCCTGCACCATCATCAGCTTTTTGCCACATTAGTCCCGTTGCCAAATCACTCACCGTGCCATCTCCATTGTCCACTAAATTATTTATACCATACTCCACATTCCCACGCACCATTCTAAAATACATGGAGTTTGCAGCTCCAGATGCGGGTTTGTATTTTGGATACCCTTTTATGCGACCATCAACAAAATTAACCCCAAAAACCGTTTCATCTGCATTCATGGTACGACCTACATACTGAGTAGATGACCAGGTTTGTGCATCAATTTCACGTTCGCCAATACTTACATCACCCAAAGGTTGCGTAAAATAATCGGTATCGATAAAGAAATTGATTGCTACCTCTCCCTTTACCTTGCCAGTAAACAGAATTAGGGAATACAGTTCTTTAATGCTTGGCACTCTCCAATCATTGTGTCCACCTAAATTTGATGCTTCGGCTTTTGTACTGGCTGCGGCAAAAGTAATTTTGTCGCCCATATCTTGTTCCCACATCAAACCTGTAATATTATCGGTAATTGTTCCATCACTGTTGTCGGTATAGGAAGGCTCATTCGTTTTATATGTGGCATCTTGACCATAATAGTCATCATTTACCGAAGGCTCAGAGATCATTGCCTCATCGCTATAATAATCTTTAACACCCGTATCAACAATACTGTAGGTGTTCGTTGGAAGCACCTCAGGTTCATCAATAACATTCTCCTCCGGTGAATTATCATCTGATCCACATGAAACAAATAGGCTTAGAAATAGTAAAAGTGTCATTATTCTCATAATTCTACGTTTAAAAAATTTAGAGGTAAGACATCAAAAAGTGGCTTTGGTTTAATCTTAATTACAAATAATAATCCTATAAAAGAATGTAAAGCATTTGAACTTCTCTTTGTTTATAGGCATTCCAAGTGGTTCAAGAAATATCTAGCAAGTTCATTAAAAAAGCGAAACCCTATGAGCCTCGCTTATTCTAATGCATTTAAATATCGATTCTTTTATTAAGCATCAATTGGTGCCTGCTTCACAAAAAAGTCAAGCTTTTTCGTTTCTACCTCTTGCAATGTTTTCATTTTTAAGTGACGACGAAACTTTCCATTTCCCTCTAATAGATGATCTGGATCTTTAAATTTAAAACCTATACTGAACTCGAAAGAAACATGATTTTAATAGGCAAACACGCCTCCAAAATCCTCATCTAAAGAAAAAAGAATTCCTCCATACATCATACGTTCTTCAGCCTTCGGGAAATTCTCAAAAACGATTTCACGCGAAGCTTCTACAATTTGATGTTTTACGGGATCGGTACGTTCTAATTTTTCAATAAACCCTTGTACTCCTTTGTTTGTAGATTCTTTCATTTTAAGCGTTATTTTGTTTTGGCTACAAATCTAAATTGAACTATTTGAATCTAGAATTTCATTGATTTCGTTCGAAATTCGTTCAATTTCTGGCAAATATTTTTCAGTATCCTCAACAACTGAATTTAAAAACAATTGATTTTGCTGAATCCTTAAATCACAATACGTCGAAAACAGTTGATTCTGATTCATTAGATCTTCAGGTAAATTTTCTATTGAATTTAGCTTTTCTACAATTGCTTTATTCTCATTCCACAATACAATTCCCTTCGAAAATTCAAATTTCAACTTGTCAACATCTTCTGTTTCCAATTGATTAAAAACTTGAAGTGCCTTATTTTCATTATCTGTAAACTTAGCTATTTCAGTTTCGTAGGTTCCATTATCATAAGCCGATTTGGCAACTTCATCCTGTACTACAAAAAGTAAAACTAAGCCTGCAATTAAAATCACTAAAGAAATACCACCAGCTCCAGCTGCCTTCCAACCTGAATGAAACTCTCCATCTTCTTCCTTATGCAATTTTAACTTTTCTCCCTGTGTTTTCTCAACAATTAAATAAATAATTCCTGTGTAAATCGCGGGGATAATCATATTGGGTATTTTATCGAGAATTGCTTCTGGAATACTAAAAATAGTACCAAACAAAACTAAAGTAGATGCTATACCTATTAACATTGCTTTTTTAGCATTGTCATCTTCATCAAGTGTTTGATAATTCTTTTTGATTAAATATCCGGCAGCCAGCGGACCTCCTAAATAAGTGGCAATAGCTATTGCTTGTTGAGTGTAAAACTTCTTTGTTTCTTCCATTCTTAGGTCTAATTATTCCATTTTATTTACTGTAGTCTCAACTTCTTATATTTTATTTTTCCTTGACTTGAAAATGCTGATGACTAAAATAGACGCACCCGCTCCAACAAGAACTCCAGATAAAAAATCTGTTATTTCCTGATCAACAATTACGATAACTCCCGTAAAATAGAGTTGATACAGCACTGCAAGGATCAGGCATATAATGCCAACTATAATTTTGTAAACTGATTTCATAAATTCTGTTTATTTTATTGAGTTTAAGTTCTTTTTAAATTTGATACTTATATAGTTTATTCTCATTAACAGAAATACACTAAAAACCAATACGGGTATTTGAAAATCATTCCAATATGGATTTACATCAAACACTTGCCATCCTACCCCAATACTTATAAGGAATGCCAAAATTCCGATTACAATTAAACCTGTTCTTTTATTCAAGTGATGAATCAATTTAGCCAACTCAACATTCAATTCAGGATTAAAATCACCATCAAATCGTTGAAGTATTTCAATGTGTTTTTTCAATTTTACTTCGATACGTGCATAAGGAGACCTTATGGCCATTGCTAAACTAACAATCACAAGCAAGCCTGCATTATCCCATTTTGCAGTAAAAAACAGAGCTGTTATGGATGCGAACACGCACACCATTAGCAATAAATTTACGGCAGGATACTCCAAAAATGCAGTTTGACCAAGCATAGCATCTCTTCTTTCTGGTGATTTAAATTTCAACTTATGAATTGTCTTGAATTTTTCAGCAATAGCAATTCTTTCCTTAACCAGTTCGTTCATTTAATTTGGGCTTATATTTTTCTAATAATCTTCGTAAAGATCTGTAAATCTTCTTTACTTATCTGAATTCAGATTGTTAATGTAATCTTCAACAATCAATTTTGCGCTATCCATGTTTAAACTTGAAATAATTACTTTTACAGCACCTGCTCCACCTGCTGCAGCATGCCAAGGAGCGATTGTACCTATGTTTTCATCTTTCAGAAATGCGTCTATCTCAGCATCTAATAAAATACTTTTAACGATTTCTGCATCCATCGGAGACCCAGCAAATATTTCCACCAAGTCAAACTCTTTCTTTGTTGTCATGATTGCTTTGTTTATGAAGTTTAAATAAAGTTATACCATATAAAAGTAAAAACGGAATTAATGTCAGAAAGAAAGTATCATCTCCTCTACTTTTATATTCCGATATAACAAGATACGAATAACGAATTATTGGAATAAATAAGATAAGACCACCTACCATAAATACATGTAAATCGTATTTTTTAAATGCTTTGTAAGAGCTGAATAAAAAAGCAATCAAAACAGTCAAAAATATCGCCGATATCAGTATCGTATAAATACTAAACAATCCAAAAATGATATAATAAGCAAATGTTCCTCCAATATGATCTCCAGACCATGTTATCAAAAGATAAGCTATTACTGTTCCTATTTTTAGAATTTTTACATCCATTTTGTTTTGATAATCGTAATCGAGTTTTAAACAATATGCAATTGAGATTTCATAATCTATTTCTCACTCAATTAATATCTGGTTCTTCTCTCAACTTTAGTGACTGTTCTTATTTTAACCAAACCTTCAATGTTAACCAGCGAAATAATTTCATTTTTAAGTCGGCTAGCTTGCTCCGTATCCATCAATGCGCCATCAGAATCCCCAAGTTTTTCTTTTACTTTAGATCGCATTTCAAAAAACTCATAATCATATTGATTATCACTAATTAATCTGTTGTAATACTTTAATGCTTTTTTGTACTTTTCTTTTTTAACAAGCTTTGCAGCAATTTTTTTATCACTCGGTGGTAAGGCATTCTCATATAAACGATACCTAAACACAATCAAATAAGTTTTACTTACCGGTACTCCATCAACTTGACATGAACTCCATTCATTTTCAACATTATCAAATGCAACAATTGCACTTGATGAGAATATTTTGTTTGCAGAACTTACAAGATCCAGATTATCTAAATTTCCATTCTTATCAATAGTAATGGATACAATAACGTCGCCTTGAATCTTATTTTTAAAAGCTTCAATTGGAAATATTGTGTTTTTCGCTAATAATTTATCTAAATCTTCTTTTAAATATTTCGCCTGTACAATTTCTGCATTTGTTTCAGAATCTTTACTTGTTTGGGCTTTTAGAGTAATCGTAAAAAGAAAAAGAATGGTAAATAGTACACTTAATTTTTTCATGTTAGTTAATTTTTACTGTGGTTTAAGGGTTTGCTAATATTTTAGGGTATTATAAATTAACAAGAGATCGTATTGTCTTTTTACAATCAGTGTTTACAATGAAATCTATCTCCTTTTCCGGACCAAAGGATTATTACAGATATACTTTTTCATTTATTTCAAAATGTTCCTTACAAACACATTTGTCATCGTCAAATATTTCAATCTGTACAAATCTATCTTTGTGATCATATTTTAGAATTGCCCCACCGCTGAGTTTAAAACTACTGGATTTCTATTCTTTCTATGGGAATTAATTCTTGATACCACTTTTCTAATTTTTTATTTTTAAAAACAAAATAATAAACTTCGTCCTTTTCAACCCGATCTCTATAAGATAAAACTTCTATTTCATTGTTGTCTTCCAATCGCTTTTCAGCAATCTTATAATCAGTTCCTAGTACCTGAGTAACTTGCTCTTTAGACATACCTAATTCAAGCTTATTCATCTTAGAACTTGTCATATATGCTATCGAATACATCGGCATACAGGAAGCTAGCAACAACAATAATAAAGTGGAAAGAATACTAGTTTTATTTTTTTTCATGCACATAATTACTTTAAAAGCTTGTTACTATTTTCGGTGATTTATTTTTATAATTTGCCCAAACCTTGTATTACATGGGCTTGAATTTTTTATTGATTCAAAATCTAGCAAAAACTCTGTTTGTTTTGCCTTCCTACTGCATGATACAATTGTGAAGTAACTATGCATCATTTGAAATCATTGGTTAAATTTTCAATTTCCAACACCAAGGCATCACTCAATTTGCATTTTCTTAATGTGCCTTTGGTCAAAGTCACCAGCTTTCTACTTAACATCGTCAGGCGTTCAATTTTATTTTTACCAGTTAACTTCCCTCCAAACCATGCCTTTCCTGCATGTGTCATTGTTGCGAATTGGTAAGAATGTCCATCCAAACCAATCCTGACGCCTGCACGCACCTTTGAAAGCGCCGCAGAATATAGAGCTTCTATCTTCATTGCATCATCTTTTGATATGGGTTTTCTATATTCTTCAACGGTTACTTTTTTGGGGTCCATTATGCCTTCGGAATACAAATTCCATGATTTACATTGACGAAAAATAATCGTATACTTCGATTTCTTTTGACTTTTCATGTCCCATTCAATCACAAGGACACTTTTCCTGCCAGATGTTGACAAGAACTGAATGATTTGCTTATCTGAAATACCGTCAAATAGAATGTTTTGAATATTCTTGTTATAGTCTCGTTCCCAACCAAATGGTGATCCTAATGGTACTAAATAGTCATCATCTATCTGGCTTTCATTTGTAATCTGACCATAAGTGGTTAAACTAATAATAATTAGAAAGATGGTTAATATGATATTTTTCATTTTATGATATTTAAAATCCAGTATAAGGTAATTATTTAACTTATTGAAGCTCTCAGAATTTTATCCTTGTTATAAAAAGGACTCAAACCTGATTGTAACGACCTGAATATGGTGTGTTTGGTGTTTGGTGTTTCAATGCTCCAACTTTTCAGTTTACTACTAATTGTATTTATTGCTATTAATTTCATTTTTAGTACTATCCGCCAAATGCGCTATATTTTTTATTACGGCCAGTTTTATTTTTTAATTATTTTTTTAGTTATTATTTTATCATCAGATATTAATTGAATTAAATACATACCATTTGGCATTTCACTTAAATTAAGTTGCACAACATCCTCTGTTATTTTTTGCGTAAAAATTACTTGTCCATTAATACCTACTAATTTAATAATGCCATCTTCAAAATTATTTAAATGTTCTATTGTTAACATAGCAGATACAGGATTGGGATAAATTTTGAAATCACGATCCAAAGTTTGAATAGAGGTGTACAATCCGAAATGAATAGTATTTGATTTTTCTGAATGGCAGTTATTGTACGATACAATTATATGAAAATCTCCTGTTACATTAGTAATAATTTTTTGTGTTGTAGCTCCAACTATTAAGTTTTGATCCCAATACCATTGGTTACCGTACTCGGAGTCTGAAATTAGAGTATCCTTACTTAGTCTAATTTCAGGAGTAGGTATTGTAGTTGCATATACTGGTATTTGGATATCAATAGAATTCATCTCAAAATCTGTAATAGTAACAGTATAGGTTGTTTCATAATTAGGAGATACTAAAATTGAAGATGTCGTTTGTGAATCTTCCCAACGGTAGGTGACTGGTTTGGTACCACCTACAAAATTGGGTTTTATTAAAACTGTATCATAGCTACAAGTAAAATATTTTGACTGATTAAACGCTCTTAAACAACTCCCACTATTGGTCGTTTTCAGAATAATACCATTTCTACCAACCGCATAACCTGTGTTTACATCAGTAAAAAAGACAGACCTTAATTGTTTATCCGTTCCCGACTTAACAGCTGTCCAATTATTACCGCAATCTTCTGTCATAGAAATTTCACCACGATCTCCAACTACATATCCCGTATTTTTATTTGTGAAAAAGATATCGAAATAATTATTCCCATTCTGATAAGATTGTTCCCAATTATTTCCTCCATCACTAGTCTTTAAAATTCCCCCACTACTACCAGCAATAAACGCAGTATCAGTACTAACAAAATCTATTCCCCTAGGATCACTAACGGTTCCAATGCTCTTTTTTATCCAATTTCCTCCACCATCTATAGTTTTTAATAATATTGTAGAATCAATTTCATAAGCAGGAATATAACCTGTATTTATATCTTTAAAGTATAAACTACGCAGAGTTCCATCAGTAGGTGAATCTTGCTTATCCCAAGTATCACCGCCATCATTGGTTTTTATAATTGTACCATTATTACCAACTGCATAACCAGTACTTGTATTTAAAAACTTCACAGCATAGAGGTTTTCTGATGTATTTGAGTTTTGTTCTGACCAAGTTGTGCCTGCATCCGAAGATTTAAGAATTTGACCACGATTAGCCACAACATAAATAGTGTCAATATTAGGAATAGATATATCATTTATCCAATAAGTATCCAGCCCTGTATCTAATTTATTCCAAGAATTACCTGCATTCAAAGTTTTCATGATGTATCCGCTATAGGTAGCTGTAACATGACCTCCAACTGAATAACCGATGTTTTTATTAACAAATTTAATTTTATCAATATATTTGGTGGTAGCTGTATAGGAATTCTCATTCCAATTATTGCCGCCATCTGCAGTATTAAGGATTTCTGGAATTCCGTTTAACCAATCTCCCCCCACTGCAATACCATTAACAGAGTCAAAAAAACTGATTGAAAACAGATCTAATTTAGATTGATGAATTATTTCCCAATTATTACCACCATCATAGGTTTTCAATATTTCTTTTTGCCCGACTACAAAACCTACATCATTATTTATAAATTCAATCGATTCAAGATTAGAATTAGTTAAATTTGAGGGGTATTCATTCAATACAGTCCAACTTTCACCAGCATTATTAGTTCTTAATATGGTACCAGACGATCCAACTAAATAACCGCTGTTTTTATCAATGAAAAATATAGATTTGTATACAAAGCATTTTGAAAGGCGTTTTTGCGACCACGTGATTCCACCATCAATTGTTTTTAACAATTCACAATCTCTAACTCCATAGCCTACATTTTCTGAAGTAAAATAAATAAAAGAGACGTTTTGAAATTCAGTACTAACATTTAAATCGATCCAGGTTTTACCATAATCGCTCGTTTTATATAGACGCATACTACCTCCAAGCAGATACCCAATAGCAGCATTAACAAAAAAAACTTGAGTGGCAATGCTGGAACCTCCAGAACCCTTAAATACTTTCTTCCAGATTTCTCCACCATTAATTGTCTTGAATACCGAATGATCCTCCCCGCTAATATATATCGTGTCCTTATCTACCAAGGAAATAGAGTTTAAATCCACATCTGTTCCCGATGTTTGAATACTCCAATCAAGCCCTTTGTTTGTTGATTTTAGAATGGTTCCCTTTTTACCAATAGCAATAGCTGTCAAGGAATCGATACATTTCACTTTATTTAAAATATTCCCTGTTGGTATGGGATTCTTCCATTTCCAATCTTGTCCGTTTGCACAAAATACCAATAAGAGTAAGATCAAAGCAACGATTATGTTTTTCATTATATTTTATATAGTTCTTGAATTTCAGCTAATGTTAAATTTTAGTTTCTATTTTATATCTTTTTATTCATAGTCTATTTAGTAAATCCAAAGATTTTTATTAAAAAAAGCTAAAACTTCACATTAGCAAGAGAAAGTAATTTAGATTTTGTGATATGGAGAATTGCCCTATAACGGTAAATTGTAATAATAGTGTCAGATTGCATGGTAGTTTCCTGTCAAACCGCTACGCTGATTGAGCGGGCTACGAACCTTGCTATTTAGCACTTTCCTTGCCAATACTTATACAAAATATTATGCATAGTTATTAACGAACCCATACAAACACCTTTGCATCCCCTCCTAACTTATAAGGCCATTCGTCACAAGAAGGAGTCAGAGTATCATACAACTCTCTTCTACAAAAGGTTAAGTCAAAATAATATCTTCCTTCATCCTCTCTTGAATGACAAAAGATAGGTACTGAAAGCTCATAATCAACTGGTTTACCATTTTCATATGCTGGTATCCATTTGAGCCCTTGTGCGAGAATATTCCTTTTCACATCATTCATCTTTGGACTTGAAGAGAAATCAATATTAATATCTTCTAGAATTCCTTCTTTGTTTATCTTCAATTTGATTATACTAGTAAAATTATATGAGACATAGGCATTATACTGAATAGCTTTTATTATGCTAGCAAATAAAATATTATAAAATTCTGAATCTCCTGTAACAAATATTGGCTGTGAAATATTTTCTGATCTTGCATGATCAGACACAACAGAATAAACAAAACTAGTAGCATACATATTTGGTTTATCCGTATACATATTTATTCGTTGTTTTAAATAAAACTGCTGATACCTTCTCACTATTCTCTTTGCATTTTTATTAATAAATTCAACTGTATCACGATCATAATTGAATGCATAAATAGAATCCCCTTCTGTATTATAATAAGTCCAAATACCGTATTTTTTATCATTCTTATACTGACCTTTTTTAATCAAAATGTCGCAGTTCCGAGTGCTTTTATAATATTTCTTATAATCTCCTTCTTTAACTTTGCCCACTCCCTTAATTTTCTTTTGATAATAGATTTCTTTCATGCCACCATTGGCATTAATCTTTTTCTTAAGTACCTGAGCATGGCTTAAATTAGGAATTAAAAAAGAAACAAAATAATATTTTTTGCCATATTAAAAAAGTTTAGGGTGTATCTCAAATTATGCATAACAGGCTTGCTAAGTTTCTTGGGCGATTTAAAGTAATAGCCTTATCAATGCGCCAAGTAAGCAAGCCGAATAAATTTACATATTATTTTATTATGGGATAGTGCACATATTAAATTAAGAAAGCATTTAAATAGTGTAGGAGAGAAGCTTTATTTGGTTTGCTGGAGTTCATTAATTGTTCGAACCTTTCAAAAAGCTTATCAACGCCCGTGACAATTTAGCATTTGTTGAACGAAACCTAAAGGTAGCTAAAGCCTAAACTTAAGTACCTTTAGGGTGCATTCATTAAAACTTCGTATT